>CAVYQA010000032.1:0-203732 GCA_963770495.1 Chitinophagales bacterium | reverse complement strand
CACGCAGGGTTTGTGCAAAATGGTCGCCGCCAATTTCATCGCTATTACCCTTTCCGTCAACGATATCGCCCTGTGCATACACAATAGCTATTTTATTATCACTGATAGTAAAGTTTTTAAAGGGCACATCATTGTATTTATCTAAAGACACAAATTCAATTTTATCGTGCTTTCCGATATTCAAGTAGTCGCGAATTTCATCAAGAAACTGGTCGTAATAACCGAGATTATCTACAAATTTATATTTAAGAGAAGTTTGAGCATTGCGAATGAGGAGGTTATTTGCAATATTTAACAGGGAATCATAAGGTATATTACGGCTGTCGGCAATTGAAGAATAAAGATTTTTCTGCAAATCATTAAGCATACTTGTGGTCATTACTTTGTTCTCATCGCTCATATTGTTACGGCGGAATGGCTCGGTAGCCGTTTTATATTTACCATCGTAAAATACCTGTGTTTCTATGCCAAGCTTATCGAGCAGGTCTTTAAAAAACATAATTTGTACGCCAAGCCCCTTGAACTCGACAACACCCATCGGGTTAAGATAAATTTTATCGGCAACAGAGCACACATAATATGCTTTCTGTGTGTAAGCTACTGCATAGGCATTAACAAATTTTCCCGATTGTTTAAAATCAAAAAGTGCATCTCGAACTTCTTTAGCCGTTGATATGCCGGAGGGAAAAATGTCGAAATCAAGGAATATCCCTTTTATGTTATCGTCGTTTTTTGCTTTTTTAATGTCGGCAAGAATATCATTAAGCCCTATGACCTTTGTGCCCTGCAAATCCGACAGGTCAAACCCGTCAAACGTATTTTTGGGGGTGCGCTCGGGAATATTATAATCAAGTGTGAGGGTTAAAACAGACTTGGGTTTTTCAATAACCGGTTGCCTGGTTTTGGCGGTAAAACTGCCGATGAGGGCGGCAATAAAAATAGTGACAAATAGTATGAGCACTAGGCCGGCAAGAATAAACCCCACCATAGAGGCAAACATCATTTTAAAGAACTGTTTCATAATTAGAGTTTTAAATTGAGGCAACAAAGTTAATCGAAAAAAATTGAGAGTATTGCACCATATTTACATTAGAAAATTATAGCAGCTTACATGGGCGAGGCTTATTTATTTACCGGAAGCAACATAGGTGACCGTTTACAGAATATTGAGCGGGCAACCGAACTGATTGCCGGACATGCGGGAGTTATAAAAAAAACATCGGCAGTATACGAAACAGAAGCTTGGGGCAACACCAGGCAAAATGCCTTTTTAAACCAGGCGCTGCTTGTTGAATCCTCTTTACTGCCGGAGCCATTACTTGAAAAAATTTTGTGGATAGAAAAACAAATGGGGCGCACACGGTTAATAAAGTGGGAGCCGCGAATTATTGATATAGATATTTTATTGTATGACGATTTAGTTTATACCGATAAAAAATTAATTATTCCGCATCCCTATATACAGGAGCGGCGATTTACATTAATCCCGCTTGCTGAAATTGCAGCAAACGTTGTACACCCGGTTCTGAAAAAAACTATTGCACAACTGTTGCGCGAGTGCACGGATACACTTACTGTAAGACCCTATAACTATGCTTTATAATTTCATCACGGTTGAAGGAAACATCGGAGCAGGTAAAACAACTTTAGCTGCAAAAATTGCAGGCGATTTTAACGGCAATCTTGTGCTCGAGCAATTTGCTTCTAATCCTTTTTTACCCTTGTTTTATAAAGAGCCGCAGCGTTATGCCTTTTCATTGGAATTATTTTTTGTGGCTGAACGCTATAAGCAACTTAAAGAAACTATTATAGCCAAAGACCTTTTTCGCAGCTTCACCGTATCCGATTATTTGTTTGTTAAATCACTGCTGTTTTCAAAAGTGAATTTAGGGGATGAAGAATACAGGTTGTTTCAGCGATTGTTTTATATTATTTATGAGGAACTTCCTGAGCCGGATTTACTGCTTTACCTGCACTTGCCGGTTGATAAATTGCTTGAAAATATAAACAGCCGCGGCAGGGGGTATGAAAACGCTATAAAAGCTGACTACCTGCAAGCATTAGAAACATCCTATTTCGATTATATGAAACAACAAGTGGATACACCAATTTTAGTAATTAACGCCACTGAGCTTGATTTTGTAAATAACCATAAAGATTATGAATTTATCCACCAGCTATTGAGGACAGAGTTTAAGCCGGGAATGAATTATGTTAATTAAGTTAATCGTTAATGGTTAATTGTCCTTTTCAATTTAGTATGGAAACAAATAAGAGAGACATTAAATATGAGATACGGGATATTCGGAAACGATTAACTATTAACAATTAACCATCAAACCCTTTAACTCTTCTTCAGGCTGCGCCCGGCTTCATCTAAAATAACCAAATCAATAGCTTCCTGCATAGTGGGCACTATGTTAAGGATATTTTCGAGTTGGGATATTTTAATCAACTTCATAACATTATCGCTAATGTTGGTGAGCACAAAAGTGCCTTTGGCTGTTTTGCAGAGCCGGTCGGTAACCAGTATGGCGCTTAATCCTGATGAATCTACAAACCTAACATTAGACAGGTCAAAAATGATGTTACGTACACCCTCTGCATTAAGTACTACCATTTCAGCTTTAAGCTGTGGAGCAATAAGCGAGTTCAGCTTTTCTTCGTCTAATTTGAAGATGCTGTGCTTGTCTTGTTTGTCTACTGAAAATTTCATGTTGCAATATTACTATTAAAATTCCAAATTTTTTTAGCCGGTGCAAAAATAGCAATTCGGCGAAAATAAAAACACATAAAAACTTTTTGTCCGCCGTATCGTACACATAATAAGCAAGTGTGAATAACATCGACTGTTTTTTTTTGCAAATAGTACTCTTATGTCTATGTTTACACTGTGCTTGCGACGGTTTCGTTAACTAATTAAAATATATGGGCTGCGATTTTACTCGTTCCTTTTGTAACTTTAATATCAAATTTGCGTTAATAAGATATAGCGGAAGGATTAAAGTCATAGTATTATGCAACGAAAATCATCTTTTTTCAGACTAATTATAATGTTGTTTGTATATGGTACGTAAATTGAACTACATTCAATATATATTGTTCTTACAGATAAGTAATCATTATGGAAGCTAAATTTTCACCGAAAGTAAAAGAGGTAATTTCCTACAGCAGAGAGGAAGCACTTCGTCTCGGCCACGACTATATAGGTGTTGAACACCTGTTGCTGGGGCTGATTCGCGAGGGCGAGGGGTTGGCTATTAAAGTGCTTAAATCTCTTGATGTGGATGTCATTCTTCTACGCAAGGCTATAGAAGATGCTGTTCGCGATAAATCAGTTCATCAATCCCTTAACGTAAGTAACCTGCCCTTAACCAAACAGGCAGAAAAAGTGCTGAAAGTTACTGTGCTTGAGGCAAAGGTGCTTAAATCTGAAACTATTGGCACCGAGCACCTTATGTTATCAATTCTAAAAAACAAAGACAATATAGCCTGTGAAATTCTCACCCGTTTTGAAGTAGATTACGAAAATTTCAGGAATGAATTAGAGTTTTTGCAACAGGAAATAAAGGGCGAATTACCCGGAAATGAGGATGAGGAATCGTTTGAAGAAGAAAGAAAGGCATCTTCCTCTTCAAGTTCACGCAAAAGCGGTGCAGCTAAATCGCGCACCCCTGTATTAGACAACTTTGGAAGAGATATTACCAAGTTAGCTGAAGAAGGCGCTCTTGACCCCATAGTTGGCAGGGAAACAGAAATAGAACGTGTATCCCAGATATTAAGCCGCAGAAAGAAAAATAACCCCATCCTGATAGGTGAGCCCGGTGTTGGCAAAACCGCAATTGTTGAAGGATTGGCAAACCGGATTGTTCAGCATAAAGTGTCGCGTGTGCTTTTTAATAAAAGAATAGTCATGCTCGACCTTGCTGCATTGGTGGCAGGAACAAAATACCGCGGACAGTTTGAAGAACGCATGAAAGCCATCATGAACGAACTGGAAAAAAATCATGATGTAATTTTATTTATAGATGAAATTCACACTATTGTCGGCGCCGGCGGAGCAACAGGCTCGCTGGATGCTTCCAATATTTTCAAACCGGCGCTGGCGCGCGGCGAACTGCAGTGCATAGGCGCTTCTACGCTGGATGAATACCGCCAGTATATTGAAAAGGACGGTGCACTTGACCGCCGTTTTCAAAAAGTTCTTATTGACCCGCCGAGTGCAGAAGAAACTATTATTATTCTAAACAACATTAAGAATAAATATGAAGACTTCCATAATGTGACTTATTCCGATGAGGCGATAAATGCCTGTGTTAGTTTATCAAACCGTTATGTTACCGACCGCCTCTTGCCCGATAAAGCCATTGATGTGATGGATGAAGTAGGTGCCAAAGTGCATTTGAAAAATATACATGTTCCTGCCCCGGTTCTTGAGCTGGAAAAAAAGATTGAAGATATTAAGCTGGAAAAAAATAAAGTGGTAAAAAGCCAGCGCTACGAAGAGGCAGCCCGCCTCCGCGATACAGAAAAAAAGCTTTTTGAAGATTTGGAAACGGCAAAGGCAGAGTGGGAAGAGGATACGAAGAACAAACGCTATGCCGTTACCGAAGATGATATTGCCGATGTGGTGGCTATGATGACCGGTATACCGGTAAAACGCGTAGGACAAAGTGAAAGCAGCCGCTTGCTGAAAATGTCGGAAGAATTAAGCGGCAGTGTAATCGGGCAGAATGAAGCGATAGCTAAAATAACAAAGGCAATACAGCGTAACCGCGCGGGATTGAAAGACCCCAGGCGTCCTATCGGCTCATTTATATTTTTAGGTCCTACCGGTGTGGGAAAAACAGAGCTGGCAAAAGTTTTAGCCCGATATTTATTTGATAACGAAGATTCACTTGTTCGTATTGACATGAGTGAATACATGGAAAAATTCTCCGTGAGCCGCCTGATTGGCGCTCCCCCGGGCTATGTGGGCTATGAAGAAGGCGGTCAGCTCACCGAAAAGGTGCGCCGCAAACCTTATGCAGTAATTCTTTTGGATGAAATTGAAAAAGCACACCCCGATGTATATAGTGTTTTACTCCAGGTGTTAGATGATGGCATATTAACAGACGGACTTGGAAGAAAAGTTGATTTTAAAAACACGCTCATCATAATGACCTCTAACATTGGAGCTCGCCAGTTAAAAGATTTTGGTACGGGTATCGGGTTTAATACCGCATCGCGCGAGGCAAGCCAGGACACCCATTCAAAGAGCGTAATAGAATCGGCTTTGAAACGCACCTTCTCCCCTGAGTTCTTAAATCGTATTGATGATGTGGTTATCTTTAACTCGCTTTCTAAAGATAACATTATCCAAATCATTGACATTGCACTGAAAAATCTCTTTGCACGTATTGAAACGCTGGGATATGTTTTAGAAGTGAGCAAAGAAGCCAAAGATTTTCTTGCAGAGAAAGGCTATGATGATAAATTCGGCGCACGCCCATTACACCGCGCTATTCAAAAATATGTGGAAGACCCGTTAGCTGAAGAACTGCTAAATGCTCACGCCAAACCGGGAGATACTTTACTGGTTGATGTTGACAGTGCAGATAAACAAAAGCTGAAGATTACAGTTAAGCGGGCGAAAAAGCAAGAGAAAGCTGATGCGTAAATAACTGCGTTAGATTTTAAATATAAAAGACTTTGTAGAAATGCAAGGTCTTTTTTTATTATCTCTATCTGAGAACAAAAATATCTATCTTATCAAAGTAACATTACCCTTAGCAATAGTAGATGTGGCTTGTCCTTCTTTCAAATATTGAACATAATAAACGTATGTTCCCATAGGCTGCGGTTTACCGTTAAAGGTGCCATCCCATCCGTCAGTTATATCACTGGTTTCAAACACCATTTGTCCCCAGCGGTTATACACTCTGAATTGCTGCAACGTTAACCCTGTAATTAAATTAGGCAAAACATATAATCTGGAGTTCGAATTACCTGAATTAGGCGTAAAGGCGCTTGGCACCACAAAGGTAGCTTCCACTATAACTACTACTTCAGCCGTAATAGTGCAAGGTCCATCTGTGGCGGAAACTGTATAAGTTGTAGTGGTTGACGGGCTTGCTAAAACAGTATCTCCGGTGGTAGAACTAAGCCCTGTTGATGGCGACCAGGTTACTTTAACTGAATCGCCTGTTGTAGCATAAAGATGTGTAGAATGCCCGAGAATAATTGTAGTATCCTTTGAAACAGTTAATGTAGGTTTAGGACCAACAAGTATAACAATACTATCTGTTGCTGAACAAGCGCCGCCATTGGTTCCTTTGACAGTATATGTAGTAGAAATGGATGGGGTAGCCTGGGGGTTGCTGCATGTAGTACAATTTAACCCTGAAGCCGGCATCCATGAATAAACAGTAGCTTCACCGCTT
Source organism: Chitinophagales bacterium (assembly GCA_963770495.1). GTDB lineage: Bacteria > Bacteroidota > Bacteroidia > Chitinophagales > CAVYQA01 > CAVYQA01. The sequence goes on along the minus strand of CAVYQA010000032.1, from coordinate 197,310 downwards.
GTTGTAATATCTACACTATTACCTTCGCATATAGATGCGCTATCGGGACTGACAGTAACGGTAAATGGAGTTACAGCTACCGGAGCTATTGTTGGAGGTCCTGTGCACCCATTGGCTGTCGCCGTCACAAAATATTGAACAACAATAGCATTGGAGGTATTGTTATTTGGAGTATTTGTCAGCGGGTTGCCCGAACCGCTCCCTCCTTCAGAGTTGGTCCAGGCATAAGTTGCCCCTGCTACACAAGAACTGAGTGAAAAACTTATTGGAGTTCCGCTGCAAACCGATTGGCTATCCGGAGTTACAGTATCAACGGGCACAGCATTAACAGTAATAGTTTTTGAAAGAAGAGCAACGGTATCGCCGCAAGCATCCACTATTCTGGGAGGGGGGATTGTTAAAGATGATGCGATACACGAAGGACCCGGGCAATTAGGAATTGTAAGATTTAATTTTACACCGGCTTTACTGGTGCAATCATTAGTTGAATAGCTTCCAATTGTAATAGTATCGCTCATCCACGGGTGAGTGATTGTATAAGGAGGCACACCATAATGTACACTATCTGCCATTGTTAATGTGCACTGATTAGCACATATTGGAGAAGGAACCGAATACGAACTTTCAACAGTATGTCCTACAATATAAGCCTCGAAGGGCTCCCCATCAGTATTTGAAGGATCGTAATAAAAATATCGTGCATTACAACCTGCAGTATCTATGGTATCACGGGCTATGCCCATAATGAGCCTGAAAGTTTGTGGTGAACAGGACGGTTGATAACAACAGGTTGCATTGGAAAATGCATCCAAATCATTTTCAGCTAATGGGGCATATACCCAGCCGGGAAGATCAGTATCACCATTTTGAACATCAGCACCGGGATAAATAATAGGGCTGATTAAGCACGATGTTTGGAAAGAAAGGAATCCGTATTTTATGTCTAAAACAGGGGTATAATACTCTCCCTGTACAAAAAAATTTGTAATAGTTATTTTACCGGGAATAGTGACAACGATTGAAGCCGTGTCAAATTGAGGATAAACACATGAAGGGATTATACCACCGGAATAAGTTGCTAATGGACCATTAACTACCGGATCAATTGTAACTGGGTATTGTCGTAACGGGTCATTAATCCATGCCGCAGGAACAGCTACTTCAAGCCGGTAACCGCCCGCTTGCTTTTGAATATGATACGAACCAAGTATCGAATTTTTACGGCTATCATAACATAGCGGCGATTTTAATTCTGCAACCGTCTTTCCATTAGTTCCTGTTACGATAAACGAGCCGGGGGCATCTGTTTCAGGATCGTAGTTTGTATTTTCTGAAATAGTATAACCGGCAGGAAGACTAATATCTTCGCTTATAATCAAATCGCCATTTAATTTAACCGGCTGGTTAATACGATAATCTGTTTCTACTCTCCCGCGTCCGAATCGAATAATTTTATCGGTATTTGGCGCTACGTTTTTTATATACATGCCATTATCCCCGGCCGTGTAATTATTTATGGAAATTCCCTGCCCGTTAAACTGAACATTTTTATTAAAGGTCATTAATGCCCCGCCTCCCAGCGACAGTGCCGTGCTGCCATCATGATAAAGATATACGGGAATTTCCTGTTGCTCTGCAGACCACCCGTCGGCAGATGGTTTAAGTTTAGTATCTACCGCTCTCATCCAGCCATTTGCATCGGTATAATTAAGATTATCATATCCCTTTTCAATGATTATCTCATTACCGGTTCCGCCTGTAAGTGCGGGTTTTAAGTGTACGCTTATCAATTTGCTCATACCAATTTACACTATCTTTTAGCCGTATACCGAAATCGGGGTTATTGCGATATTGAGAAGGTGTTAATGCAGTGAGTTTGGCAATATCAGCATACGTTTTTGCAGCCGTAAAAAAAGTAAAATTATCTTTAGCCGATTGCAGTGAAGACTGTTGTGCATTAACAGAAGAAGTAATAGCGATGGTAAGAAGTGACAATAACAGGTTGCATAGTGGTTTACAGTATAACTTCATTGTAGTTTTTTTTGCAGTACAAAATTATTCATTATAGCCAATAAATGCGTCAGGTAAATTCCTGAATTATCCACTTATCGGGGCTGACTCAAATCCGTTTTTAAAAAATCCCGATTGTACTACCCGGTTTAATTCTGTCTTACAACAGGGAATACTGCCCTTCCTGTTTCATTTATAATCGTTATGAAATAAACTCCTGCGGGAAGATTTGACAAATCAATTTCGAAAGTCCCCCTCAGGGGATTTAGTGGTGACATTGAATACAATGTCCTGCCCAGCACATCGGTAAGCTCCATTGTCCAGTCTTCCATATCTCCTGCTGATGAACTTATTTTAATGAATAGCTCATTATTAAACGGATTAGGATATATTGATACCAGCTCAATGATACCTGATAACCGGTTTATACCCGCTATTGAATCTATCTTCATAGAATCTGATGCTGTGCTGCAACCATTGGCTTCATTATTTACATTCACCCAGTACCACCCTAATACAGTAATTATAAGGTCCTGGCTCGTATCATTTAGAAGCAGGGTATCATTACGATACCATTGATTATCATGTTTAGAGCTTGAAATAAGCGTGTCTCCCTGTTGACTGAATGATGGTTTATTAGGAGAAGGTATAACGGTTACTACCACTGAATCTGTTTCCCCGCAACTGTTGGTATCCGCGTCCATTACCGTATAAGTTGTCGTTATCGTCGGGTTGGCAATCACACTGTCGCCCGTTGTCACATTCAGTCCTGACGAAGGCGTCCATATATAACTGGTGTCTCCCGTAACCAATAAGGTAACATTTTGCCCATCACAAATAACCGGCGATTGAGGTGTTATATTTAAAGTTAGCCCTTGACTTACCGTAACCTTAATTGACGCTTTTGCACTACAGGCTCCGCCATTGATTCCCATAACAATGTAGGTAGTTGTCGTTGTAGGTGATGCTTCTACAGTGTCACACGTTGTACAGCTCAATCCGGTTGAAGGAGTCCAGGAGTATGTAGTGGCATCCCCTGATAATACCAGGTTTACACTGTCACCCTCACATAAAGCCGCTTTTGATGGGGTAATTAACACGGTGAAAGGTGTTACTTTCACAGGAAATGCCGTCACAGTTCCTGAACACCCCCCGGCAAAAGGTGTCACAAAATAATTTACGGTTATTGTTTTATTGTTTGGGTTATTCGGTGTATCAATAATGGGTGTGCCCAAACCACTTGCTCCTTCCGAGCTTGTCCATATGTAAGTTGCACTGGAAGCGCATGAGCTAAGCGTAATGCTTATGTTGCCACCGCTGCAAACCGTTTGCGTATCTGGGGTTGCAAGAACATTGGGTGAAGCAGTAAGAATGACAGTTTGTGAATCGAGTCCGGCAAAAGTTTTACCGCAGGCATCTGTAATAACAGGTGGTGGCACTTTTAATGATGAAGCAGTGCACCCTGTTCCCGGGCAATTTGGAATAGTGATTGTCAAACTATCATTGCCAATACTGGTGCAAGAGTCAGTGGAATATTCTCCGAATGTAATGATATCTTTTGACCACGGGTGAGTAATTGTATACGGTGGTACGCCATAATTTGCGGTAACATTTATATTAAAACTGCATTGAGAGGCACATATTGAATCAGGAACGGTATAAGAGCCCTCAACCGTGTGTCCCACAAGATAGGCCTCAAAGGGATAGCCGTCAGTGTTAGATGGGTCATAATATATATAGTCTGCATTACATCCTGTTCCGCCTTCATCACGGAGGAGTGCCATAGTTAAAGTAAAAAATTGGGTGCTACACGATGGCTTATAACAGCATAACATGTTAGGGGAATATTGTAAAAAATCTGCCGAATCAAGTGGAATATATACCCAGCCCGGCGCAGCTGAATCAGGTCCTGTATACGAAGTAGTAAGGGAATCACCGCACGATGTCCAAAACCAAAATATTCCATGATTCAAATTAACTGTTGTCGTTGTATCATAGAAATCGGCTTGTACAAAAAAATTGGTTATTGTAATATTTGGCGGTATGGCGATTAATATTGAACCTGTATCCATACCACCCGTGCCAAAAGAATCAAGACATGAATAAATTACTCCACCTCCATATCCATAGATACTGGTCTTTACAACCGGATCAATTGTAACAGGATATTGGCGCAACGGGTCATTGAGCCACGACGAGGGAATAGTTACTTCAAGCTCGTATCCATCTGCCTTTTTCGTAAAATGATATGTGCCAAGTATAGAATTTCTTTTGTTATCATAACAAAAAGGTGATTTTAATTCTGCGGCGATTTTTCCCGCCGGGTCTTTTACTATAAGCGAGCCGGGGGCATCTTCATCAGAATTATAGTTGTCATTTTCAGAAATGGTATAACCGGAAGGAAGAATAATATCTTCGCTTATAACCAAATCTCCGGTTAATTTAAGCGGCTTATTAATTTTATAATCCGTTTCTATTCTGCCGCGCCCGAAACGAATAATTTTATCTGTGCCGGGTGTTGCATTTTTTATATACATGCCATTGTCGCCAACCGTGTAATCACCGGTCGAGATGCCGCTCTGATTGAATTGAACACTCTTATTAAATATCATCATTGTATTATGCCCGAGCGACAAGGCAGTGCTGGCATCGGGGTAGAGATAAACAGGGTTTTCCTGCTGCTCTGCCGCCCAGCCATTGGCAGAGGGTTTGAGTTTTGTATCAACGGCTCTTATCCAGCCATCGGCATCAATATAGTTCAGATTTTCATGCCCATATTCTACTATTACTTCATTGTCCGGTCCGCTATAAGTTCGGGATTTAAGAGTGCGCCTATCTAATTGTTCGTACCATTGCGTTTTAGCGGCAAAACATTTACCAAAGTCAGGGTGATTACGAAATGGTGCCGGTGTTAAGGCGTTAAGTTTAGCACGATCAGGATATGTTTTTTCGGGAGTGAAGTGAGTGAAATTCCCTTTATCCGATTTCAACAACGGTACCTGCGCGTTAACATGAGCAGTAATTACAATCGTCAAAAAGCAAATTATTAAATACTTAATACAGGACAACTTTTGTAACAAGGTCATCGTAAAAAATATTTTCTTTATTTGTAAAAGTAAAGAATGAATACAAATTACGGTAGGAAAGTTATTGACAGCGCAGTGTATAAAACTTCTAAAGTAATGCTGCTATTACTTCGGAATAATTTTTTTATCGCATCTCGTTTATTAGAAGAGGAAGTAATCTTATAAACTAAATGCCGTAAACAATATACTCATCTTATTAAAGTAACATTACCCTTAATTATAATAGGTTGGGTTTGCCCTTCTTTAAGAAATTGGACATAGTAAACGTAGGTTCCCATTGGCTGCGGCTTGCCATTGAATGTGCCATCCCATGGGATAGTTATATCTTTGGTTTCAAATACTTCTTCACCCCAGCGATTGTATACCCGGAATTCCTGTAAGGTCAGCCCTACACTTAATTCAGGCAATACATACAATTTAGAATTTTCATTACCCGAATTGGGAGTAAATCCACTTGGCACATACAGTGAAGCATTCACTTTTATTATTACAATTTCTGAAATCGTACAGGAATTCAAAGTTACAGTCGCTGTGTATGTGGTAGTAACAGTTGGAGTAGCTATTATGCTATCGCCGGTGGTGGAGCTAAGACCTGTTGAAGGCGACCAGGTAACTGAACCACTGCTTTTAGCCTTAAGATTAACCGACTGTCCTACAATAATTGTAGTGTCAGTAGGTGAAACAGTGAGCGTGGGAATCGGATTGACAACTATATCTATGCTGTCTTTTGCTGAACATGCGCCGCCATTGGTTCCTTTAACAGAGTAGGTAGTCGTAACTGTTGGTGTAGCCACCGGGTTGCCGCATGTCGTACAACTTAAACCGTCAGACGGCGACCATGAGTAGGTATTGGCATCGCCTGATGTAGTAATATCTACGCTACTGCCATCACATATCGTTGCTGCCGAAGGACTGATAAGAACGGTGAAAGGAGTTATAGTATCAACGAATACAAAAGGGTTGCCTGTGCAACCGCCGCCTGTTGCTGTAACAGTGTAATTAAGTGCTATATTGGAATTAGTGTTATTATTCGACACATCACTTATAGTGTCTCCTGAGCCGCTGGTGCCATCAGAGCCACTCCAAGAAAATGTTGCACCGGGTTCACATGATTTAAGTGAAATATCCACATTAGTGCCGCTACAAATACTTTTAGAAACCGGCGTTGCAATAACATTAGGTGTTGCATTTACTCCAATTATTGAAAAAGACAACCCTTTAACTGAATCTCCGCAAGCGTCAACTATATGCGGTGGGGGTATATCTAATGTTGAAGGTGTGCAGTTTGGTCCCGGGCAATTGGGAATATCAAGTGTTAAAGATGCAGTGCCCCTGCTGCTCCATGTTTGACAACCTAAATGTTTTCCGAATGTAGTATCTTTTTTCGCCCAGGGATGTGTCATCGTATAAGGCGGCACTCCATAATAAACGCTTACATTCATGTTAACTGTACATTGGTTGGCGCAAACAGAAGTCGGAGTAAATGTCAGAGTGGAATCCTGAACAGTGCGACCGGCAACAAAAACTTCAAAGGTTCCGGAATCTCCTAAATAATTATAGACATTGGCTTGCACCGGATCGTACCATCCATATAGTGAAGTATCGCAACCATCGACGGCGCCGGAATCACGGGTCAGTTCCATGGTCACGGTAAAATTTTGTGCGGTACATTGGGGTGGTAAACAGCAAGTAATCGGATGAATAAAGCTTGGATCATACGTATCAAATCTTCCATAGGCAAGACCGGGTAAATTGGCAGAAGGAGAGTCAACATTTACTGTAACAGGACCATAAGAAGAATTGCAACTGCTGACAAATGTTTCACTAAAATGTTTTTTTGCTATCACAGGTGAATACCATGAGCCCTCTATGATACAGTGCGTAATGGTGATATCACCGGGTACAGTAGCCGTTAAAGTGCCTGAACCATAGCTTGGAGCTAAGCAAGAAGGAATTTTAGCCGGGGAAGTCCAATACACATGCTTTCCAACTACAAGTGGGTCAATTGTTACAGGATATTGACGCGCCGGATCATTGAGCCATGAAGCGGAAACCTGTATTTCAAGCTTATATCCCCCTGCCTGGGTTTGAATATTATATAAACCGGTAATCGAACTTTTATGGTGATTATCATAACACAAAGGAGCTTTCAATTCGGCTACTTCTTTTCCATTTGCATCCAGTACTACCATGCCTTTTGTATCCGCATCAAATTCTTTATTAGTATTTTCCGAAATAATATACCCGGCCGGAAGAACAATATCTTCGCTTATAATCAAATCGCCATTTAACTTAATGGGTTGTTTAATACTATAATCGGTTTCTATGCTACCTCTGCCAAATCGGATAATTTTATCAGTATTTGTCGCCGCGTTTTTAATAGACATGCCATTATCTCCAACGGTGTAATTAGTTGCTGAAATTCCCACATGGTTAAACTTAACATTTTTGTTGAATACCATTAACTCGTTGTCCCCGATTGATAAAGCCGTGCTGGCATCAGGATAGAGATAAACCGGCATTTCCTGCTGTTGAGCTGACCAGCCATTTAAATAGGGTTTTAGTTTTGTATCAACGGCTCTCATCCACCCGTTTGCATCAACATAATTAATATTATCGTACGCATTTTCTGTGATAATTTCATTGCCCAGTCCGCTATATGTGCGTGTTTTAAGTGTGCGTTTATCTATTTGCTCATACCATTGTGCGCTGTCGGTAAAACGCTTTCCGAAATCAGGATTATTGCGGTATTGTACCGGAGTTAATGCCGTAAGTTTAGCTCTATCAGCATAGGTTCTTTCCGCTGAGAAATGGGTAAAGTTATCTTTAGGGGTTACTGCTTGAAATTGTTGTGCATCTGCATGAACTGTTATGGCAAGAATTGACAATAATAGCAGAAACCTATGGAAATGGGATTTGTAAACTATTTTCATTAGTCAGGTAATTATTTTTACGCCGTAAAAGTACGGAATATGACTAATAAAACACTAAAACTTAGCTAAAAAAGTCTTAATGAATATTAGGCGCTGAAAACCCCGTTTTTATCCGGTTCAGCAAACGACTCTTCGTAGTTTTCAACCGGTGGGCAAGAGCAAATAAGGTGGCGGTCGCCATAAGTATTATTCACTCTTGATACCGGTGGCCAGTATTTATTTTGTTTTACGAAAGCTGCCGGATAAACCGCTTTAGCCCTTGTATAGGGATGCTGCCAATCATCCGAAGTGGCTTCAACCGCTGTATGGGGAGCATTTTTTAGTACATTATCAAGCTTATCTGCATGATTTTCTTCCACCTCCTGAATTTCTTCGCGTATAGAAATCAGGGCATGGCAAAAGTTATCTAATTCCGTTTTATCCTCGCTTTCAGTGGGCTCTATCATAATGGTTCCCGGCACCGGGAAGGATAATGTTGGCGCATGAAATCCATAATCCATGAGTCGTTTAGCCACATCTTCTGCTTCAATGCCTGCCTTTTTAAATTCTCGTAAATCCAAAATAAACTCATGGGCACACCGTCCGTTTTTACCTTTATATAAAATAGGATAATGCTTTTCAAGAATTGATTTCAGATAGTTGGCATTTAAAATGGCATAACGTGTAGCCTCAAGACAGCCTTTTGCTCCTAGCATTCTTATATACCCATAAGAAATAATAAGAATTAGCGCACTGCCAAACGGCGCCGATGAAACGGCATGAATGCCTTTGTCGCCGCCGGTTTCCAATAAGACATGCTTTGGCAAATAGGGTGCGAGTTTTTTATTTACACAAATCGGTCCCATGCCCGGTCCACCGCCGCCATGGGGTATACTAAACGTTTTATGAAGATTAATATGATTTACATCGGCTCCAATTTCGCCGGGACTGGTTAATCCCACCTGTGCATTCATATTCGCTCCGTCCATGTATACCAACCCGCCGTATTGATGAATAATGCTGCATATATCCTTAATGCTTTCTTCAAAAACACCGTGTGTTGAAGGATACGTAACCATCAGGCACGACAATTCATTTTTATATTGTTCCGCTTTTGCTTTTAAGTCTGACAATTCAATATTTCCAAGGTCATCGCATTTTACAACTACTACTTTCATACCTGCCATCACCGCGCTTGCGGGGTTAGTACCATGAGCCGATGATGGAATCAGCGCCACATTGCGTTGCGAATTTCCGTGGTCGGCATGATAAGCTCTTATTACCATAAGCCCTGTATATTCGCCCTGTGCGCCGCTGTTGGGCTGAAGAGAACAGGCATCAAATCCTGTAATGGCACACATATATGCTTCAAGCTCATGAATGATTTGCAGATAGCCCTCTACCTGGTTTTTGGGAACAAACGGGTGAATGGTAGCAAATTCAGTCCAGCTCACCGGTATCATTTCCGATGCCGCATTTAATTTCATCGTGCAGGAACCAAGGGGAATCATGGAGGTGTTAAGGGCTATGTCCTTGTTTTCAAGCTTCTTTATGTAACGCATCATTTGTGTTTCTGAATGATGTGTATTAAAAACAGGGTGGGTAAGAATTTTTGAACGGCGTATCAATTCATCCGGTATAACAGTTTTTTCTTTAGCTGAAACCAAAGGCGGCATTTTTCCCGCTGCCTTGGCAAATAGTTGCACGATGTCATTTAAATCGTTCACAGAAACCGTTTCATCCAAAGAAATTCCAATGTGATTCTTATCAATCTTTCTGAAATTAATCCGGGAAGAATCAGCAAGAGATAAAATTTTATTTCCTGCTTCATTGCCGAAATTTTCAGTACTTATTTTAAGTGTATCAAAATAAACGTCATTCAATTGCTTATACCCTAATGAAACCAAAGCCTCGAAAAGCGCAACTGTTAAATGATGCACTTTATTTGCAATTTGCTTTAAGCCTTTCGGTCCATGGTAAACAGCATACATGGCAGCCATGTTTGCGAGAAGCGCCTGGGCTGTACAAATATTAGATGTAGCTTTTTCACGTTTAATATGCTGCTCGCGCGTTTGCAGCGCCATGCGGTAAGCAGTATTATTGCGGGCATCAATAGAAACACCTATTATTCTCCCCGGTATCGCTCTCTTAAATTCATCCTTTGCCGCAAAATAAGCGGCATGAGGACCTCCAAAACCAATAGGAACACCAAAGCGCTGCGTACTGCCCACAACCACGTCGGCATTCATTTCTCCGGGCGACTTAACAAGAACAAGCGATAAAATATCTGCCGCTATAACAACCTTGGCGCCCTTATCATGTAACCAGCTAATTAGTGCAGTATAATCGTGCACGGCGCCATCGCTGTCAGGGTTTTGTAGCAATGCGCCAAACAGCTTATCCTGTTTTTTAATGTCGCTGTCGGTACCGATTATTAAATTAATGTTATGGGGCAATGCCCTCGTTTTCAAGACATCAATAGTTTGCGGAAAGCATTTTTCAGAAACAAAAAATGAATTATTGCTTGTCGTATCTACTGTTCGGGTGGAGAAGAACATATGCATGGCTTCAGCAGCGGCAGTAGCTTCATCCAATAAAGAGGCATTGGTAATATCTAACCCCGTCAAATCGAGAACCATCGTTTGAAAATTCAGCAATGATTCCAGTCGTCCTTGCGAAATCTCCGCCTGGTAAGGTGTATATTGCGTGTACCAACCCGGATTTTCAAACATATTTCTCAAAATAACCGACGGAGTTATAGTATTATAATATCCTAAACCGATATAAGAACGGTATACCTTATTTTTTTCTGCAATACCTTTAATATGAGTAAGATATTCATACTCAGTCATTGCAGCGGGCAGGTTAAGAGGTGATGAAGACCGGATAGATGCAGGAACGGTTTCATCAATTAACCGATTGAGTGATTCAATACCTGTTGCTGCAAGCATTTGCCTGGTTTCAGCCTCATTAGGTCCTATATGCCGGGATACAAAAGAATCGGGTGATTTTATCATTTCTCTTTGAAAATTTGCGCAAAAATACTTATTATAACAATACTTATAAAGGTAAGTTCGTTATTTAACCAATAAGTTCCCCATCTCAAAGTTATCCACATTCGTATGTGTTGCCTTTTAGCATATAGAAATTTTGTCATTTAAAAAAAAAATCTTATTTTTCCAAGATGTTATTAGAGGATTAAGTAAAATTTATACTTATGTTTCCTGACTATTATAAAATTCTTGAAGTTCCGGCTGATGCCAGCGAGTCGCAGATAAAGGCATCCTTTCGCACAAAAATAAAAGAATTACATCCTGATAATAACCCCCTTCCCGATGCAAGGCAGGATTATTTACGCGCTTACGAGGCATATGAAATTCTAATACATCCCAACACACGAAAGCTTTATAATGCTGATTTACAAAACGGGCACAGCCCGGAAACACATCAAAACTGCGCCTATTTTATTCGCTACGCCCACAGTATGGCTGATGAACACGCCTCTTCAAAATACGTTGATGTCATTAAAACAAAGTTTTACAAATCCACACGCACCTTTGGCTATTTAATATTCCTGTCCGACGCTATAATCGGTTTGCTGGTAATTGTTGCTCCTATGGTTTTATTTCAATACCTCATGCACGTTGGCGGTGGCGTAGTAGGAATTGTTTTTCTTTTTGCAGGCATACTACTGGGTATTATTTTGTTAATACAGGCCTATGTAGGCTTTTCATCACACCGCAAATTCAAATAAAAATTCCCGTCACACGTTAACTACATTCCCTGTTTTATTGCAGGAATCTTTTCTTTACTTTTTTTTGTTTATTTTTGAGGGTCAATATAGTTATGATTTTTCGTTTAAAGTGTATATTTTTTAGTGCTGGTTTATTATTGGTTTGTGCCTTAAATCATCACACTGCAGCGCAAAATTACGTGCAATACAGCGGAGTTGTTGTCACCGCCGACAGCATGAAGCCTATATCTTTTGCCACTGTTTATGATATAACGAACGACAATGGCATTTACGCCAATTACCAGGGATTCTTTTCACTCGTTGTTTCTCCCGGAGACAGCGTGGTGTTCACGTCAATCGGATTTGTAAAACATTACGAGGTAATTCCACGAACACTTACCAAAGTAGACAGATATTCTTCAGAAATAAAATTGGAGCATATCAGTTATAATCTTCCGCAAACCAACATTTATCCCTACCCGACAAAAGATCAATTTGCTTATGCGTTCAAGCATTTGGATATTCCCGATGACAATTTAGCCCGCGCCCGCAGAAATCTGAGCAGGCAGACTTTGCTGGCTTTGGAAATAAATGCACCTGCCGATCCGACAATAAATCATATGAAGCTGATGCAGCAATATTCACAAAAACTTTATTATATCGGTCAATATCAGCCTATCAGCCTGCTCGACCCCTTTGCATGGGCTCAATTCTTTGAAGCCATTAAAAACGGCGAGCTTAAATCCTCTCCAAGCTCTTCTGATCAATCCGGGCAATAAGGAGTTAACTGTTAAGAGTTAATGGTCCTTTTAAATTTCACTTCTCTCACTTTCTTTTCCAAAACGATTAACAATTAACTTTTAACCATTAACTAAAATCATTTCCCCATTTTCGGAAACCGCATCTTATAATCCACTTCAACTTTCCCCCGTGAAATTTCCTCCAGGCGCCGTTTTAACAGGCGTTTCTTAAGTGGTTTCAGGTGGTCAATAAATAAAATACCTTCCACATGATCATGCTCATGCTGAATAATGCGCCCCGATAATCCTACAAATTTTTTATCGTGAAATTTAAAATCGGCATCGTAATACTGAATATGGACTTCATCGTGCCGGGTTACATCTTCTCTTATCTTTGGAATACTTAAGCAACCCTCGTTATAAATCCACTCCTCGCCTTCTTTGGCAATAACTTTCGCGTTGATAAATACATCTTTCACGCCCTTGTCATTTGACCAGTCATATTTATTTTTGTCTTTAAGATTATCCAATATCTGGCGGCTGTCTACAATAAAAAGCCGGATGGAATCGCCCAACTGCGGCGCGGCAAGCCCCACCCCGTTTGACGAGTACATCGTTTCCCACATGTCGTCAATAAAGGTTTTAAGATCAGGATAATCTGCTGTGATTTCCTTTGTCTTTTTCCTTAACACCGGGTCGCCATAAGCCACAATAGGGTAAATCATACCTGCTGTTGTAAATAAGTTTCTAAAATAAGTGTTGCGCTGGTTTTATCAATCAGGGCTTTATCCCGCCGCGCTTTCTTTTTTATGCCGCTGGCTATAATTCTCTGCATTGCCATTTTTGAGGTGAACCGCTCATCAACCGTTTGAACCGGAATAGCAGGAAATTTATTTTTCAGTTCGGCGATAAAACGTTCCGCTCCCACAGTAGCATCAGTTGGCGTATTATCTAAATTTTTAGGCAAGCCCACCACTATTACTTCAACAGGTTCTTTTAAAAAATAGGCAGTTAAAAAATTTATCACCTCTTCTGTATTTACCGTGGTTAAGCCGCCGGCAATCAGTTTCATAGGGTCTGTAATCGCAATACCCACGCGTTTTTTGCCATAATCAATACCCATAATTCTTGCCATAGTTGCAAAGATAAATTATTGTAAATAAAACATCAATCTATACCTATAATGTTCCATACAATGTTATTTTTGTTAAAAAAACCATGGACAGAACTTTAGTAACCACCGGCAACGATTTAGCCGGTTATAAAATCACAAAATATTTTGGATTGGTGCGCGGCATTACCGTGCGCTCGCGCAATGTAGTAGCAAACATCGGCGCACAGCTGCAAACCTTAGTGGGCGGCAACATTACCATATACACCGAGCTTTGCGAAAAAACCCGCGAGGAATCATTTGAATTTATGTTAGACCATGCCCAGAAAATGGGAGCCAACGCTGTCATCGCCATGCGCTATGATGCCAATGAAGTGACACAGGGCGTAACAGAGGTTTTGGCTTATGGAACGGCAGTTTGGGTGGAGAAAATTTAATTTATTGAAGCTTCCCGTAAAACCTTTATATTATATATTATTAACAGCCGGCGTAGTTTTGCGGCTTATACCCTATTTTCTAAATCGCAGTTTATGGTCTGATGAAGCTGCCGTTGCTTTAAATATAACCGACAGAAATTTTAGCAGCTTATTACACCCCTTAGATTACCAACAGGCAGCTCCCGTTTTATTTCTGTTTATTGAAAAAATTAACATACTCCTCTTTGGCAATTCAGAAATGAGCTTGCGCTTATTTCCTCTTCTTTGCGGTTTAGTTAGCTTGTCTCTAGTACACCATTTAACAAAATCAATTACCAATAATGAAGCGGTTGCACTCTTAGCATTATTCCTTATTGCCACCTCACCCCTTCTAATTAATTATTCTGTAGAGGTAAAACAATATCAAAGCGACTTATTTGCCGCACTATGTCTGTTAAATCTTGTGTTTTCTCCCAGCCTGTTTTCAAATGAAAATAAACGCTACATAGCCTTAGCGATTATCGGCTCAATTTTAATTTTTTTATCAAACAGCGTTGTAGCCGTGCTTTTTACTATCGGCGTTTACTACCTGTCAAAACACGGTTTAGGTTTTATTTTAAAACACCGCTTGCTAATACTGATGTTTGCCTGTTGGACAATTGCATTCGCACTCTATTATTTCTTCTTTATTTACCATAACCCGGTTGTGACATATATGCAGACATACTGGCAAGCCGCTTTTACGCCGTTGAATATTTTTTCTATGAAATTTATAATGTGGGTTGGTGCACAATTCACCTGCATTTTTGATTTTTTCGCCCTGCCGTTTAAAATTATGTTTTTCCTTGCCATAATTATTTTTATTTGGCAACGACGGTGGAAATATCTTTTCCTGCTTTTGTTTCCGCTCGGTTTACATATTGTTCTATCCGCCCTGCACCTCTATCCTTTTGAAACACGTTTTATGCTATACCTGGCGGCATTTTTTGCCCCCATGCTCGCTTTGGCGTTTTATATCCTTCTGCAGCTTATTGTTAATCGCACTAATAAATATGTTGGCTTAGTTGTGCTGATAATTTCGCTGGCTTCCATGCCAAGGTCAATTGTAAATAAAAGATTTCCCTTTCGCAAGGAAGAGTTAAGAGATTGTATTGGTTATATAAATTCTAATTGGCTGCCGGGTCAGAAGGTTTATGTGTATTGCAGGTCGGTAACTTCAACATACTATTATGAGCGAATTCATAAGGTATCTTTTGATAAGGATGTGGTTTGCGGAACAAGAAACGCCGACAACCCCGACAATTATTTAGTTGAAATAGATAGTCTAAAAGGCAATGTGTGGCTATTATTTTCACACGTAGAGCCTGATGTTAAAGACAATAAAGGCGATGAAGATTATATTATCAATCACCTTATTGTTGCGCACAGGCAACTATTAAAATCATTTAAAACCACAGGCAGTTCGGCATATTTGGTTTCAGCTAATAATTAAGGCTCCATCGCAGCTTTTCGCGCAGATGGAGAAGGATAAGGTAAAAGTGGGTGGAGAAAATATAAAAAGTTAAAACTCAAAAGTCAAAAGTTTTGTATCCCGGTGTCCACGCAACGCAAAACTTTGCAGTGTGAAACACAGCGATGACAGAATGTAGATACTATTATTTGATTCGTATCCATTTATTATCATCTTCATCTGTAGTTTCATCATCTTTCTTTGGTTTATCAGAAAACCAAGCATCTAATATTATGTTTCTATTCTCTATAATTCTATCCTTCTCGCCAATATAGGAAGGTGAATTTATCTGTATTTCTTCAACTTCGCCGATAGTTAAATTTCCAACATGTGCTATTGCCCAAATAGAGTCAATGTAACCGGCACCTGCTTCTTTTAGCAATTTCACAATATTAATTATATCATCTTTAGTTTTATAATTAGCCTTTACAATTGATATATTTTTTTCATAGTCCATAATATATTTTTATCCCAATTTTATTCAACAAACTTCCGCATCACACCATGATATTCCGCCGCCTGTTCCGCGGCTTTGTGCGCATAATTTTCGGAATTATCTGCATAAATAATTTGCCGCGAGACATTTACCAGCAAGCCGCAATTTTTATTTAAACCGTTTTTAGAGATTTCAGAGAGGTCGCCGCCCTGTGCGCCCACGCCCGGCACTAAAAGAAAATGATTGGGTAACAGCTTTCGTATTTCAACAAATTTCTGGGGATGCGTGGCGCCTATCACATACATCATATTTTCGGCGCTGCCCCATTGCTTTGATACGTTAATCACTTTTTCGTATAAATATTCATCGCCCGTTTTCAGCAGTTGAAAATCTTTGCTGCCTTCATTAGATGTAAGCGCAAGAAGTATTATCCATTTATTTTTATACTCTAAAAACGGCAGCACGGAATCGCTGCCCATATACGGCGACACGGTCACCGCATCAAACGGCATGTCTTCAAAAAATGCTTTGGCATACATTTTAGAGGTGTTTCCAATATCGGCGCGCTTGGCATCCGCAATCTTAAAAATATCCTCAGGAATATAATTCACTGTTTTTTCCATCGCCTCCCATCCCAAGTTGCCAATTGATTCATAAAATGCCGTATTTATCTTATATGCCACACAATGCTCTTTAGTGGCATCAATAATATGCTTGTTAAAAGCAAACAGCGGGTCGGATTCTGAAAGAAGAAATTTGGGTATTTTTGCTATGTCGCTGTCAAGCCCCACGCACAGGTAAGAGCGTTTAAGATGTATCTGTTCAACAAGACCGGCGAAATTCATGCCGCCAAATATCCGTAAAATATTAGAAGATTAAAAGATAATTTAATGTGCCAATATGCCGATGTGCTAATGTGCCAATGAGGCGTGAGGCTTTTAGATATTAGATTTTTAGATGGCAGACGATTTAATAACTGCCGATCATTTTCAAATTCGCACATTCTCAAATTAAATCGCTTCTACCCTTAGTATTTCAGGTATTTCGCGCAGAATGGCTTGCTCCACGCCCGCCTTCATGGTGGTAATGCTCATGGGACAAGCTTCGCAGTTGCCTATAAGGCGCACTATCAGTACACGGTCATTAGTAATTCCAACCACTTCAATGTTGCCTCCGTCTGTTAACAGGTAAGGGCGCATCGTATCCAGCGATTTCTCGATACGCTGCATTAACTCGGCATTATGTGGTTTAACGGTTGTCATATTATCTTATAACCTCAACTTTTTTAGAAGGTTCCATTTTTGCATTACGGATACTCACCTGCTGTGCCGTAGTTTTTGCCAACTGCAAAAAGGCAATTGCTGAAGGTGAATCCTCCTCCAGTACAACCGGAATACCATTGTCGCCACACTCGCGAATGCTTTGCACCAATGGAATCTCTCCCAAAAACGGCACGTTAAATTCATCGGCTAATTTTTGACCGCCTCCTTTACCAAAGATATAATATTTGTTGGCGGGTAACTCCGCCGGTGTGAAATACGACATATTTTCCACAACACCAATAATAGGCACATTAATAGGATTAATGCTGAACATGCCCGCGGCTTTGCGCGCATCAGCCATTGCCACTTCCTGCGGCGTGGTAACAATAACCGCGCCGGTTACCGGAACCGTTTGTACCAGTGTAAGATGAATATCGCCCGTGCCCGGCGGTAAATCAATAATAAGATAATCCAGCTCGCCCCAATCACAATCGCCTACAAATTGCGTTAATGCCGACGATGCCATCGGGCCGCGCCACACCACCGCCTGTTTTTCATCTACCAATAATCCAATGGATAATGTTTTAATACCATACTGTGTAACAGGAATAATTACCGCTTTGCCGTTTCTGTCTTCAATCAGCGGTTTCTTTCCTTTTATTTGCAACATTAATGGTATAGATGGTCCATAAATATCTGCATCAAGCAAACCAACCTTGGCGCCGTTTTTAGCCAAGCCCAAAGCCAAATTAACCGCCACTGTGGATTTGCCCACGCCGCCTTTGCCCGATGCCACTGCAATAATATTTTTTACACCGGGTAAAAGCATTTTAGAATCCTTACGCCGTGAAGTTACATCAGAAGTAACCTCAACTTTAACATCAATATCATTGGCAACATAAAGATGTACGGCATCCACACAATCCTGCCGAATCTCTTCTTTCAGGCGGGCAGGCGGGTGTTGTAAGCACAACGTTAAGGGAAACTTTATTGCCATCAATAGCAATATCTTTCACCATGTTAAGAGTAACAATGTCCTTCCCCAAATCAGGGTCTTTTACATGCCTGAGGGCATTTAATATATCTTCAGATGTTATGGTCATTTTTTATTTTTCTAAACTACAAAAGTCTCTAAGACTTTTGTAGTCTGTTAGTTAACAACAGCAAAATTAGCAACAATCCTGCGTTTAATTGAGTTTAGTTCTCTGAACTGTGATTTATTTATGACAATTAACCATTAACATTTAACAATTAACTTAAAAACTACTTCAGCAGCGTAATATTTCCTTTTTTAATAAGCGGACAGTTGCCGCAGTTAAATTGCACGTAATAAATATATACCCCAACCGGCTCTGCAACCCCGTTATATCTTCCGTCCCAGCCCTGGTTTGCATCGTCCGTTTGAAAAAGCAATTGCCCCCACCGGCTATATACATTGAAAGTATAACCGGAATAATCCATGCATAATACATGCGGCGTAAAATAGCCGTCGCCGTTATTTGCCTCAGGTGCAAATGCATTGGGAACAGCGACATATCCCACTGCTATAATTGTGTCGTTTGCTGAAGCAGAATCCATACATCCCTGCGAATCAGTTACCGTTAATTTAACTTTATAACTCCCCGGAGCTATATACGTATGAAACGGATTAGAGGAGGCGCCCGTACTACCATCGCCAAAATCCCATAAGTAACTTACACCACCGGGAAGGGTGTCGGCAAATTGTACCCGTTGGGGGTCGCAAGTGTTGGGCACTGTCATAAAAAAAGATACCTTCGGCAATGTACCCAGCGTAATTACCACTGTTGTTGAATCAATACAGCCCGAACTGTTTATGCCGGTAACGGTATAGGTGATAGTAATTGTTGGCGTAACGGTAACGCTTGAGTCATTAGTAGTATTCAGTCCGGTTGCCGGCTGCCAGGTGTAAGTACTTGCTCCTTGTGCGGTCAATGTAGTGTTAGCACCAATGCACACGATAGATGCGGGAGGCGAAACACTTATAACCGGCGGAACTGCAAGACCAACCGTTACCGATGCTTTGCCAATGCAGCCATAAGCGCCGGTTCCGGTAACAGCATACATGCTGCCCGGTGAATTAGCTATAACACTATCACCCGTAGTCGAACTTAATCCTGCAGCAGGGCTCCATATATAAGTTACAGCTCCACCGGCAGTTAACTCTATACTATTGCCGGCGCAAATAGCAGGTGATGGCGGCGATACTGAAATTACGGGCAATGGATTTACTGCAACCTGTATTTGGGCGGGGCTGCTTGCGCATCCTGCTGCCGAAGTAGATGTTACCGTATAGGTAACCGTATCGGGCAGTGCGCCGTTATTAACAGGGGCGTCAACTATTCCGCCCGAGCCGCTTGTCCCGTCAGAGCCTTTCCACGCCAATGTTGACCCGTTAACGCAGGTCGAAAGAGAAATACTTATGGTGCTATCGCTGCAAATGGTGGCAGCGCTTGGAGTAATTATAACATCGGGAACAGGATTCAAGTTAACGGTTATAGGAGTAAGCCCCTGAACCGTATCTCCACAGGCATCCACCACGACTGGCGCAGGAACAATTATGCTTGTGGTGTTGCAAACAGGTTCCGGACAGCCCGGAATGGTGAGCGGTAAATTTACTGTGCCGCTGCTGACGGCTGTTGTATCATCATATCTTCCATAGGTCAAGCTGCCACTTGCCCACGGATGAGTAATAGTATACGGAGGCACCCCGTAAATAGTGGTTATATTTAATGTTAGCGTACAATTATTACCACATGTAGGATTAGGAGAAACAGCCCAGCCTGCTCCTAAAGTATCTGTATTTGTTTTGGCACTGTCACCAATCACCCATGCTTCATAGGGATAACCATCATTATTACCGGGGTCGTATAACATATAAGTTGGATTACATCCCGAGCCGCCTGCCGTTCGTATTAACGCCATGGTTAAAGGGATAATTTGCGGCTGGCAGGATGGAGCAAAACACGATAGAAATGTTGAGTCAATTAAAGGTTCCAAAAAATTCACGGGCTGAAGTACCCAGTATAAACCCGATACAGTATTCAATGGCGGCTGGGCGACAGTATGAACTTCTTTACTCGTGTCTTCCTTGGTGCAGGGCGTGGTAAACCATGCCGATGTGCTGTCTCCGGGTAATAGCGGGGCATAATAACACACCTGCACAATTAAACCGGTTATCGTTACGGAAGGCGGAATGGTAACATATAACGTGCCGGTATCCATTCCCCCTGTATCTTTATTAAGCGTATTGAGGCATGAATTAATTACTCCTCCCGACCAAAAACTTACCGGTCCGGTAACAACAGGGTCAATCGTTATGGGATAACGGCGCGATGAATCATTTAGCCATGCTGATGGAATATCCACTTCAACGCGGTAGCCTCCATCCTGTTGTTTAATTTGATATGAACCAACAATAGAATTTTTACTGTTATCATAACATAACGGCGCTTTTAATTCTGCCGCCACTTTCCCGTCAGCGCTTTTTACCACAAGCGAGCCGGGCTGGTCTTCACCGGCATCGTAATCTGTATTTTCCGAAATAGTATAACCGGCAGGAAGAATAATATCTTCGCTTATAGCCAAATCTCCGTTTAACTTCAATGGTTTATTGATGCGATAATCCGTTTCTATTCTGCCCCGCCCGAAACGGATAATTTTATCGGTGTTGGTGACTGCATTTTTAATATACATTCCGTTGTCACCGACGGTATGGTCAATTGTTGAAATACTGCTGTTATTGAATTTAACATTTTTATTAAATGACATCACCTGTACGTGCCCAAGCGATAAAGCAGTGCTGCCATCAGGGTGGAGATAAACAGGAATTTCCTGCTGCACGGCGCTCCATCCGTTTGCTGAAGGTATAAGTTTTAAATCAACCGCTCTCAGCCATCCATTCCCATCCACATAATTCAGGTTATCATAACCATATTGAAGCGATAGTTTTGCAGGGTTATTTATATCAATGTATGAGCGGCTTTTAAGTGTGCGCTTATCTATCCGTTCATACCATTGTATGCTGTCTTCAAAACTTTTATCAATAAACGATTTGCCAAAATCAGGGTTGGCAGTGTACTTCGCCGGTGTAAGACTTAACAGCTTTGCCCTGTCTTTATAATAGTTTTGCGGTGTAAAAGAAGTAAAATTCTCCTGCACACCCGCCGTTGCCGCTACGGCATGTAGGGAATTCTGCGCAGTAACTTTTCCCGCAACTATTATAAGAAAAAAGACAAAATTCCGCCTTAACAGATTATGTAAAATTTTTAAAAGGCGCAGCATCGCTTAATAATTATAAAAATTTGTAGTAGCATTTATCTTTATAAGACAAAAAACAAATACCCGTGTTTAATAGCTTTAAATTTTTTCATTCCTCCTTCCCAAATTTACGCATTTATTTCCATCTTAAAAAGTTTAAATATACGCGTTGTTAACAGCAAAACGTGCTGATAATTTTAAGGTTATGTAATTCCATAAAAGCAAATAATTGTTGTCTTGTTATTTTAGTTATAATTAGTTTTGCTATATACTTAAGTTAAAGGTTTATGTCAAGTACTTACCTCATTGTTATTTTATTTATTTGTGCTATTGCTGTAGTAGTCTTGCAATTTACCCCACAAATTTCTATTTTAACCAAAAAGGAATTCATTGATAAACTTTGGTTCAAATTAACGGTCGCAGTCTTGATTGCAGTTATTGCCCTATGTGCTAATTTAATAAAAGAGCATAATTCAGATATTAAACATGATTTAAAAGAAAAAGAACTTGTAAAATTCTATTCAAACAGAAATGATAGTACTAATAGAAGTAATACCTTAACATATATAGATGAGTTAGCAAAATATGGTTTGCATTATGATTCAGCAGAAAAAAGAATTGAAAAATTAGTTAAGGATTCATTAAATAATGAAATACCTGATTTTGGGGTCATAAGTAATAAGGATGCAATTCAAGCACATTTTATTAATAAAGATTCAATAACAGGTCAAATTGAATTAGAGAACAAGGGTAATTGTCCAATAAACTTAATATTAGACCTTTATATTATACCTTATACAGAGGGAGAGTTCCAAATTCCTATGAAATTTGCCACACACAGGAATGAAGTAGTCAATATAAAAGAACCATTGGTTGATTATTTTGGCACTTTCATAAGTCAGAATATAAAGCCTACATATTTTTATTTTTTTCTAAAGGGAAAATATTCAACTTTGAATAATAAAATCAGTAATCCTTTAAATCTGATTTGCAGATATGATTTTGAAGATAATGCGTGGGGTATTCCAAGAATTCCTGAAGTAACTAAGGTAAGAAATTTCCTAAAGGATAATGGTATAAAATAATTTATTTATGCAAATAGAAAAGGAACAGGCATTAGATTTTATGCTTAAATATTTAGATGAGCGTGGGGCTTCAGAGTTAGACGAATTTAAATTAGAAATGGCAAAGCACATTAATAATTTAGATATTAAAAAACTGATTGAAATATTACATTCTGCACAATATATTGGATTTTATAGTCAACCGGCAGTGAATAAAATGGTAAATTCAATATTTATAACAGAGGCAGGTAAAACATTTTATCATAAAGGTGGCTATGGTAGAGAAAAAGAAATGTATAAATTAGCTCATTCCTCTCATGGATTAACAAAAGAAAATACTAAGTATGTTAAAGCTACATTTTATGTAACAGTATTTATTGCCATAATTACAGTTATAACTCTTATAAAAACCTGTCATTAATTGAGCAAGAAAAAGACATTAACAACAGGAATTGATTTAAAATTACAAACCCTCAGAGTTTTAATTAGGAAGAACTCTAAGAAAATAATTGACCATGTTATTAATAAACATGTAGTAAGGAGAAATGGGAAAATTGTTGCTAATAAAATACAAGATATTTGTATGTTCTGCGGTTCAAATAAAAACATAACTAAGGAGCATGTTTATCCCAAATGGGTATTTGATAATAATCCTGCTAATTATTTTATAACTAATATAAATGGTTTGCCACAATACTATATTAAAACAACAATCCCTGTATGCTCCAACTGTAATTCAAATTTATTAAGTGCTTTAGAGAAATACATCCAACAATTATTTTTAGATATAGATTTAAATAATGATTATTTCACAGACAATGAAATAGAGAATATTATTAGATGGTTAGAAATAATTGATTATAAGTTCCAAATACTTAATATGAGAAGAACATTTCTTAGATCAGAGGAAAGAGGACGTATAGAATATTTGGCTGATTTTCCAATTTCAATATTAAGGAAAGATACACCAAGCATGGCTATCTCTGAAATGCGCAGGTCACAAAAAAGAATTACAATTAAAGAAAAAACTAAGTTCGTCAATTCTCTTGTTATGTTTCATACTTCTAACCCGGGACATAATTTTTTTCACACAATGGATGAATTTATATTTATTGAAGTACCAAAATATGGGAAAGCCCTTTTCTATTTTTATAAAAGGGAATTTAGAAGTAAGAAAAGTGCATTCAAAGCAGCAGATAAAATAATTGATAAATGTTATCCTACTAAGGATAAATCTTAATAGGAATAAAAACTACTAACATAAGGAAGAGTTAAGTTAAAACCCCAAAAAGCAAAACAAAACGAAAGCAAAAGCAAAGCCCAAAAGTGGTGTTATCACCTGTAAATAAATAGTTTAAATATTATAATTATAATATTTTAAAAACTTCTTGTCCCAACTTTTTATAGCACATTCACCTGCTCCATAATTTTGCCGCAAACAAAATCTATATCTTATGCCCAACCAACATCAACCCAAAATTACGGACGAACAATTTAAAGATGCCCTTAAAGAATGCCACGGTATCATTCCTCTTACCATTCAATACATTATAGAAAAATATAATGTATCATATACCAAGCAATCGGCATATGAGCGGGCGAAAAATTTTCCGGAAGTGAATGACTATATTATTGACATGATGGACGATCATTGCACAGCTAAATTAATAGCCTTTGCCGATGATGAAACAGGTGATATACGGTTAAGAGCGCGGCTGTATTCACTAATGATTAACAGGATAGACAGATTCAGGAAGACGAAAATGCTGGCGGCTACAAGAGGCTACCTGAACCGCAGACCTGAACAGGTTTTCAAGGTACACGATAAAATAATACATTTCGGAAACAACGTCCCCGGTGAAGAAGGACAATAGCCATCTGCTCCTGACTACAATGACAAAACTTACTCATTTCCAACCAACTAAAAAAAAATAGTCAGGAGCAGAATTATGAAATGGTTTCAGGTTGCTTTTAATCCTCATCACTTTTGAGTTTTGACTTTTTACTTATGCCTTACGACTTACGCCTAAACCGTATACATCACTTCCTTCACCGCACTTATCACCTTTGGAACGCTGGGAAGAAATGCATCAACAAGCGTTGGAGCATAACTCATAGAAGTATCGGCAGTGGTAACACGCAGCACGGGAGAGTCAAGATAATCGAAAGCATATATACCTATGCGGTAAGCAATTTCAGTAGCCACGCTGCCAAAGGGCCATGCCTCTTCCACCACCACCAGGCGGTTGGTTTTTTTCACCGACTGAACAATGGTTTCATAATCGAGCGGACGAATGGTGCGCAAATCAATCACTTCGGCTTCAATGCTTTCTTTAGCCAGTTCATCGGCTGCACCCAAAGCCACCTTCATCATCTTATTAAAAGATACAATGGTCACATCTTTTCCCTCGCGCACTACCTCGGCTTTGCCTATCGGGATAATATATTCTTCATCCGGCACATCGCCCATATCGCCATACATCACTTCCGATTCCATAAACACCACCGGGTCATCATCACGAATGGCAGATTTTAACAATCCCTTTGCATCGTATGGATTAGACGGGGAAATAACTTTAAGCCCCGGCACTTTTGCCAAAAAACTTTCAAAACTTTGCGAATGCTGTGCGCCCAACTGTCCCGCACTGCCCGATGGTCCGCGAAACACAATAGGGCAACCCATCTGCCCTCCAGACATATTATGCATCTTTGCCGCAGAATTTATTAGCTGGTCAAAAGCAAGCAGGGCAAAATTCCATGTCATAAACTCAACTACCGGTCTAAGCCCATTCATTGCCGCGCCAATGCCAATGCCCGCAAATCCCAATTCCGAAATAGGCGTGTCAATAACCCGCCGCGGTCCAAACTCATCCAGTATACCCTGGCTCACTTTATACGCCCCGTTGTATTCCGCCACCTCCTCGCCTATAAGGAACACACGTTCATCACGGCGCATCTCTTCACTTATTGCCTCGCGCAATGCCTGTCGGTATTGAATTTGTCTTATCATGCCTGAATTAAAAATTTCAGCAAAGGTAAGATTAGGACTTAACTTCTCAAATTTTGGATTTAAGGTAATAATCCCATAATACTATGCCTGCCGTAACCACAATATTCAACGAATGTTTTGTGCCGAATTGAGGAATCTCCAAAGCGCCATCAATCAGTTTCAACGCCTCGTCACTTACGCCATTTACCTCGTGTCCAAAAACAAAAGCATACTTCCCCCCTTTCGCCGGTTTAAATGAATCAAGGTAAATGCTTCCCTTCACCTGCTCAATAGCAAAAATCTTAAACTTATTTGTCTTCAGTTCGCCTATACTGTCAGTTGTTTTCTCAAAATGTTTCCACGCTACTGATTCTGTGGCACCGAGAGCCGTTTTAAAAATATCTTTATTTGGCGGCACTGCCGTAATGCCGCAAAGGTGAATAGCTTCAACAGCAAAAGCATCTGCTGTGCGAAACACTGATCCGGTATTATAAGCGCTACGCACATTATCGAGCACCAATACTATCGGTCTCTTCTCTTTACTCTTAAAATCCTGCACCGAGTCGCGGTTCAGTTCGTCCATGGTTAGCTTACGCATGGGGCGAAATTAATGGTAATTTGGAATTTAATGACCAAGCTGCAAAAAGAGAAAAAAGAAAAAAATTTACTGTCGTTATTTTAAAAGGTATGATAATCTCTTAATGACAATAGCCATATAACCAAAAAGACAATGGCTGCAACTCCCATAAGCCATCCTATAAAATTTAAAAAAGGTATTGCGGCGGCGAATACAAAACATACCCCGGTAGATACTCCAAAAATACCGCTAATAAGAATAATTCTTGGCGGGTTCATAATAAGGTCATCATCATCATCCCATGGATTGCCATAATTTTTTACCAGGTTACGATTTATCTGCACCGTGTTAGGTGCTTTTATAGTTTTAGCACTATTAATAGCGGTGCACAATTGTACATGTTTATTGGCTGCCAGCGGCGAAATCGCTTGTACACTGCGCAGAACACTTCTTTGTTGGCAGTCGGTTAAAGATAAAGGGCGTTGTATGGGCGTAATTTCAGCAACTGTGTTTTCTTTTACGGCATAATGTGATTCAGAAGGAATCTTTGTTTTACCGGCTTTTACAAGATTTAAGTGGTAGTTATATTTTTTTTCAGAAAGTTTATAACCTGAGCTACATGACTGTAGCATTAAAAGAGGCGCCAGCATAACAAAAAGCAACACATTAGTATTTATTTGTGATTTCATGGTTATGTATCTTATCAAAAAAATTTTGAGGTGGGTTTACCTATATATATATATATATTCTTTTTTTGAATGCAATAACGGCATTATTCACTGTGTCCTTGGTTACAATTTTGCCCGTATAGTGACTTTGCTTTTTTAGGAGATTTTGAGATATGAGACGTTTGGGTTTGGGAATTGGTTAGTATATACCAACAAGAACTTGAATTGATTCAAAAAAATAGCGCTTTAAAAAACTTAGCGCCTTTGTGCTTTAGCGGCTATTTTTTTACCACCAAAACGCGAAGACGCTAAGAAAATGAACAGAGATTGTAATTCTATCTTATCGCGATAATATTCCCTGTTTCGGTTCTATCCCCCGATAGCGTAGTAATAAAATATAGTCCCGTTGGTAACTTGCTCACATCAACACTTACCTGAACACCCGGAACAGTTGCGTCCGTTTTTTTATCGGCTACTAATTGCCCTGAAGTATTCTCTATGCGAACTTCATTTACCGCCAACTCGTCATTAATAATTGTTACCTGATCTGCCACCGGGTTTGGATTGATGAGTATTGAATTGCCTGTCAGTAAAAGAGGTTTCATTCCTTTTAAAGCTTGCGGTTTAAATTGAATATCATTTGCGCCGTTAGTTTGCATTACAGACTGTTCTGTTGATGTGTTGTGATTGGCGGGGGCAACGCCTGTGTTCATACTGAATGTTTGTGCCGATACATTGCCGAAAGTAAAAATGTAGATAATTAATGCTATTACTTTTTTCATCCTAATGTTAAATAAATAGTGTGTAAGTGTTGAACCGCAAAACTATTTCTATTTAACCTCACTTCAATATTAAATCCTGTTATGTTTTCAACATCTTTGTGTGTTATATAAAATTAATAGACATAAATAAAACTTAGCGCCCCGATAAGATATCGGGGCGCTAAGAAAATTGGGCAACCTGTTGTTTTACCTGTTCACCATAATCTTCCCGGTAGAAGTGGTATTACCCGATGTAATAGTTATAAAATACAATCCCGACGATAAATTACTCACGTCTATATTTTCTTTTAATCCTGAAATACCATCAGCGTAAGTTTTTTCAATCAAAGTTTGCCCTAAAACATTCGCCAGACGTATTTCATTAATTGATAACTGATCACAGTTAATTGTTAATTGATTTGAAGCCGGGTTGGGATAAATAAGTATAGAATTGTTTGCCAATAAAACCGGTTTTATTCCTGTCGGCTGTGATTCAAACTGAACATCGTCAACCAATAAAGTTGAGCCTATATCTGCAACCGGGGTGTTGCCGGTGTCTGAAAAAGAAGAGTAAAAGCTAACAATAACACTATCGGGAGCAGTACCAAAGTTAAAAGGTAATTCAAAATGAGTATAACTTGAGGCTGCCGTCAAAGTTGTACCTGAAGAAAATATGATTGCACCGCTTTTTTTAAATTCCATATTTACATCACCACTGTCTTTGCTGCCGGTGGCAGGAGTATATTTATAATAAAACTCCAATATGTCACTGTCCTTTGTATAGGGATATCCTCCAACAATGCTATCTTCTTTATTACCATTGCTCGTGTATCTGCCTGTGGTAGCAAATCCCGGCTGAGCGCTCTTGCCTTTGTCGCCACCACCATTAGTAGTTTGTAATTCAAGTGCATATGTACCCGAATAAACGTCCTTGGTTCTGCTGGCTCCGGGGTATAAAGCTGTCCATCCTTGCGGGCTAAATGCAGTATCTGTAACCCAGCTCGTAAAATTGCCGTTCAGTAAAGCGGGCTGGCTTGCACCTAAAAACATAATACCACTTACCGTAAAAGTGCTATTAGGAAAACCACTTTTATTTCTGAGCGCCTCAATACTGGAAACGGCAGCGACTATAACCGTATCGGGTGTAAAATTTAATGCAGGGCTAAATGATATCGAAAATTCCGGATAGCTGCTGGTATTTTTACTGCTCGGAATACCATACAAATAAGAGGCCATTATAACCCCACCTTTCTTAAACCATACGCCTACACCGCCCGAATCGCCGGATACTATATTGCAGTTATACCAAAATTCTATTCCGGTGGGTTCTTGATTATAAGCAATACCTCCTATCCCCTGTAATGGATTACCAATTGAATTGGTCATGTAACCAACAAGTGTATCCGTTCCAAATAACTGTGTTGTAAGTTTAACCCCATTAACATCATTCTCCCAACCTGCAACTTCTAATACATTGGCCGTGCTGCCGGGATATTGAGTAATATCCTGATCGTTGGATGTGTTGTAATACTGAGGGTCACTCCAGGTGGTCGTATTCCAGGTGTTAAAATTTCCGTCGGGAATTGCCTGTGCAGCCAGTCTGCCAAAGGCAAAAACGGCTATGATAATTAAAGGTAGCGCTTTTTTCATAAATAGTTTTTTTTGGATTTTAAATAATAAAATTAAAAGGGTTATAAATTTTCGCATAAAAGTATTGCCATTTATTCTCACATGTATTTTTTATGAGTTTAATTTGTCAACATCTTTTCTTGCGTCATACAATTTAATAGACGTAAAAAATAAGAACGGGATTATTGGAGGACTAAAGAATCTGTTTGATAGATAGATGTTAATTAATCAAGCGGGTTTGGGAAGGGACGACATTATTAAAATAAAAAACTTCCGCTCTCACCGTGCCTGCCAAGTGGGTTGAGGCACGGATGAGTTGGAAGCATAGTAGGCGTATGCCGTTGCAGTAGCAAGCCTATTGAAGAATATCAGTTATTATCAGTTACCATGCGCATCAGCAATTTACCGAATATGGCATAGGTGCCTTTTTGAAAATGATTAAGCGTATCTCTTATTTCTTTTGACAGGGGTATATTATTAAGGCGCAAATTCACAGCGGCTTCAATGCAATCGAACATCTGCTTAATGTAGGGGTTGCGTTTGGTCATGCCTTTCGATTTGCAGAGGAGCAAATTGGTATTCACCAATTCCTGTGCATATTCTATGTCGCCCGAAAGAAA
This sequence comes from Chitinophagales bacterium, assembly GCA_963770495.1. GTDB lineage: Bacteria > Bacteroidota > Bacteroidia > Chitinophagales > CAVYQA01 > CAVYQA01. The sequence goes on along the minus strand of CAVYQA010000032.1, from coordinate 167,508 downwards.
GAAACACATGTTTTCATATAAGTGCATTTCCACTTCCTGCCCCGAATTAAATACCTGGTTATCGCCTTTTATCGTTTCAATAAGATAGGCCAGCGCTTTGTCGTAATCACCTTTATGCATATAAAGTTTAACATAGTTAAAAAGAGCGAATGTGCTGTAGGGTTTATGGTTCGCCTCGATAAGTTTACTGAACTCTTTATCGAGAATACTTTCGGCAAGGTCATATTTCTTCAACAGGATAGCCGACTCAATAAGCAGGTGATAGCCGGAAAGAAGGTTCTTAAACAAACCGGGCTGCTGCACATATAAATTATATACAAACTGGTGCGTTTCTTCAATCTTATTTTCGTCATAAAGCACATCGCCGAACTTAAACATGGTGAGCGCCTTTTCTCTGTCGGGCAAATCGGTGTGCTGATTGTCAATAATATCCATCATCATGTGCAAATAAGGCACACGGTCGGCGGGTTGTTTATAAATCACGCAGTAAAGGTCGGCGGCTTTATAAATGTAGTACCTGGTTTTGGGTTCTCTTGCCTGGCTGATATAGTTTTCAAGACGTTTCACCTGCCTGAACACTTCATCGTGCACATCAACGGCACGGTAGCACATGGTAAGATGATTGATTTTCTTGAACAACAAACGGGCTTCGTTAAGCAGGTGCTTGTCGGAGGTTATACCAGAGGACGCTGAAATATTGTTCGTCGAATTATTTGTAGACTCTTCTTGCATAATCCTCTTTGTTTTGTATGTAAGCAAATATATAGTCCTACCCTGCCTCTTCCCAACTCTGAACCCCCCCAAATGTTACTAAAAGTAACTTTTTAGCAATTTTGGCTGTTTTTATTGAAAATAATAGTTAAATTACTTACTACCAGTAACTTATGTTACTTATCCTGAGTAATAATGTAGGAGAAAGTTGTGTTTTCGGGCGATGCGGGCTTGGTTTCGGAGTACTGATACTGAATAACCAGTTCCTGTTGCTGCTGCTTTACCGGGCTACCCGGCAATCTAAAATGTATCGAAATTATTTGGTGAAACACGACATGAAGCCCGCGGTATATTTTCTTCCTGTAACGAAGCAGCTTCACCAGTCGCAAGGCTTCTTCATCGCAGCCATAACCAATGCCATGCGTTACTTCGGCATCCGTTACTTTACCATAAGCATCAATATCAAATTTAACGGTAACACTGCCCTGCACGTTGTGGTTAAGCGCTTCATCGGGGTAGCGCAAATTCGAGCGCACAAACTCATCCAATGCTTTTTTGCCGCCGGGATAAACGGGCTGTTGTAAAAACTTTTTGGGTTTGGGTTTGTTTTTCACAGATAAATATTATCAAAGATAAAGAGTTATAAAATTTAAAGGCGCATATTTAATTACATTTGTTGAATAATATTTATTGTTGAATTTAATTCGGCGAAAATGAAACATTTTATTTATAGCATTCTGTTAACCGGCTTTTTTAATACAACTCACAGCCAAAGCGCTAATCAGCCGTTTATTGTTATACTTGGCATAGCGCAGGATGGCGGCTATCCGCAGATGGGTTGCACAAAACAATGTTGCGCGCCCGCATGGGCAAATGATTCGCTGCAACGCTACGTGGTATCATTTGCATTGGTGGATTCATCAGCAAAAAAATGGTGGCTGTTTGAAGCCACACCCGATATTAAATACCAATTGCAATTATTCTGGAAAATCACCAAAGAACATTATAACTATTTACCGGATGGAATAGTTATAACCCATGCTCATATAGGACATTATACAGGTTTAATGCAATTAGGCAAAGAGGTAATGAATACCAAAGATGTGCCTGTGTATGTGCTGCCGCGACTGGCAACCTTTTTAGAAACCAACGGACCATGGAGCCAGTTAGTGAACCTGAAAAATATTGATATACACCGCATGAAGGCGGATTCGGCTTTTTCTCTCACTCCCGCTATACAAATAGAACCATTCACCGTTCCGCACCGTGGTGAATATTCTGAAACGGCGGGTTTTAAAATAACTGCCGGAAACAAAAAAATATTATTTATTCCCGATATTGATAAATGGGAAGAGTGGAATAAAAGCATTATTACGGAAGTGAAATCGGTTGATATTGCCTTAATAGACGGAACGTTTTTCAACGGCGATGAACTGCCCGGCAGGGATATGGATGAGGTGCCCCACCCTACTGTAACTCACACGATGGATTTATTTAAAGATGAAAATGCCGTAACAAAAGCGAAAATATATTTTATTCATTGCAACCACACTAACCCACTGATGTGGGATAACGCCACAAAGGTGAAGGTTAAATCTATGGGATTTAATTATGCTAAACAGGGAGAGGTGTTGTAAACTGATGTGCTGATGTGCTGATGAAGTGAAAATTGGAGATTTTATTTTTTTGATTTGCGTTTGGTGGTGTAGGTTTGATAGTAATAGTAATTTTTTTCAGTGGGCTTATCATTATTGTAGTATACATATGTATCAGATGTAATTTGGTTGAAATTATTATAAGTGGATGTATCTTCCAGATCAGTTCTCCATTTAGAATCTGTAGTATCCCATTTTTGTCTTAAGTAAGTAGTAATATTATCATTTTTATCGTAACCTCGAATTATGCGTGTATCGTTTCTCCATGTAGAACTTAAAGGGTACCAATTCTGAGTTGTTTCTATAGAATCTAGCCCATTATTTGCGCCATAAATTGTAAACCATCTTTGAGTAGTATCCCATGAGCCATGTTTGAAATTATAATCCAGTTCAATATCAAGACTATCTCTGCCTTTTGTATTGTAACAATAAATATAATGCACATAAGGAGATGTAATATGCCATTTATGTCGTTTTAGATACATTGCCGTTGCAGAGTTCCAAATATTGTGTGAATTGTAAGCCTTATAATATTTCCATCGGGGTATCCAAACAGATTTTTTCCTATCCCAATTCATAGTTTCAGTAAGAACTACTTTATTATTCTCACTATAAATATTAGTATCTTTTTCATTATTAACCCATCCCAAATCTGTTGAATTCCAAAATTGGGTTATTTTGGAAGTGTTGTTATTATTTAAATCGTAAGTATTACAATATTTAATACCGTTAATTACAGCTGAAACATTATTATTATTTGTATCATAAGTATAAATATCTCTTCTTACGGTTTCCCATTTTGAAGTGGTTCCATTCCATGATTGGATTATAAAAGAAGTATCATTATTATTGGCATCAAAAGCTTGAAACGTTATTGAAGTACTATCGTACTTCATGGATAAACTATCAAATTCAAAATCTTCTTTCTTTGAAAATTTACAATCAAAAGGAGAATTACTGCCATTACTACCCGTGTAAGTAAAAACGACTGAATCTAAGGGATAAAACTGAGTACCATTATCCTGATACTCAACGTCGCAAATCATACGTGATGCTATTGAATCATCAAAATTATGATCTTGCGCAATGGCAACACTACTAAATAAAAAAACAAGAGTTATTAATAATATAAAAAACTTCATTACATTTTTTAATGCCATTAATAAAACGCTATTTAAAACTAATTATTTTTGATTTTAATGTATGATTTTTTACTATAGTTGCACTTTCCACAATCAGCACATCAGCATATTAGCATATCAGCACATCTTACATCTCACATTTCACTTTGAAATCTTCGCCTTAATCTCATTCAGCTTCAGTAGCGCTTCCATCGGGGTAATGGTGTTAATGTCAATCGTATTCAAAATTTCTTTTATGGCTTTCCAATGCTCGTCCTCCATTTGGAAAATATTAAGCTGGTAATCAACAGGGGCAATTTTTTTGGTTTTTGTTTTTATATCGGCAGCAATACTTTTTCTTTCGAGTTGTTTTAATATCTCATTGGCGCGTGTTACAAGAGTATTGGGCATCCCAGCCATCTTCGCCACATGAATGCCAAAGCTGTGCTGGCTGCCGCCCGGCACTAATTTACGCAGGAAAATTACTTTGTTGCCCGCTTCGCGAACGGAGACATTATAGTTTTTTATGCCGATATATTTTTCTGCCAGCTCATTCAGCTCGTGATAATGTGTAGCGAAAAGCGTTTTAGGTTTGTGCGTGCTTTGATGTAAATATTCTGCAATGGACCATGCAATAGATATGCCATCGTAGGTGCTGGTGCCGCGCCCTATTTCATCGAGTAAAATAAGCGAGCGGTCGGAAATGTTATTGATGATGCTGGCGGTTTCATTCATCTCCACCATAAAAGTAGATTCGCCGGAAGAGAGATTATCGCTGGCTCCAACGCGTGTAAATATTTTATCTACAATGCCAATCTTTGCCGATTGTGCAGGAACAAAACTGCCCATCTGCGCCATCAGCACAATAAGCGCCGTTTGACGCAGCAATGCCGACTTGCCCGCCATATTCGGTCCGGTGATAATTATGATTTGCTGGTCGCTGTCGTCTAAAAAAATGTCGTTAGGAACATATTCCGTATCTATAGGCAATTGCTGTTCAATAACAGGGTGCCGCCCTGCGCGAATGTCAAGTAGCTTACTGTCGTTCAATTCGGGCTTGCGGTAATTATATTTCAGGGCAGTTGCAGAGAAAGAAAGAAGACAATCGAGTTTAGCCACCTGCAGAGCATTTAGCTGAATAGGTTGAACATATTCCTGCAAACTAAGAATAAGCGCTTCAAACAATTTCAGTTCAAGAGATAATATTTTTTCTTCCGCACCTAAAATTTTTTCCTCGTATTCCTTCAGTTCTGGAGTAATGTAGCGCTCAGCATTTACAAGAGTTTGTTTGCGTACCCAATCCGAAGGGACTTTATGCTTATGTGCATTCGTTACCTCCAGGTAATAGCCAAACACATTGTTAAACGACACTTTAAGCGATGAAATGCCGGTGCGTTCAATTTCGCGCTGCTGAATGCCAATTAGATAATCCTTTCCTGAATGGGCAATTTGACGCAAATCATCCAATTCCGCAGATACGCCCTCTGCAATGGCATTCCCCTTAATTATCAGCGCAGGTGCATCTTCACGAATGGTATTTTTAATTTTTTCGGCGATAATATCGCAGGGGTTAAGCTGCCCTGCAATAAATTTAAGCTCGTCATTTCCCCCGGCATTGCAACTGTCTTTTATAGCGCGAATGGCAAGTAATGCGCGCCGTATCTGCTGCACTTCACGCGGACCGATTTTGCCCAATGCCACTTTAGAAATAAGCCGTTCCAAATCGCCGGTATGTTTTATTTCAATTGCCAGCTTGCGGGACAGTTCAGTGTTTTTGATAAAATGCTCCACCACGTTCAGCCGTTCCTCAATCAGCGGAATATCTTTCAATGGCATCAGTATCCATTTCCGCAGCAACCGGGCACCCATAGGCGATAAGGTATTGTCAAGCGTTTGCAACAGCGATTTGCCATCATCGTAGGGCGAGTTAATGAGCTCAAGATTGCGAACTGTGAATTTATCGAGCCACACATATTTTTCCTCTGCCAGCCGCACTATCGAGGTTATATGAGAAATATTAGGATGTTCGGTTTCAGACAAGTAATGTAAAATAGCTCCTGCGGCAACGGTGCCTGCCGTTAAAGATTCCACACCAAATCCTTTCAGCGAAGGCGTATTGAAATGCGATAGCAGTTTTTCTTTGGTATAATCATATGTAAATATCCACTCAGGAAGTGCATAAGTATAGAACTTGCTGCCGAAATGGCTCTTAAAATCTTTTTGTTTATGCCTGGAGAAAATAACTTCCGACGGGCTGAAGGTTTGCAGCAGTTTATCAATATGTTCGTCATCGCCCTGCGCCAATAAAAATTCTCCCGTTGAAATATCGAGAAAAGCGACACCGGTACTATTATCACCGAAATGAACGGCAGCCAGGTAGTTATTCGATTTATGATCTAAAATCTTATCGTTATCTGTTACACCGGGAGTAACCAGTTCAGTAACGCCGCGCTTCACCACGGTTTTCGTCAGCTTTGGGTCTTCCAACTGGTCGCAAATGGCAACACGATACCCCGCGCGCACCAGCTTAGGCAAATAGTTATCTAATGCATGATATGGAAACCCCGCCAAATCCATATCGGCAGGACTGCCCCGTTTGACCGCTTGGTAAGCACAATGCCCAATATTCTTGATGTCGTTATGGCATCCGTTCCGAATGTTTCATAGAAATCGCCCACGCGAAACAGCAGTATGGCATCAGGATATTTGGATTTGATGGCGCTGTACTGTAGCATCAGCGGCGTATCTTTTGAATCCGTTGTTTTGGTTTTTTCCAAATTTTGCAGTCAATACTTGTTTAAAACAAAAATAATCAATACTCACTACTCATTTTCATAAAATCTTTCAACATGTTACTCCCCCAACCAAAGTTCCCGGTTCATATTTGAAAGATTGCTTCACTTCGTTCGCAAGGAAGGCGCGTTGATGAGGTCTGTCGTCCCGCAAAAGGCGGGACGGAAAATTTTCCCCTCTATATTCGTCATCACGAGGAGGAACGACGAAGTAATCTCATATAAAGATTTTAAACCAAACTTAATATTGCTATATTAATTGAATTAACTTTCCGCCAGAATATATATGAGCCCATCTGCCCTGTTACTTGCCTCCCATTATTTGCCATGTATTGAGTATATGCGCCTGTGTGCAAGCAAGGATAGCATTCTCATTGAGCAACATGAAAATTATATTAAAAGCAGTTATAGAAACAGAACACTTATAGCTTCTGCCACCGGAGTATTGCAGCTTTCTATCCCTCTTGAAAAAGGAAAGAACCAAAAGCAGCCGATGAAAGACGTGCGCGTTTCCTACAACGAGCCCTGGCAGCATATTCACTGGCAATCGCTTTGCAGCAGCTATAATCATTCGCCGTATTTTGAATTTTATAAAGACGGGTTGGAAGTATTTTACAAAAAGAAAATTAATTTCCTTATTGATTGGAATACAGAATTGCTGAGATGGTTATTTTCGGTATTTAAATTAAATGCAGCTATTCAATTTACACCTGAGTATCATCGCGACTATACCGCCGGAATAGTTGATGCGCGAAATGATTTTAATCCTAAAAATATAATAGGTAATCCTGTTATTTATCCGCAGGTATTTGAATCGCAAAACGGGTTTTTACCCAATCTAAGCTGCATTGATTTGCTGTTTAATGCCGGAGCCGGTAAGCTGGCTTAAAAAAATAAAGCCCCTGATAAATCAGAGGCTTTACGTTATTTAATAGGTTACTGTTTATTTGGTTTTAGGAGTCGCTGTACCTGTTGAAGGTGTAGCGGGAGCTGATAAGTTATTTTTTGCTAAAACAAAATCAGGATCAACAGCCAATGCATCCTGGAAAGCTTTCTTAGCGTCATCATTTTTATTTAGTCCTTTTAATATCACACCACGGATATTGAGCGCTGCTGCTTTATATGGAACATTTTGAGCCTGTCCCTGTGCAACAGTGATCTGTATTTTTTGATGTACTGAGCCGGTATCTGCTATAATCTGGTCAATGGTCTGCTGACATTCGCCAACACGAGCTAAACCATATTGCAAGCTTGCAATCTGGTAGAGATGAAATAAATCATGAGTCTTAGCATAAATTCTCTGGTAAAAATCCAAAGCTTCTTTCAAGTTACCTACATTCTGATCGGATGCGCCAACCAATTCCTGCATTCTTAAATCATCAGGGTGCTTGGCAAGAATTTCTTTGCCTAAAGCAATGGTTTGGTAATACTGCCCGCGTATAAAATAAAGGTTCGCAAGTGTATCCTTATAAGAAAGGGCATTAGCGGTATCTTCAACCCACTGGTCATAAATTGCATTGGCGGCTGCAATATAATCGCCGTACATGATGGCCTGTTTATATACCTTTTTGTAATGGTCCATTGAAGAACTAGTTTGTGCCATGGCACTTGTTGTGAACATTGCCAATATGGCAAGTGGTAGAATGTACTTTATTTTCATATGGTAACTATTGGTTTTTGTTTTTTTTAATGGCTGCAAATATACTACTTATTAGCTGATTTCAAATTATTCGAGTAACGAATCTGCTTTTTTAGTAATTTTTCGGGAAGGAAAATAGAAAATTCCGGCTATACCAATGATGAAAATAGGCACTGCAATTAATTGAGCCTGAGTAAGTTGCATTCCTAACACCTTATAGTGGATATTTATACGAATTATTTCTATCAAAAACCTTTCTACGGCATTAAAAACCAGGTAAATTGAAAAAAGCAACCCGGGAATTTTTATTTTTTTCCGGATTGACCATAAAAATAAAAATATCAAAATACAAATTACCGTTTCATAAAAAGGTGTTGGAAAAACAGGATATTGCAATTCAAAGCAATATTTACCGGTGCAACCCGGGATAAACACAGGGTTTTGACTGCAGTCGGCTCCTAATACATTGTGAGGGTAATTAAAACTCCACATCCAGCCAGGTAAAAAACTCAACCAATGCGGTTTTGGCGCTGTGTTCACAATGCCCCAATCGCCGTCGCCCGCCATTTGGCAGCCGATTCTGCCTAACCCGTAAGAGAGAATTAATGTAGGTGCAATGGCATCGGCAAGATTAACAATAGAAATTTTGTTTTTCCTGGCATAATAAATTATGCTTATCGTACCAAAAATAAGCCCGCCGTAAAATGCCAGCCCGCTAAATGAAAACAGGGTGCCTATCGGGTCTTTTATAACATCATGCCAGTGTTCCAGATCATCAAAAAACTTAGAGCCAATCACACCGCTTACCGCGGCAATAATGGTCATATCTCCCACCATCTGGTGCGGCCAAACCTGTACCTCTTCTTCCCTCGGTTCGGGCAGTTGTCGTTTTTTCTTTCCATAATATTTCCAAGCTGCGAGCGCTATACCCGCCAACAAACCTCCTATGAGACTTCCTTTTAGCGAGATGATAGTGCCCTGCGGGTCATCCATAAATTCGTGATAATTGAATATCACATAAATTAATTTGAATCCTAAAACAAAACCAAGAATACCGTTAAGCAGCAATTCAACTATTGAAGCGGGCGCACCAACCAACACTTTTCTTTTCACCGGGAAAAATTTCAATTCTCCTTCCTTTCTTTTTATTTCGAGATAAAAAAAGTAACTGCCGGCGAGAATAGAAACCGCTAAGAAAAAACCGAATGTTTGTATGGGGAATGGCAAACTAAACCCAAACAAATCGCGGCACATATCGGATATGGTAGGATACATTCTAAATTTTTGAAGCCGAAAAGTAAGAATTAAACTCCGCTTGCGGGAAAGGTGTATCAGAATTGACGGAACACAGCATCATCTCGTTTTCCTGTTCGGTTAATGTTGTCATTGTTACCTTATTCACTAATTGCCGGTTGTGAGGATGTTTTACTTTTATATAATTATCGGTGAATCCATACATAAACCCGCCTTCATTTTGTATCTCGAACAACACCGGGCGCACCTCGTTGATATGCTGCTCATAAAAAGTATGGTGTTTTTTTTCAGATAAAATACGCAGCATTTTATTGCGCTCGTTTCTTTTTTGCATAGAAACTACAGCGGGCAGTGATGCAGCCAATGTGTTACCGCGCTCGGAGTAAGTGAATACGTGCAGGTACGATACATCCAATCCGTTTATAAAATTATAAGTATCTAAAAAATCTTCATCAGTCTCACCGGGAAAGCCGACGATAACATCGGCACCAATGCAACAGTGTGGCATCAGCCGTTTTATTTTTTCAATTTGCTCCACGTAAACATTTCGCAGGTAGCGGCGTCGCATCAATTTAAGAATTTTGTCGCTGCCGCTTTGCAATGGTATATGAAGGTGCGGCATTATTTTTTTTGAGCGGGATACCAATTGTATTATTTCATCCGTAAGCAAATTAGGTTCAACAGATGAAATGCGGAAACGCTCAACAGGTGTTTGTTCCAATGCTATCAGTAAATCATAAAATGTTTCGACGTGGGTATCCTGTTGTGTAAGCGATTTTCCGAAATCGCCTAAATTCACTCCCGTTAACACTACTTCTTTAATCCCTTTTTCAGCTAACTGATAAACCTCCTCAACTGTGTGTACAATCGTGTCGCTACGGCTTTTGCCGCGCGCCAGTGGTATAGTGCAATAGCTGCACGTATAATCGCAGCCATCCTGCACTTTCACAAATGAACGGGTTCGGTCGTTCAGCGAGTAGCTACTAACAAATTGTTCCACCTCATTTATATCGCAGCCATACACCGTGCCTTTTTGTCCGGCAAATTGTAACTGCCGTAAATGCCTACTGAGATTAAATTTTTCAGTGGCGCCAAGCACCAAATCAACATCATCCAATGCAGCAATTTCATTTGGCTTCAATTGTGCATAGCAGCCGATGATAACAATGCGCGCATTGGGGTTTTGCTTCTTGCTGCGGCGGATAAGGTAACGGCATTCTTTATCGGCATTATCCGTAACAGAGCAGGTATTCAGCACCACCACATCGGGTTCTTCGTCCATATCCACCCGTGTAAAACCCGCAGCCTCAACCGATTTGCTGATAGCCGATGTTTCTGCAAAATTCAATTTGCAACCAAGGGTATGAAAGGCGATTTTTTGCAGTGAAGACATGTGGCAAAGGTAAGAATTTTAATGTGCTGATATTTCAATTTGAAAATTCGTCAATTTGAAAATTTTAAAATGAAGTGGTAAGCGAAAAGAATTATTACTGCTTCACAAACTTGCCGATGGCTATTTGCGAATTAGAGCCTGTGAGTCGATAAAAATAGATGCCCGAAGAAAGCTCACTTACATCTATACTTTGATTTTGAAGCCCATTATTAAAATTTTTCTGCACCACTATTTGTCCTAATACATTTATAACCTGCATCTGTATTATTGGCAGTTGGCTGTTTACAAAAGTTATACTAAAAGAGGTAGGATTAGGATAACAGATCACCTGCCCATAATTTGCTGCAAATTCATCAATACCGTTTGTATCTGTCGTCCATATTGCTATTCCTTTTGCCGGAACCATGCTGCCTGCGGTATCAAATTCGCCACCAACATATAATGAACCATCGAATGCTGCTAACGAGTAAACAGATGCATTTACTCCTGAATCAACAGTGGTTAAATTCTTCCCGTCAAACTTTTGTATATACTCGCCATAATATCCAGCATCACCTCCCATAAATAAATAGCCGTCAAATGATTTTAAAGTGTTAATGCTCATCCCGGATTCCTCGGGTAAAGAATCCCAATTAGTTCCATCCCAAGAAGCTATGCCATCCGTAAAATAATTATTTACGCTATCTGCACCACCCACATATAATTTATTTTGAAAAACTTCTAATGAAAAAATAAGATTAATACTATATGCGTCACCTTTCAAACCACTCCCTAATTGCGTCCAAGTTGTACCATCCCAAGCAGCAATATCTAATCCTAAATCTCCCTTAATTGAAAAGTATCCTCCCGCAATAAGCTTATTTTGGTAAACACTCATTGTAAATACAATAGGATCCTCTATTCCGTTCAATCCTTCACCTACCGGCAACCATTTTGTACCATCCCATTTAGCAATGCCAATGATATTTGACTTTTCACCCAGCGTAAGACCTCCACCTGCATATAAAGTATCTTCATAAATACAAAAACACCTTACGTTTCCATTCGAAAAAGAAGGTAATGTCGTCCAAGTGCTACCATCATATTTCCAAACTACGCTTTCGCCAGACTGCCCTACATATAATGAACCATGATACATAATCATAGCATCAACATCATCATAATACCATTCATCAGATACAGATATCCAACTATGTCCGTTCCATTCGGCAAATCCATTTGTGCTATTATCTCCTGCTAAATCAAATTCTCCACCAACGTATAATAAATTATTTACTGTGTCTGGACATAATGCGTAGGCCCATTGCCAGTATTGACATAAGGAGTCATTACAACCTAGCCCTCCGCCTACACCGTACCATTTACCTTGTGCATGTAAATTATAAGAAAAAAGGCAAGCAAAAATTAATACAATAATTTTTCGCATGATATAATTTTATATAAAAATAATAAAAAAATCATCTTACATGAATTTTACTTTTCTTTCCCAAGTTATCAAATAACCTTTTAACGTTATAATCTTATAACTTTGCAACATTCTAACCTTTTAACTTTTTAACTTATATAATGAGTAAAAAACTTTCCTTGCTTTTTTGTACCTGTTTTTTGCTGACAACAAAACTATCAATTGCTCAAACGCCCAATTGGCTGTGGGCGGAAGGTTCGGGCGGCGGAAACTGGGAATATGGTTACGGCATATCTGCCGACTCCCTGTATAATATTTTTATTGATGGCAGATGCGCCAACACGATGACACTGGGCGGATTAAGCGCTACGGCAGGCGGCGGCACCAGCCCGTTTATGGAAGAGTTTGACAGTTCGGGCGCGGGTAAATGGATAGCGGAAGAAACGTATTCGGGCGGGTTTGATTACACGGAAGGATTCTACAGAGATAATAAAGATAACACTTACAGCACGGGAATAATAAACGGCGGCTTAGGCGGCATGTTTATAGATAAATACAACAACGCAGGAATATTAGAATGGGCGGTTATAATCCCCAACGGTATCAGTGGTTCAGGCGTTACGGCGGATAATGATGGCAATGTTTATGTCACGGGCATCTTTACAAGCGGTAGTTATACGTTTGGTACAACCACATTAAGTTATTCGGGTTCGTACAACGCTATCTTTTTAACCAAACTCGACAGTGACGGAAATTTTACCTGGGCGCAAAGTATTTATGGCACCGGCGCGGCTGACGGCAGTGACGACGGGAGAGATATTATTACAGATAACAACGGCAATATTTATTTCTGCGGCGATTACACAGGTTCTCCTGTATTTGGAACAGTTACTGCGCCGGCATCTACCGGAATTTCAGATTTTTTTATCGCTAAATATGACACTGCCGGTAATACCCAATGGGTAACAACAGCCACCAATTCATTCGCCGGCACTTTTGGCGGCTCAAATGATTTAACCATTGACTCCTGCGGCAACCTTTATGCAACGGGCGGATTTGCGAATACAGCCCAGTTTGGAAACTTATCTGTAACCAGTGCGGGCGGTAATGATATATTTGTAACACAATGTAACAATAACGGGCAGTGGCAGTGGGTGCAAAGTGCAGGCGGCACCGGTAACGATGCCGGGTTTGCCATTGCGTTGGATAAAAATAATTATGTATATGCCGCGGGAAGTTTTGCAAATGGCTCCGCAATATTTAGTTCAATGAATTTATCCTCGGGGAATGTATTTGTTGCAAAATATGCCAACAGCAACGGCGCTATACAGTGGGTGCAGGGTGCCACTGCAGGCGGCGGTATACACGGCATTACCATTGATAACAGCAATTATGTTTATGCTACCGGCGGGTTTCGTTATTATGCCAAATTCGGAACAGACAGCATTCCTGCCACATCAACAGAAAATATATTTATAGCAAAACTGGATACCGTTGGCAACAGAACCATTGCAGGTGTTTTTGATTCAGTATACTGCCCCGATTTATATGAGCCCCTTCCTTACACCGTAACCGGCACATTCAATCCAGGCAACACGTTTACTGCACAACTATCCAATTCAACAGGCAGTTTCGTTTCGGCAGTAACTATCGGGTCCGTAACATCAACTGCAAGCGGCATTATTAATGTTAAAATTAATAATGGTACACCCCTGGGTTCACATTATCATATCAGGATTATTTCGTCCAATCCTGCTACCAGCAGTAATGTTTCCTGCAATTCTTATATTTCTATTGGCAAGAGTTTGCAATTTGTTTTATTTGGCGATACCGCAATATGCATAGGTTCACAGGCTAAGCTATCTGTTTCGGGTGGTTCAACTTATCTATGGAGTACAGGCGATACTACTGCAACCATTACTGTAGCACCATTAAAAGATTCTACCTATACCGTAGTCGCCGGCAATGGCATTTGCACCAAAGACACCTTTGTGAGTATTACGGTGAGTACGCCGCCAATTTTAACCATTCAGCCTCAATCACACACCATTTGCAAAGGAGAAAATATTGTATTTACTGCTTCGGGCAGCACGTCATATAGCTGGAGCAACGGCGATACTACAAGCAGTATTACACTAAGTCCTGCAAAAGATACTATCTATAATATATCCGTCAGTAATGGCATTTGCAACACGGATAGTTCAGTAACTGTCACGGTAATTAATGTGCCTGAACCCGCTATACAACCTTCATCACCCGTCATTTGCAATGCAGGAAGTATTGAACTCACAGCTTCCGGTGGCTCATCCTACTTATGGAGTACAGGAGATACAACTGCTACCATTACGGTATCACCTGTAAAAGATTCTGCTTACTTGGTATCCGTAAGCAATGGTATTTGTAGTAAGGATACTTTTGTCAGAGTTATTATTGATGCCCCACCGGCTCTAATTATTCAGCCCCAATCACCAACGGTTTGCAACAGCCAAAGTGTCACTCTTTCTGTAAACAATGCAGAATCAAGTTTTGCATGGAGCCCGTCAAACGGCTTAAGTTCTACTTCCTCTGACAGTACAGTAGCCACCCCAACCGTTACAACAACCTACACACTGATCTGTTTGGATTCTATTGGATGTTCATCATCGGGCGCTGTGGTTATAACCGTTGATTCATGCAGCGTAGTGTGGCCCGGCGATGTCAATGATGATTCTATTGCAAATAATTACGACCTTATTCCTATTGGTATTTATTACGGCGATACCGACACTAAGCGGTACTCAATATCCAATTCCTGGTTGCCATATCTTGCTACCGATTGGGATTCCATTCAGTATGATGGATTGAATAGAAAATATGTTGACTGCAATGGTGATGGTATAATTAATTCTGATGATACGCTGGCAATTGTTTTAAACTACGGGCTCACTCATAATTTACCGATGAAGGGATATTCACCTGACACTATTCAGGAAACAGTTCCGTTTTATTTTATAGCCGACAGCAGTTCATATTACCCCGGCAGCCCCGTTCATATCTCGGTGTGGCTTGGCACTTCAACAGAACAGATAACCATGCTATACGCTTTAGGATATGATATAGGTTTAAATATGTCGCTTCTTCAATCCGGCACGTTGGCATTTAACTATGTCAATTCATTTACCGGCGCAAAAAATTCGGATGCGCTCACACTCACTCATTTGAATAATGATGTAGAAACAGCAGTAGCACGAATAGATCATCACAACACAAACGGCTATGGCAAAATAGGCGACCTTTATTTTACATTGTCGCCCTCAATTACAGTTGCGCAATATATTATTTCCTTTACGTCGTACGAGGCAGTTGATTCGGCGGGCAATCCGATTATTTTTCAGCCAAAAGACGATACGCTTATTATTAATCAACCGAGCAGCATAAATCAGTTGCCGGTTAACAGTGAACAGCTATCAGTTTATCCGAATCCGACGAGCGGCGGAATAACAGTTGTGAGTAATAAAAATATTAATGAACTAAAAGTAACTAATGTACTCGGGCAATTGATCTATGAATTACAGCCTAATCAACATCAGTTAAATTTTGAACTAAAAGATGATGGAATATATTTCATAACTATAGCGTCTAATAACGAAACAGTAACGAGAAAAATTTTGGTTTCCAAATAATTTAACCTTCTCATTTATCATAAACTTGCAGAAATTTAATGGAGTATATTAAATCTGCCTTTTGAACAAAAGAATAAGATAAGAAGAGTAAGCACAATAATCAATAAGATACAAGTAATGCGAAACCAGTTGTAGCTTACAAAAGCTAATCCTCTTTTCATCGCTGATTTGGGATTAGTTTTCATTAAGTTTAGTACGAGAATGCCAAAAACAGTATTACTCTAACCAGTAATATGATAAAATAAATCAGCAAAAGGCTGGAATAAAAATTCAGTTTATTGATTGTTGATGCATGGCGTTTGAATTTTTCAACCTTAAGCATACGAAGGTGAGCATATAATAAAATGAGAAAACCGGTAATTGGTAAAATTATATATAAAAATAAATTCAGATAGGTAAGAACAGGAAGAGGCTTATTATTATCAAATAAATAACGATGTATTTTATCTGAAATACCTATAAAAATATATATAGATGAAGGTAAGCTTATCAATAAGCTCGCCCATTGCATTTTCTTTATTCGAAGTAACTCTGATTCGACAGTTTGCATTGTACTTGAAAATATCCGTTGCAATATATTAAATTTAACAATGCTTATATGAATTAAAATGCTGATTAACAACATTTACTATAAGTACTGCCTAAAATACCGACTTAATATTAAGGTATTTTTATAACTATTTTATCCCCAAAAATAGAAAATGTTACTAACATCTGTAACAAGTAGATGCCGGGCAATGATTTTGGGTTGGGTGTAATTCATAGTATATTTGTTATGCAGCAAGCTTGTTTTCTAACACTAATTATGAAATGAAATATCTTTTTCTACTATTTTCGGTATTGCCAGTGCAAACCTGTCATCACATTGACAAAGATCCGCCAACTACACTTAATTATTATCAACTTAAACTTCGTTTGGTTGACAGCCTGGGCGAAGTGAATTATTGTGACCGTGATTTTTTTCCTGTTGTGAGACCGGCTGTTGAACAAAATTCGGCACAACACTTTTTCGATACATTGAAACCGAATTCCGAAGAATTACGCGCCATCACTGAACACTTGGGCATAACCGGTAAAACCAATTTCACCAATGACGAAAAATTAGCGGTATACCGTCAGCACAAAGCTCTCTTAGCCATAACACTTGACACGTTGCCTGTGAAATATACTTTCCAGATAGACGTCAAATCAACCGACGGCGGGCAATGGCGTTACCAAGGGCAAATTTCACCATCGGGTCAAATTTCAATTACAACTAAAAAGCCTTTTAAAATCAATTGCCCCATATGCCTGCCTTATTATGCTCTTATCGAAACGCCTAAAGGCGCCGTTGAAGTGAAAGACCTTAAAACCGGCGACTCCGTTATTACAGTTGATGCTTCAGGAAACCATTTTGCAACAACAATTTTAACAATAGGCAAAAGCCCCGTGCCACCCAGCCATAAAATGATTCATATAAAACTAAATGATGGCAGAGAGTTCACCGCATCATTTGGTCATCCTCTTGCCGACAGGCGTGTTCTTAGCCAAATAAAACGCTTTGATATGGTACAAAAATCAAGAGTGATTGAGTTGGATACTGTTAATTATACGGGCGGATATACCTACGACATCTTACCCAATGGCGCCACCGGGTTCTACCTTGTAAACGGCATTTTGGTTGGCAGCACACTTAAAATACCCCTCTAATCACTCTCAAAAACTTTCAAGTCACAAAGGATTGTAATCTCTTTTACGTTCCGGCTCATGTGCCCTTAATTTTGTCCTGTATTTAATCCGTGCCATGTTATGCCCGGATAAAAATATTTCCACTCAGAAACGCGCAATACTACTGCAACATTGTGCGACAAATTTCCCGGTGAGTAACTGCATTACCACAGGGTATTTGTTCCAATATTAACGGGCAATTAAAACGAATGCTTATGATCGAACTTAATTATGGCATAGAGAAAAAACATTTTTCTAAAAAAGACGATGCCTCAAAAGAAATGGAATCGTTCACCTCAATGGTCGCCCATGACCTGCGATTGCCTTTGGCTAATATTTTGGGCTGCACCGATTTGCTTAAGGACTCCGGCGATCTTGATGATAAAAGTAAATTCGTAATAGATACCATTGTCAGCCAGTGCGAGATTATGGGACAGCTTATAAAAGATTTTCTTGCCCTTTCACAAGTCAGTTATTCAAGCCTCGTTAAAGAAGATGTGGACATGGACACCCTTGTCCGCTCTATTGTTGAGGAACAAACCCGCTTTTATACCGGCGGAAAAATCATCTTCCGCATTGAAACGTTACCCGCTATAAAAGGCGACAGCAACATGCTGCGCCACGTGTGGGTGAACCTTATCTCCAACGCCATAAAATACAGCAGTAAAAAAGAACAATCAATAATCCAAATCGGGTGCTCATCCGTTAACGGCTCCACAACCTATTTCATAAAAGACAACGGCATTGGTTTCGATATGAAACAAGCCGATAAATTGTTTAAAGCCTTTTCGCGCTTGCATAATCAACATGAATTTGAAGGTATAGGCATCGGTCTTTCCATTGTTCAAAAAGTAATATCGAAGCACAACGGTGAAATATGGGCTGAGGGAAATCCCGGCGAAGGAAGCGTGTTCAGCTTTTCATTGCCACGAGAGTAAAAAAATGAATTTCGAATAATGAATAACGAATATCCAATGTAGAAGTTTGCATCACTTCAACATTCAATATTCAGTATTCTGCGGTTCATTATTCATTTTTTTCAATAACTCCTCAAAATAAGGAGCAGACTTCAAAAGCCGGCTGCCATACCAGCTAAATAGTTCACCATCTACAAGTATTATTTTTGCCAACGGGCAAATGCGTTTTATTTCTTCAATATGTTTTTCTTTAAACGGATAGGGCTCGCTGGAAAGCAGCACCACTTTTGGGTTTGCCTTTTTTATGTCGTCTTCAGAAATTTCGGGATAGCGCAATTTATTTTTAAAACAATTATCAAGCCCCGCCAATTCAAGCATCGCATTAATAAACGTATCACCGCCCACGGTCATATAAGGGTTGCGCCAGATAAGGTATAAGGTTTTCACCGGCTCACTGTTCTTCAATTTATTTTTCAGCGTTTCAAATTGCGATTTAATTTCGTGTACTAATTTTTTCGCCTCATCACTTTTGTTCACCAGCTCTCCCACCCGTTGTATCATATCATAAGCGTCGTGCAGGGTTTTAATATCGCTCATCCACACGGCAAATTCGCTCATCAGGTCGCTCACCTGCTCTTCTTTGTTTTCTTCTTTATTGCCGATGATAAGGTCGGGTTCAATTTCGCGAATTAGTTCAAGATGCAGTTGCTTTGTGCCGCCCACTTTCAATTTCGCTTTCACCTTTTCAGCCGGGTGAACACAAAACTTTGTGATGCCGGCAATCTCCTCATCCAATCCCAAATAAAAAAGCAATTCCGTTTGCGAGGGCACCAGCGAAACAATGCGCCGGGGCGGAAAAGATATTTTTATTTCCCTGCCTAACTGGTCGGTGAAGGTTTTAGTGGTAGTCATAATTGGCAGTACAAGCTAAATAATTATTTTTATTTGGGCGTGTGCGCGAAAAGCGCACCGGGCTTTCACTATAAGTCCTCGCCCGCGAAAAGCGGGGCTGCGGGGTTTTCGCTGCAATCGCTCACGCGGGCGTTGTGCCATCTTCAATATTCCCCTCCTTTTGAAGGAGGGGGCAGAGCTTTGAGCAGAGGTGGGGTGGTTATTCTTCTTCTACCTGTTTTCAGGTATATTTATAAATAATTTGTTATTAAAAAAAAATATTGTTAATTGTTCAATTGAGTTTGATAATTTAATTAACAAAAAAGAATCTGTAATGATGTATTATAATCTGAATTTTGAAAATAAAAACTTTTTTGATACAATATTAATATAGCATTGTTGAAAAGTATTTCAATGAAGATTGCGGACTTTAATACCTCAGTATTATATTTGTTTTATGAACAATTCAATTAATAGTCCTTTTCGATATGCAGGGGGAAAATTCTATGCAAGAAAACTCATTCTTGAACATATTCCAAAGCATAATGTATACATTGAGCCGTTTGCAGGGGGTGGTAGCATATTTTTTGCTAAATCCAAAGTTGAAATCAACCAGCTTAATGATATTGATAAAGAACTTGTAAACGTTTACCTAACAATTCGCGATAACCCAAACGAATTAATATATCTTCTAAAAAAACGATTGGAAAAAGAAAGTAGAATTCCAAAAGAATTGACTGATGGGGTACTATATGGTGAACCATTGCCAGCTACAAAAGAACTTCACAGCTTCTTCAAAACTACATTTAAACCAAAGAACGAACTTGAAAAAGCGGGGCGCTGGTTTTATTTGAATCGAACATCTTATAGTGGAATTATGAATGCCCAAAATATGTATTGGGGATATGGTGATAAATTCTCAATGCAGCCAAAAAATTGGGCTCGGAATATTATTCGCACAAGTAAAAAACTTCAAAATGTCCAAATCACAAATTTTGATTTTGAACAAGTGATTGATAATGCTCCTGATAAGGCACTACTTTTCATTGACCCTCCATACTTTAATGCAGACCAGGACAAATTCTATCAACATTTTTTTACAAAGCAAGATCATTATAGACTCGAAAAATGTTTAAAGAGAAATAATAAAAGATTATATCTTTTTATAACTTATGATAATATACCTGAAATCCGTGAGCTTTATAATTGGATGAGGGAATTACATGATAAGGAATGGAATTACTGCATTCAAAGAACAGACGACCAGCGTAACGGCACAAATAAAAAAGGGGAGAGGTATAAAGGTAAGGAGTTATTCGTACTTAACTTCGCTTCGGAAAAAGTTAAACCAAAGGACTTAGAACTTACTTTCGCCTCGTAGTTCGACTCGATTTTCTTTTTTCATCTACTACCTGTAACAGCCTTTCCTCAATGCTTGAAAGAGGTTTCCAGTTTTCATCATCCTCTAATTTAACATAGGGAGTTCTCGGAATAAAACCTTTTATAGCAATATCTTTCGGAATACAAAAACGCCAATCTGCTTCACAAGCTGATATTAAATTTTCATCTGTAGTTACTTCATAAAATTCATAAAGCATTTGTTTCAGGTCGTTATTATGCACAACTTCTAAATATTCGCCAACTGTATTTCCTTCAAAAATCGCATTTGATGGATTAGTAACCAAAACATCAAAACTGTCTACAGAGTATCGGTCATTAGATGATCCGGCTAAACTTATATTACTTCTTGACCTATGACATTTTACACTAAAATGCGGTTCTTTTAGGATTCTACTCCTTATCCCATTATTAATTGAACCACGAACAGCACTTTTACTTTCAACTTTCAAAATCACACCTGTTCTTTTGTGTGTAATACTTATATCTTCATCGTATGTCCCGGTTTGTGCATTTAAATTTAATTTCTGTATACTCCAAGATGTTTTTGGTAGAATATTGTCTAAAAGAAGATATGCGTTATACTCCATTGCTTTTCCTCTAATCATTGGAGTTACTTTTTGATCTTCAAGTATTTCAAATAAAAATTCAAGAGGCACATTAAATTTTTTACAATACTTCAAAAGTTCTTCAGCTAACTGAATTTTTTCTTTATCTGTCATTTTGGGATTCCTTTGGTGAATTTGGCGATATCACATTCAAGACATTCCGCTATTTTAACGAGTGTTAAGAAACTAACATTCCTTTCACCTCTTTCAATTCCGCCTACATATGAGCGATCAACCTCTGCTCGTAAAGCTAGTTGTTCCTGTGACAATCCTTTTGCTTTACGTATAACCCTGATTTGGTTACCCATTTCCAGAAGATATTTATTCTTTTTCAATTGGTACAAAGATATTTAGGTGGTATATATAATACCACAGACTATAATACCTCATTTTGCAATCTTTTAAAATAGATAAGAAGGTTTTCCTTACTATTTTATAATGTTTATTAATGTAATATACAAGCATAGGTTGTTTACTGTGGTTGAGTTAGTTTTATTATTTTTGATACTGTATTAAATATTATTAAAACGATTTATGGCAAATCCTTTTACAATTAGAATATTTGTTCCGGATGGAGATCCTGAAGGACTCAGAATAATTGACCGTTTGACTTCAACATCTAAATTTTTTGCATTCTCTCGTAACAAATGGGATCAAATAAAAAATCGCGAAGAACTAACAGGAGCAGGTGTATATATACTTACTGGTTATGCCGATCCGGGAGACGAACTTCCTACCGTTTATATTGGTCAAGCCGATAATATAAAAAACAGAATTGAGCAACACATAAAAAGCAAAGAGTTTTGGGATAAGGCGGTTATTTTTGTTTGTCCAGACAAAATAAACGCCACTCACGTAAAATGGCTTGAATATGCACTTATTGAGAAAGTTTTAGAGGTAAAGCAAAGTAAGTTGGAGAATGGAAATCAACCTCAGGAACCTACCATTTCAGAAGCTGAAAAAGCTGAAATGCAGGTTTTTCTGACTGAAATTTATCAAACACTTCCATTAGTTGGTGTTAAGGCGTTCGAGAAGCCTAAAGCAATAGTTAAAACTATTACATCTTTTGAAGATAAGTCTACTTCATCTAAAAATACAATAGTAGTTCCCGCACAAAAAGAAGGATTTGAACGAGCCTTCATTGATCAACATGTTTGGTATGCAATTAGAATATCAGGGGGTATGGTAGATAAAATTAAATACATTGCCGGTTATCAAACTGCTCCAATTTCTGCCATAACTCATTATGCTGAAGTTAAAAGTGTAGAACCCTATGGGGTAGATGGTAAATATAAATTGATATTTAAAGGAGAGCCTAAAAAATTAAGTAGAGAAATTAAAAATGATTTAGGTCAAGGCGGAATGCAGGCACCACGCTACACAGATATAAATAAATTATTAAAAGCAAAAAAAATGTCTGAGCTATTTTAATTCATCCCGCAACTATGTCACCCTTTCAGGGTTCTTTAAATAGGTATTTGTTTTTTCTATAAAAATTTCACCCCTTTGGGGTTTTCAGGCAAAAGTTTTCTTCAGGCTATAATCATAATATACAGCACAACCTCGGGCAGCCGAGCCGTCCGCGAGTGTTTAAAGCGGAGCGCAACGCACGAACACAATTGAAAATAATTAAGACGTGAGTAATTTCGCGGACTAGATTTTTTTGGTTACTTTTTGTAGCCATCCGCTTTTCGCGGATTCACGAACTCCTTTGGAAAATAATTTAAGGTGAGTAACACAAAAAGTGACAAGAAAAATTTTCAGCTATAAAAGTGATTATTTGGTGGGTATATTAAGCAAAAAGAAGCCTTCCTTTTGGCTTAGGCACGGGGCGTTTTAACAATTTTGCCGTTTCAATCCATTCTTTAATTACCATCTCCACATTGGCTAATGCCTCGCTATAGGTTTTTTCGTCGGCGGCGCAACCGGGTAATTCGGGCGCTTCGGCTATATAAGATTTGTCATCCTGGCTCCAATATATAATAATTTCGTATCGGGTCATTGCCATATCATATCATAATACCCAAAGATAATTATTTATAAACTTTATCAAACACCCTTCGGGGTTAATGTGTGCAATCCATAAATCAACCTAATCAGCAATTCAGACAAATGAGCAATTCGCGCAGCCATTTTCAAATTTTCAAATTGTCTCATTCTCAAATTAATTTCCTGTCCCAACTTTTCTCACCGTTGTTAGTTACCCGCTAATTTTACGGCAAAGTAAATTTTATGCTAAACCAAAAACACACCACTCCCGCCCGTACCGAACGGGTACCTGCCCGAATGTGGACAGGCGGGCGTTCGGGCGGGTATGCCTTACCCCTTACGGCTTTTACCTTAGTACCCTTACAACTACTGACAACAATGCCGACAAGAACCGCGCAACAACAGAACTTGACCCACACCCTCAAAACCCTTGATAATGAGAAAACTAATAATTAAAAGACAAGTTGTGCAAAGTTCTTGTCAGTACACCACTCCCGCCTTATCCCTTACGGCTTATACCTTAGCACCCTTACAACTACTGACAACAATGCTGACAAGAATCCGACAACAACTTTTCCTGACAGCCATACCTGTGCGCATTGAAAACCAGGCGATTAAAAAATTAATTGTCAGAAAGTTAAAAGTTCTTGTCAGCACAAAGCCCTCCGGTATATCGGGGCGCCCAATAAAAAAACCGCCCCGAAACATCGGAGCGGTTAAAAATTATAAAAACAAAATAAAGTTATTTCACGTTAACGCCAACGCCAAGCACATCAATTTCAAATACCAGTGGTGTATTTGGCGGAATGCCCTGGTTGCCCTGCGGTCCATACGCCAAATCGGAAGGAATGAACAAGCGTCCCTTGCTGCCAACAGGAAACAATGCAATGCCTTCGTCCCATCCTTTAATAACCTGTCCTTGTCCGAGCGTAAACGTAAATGGTGTTCTGCCGGGCTTAAGACTGCTGTCAAATACGGTGCCGTCGAGCAGGGTTCCGGTATAATTCACGGTCACCTTTTGACCGGCTTTGGGCAGCGCACCTTTTCCTTTCTTATCAATAACATAATACAATCCCGAAGCGGTTTGCTGGGCTTTTATTTTGTTCGTAGCCAAATAATCGGGAAGGGCGGTTTTTTCAGCTTCGGCAGCTTTTGCGGCAGCGGCGGCTTGTTCGTTCTTTATATCCGCCATTGATTTCAGGTCTAAAACTTTAACGTCCATTCTAACATAATCGCCATGCTTTTTCAATACGGCTTTCCTTGCATCAATTTGTTTTTGCATATCCGGCGTGGGATTTTGAGCGTGCATTAAAGAATCAATGGGCACCATGAATGATATACTGTCGCCCACGCCAACCATCGTCAATGATGCCCTCGGATCGCCTTTAAATATAGCCTCACTTACCATAAGCATAAACGGACGACCGGTAGAACGGGAATTAAACAGTACCGAGTCATTCTGCGTCCTCTCAACATAATTCACGGTTAATACATCTCCCATTTTTGCCTTGGGGCTGTTGGTGGTAACCATCATTTTATACAATACCCCATCCTTCGTTTGGTCGTACCCGCTAACGCCTGATTTTTTACAGGCGGCGAAAGCAAACACTACAACGGTTATTACTAAAGCTATTTTCTTCATATCGTGTTTTAAATTTTAAATAAATTATTTTGCGTTAATAAGTTCTACATCAAAAATAAGCACGGCATCGGGGGGAATACCCTGGTTGCCCTGCGGACCATAGCCAAGCGCGGACGGAATAAGCAGGGTTGCCTTGCTGCCGGCATTTAAAAGCGGAATGCCCTCATTCCATCCTTTTATAACAGCGCCGGGGCACTGGAAACTAAACGGCTGGCGCCCGGGCTTAAGCGATGAATCAAACACTTTTCCGTCTAACAGCTTGCCGGTGTAGTTTACGGTTACGGTTTGCCCCGCCGTTGGCTTGGCACCTGTTCCCTGCTGGGTTACAACATAATATAAACCGTCCTGTGTTTTTTGAACATTAGCGAGGTTATTTTTCTTAATATAATCCAGTATGAGTGAATCATCAACCTGTGCCTGCGGTTTAGCAACGCTTATCAACTCCACATCAAAAACAAGAACGGCATTGGCAGGAATAACGTCACCCCTGGCTTGTGAACCAAAACCAAGCCCCGAAGGAATAAGTAATGTTGCCTTGCCGCCTACATTTAAAAGAGCAACACCTTCATCCCATCCTTTAATTAAATTTCCGCCTCCCAGCGTGAACTGAAGCGGCGTGCGACCGGGCTTAAGCGATGAATCAAATACTTTTCCATCCAAAAGTTTGCCCGTGTAGTTTACATTTACCTTTTGCCCGGGAGCGGGTTTTACTCCGGCGCCCTGTTGTGTTATCACATAATACAACCCATCCGGTGTTTTTTGCACATTGGATATATTATTTTTTTTGATATACTCCTGAATAAGAGAATCATCCGCGGTTTTTTGTTTTGCCATCATTTGCTGCTGCATAGCCTGGTATTGTTCCATAGTATATATTTTTAAAATTTTAACATCCATCTTCATATCATCGCCATGTTTTAAGAAAGGCGGCAACTGCATTCCCTTGTATTGTGAATCAATGGGCATAATGAACCCGGCGCTATCGCCTTCGGCAAGCATGGTTAAGCCATCCATCAAATCGCCTTTATATTTCGGCTGATCAATTTTCCAATCGGCAGTTGAAGAGAAAATAACAGAGTCTTTAGATGTGCGCATGGTAAAATTGAGGCGTACAATATTACTTGTGGCTACTTTTGTACCGGGGTTTGATGAATATATTTTGTAGCGCACCCCGCTTGGCGATATTTTATAGCCATTATCGGCAAACACCGTTGCCGATACGAGAATACACGCCGCAAAAAGAATTAATTTTTTCATAGAACTATTTTAATCGTTAAATAAATACTTGTTTTTATGTAAAAGGTCAATCAGGTTTTTTTTCGTTTCGGCTACGGATACCTCAGAACTGCCCCCCGATGCATTCTTATGCCCGCCGCCTTTAAAATAGGTTTTGGCAAATTCATTTACATCTATATTTCCTTTAGAGCGGAAGGATAATTTCACCTCATTTGGACGCTGTGCTATAAGCACGGCAAGACGTGTTCCCTTTATTTTCATGGGATAGTTAACCAACTCCTCGGTATCGCCGGTTTTAATATGGAACTTATAAATGTCTTCGCGCTCAATGGCGATAATTCCTGTATTTAAATCGGATAAATAATCCATCTTTTCTAAAATGCAATAGCCGAAAAACCGCAGGCGGTTTTCGGAATATGTTTCATAAACATTGGAGTAAATAGCGGCATTGTCAACCCCCCTGTCAATAAGGTCGGCGGCTATGATGTGCGATTTTGAGGTGGTGTTGGGTATCCTGAAATTATCGGTATCTGTCATCAAACCGGTATAGATGCATGTTGCCACTTCTTTATCCATATAATTTTGATCACCCAGCTTCCTGATTAAATCATACACAATTTCTGACGATGACGTTGCTTCCACATCATGAAAATAAAAATCAAAAACCCGTTCAGGCTCAGGATGATGGTCAACCAAAACTTTAGCGGCTTTGGAAAGCAGGATGAGTTCGCCCAACTTTTCTGCGCGGTGCGGCTTATTGAAGTCCACACAAAACACCAAATCGGCTTTACTGATAAGAGCGGTTGCTTTTTTATCGTTTGTTTCAAAATTGAGCACCTCATCGTTGCCGGGCAGCCACCATAGAAATTGGGGGTAATCAGTGGGTGTAATCAGGGTAACGCTGACATGGTACTTTTTTAACAGATAATGATATAAGCCCAGGCTCGACCCCATAGCATCGCCATCGGGTTTGCGGTGATTAACAATAACTATATTTTTAGCAGATTCAAGCGTTTCGGCAAACGAATGAATCGTCTCAACTTCAACCATGTTTAAAATTAGGTGGGCGAAGGTCGCATTTTTTAGGCAAAAACTGAAATTATTTTATTACTAAGATTTTGCGGATAAACCGTAATAACTACTTTTGCGGAAAATTTTACTACTCATGGCGGGCAGACAAACTTTAACAATACTTAAACCCGACGCCGTAAGCAAGGGCGTGGCGGGTGCAATACTTAAAGAAATACAGAAAGCAGGATTTCGTATTGTGGCATTAAAACTTACCCGCCTCACCCCTGAGCAAGCCGGGCAGTTTTATGCTATTCATAAACAACGCCCGTTTTATAACGACTTGGTTAAGTTTATGACCTCGGGACCGGTTATTCCGGCTATTCTTGAAAAAGATAATGCCGTTGAGGCGTTCCGCACACTGATTGGCGCCACCAACCCGGCTAATGCCGCCGAAGGCACTATACGCAAAACCTTTGCCGAATCATTGGAACGTAATGCCATTCATGGTTCTGATTCTGATGAGAATGCCATTGTTGAATGTGATTTCTTTTTCTCGCAGTTAGAACGGTTCTAAGTAGTTATTCCTGCTTAACCAACGGAAACACTGCCCTGCCTGTTCGATTGGTGATACTTATAAAATACATTCCAGAGGGTATTTTCGACATATCAATCTGATTTAAATAATTTAGAGATTGGGTTTTATAAATTACTCGTCCAAGCACATCGGTTAGCTGAAGATTCCAATTGCTTAAATCGCCGGCTGATGAATTAATTTTAATAAACTCTTTATCATTGACAGGATTTGGGAATAGTTGTACAGAATTTTGAAGCCCTACCTGCCGGATACCGCCAATCGTAAATGTACAAGTTGTATCACTAATACACCCGTAATTTACTGCCACACAATAGCGACATGTATCACAGGTAATTATAATATATTGGCTGGTATCACCGGGAAGAAGGGTATCATCACGATACCATTGATTGTGATATTTTGAACCTGAAAAAAGAGTATCACCATGCCCCGTTATAAGTGTTGGTTTATTGGGAGAGGGTAATACGGTTACTGAATCGGCTCCCGTTACATTGCAGCCCAGAGAATCATATCCTAATACTGTGTATGTAATTGTTACCGTAGGGCTGGCAACCACACTGTCGCCTATTGTTGCGTTTAACCCTGTTGCGGGAGACCAGGTATAAAATACCCCTCCACCGTTTACATAAAGTGTAACACTTTGCCCGCTGCAAATTGATGTATCCTGAGGAAGGATTATTAATGGAGGCGCAGATTTAACCACAACGGTATCTGTTCCGGTTTCGCTGCAACCCAAGGTATCTAACTTTGTTACCAAATAGACAGTTGTTCCTGTTAGAGCCGCAACTACTGTATCGCCTGAGAGTGTTGAATCAATTAATCCCAATTGGGGTGTCCAAATAAATCCTGTACCACCTCCCTGTACATAAAGTGTAATGCTTTGCCCTTCGCAAACGACGGGAGATTGAGGCTGAACTATCAATGGTACAGACCCTGAACTAACCACAACGGTATCTGTTCCGGTTACAACACAACTCGGTGCAAATACATCCTGCCCGGTTAAAGTATAAACAGTTGATATGGTAGGAGCAGCCAATACAGAATCACCTGATTGTGATGAGTCAATTAATCCTGCAGTGGGTCTCCATATGAAACTGAAACTGCTATTATACTGCGCGGACAAGGTAACAGTTGATCCTGAACATATTGTTGGATTTTTAGGCAGTATGTTAAATGAGGCGGGAGCCAATTTAACAGTGTCAGTACCAACAGAAGGACAACCCAGCGAATCGTTGCCTGTTACTGTATAAATAGTTGTAGTAAGTGCACTACCCAGTACTGTATCTCCGGTAGTTTTATTTAAACCTGTTGATGGAGTCCAAACTAAATTCTCTGTTAGATCCGGTACATAAAGTTCAAACGTATCATATTTACATAATTGAGGCGATTGGGGATAAATATAAAGTTTCCCTGTAGCTATTCTCACAGTATCAGTTCCGGTTATTGGGCAACCCACTGAATCCGTTCCTTTTATAGTATAAACAGAACTTGCAGAAGGGGTTGCCATAACACTCGTACCGGTTGTGGAATTTAAGCCCGTGGAGGGACTCCATGTAAAATCTGTTCCTTCACTGGTCACTTTAAGCGTTATACTTGCCCCTTTACATATCATAGTCGATTGGGGTGTAACGCGTAACACAGTGGAAGGCACATAGAGCGTATCACTTGCGCTTGCATCACATCCCAGCGAATCTTTTCCCACTATAAAATAAACCGTTGAAACAGTGGGGCTGGCAATAACACTATCTCCCGTAGTAGTATTCAAGCCGGTGGAGGGGCTCCAGATGAAATCACTTCCTTTGCTCTTTATTTTAAGTTTAACGCTTTGCCCGTTACATACTATGGGTGATTGAGGTTGAACATTCAAGGGGTTGCCTATAATACGAACTGTATCATAAAACACACTGGCAAGGCAGGAGCTACTGCCCACAGTTGCAACGTAAACACCGGGCGAAAGATTAGTGGCTTTAAAACCGGTTTGCACCGGAGACGTATTCCATGTTACATAATACGGCGGCACACCTCCTGAAATAGAGATGCTGTCTGAGCCGGCGCTACATCCCGCGTTAACAATGTGATTGGTGATTTGAAGGTTACTGCCAATTGAATTACAGGAAGATAATCTAACCTGTATAGCCGTTATAAAATTAATTCCACAGACATATAAAATATTGTTGTTGCCTAATTTAACATCATAAACTGTGTCTGGTAGTGAATAAGTGTTAACTAAGTTTAAACTGCTGTTATATTGATTAATATATGTTGTTGAACCTGCAAAAATGTTTCCGCAGTCATCAGAAGTAAGTCCACCCCAGTATATAGATTGATTATTTACTTTAGGCGTGTTTACTGTTTTCTTTATTGTTATTGCTCCTGTAGATGTGTTCCATTGTTGAAGAGTGTAGCTATCGTAAGTATAAAGCACATTATTGCTGACTGTCATACCATTAAAACCGTTGGGTGGTGTTTTATCTCCCCCATTCCCAAAACCATATAAAACACTATTTGCCACTAAAAAATTATAGTTGTCCGATTTATTCCAATCAATTGTAGTTAGTGAAGATATCGGCGATTTAATTACAATATTGCCCTGGCTATTAGAACAATAGGACATATACACATTACCCGTATCATCTAAGGTTAATAAGCATACATCATGATAATAGGAATTGGTGTTTAAAACATTAACTGCATTAAGGTTAGACAAATCGCTATCAGCAGGAGTAATGGCAATGGCTGAATTATAATTTGTATTAACAATATTTCCGCCGCCAATAACCGCCTCATGTTGTGTGCACCTGCTAAAAGCTATTCGCCACATTTCAATCATGTTGGTATTACCCGAACTGTCAATTACCTTACCTACAGAATTTAATTTCACCATCTCTGCACCACCTTTGTTAAAGCCTTCACCTATATACACTGACTGGCTGCTCTTATCTACGGCAAAATCACCCAAATACTGGTCACCGTCAGTTGAAGAAAAATCTGTAGTGTATGTCCATAATAAATTGCCACTCGGATCGAATTTCATTAGTTGGTATGGATACCATGACACATTTAACGTTTCGTAACCTCCCCCATACACATAACAATTACCGGCATTATCCCAATCAATATCAAATCCGCTATTATTACCTCCAATAAAAGAAGGGGTAACCTCCCACGGGTCAATAACAAGTGTTTGGGTTTTATCATAATTAGCAACATTAAAATGCACATCGTTTCCATCATAAACCATTGAGCAATTAATATAACTACCTGCCTGTTTTGCCGCAGGAGCCATATCAGTGAACTTACCGAATGAAGATTGTACGGTTAAATTTTTCTCAAGCGTTAGTTCTATTGTTTTACCCAAGGGGTAATTTATTTTTATTTGCGACACATCAGCCCCGGGATGAACAATGAAAGAATATTCAAAACCGGCGCTGTCCTGCGGAAAATAAAATTCCATATCAATGCCGGGATACAGGTTTAAATAAATTAGCTTTTTATATGCCTGTGCTTTTACACTGCCATTGTGTGTTCTGAAATTACTGTACCAACGCAAATTACCCTCACCTATTACTTGTGCCTGTGAGTTGGCATTTACAAATTCAATCTGATGAAATTGCTCTATAGTATCATTAGCCGAAATCTTAATTTGGCTGCCTTTGCGTATTACCATACGCGGCTTTTTGATCCAAATAGCATTATTGGTAAAATAATATAGCAAGCCACCTTGTCTTGCACTGAATAAAATGTCTTTTGATTGCACTTTACCATTTATCTCATATTGCCCCTTATTTTCTATAAAAACCTTTTGCTCAAAGGGATTTTTAACTGTCCATTTAACTACAGGCGGGTTACCTGATTTTGCAATGTAGGGAAGAACAATTACTAAAAGTAATGTTGCTAAAAACAGTATGTTTTTTTTCATAAATAAAATTATTTGGTTGTAAAACTAATTTTTATGTGTGGTTTAAGAATGTTTATCGCATTTCTTTATTGTTAAGCTTAGTAAAGTTCACTAATAAAATCTATATATACAATGGATAACTGATAAGTGTGGGCAAATGGCAAATAAGTGTCGGGAAAAAGCTGATAAGTGTTGAAAGAGAAACTACGGTTTTTTCACATTTCACATCTTACATTTTACCTTTCACTTCCACATCATCAAATTAATAATTATCTTCATTGCTGTAAATCACATAGCTTTTCAATGGGAACATCCCTTCTTCAAGATATACCGCCAGATTTTATCAAATTCATTTTGGTGACTTTATTCTCATTGCTTATCGGGCTGGAGCAGCGCCGGCAGCATATTGACATTAAGTTTGAAAATCTGTTTGGCACCGATAGAACATTTACTCTCATTGGCATATTGGGTTTTATTCTATACATAATCAGTCCCGATAACCTCATACCATTTTTAGGAGGGGGGATAGTAATAGCGGGGCTGCTGGGTATATTTTATTTTCAGAAAATTAACTTTCAAAAAAAGTTCGGATTAACCTCTGTTGTAATTGCACTCATTACGTATTGCCTTGCGCCATTGCTTTACACGCAGCCTCATTGGCTAACCCTGCTGGTAGTAATAAGTGTACTTATCATCACTGAACTAAAGGAAACGCTTTTCAAGTTCTCTAAAAAATTCGACAACAATGAATTTATCACCCTTGCAAAATTTCTTGTATTAGCCGGGGTTATGCTCCCCCTGCTGCCCGACACACCCATTTCTGCCTATATACCTATTTCTCCCTTTCACTTCGGGCTGGCTATTGTGGCGGTTTCAGGCATTTCCTATTTCAGTTACCTTTTAAAGAAATTCGTGTTTCCCGATTCGGGCATTTTGCTCACCGGCGTTTTAGGTGGATTGTACAGCAGCACGGCCACAACAGTGATACTGGCGGAAAAAAGCAAGGAAGAAAATTCGAGCGGCAAAATTGTGGGCGCCATTTTCTTAGCCACTGCCATGATGTATTTGCGCATATTTTTATTGGCGCTGTTCTTTAACGTGACTGTGGCAATGGGATTACTGCCTTATTTTATCATTTTTATAATTATCACTTCTTTAATCGCTCTTTATTTTACAAAGTTCAACCTTATTAAACCTCAACCGGGCGATGAAACGGTTAAATCACATGATAATCCGCTTGAATTTAAAACGGCTCTTATTTTTGCTACGCTTTTTATTTTTTTCGCATTGGCAACCACCTTTGTCACCAGCCATTATGGCGGAACAGGTGTAAATATTATGGCGTTTGTTGTTGGTGTGACGGATATTGACCCGTTCATTCTTAACTTATTTCAAAGCAAAGAAGCCATTGCAAACACTGTAATAATAACGGCTGCGTTAAATGCTATTACCAGCAATAACCTGTTAAAGCTTATTTATGCTTTAGTGTTATCTGATAAGGCATTGCGCAAACAGTTAATTATCGGCTTTGGTATTTTAATTGTGGCAGGATTGGCATCAGCTTTATTTATGTCATTACATTAAATAATTATTAAAGAAAGAAAAAAAATTCTTTGTCCTAATTTCACTTTCCCAATCGTTTATAGAATGAATACTATATTATTATAACCTTAAAAACAAAAAACTATGAGTGAGTTCTTATTACTTTTCAGAGGTGACCCCTCGCACGATGGCGACCAGTCGCCCGAACAATTGCAAGCGCATATGCAGCGCTGGATGAAATGGATGGAAAATCTTGGCAAAGAAGGCAAGATGGTTGGCGCTCAACCTTTAGAAAATGAAGGCAAAACATTAAAAGGCAAAAAGAAGGTTGTTACCGATGGCCCATTCATGGAAGGCAAGGAAATGGTGGGCGGTTATCTTGTTTGTAAAGCTGCTAACTTTAATGAGGCGGTTGAAATTGCCAAAGGCTGCCCTGTTTTTGAATCGGACAACGGTATTGTTGAGGTGCGACCGATACGGGAAATGCAAATGTAATTTGCCGTCTTCATCAGCAAACATTAACAAACAAGTAGACCATCTTTTCCGGCATGAGGCGGGAAAGATGGTTTCTATTTTAACGCGCATTTTCGGTATTCATAACCTTGAATTAGCAGAAGATGTGGTTCAGGAAGCCTTTACCAAAGCTACGCAGCAATGGGGATTTAACGGAATTCCTCAAAATCCATCGGGGTGGTTATTGCAGGTTGCCCGTAATAAAGCGATAGATGTTATACGCCGTGAAAAATATTCGAGAGCATTTGCCGATGATCTCACTTTTATATTAAAGTCAGAATGGACAATAAATACTATCGGTAATTTTTTTCTCGAAACAGAAATTGAAGACAGCCAGTTGAGGATGATATTTACCTGTTGCCATCCTGCTTTACAAGCTGAATCGCAAATTGCACTCACGTTAAAGACATTATCAGGATTCAGCATTGCCGAAATTGCCAAAGCACTGCTCACCAATGAATCCACCATTAACAAACGATTGTATCGCGCTAAACAATTGATTCGCGAAAAAAATATTCAGTTTGAAATACCTTCGAGAAAAAAGTTACATGAGCGGCTTGAAAATGTTTACACGGTGTTATACCTGTTATTTAATGAGGGATACAATTCAGGCGCGGCAGATACTTTGATACGAAAAGATTTATGCCTTGAGGCTATACGCCTCTGCAAATTATTATCTGAACATTCTGTGGGAGAAAATCCTGAAACGTTTGCCTTGCTGGCTTTGATGTGTTATCACACTGCCCGGTTTGATTCTCGTATTGACAATGAAGGTTCTATTATTTTATTAAAACATCAAGACCGTGCAAAATGGAACCGCAAATTAATTGAAAGGGGTAATTACTATTTAGATAAGGCATCAGCCGGCGAAATTTACACTGCCTACCACATTGAAGCGGCAATAGCATCAATACATTGCGCCACAGAAAGTTTTGAAAAAACGAATTGGAAACTCATACTCAAATTATATGATTCTCTTTTAGAGGTTAAAGATTCGCCCGTTATACGTCTTAACCGCGCCATAGTTATTTCAAAAATATATTCGCCGGATATTGCCATTGATGAAATAAAAAAAATAGAAGATATAGAAACACTTACCAATTCCTTTTATTTGTTTTCCGCCACGTTGGGGGATATGTATTTGCAGAAAAAAGAATTTTCAGAGTCAAAAAAATATCTTACTAAAGCCTTAACCTTAACCACCTCAAACGCGGAAAAGAATCTTATTAAAATGAAAATTGCACTGTGTAAATAGAACAGACTACAAAAGTCTTCGAGACTTTTGTAGTTTATAACCGTGATTTTAAAAATCGTATATTCGAATTATTTTTTATTAAATCCTGGTCTATGAGTTTAAACCGCGAACATCATTATGAATTAACCGTTAAATGGACGGGAAACACCGGCGCCGGAACCATTAACTATCGTGGATATGAAAGAAATTATATTATTTCTGCAGAAGGCAAGCCGGTAATAGAAGGCTCGTCTGACCCTGCTTTTAGAGGCGACAAAACAAAATATAATCCTGAAGAACTGTTAGTGGCTGCGCTTTCAACATGCCACATGTTGTCATATTTATATGTTTGTGCTGTGGGTGGCGTTGTCGTTGTAGATTATACCGATAACGCAAAAGGAGCAATGGCTGAAGAAGATAATGGCAGTGGGCGATTTAAGGAAGTGACCTTATACCCCATTGTTATGGTAAAAGATGCTTCAATGGTTGATAAGGCAAATGAACTGCATAAAAAAGCAAATGAGTTATGTTTTATTTCTAACTCTATTAATTTTCCTGTTCATCATAAGCCGACTTGTTTGGTGGCCGATAATTAGAAATCACCTACAGATAACATCACAAGTGTACAGGCATCTTCTGCCTTAATACCTTTTTTTCGTGCAATGTCTGCCAATTCAGGATTTTCAGCGCCGGGGTTGAATATAATGCGCTTGGGATGGAGTGAAAGAATGTAATCGTAATATTGTTTTTGGTTGGCAGCATTCAGGTAAAGCGAAATGGTATGCACATCATTAATTACAGGCTCGCCCATAATTATATTTTCTCCTGCAATTACTCCTGCCCGTCTGCCAACCGGTACAACAGGAATATGATGCTCCTGTAACTGATGAACCGCCACATAACTATACCGTTCAGGGTTTGGCGAGGCACCTAATACAACTGTTTTCTTCTGGTCGTCCATAAAATATATTTACAATATTAAAACAAAATTATTTGAAATACATTCATTACCTCACCCCTGCCCTCCTTTAGTTTTACATTTTGGATGGAGAGGGTGTTTGTTTTGTCTGAAATTTTTAAAATGTATATATACTGAATAACCATGTTCCCTTCTCCCATAGGGAGAAGAGTTAGGGATAAGGCAATAAAAAAAGAGGGCAACCTTTTCAGCTTGCCCTCTTTTCCAATTTTATGAAAAAATTTACTCTGTTTTCTTCTTTTTCTTCGGTGCTTTTTTAGCTCCTGCCTTTGCTGCAACCGGTTCTTCGGTTTTTGCTGCTGCTGTAGCTTTCTTCCTTCCGCCACGGCGTGTTTTCTTAGCCGGTTCTTCCGCCTTAAGCGTTTCAGCAGTGGGAATGTTTGAAAAATCAACCAATTCAATCAAACTCACATCGGCATTGTCACCATGGCGTTGCCCTACTTTTAATACGCGGGTATAACCACCGGGACGGTTGGCAATTTTTTCTGCCACCTCATCAAACAACAATTTCACGGCATCTTTATTTTTCAAATAGCTGAACACTATACGGCGCGAGTGTGTGCTGTTATCTTTCGATTTTGTTATCAGCGGCTCAATATACTGCCTCAATGCTTTCGCTTTTGCGGTGGTTGTGGTGATGCGCTTGTTAGTTATTAACGCATTCGCCAGGTTGGAGAGCAGCGCCTTTCTGTGACTGGCTGTTCTGCCCAAATGATTTCCTTTATTGCCGTGCCTCATGATGGGTTATGATCTTCCTTTAGCTGATTAATTATTTTCGTCCAATTTATATTTTGCGAGGTCCATACCGAAATGAAGACCTTTTTCATTAATGAGCGCTTCAATTTCCATCAGCGACTTCCTTCCGAAGTTGCGGAACTTGAGCAATTCATTGGTATCATACCGTACCAGTTCCGATAAAGTTGTAATCTTGGCTGCTTTTAAACAGTTGTAAGCTCTTACTGAAAGATCTAAATCTTCAAGTGGAGTCTTTAACAGCTTGCGCATGTGAAGCACTTGTTCATCCACCACATCATCCACTTGCTTTTCATTAGTATCAAATGAAATGTTCTGGTCGGAGATGAGCATTAAATGCTGGATAAGAATACGCGCGGCTTCCTTAATAGCATCTTCGGGATGAATGGTGCCATCGGTTTTAATATCCATGATAAGCTTTTCATAGTCGGTGCGTTGTTCAACGCGGGTGTTCTCAACGGAATATTTCACATTCTTAATGGGCGTGTAAATAGCATCAATGGGCACTACGCCAATAGTGGCATCCTTCGGCTTATTTTCCTCTGCAGGAACATAGCCGCGTCCCTTTGTAATATTCAGTTCCAGTTCCAGCTTTACCGATTTTTCCATCCTGCAAATCAGCAAATCAGGATTAGCTATAGTGAAATTGGTAGTGTTCTTTTCCAAATCGCCGGCTTTGAAATCGTCTTTTCCTTTAAGCGAAATAAACAATTTCTCAGAGGCAATATCTTCTTCGGTAGTTCTTTTAAAACGAATCTGTTTAAGGTTAAGAACAATTTCAGTCACATCTTCCATCACGCCTTTAATAACGGAAAATTCATGGTCAACGCCCTTTATTTTAATGGATGAAATAGCATAGCCTTCCAAAGAAGAGAGCAATACGCGGCGTAAAGCATTGCCAATGGTAACGCCAAAACCCGGCTCTAAAGGACGAAATTCGAACGTGCCTTCAAAGTCAGTTGCTTTTTGTAATACTATTTTATCCGGTTTTTGAAATGATAATAGAGCCATATTTATTATGAGTTTATGTTTAAATTATTTTGAGTACAATTCAACGATAAGTTGTTCCTTGATATTTTCGGGTATCTGGTCTTTTTCAGGAAAGGCGAGGAACGTTCCTTTTAACGTATCCGAGTTCCATTCCAGCCACGCAAACTTTGCGCCTTTCTTACTGATATTGTTCTGAACCAAACCGGTAACCTTTGCATTTTGTTTTACACCAATAACATCGCCAGGTCTTAAGGTGTAAGATGGTATGCCTACCACTTTGCCGTTCACGGTAATTTGTTTGTGATTCACCATTTGCCTTCCCTGGCGGCGTGTAGTTGCCACTCCAAGACGGTAGAGCGTATTATCAAGACGCGCTTCCAGCAATTTCAAAAGCGTTTCTCCCGTGGCGCCTTTTTTGCGCGATGCCTGATTGTAGAAACGCGCAAACTGGCGTTCTAATAAGCCATAAATGTGCTTGGCTTTTTGTTTTTCTTTAAGCTGCACACCGTATTCCGACAACTGTTTCTTTTTACGGGTTTGTCCGTGCTGCCCAGGCGGGTACCCCTTTTTATCAAGGGCTTTTCCTGTGCCCAATATGGGTTCGCCGAATGTTCTTGAAACTTTTACTTTAGGACCAATGTATCGAGCCATGTGTTGTTGTGACCTTTTCTTTTATAAATTAATTTATACTCTTCTCTTTTTTGGCGGGCGGCAACCATTGTGTGGTATGGGTGTGATGTCGTGTATAATCGTAACATCAATACCCATCGTGTTAATAGCGCGAATGGCTGCTTCGCGACCTGCACCCGGTCCCTTAACAAACACCTCAACTTTGCGCAAACCCGCATCGTGAGCCATTTTACCCGCTTCCTGCGCCGCCATTTGCGCAGCATAAGGCGTGTTCTTTTTCGAGCCCCTGAAACCTACCTTGCCGGCAGACGACCATGATATGGTTTGCCCTGCGCGGGTAGTAAACGTAATTATAATGTTGTTAAAGCTTGCCTGTATGTGCACATGTCCCTCGGGCTCGGCTTTTATCGAGCGCTTTTTAACTACTTTTTTTACCTCTTGTTGTTGTTGCTGTTCAGCCATGTTATTGCCTAGTTAAACCAATTAATTATTATTTCTTAGCTGCAACTTTCTTTTTACCTGCAACTGTCTTACGTTTTCCTTTGCGTGTGCGCGAGTTGGTGCGTGTGCGCTGTCCGCGAACCGGCAACCCCTTACGGTGACGGATACCGCGATAGCAACCGATGTCCATCAACCGTTTAATATTAAGCTGCACCTCAGAACGAAGAGCACCTTCTACTTTCCAGTTCTCATTTATAACAGTGCGAATGGCGGTTAGTTCATTGTCGTCCCCGTCCTGCACTTTCTTTTCAACATCCACACCAGCGGCCCGGAGAATTTTTTTACCGCCGCTGCGTCCAATGCCATACAAATAGCCCAGCGCAATTGCGCCTCTT
The DNA here is from genome assembly GCA_963770495.1 of Chitinophagales bacterium. Taxonomy (GTDB): domain Bacteria; phylum Bacteroidota; class Bacteroidia; order Chitinophagales; family CAVYQA01; genus CAVYQA01. The sequence continues at coordinate 128,507 of CAVYQA010000032.1, read as the reverse complement.
TTATTTTTCGGAAGATCTACACCTGATATACGTGCCATTAAATATTTGAGTGTTTAGTAATTAATTATTTTATCCCTGTCTTTGTTTGAAACGAGGATTTTTCTTATTGATAACATAGAGCTTGCCTTTGCGGCGAACTATTTTGCAATCTGCACTGCGTTTTTTTATGGATGCTCTTACTTTCATAATAAATTTTACTTGAACCTGTATGTAATTCTGCCTCTCGTCAAATCGTAGGGCGACATCTCCACGGTCACCTTATCACCCGGTAAAATACGAATGTAATGCATCCGCATTTTGCCACTGATGGTAGCAATAATTTCGTGCCCGTTCTCAAGCCGCACCCTAAACATGGCATTACTCAATGCTTCGGTAATTGTGCCGTCTTGTTTAATAAGCTCCTGCTTTGCCATCTGGATTTGGGAGTGCAAAAATACCAATAAATTTTAAATTTTTTTATTAATTCTTGGCTTGTGTTTTAAATACCTTAAACCAGACATAAGTCAATGAAAATCAGTTACATTTAAAACTCCAACGAAATAATCTCTTCAATTTTTAATTACGATGTGTGGCAAAGGCTTATCCTTCCCAAACTGCTAAGTGATGGATTAAAAATTATGCAATAGTAAAGTATTGCTTTATACCTCTATTAAACTTATATGTAAATTTGAGCCGGAAAAAAATCACAGAAAGATTATTCTATGAACAAATTAAAACAATTTATTGAAAATACCTCTATATATAAAGCTATAAAGCGGCAACGCTTTCCGGGTTCGGCAAACTATTGGGAAGACCGATATTCCAAAGCGGGCAATTCAGGAGGCGGTTCTTACAACCGGCTGGCAGAGTTTAAAGCTGAAATATTAAATTCATTTGTGAAAGATAATAATATTAAAAGCGTAATTGAATTTGGTTGCGGCGATGGTAACCAGTTAGCGTTAGCGCACTACCCGCCATATATTGGTTTTGATGTATCGAAAACAGCGATTAAACTATGTATGTCAAAATTTAAAACTGACCCCACTAAAAGTTTCTTTCTTTACGATTCCCTGGCATTTTGTGATAACAATAACCTATTCAAAGCAGACTTATCATTATCACTTGATGTTATTTATCATTTAGTTGAAGACGATATTTTTGAAGCGTATATGACTCATTTATTTAACTCATCAAAAAGGTTTGTAATTATTTATTCAAGTAATTTCCAGAAAGGACAAACTTATCATGAAAAAGACAGAGATTTTACCACCTGGGTAGATAAAAATAAAAACGATTGGCGCCTGTTGAAAAAGATTGATAATAAATATAAAGCCCCTAAAGGCGTAAGCGATCCGGAAAATAAATCAAAAGCTGATTTTTATATATATGAGAAATAAATATTAATTATTATTAAAATAAATCTTTATTAAATGCTCAAACAAACCGCCCGCAAATTTTTATATCCTTTAGCACTTACATTAAAGGGTGACCGAATTATTTCAGCATTGTCAAAGCATCATCTAATGATACTAATGTATCATGGGGTTACGGAAAAGGATTATACGTCAATAACCCCCCGGCATCTAACCTCTGTTGATTTTAAAAAGCATCTATCTCACCTTAAAAAGAATTATGACATTGTAACCTTAAAGCAAATTTTTGAATTGCATCGTAATAATACTATCACTAAAAAACATACAATAGCTATCACATTTGATGACGGGTATGTCAATAATTTTACTACTGCTTTACCAATTCTCGAATTATTTAAAATACCGGCTACTTTTTTCATATCTGCCATTTGTACAGATGATGAACATTATATTTTGTGGTCTGACCTTATTGACATCATTCGAACAAAAACCCTTGAAAATTACCTGGAATTTAACGGACATAAATTTTATAAAACAGGAAAATATGGTATTTATAATTCTGATTTGAATATTTCCGGATTCGATTATATTAAACACCTTTCCCCTGCTGAGCGTGATGAACTTTTAAAAGACTTAACTATAAAATACAATGTTGAGAAAATGCTTGGAGATATTTCTACAGAATGTTATAAACTCATAAATAAAGAACAACTGAAAAAATTTGCAGCATCGTCTTTTGTTGAAATCGGCTCGCATGGATATAGTCATCTGAATTTGGCAAATATTCCCTTTAATCTTGCAGAGGACGAATTAAAAAAATCAAAACAAAAATTAGAATCTGTTATAGAAAAAGAAGTTCTATCACTCGCCTATCCCGACGGAAATTATAATGACGAGATAAAATCAGATTCATTAAGACTGGGGTATAAAAACCTCCTTGCAGTAAACTATTTATTACCCAGCGACATTAAAGACAAGAATATACTACCACGCCAGGGTATTAGTAATACCACCACCTATGAGGCTAATATGCTTTTGTTGAGCAGGGGATTTGATAAAGTGGGTTTTTGAAAGAATTTAAAACGTATCAAAATCTCCCATACAGAATTTCATTTTCTCTAATGGTAAATCGGAAGTGAAATTTACATACCCGTATTTAGAGCCTTCGACAGGGAGCATCAATTTTACAAGCTCATTATCCCAAAATGTTCCGGGGCTAAATTCAAGCGTGACTTTAGTTGACCCTGTAAGAAAGGCAAAACGTTTTAGTGCTTTTATAATTTTTTTTAAGTCGGCAGGTTTGGTCTTTTTTATATCTCCGACCATTAAAGCTGCGTCAAATTTAAGCCAGCAATCAGTGTTGGCTAATTCTATAATGTAATTACGTGAATATTTTTTGTAGGTAAAGAATGTGTGATTATGCGGTACCGCAATAGTATCATCCTCAAGTGCAGAATTTTCAAAAAGAGTTGATTTGGTTTTGTAAAAGGATAAAATCAATCTTAAATAAAGATTATATATAGGAGCTATACCATTAAATTTCTTTGCAATTGCATTTAATGGAATTGTCAAAACCTTAAATTCGAATTTGTTCATTTTTGAATCGCATTTCCAGTTAAGATACTTCACAAAACCGGGATAAGAATTTTTATTTGGAAAACCAAATACAAATTGCACCCCATTTTTTGCTGCAAAAGTATAGGTTTCAGTAGCTAGTTTTGTAAAAAGCTGTTTACCCCGATGTTCACTATGCGTCATAGTATCACCTGATTGAGCGCATAAATACTCCATGTTCCTATACTTTACTTTAACCGGAAATACCCCATAATAAGCTGCTGGGGTGCTATCATTGGCATAAGCTATAAATCCGGTATATTTTAAACCGTAATCATCAGTGTGGTATTTTTTTTTGAGATCGTCAATTGTTAAATCTTTGTTAAATGCATTTTTGAATAGCAAGATAAGATCTTTTAAATTATTATCATTTAATCGTTCTATTTTATATTCATCCATTTTACTATCTTTACTTTATAAAAAATTAATTTATGAGAATAAAATTACTAATTATTTTACTCTTATTGAGTACTTCATTATTTTCTCAAAACCTGGTAAATAACCCCAGTTTTGAAATTAATAAAGGCAATCCGAATACTATTAATGAACTTAGATTAGCTACCGGATGGTCCAACTGTAACTCCAGTTATGGTGCTACTAATGATTATGGAACTCCTTCCTTACTTAGTATGTCAGGTACTGGACCCGCACAGTTACCAGGTGGTGGGGGTACTGTAAATCGTCAGCATAAAGTGGACTAAATTTCTTCACTACTAAGCGAGTGTTTCCAATATTTAATAAATTTAAACATTATGGAAACAAGAAAAAAGCAAACCACAGAGAATTTCATCAAGGAGATTCGCAGAAAAACAAAACGAATGTTTACTTCGGAACAGAAAATCACTATCGTGATGGAAGCCTTACGTGCTGAAATTTCGGTAGCGGAGATTTGCCGAAAGTATTCTATCCATCAGAGTCAGTTTTACAAATGGAACAAAGAATTTATGGAGGCTGGTAAGAAGCGACTCGCTGGGGATACGACCAGAGACGCAACCAATGATGAAGTCAATAACCTTAGAAATGAGAATGCGAAGTTAAAGGAAATGGTGGCGGACCTTATGCTCCGATATGACATTGTAAAAAAAAGCTTGAATGGATTGGAGTAGATGCAAACAAGAAGTATATGAGACTTTCAGCATCTGAAAAATATGAAATCATTCAAATGGTGGATCAATCCGACATGGGAGTAAATAAAACACTGAAAGAAATCGGCGTGAATAAAAGCACATTTTTCAATTGGTATAAAGCTTATTGCGACAAGGGTTACCCTTTACCCTCATTCCGGTAAATGCATAATGTCAGAAGTTTTATATGACGGCGAAAAAGCTAATTACAGACAATATTCCAGTACATTTCTAACTTCATCACTTGTTGTAGGGCAATATTATACCGTTTCATTCTATACTTGTACCGGCTTTGCTAACCAGGGCAGTTATTATATATCAAACAATCTTGGCATCCTTTTTTCCGTTGATTCTGTAACGCAACCCGGTGGCGAATATGTCATAAACCGAACACCACAAATAAATATGACCAATGTGGTCAGTCCAAACGGATGGGAACAATATTCATTTACTTTTAAGGCTGACTCGGCTTATAATTATATTACCATCGGTAATTTTTATGATGATGCTTCTACTACATTGGTGGATACTTTTACATCCGGAACTGCCCCCTACGCCAGTTATGTTTTCGATGACTTTTCTGTTAGTCTCTGCGATAATCCTAACCTAGTAAATAACCCCGGTTTTGAAATTAATAAAGGCAATCCAAATACTATTAATGAACTTAGATTAGCTACCGGGTGGTCCAACTGTAACTCCAGTTATGGTGCTACTAATGATTATGGAACTCCTTCCTTACTTAGTATGTCAGGTACTCGACCCGGACAGTTGCCAGGTGACGGAGGTACCCTTTATCCACATTCCGGTAAATGCATAATGTCAGAAGTTTTATATGACGGCGAAAAAGCTAATTACAGGCAATATTCCAGCACATTTCTAACTTCATCTCTTGTTCCGGGACAATATTATACCGTTTCATTCTACACTTGTACCGGCTTTGCCAACCAAGGTAGTTATTATATATCTAATAATCTTGGCATCCTTTTTTCCGTTGATTCTGTATCGCAACCCGGTGGCGAATATGTTATAAACCGAACGCCACAAATAAACATGACCAATGTGGTCAGCCCAAGTGGCTGGGAACAATATTCATTTAATTTTATGGCCGACTCGGCTTATAATTATATTACCATTGGTAATTTTTACGATGATGCCTCTACCGCCCTTGTTGATACTTTCATATCCGGCACTGCTCCTTATGCCAGTTATGTTTTCGATGATTTTTCTGTTACTGAAAAATGTGATTCCTCTTCAGGCATAAATAGATTTTCATTAACCCATCCGTCAATTTCATTTTATCCTAACCCTGTTTCAGATTATGCAACATTTAACCTTGAAAATATAAGCACTAACAATAATCCCCTGACATTTACTCTTTATAATTGTCTGGGGCAGCAAGTAATAACAATCAGTAACATTGATGAGCCTAAATTTGTATTCAATAGAGGTTCATTGAGTGCAGGATTATATTTTTATCAGTTCCGTACCAAAAATGGTTCAAACGTATCAGGTAAAATGATATTGGAATAAAAGTGTAAGAATTCAGATAAATATTATAAAAGCATCTGTCACACCCTAAGACGTTTTTATATCTTAAAATCGTTCTATTTTATATTCATATTTTTTATTATCTTTACTTTAGAAATAATTAATTTATGAAAATAAAATCACTAATTATTTTAACCCTTTTAAGTACAAGATTATTCTCCCAAAATCTTGTAAATAATCCCGGTTTTGAAAAAAACAGGGGTAACCCGAATACTATCAATGAGCTTAGATTAGCTATAGGTTGGTCTAATTGTAATTCCAGCTATGGTCTTACTAATTCTTATGGCACGCCTGATTACCTTAGTACCTTAGGCGGTGGACTTGTACAATTGCCCGATTGCCAAGATGGTTATGTTTATCCATATGCTGGCAATTGTATTATGGCAGAAGTTACGTATGACGGTGAAGCTGTTAATTACAGAGAATATGCCAGTACATTTCTAACATCATCTCTTGTCGTTGGGCGAACTTATATTGTTTCTTTCTATACTTCCATCGGCGACAGCTTTCAGACAGTTGAATATATATCAAATAATATTGGTATTCTTTTTTCTGTTGATTCAATAATACAGCCCAATGAAGATGGTATTGTGCCAAGAACGCCACAAATAAATATGGCAAAAGTGGTTAGCCCAAACAGATGGGAACAATATTCATTCGCTTTCAAGGCTGACTCGGCTTATAATTATATAACTATTGGTAATTTTTATGATGATGCTTCAACAACTTTAAAAGATACTTTTAATGGAAGCAACCCCTATGCTTACTATTTTTTCGATAATTTTTCAGTTATTCCTATAGATGTTTCAAATGATACTACAATATGCATGGGCAACAGCATTACTTTGTCTGCACGTGGCTTTTCTTCTTATGCATGGAGTACAACATCTAACCCTAGTGTATTTAGCACTGATTCGGTTGTCACTGTCATTCCAACTACAAGTACTAATTATATCATGTCAGGTAACGGCATTCATGATACAATTAAAGTTACTGTCAACCCCCCACCCGTTTTATCCATTACACCCTCCTCACCTCAAATTTGTGTTGGGCAATCTATTCCGTTAAGTGTAAGCGGCGCATCAACCTATCACTGGAGCCCTTCAACGGGGTTAAGCAAAACAACCGGTTCGGCAATTACTGCTAACCCAACCATAAACACTACTTACACTGCTTATGGAACAAATTCATCAGGTTGTAATGATTCTACAAAAACAACTGTTGTTGTTAATCCTTTACCTGTATTAACTGTTTCTCCGTCTCCGGCTAAAATTTGTTTCAGGCAAACCTCTGCTCAACTCACCGTTAGCGGCGCTTCTTCTTACACCTGGAGCCCGTCACGGGGATTAAGTGCTACCACTGGTTCTTCGGTTATAGCTAATCCCACATTAACCACTACTTATACCATAACGGGAACAAACGCTAATCAATGCACATCCACTACAACGGTTGTCGTTATTGTCGATCCACTGCCTGTGGTGTCTGTCACTCCCTCCTCACCTCAAATTTGCTACGGACAATCTGTTGCACTCACTGCCAGCGGTGCGGTAAATTATCAGTGGAGTCCCTCTACTGCACTGTCATCTACAACAGGTGTCTCTATTATAGCCAACCCAACTTCAACTACTACCTACACACTTTTGGGAACAACTTCTTCAGGGTGTAGTGATTCAACAGCATTTACTCTAAAGGTAAACCCTTTGCCTGTTATGTCTGTCACTGCTGCCGCTCCTCAAATCTGTATTGGGCAATCGGTAAAAATTAAATCAAGCGGCGCTTCTACTTACATCTGGAGTCCGTCAACAGGTTTAAGTGCCACAACGGGCTCTTTGGTTACTGCCAACCCCACTGTAACCACTACTTATACTGTTACAGGAACCAGTTCTTTTGGTTGTATTGATTCCACCACAACAACTATTATAGTTAATCCCCTGCCCATTATTACCATCACCCCACCTGACACTGCACTGTGCCACGGCTACTCTGCCACCTTAAAAGCCAGGGGTGCTTCTACTTATCAATGGATACCGGCAAGGGGGTTAAGCTCTAATTCCGATTCTATTGTTGTTGCCACCCCAAGTATTAACACTACTTACAGGGTTAACGGCACCAGCTCTTTTGGTTGTATTGATTCTACAAACATTGCCATACGCGTTGTTCAAGACAGTTTGAAGGTATCTACTAATAACACCTCTATCTGCCAGGGAAATTCGGTAGTTCTCACCGCCTCCGGAGCTTATAGTTATAACTGGTCGCCATCAACAGGATTGAGCGCAACGACAGGTGACACTGTAACAGCCAATCCCACTTTAACTACAAGCTATACATTAATCGCCACAGGCGCTATCGGTTGCTTAGATACACAAAAAATTGTAGTGACCGTCAACCTGCCACCCGTTTTAACCATTACACCTTCATCGCCCCAAATTTGCATTGGTCACCCAACTGCGCTCAAAGTCAGCGGCGCGGCTACTTATACATGGATTCCATCAGTAGGATTAACTGCAACAACAGGCTCATCAGTTACAGCTAATCCAACTGTAACCACCACATACACTTCTTATGGCATTGACAAACATGGTTGCAATGATTCATCAAAAGTTGTTGTCAAAGTCAATCCACTGCCTATTGTAACTGTTGCGCCATTAGATTCATTAGTTTGTAACGGGCTATCAGTTCCTCTTACCGCAACAGGAGCATCAGCTTACAAGTGGAGCCCGGCTGCAGGTTTAAATTCCACAACCGATTCTGACGTCGTGGCTGCTCCTCTTGCTACCACCACCTACACAGTTTACGGTACAGACATTTTAGGGTGTACCGATACAGTAACAACTGTAGTAAGAATTATTGCAAACAGCTTGAAAATATCAGTATACCCCACCAATTCTATTATTTGTCTTGGCAACTCGGCGTTCATCACTGCTACCGGCGCAAAAAGTTATACCTGGTCTCCCGCTATAGGAATAAATACTACAACAGGGGATACCTTAACAGCTAACCCTGTTTCCACCACCACTTATACTGTAATAGGCACCGGTCTCGGTGATTGTGCAGATACAACAGTGGCTGTTATCATTGTCAGCCCGCCACCTGTTATAACTGTTCAGCCGGATTCTCCTGTAATTTGTTACGGACAGGCAATACCTCTTACAGCAAGCGGCGCATCAACTTACCTATGGAGTCCATCAACGGGGCTATATGAAACCACCGGCTCACAGGTTGATGCACATTCCTCTGTAACTACCTTGTATACGGTTTATGGCAGGGATTCATTAAAATGTATTGATTCTACTAAGTTAACTCTAATTGTTAAAAGTTCTCCCGTCAGTTCATTTACTACAAGTGTGCCTTCCATTTGCAATCCTCTGCAAATACAATTTTCCAATATATCTACTGCTGCAGTATCTTACCTCTGGAATTTTGGCGACGGTGATTCCAGCACAGAACAAAATCCTGTTCACCTGTTCCCAAAAACAAGTATCTATACTATAACCTTAATTTCCACTTCTGAAAACGGTTGTATGGATACCTTAATCACCGCTGACACACTTTCTAATGCTCATTCAAATTTATTTGTGGCTAATTCCTTCACGCCTTCTATACCGGGAATGAATCAAATTTTCAAACCGGATATTATATGCACGGCTCCTTCCAACTATACGTTTAAAATATATAACCGATGGGGCGAAATGGTGTTTGAAACAAACGACCCCAAGCAGGGATGGGACGGAACTTATAAAGGTAAACTTCAACCTTTAGGGTCTTACGTTTATTTCTTGCAAGTGAATTGCGGTGTATGTAACTTTTTCAAAAAAGGCGACGTGACTCTGATTAGATAATTTTAACTCAAAAAATATTCTTAAAACAATCTAACCAAACTCCTTCTCCATTTATTGAAGAGGGATTGGAGGTGAGGCATAAAAAAAGCGCCCCAATGCATCGGAGCGCTTTTTAATTTTAGGGGTTATTGCGAATCTATTAATAATCCATTCCGCCCATACCGCCTTGTGGCATAGCCGGCATTGCTTTTTCTTCCTTAGGCTTATCAACTATAACACACTCTGTAGTGAGCAACATTGAAGCGATAGAAGCTGCATTTTCAAGAGCAACACGGGTAACCTTTGTAGGGTCAATTACGCCGGCTGTGAGCAGGTTCTCATACACATCAGTGCGGGCATTGAAACCAAAATCCTTTTTGCCTTCTTTTACTTTCTGAGCTACAACCGAGCCTTCCATACCTGCATTAATAGCAATCTGGCGAAGCGGCTCTTCTATAGCGCGTTTAATGATTTGGATACCTGTTGCTTCATCTTCGTTACTGCCTCTCATTTTTTCTAAAGCATCAATAGCGCGAATGTAAGCCACGCCACCGCCCGGCACAATGCCTTCTGCAATAGCGGCGCGGGTAGCATGTAATGCATCCTCAACACGGTCTTTCTTTTCTTTCATTTCAACTTCGGTAGCAGCGCCAATATAAAGCACGGCAACACCGCCGCTTAACTTAGCCAGGCGTTCCTGTAATTTTTCTTTATCGTAATCACTGGTCGTAGTTTCAATCTGGGCTTTTATCTGGTTAACACGTGCGGTAATATCAGCTTTTTTACCTGAGCCGTTAACAATGGTTGTGTTGTCTTTATCAATAACAACTTTTTCAGCTTTGCCAAGATAGGCTAAGGTTGCATTTTCTAATTTGTAACCTTGTTCTTCGCTGATAACAGTTCCGCCTGTGAGTTTAGCAATATCTTCCAGCATTGCTTTGCGGCGGTCGCCAAAGCCGGGAGACTTTACAGCAGCAATTTTTAACGTGCCGCGCAATTTATTTACAACCAAGGTAGCTAATGCTTCTCCGTCTAAATCTTCGGCAATAATCAATAACTGGTTACCGCCTGTTGCTACTTTTTCCAGAATAGGAAGCAAATCCTTCATGCTACTTATTTTCTTATCATAAATAAGAATATAAGGACGCTCTAATTCAGCTTCCATCTTCTCTGAATTGGTAACAAAATAGGGTGATAAATAACCGCGATCGAATTGCATTCCTTCAACTATTTCAACAGTAGTTTCAGTGCCTTTTGCTTCTTCAACGGTTATAACGCCTTCTTTCTTCACTTTAGCCATTGCTTCAGCAATCAGTTTGCCGATAGCGGCATCGTTGTTGGCAGATATAGAAGCCACCTGCTCAATCTTTTTATTATCGTTGCCAACTTCTGTTGACTGCCCTTTTATGTGTTCAACCACGGCAATAACGGCTTTATCAATACCGCGCTTTAAATCCATCGGGTTAGCTCCGGCAGCCACGTTCTTTAAACCGGCGGTAATAATAGCCTGTGCAAGCACGGTAGCGGTAGTAGTTCCATCACCAGCAATATCGCTGGTTTTGCTGGCTACTTCTTTCACCATTTGCGCGCCCATGTTTTCAATAGGGTCTTCAAGTTCAATTTCTTTTGCAACGGTCACGCCGTCTTTAGTAATGGTCGGTGAGCCATATTTCTTTTCGATAACTACATTACGCCCTTTAGGACCAAGAGTAATCTTAACAGCATCTGCCAATGCGTTAACTCCTCTCTTGAGTTGGTCACGGGCATCGGTGTTATAATTAATAATTTTAGACATAGTATTCAGTTTTATTTTTGGTTTAGAGTTAAAAAATCAGTTTACTTAATTTAAACAATGGCGAAAATATCGGTCTCGCGCATAATAAGGTATTCCTGCCCGTCAACGGTCACTTCTGTGCCGGCATATTTGCCATACAACACGGTGTCGCCCGGTTTAACGGTAGGTTTATTTCCTTTTTCATCTACCGCGCTGGTAGAAATAACTTTACCGCGTTGCGGTTTCTCCTTAGCGGTATCGGGAATGATAATACCACCCTTGGTGGTTTCTTCTGCAGCTGCCGCTTGCACAATTACCCTGTTCTGGGTGCCGGCAACCGGTTTTAAGTTTACTTTTGACATGGTTATAAATTTTTTAGGTTTTAGGTTTTTGTTAAAAATTAAACTGGATACTGCGCGTATGGCATTTATCGTGCCATGGCAGTTTTGTAGCCAATTTTTCTGCAAAGATACTCATTAGTGGCAGATGTAGTTAGTAAAAATGACAGTTTTGCTGAATTATGGGATAAGGACTAAGGCATAAGGAATAAGTGGGTAATTTTTTCTTGTCATTCTTTTCAAGAATGAAAAAGTGATGTTGATAATTAATTAATTACATATTAGTTTTTTATGTACTTTATTATGGCATGCCTGTGGGGTAACGACCTGTTTTCAACCGTGGTTGGTGTTAGTGCAAGCAATAAGCATATCCCACCAACCATAGCAGCGAGGGTTGTATCTGCCCAATCCTTGTTGGTGAAAAACAACAGCCAAGGTGTAAACATATCAGAAGATAGCCATGCAAACACACCTGAAATTATAGAAGAACACCCAAAAGAAAATCAGTTGGCTTTATTTATTAAGCAAAAACTTCTTGTCCCAATTTTCCTTACAACTTTTAATTAGCTGTTAATTTTGCAGGTAAGAAAAGTGATTGTTCTTTGAAAATATTTTTATTTAATCAGCAGTAATAATAAAAAGTAACCAAAACGAAAATGAATTTTTATTTTCATTTACACACGTTATTTTAAACAACCTGACGCTCCTTGAATAAATACTTAAGGCTCAATAAACTAAAAAAAAATCGTCAGGTTTTATAAATTATCATTTTGCTTTCTGTTTTTTCTGAATTCAACTACAAAAAAAAGCCAGTGATTACCGGCTATAATTTTAGTGCGGGAAAGCCCCATGATATTTATTTGTACAACTTACAATGATACGATGGCGAGATTACCACTAAAATCAACAAAGTCTTTGTCTTTTAAGTCCTGGTATTTACCGGAAGTTAATTTCAATGTGCCGTCAGGCATAATATAGGAGCCGTTACTGAGGCGCAACGGTCTGTCTAAAACGCTCCATACCCACATGGTGTTATTGTTCATCACTATTTCTCCTCTTTTCACATCCATCTTATGAAACAACTTGGTTTGTTTGCCTTTAAAATTAACACATTGGTTGTCGGCAAATTTATTGACTTTGCCGTTGTAGCTTTTCAAGGTGCCGTCAGTATTAACCGTGTAACCGTTATCAAGTGTCATGGGTCCGGTGAGGGCTTTTATATACCACATTTTGCCGTCTTTTTTCAGAATGCCTTCTTTAATAGTGTTTAACTGTGTCGCCTGCTGGCAAAATGCAGCGCTGCTGATAATAAATGCACAAACGAATAGAGTAATCTTTTTCATAAGCGTTTAATTTTTAGGTTTCACTGTCCACATTAATGGAATCAATGTGTAAACAGACTACAAAGGTATATAAATTATGTTAGAATTCATATGAGAACTATCATATTTTTAAACATTTGTTATACACATTTGGCTTACCAGCCGCCCAGCTGAACGTCATTTAATTGGAATGGAGATGGACGAGGCACTACTGTCGTACTACGGGAACCACTGCCCTGCCTGTTTTATTTATCACGGTTATAAAATATACCCCACTTGATAAATTCGATAGGTCAATTTCATTACTGTAATTTAATGACACCTTGCTAAATATCGTTCGTCCCAATACATCTGTGATTTGCAGGTTCCAGTCACTCATATCTGCTGCAAAAGAATTTATTTTAATGAATAAAGTATTATTAAACGGATTAGGATAAATTGATAACTGGTCCCCGATAATTGATAATTGATTTATGCCTGTTTTTATTTGCATCGAATCTGATGATGTACTGCAACCATTGGCTTCGTTATTTACTATCACCCAATATTCACCCGGTATTGTAATAGTGAGGTATTGGCTGGTGTCATTTTTAAGCAGCGTATCATTGCGGTACCATTGATTGTCATGTTGTGAACTTGACATAAGAGTGTCTCCAACCTGAGTAAATGTCGGTTTATTAGGAGAAGGTATAATAATTACTTCGTCCGAGCCTGTGTCGGCACAACCACCCGAATTAGTACCCGTTATTGTATAGGTAGTTGTCGCAGTGGGGCTGGCAACAACAAAGCTGCCGGTGTCGGCGCTTAATCCTGCCGAAGGGCTCCACATAAAGTTTGACCCACCGCTGCTTACGTGCAAAGTAGCACTTTGCCCGTTGCAAAATAAGGTATCCAGGGGCACAATAGTTAATGGTAGTGCGGCAATAACAGAAATGGTATCTGTTCCTATTGATAAGCAACCGCCGGAATTTGTTCCGGTTACCGTATAGGTAGTTGTTACCGATGGGGTGGCAATTACACTATCGCCGGTTGAAGAACTTAATGTTGCTGCCGGACTCCAAATATATCCTGAACCCGACACAGGGACGGAAAGCGCAATACTAGTTCCACAGGCAATTGATGCTGACGGTGGCTGAACAGTTAACGGCGGCGCAGGAGTAACTGTTACCACAACTGTGTTAGGAATTGCTGAACCGGCACAGAAACCGGTGCCGGTTATTATATAGGTTGTAGTAGCGGTAGGGCTGGCAATAACTATTGAGCCCGTTGTATCACTCAATCCTGTTGCCGGCGACCAATGATAGGTTCCGGCTCCGGATGCCGTGAGCGTGTCGCTGCTTCCGCCACATAGTAATGGTGTAGCAGGGAAAACTTTAATTGAATCGGGAACACCGGATACTATTCGAACGCGGTTATTAAACATATCCCCTATATAAAGATTGCCACATTTATCTAAAGCCAATCCTTCGGGAGCATTAAGTTCAGCAGCAGTAGCCGGTCCTCCATCACCTGCATAGCCACCGTTACTGCCGCCTTTCCCATACCCGTCTCCTACAATAGTAGTTATAATGCCGGTTGCTGCAGTTACTTTTCGTATAACCTGGTTATACCAGTCTGCAATATAAACGTTGCCTGAATCATCCCTTAACATACCGTTAGGATAATTAAGTTGCGCGGCAGTGGCTTGTCCTCCATCGCCTGAATATCCGCCTGACCCTAAACCGGTTGTTACCGTTTGGTTACCTGCAAAATCGTTGATTAAGCCTGTCACCTTTGTTACTTTCCGAACTTCATTATTCCATGAATCTGTAAAATATATATTACCAGAGTCATCTAAAGCTATTTCAGTCGGATACGCTAAGTCAGCGGAAGTAGCAGCTATACCATTTCCATTAAATCCGTAAGTACCGGTGCCAATTATAGTATTAATAATTCCTGTAGCCTTGGTTACTTTGCGCACGCGGTGATTCCATTGGTCAGCAATATATACATTGCCTGAATCATCTATAGCCACACCGGTAACTACGCTAAGTTTAGCAGCGGTGGCGGCTCGCCGTCTCCTGAAAATGACCAAACTGTGGGTGTACCCGCAATAGTAGATATAATGCCTGTAGATACTGTTATTTTACGAATAGCTTCATTACCATAATCTGCAATGTAAATATTACCTGAATCATCTAAAGCTACTTGCTGCGGATCATTTATCTGGGCAGCAGTGGCGGCTATTCCATCTCCATTGTATCCACCGGTGCCTGTACCTGCAATTGTCGTAATTATTCCTGTAGAAACGGATACTTTGCGTATAGCGTGGTTGTGTGAATCTGCTATATATACATTGCCTATATCATCTACAGCCACCCCCACAACATCATACAATCCGGCAGCAGTGGCTTGTCCTCCATTCCCCGCATAGGTTACAGTTCCATTACCAGCATAGGTGTTAATGATTTGTCCATGCACTTTGGCGCCAGATAGAATAAGTAATCCTAAAGCAAAAGAAATACCTGCAACCGTTTGCACTGCTTTTTTCAGTAGAGTGTTTGTATAAATAATCTGTTTCATTCCATTATATGGTTTAAATAAATGGACTCCTAATTCTGTTTCACCACAGGCACTACTGCCCTACCCGTTTTATTTATCACAGTTATAAAATAAACTCCACTTGAAAGATTAGACAAATCAATTTCATTGTTATAGTTTAGAGACTGCCTGCTATAAAGTGTCCGTCCCAATACATCCGTAACCAGCAGATTCCAGTCGTTCACATTTTCCGCGGACGAATTTATTTTAATGAATATGGAATTGCTAAATGGGTTAGGATATATTGATAACTGATAACTGATAGCTAATAGCTGATTTATGCCTGTTTTTATTTGCATCGAATCTGATGATGTGCTACACCCATTAGCTTCGTTATTTACAACCACCCAGTATTCACCGGGTATAGTAATAGTGAGGTTTTGACTGGTGTCATTTACAAGCAGCGTGTCATTGCGATACCATTGATTGTCAAATTTTGAGCTTGATGTAAGAACATTTCCATTTTGTGAAAATGTTGGTTTATTGGGAGAAGGTATAACGGTTACTACATCGGCACCGGATGAAGCACAGCCGTTGGAGTTGTTACCCACAACCATGTAAGTTGTTGTCACTGTCGGGCTGACTGTAATACTATCTAGAGTTAAAGATATAGTTGAGTCGCTTATTCCTGTTATAGGTGTCCATACAAAACCTGACCCGCCGCCGCTTACATAAAGAATAGTGCTTTGCCCGTTACAAAATGCAGTGTCGAGAGGTAAAATATTGAATGGTGATGCGGAATCAGATTTAACTGCAATTAATGTATCTAATGTACAAGAACCGTTACTAGCCAGCAGCTCATACGTTGTATCTGATTTAGGATTTACAGTAATTGTATCAGTGGAATCAGTAGTGCCTACCCATTGATAGGCTGAATCCCCCGAAGCAGTGAGTGTTATAGTTTGTCCATTGCAAACTAATGCGGGGTCTGGTGTAACATTTACTGAAGCGCCGGGAGTAATAGTAACGTGTACGGTATCTATAAAAACACACGTGCCATTGCTCTCACTAACCGTATATATCGTATCCTTTTTAGGTGCTACTAAAACACTGAAGGTGGTATCGGTAGTATTCCACAAATAAGAAGTGGCGCCTGAACCACTAAGCGTGACTGAATTTCCTGAACAAATTGTAGTATCTACAGGCGACACAATCATACTCATGTTAAGAGCTGTGGGAACAAAACTATACATATGCGCCCAATAATAATTACCATTTGGTGTATAGCCACCATATACATAACCGGTGTCATTAAATGCGAATCCGCCCGGTGCATAAGCAGGAAGCGGTCCCGGAAAATTAGTTAACCTGTGCCACCTGCCTTTTGGCTTAATCGTCGGGTCAAATAACCAGGCTTGTTTTGTTGTATGAGAGCCCGATTGTACCGTATCACCACACGTTACTATCAGCTTACCGCATAATGTAAAAAAAGCCGGTTCTTCCATGCCGGAATCAGAGGGCATAGGTGCCATGGTATCCCACACATCATTTACAGGGTCGTAGCGATACATATCCCTATAGCTTTTACCTGTGTTATCGCCGCCTAACCCAGCATATCCATATCCGTTCGCTTCAAAAGCTGCAGCTCCCAGCCGTGGTGATGGAAATGATGTTTTTTGTGTCCAGGTATTAGATAATGTGTCATACTCCCAAAAATCATTCATAGGGCTGCCATTACTTCCGGTACCTACATAACTGTTACCATTAATAGTAAACGCCACTGCATATCCCCTGTCTAATCCACCCGGTCCTGTTCCCAAACTAACCCATCCTCCGCTTGGTGTATATTTCCAAAAATCATTAAAGTACCCATACCCTGCTCCCCCTCCCACATAAGCAGTCTTGTTATTTACAAAGGAGTATCCCCAATCACTTCCCTGCCCGGGATAAGTTGGCACGTGCAACCATGTTTTACTATTTGTTGTGTAACCCCAAAATGCCTTATTATAGAGAAAAAAACCTGTATCACCCCTGCCCATATAAATAGTGTCGCCAAGAATAAAAGTTGTAGGGCGGCTTTCATGAATTGAATCCACCATAGCTACTTTCGACCATTGAGCAAATGTGGCTTTACCAATCAATAAAAATAATAATGCAATAAATTGTGTTTTTAGTACCGCTTTTTTCATAGTAAAATTTTAAAAAATAAATACGGTTTATAATAAAAATTAAAATTACTAAAGTTACACGCTCTTTTGATAACTTTTGTTCTATTTATATTCAAAAACCACATGTTTATGTGGTATATTAAATCACAATATACTTTTACCTGATCCTACACTATATTCAAAATAAAACCCGCTTCGCTGGTTAGTGAAGCGAGTTAAAAATAATATTCTGTATCTTTAATTCTGCTTTACAACCGGCACTACTGCCCTACCCGTTTTATTTATCACAGTTATAAAATAAACTCCACTTGAAAGATTAGACAAATCAATTTCATTGTTATAGTTTAGAGACTGCCTGCTATAAAGTGTCCGTCCCAATACATCCGTAACCAGCAGATTCCAGTCGTTCACATTTTCTGCTGACGAATTTATTTTAATGAATATGGAATTGCTAAATGGGTTAGGATATATTGATAACTGATAACTGATAGTTGATAACTGATTTATGCCTGTTTTTATTTGCATCGAATCTGACGATGTGCTGCAGCCGTTAGCTTCGTTATTTACAACCACCCAGTATTCACCGGGTATTGTAATAGTGAGGTTTTGACTGGTGTCATTTACAAGCAGCGTATCATTACGATACCATTGATTGTCATTTTTTGAGCTTGAAGAAAGAACATTTCCATTTTGTGAAAATGTTGGTTTATTGGGAGAAGGTATGACGGTTACTACATCGGCACCGCTTGTAGCGCAACCCACATGGTTAACACCTGAAACCGTATAAGTGGTAGTAGTTGTAGGGCTTACAACAACACTATCACCGCCCGATAATGTTGAATCGGTAATACCATTAATTGGTGTCCAAACAAAATTTGAACCGCCGCTTTCAACATACAAAATAGCGCTTTGCCCACTACAAAAAGATGTATCAAGAGGTAACACAGTAAATGGATAAGCGGGTTTTACTATAACGGTATCGGTTCCAAAATAGGCGCAACCACCTGATCCCGGACCGGTAACAGTGTAAACTGTGGTATCTGTAGGTGTGATTGTAATAGTATCATTTGTTACGGAAGAATCAATAATTGATACTGCCGGTTGCCAAACAAGGTTTGCGCCACCACCGGCAACGGAAAGCGTTGCGGTTTGTCCATTACAAATAATACTATTGGCTGGTGTTGCTAGAATACTTAACGTTCCACCGGGATTAACCACTATGGAATCAATATAAGTTGTTGTGCCGGTATCACAATCATTCCACGCTGTAAGGGTTACACTATATGTACCTGGGGTATTATAAATAACATTCACTGAATCTGCATTAGATGTATCAGGCGTTCCACCCGGAAAACTCCACGCCCAGTACTCAGGGAAGAACAAGGAAGTATCAACCAATTGCACTTGCACATTCTGGCACACAGGACTATTAAATTTAAATGCCGGTGTAGGTGTGTATTCCCATATATCATCAAAAGTTATGTTACCGCCATCCTGTAAGCCGCACATTACATAAGCATGTGTTCCAATAACAAAACAACCTGCATATTCACGCCCGGCGCCAGAAAAATCGCTTATCCTTGTCCAGCTACCCATGGGACCGTTTGGACCTATTGGTCCGCCATTAGGATCAAAAGCCCAAATGTCATTTGCAAAAACTGATTGATTACCATCAGTGCAGCCGAGGCCGACATAAGCACGGCCGCAAGTCACAAAAGCTACACCTCCCGCTCTGCCACCACCAGGAAAAGGTGTGATAGAATCCCATGTATTTGTTTTTGGGTCATAGCACCAGAAATCCGGAACAGGGTCAAATTGCTGGTTATTGAAGGCATCTTGTGTCCCTCCTGTCCCTACATAAGCCTTGCCGTTAAGTACAAAAGCCACAGCACCGCACCCAACGCCTCTTGCAGGGCAATGCGGTATTGAGTCCCAAACACCGGTAGCAGGAACATATCTCCAAAAATCATTTACCGGATTATCATTTTGATAAGTATTAATCGGATAGCCTGAATTTAACCCACCGCCTGTATATCCCGTATCGCCAATGGTAAAGCAAACTGCCGAAGTTCTGCCCTGGTAATTATAGCTGGTGGTCTTACCAGTCCATTGTTGGCCATGTATATCATACTCACTAAAAGTATTACTGTAAGCATATCCCCCACCTGCACCGGTTCCGGCATAAATGGTATCGCCTATTACAAACCCTCTGGTTCCATTGTTATATCCACCTGGATAATTAGTTATTGGTGACCACTGCACATTTGTCGTTGTAAATATGTCGGCATTAGACCAATAACCGAAATCTCCTCCGCCTGACATAATATAGCCCGTATCGCCCACTCCAACCGCATAGAAATTTCCGCGTGGCTGTATTACAGCTGAATTCAGGTTGGTCCATTGTGCTGAACTAACCTGGTAAAAACATACAAAAAGACAAAGTGTAAATATTTTTTTCATGGATATAATATATTTAAGGTATGTATAGAATAAAACTTAAAATTATTAAAACATACCGTTTTTCTATACTCTTTACTTCTATTTATATTCAAAATCACATGTTTATGTGGGGTATTAAACATACCCCAATTTTAATTATTACTTATGATTGTGACAAAAAATTGCTTTGTAATTTACAAAGGATTTAAAAAACTATGGTGTTATTTCATCCTATTAATTATTGCTTAATCACAGGCACAACTGTCTTGCCCGTTTTATTTATTGCAGTTATAAAATACACACCGTTCTCTAAACTTGACAGGTCAATATCATTATTATAGTTTAATGACGATTTGTTATATACCGTTCTCCCTAACACATCTGTGATTTGCAGGTTCCAATCTTTTATATCTCCCCCCGATGAATTTATATTTATAAATACATTATTACTAAATGGATTAGGATATATTGATAATTGATTAGTGATATTGTTTATCTGGCCTATTCCTGCCAGTTTTACATTAGCCGAATCTGACGATGTGCTACATCCATTTGCCTCGTTATTTACAATCACCCAGTATTCACCGGGTATTGTAATAGTCAGGTTTTGGCTGGTGTCGTTTATAAGCAGCGTATCATTACGGTACCATTGATTGTCATGTTGTGAACTTGACATAAGAGTGTCTCCAACCTGCATAAATTTTGGTTTATTAGGTGAGGGAACTATGGTTACTATATCCGAGCCGTCTGAAGCACAACCACCTGGATTTATTCCTGTCACCGAATAAGTAGTTGTCGACGTAGGGCTTGCAAGAACACTGTCACCGGTTGCTGTTGAGTCCCGTAATCCGACTGTTGGTTTCCAGATAAAATCTGACCCTCCGCCACTAACGTAAAGAGTAGCACTTTGCCCGCTGCAAAAGGAGGTATCCAGTGGTAAAATATTCAATGGCGGTGCAGAGGTAACTGTTACCACTACTGTTTTTATTGCTGCACAGGCACTATTTCCGCCCGTAATCGTATAGGTTGTTGTTATCGTTGGATTAACTATAACTTCAGAGCCAGTTGTTGTGCTTAACCCTGTTGCCGGCGACCATGTGTAAGTGCCCGCTCCAGATGCCTTAAGTGTGTCGCTGCCCCCACTACATATGGATAGCGAGTCAGGGCTAACTGAAATACTATGAGTGCCGGAACTTGCAACTTCGCGAACGCGCTCATTATAATCATCTGCAATATAAACATTGCCACAATTATCTACTGCTACACCACCAGGCGCCCAGAGCTCGGCAGAGGTGGCCGGTATATTATCGCCATTATATCCTCCATTAAGGCTACCCTGACCGAAACCGGTACCTGCAATAGTAGTAATGATACCCGTAGCTGCAGTTACTTTGCGAATGCGCTCATTATATTCATCGCAAATAATAACATTGGCTGAATCATCTACAGCCAAACGAACACACCAAAACATTGAAGCATCAATGGCAGGTCCATTATCGCCTGAATATGCACCGGAATTAGGCGCATTAACGCCATTGCCCGCAATGGTGGAGATGATCCTCGTTTTTGCACTCACTTTACGGATACGGTCGTTAGCCGCATCTGCAATATATACGTTATCAGAATCATCTAAAGCCACGCCGCCCGGATACCAGATTTCAGCAGATGTAGCTGCTGAACCATCTCCTGCAAAACCCATAGTGCCGTTTCCGGCAATAGTAGTAATAATCTTTGTAGCTGCTCTTACTTCACGGATACGCTGATTCCGAAAATCCGCAATAAAAATATTCCCCGAATCATCAATGGCAATTCCGCTGGGTTGATAAAGTTCAGCAGCAGTGGCTGCTATATTATCACCATTATAGCCGGCTCCAAGAGCATTATTACCGGCAACAGTAGTGATGATGCCAGTAGAAGTAGCTATTTTGCGTACAACCTGGTTAGACCCATCTGCAAAATATACATTGCCCGAATCATCTATTGCTATGCCATAAGGAGTATTTATTTCTGCAGCAGTAGCCGCACCATTATCTCCCATATATCCGGGTGTGCCATTCCCTGCTATAGTAATTATTATGCCGGTAGATGCAATTACTTTGCGTATACGCTGATTAACCTCATCTGAAATATAAACATTACCTGAGTCATCCACAGCCACATCGCCGGGTGTACTAAGTTCAGCCACAGTTGCTGCTTGATTATCTCCATTATATCCTGCTGTGCCATTTCCTGCTATGGTATTAATATTTTGACCTTGCGTTTGTCTGCCAAATAATAAAAGTAATACAGTGGCGAGAAAAATAGCTGCTAATGATTTTTTAAAATTATGTTTCATTATGAATACGGGTTTGAAAAAAACTTCTTGTCAAAATTAAAAATAATATAAGCAATAAATTACTTCTTCAAACTTTTTCCTCAGTAAAGGTTAGGATGGACAGAGATGAGAATTTTAATTCTGCTTCACTACCGGCACTACCGCCCTGCCCGTTTTGTTTATTACAGTTATAAAATATACACCACTTGATATCTTCGACAAATCAATTTCATTACTATTGTTTAATGATGGCATTGTATATAATATCCTTCCCAACACATCCGTAATTTGCAAGTTCCAACTTTTCACATTTTCCACTGACGAATTTATCTTTATAAATACATCATTAGTAAATGGATTAGGATAAATTGATAGCTGGTTATTTATGCTCATTAACTGTTGTATACCTGTAAATGCTGAATCCGACGCCGTGCTGCAGCCATTGGCTTCGTTAGTCACAACTACCCAGTATTCACCTGATATGTTAGTTATTAAATATTGACTGGTATCGTTCATAAGCAGTGAATCATTGCGGTACCATTGATTGTCATGCACAGCGCTCGATTTAAGCGTATCTCCGCTCTGTGTAAATGTTGGTGTGCCGGGAGAGGGTATTACCGTTACCATGTCTGTTCCTGTGTCTGCACAACCATAGGAATTGATTCCTGTTACTGTATAAGTAGATGTCACTGTGGGGCTAGCAACAACAAAGCTGCCCGTGTCAGCACTTAACCCCGTTACGGGGCTCCACATAAATCCTGAACCACTACCACTGACGTAAAGAGTAGCACTTTGCCCGCTACAAAATAAGGTATCCAGAGGTTCAATAGTCAACGGCGGTGCGGCAGTAACAGAAATGGTATCTGTTCCCGTAGCCAGGCAACCAGTGGAATCATTTCCGGTTACAGTATATGTTGTTGTTACCGTTGGGGTAGCAACAACACTATCTCCGGTTGATGAACTTAATGTTGATGAGGGATTCCAAATATATCCAGAACCTGACACAGGTGCAGAAAGTGTAATACTTGTTCCACAGGCAATTGATGTTGATGGTGGTTGAATAGTTAATGACGGTGCGGTTTTAACCGTAACATAGCTTGTAAATGTCTTAGTACCGCTATCGCCACAACTGTTCCATGCAGTAAGAGTAACACTCCAACTGCCGGAAGTATCATATTCTACTGTAGGATTCTGTACAGTGGAAGTATCAGGAGTGCCGCCGGGAAAGTTCCATTGCCAATTGGTTGGTTCATAATCAGACGAGTCGTTAAATGAAATAGTACCTCCGGCACATATCACAGAGTCCGAAGAAATTGCCGGAATGAATATAGGGTGATATTCATAAAAGTCAAGAGGATTTGCACCTGTACTGTAATTAGCTCCTAAACCGGCAAAAGCCGATTTTCCAACAACAAATACATTAAGGCCGCATCGGACACGACCGCCATAATTTACAACCTGAGTCCATGTGCCATTAGGACCTTTTAAAGGGTCAAATTCGTAAAAATCATTATAAAATGGATTCCCTGTTACATTAGAGTAACCGCACCCCATATACCCTTTATCACAAAATCCAAATCCAGCTGCCTCTGCTCTTGCCGCACCGGGAAAATTAGCTTTTTGTGTCCACGTACCTAAATGTCCTTTCGATGGATCATATTCCCAAAAATCTTGTTCGGGTGAACTACCGGCATTAAGGTCAATTCCAGTACCCACATATCCTTTATTGCCAATGGAAAAACCGCAAGCCTGTTCACCTACACCTAAAGCCGGACATGTTGCAACAGAATCCCATTTGTTTGCCACAGGGTCGTAAGCCCAAAAATCAGGCAACGGATTATTATTAAAACCATTTAGTCCGCCGCCTACATATCCCTTGCCACTAACTGCAAATGAAACATCAAAACTTCGCCCTTGTCCTGGAAATGAGGGTATGGATGTCCATGTATTAGTACCCGGATCATATTCCCAAAAATCATTATAATATTGATATCCGCCGACTGCACCTGTGCCGGCATAACCTTTTCCGTTAATCGCAAACCCAACTACGCCATCACTACCGTTGCCCGGATAATTGGCAACCTGCCACCAGGTATTCGTTAAAGTATCATAGGCATAGCAGGTTTTAAGATACCCCGCCGAATTAGAGCCACCTGCTACAACATAGCAGGTATCGCCAATTGAAAATGACGCAGCCCTGCTACGTCCTTGCCCGGGAAAAGAATCTCTCAGCATCCACGTTTGTGAAAAACTTATTTGATAAAGAAAGATAAAAAGTACGAGAGTAATTATTTTTTTCATAGATATAATGTATAAAAAAGTGCGGTTTATAATAAAAGCCAAAGTTACTAAAACATCCCGTTTTTCGATAGCTTTTATTTCTATTTATATTCAAAACTCATATGTTATTATGGGATATTAATTCACAACATAATTTTAATTGATGAATTATTCGTTACCGGTAAAAAAATCCCTTCGTTAATTGGTGAGAGGATTTAAAGAACTATGTTATTATTTTATTCTTATTAATTCTGCTTTACTACAGGAAAAACTGCCCTGCCTGTTTTATTTATCACGATTATAAAATAAACACCACCCGATAGATTCGACAAATCAATTTCATTGTCATAGTTTAATGATAGTTTTACATATAATGTCCTACCCAACACATCTGTAATTTGCAGAGTCCAGTCCTTCACATTTTCCGCTAATGAATTTATTTTAATGAATATATCATTGTTAAATGGATTGGGATAAATTGATAACTGATCACTGTTAATTGATAATTGATTTATTCCTGCCAGTTTTACACTCATCGAATCCGACGATGTGTTGCAACCATTAGCTTCGTTATTTACAACTACCCAATATTCACCGGGTATGGTAATAGTCAAATTTTGGCTGGTGTCGCCTACAAGCAATGTATCATTTCGGTACCATTGATTGTCATATTGAGAACTTGAAATAAGAGTGTCTACATTTTGGGTGAACGATGGCTTGTTAGGAGAAAGAACTATACTTACTACATCTGTTCCGCTTGTTGCACAACCGAATTTATTAATACCGATTACGGTGTAGGTAGTTGTTGCTGTAGGGCTAACAGTAATGCTGTCTCTTGACAGCGTTGAGTCAATTATTCCCGCCCCGGGTGTCCAGATAAAGTTTGAGCCGCCTCCGCTAACATGAAGAATAGCTTTTTGTCCACTGCAAAAGCCGGTGTCATTGGGTAAAATAGTGAATGGCGACGAAGTGGTAACTGTAATATAATTTGTAAATGTTTTAGTGCCGCTGTCGCATCCATTCCATGCAGTTAAAATAACATTATGGGTACCTACGGTATCATATTCTACTGTGGGATATTGTTTAGTGGATGTATCAGGTGTTCCGCCAGGAAATTGCCAATACCAATTTGTTGGGCTATAATTAGAAGTGTCGGTAAATGTAATTGAACCTCCTGAACAAATAGAAGTATCGGCAGAAAATGCAGGAGTATCTATTGGCGTATAGCTCCAAAGTGCGCCTAAACCACTTGTGCTTGACGCATTACGTCCTGTCCCTACGTATGCTGTTTTCCCAATAACGAAGGCACGGGTGTAAGCACGGGCAGTGCCTCCGTAATCTGCAATTCGCGTCCACTTGTTTTTAACCGGGTCATATTGCCAAAAATCCTTTGTAAATTCATTTTGTGCCACATCAGGATTTCCGGTGCCCACATAGCCTTTGTCACAGATGGCAAATCCGGCAGCGTCTGCCCTAACTCCCCCACCAAAGTCAGCCACCCGTGTCCATTTATCACTATCAGGATTATATTTCCAAAAATCTTTTTCCGGTATATAGCTGCTGCCGGATATTGTGTCACCTGTCCCAACATAGCCTTCACCATTAATTGCAAATGCAACAGCGTGACTACCAACACCGGCTGCCGGGCAAGGCGCAATCGGTCCTCCCCACGTACCTGTAGAAGCATTATATACATAAAAATCATTAAGTGGATTACCTCCGGTGGGTCCATCATGTCCCCCTCCTACATAAGCTTTATCGCCAATTACAAATGCTACAGCACCGGCTCGTGCCACTCCCGGAAAGCTCGCAATTGACGTCCATTGACCTGCAGAGGGGGTATATTCATAAAATGAATTAGTCCAACTATAACCGATATATGCACCGGTGCCAACATAACCTATTCCGTTAATTGAAAAACCTACTTGTCCTTCATCATTGGTTGTATTCGGGAAGTTTTGTATCTGAGACCATGCATTCGTCAACGTATCATACGTCCATGCATCGTAAAGGAACCAACTGTTACCCCCGGCTACAATATAACCGGTATCCCCGATTGAAAATGAAGCCGCATCGCTGCGCGGAACTGGAATACTATCTAATTGTTTCCATTGCGAGAAAGCAAAATGATACAAGAAAACAAAAAACAAAAGTGTAATTATTTTTTTCATAGAGAAGTTTAATAGATAAAAATAGTAATAATAATTATAAAAGTCGCCTCAAATTAAGCACAAAAAATCCCCTACTGCTAATTGACAGTAAGGGATGTATAATAACCATCTTATTGTTTTATCACCTGTTAATTCTGCCTTACTACAGGGAATACTGCTCTTCCCGTTTTATTTAAAATGGTTATAAAATAAACTCCACTTGATAAATTAGATAAATCAATTTCATTACTGTAATCTAAGGACAACTTACTAAATACCGTTCGTCCCAATACATCAGTAATTTGCAAGTTCCAGTCTTTTATATCTCCTGCTGAAGTATTTATTTTAATAAATATTTCATTAGTAAAAGGGTTAGGATAAATTGATAATTGATTACTGATAACTGATAATCGATTTATTCCCGCCAGTTTTATATTAGCAGAATCTGAAGATGTGCTGCACCCATTTGCTTCGTTATTTACAACTATCCAATATTCACCGGGGATGGTAATGGTCAAATCCTGGCTGGTATCATTTAAAAGCAGCGTGTCATTACGGTACCATTGATTATCATGCTTCGAGCTTGAAGTGAGAACATTTCCATCCTGTGAAAATGTTGGTTTATTAGGAGAGGGTATTACAGTAACCACCACCGAACCTGCTGCCGCGCAACCTCCTGCATTAGTACCCATCACTGTATAAGTAGTCGTCATTGTAGGGTCAGCAACCACACTGTCGCTGGTTAAAGTCGAGTCGCTTATTGCAATTGCAGGCGACCATATAAAATGAGACCCGCCTCCGCTTATGTAAAGAGTAGCATTTTGCCCGCTGCAAAACGAAGTATCCTGAGGTATAATATTTAATGGCGGTGCAGCAATAACAATAACAGAATCTATTCCTTTTGCCAGGCAACCGAGAGAATCATACCCGGTTACTGTATAGGTGGTTGTTACCGATGGGGTAGCAACTACGGTATCGCCTGTGGTATCACTCAATCCTGTTGAAGGAGTCCATGCAAAAGTTCCTACCGTATCGGTTACTTTAAGTGTTACACTTTGCCCATTGCAAACTGATGGCGAAACAGGCTTAATACTTAATGCGCCACCCTGACCAACAGTAATGTAGTTTGTAACTATTTGGGTGCCGCTGTCGCAAGCGTTCCATGCACTAAAAGTAACATTATAGGTGCCTGCAGAATCATATTCTATAGTAGGATTCTCAAGGGTTGACGTATCGGGTGTTCCACCGGGAAATTGCCAATACCAGTTTGTAGGAGAGTAATTTGACTTATCGGTAAATGTAATTTTTTGACCCGCACATATTGAGGAATCAGCAGAAAATGAGGCTGTGTCTAATGGCGTATAGCTCCATAATGCTCCATCATAATTTCCCGGAGCGGTCCACCCCATGCCAACATAACCCTTATTCCCAATTACAAAAGCACTGCTTTTGCACCGCTTAGAACCCGGGAAGTTTAAAATTTGTGTCCATTTATTTTTTACGGGATCATATTGCCAAAAATCATTGGTATAAACACTTTGATTTGGATCGGTATAACCGGTGCCCACAAAGCCCTTGTCACAGGTAGCGAATGCCACTGCCCCGCCTCTTACTCCCCCGCCGAAGTCAGCAACCCGCGTCCAGGTATCGCTTGCGGGGTCGTATTCCCAAAAATCTTTTTCCGGCACTAAAATACTGCTGCCATAAACACTGTCGCCTGTGCCTACATAAGCTTTACTATTTATAACAAACGCCACTGCTTCAGTAGCTACACCTGATGCAGGGCAATCGGCAATTCTATGCCATTTACCGGAATCGGGGTTAAAACAATAAAAATCATTATAGGATACAGTAGTACAGCCGGTACAACTCTGGTAATCTCCGCCACCCATATACCCTTTTCCATTAATAACAAAAGTAACACATGAGGCTCGAGCTGCACCCGGAAAATTCGCCATGGATAGCCAACCTTGATCTGGGATATAAGCATAAAACGAATTAGTAAATTCATAAAAAGCATAGGCACCTGTTCCGACATACCCTGTATCACCAATTGCAAAACCTGCCGCATGATCATCATTATCTAAAGGATAATTTTGTAATTGTTTCCATACATTTGACGATGGATTATAAGCCCATGCCGTTTGAAGATACCAACTATCGCCGCCAGCCATTTCATAACCGGTATCGCCGATGGAAAATGCCACTGGTTTTTGGCGCGGATCGGTAAGGCTGTCTAATTGCACCCACTGCGAGAAAGCAAAGTGATACAAAAAAACAAAAAACAAAAGTGTAACTGTTTTTTTCATATAATAATTATTCAATATAAATTTAATGCATCTACAAATTTAGTTTAAAAAAATAAGTTTACTGAATTTATTTAAAGAATTAAGCCGGACTTAAAAGCCCTAACCTGACGTGCAAGTGATATTTAATTGTTGGAATTTAATTCTGCTTCACTACCGGCACTACCGCACTGCCTGTTTTATTTATTACAGTAATAAAATATACACCGCTCGCGAAATTTGACAGGTCAATATCATTACTATAATTTAATGATGATTTAGTAAAAACAGTTCGCCCCAGCACATCTGCAACCTGCAAGTTCCAGTCTTTCACATTTTCCGCTCATGAATTAATTTTAATAAATACATTATCATTAAATGGATTCGGATATATTGATAACTGATCACTAATAATTGATAACTGATTTATTCCCGCCAGTTTTACGTAAGCAGAATCTGATGATGTGCTGCATCCATTAGCTTCATTATTTACAACCACCCAATATTCGCCGGGGATGGTAATGGTCAAATCCTGGCTGGTGTCATCTAAAAGGAGTGTGTCATTACGGTACCATTGATTATCATGCTTCGAGCTTGAAGTGAGAACGTTTCCATCCTGTGAAAATGTCGGTTTATTGGGCGAAGGTATTATAGTTACCATATCGGTACCGGATGAAGCACAACCGCTCGGATTGTTACCGGTCACGGTGTAGGTTGTTGTCACTGTAGGGCTAACCATAACACTATCGCCTGAGACAGATAGGGTTGAGTCAGTTATTCCAGACGTAGGTATCCAAATAAATTCTGAACCGCCACCGCTAACATAAAGTATGGCGCTTTGGCTACTACAAAAGCCGGTATCCTGGGGTAAAATAGTGAAGAGTAAAGCAGGGGTAACTTTTACTGTATCAGTTCCCGAAAATGCACAACCACCAGTGCTTGCGCCCGTTACGGAATAAACCGTTGTAATAGTGGGGTTAGCCATTACGGTATCGCCTGTAGTATCATTCAGCCCTGTTGAGGGTTCCCATTTAAAGTTTGTTCCCGTATTGGTTACATTAAGCGCAACACTTTGACCGCACGATATAGATGGTGACGAAGGCACTACAGTTAATACGCCTCCAGGATTAACAATAATGTAATTACTGTCAATAAAAGTACCACTATCGCAGGCATTCCACGCACTTGAAATAACATTATAGGTGCCTGCAGTATCATATTCTACTACCACACTTTTTGCTGAAGAAGTATCAGGTTTCCCGCCGGGGAACTGCCAATACCAATGATCGGGAGAAAAGTTTGATGTATCCGTAAATGTAATAGAACCACCCTGACAAACTGAAGTGTCAGCAGAAAAAGCAGGGGTAACCACAACGGCATAACTCCACAAATCCTCACGTTGGTTGCCATTAGGCACAGCCCCGCCCACAACATACCCTGTTTTACCAATGGTAAAACCTTCAGGGGCATTGCGGGGACCGCCACCATAGCTGGCTATTTTTTTCCAGGTGTCGGTTGCCGGGTTATATTGCCAAAAATCACTGTCATCATAATGGCGGGTAGAGTCAGTGTACCCCAAACCGACATAACCAAAATCGCAAGTTGAAAAAGCCACAGACTCAGCCCTTGTGCCGGGAATACCTGATATTTGTGTCCATGCTTTTGAAGTAGTATCATATTCCCAAAAATCACTTTGCGGAATAGACAGACCCTGACCATATATACTGATTTTTCCACCGCAACCTACATAAGCTTTATCGCCCACTACAAAAGCCACCGGATCGCACGATACGCCGGATGCCGGGCAATTGGCAATTGGTGTCCAGGAATTTTTAACAGGATCGTAGCAATAAAAATCGCTATACCTGGTATAGCTGCCGGCGCTACCTCCTCCAGTATTATATAAACCTCCGCCAAAATATACTTTACCATCCAGTGCAAATCCCACACCATAAGCTCTGCCGCCGCCGGGAAAGTTTTGTAATCGTGTCCATGTTCCTCCGACTCCAGCTTTGGGGTCATATTTTAAAAAGTTATTACCAAACTGGTAGCAGCAAAACGCGCCGGTGCCTGCATAGCCAATGCCATTAAGTGCGCAAGATATTAGCCCATCTGTAGAATCAGACGGGTAGCTGGTAACCTGTGCCCAGTTGTTAGTCAAAGTATCGTAAGCCCACATTTTACCTGCATTACCAAAATAACTTCCGCCAAAAATGTAGCCTATACTGTCAATAGAAAAACAACCCGCCCTTGCCACCTGCGAGCTAACCGAATCTAAATTTTTCCAAACCTGCGAATAACTAAGTTGGTATAAAATAATAAAAAATAAAAGCGTAATTATTTTTTTCATAGGGATTAATTATTAGATTTTACAATAGGGAATACTGCCTGCCCTGTTTTATTCATTATAGTTATAAAATATACTCCGCTTGATAGATTCGACAAATCAATTTTGTTGTTATAGTTTAATGATGATATTGCAAATAAGGTTCGCCCTAGTACATCGGTAACCTCCACATTCCAATCCTTCATATCTTCTGCCGGGAAGTTTATCTTAATGAATATCGAATTGTTAAACGGATTAGGATATATTGATAACTGGCTGCCGATGACTGATAATTGATTTATGCCTGTTTTTATTTGCATCGAATCCGACGCCGTGCTGCAACCATTTGCTTCGTTGGTTACAATCACATAATATTCGCCCGGTGTGTGTGTTATTAAATATTGACTGGTGTCATCCGTAAGCAGTGAGTCATTTCTGTACCACTGATTATCATGCACGGAGCTTGAGATAAGAGTATCCCCATTCTGTGTAAATGTTGGTGTGCCGGGCGAAGGTATTACGGTTACCATATCGGTACCGGATGCGGCACAACCACCCGGATAGATGCCTGTTACCATATACGTAGTCGTTGCTGTAGGGCTAACGGTAACACTGTCTCCCGATAAGGTTGAGTCAGTTATTCCCGATGTCGGTGTCCAAATAAAATTTGAGCCACCACCACTAACGTAAAGAATGGCACTTTGACTGCTGCAAAACGCAGTATCAAGGGGCAAAATAACAAATGGTGGAGCGGGAGTAACGATAACAACAGAAGAATCTGTGCCGCTGCAGGTGCCGTTGGTCACGGTTACATAATAAGTAGTATCCGTTGCCGGATTTACCGTAATACTGCTCAAGGTATCGCCGTTACTCCATAAATATTTTGTACCGCCCGAAGCGCTCAATTGAACAGAACCACCGGCACAGGTTAACGTGTCGGGCGGGGTTACAGATACATTTAATGAATTACCTATGGTAAACCCGGGGCAACCTGAATAACTGCTGATAGCCGGATTAGATGATACTAATCTAATCATGTAATTTGATCCGGATGGCGTATTAAGTGGAATTGTTACATTGACAATACCTCCTGTTGTTGATGCAATTGTATCAAGATTTACAGCATTAACAAAACTGCCCGTCGAATCTGAAAGCTGAACAATAAAGGTGTTGCCACCGTTAAAATTGCCTCTTACATTATAAGGAAGGGTTATAGTTGAACCCGGGCAATACGATGAAGTTATGATAATAGGATAAATTTCACTGGAGGGAACTGTATCTAGCTTTGCTATTAAAATATTTGACGCACCTGTACAGGTTAAATTTGTTGTTCCATAAGTAGTAGTATTACTAAAATCTCCCGTTATGTAAGTATATCCCCATTTGTCTACATCCATACCATAAACATGGTCAGTGGCTGCAACCCCGCCAACCTGCCCCCAAATTAACTGCCCGGTACCATTATCATATTTTGCAACAAATGTTCCAGTGCCGGTATAAGATATGCCATTGCCAAAATTTATGCCAGTTCCCGTGTTCTCGCCATAATCGCCGGCAACATACACATCATAATATTTATCTAAAGCAAGGCTAAAACCATGGTCCTGCCCGGGTCCTCCAGCAGTGTTCACCCATTCCCATTTCCCGTTGCTCAAAACTTTTGCAACAAACATATCTTCATCGCCCACACTGTTAACTGAAAAAGTTCCGAACTGTGCCAAACCTTCAAACATACCCGTTACATAAATATTTCCGCAAGGATCAATCTGAATTGCATGGGGTTCCCATTGAGGACCCCACTCACCGGCATCACTTGCGGTAGTAATCCATTGAATATTACCTGCTGTATCATATTTGGCAATATAAAAATTTGAGATACCCGTCGAAGCCGGTGAAGTAATGGTATCAAATGTATATGTGCCGTTATACTGTCCAATAATATATAAATTTCCTGAATTGTCGGTAACAACGTCCACTGACGTAACGGAACCATTGCCATTAATAGTTTTCCCCCATAAAAAATTTCCGCTGCTGTCAAGCTTTACCAAATAAACGCTCCCCCCGGAACCGGCATCAGTTACTGTAACGCTACCAAATGTTGCCGAACCGCTAAACTGCCCTACAATATATACATTATCCGAATTATCAGCAGCAATTCCCTCGGCACCACCACTACCGGGGGTAGGGTCCCACCGTAATGTACCGGCATTATTATATTTTTCTACAAAAGTACTGCTACCGCTGTTAACTGTGCCTGTGCCATAAACATTGTTATTCTGGTCCCTGCAAATAGACCACATATAATCAAACCCACCGGAATAATTATTTATATCAAGCCAAATAGCTTTACCTGAACTATCAAATTTTCCAATTATAGGATTATTGGCACCAGTTCCTGTTACAGTTTTACCGCCAAAGTTGGCGGTACCGCCAAGCCGCCCTCCTACAAATATATTGCCCGATGTATCGGCAATTACACCGCAGCCGTATTCATAATTGAATCCGGTAGAACTTTCTGCCCACAACCAAACGGGAATTTGTGCTTTGCTAAATTGAATAAATAGTGTAAAGAGTAAAAGAAGTAATAATCTTTTCATAGTAAATTTATTTATATATGATGGATTGAAAATGTAATGTTAAAGTTACAAAAAGTTATTCACTGAAATGAAAAATCCCTTCGTTAATCAGCGAAGGGATTTAAATAATTATTTATTTTGTTAATTCTGTTTCACCACAGGCACCGCTGCCCTACCTGTTTTATTTATCACGGTTATAAAGTATATGCCACATGGCAGATCTGACAGGTCAATATTATTACTGTAATCTAAGGACAACCTGCTAAATACTGTTCTTCCCAGTTCATCTGTAATTTGCAGGTTCCAGTCTTTTATATCTACTGCCGACGAATTAATTTTAATAAATATATCATTGTTAAACGGATTAGGATATATTGATAACTGGTTACCGATAACTGATAATTGATTTATGCCTGTTTTAATTTGCATGGAATCTGACGATGTGCTGCAACCGTTGGCTTCATTATTTACAACTACCCAATATTCACCGGGGATTGTAATACTCAGATTTTGGCTGGTGTCATTTTTAAGCAGCGTATCATTACGGTACCATTGATTGTCATATTGAGAGCTTGAAATAAGAGTGTCTCCAACCTGCGTAAATGTCGGTTTATTAGGAGATGGTATTACCGTTACTATAGTCGAACCTGTTGCTGAACATCCACCTGAATTTGTGCCCATAACTGTATAGGTAGTTGTAGCCGTAGGGCTGGAAACAACACTGTCGCCGGTTGCGGTTGAATCAATTAATCCCGTGGCAGGTATCCATATAAAATCTGACCCGCCATTGCTTACATAAAGGGTAGCACTTTGCCCGTTGCAAAACAAGGTGTCTGGAGGTAAAACAGTCAACGGCGGTGCGGGTGTAACCGTTACCTTAATAAAGGTATCTAATTTGCAACCCCCATTATTAATAAGTATACTAAAAGTGGTATCTTCTATTGGATTCACAGTAATAGTGCCAGTGGTATCACCATTACTCCATAGATAAGAAGTTCCACCTGACGCCATCAATTGAACCGAACCGCCGGAACAAATATTGCTATCACTGGCAGACAATGCCACATTCAAACCTCCACCTATGGTAATGTAAAAACTATTGACATAAACATTATCAATGTAATCGCCGGTACATGCTGCATAACTGCTGGTGGCGGGGTTGGATGATACTATGCGAATCAGGTAAGTTGATCCGGGTTTTGTAGTATCTGGTATTGTAATCCCGATTTTACCATTGGTATCGGATGTAACAGACCCGAGAATTACGTATGAAATAAAATTGCCGGTAGAATCTGAAAGTTCGACAGTAAATGTATTACCTGAGTTGAACGAACCTATAAGAGAATATGGAATTGTATCCGTTGAACCGGGACAATATGACTTACTAAGAACAGGTATAATCTTTCTTGGAGCAATAGTATCCAACTTTGCCAATAAAACATTTTGACCACAACTTGATTGGTCACTTACAGTAGCTGTTCCAAATATTCCAGTACCATTTCCGCCATCACCGCATAAATAAATGTATCCTTTTTTATCTATACTTATCGCCTGAAAGCCCCAATTGCCAGTTCCCCCTCCAACTTGTACCCATTTCAGATCACCCGTACTATTAGCATATTTTGCTATAAAGGGAGAGCCGTTTGCATTGCTTGCTGTTACAGATACGGTTCCAAATAGCGCAGTGTTTTGAAAAGAGCCAACTGCATAAACATCTCCGGCTCTATCTAAAGCGATGCCTAATGCATCATCTTCTCCGGGTCCACCCGCGCTTTTTACCCATTCCCAATTCCCATCAAAATGGCACTTAGCCACAAAAACATCATGCCCGCCGTTACTTGTTACAAAAAGGTTACCGAATCGGGCAGTATCAGTAAAAAAGCCCGCTGCATATGCATTTCCACATGAATCAACACTAAGTTCCTCCCAACGCCAAAATTGGAAACTGTTATCAAATCCCGCATTGGTTGCTGTGGAAACCCTTATAAAATTTCCCGATGAATCATATTTTGCAATGAAAAAATTAGGGAATACCCCTGTTGCTGTTGGCGCCGTGTATGTCCCAAAGTTAGCTGTCCCATTATATGAGCCACAAACATATACATTATCTTCAGGGTCGAGCGCTATTCCCCTGCCGCCATCCACACCGCTTCCCCCGGCGCTTTGAGCCCATACACAATATCCTACAGAATCAAATTTTGCAATCCATATATCATTGCTTCCTCCAATTGAATTTAAGGTAATAGTGCCTGTTGCCGTTGTAAAAACAAGCGCTCCGGCATAATCGCCCGTGCCATATACTTCCCCTGCGGCATCAGTTACTAAACTATATCCCGAAGCATTTCCGCTTGGTCTTACCGATCTTATTAAGAAACCGTTACTGCTGCACTTATCAATATACGTGCCGCAACATCCACTGCCAAGGTTTCCTGTACAATAGCTATTTCCTGAGTTGTCAACCGTAAAACCATAGTTGTAATCAATATTATTGGTATAAGGGTGAGGAGTAACCCAAAAAAAATTTCCTGCACTGTCAAATTTACCTGAGAACACGGTAGTGGCTCCGGCGCTTACCGTCTGTCCTCCCAAGGTCATTGTTCCTGCAAATCTGCCGCTCATAAAAATGTTTCCGGCAGTATCTGCCTTTATTTGTTCCGATTGTGTATAACACGTTCCACCTACTTGTGTCTCAGCCCATAGCCAATTAGGGGTTTGTGCATAAATCGCCACAGCAAAAAGAGACAATACAAAAAGTAAAAATAATTTTTTCATAGTTGATTTATTTCTATATAATTAATTGAAAATGTATGTTAAAGTTACAAAATAAATTATTTACAGAAACAAAAACCCCCCTGTTGGTGGCAGGGGGGTTTAAAAACAATGTTTCTATTTTTTAATTACTGTTTCACTACAGGCATTACCGCTCGCCCTGTTTTATTTATCACAGTTATAAAATAAACGCCGCCTGATAGATTCGACAAATCAATTTCATTGGTATAATCCAATGATGATTTTGTGAATAGCGTTCGTCCCAGCACATCCGTAATTTGTAAACTCCAATCGCTTATATCTCCAGCGGATGAATTTATTTTAATAAATAATTCATTTGTAAACGGGTTGGGATATATGGATAATTGATTACTTATTGCCGATAATTGATTGATTCCCGTAAGTTTTACATAAGCCGAATCTGATGATGTGCTGCAACCATTTGCTTCGTTATTTACAACTACCCAATATTCACCGGGAATTGTAATTGTCAGTTTTTGACTGGTGTCACTTATAAGTAGTGTATCATTTCGGTACCATTGATTGTCATAGATGGAACTTGACATTAAAGTGTCCACAACCTGGGTAAATGTTGGTTTATTAGGAGAAGGTATAATAATTACTAAGTCTGTACCTGTGTCGGCACAACCATCGGAATTGATACCTGTTACTGTATAGTTAGTTGTCACTGTAGGACCTGCAACAACAAAGCTGCCTGTGTCGGCGCTCAATCCTGTTGAAGGGCTCCATATAAAGTTTGACCCGCCACTGCTTACTTGCAGAGTAGTACTTTGCCCGTTGCAAAACGAGGTATCCAGAGGTTCAATAGTTAATGATGGTGCAGTATTAACTATAACAGTATATGTTCCCGTTGATACGCACCCGCCTGAACCTATACTTGTTACAGTATAACTAGTCGTTGCCGTCGGATTAGCAATTACTATAGAGGTTGTTGTATCATTAAGTCCCGATGAGGGAGTCCACGTATAATTTGTTCCCCCACCGCTTACAGTAAGTGTGTCACTTTGCCCCTGCAAATTGATGATGGCGGCTGAGATGAAATAGTTAATGGTGGCGCCGGATTAACGGTTACCACCACCATTTTCGGTGTTGTTGACCCGAAACAAGACGTATAACCAGTTACTGTATAAGTTGTAGTACTATCAGGATTTGCAACAACTGTTGAGCCTGTTGTATCACTTAATCCTGCTGAAGGAGACCATTTGAAAGTACTCGCTCCCGATACTCTAAGTGTGTCACTGCTTCCGCCGCATATTGTTGAAAGTTCAGCACTGGCAGAAATAGTGTCCGATAAAGCCACTTTGCGAATGCGCTGATTATAATAATCTCCGATATAAACGTTGCCGCATTTATCTACAGCAACACCTTCAGTATAATAGATTTCAGCTGTATCCGAATTTGCTAATCCTCCATCACCTTTAAAGCCCGGTGTGCCATTTCCCGCGAAGGTAGTAATTATACCTGCGCTTACCTCGCGGATACGGTTATTATACTGATCTGAAATATAAACATTGCCTGAACTATCAACGGCTATATCAAGAGCGGCATTAATTTGAGCAGCGGTGGCTGGACCATTGTCTCCCGAATATCCTGCTCCGGCAATAAAATTTCCCGCTATAGTAGTAATAATGCCGGTTTTCTTTTCTACCTTTCGAATAACATTATTATTTCTTTCTGCAATATAAATATTAGCAGAATCATCTAAAGCCACCCCAAATGGCTGATTAAGTTCAGCAGCGGTAGCTGCGCCATTATCCCCTGCATAACCGGCGTTGCCATTACCCACAACTGTAGTAATAATACCCGTAATTTTAGTTACCTTTCGAATCCTGTTGTTATAGGTATCGGCAATATAAATATTACCTGAATCATCTACTGCCACCGTATAAGGGAGATAAAGATTGGCATCGGTGGCTGCAATCCCGTCTGTATTGTTAAATCCCTCTGTACCATTACCTGCTACGGTAGTTATGATGCCCGTAGCCACTGTTATTTTACGTATACGCTGATTTAAAAGGTCAGCAAAATAAACGTTACCGGAATCATCTAAAGCTAAATCCTGTGGTAAATCGAGTTGAGCAGCTGTGGCAGGTCCGCCATCTCCTAAACCAGATGTACCACCACCGGCAATAGTATTAATTATACCCGTTAAGGCGCTTATTTTACGAATACGGCTACTCCATGAATCGCACACATACACATTACCTGAGTCATCCACTGCCACACCCCAGGGGCCGTCAAATTCGGCAGCTGTGGCTTGTCCGCCATCCCCGGTGGAAGTCCCGTCGTTTGGAGAACCGGCTCCAAAACCATTACCTGCAATAGTAGTAATAATTTGGCTTTGCGCTTGGTTGCCAAATAGTATAACCAAACCTGCAACAATAATAAAACCTCTTATTGATTTGTAAAATTTATATGCCATAATAAATACATGTTTTAAAATAATATTATTTAATTCAGTGTTATAAAGATACTCATTTTTTATGTATAAATACATTGTAATAAATCCTAAAAAAATCCCTACCTTGTTTAGCGAAGGGATTTAAATAAATAGCATTTTTTTAATCCTGTTTCACCACCGACATCACCACCTTGCCTGTTTTATTTATCACGGTTATAAAATACACCCCACTCGCCAGATTCGATAAATCAATATCATTATTGTAATCTAATGACAACTTGCTAAAAATCGTTCGTCCCAACACATCTGTAATTTGCAGGTTCCAGTTTTTTATATCTGCCAACGAATTTATTTTAATAAATACATTATTATTAAACGGGTTAGGATAAATTGATAATTGATCACTGATAATTGATAATTGATTTATTCCTGCCAGTTTTACATTAGCCGAATCCGATGATGTGCTGCAACCATTAGCTTCGTTATTTACAACCACCCAATATTCACCGGGTATGGTAATAGTCAGGTTTTGGCTGGTATCATTTTTAAGTAGCGTATCATTACGGTACCACTGGTTGTCGTGCACAGAACTTGATGTAAGAGTATCTCCAACCTGTGTAAATGTTGGTTTATTAGGAGAAGGTATAATAGTTACTAAGTCTGTACCTGTGTCGGCACAACCACCGGAATTTATACCTGTTACTATATAGTTAGTTGTCACTGTGGGGCTGGCAACAACAAAGGCGCCTGTGTCAACACTTAATCCTGTTGAAGGGTACCACATAAAGTTTAACCCACCATTGCTTACGTGCAGAGCAGCACTTTGCCCGCTGCAAAACGAGGTATCTTGAGGTAAAATAGTCATTGGTGGTGCGGGAGTAACTTTAACCACAACTGTGTCGGGTAATGCCGCACCGGTGCAAGCACCGGTGCCGGTGATTATATAGGTTGTAGTAATTGTGGGATTGGCGATAACTACCGAACCCGTTGAAGCACTCAATCCTGTTGAGGGTGTCCAACTATAGGTTCCGGCTCCTGATGCCGTGAGTGTATCACTGCTTCCGCTACATAATGAGGGGGCAACAGGGAAAACTTTAATTGTATCGGAAACAACAGTTACTTTGCGAATACGGTTATTTTCCTGGTCTCCAATATAAACGTTGCCACAGGCATCTACAGTTATGCCATAGGGCTGGTTAAGTTCGGCAGCGATAGCCGATCCACCGTCTCCTGAAAATCCTCCGTTCCAGGTACCCTGGTCAAAACCATCGCCCGCTATAGTATTGATGATACCGGTAGATTTAGTTACTTCCCTAATTACGTTATTTCTTTCATCTGCAATATAAATATTACCCGAACCATCCACAGCCACACCTGAAACAATATCTAATTCAGCATCTGTAGCTTGTCCTCCATCCCCGGAATACCCGGAATTTCCATTACCTGCGGCATTAGTAATAATACCCGTTTTTACTGTCACTTTCCGAACTACGTTATTCCATTGGTCTGCAATGTAAACGTTACCCGAGTCATCCATGGCAGTGGCTTCGGGATAATAAAGCTCGGCAGCGGTGGCTTGACCGCCGTTTCCGGAATATCCCAACGTGCCGTTGCCGGCTATATCAGTAATGATACCTGTAGAAACCGTTATTTTTCGTACACGTTCGTGATAATGATCTGCTATATAAATGTTACCTGAATCATCCAAAGCCAAATTAAGAGGAGCATCTAATGAAGCGTCTGTAGCCTGTCCCCCATCGCCTACGCCATCCGTTCCTGCATTTGAACCACCACCCGCAATAGTAGAAATAATACCGGTAGATTTAGTTACTTTACGAATGCGCCCATTATTATCATCTCCTATATAAAGATTGCCCGCGGAATCCACAACCACACCTGCAGGACCATTAAGTTCAGCATTAGTAGCCGCTAAACCATCGCCTGAAAATCCCGGAGTACCATCACCTGCAACCGTAGTGATAACACCTGTAGATGCATTTATTTTTCGAATACGACAATTCGACTGGTCTGCAATATAAACGTTGCCTGAATCATCTACACAAGCAGCATCAGGGTTGTATAGTTCAGCCAAAGTAGCTGGTCCATTATCTCCTGAATAGCTTGCAGTTCCGTTACCTGCTATAGTAGTAATAATTTGTCCCTGCGCCTGTGAGCCAATGATTATAACTAACCCGGCAGCAATAATAAAACCTGCAATTGTCTTATTAAAATGATATATCATAGATAAAAAATTAAATAAATTAATCACATCCTTGCTCTTAAAACCGGTAAATTAAATTAGGGCAGAAATACGTTTTTTAATTCTGTTTCACCACCGGCACCACTGCCCTTCCTGTTTTATTTATCACGGTTATAAAATAAACACCACTTGACAGATTTGACAGGTCAATATCATTACTGTAATCTAAAGATAACTTGCTATATACCATTCGTCCCAACACATCTGTAATTTGCAGGTTCCAGGCTTTTATATCTCCTGCTGATGAATTTATTTTAATAAATATGTTATTATTAAATGGATTAGGATATATTGATAATTGATCACTAATAATTGATAATTGATTTATTCCTGCCAGTTTTATGTTAGCCGAATCCGAGGATGTGCTGCAACCATTAGCTTCGTTATTTACAACCACCCAGTATTCACCGGGTATGGTAATAGTCAGGTTTTGGCTGGTATCATTTAAAAGCAGCGTATCATTGCGATACCACTGGTTGTCGTGCACAGAGCTTGATGTAAGAGTATCTCCAACCTGTGTAAATGTTGGTGTGCCGGGAGAAAGTATTATGGTTACCATATCGGTACCGGATGTGGCGCAGCCACCCGGATTAATGCCCGTTACCGTATACGTAATCGTTGCTGTTGGGCTAACGGTAACGCTGTCTCCCGATAGGGTTGAGTCAGTTATCCCAGATGTTGGTGTCCAAATAAAGTTTGAGCCGCCACCGCTTACATAAAGTATGGCACTTTGACTGCTGCAAAAGCCCGTGTCTATTGGTAAAATAGTGAAGGGTAATGCAGAGTTAACAATAATTGTATCCGTTCCTGTTGATAGGCATCCACCGGAACCTGCGCTTGTAACAGTATAAATAGTTGTTAATGTTGGGTTAGCAATTACAACAGAGGTTGTTGTATCGTTAAGTCCTGACGAGGGTGTCCAGGTATAAACAGGTCCTCCCCCGCTAACCGTAAGTGTGTCTGATTGCCCACAGAGAACTGATGGCAAAGAGGGATGAATAGTTAGTGGCTGTGCTGTTCCAATTGTAACTGCAGCAGTAGCCGGAACAAATGTTAACCCTCCGGCACAGCCATTACCGCCCGTT
Organism: Chitinophagales bacterium; assembly: GCA_963770495.1. Classification (GTDB taxonomy): domain Bacteria; phylum Bacteroidota; class Bacteroidia; order Chitinophagales; family CAVYQA01; genus CAVYQA01. Next base: position 86,023 of record CAVYQA010000032.1, on the reverse strand, counting down.
AAAGTATAGGTGGTTGCAATAGTTGGGCTGGCAACCACACTGTCGCCTGTGGTGTCACTTAACCCGGTTGCCACCGACCATTTATAGTAAATCGCTCCTGAGGCATGAAGAGTAATACCATTTCCACTGCACGTGGTTGCAGGATTAGGGCTGACTTTTACGGAATCAGGGATATATATAATACGAACACGATTATCATAAACCGTTACACCTGAAGAATCATAATTGGACTCCACGGAATAAATGTTACCACAACCATCTACCGTTACATCATAAGGCTGTCCAAGTTCAGCAGAAGTCGCCGGCCCTCCATCACCTGTATAACCTCCATAACCTCCATTTCCTTCTTGATACCCGTTACCAGCTATAGTTGTTATGATACCTGTAGATTTAGTTACTTCCCGGATTTTATTATTATATGTATCGGCAATATAAACATTGCCGGAAACATCTACAGCAACACCCGAACAAACATCTAATTCGGCGGCAGTTGCTTGCCCGCTATCCCCCGAATACCCCGAAACACCATTACCCCCAACAATAGTACCTGCAATACATGTAATAATGCCTGTTTTAACCGTCAATTTTCTAATAGCCATGTGCCACTGGTCTGCAATATAAACGTTGCCTGAGTCATCAACAGCTAATCCATCAGGCTGGTTTAAACTTGCACCCGTTCCGGGACCACCATCCCCCACACCATCCGTACCCGAATTTGAACCTGCACCTACCACTGAAGTGATAATACCCGTGGCAGCAGTTATTTTCCGAATGCGCGCATTATAATGGTCTGCCACATAAACATTCCCCGAGTCATCAACAGCTACCCCGATAGTAGGAGTAGAAAATATAGCATTTGTAGCCGGTCCGCCATCACCCAATCCATCAGTTCCTCCGCCTGCTCCGCCGCCTGCTATTGTTTTGATGAGTCCCGTAGATTTAACTACCTCTGTAACCACACTATTATAACCTGAAAAATAAATATTACCTTCTGTATCCACCGCCACGCCTTGTGGCCTGTTAATTTCGGCAGCTGTAGCTGGTGTTCCATCAGGTGAGAACCCTTGGATACCATTACCCGCAACAGTTGTGATGATACCTGTTATTGCGTTTACTTTACGAATGCGGTTGCCATTACAGTCTGCAATATAAACGTTACCCGAGTCATCTACACAAGCAGCAAACGGGTAATCAAGTCCCGAAAGAGTACTTGGACCGCCATCACCTGAAGAAATTGATGTTCCATTACCGGCAAACGTATTAATAATAGTTTGCGCATTTGTACTTGTAGATATAAATAATGTTATAGCAAAAAAAATACCTGCAATCGTTTTTGTGTAATTAATTTGATTCATTCTTACTTATATACTATTTTGTAATGTGTAACAATTAATTTTTCCCTCAAGCTTAAGCTAATGGTCGTGTAATTGTAATTACTGATTTTGCCTTACGATAGGGAATACCGCTCTTCCAGTTTTATTTATAACCGTTATAAAATATACACCACTCGCCAAGTTAGACAAGTCAATATCATTACTGTAATCTATGAACAACTTGTTAAATACCGTTTGTCCCAGCACATCTGTAATTTGCAGGTTCCAGTCTTTTATATCTCCCGCCGATGAATTTATTTTAATAAATATGTTATTATTAAACGGATTAGGATAAATAGATAGTTGGTCACTGATTGCTGATATTTGATTTATGCCTGAAACCTTTATATAAACAGAATCTGACGCGGTACTGCAGCCATTGGCTTCATTAGTTACAACTACCCAGTAATAACCTGACACGATAATTGTCAGGTTCTCGCTGGTGTCGTTGTTAAGTATGGAATCATTGCGAAACCATTGGTTATCGTGTACAGAGCTCGAAGTGAGCACATTTCCATTCTGTGAAAATGTTGGTGTGCCGGGAGAAGCTATTACGTTTACCATATCAGTACCGGATGTAGCGCAACCACTGGAATTTATACCTGTTACCATATATGTAGTTGTTGCTGTTGGACTAACGGTAACACTGTCTCCCGATAGGGTTGAGTCAGTTATTCCATCTGTCGGTGTCCAAATAAAGTTTGAGCCGTCGCCGCTAACATAAAGTATGGCGCTTTGGCTGTTGCAAAAGCCCGTGTCTATTGGTAAAATTATGAAGGATGGTGCTTGTCCGACTGTAATTGAATCGGAAATCATACCGGTGCCACAACCACTTTTAGCGGTTACAGTAAATAGGGAATCTGTTGTTGGTAATACAATAATAACACTACCTGTATCTCCATTACTCCATTTATAAGATGTGCCGCCCGAAGCTGTAAGCGTAAGTGATGCCCCGGGGCAAATAGAAGTATCAAGCGGAAATATTGATGGAGTTATTGTTCCACCACTTCCTATGCTAACGTAAAAATCATTTGGGTAAACATTTTGAACATAATAAGCGCCACAGCCATTAAAGTAGCTGCTTGCTGCAGGGTTAGATGATATTATGCGAATTAAATAAGTTGACCCTTGCGGAGTAGTATCAGGAATAGTAATAATTATAGTTCCATTGGTTGTTGATGTGGTGAATCCAAGGCTCGTAGCGTTAACAAAACTTCCGGTTGAATCTGACAACTGTACAGTAAAGGTGTTACCGGAATTAAATGTGCCTGTGACCATATAAGAAACGGTATCTGTTGAGCCAGGGCAATAACTTGCCTGTAAAGTAGGTATAATAGTCCTGGAAGTAACGGTATCTAATTTCGCTAACACAATATTTTGGGTGGAAGTCAGATATAGAGTGGTTGACCCGAATGTAGCAGTACTGCCCATACTTCCCATAGCATAGACGTATTTATACTTATCTACTGCAAGCGCTCCTACGCCGCTATTTGCTGTTGCGCTTTGTGCCCACTGTGCAGCACCATTGCCATTTGAATATTTAGCAATAAAAATATCGCCGCTGGTGGTTGACACACCGTTGCCAAAATTTAAACCGCCGCTTTGAGAGTATCCGGCTACATATATATCGCTGTTTTTATCTATTGTAATAGCCTCTCCATTGTCATTATTAGCACCCCCCGCACTTTGCGCCCATTGCCAGTTTCCATTATTATCGCATCTTGCAACAAACATATCCTGTCCACCCGCACTGGTAAGTGATAAAGTGGTTGATGTTGAATTAGTGCTCTCTAACATTGCCGTGCCCTGAATCGTACCTGTTATGTAAAGATTACCGCATGAATCAATAACAATACTATTTGTGCCGCCAAATGTATTATCAAAAGCGTCAGTTATCGGGTTAACCCATATCGCATTACCGGCAGTATCATATTTAGCAAGAAAATAATTGGAGTTGCCCGTGGTTGCAGGCGGAGTAATAGTGCCAAAATTCGGCTGCCCGTTATAATCTCCAGAAAAATAAACATAGCCTTTGTTATCTACAATAAGATCTCTTGCCTGGTCATTTCCATCGGCAGAGCCTGTACCATTAATAGTTTTCCCCCAAATACAATTTCCATTACTATCCAGTTGTGCTAAAAAGATGGCTTGCGATGACCCTGAGTATGAAAAAGATACTGAGCCCAATGTAATAGTACCACTGCCCATGGTGCCGGTAATATATACATATCCTTCATTATCAGCCGCAATGCCAAAACAACTGTTGTTGCCGCCACCATCATTTATTGGAAATGCCCATTTTAAATTACCGGCGCTGTCATATTTATCTATAAACATACCACAACAGTTGCTGCCTATAATACCACCACTATATACATTATCCTTATTGTCTCTATAAAATGCTTCTGTGTAATCATTACCACATGAATATTCATAAGTTTGAACCCACTTCATGTTACCGGAAGTATCAAATTCACCAATTATAGGATTGTCGGAATAAGAACCACAGGCAGTAGTTACAGTTCCGCCGCCCATATTCATTGTTCCTGCGGCTCTTCCGTCAAAATACAAACGATTGGCTGTATCAATAGATAATCCAATGCCGTTTTCCCAGTCTCCACCTGTAGAACTTTCAGCCCAAATCCAGCTCGGGGTTTGTGCTTTGCTGAATTGAATAGTTGGGATAAAGATTAAAAAAAGTAATAGTTTTTTCATAGTTAATTTATTTCTACTTATTTAATTGAAAATGTTATGTTAAAATTACAAAATAAATTATTCATTGCAATAAAAAAATCCTCTCGCTAATTAACGAAAGGATTTAAATAGTTACTTTATCCTGTTAATTCTGTTTCATCACAGGTACTACCGCCCTGCCTGTTTTATTTATCACGGTTATGAAATATACGCCACTTGCTAAATTTGACAGATCAATATCATTACTGTAATCTATGGATAACTTGTTAAATACCGTTCGTCCCAGCACGTCTGTAATTTGCAGACTCCAGTCTTTTATATCTGCCGATGAATTTATTTTAATAAATATGTTATTATTAAACGGATTAGGATAAATAGATAGTTGGTCATTGATTGCTGATATTTGATTTATACCCGTTTTTATTTGCATCGAATCCGATGATGTGCTGCAACCACTAGCTTCGTTATTCACAACCACCCAATATTCGCCGGGTATGGTAATGGTGAGGTTTTGGCTGGTGTCGCCAACAAGCAGTGTATCATTACGGAACCATTGATTGTCATTTTGAGAGCTTGACATAAGCGTGTCCACAACCTGAGTAAATGTTGGCTTGTTAGGAGTAGGTATAATGGTCACCACATCAGTGCCATTTGTGGCACAGCCGCCTGGGTTATTGCCAATTACCGTGTAGGTGGTTGTCACCGTGGGGGTAACCAATATACTGTCTCCTGTTATATAGCTCGATGAATCAGCTATGGCATTGGCGGGCGCCCACACAAAATTTGAGCCGCCGTTGTCTACATACAATATGGCGCTTTGTCCTTCACAAAAGGCTGTATCAAGAGGTAGAAGGGTGAACTGTGGAACAGGAACAGTGGCAACTAATATAGAATCATAGCCAGTACATCCCCCGTTGCTAACATGTACATAATAAGTGGTAGTATCCTGCGGCGTCACTGTAATAGTACTAGTGGTGTCACCGTTGCTCCATAAATAGCTTGTGCCGCCGGAAGCGTTCAATTGCACAGATCCACCCGCACATGTAAATGTATCAGCCGGTGTTACAGATGCGTTCAAATTTCCGCCAATTGTAATATAAGAAGTATCAGTATAAACGTTTTTCTGATAATAAGCATGACAGCCATTTACGTAACTGCTGGTTTGTGGGTTACTGGATATAATTCGAATCAAATAAGTACTGCCGGGTTTTATAGTATCCGGAATAGTTATTACAATTGTTCCGCCAATAGTATCACTATCCATGCCTATAGTAGTTGCATTGGCAAAATTGCCGTCTGAATCTGAAAGCTGCGCCGTAAAAACATTTCCCTGGCGAAAGTTGCCAACGATAGAAAAACTAAGCGCTGATGTCGCGCCGGGACAATAACTGGGTAGGGGGTATGGAACAATATACCTTGGCGGAATAGTATCAAGTTGTGCCAAAAAAATATCTGAATTAGATGAAGCAGTAATGGGGTTTATGTTGGGTCCGAAAGTTACGGGTACACTATTACCGGCGTTGAAGGTTACATAAATGTATTTTCGATAATCAACTGTAATACCGCCAACACCACCGCCGTCGGCGTCAGCATTATTTCCTGCAGTCACCACATACTGTCTTGCGCCGGTGCTATTGGCAAATTTGGCTACAAAATAACGCCCGCCTGTGATTAAAGTATCTCCAAACATAGCAGAGTTATTGTCAACATAGCCACCTACATATACATCACTATTTCTATCAAACGTAATTCCGCCCGGCTGGTCATCACCCGTGCTGCCAATATCTACAGCCCATTGCCAATTGCCGCTATTATCGGCTTTTACTACATAAATGTCTTCGCCTCCCTGACTGGCAAGGCTGAAAGGACTAAACTGAGCAGTATTTTCAAAATAACCTGTCGCATATATGTTGCGGCATGAGTCTAACACAATATGATTCAGGGTACAGCAGTCGCCATTATTAATACCGGCATTTGCAGCAGTGAACATGTTTACCGGATTACCTGATGAATCAAACTCTGCAATAAATAAATTTGAGGTTCCACTCGCAGCGAGAGGTGCGGGGGGCAAAGAACCAAAAGTCATTTGCCCGCCATAACCGCCGCCTACATAAACATTGGCATATTGGTCTATAGAAATACTTCTGCCCACATCATAGCCGCTATTGCCATTAGCAACTCCTGAACTTACAGCCCATAAAAAGTTGCCATTACTATCCAATTTAGCTAAAAAAACATTTTGTCCTGAGCCCGTGTAAATTAAAGTGGTGTTACCAAAAGTAACATTGCCCTGCATTGAACCGGTTACATACAAATTATCAGCGCCGTCTGTTATAAGACCCATTGCTGCAACCCCTCCGCCACTGGGAGTAATTGACCATAGTAAATTTCCATTGGGATCATATTTCATAATAAACATACTTGCGCCACTACTTACAGTACCCCCTGTATAAACATTACTTCTTTTATCAATACAAAAACCCCATCCATAATCATAGCCTCCCGAATAATTAATTTCTCTGATCCATTTTGATGTACCTGTAGAATCTAATTTTGCAACAAATGGATTATCAGCGCCCGTACCTGTAGCACTGGCACCACCGTTAAATGAAATAGTCCCTGCTAATCTTCCGGCAAGGTAAAGGCTGTCTTTAGTATCTACCCATAAACCATTAGGGTATTCATAACTTCCACCGCCGGAGTGAACAGCCCATATCCAATATGGAATCTGTGCATTACTAATAATTGCGCAGGATACAAAGAGTAAAAGAAGTAATAATTTTTTCATAGTTAATTTATTTCTATCTGATTAATTGAAAATGTTATGTTAAAATTACAAAATAAATTATTCATTACAATAAAAAAATCCTCTCGCTAATTAACGAAAGGATTTAAATAGTTACTTTATTCTGTTAATTCTGTTTCACAACCGGCAATACCGCCCTGCCTGTTTTATTTATCACGGTTATAAAATATACGCCACTTGCTAAATTTGACAGATCAATATCATTACTGTAATTTAATGCCATTCGACCATATATTATTCGTCCCAACTCATCAGTAATTTGCAATTTCCAATCCTTCACGTCTTCCGCCAATGAGTTTATCTTAATGAATATCGAATTATCAAATGGATTGGGGTATATTGATAATTGGTCATTTATAATTGATAATTGATTTATTCCTGCCAGTTTTACATAAACTGTATCTGATGACGTGCTGCAACCATTGGCTTCATTATTTACCACCACCCAATACTCACCGGGTATGGTAATAGTTAAATCCTGGCTGGTATCGTTTAAAAGCAGCGTATCATTCCGGTACCATTGATTGTCATACTGTGAACTTGACATAAGCGTATTTCCATTTTGTGTGAATGTCGGTTTATTTGGAGAAGGTATTATAGTCACTATATCTATTCCACTAGATGCACAACCACTCGTATTCATTCCTGTTACAGAATAGGTGGTTGTAACTGTTGGGCTTACTGTTACACTATCTTGGTTTAAGGATTGGGATGAGTCAGTAATTCCTGATATCGGTGTCCATATAAATCCCGAACCACCACCTTGAACATATAGTACCGCACTTTGCCCGCTGCAAAAACCCGTATCCAGCGGTAAAATATTAAATAATGAAGCAGACTTAATAGTAACAGTATCTGTCCCATAAAAATCGCATCCCCCTGTTCCCGTTCCGGTTACCGAATAAATGGTATTGGCGGTGGGACTGATTGTAATACTATCTCCTGATACAGTTGAATCCGTAATTCCCGTTGTTGGTGTCCATATAAATCCGGAGCCGCCCCCTTTGATATGCACAATAGAACTTTGTCCATTACATATAGTGTCAGGAGACGGGGAAATAGCCAATAAACCACCTGCCCCAACGTGTATATAATTTGTAAATGTTTTAGTAGCGCTATCACACCCATTCCACGCAGTCAGAATAACGTAATGATAACCGGTGTCAACGTAAGTTATAGTTACGCTGTCACTGGTCGATGTATCAGGAGTTCCTCCCGGAAATTGCCAATACCAATTTGTTGGTGAAAAATTTGAAGTATCCTTAAATGTAATTGAACCGCCCTGACATATAATCGTAGAAGAATCTACACCGATTGTAGTAAACGCAGGAGTGACAGATGGAATATATTCCCAAATATCAGTCAGGGTGCTATAGGATGGAGCCGCCCCTACTCCCAACGCAACAAAACACGATTTGCCAACGACAAAAGATGGAGCTACCTGGCGGGCTGCACCACCAAAATTTGCAATTTGCGTCCACGAATTTTTAGCAGGGTCATATTGCCAAAAATCATTTTGAACTACACTTTGGTTTGGGTCATTGTATCCCAACCCTATAAATCCTTTATCGCATGTGGCAAATCCAGAAGCGCCGCCACGAACACCGCCGCCAAAATCGGCCATTTTTGTCCATGTATTATTGGATGGGTCGTAGCGCCAAAAATCTTTTTGAGGTGTAAAAGAACTGCCATTGGTGCCCACGCTATCCCCCGTGCCAACATAACCATAATTGCCAATAGCAAATCCTATCGCCAGTAAGCCACTTCCTTTTCCGGGGTAGGGAGCAATGGTATCCCATTTGCCGGTTTTAGGGTCATAACAATAAAAATCGTTAAGTCCATTTCCATTACAGCCCGTAATACCGCCACCTATGTAACCTTTTCCTCCCACTGCAAAACCAACTGCATAACCACGGGCAGAACCCGGTACATTGGCTAACTGTGTCCATTGGTCAGCTACGGGATCATACATGTAAAATTCATTATAGAAACCACACCCCCACGAAACCCCTGCTCCCACATAACCTGTGTCGTTAATTGAAAAACCAACCATTGTTCCATCAGCACCACCCGGAAAATCCTGCATTTGATTCCAGCTATCCGAAAGGGTATCATATTGCCACGTTTGATGATTATTAGGAGCACCACATATTGTATATCCACTGCCCAAGGATGGTATAGCGAAGGCAGAGGTGGCACGGCCCCCACCACCAGGATAAACAGCACCTTTTTCGGTCCAGGTTTGCGAAAAACTCACATGAGTTAAAAAAGTCATTAACAATACAAGTGCAACAATTTTTTTCATAGAATTAGTTATAGTATAAAAATAAGAAGAAATTTTGAGAGTTCGGGTTCATCCTCTTCATATTATTTCTTTACATTTGTATAAGAATTTTCACTCTATGAAAATTAAATATATATCCTTTCTTTTAATTGCAGTTCTGTTTACTACTTTAACAGCTTCCGCCCAATCGTGGCTGTGGGGGGTGGAGGGTATTACGGGTTTAAAAGCCGATCTCTTTGCAAGAAATGTTGCAACCAACAGCACAGGCAATGTTTATCACACGGGAGGTTTTGAAACCTCACTTACTTTTGGCACTTACAATCTCACTTCTGCAGGCATAGACGATGTTTATTTAGTGAAATATGACCAAAATGGTAATGTGCAATGGGCAACGCAATCAAAATCACCGCCCGGTTCTAAAACATTTGCGCGTTCAGTGGCGACGGATGATTCGGACAATTCTTATATAACAGGATATACCGGGGATACAACAGTTTTCGGCACCGACACATTACGTAAAAAATCACAGGGATTTTTAGTAAAATATAATGCAAATGGCAAATTGATGTGGGTGAAACAACCGGGTTTCAATACGTTTCAAAACGGGGGATACGCTGTTACAACGGATAATTCCGGTCATGAATATTTAACCGGCGCCGGCGCCTATTTAATTAAGTTTGACAGGAATGGCAATATTATCTGGACTATCCTGCCAACCACCCACTACTTCGGCAATGATTCCATTAATAACGCAGGGTTTAGTGTTGCTACAGATGGTTATGGAAATGTATATGTGTCGGGAGAATTTAGCGATTCACTGACATTCGGAAATTATCACTTATATTCAGCAAATGTGGGCGCATTTATAGCCAAGTTTGACAGCAACGGCAATGCACTATGGGCGCAGCAATCAACCAACACTCCCTCTACTGTTCAAAATTTTAATACTCAAAATCCGGTATATGCTCTTGCTGTAGACAGGTCGGGGGCAGCTTATCTTACCAGCGCGTTTGCAGATTCGATAACGTTCGGTTCTTACACATTTACTTCGCTTAATGCAAGTTTCTCTAATTTTTTTGTTTTGAAATTCAATCCCGGTGGTACTATTGCCTGGGGTGAACAAGCAACACCTCTTTCAGGTAGTAGTTATGGTTGGGGAACGTATTCAATTTGCACTGATGATTCGAACCATATTTATATTTCAGGAGCAAAAGGTCAAGTTGGGGGGCAACTCACTGCTTCATTTGTATTTGCAAACGATACCTTCAGTATTATTAGCAATGCCTATGATGCCCCATCTTTTTTATTTAAGCTCGATTCATCAGGTTACCTACTTTGCGGTTCAACATTACAAAGCGGGGGATTTGAGGCAAATGCTGTAACGTCTGATTCTACAGGTAAATTTGTTTATTTGGGAGGAGGATTTAATTACCCGTTTGTTGTAGGACATGATAGTTTAACAGTTAAACAACCGGGATTTGTGCCTTACGTTGCCCGATGGCAATCCTGCGCTAAATGTGATTTAGCATTAACAACTTCTCCCCAATCACTATCCGTTTGTTATGGGCACAATATTACACTTAAGGCAAGCGGAGGAACAAATTATTCCTGGAGTCCTTCTACCGGATTAAATGCCACAACCGGTGACAGTGTGATTGCAACCACTTCTACTACCACTACTTACACAGTTACTTCAACCGGAGGTAATTGTAATCATGCCACTGCACAAATAGTCGTTACCATAATACCTTCTCCCAATAAACCAACGTTCAGGCAAGACGGCGATACCCTTATTTCAAGTGCAAAATATGACAATCAGTGGTACCGTAATGATACTCTTCTTCTCAATGATACCACCCAATATTTAATAATTACCATATTGGGAGAATACCGTGTAAATGTACTTAACGAAGCCAATGGTTGTAGTACATCGTCAGATTCGATTGATATAACTACACTGACCGGTATAAATCAGTTATCAATGAACAGTTACCAGTTATCTGTTTTTCCGAATCCAACAAGTGGTAAAGTTTTCATCACTCTAAATTCATCCGTTGCAGATATAAAAGACTGGAATTTGCAACTTACCGATGTGTTGGGACGAACCTTGTATACAATGCCTTCATTAAATTATACTAATGAAATTGATTTATCGAATCTTTCGAACGGTTTGTATTTTTTAACTGTTATAAACAAAACAGGACGCATGGTTGTGCCTGTTGTGAAGCAGAATTAATTTCTATTTATTTTACTGATGATAAACCTGCTATTTATTACAATTAACCACTACTTCTAATTGATCTAAAACACTCTCAAATGAAACATAGAACTGCACATTACTGTTGTAGTCAGGATTTTGAAGTAAAACAATAATTGAATAAGTAATCTTTTCCCCTTTTTCAGTAGAACGTGTTAACAATCTGAATTCCTGTATTATCATTTCATTTCCACCGGGCAATAAAAAAGGAGACCCGATTAAATCATTGTGCGCTGCAATGATTTCTTTAGCCTGTTTAAAAGTTACTTTCATAAAAAAATATTTTTGTTTTGCGGCTTAAATTTATAAAGAAGCCGTAAGAATTTTATACCCAGAAATGGTGATTTTTAAAAATACCTGAAAGTTGGTAGGAAGATAAGTTGAAAATTGACAGTGGAAAGAGGACAGTGTTTTGAATGAAGAATATAGAATTTTACAGGGCGCATCAATTATTTCAACTGATTAGCCAAAAAAATTTACTTTTACCCATTATAGTGTATCCGTATATAAACTTAAATCGTTCAACATGAAAAAACTATTACATATTAAAAAAAATAAAGCTGTTATTATTTTATGCCTGTGTGTGTGTTTGAGTGACATACATTGCAGCACAAACGGAGGTTCTAAACTATATAATGTAAAAGATTACGGCGCCACAGGCAAGAAGGAACAAAATGCCCGCACCGCTATTCAAAAAACCATTGATGCCTGTGCAGCCAATGGTGGTGGCATTGTTTATCTGCCACCGGGTGATTACACCTCCGGCTGTATCCATTTAAAAAGCAATGTCCGTTTTCGCATTGAAGCCGGGGCAACACTATATTCTATTAAAGACAGCACAGCATTTGATAAAGTTAAACCGGCTCTTATTTTAGGCGAGGATCTGCACGATATATCCATTGAAGGGCGTGGCACCGTTAACGGGCAAGCCGCCTATGATTGGAAATTGAATTACATACACGACGATTTGATTCGTTCTAATTTAGAAGCAGAGCAAGCTACAGGCAAACCCCTGATGCGCTCGTTTCCCAAACCCGATCAGTACGGGCATCTTATCATGTTGATCAATTGCGAAAATGTGCGCATAGAGGGTATATCACTTATCAACTCGCCTTCCTGGACCTTACGGCCGATACATTGCCGCCAGTTAGTAATTGATGGCATAAATATTTACACCGATACCAAATACGCTGTGTGGGCTGATGGCATTGACCCCGATGGCTGCCAGCATGTGCGCATCAGCAACTGCAATGTTGAAACGGGTGATGATGCTCTCGTATTGTGGTCCATGAATTGGTTTGGACCCGCGCAACCCTGCGAAGATATCACTGTTACCAATTGCCGTTTCACTTCAGCATCTTGCGGCATTAAATTTTGCGATGGTAACATTGGCGGTATAAAGCATGTAACCATTAATAATTGCGTGATAATAGGCTCCAACCGTGGCATTGGGTTTATGGATTATTATGGTGGCGAAGTAAGTGATGTTATACTGTCTAATCTCTCCATAAATTGTATTCGATACGATTGGTTCTGGTGGGGCGATGGCGACCCGTTGTATTTTGATGTGAGAAAACGGAGCCAGGTCACTAAAGGGCTCGACCCGAGTCTTGATACCAAAGCGGGTAAAATTAAACGGGTGCTTATTACCAATGTAATTGCAGAGGGAAAGGGTTCGAGCATGTGTATTGGTAATGCCGAAAGCTGGATGGAAGATATAACACTTAATAATTTTAAACTTTATATTTCTCACGACACTGCCTCTGATTATGATAAAGCCGTTTATGCTTTGAAGTTTCAATACGTAAAAAATCTTACGCTAAAAGACTTTGATATTTATTGGGGCACCCCCTCTGCGCCAAAATGGACAACTGCACTTGCCCTTGAAGACGTGGACGGTTTAACATTAGATGGAGTAAACGCCCGACAGGCAACCAATTCAACTGATGCCGCCATATCTTGCTTACAAGTGCAAAATGCTGTTATAAAAAACTGCACTCCCCAAACGGGAGCCGGTACGTTTTTAAATTTTTCGGGTGCCCAAACCGGTAACATCCTTATATATTCTAACGACTTCAGCAACGCGAAAACCATATATACCACCGATGGCACATTTAGCGCAAGCGCCATTCGCAGCCAGCTAAATGTTAATCCGAAACTATAAACTACCCTATGCAACCAAAACCTTTTTTTACCGAGAAGAAATTTATTGTCACGCTGATATTTGTTACCTCGTTGTTTATGTTGTGGGGCATTGCCCTTACTATGGGTGATGTGCTGAACAGGGATTTTCAAAAAGTTTTACACATAAGCAAATCAAGGTCGGGATTGGTGCAATCTTCCATTTTTGGTGCTTATTTTCTAATGAGTATTCCGGCTGGTTTGTTTACTAAACGGTTCGGTTATAAAAAAGGAGTGTTGCTGGGATTGTTTTTATATGCCTCGGGAGCATTTCTGTTTATTCCTGCCGCTAATGCAGAGTCGTTTTTATTTTTCAGAGGAGCTTTATTTATACTGGCTTGCGGAATGGCAACTTTAGAAACCACAGCCCACCCGTTTATAGCTTCTTTAGGCGACCAGCGCACCAGTGACCAGCGGATTAATTTTGCCCAGACCTTTAACGGTGTGGGTACAGTTATCGGACCGCTCATAGGGGGTTACTTTATTTTAAGAACATCCAATGCCCAAATAGATGCACTTGCCCCCGTTAAAACATTATATATATATATTGGGGCGGCAATTGCTTTAATCGGCATGGTATTTTATTTTGTAAAAGTACCTCCCGTAATAGCCCCGCATGTAGTAGCATTGGATTCTTACGCCGTAGCGCCTGATACGGAAGATAAACAGCCGGTAAAAAAACTGTTTCATCACAAAAATTTTGTGTGGGCGGCAGTGGCGCAGTTTTTTAACGTGGCGGCGCAGGGCGGAACATGGGCATACTTTATTAATTATGGTCACGAAAAAATGCATTTAACGGACGAACATGCCGCCTATTTTTTTTCTTTAAGTATGGTGATGATGATAGCGGGCAGGGTTTTAGGTACATTGCTTATGCGTTTTATAGCTCCCAATAAATTGCTGGCAACGTTTGCCTTTGCAAATATTGTGATGTGCATTATTGTAGCCCAAAGTTTCGGATGGGTTTCTTTCTTGGCGCTTATTTTAATTAATTTCTTTTTCAGCATTATGTTTCCCACCATATTTAGTCTGGGATTAAAGAATCTTGGCAAACACACCCCACAGGCATCTTCATTCATAGTCATGGGTGTTGTTGGAGGAGCATTATCGCCGCTGATGGGATTAGTTGCCAATCATCATATTGCAGAGGCATATTACCTGCCTATTATTTGCTATGTCGTAATATTTTTATACGGATACCGGTTGTATAAAGTAAGATAAGTTCAATTTGAAAATTTGAAAATGGCTGCGCTTATTGCTCCTTTGTCTGAACTGTGATTTGTGGGATTAATGTGATTGTTATGATTTTAACCCCGAAGGGGGGCGGGTAAGAGCAATTTTTTTAAGCTTCGCCATCACTTTTGCCTCACCGGCTATACCCGATTTCAAACCTTCTTCCATAGCCAGCAACAAACCCATATCTTCTTTCTCTTTAATGCTTAATGTTTTATTGGGCAGTCCAAGACGCCTGGCTAAATCGGTAATTAATTTATGGTCCTTACCTGATTTTATTTTTATTATAACATCCATTGCGGCGTATTTTATTTTTTCAAAGTTACAAAATTTCTAATAAATGCGGCTGATGTACAACTTCATCCGAGAGGGGTGACTATTCACAAAAAAAAACGGCTTAGACATTGTCTAAGCCGTAAATGATATAAACTATTCCAACCCTTAGTTGTCAATATTTACCACAATAGGAGTAGAAATTATTTCTTCTGATTTTTTTCTTGCAGATAGTAATGCTCGTGTCATATAAACAGATTTAATTGGTTACAAATTTTAGGTGGGTTCAGTAGTATTGTAACGGGAGACAGTGAGCGTTCTTATTGTACCAAAGTTACTACAAAAGCAGCCATTTATCTATTCGGAAGGATATACATTGTTACTAATAGTAACATCTTTGTGATTTTGTCTGAGTCCTCGCCGTGTCTCTCGCTAAGGAATTAAGTTAAGGTAGAGGACACGGCGATTATAAACCAACGATACAGCGGCAAAGTGTTCTGAAAGAGGCTTAATGTAATTTTATGAATTGATGAATGCCCGCCCGGCTGAACGCGGTTCGGACGGGAATATTCACAACAAAAAGCGGCTGAAGTGCAACTTCAGCCGAGCGGGGTTCGTGGGTAGCCGAGTGGTTTTTTTTATTTATTTTTTTATTCCCCTACTTTTCAAGGAGGGGACAGAGCAAATAGCGGAGGTGGGGTGGTTATTTTATTCCATTTTTTTCTTGTCATTCTTGTCAAGAATGAAAGTGTGGTTATTGATTATTAGCCTATTATATATTAAATTTTTACAAACGCTTAATAATGTGTGCGTTATAAGACATATTTATTATAAGTTATTGATTTTGTGATGGTTATCCCACGATTTATATGTATACCTTTCAATATCTAAATGCATCTTAAATGCAGTAAGCGTACTTGGAATAAAGATTTTTATTCCTTCTTGTTCTTTGGAAAAATATCTGTATCCATTGTAAACTTGATCTATTTCCTTATAAGAGTAATATGCTCCATTATAATGAAGAATCGCATTTCTTATATAATAAAATAAGTCTAATTTTTTTTTCTCACTGTTAGATAAACCAAAAATATTTTTATGATAGTCTGCTGATATATCGTCTTTAGTCAGTGCGTAATCTTTTTTTGATAAATCCTTTATTATTAGTTCAAATACAACCCAAGAGCTAATAAGCAAAGAGGTAACAATGTCATCTTGAAAGTTTAATAACAATTCATTGTTGCCTCGTTTTAGCGCTTTCATGAATTGTGTAAAATCAGAAAATTCTTTAAAAAATCCTTTTACATCAGCAGGTACATTTATTATTAATTTTTGTCCGTCAGTATGCTCTGTAAGCAGAAGTAATTTGGTAAAAAAGACACATCGTATAGTCTCAAAATAGCCAAGAGCTTTTAATTCGTCAAGGCTTGTTACTTTTTCAATATTCATGTCGTTTTGATTTGGCTTTCTTTTTCTTTATTTCGTTCTTCATTTTTTATGTAATATACTATATGACCTTTTTTGCCTTTTGCCATTCGTGTTTAAATACGAGTTTAGCAAGTGCAACAATGTCATTTTGATAATTCATTATTTCGGAATTAACTATGTTTTCAATTTTATTATTGGCTAAAATATTGTTAACTATATCTATCGTGTTTTCAATTTTTTTATGGAATTCATTCTCTGAATTTAAATAAAGAAAGACCTTATTTCTTTGAATGGCATGACGAGAACATAAATTTGCATATTTATCATAATCGCTTCTAAATTCTGGATAGTTGTTGCTTCCATATTTGTTTACATTACTTTGTAAGTTTTTTATTGCAATTAAAATATCACCTGTTAATGCGCAATATTCACTTATTGAATTTCTTAAATTATCCATCCAATTTATACTTGCACTTGAAAGCACGTTTAATTTTACTTGGTAAAGTGCAACCCATCCTGCTATTCCGGCTGCAAAAAGCGTCCCTAATATAGTAAAAAGGGTTGACCAATTAAAGGCATTAACAGTTTGAGCAGATGGTATTTCAAGTATCATAATTTAGTTTTTTCACATTAATTACTTTTTAACCGGCAACGACACTGTAGTTTTTGGCGTTATAACTTTTGTTGAGATATTTTCATTTTTTGGATAAACAATCGAAGCAATTTTAAATATGGCCCCAATAGCTGCAATTATAGCTGATGCATTTAAATAGCCATCAATTTTGAAATCAATTTCATGCACTTCTTTATTTCTAATTTCCTTAACTGCTATAAAGAATTTGAATTCAACGGAGGTAATTTTTTTTTCTTCTTTACAAAATGTGAGTAGGTTGTGTAAATCGAAATTTAATTTTTTTTCTTTTAACCATTTTTTGAAATTATTGTCGTCTTCATAATACGAAGTAAGTAGATACTCCATTATTTTAACTAAATCAGTAATTGCATTCTCCAATTTACCAAGATGGAATAACATTAATGCTTGAGCAATTTCACTTGAAATCTTGGGATCTATATCTTTGAATTGATTGCAGAGTTTTTCTAGTTGGATTTTGATTTCGTCGCTAAGCGATGGGTTACGTTTCAAGCTATCAAGTATGAGTTTGAGTTTGTCTTTTTCAAGGTCTGTAATTTTTTGTTCAAGTCTCACATTGTCATAATATAGATAAACGCTAATAAGGATAGTTGATACAAGCAAAATTGTCACTCCTATTGTCAATGCTTTTTGATTACTCATAGTTAAAAGTCATTTTGTATTTGTTCAATTGTTATGATTTTTGCAATCAACTCTTCTTGCATTTTAATCTTTTGCTTTCTGATACTTTCAATAAATTCCTTAATTTCTCTCCTATGCTGTAAAACAATATACTCGATATTTTCCATAACGTTAAAAGTAATTGATTCATATTTATTAGCTAATTGCGTATGTTTTAAAAAGATTAATTCTTCCTCTTTTAAAAATGGTTTAACCTCAATTGGATTAGATGTTTTAGGAATTAATCGCCATTCTTTTTCATCATAGAATTTTCTTTGTTCCCTTTTTTTTATTTTTTTGTTATTATCTAAAATTGGAACAAACCCGAAAAATGGTTTTATAAACGGTGTAAAGCTTTGCTTATTTAAATAAGCTTTTCGAAAATTAACGTGCTTGGAATCCGAATGAACATAAAATACCGGCGTAAAACCGCATTCTCTTGCTGCCGTTCTATTAATACCAATTCCATATCGTCCATATTTTGAAACATGATATTTAATTGTACTTAGAGGTATGTCACAAAAACACACCATTGGAGCTACATAATAGCTTTTACCCTTAGGAAGCTTTTCGTAATTATAATACGCACGCAATCCATTCTGAATAATGCTATATAAATTTTCAATTCTTGGCGTAAAATGAAATAATGTTTTCGAGCTAAGATTTGGTCTAACAGAAATCCTTAAATCAGTCTTTATCTTTTCCATAATTTCTATTTTTTGCCTTTGTTGGTGTTCTTTAACCAACAAAGATTGTGCAGATAAACCCACGCTGTTGTGGTTGGTGGACTACTCTTACCACTTGCACTAGCACCCACCAACCACGCTTAATAATGCTAACATAATTTATGGTTTATTAGTAAAATCGCACATCTCACTTCTTAAGCTAACTGCATTATATGCGAATAAAGAAGCAGAAAGTAAGGATATTATTATAAAAATAATTAGTGAGCAGTTACTCTGATTATTTGATAAATTTTGACAGAATGTAGATATCTCTAATAGTAAACTGATTATTAATGACATAGTAATATTAACGTCAAATACATAGTACATAAAATAATAGTGTTCAAAATTATTTACTTTATCCTTTTTATCAGATTGTAAGAAATCCCAATTCATTTCTCGTCTTATTATTATTTCGTCGAATCTGATCAAAAATGTTTTCTAAAAAGAATCTCTTATAGCATCCAAAACCTGACCGAGAAGAGATCCAATTAAAAGGATAAGAAAAACAGATAATAGTGAACTATTAATATTTAATATATATATTATAAGATCATGAATATTCCAATTAAAATTAAAAAATATAATAGAGAATAGTAGTACAACACCCGGGAAAAAATGTGCGATAATATTATTTGATTTTAATGACATGCTTTCCATAATAGTAGCTTTTTACTATAAATTAGTTTTTGCCTCTTGTTGGCTTATTTTACCGACAAAATTAATATAAATACCATATATTATTATACCCATAAACAGTGTTTTTGCAGCATCCCTGAAAACAGGGGGGTAAAAAAATGACCTCACCCCCGTCCCCTCTCCACCCAAAAGCGGAGAGGGGAGCCTGAAAAAAATCTCGACAAGGTTTGTCAAAGTTTTCCCCCCTCCTATAAAAGCGTACTAACAATACAAACCATAAATCCAAATTAACAGAATGCCCTCTCCACAAGTGGAGAGGGTTAGGGTGAGGTAAAAAAGCTGTCCCAACTTATTTCATGGCGTTAATTACTTCAATAATTTTGCAGGGATACTCACCCGCTTTGCTCGCGGCTCAACGCCCCTCTCTACAAGTAGAGAGGGGCACGTGGGAGTAAGCGTTTGGGGGTGAGTAATCGTTCTTTGAAATATTTGAGCATTAGCGATTCACTTTCGGTTTATGTTCGCTGACAACAAAACGACAAGAACCCGGCAACAAAACTTGTTTACAGGGTTCTTATAACCCGCTGAAAAACAACCAACAAAAAATTTAAATGTCAAAAAGTGCAGAATTGTTGTCGCACTATAAGCGGATTGAAAAGGCGGAATAAAAAAATAAATAAAAGACCTCCTCAGCTACCTGCATAGCTATGCCTCCTCCTAAAAACCTTAGACTTGCTTTTTGAATTGTTATGGGATTACATTTGAAGATTTTATAACAAGGGTTAGATCAGGTGGTAAACCATCTCCTAAATTAGTGATGAATCACTATCTCCTTATTTGGCACCACCTGATTTTTAAGAGAGTCAAGCCTGTATAAGAATTAAGCCTTTGCTATTAAGGTTTTTAGGACAACTCTCTTGCTAACCCGATTAAAACGTAATGTATATGCAAAGTAAATCATTTACCCATTATCTAGGTTTAGATGTTTCAAAAAAAACCGTAGACATTTGTTTGTTTGATGGTCGAAACATTTTGGTTCAATGCCAATGCCCTAATGAACCTAATGCTCTAAACAAAACATTGGCAAAATTAATAACTGAACAAAAATTGCAGATTGCTGAAGTACTTGCTTGTGCTGAATACACGGGCATGTATATCTATCCTTTGACAGAAGTTTGTGTCCCGCTTGCTTTGCCTTTGTGGTTGCAACATCCGGCAGAGATCAAGCATAGTATTGGAGTTCAACGAGGTAAAAATGATGCCATAGATGCCCGTCGTATTGCTTACTATGCTTGCCGATTTGCTGATAAAGCTCAACTCTATGTACCCAAGCAACAAACTATTAAACAACTCTATTACCTGGATACAGAACGTGAGATGTTAGTTACAGACCGTGCCAAATATATCGGACAGTTAAAGGATCAGGGAGATTTTATGCCCAAAGAAATATTTAAAGCAAAAGCTAAGCGGCTTAAACAACTTATCAGGCAGTTAGATAAAGTCATAGCACAACTTGAACAAAGTATGGATGAGTTGATTCAGCAGGATTCTCTTTTATCCAAGCAATATCAACAAGTCACCTCTGTAGATGGCATAGGTAAACAAGTAGCTATCCAAGTGCTTATAGTTACCAAAGGATTTTCTACTTTTAATGATCCAAGAAAATTTTGTTGTCACGCAGGTGTAGCACCTTTTGCGTATCTGTCAGGTTCCAGCCAACGTACACGATGGCGCGTATCACACCGGGCAAATAAACGACTTAAACAGTTGCTTCATATGGCTGCTCTTTCTGCTATCAGGATTGAAGGAGAATTAAGAAATTATTTTTTAAGAAAAGTAGCTGAAGGTAAAAACAAAATGACTGTTATCAATGCGGTAAGGGCTAAGCTTATCCATCGCATTTTTGCTGTAATAAAAAACAATACAACTTATGAAAAAAATTATTTTAAAATATCCTTGGAAAAACCATAAGAATAAGGAGGAGAGCTAAAAAATAAAAAAAAAGCCCCCCGATTTCTCAGGAGGCTTGCAGTTCAGTCGCAACTTAACCCAATTAAATTAGTCCTGAACCGGTTTTTCATTGCTTGTAAAATCAATGGGAATAATAAATTTAACACTGATGTTTCTGCCCATGTTAAATACGCCCACCCTGTCGGTAGTATAGTTTACAGGATAGTATTTAAAGCGGCTCATGTAATCCATGTAAGCGGTATTGAACAGGTTATTGCATATAAAATAAACGCTGCAAATTTTGTGTTTGGTTGCCGATAATATATCTCCGCCGCAGCCCGCATTAAATATGGTGTACCCCGCTGTTGCCGTTTTGCTGGCTGCGTACTCAAACGGCGTTTCTGCTGTATTAAGCCCGTTGTAAATAGCATATTCCTCGTAAATATCGGCTTGCTGAAAACAGGTTAGCTCTCCCACGCTCACATAAGCGTTTTTTATGCGCTTGCCTATTTTTTTAATAGGGAATTTAAGGTCGGCGGTAATTCTCGTCGGTGGCACAAAAGGCAAATACTTAATAGAATCGGGCACATTTTGCAACCCGCCCTGTACTACGCTCACTGTGCCGTTAAAATCAATCCATGGCACGGCGGAAGGGTGAATGTCTAATCCTATTTCGCCGCCATAAAGCTCTGCGGCGCCCTGCGTGTATTTAAATACAGGTGCATCGGGAAAAAGCGAGCCGCCAACACTCAGTAAGTTGCTGATGGAGTCGCCGGTGCCCGCTTTATTTTCTAATCCTCTTGCATAAATAAAATCGTTAATGCTGTTATTGAAAAGGTCGAGTTCAAATGTTACATCTTTAGTATCTATGCCAAACGTAACATCCTCTTCCAAACTGGTTTCGGGGCTAAGTGTAGGGTCGCCTATTTCATAAACCACCGTGCCATCGTGTACGCCGTCGGCGCCGCACTCCGCCACGCTTGGCGCACGCCAGCCACGGGCTATGTTGGCTTTTACATACACCACTTTGGTAATATCATAAGTAGCGCCTATGCTGCCCGACACACCGCTAAAATTAGTAGTGAACGGGGCAAACTCCTCAAATGAATTTGGGCTGTTGGGCGCAACAGGCACCTGTGGCGCGCTTTCGGATGTATCTATCCAGCGTTCGGCGGCGTTAAATGTTCTTTCATCATACCTTATACCGCCGCTAATATTTAATTTACCTTTTGTATAGTTGGCAATTGCAAAACCCCCCGCCTGTATAAAATTATAATTGGGTATGAGCTGTACAGTGCCTAAGCTTTGCGAGTTTTGGTAAACACCGTTAGCGCCGGCTGAAAAATTAAATCCTCCCATTTGGGGGGATATATATCGCACATCGTAGGTAGCGCCGCTTGAATTATAGTATATATCAGGTGTGTTGGGCTGAGTGGGGTCATTGCTTTCCTGGCGCTGGTTAAACTGGTATGAAAATATGCCGGTAATGCGTCCGCCGCCAACTGCTATACTATTATCCCACACTATTTTGGAATGGCGTATTCTTTGGTTGATGCAGAACGGCGTATAAGAAGTTTGTTCCTGGTCAGTGGGTAATACATACGTGGGTGCGCCACCATTTAGGTTGGGATACGATATTTGCCTTTCCATTAAACCGCTTAAAGAGTCTCTCGTTCCGTCAACAATACCGGTAGACAAATCAAAACGGCTTGCATGAAGCTGGGCATAACCCCATTTGCGGTGAATGCCGATGGTACCATCCATATTAAAATTGCTGAACTGGCTATTAAGAACATATCCATCATAAGGGTCCTGGTAAGCGTGAGCCATGATATTGTCGAAACGCACACCCCATGAAATGCCGCTTAAGGTGGTTCCGGCAATATGCGCCATGTTATTTATAAGCCCGTTGTTGTTTTGGTAATTGAAAAGAATATCTCCCTGCGTTTGTCCTGCGGGAAGAGGCGCGTCGGGAATAAGGTTAACCACGCCTGCAATGGCATCGGAGCCATACGCCAGTGAGCCGGGACCTTTTAATATTTCATACCTGTCAACAGCATCGGGGTCGGCTTCAATACCAAACTCATCAAACCAAGCCTGGTCAACCTGCTCAACGCCATCGTTAACAGTTAATACACGGTTATATCCTAATCCGCGAATTATCGGTTTTGAAATACTTTGACCGTCTGTTTCTGCTGATACACCGGGGGTTTTTGAAATAGCATCAATAACATTTGTAGAGGAAGTCTGATTCAAATATTCGTTAGAAACATCGTCAATAGGCTGCGGCGATGCATTTTCAGATTTTGCGATGGAGGTGCCGGTTATCACCACTTCATCCTCTTCATAAGGCGATTGAATAAGAGTGAAATCCTGTTTAACGCTGCCTTTAATGGTTATGCTTTGCGTAAAATCGGCATAGCCCAGCAAATGCACTTCAACCAGGTAGGTGCCTTCGGGTAAATTTTTAATATCATAACTGCCGTCTTTGCCGGTCACCACACCGTATTTAAGGTCAGGAATATAAACGTTCACGCCCGGTAAAGCCGAATTGTCTTTGGCATCTTTTACCGTTCCGCTAAGTTCATTTTGCGCGAAAACATGTGTTGAAATAAATAGAAATAAAAAAGTAGATATATATCTAATTGTGTTTTTCATAAATTTAATTTTAATTAAAATGAAATATATGATGCACGAATGGCATCGTGTAATTCTTCCGTTATGATTTAATCATAACAAAAAAACAGAACTAACAGGGAAAGATTAACCTTTGGGCGGCGGCGCCTGTATTGAGCGATTATATTCAGGTACGAATGAAAAAGTATACTGATGTAATTGTGATGAAGAAAGCACTAAAATGTTCATTTCCATTTTCTTTTCCGGCAAATAGTCTGTCACTGTTTGTTTAACGAGAGAGCTGGAAGCCGGTGAATGTTGTGAAGCAGGGTTGTTGGTGTTTTGCTGAATGCCGCAAACCAGTTGTGCATCCATAGATTCTTCCGTGCTATCGTGATAGCAATATAAAACGGTTGCGCCTTTTTCATGGGTTACACGTGCAACATCATATAGTTTACCACCGGAAATAATTTCAGTCGAATTGACATGTTGAATTGTATTGTTGTCAATAAACTTTACAAACTGTTCATCAGTATTATTCTTACCAAGTTCTTCAGCAACAGTCATTTTCCATTCACTTATCGCTGTAGAGAATAAAACGATAAAGCCCACGGTGTTGAATAACACAGCGCCGCAAAGAAATATGGCGAGAACTTTTTTCAAGCACTCAAAAATAGTAAAAATTTGATGATGGGGTTAATTGTTAAATGTTAATTGTTAATTGTTTCACGTCTCATATCACATGTCCCGTATCTCATATCCCATTTTTTTCTATCTTTGCACCAACGGCGATGGAGTTCGCCCTTAACCGCTTTAAAAAAGCTAATGACTCCTGTTCATGTTATGTAAAACTTTAGTCAAATGACGAACAGGATATTTTTTTTAATAGGTGTAGGCGGTTTTATAGGCAGCGTTGCCCGCTACTATTCGCAGCAAATCGTTTCAAAATATTTTCCGTCTCCCCTGCCCTATGGCACACTTGCCGTGAATGTGCTGGGCTGTTTAATTATAGGACTTGTTTACGGCTTTTCGGAAAAAGGAAATGTGCTGTCGCCGGAGTGGCGGCTGTTCCTGGCTACCGGGCTTTGTGGCGGCTTCACTACGTTCTCTACTTTTTCTTATGAAAACCTGACACTGCTGCGTGACGGCGAATCTTTATTTTGCATTAATTTATATAGTGTCAAGTGTTGTTTTAGGACTTTTTGCCACCTACGGCGGATTTTTAGTAACCAAATTTATTTAACCTATGGAACTCATCGGCGATGCCAAACTGCTGCGAATATTTATCGGCGAACTGGATAAAGTAAACGGCAAACCTTTATATGAAGAAATAGTGCTTAGTGCAAAAAAAGCCGGGCTGGCGGGCGCTACCGTGTTGCGCGGCATCATGGGATTTGGCGCTAACAGCCGTATTCACACCGCCAAGCTGCTCGACCTGTCTATGGATTTGCCTATAATAGTAGAAATAATGGAACACGAACAAAAAATAAACGATTTTCTTCCTACCTTAAACGACCTCATAGAAAAAGCCAATTGCGGCGCTGCTATTACGATGGAAAAAGCAACCGTGTTACATTACCAGCATAAGAAATAATTTGAAAATTTGAAAATGAAACGAGTTTGCAACGGTATCAATTTCATTCAATTAATTCAAACATTCTATTTCTTGTCATCCCTCCTTAACCTTCGTCCCTCATTTAAGAAAATTGTATTTTTGCCGGAAATTAATTTAACATGATTCGCATATTAGTTACCGGCGGAACTTTTGACAAAGAATACAATGAGTTAAACGGTAAACTTTATTTTAACAATACGCACGTGCAGGAAATGCTTACACTTGGCAGGTGCCGCTTGCATTTGGACATGACCACCCTGATGATGATTGACAGCCTTGATATGACGGAAAGGGAACGGGTTATTATTTCTGAAAACTGTTTAATCTGCAAAGAGAAAAAAATTGTAATAACGCATGGCACCGATACGATGGTAGAAACCGCCCGCCATATTGCATCAAAAAAGATGAACAAAACAATTGTGCTCACGGGCGCAATGATTCCTTATCAATTCAGCAGCTCCGACGGGTTGTTTAATCTTGGCGCCGCACTGGCTTTTGTGCAAACACTTCCTGCCGGTGTTTACATTGCCATGAACGGCAAATATTTTCACTGGGATAATGTAAAAAAGAATAAACAGGCGGGCGAGTTTGAGGAAATAAAGTAATAAGTTCGCAGCCCTGATTGTAATATCCTACATTATTATTATTTTATGTGTATAACTATACACAAATTCAGCAAAAATTGAGTAAATTAGCTGTTTATGATTGTCAGATGAGAAAATATTGTATTTACCATATATTTTTTATTTTATTTATATTTAAAGCTTCAACCGCTTTATGCCAGCTACACTCCGTTGCTTTAGCTGATACCGCGGGTAACCTGCTTTTTACCGAAAATAAAAATCAATGGGCGGATTTTATAAAATACAAATGCACGCTTCAGAACGGAGCGATTTTTCTTGAAAAAAACTGCTTTACCTATACCCTGCTTAACGGCGACGAGATGGAAAAGGTGCATGGCGGCAACAACCAGGTGAAGCATAATCTGAACAAGGAGAATATTATTATTCATGGTCAAGCTTACCGCGAAACATTTGTAAATGCCAATCCCGAAGTAACCTGTATCGGAAGTGCGCCTGTTGAGTATTATGCTAATTATTTTATTGGCAATGATTCAAAGCGCTGGGCATCTAATGTGCCGCTTTACCATGTAGTTACTTATAAAAATTTATACCAAGGAATAGACCTTACCGCTTATAGTGAAGTGAGCGAACTGACTTACGATTTCACAGTTAGCCCCCGAGCAGATGCTGATGCCATTCAATTATCATACGATGGATTAGACGGTTTATATCTTGCCGATGGCAACCTGGTTTTAAAAACATCTATTGGCGATAATGTTGAAGAAAAACCGTATGCCTACCAGGTTATTGAGGGTAAAACGGTGGAAGTTTCCTGTAATTATCTTTTAGATAAAAATAACGTTTCATTTTCTTTTCCTCTTGGATATGATCATAACTATCCGCTGATTATTGACCCGCAATTTGTATTCGGAACATATAGTGGTTCGTTATCGGATAATTGGGGATTCACTGCCACGTATGATAAAGCGGGAGACATGTATATCGCCGGAACCGTTTATGGAACCGGTTATCCTGTAACTACGGGGGCTTTTCAAGCTACTTTTCACGGCGGCACGGGTATACCCTCTAACTTTGGTTATTTAGGAGATGATATTGCAGTGGCTGAATTCAATCCCGCCGGCACAACTATGTTATATGCTACTTACTTAGGCGGCAGCAATGATGAACAGCCATCCAGCCTGATTGTGAACAATGCCGGCAACCTGTTAATTTACGGGAGAAGTTATTCTACGGACTATCCCGTAACCTCAACCACTTATCAGCAAACTAACCAGGGCGGGTGGGATATGATTATTTCAGAACTAAACAGCACAGGCACAACCCTGCTTGCTTCTACGTACGTTGGCGGCACCGGTGATGACGGTTTGAATATTGAAGCCGGCTGGAATTCATCTTCACTGAAAGTAAACTATGGCGATGATGCCCGCGGCGAAATAATAGTTGATAACAACGATAATGTATACGTGGCTTCATGCACACAGTCAACAAACTTTCCCACAACCGCAGGGGCTTACCAAACTACAGCCAAAGGAGGACAGGAAGGCTGCGTTTTTAAATTAAATAGTTTTTTGAGTATAATGGATTGGTCAACCTATTTAGGCGGCAGCAGCGATGATGCTGCTTATAGCCTGAAATTGGATAACAATAATAATGTTTATGTATGTGGCGGCACTGCCAGCAGTGATTTTCCTGCAACGGCAGGAGTTATACAACCCACCTTCCAGGGAGACATAGATGGTTTTATAACCAAGCTCTCTTCCAATGGCAGTAAAATTTTACATTCGACCTTTATAGGCACGCCGGGTTATGATCAAACCTATTTTCTTGATGTGGACAGTACCTTCAATGTGTATGTAATGGGGCAGTCATTAGGTAATTTCCCCATAACCGCAGGTGTATATTCTAATCCGAATAGCGGGCAGTTTATTGAAGGATTAGACAGTACTTTATCTACAAAAATTTTCTCTACTGAATTTGGCTCAGGAACAAGTGAACTCGACATTTCGCCAACAGCTTTTATGATTGATACCTGTCAAAATATTTATGTTGCCGGATGGGGCGGCGAGGTAAATTTCCAGGGTAGCACCAACGGACTTCCCCTTACCCCTGATGCATTTCAATCTACAACTAATGGGAGCGATTTTTATTTTATCGTGTTCAAAAAAAATGCAACTTCATTATTATATGCCACTTACTTCGGTGACCCTAACGATGAACAACACGTTGATGGGGGCACCAGCCGGTTTGATAAAAACGGGTATATGTATGAAGCGATTTGCGGCGGGTGTGGGCAACACGACGGGCTTCCTACTACGCCCGGCTGTTGGTCATCAAAAAATAAAAGCGACAACTGTAATGAAGCCGCTATTAAATTTAAATTTGATTTAGACGGTCCCCTTGCGGCGTTCACACCATCACCTATTAAAGGCTGTGTTCCGCTATCTGTAAATTTTCTTAATCAAAGCTCACAGGCATTGGCGTATGAATGGAATTTTGGCGACGGCGACACCAGCTCACAAACAAACCCTTCGCATATCTTCACGGATACCGGCACATTTAAAGTGCGGCTGATTGCGCTGAATTCGACTGCTTGCAGAATTGCCGATACTGTTTACGCTACCATTACGGTATCAAATACCATTCTTCACGCCTCGTTCACTCAAACCGAAAATAATTATTGCGATTCAATACGGGTAGCTTTCACCAGTACCGGCAATGGCGGAACAACATTTAGCTGGAACTTTGGCGATGGCTCTACATCCTCATTACAAAATCCTTCTCATACCTATACGAATCCGGGGGTTGACACAGTTACACTTATCGTTTATGACACAGCATTCTGCAACCCGTACGACACAATTAAAGACACAGTTAGCTTTACTGAACTTGTTACCGCGCAAATACAAGATACTTTATACAAGGGATGTCCTCCTTTCACAGTAGATTTTAAAGATATAGGGTTTGGAGGAAAAACTTTTCTGTGGAATTTTGGCGATGGCACATCTTCGGACATAAGAAATCCCTCTCATACCTATTCTGTTTCGGGCACCTACTCTGTTACGTGCTATGTATATGACCCTTCCACCTGTAATAAAGAAGACTCGGCTTTTGCAACTGTTATTGTATTAACAGCCCCGCCTGATGCGGTATTTACCGCCAATCCCACCGTGGTGCAATATATCAATAACACCGCCGTGCAGTTTACTAATACTACAACCGGCGCCACCTCCTACTTATGGCATTTTGGCGATGGGGATACGTCAACGGCTTTCAGTCCTTCTCATACGTATGAAAAAGATGGTGATTACCACGCTTGTTTAACGGCAAAGAATTCAGGACCGTGCCCCGACAGCTTATGCACGTTAATTACCGTTCAAATAATTCCTATCGTAGATGTGCCTAATGCTTTTTCGCCTAATGGCGACGGAATAAATGATGTGCTGTATGTGAAAGGGCAAGGCATGGCAAGCATTGATTTTAAAATATTTAACCGGTGGGGGCAGTTAATTTTTGAATCGCACGATATCAATGTGGGGTGGGATGGCACCTATAACGGTCAACAACAGGAAATGGAAGTATATGTATGGACGCTTAATGCCGTTGCACTTGATGGCACGCCCATCTTTAAAAAAGGAAATGTAACCCTATTGCGATGAATTATTTTTTTTACATACTATTTTTTTCTTTTATTTCAACAAATGTGGTTGCACAGGATATTCATTTTTCGCAGTTTTATTCAGCGCCATTAACGGTTAACCCTGCGCAAACAGGACTGTTCGATGGTAATTACAGGCTTGGGCTTAATTACCGCAATCAATGGGCAAGCGTAACCGTGCCGTATCAAACCACATCGGCATTTGCCGATTGCAACCTGCACAAACAACCTTATAACAAAGCTTATTTGGGTGTTGGGCTGTTAATAATACGCGACCAGGCAGGTGATGGCGTACTTAGCAACACAAAGGTATTTGGCTCAATAGCATACCATATATTACTGAATAAGCTAAGAACCATGCAATTGTCTTTTGGGATGCAAGGCGGCGTGGTGGAAGAATCTATTGATTTTGCAAAGCTGTACTTTGACGATCAATGGAATGACGCAGGTTTTGACCAGGGTATTCCATCGGGTGAGCCCTTTGGTTCTAGCTCAATTCATTATTTTGATGCTAATGCAGGAACAATGTATTCTTTCAAATTACCTGATGAATGGTCGTGTTATGCCGGTGTGGCGATTTATAATTTAATACAGCCCAAAGTAAGTTTCTATGACGAACAAAATGATTTAGGACTGCGTCCTGTTTTTCAGGGTGGCTTTTCCATAAATGTGGGAAAAAATTACGAACTGTCTCCAAGCGGTATTGCCATGCTGGAAAAAGGCGCTAATGAAATGCTGTTGGGTATTATGGGAAGCTATTCAGTTAATCCTTACTCACAAAGTGATCAGAAATTATATCTCGGAGCTTATCTGCGCACGGGCGACGCCGCAGTGGCAGTAGCAGGATATGAAGTGAATAATATCCGGTTTTTAGTGAATTATGATATTAATTATTCACAGCTCACTCCTGCCAGCCAGGGCAGAGGAGCGTTTGAATTTTCGATTATTTATATTGGTTCAATAACGAAACCATTAGAACGCCTTATCTTGCCTTGCCCAAGATTTTAGTAGTTTAGCGAAATGGCATTTACCCCTCTCTCCCCCGATACTATTGAACAGTTCTCTAAACTATTGGGAAAAAAATATGTCTTAGCTACCGATGCTGATAAAGCTAGTTATGCTCACGACGAAACAGAGGATTTACATTTTATGCCTGAAGTAGTGTTATGCCCGGCTACCCCAGAGGAGATAAGTTCAATACTGAAGATTTGCAATGACAAGAAAATTCCCGTTACACCACGCGGAGCAGGTACAGGGCTTAGCGGCGGCGCATTACCGGTGTTTGGCGGCGTGTCGCTTGCTATGGAGCGTTTTAATAAAATTATTTTTATTGATGAAAAAAACCAACAGGTAACCGTTGAGCCGGGGGTGATTACGCAGGTATTGCAGGAAGCAGTTGCAGAAATGAAATTATTTTATCCGCCCGACCCTGCCAGCCGCGGCAGTTGTTACATTGGCGGTAACATAGCTGAAAACAGCGGCGGACCGAAGGCAGTGAAATATGGCACCGTAAAAGATTATGTATTGAACCTTGAAGTGGTTTTACCTGATGGAAATATTATCTGGACCGGCGCTAATGTAATAAAAAACGCCACCGGCTATAATATTACACAGCTTGTCGTTGGCAGCGAGGGAACATTAGGCGTTGTTACTAAAATTGTATTACGCCTTATTCCACTGCCTGAACAGGACCTGCTTATCCTCGTTCCGTTTAAATCGGCGGAAGATGCCTGTGCCGCAGTGGGTGTGATTTTCAGGACGGGTATTATTCCATCGGCATTGGAGTTTATGGAGCGCGATGCTATTGACTGGACATTAAAATTTGTAACTGACATTAACATACCGGTGGACGATGCCACCAAAGCGCATTTACTTATTGAAGTGGATGGAAATGATAAGGAACAATTATTTCGCGATATAGAAAAAATAACTTTGGCGCTTGAGCAATTTGATACCGGCGAAATATTATTTGCCGAATCGGCACAGCAAAAAGCCGACCTTTGGCGACTAAGACGGAGTGTAGCTGAAGCCGTTAAATCCAATTCAATTTACAAGGAGGAAGACACCGTAGTACCACGCGCCCATTTGCCGCAACTGTTGAATGGCGTGAAACGCATAGGCAATAAATACGGTTTCCGCTCCGTTTGTTACGGGCACGCCGGCGATGGTAACCTACACGTGAATATTATAAAAGGCGAAATGAGTGAAACGGACTGGAAAACAAAGCTTGTTGAAGGCATCCGGGAAATTTTTCAATTAGTTATATCTCTTGGCGGAACCCTGTCTGCAGAACATGGCATCGGTCTTGTGCAGAAATATTATATGCCCATTGCATTTAATAACACCCAATTACAATTAATGAAAAATATCAAAAATGTATTTGACCCAAATGGCATTATGAATCCGGGTAAAATTTTTATTTAGAATTAAGTATCTTTGTATTTATGAAAAAATTAAATTTCTTTCTTGTTTTATTCCTGGTTGTTTCACTAAAAGTATCAGCACAAACCGATACGCTTGGAAATTATGGAGAAAGTCAGCATCGCGGCTTTTCCTGGGATCGCGCTTTTACGGGTGGCAGCTTCGGGCTTACAGTCGGTGATATAACTGATATTCAGCTTGACCCTGAATTAGGTTACCGTTTTGGTAATTATCTCTATGCGGGCATAGGTTTTGATTATGAATATTACAACTATACCGATTCTTATTATAATTATAGCTATACGGCGCAGTTTATAGGTGGAAATATTTTTGCGCGATACGTGGTCTATAAAAGTATTTTTGCCGAAACACAGTTTCGTGAAACGAACTGGAATGCCCCCGAGCCCAATTTTGCAACCGGTTATTATACTTCAGTAAATGTGACAGTTCCCGCGTTTAATGTAGGGGCAGGATATATGCAACAGGTAGGCAGAAATTCGGCATTTTACATCGTTGCATTGTATGACTTGTTATATGGCGACAACAGCCCTTCCGACAGTCCGTTTGCAATACAAATTGGGTTTGATTTCGCGCTTTAATTAAAGAATAATTTACTGTTTTATTAATAATGTAACATAAAATTGCTCTCATTTACTTTGAAAAACATAATGTGTGACTATATCGGGTTATATTTGTTTCCTGAATAAAATTTAATCTTAACTTAAAAAGTAATTATGAAATCTACAGTCGGCGTATATGATACACATGAAAAAGCACTTGCAGCGGTTCTTGAACTTAAAAAGGCAGGCTTTACCGAATCACACATTTCTATTGTTGGGCAAGCCGAAGTAGTGGATAATCATCTACATATAAAATCAAAGGAGGGTGAGAAAGCCGCCCCTCTTGCCGTTGGTCTTGTTTTAGGACCTATAATAGGCGTATTGAGCGGAATAGGATTGATAGCTATTCCCGGTTTAGGGATTATTTACGGGGCAGGCGCTATTGCCGGAGCGATGGCAGGTCTTGATTTAGGGCTTATTGGAGGAGGCATTGCCTCTGCGTTAACTATGTTTGGTATAAAAAACGAAAATGTTGTAAAATATAATGAACATCTTGCTCAGGGACATTTCCTGGTGATTGTACAAGGAACAGAAGAAGATGCAACTAATGCACATAAGATATTACTGGCTTATAACAAACATATTGATTTAGCTATCCACACCCACTGAAGTTCAAGTGAGAAAAAATTGCATTGAAAGACCCTTTCATTTCAATAATTTTTGCAAATAGTTCGCAGTAATTCTATTCGTTATCAATAAATATTAAATCTTATTAAATAGATTTGCCCGGTAATCACTTTTACCTATGGCGGTATGGATGAATTTCTTACCATAAAAACATTTACTTTTCCCTATGAGGCGGAAATTGTAAAGGGGCGACTGCAATCAGAAGGCATTGAATGTTATCTTAAAGATGAGATGACTGTGCAAATAATTAGCCTATATTCAAATGCAATAGGCGGAATAAAATTACAAGTTAAACAAAGTGATATTCCAAAAGCAATAGAAATTCTTAAAGAAACCGGTTATTTGACAGACAAAGATTTTCAACCACCAACCTATTTGCAACGTTTTTATAATATAACATCTTATATTCCATTTTTTAAAAAACTTACCATAGGGAATCGTGTTTTAACTCTTGCCGGAATTATAATTATAATAACTGCAATTATCTATTATTTCGCCACATTACCCACTTTACAGGAAAAACTTATAAATAAAGTTTGGTGTGTTGACGAAATAAGATATAAAGGACAAAAAATTCAACTAAATATACCCGGGCCGGATTCAACAGATAACTGTAATGAAAATATCTATTTTTCAAAGGATTTCGGTTACGCATCAACGGATGATGAAGGTTACGTTAATCTTCCCGGTGTATATGCTTCTGGGGATTGGAAATTTAATGGTAATAGTATTACAATATCAAAAACAAACCTTGATTCTTTAACCTACCTCTATTGTGGCACATACAGTGTTCGCTTTAAAAGCAATATAATCATTCTCCAATCTAACACAACAACTATATATGGTCATATAAAATAATTTTATGCCGGGTAAAACAGAATTAATATGTCCCAACTGCAGTTCAGATAATGTTTCAAAGCCGCGTTATTCCATGGCTGCAATGGCTATTGCAATTTTATTAGTTGGCTTCCCAATTCCCTTTTTAAGTAAAACGTATCATTGTTTCGACTGCGGTCTTAATTTCAAGGTAGAAAAACCGGGCGACAATGAAAATTCCTCTACTCCTCCTTTATAACTTCTTTAGCCGCACTATATGATGCTGTAGTTATAACTACTTCATATACACCAGCAGGTAGTAATGACAAATCTAAATCTGTGCGATAGTTATCTGCAGTGGATGGTTTCAGGGTTTCACTGTAAAGTGTTTGCCCCAATACATTCACTAAAGTTAATTGAACAGAATGTTCATCACTTGTAAATTCTACCGTTGTTGAATTACCTGCCGGGTTAGGGTAAATGTGCATAGCAGTATTCTGCCCGTTAACACCTGCAATGCCTGTATTAACATTAATTGTCTTAGTAATGCTATCGGTGCATGTTCCATTCGATACGACTAAAGTAACCATATAAATTCCGGCGGAGTTGTAGATATGAGTAGGATTTTCCTTTGAGCTGTTGCTTTCATCGCCAAACTCCCATTTCCATGATGTGGCTCCAACAGAGCTATCGGAAAATGTAACCGTATTTCCACTCGCGACGTATCCGAATACCGGGCGTGGAGCTGGGTTAAGAGTAACCTGTTTTCGGAGAAGTCCTGCGACCGTATCTCCGCAAGCATCAGTTATTTTAGGTATGGGTACAAATACCTTGGTTGTAACAGTAGCTGTATCGGAACAACCCGGAACCGTAAGTATAATAGACGTATCGCCTGTGCTTATATATTCTGATGTTGAAGAATTATAAGTATAGCTGCCATACGTTACATTGTTACTTGCCCATGGATGAGAAATTGTGTAAGGGGGAACGCCATAATTGGTAGTTACGTTCAACATCATATTACACGAGTTTTCACAAAATGGCGATGGAGACAGCGACCAGTTTGCTTCAGACGTT
Organism: Chitinophagales bacterium; assembly: GCA_963770495.1. Lineage (GTDB taxonomy): Bacteria > Bacteroidota > Bacteroidia > Chitinophagales > CAVYQA01 > CAVYQA01. The sequence continues at coordinate 50,840 of CAVYQA010000032.1, read as the reverse complement.
TCAATGGTATGTCCTATTACATAAGCTTCAAACGGATATCCGCCATTATTATTGGGGTCATAATATAAAGTAGTGGTATCACATGTGTTAGGACCTGCCGTGCGCGAGAGCTCCATGGATAAATTAATGACCTCCGGTGAACAAGACGGTGAATCGCAACCGGAAAAATCATCATAAGGTAACCAATCCGTTAAACCTATATAAAGAACCCCCCCTACCGTGGTATCAGACGAAGGAACTGTTAACCAAATCGAGCTGTCACAATCTGTTTTCAGTCTTGCTTCGCCGGCATTTTCTTCTATTGTTGCAGCATAAAATGAAATCTGTATATAAAAATTAGTTATGGTTACAAACGTAGGAACAATAACTTGAATGGAGTCCGAACCGTAATCGGGGTAAAGACATGAAGGAATTCTGTTTCCTGAATAAGTGGAAGTTTGTCCCTGTACTTCCGGGTCAATAGTAATGGGATAGCTGCGTGATGCATCATTAAGCCATGCTGACGGAACCTCAATCTCAAGCCGGTAACCTCCCTCCTGTTGATGTATTTGATATGACCCTGTTACACGGCTCCTGTTATTATCATAACAAACCGGAACATGAAAAACAGCTTTTATTTTACCATCGGGACTGATAACAACAAGTGAACCCGATTCTGCTCCATCATTCGAAATAATATATCCCGGAGGTAAAGAAACATCTTCGCCGATAATAAGGTCGGTTTTTAAATTGAGAGGTTGTTCAATCTTATAATCGGTTTCAATAAGGTTGCGCCTGAAACGAATTATTTTATTCGTGTTGGCTGCCGCATTTTTAATCAACATGCCATTATCGCCAACTGTAAATTGTGTGGTATTCAGCAAAGATGAATTAAATACCACATTTTTATTGAACGACATCAACTGCCCATTGCCTAAAGATAATGCCGTGCTGCCATCAGTATATAAATACGTTGGAATTTCCTGTTGTGTCACAGCCCATCCGTTCAAAGAAGGTTTTAGTTTTGTATCAACGGCTCTCATCCATCCCTGTTCATCTGTGTAGTTAATATTATCCCGTCCATATTCCATAACTACAGTACTGTTATTAATTGAATAGGTGCGGCTTTTAAGTGTGCGTTTATCTATCTGTTCATACCAGTCTGTTTTATCGTTCACATATTTGCCAAAATCAGGATTACTATAATAAGCCGGTGGCGTTATGGCTTTAAGTTTAGCCATATCAGCATACATTTTTTCAGGGGTGAATGAGGTAAAATTATTGCCGGTGTTGGTGGTGGATTTAAATTGCAATTGGGCATTTACACGGGCACAACTACTAGTTATTAGTATGGATATTGCTATACTGTAAAATTTCATTGTCATGTCTTTATAGTTTATAAAATTACGCTAACTTATAGATTTATTATATCCTATTACTCTTATATTATAAACATATAAACAAGTCAAATAAAAAGTGTCCTAAACTATTTTTAAATGGGTGCTGTTCAACAATTATCAGAATCTGGTATGTACATTAAATTTTGTAATTTTGCATCAATAAGTATACTTATGAAAAAATATCTTTTATGTGCTGCATTTGCAGCAATGACTTTTAGTTTTGGCTGTTCACAGCAAACTAAAACTACGGATAATACACAAAGCTCAACCGAACAGAAAAAAATAAATGTTTCTGTATCACAGCTTGCAACATCTACTGACTTATCGTGCGGAATGAAATTTACTTCCGATGCACAAATAGGCGACACGATGACTTATAACGGCAAGCTCTATGGCTTTTGCAGCAAAGAATGCCGCGATAATTTTGCCTCCGATCCGCAAAAGTTCATCAATAAGTAACCTCATCCTTAACCCCTCTCCTTTATAGGAGAAGGGCACCTGGTTATAGTGCATTTATACTTTTCAATTTTTTCAAACAAAATAATCTCCCAGCAATACAGTATCGAACCCAAACACACACTCAAACTCAAACCTTACTGGGGTGAGGTAAAAATGACTTTTGTCATGTACCCTATTTTTCACAAACTAAATTCGTAACTTTGCGTTGAATATTTTTGAGTTTATTCCATGAAACGGATTCATATCGTAGCGCTGGTTATAATTGCACTTTCCATAGGGTTTATTATCAGTATGGTAGGTGAGTACAGCCAGTATGAGGATTTTGCTGCTGCAAAAAAAACGCCTGACCATACTTACCAGGTTGTGGGCACCCTGGTTAAAGAAAAGCCATTGCAATACGATGCGCTTAAAGACCCTAATTATTTTAGTTTTTGGATGAAAGACAATAAAGGCAAACAATGCCGGGTGGTTTTTGTGGGCAGCAAACCGCAGGATTTTGAGCGCACCGAATCCATTGTATTAACAGGCAAAATGAAAGGCGATTGTTTTTATGCCTCGCAGATATTGATGAAATGCCCGTCGAAGTATCGTAATGACCAGCTACAGGTTTCAAAAACTACAGCTGCTATTTAAATGAATTCTGCACAGCAGTTATTTAGTAAATCACCGTTAATGCTGTTATTGTCGAACAATTTTATTTCCGATTTTATTAATGACCGCTTTATCGGTAATCCGCATGAGCACCCTATTTGGGGACAAGTAGGGCATATAGCGGTTATCGTTGCTTTTGTAGCTGCAGCACTTGCTTCAGTATCTTATTTTCTTTCCGTTCAAAATAAAAATGAAATTCAAAAAAAGTCGTGGCTGCGTTTTGCACGAAACATTTTTTGGATACACGCTGCAGCAGTAATTACAATAGGCATAAGTTTATTTGTGATAATACAACGTCATTATTTTGAATATCATTATGCCTTTGAACATAGCAGCCTGGCATTGCCCCCAAAATATTTGCTTGCCTGTTTTTGGGAAGGACAGGAAGGCAGTTTCCTATTGTGGATGTTTTGGGATGTGGTGCTGGGTTCGGTAATAATTTTTACCGTAAAAAAATGGGAGTCTCCGGTAATGGCTATTTTCTGCGTGGTTCAGGCATTTTTAGCTACCATGCTTTTGGGTATTTATTTTTTCGGTTATAAAGTAGGCAGCTCTCCCTTTATACTGATGCGCGATTTTATGGTTGACGTTCCCATTTTCCATCGCGCCGATTACATGGATTTTATTAAAGACGGCAATGGCTTAAATCCTCTCCTGCAAAACTATTGGATGGTAATTCATCCGCCTACATTGTTCCTGGGATTTGCTTCCACGCTTGTTCCGTTCTCATTTGCCTTGTCGGCATTGTGGCGAAAAGATTTCACCGGCTGGACAAAAGAAGTTAAGCTCTGGGCATTATTCTCTGCCATGATATTAGGCACCGGCATAATGATGGGTGCTGCATGGGCTTATGAATCGCTTACCTTCGGCGGCTATTGGGCGTGGGATCCGGTTGAAAATGCCTCACTCGTTCCGTGGTTAATTTTACTGGCGGGGTTACATACCTTATTCGCCTATAATCATAGCGGGCATTCGCTGCGCTCAACGTTTTTATTTTTCATTTTAACATTTATTTTAATTCTTTATTCCACTTTCCTCACGCGCAGCGGGATACTTGGCAATACTTCCGTTCACGCATTTACCGATTTGGGCATGTCTGGGCAACTGCTCATTTATATGGCAGCGCTTTCTATTCCTGCCGTCGTGTTACTGGTAATGAACTGGAGAAAAATCCCCACTATTAAAAAAGAAGAAGCGTTGTGGTCGCGGGAGTTTTGGTTGTTCATCGGCTCGCTCATACTACTTATTGCATCTGTGCAAATCATTGCAACCACCTCCATACCAGTTTGGAATAAAATTACCGGCTCCAGTATCGCACCTCCAAATGACAGAATATTACATTACAACCGTTTCCAGATACCCATTGCATGTATAATCGCGTTATTATCTACTACAGTGTTATATATGCGATTCAGGGAATCAGAAATAAAAGTTGTTTTAAAGAAACTGATTCTGCCGTTTTCAGTTTCGATTATCCTTACAGTGGCAGTTGCTCTATTATACCATTTTAAAGAAGTGGCATATCTTATTTTACTTTTTTCGGGATTATTTTCAGTAGCCACCAATCTCAATTATTTTATGGTTGTTTTATCCGGCAAAATAAAATTATCGGGCGCCGCAGTGGCTCATATGGGTTTCGGTTTATTTTTGGTCGGTGTGCTTATTTCTTCCGCAAAACAACAGGTGGTTACCTACAACAATCTCGACGTGGATTACGGAAAAAATTTTGATACACAGGCAAAGCTCGATAACATGTTGCTCTATAAAGATGCCCCACCGACAAAAATGCTTGGATATGATGTTACTTATATCGGTGATTCGGTAGCGCAGCCAAATTATTATTATAAAGTATTGTATGTAAAAAAAGATTCTGTAACCGGTAAAACCATTGATCGGTTTATTTTGCAGCCCAATGCACAAATAAATCCCAAGATGGGCTTAATTGCCAGTCCTGACACAAGACATTTTTGGAATAAAGATATTTACACACATCTCACTTCCATTCCCGACAGAACGGAAGATAAAGCCGTTCCCGAAGATTCCTTCAGGAGGCATGAATTAGCAGTAGGCGACACCGTAAATGAGCCAACCGGTTATATTATCTATAAAGGCTTGCAGCCGGTGCAGTATAAAGACAGTATAGTTATTACCACCCTGTTAGATGTAAAAACGCCGGTGAACAATACGGTTTATCATTTAAAACCGGCAGTTATTGTATATACTAATCAAATGTCAGTTAGGGAAGATAAAGTAAAAGACCTGGGATTAACTGCACGATTTATTAGTATTGATCCTAACACAAAAAAAATAACGCTTGATGTGGCTTTTCAAAAACCATTGCCCGATTATATTATTATGAAGGCAATTATGTTCCCGCAAATCAACTTAGTGTGGCTTGGGGCTATTATTGTTATTTTAGGATTTTTTATCAGTCTTGTACGCACGGTGAGGAAGAAAATAGTGCATAGTGCTTAGTGCTTGAAAAAGTTAATTGTTAAATGGTAATGGTTAATAGTAAAATTAAGCTATCATTAACATTTAACTATTAACAATTAACTAATTTTGAGCCAGAACTAATTGTCAAACTCAATACTATGTCAAACCTCGTAATCATTGGCGCCGGAAATGTGGGTTACCATCTTGCCACGCAATTCAACAAAAAAAATTATACTGTTTTGCAGGTATACAGCCGCACCATGGAGCGCGCTAAAGAAATAGCAGCGCTTTGCGGCGCACAAGCTATTGACGATGTAAAAAACATTAACCCTGATGGAGATTATTACCTGATGGCTATTAAGGATGACCGCGTGGAAAAACTGGCGCTCAAATTAAAATTAGGCAAAAAAGTGGTGGCACATACCAGCGGCTCACTGCCTACCGCAATTCTGAGCAACGTATCGGATAACCATGGTGTATTCTATCCTTTTCAAACCTTTTCAAGAGAACGAAAACTGGATCTTTCCGATGTGCCCATTTGTGTTGACGGCAACAACGATTTTGTTAAAGAAAAATTAGTGGCGCTTGGAAAAGCGCTGAGTAAAAATGTGATGACGGTTGATGAGCATAAGCGCCTTGCACTTCACATCAGTGGTGTATTTGCCAACAATTTTCCGAATCATCTTATCCGCATTGCCGAACAAATTTTAAATCGCGAAGGATTATCATTTGATTTATTGAAACCGCTTATTGTTGAAACCGCCTATAAAGCCATTGATTTAGGTCCCGAAACTGCACAAACAGGACCGGCTAAACGCGGCGATGATAGAATCATTAAGCTACACATGGAGTTTTTAAGTCATCGGCAAAATTTACAACAGATATACGAGCTACTCTCCCGCTCTATTGAAATTGAAAAAGAAAACAATTAATTCGCTATGGCAAAATTTTCTCTTCTAACGCATAATTCCGATGAAAAAATAGTTAGAACTGTTGCTAAAACAGTAATCTATAGAACTATAATTATAATTCTCGACTTTATAGCAGTGTACTTATTATCGGGAAAGGTCAGTATAGCAATAGGTTATACCGTAATAAGCAATATATATACCTCTATCGCTTATTACTTACATGAACGGATTTGGAGTAAAATTAAGTGGGGTACTATTCCTCATGTTAGCCAAGAGAAAATGGGTACAACTTCAAATCCGTAAAAGGTATAACTTAACCTTGTAATTTGTTTAAGCATTAACGCTCTATGTCAAAAGTGATAGACTTTTTCCGGCTGATTCGCTTTACCAATATTATTTTTATTGCATTTTCACAACTCTTATTTCAATACTGCATTATTGCCCCAACGTTCCAGGATTTAGGTTTGGTCACCACACTAAGCATACCCAATTTTTTCCTGCTCACATTTTCCACCACATTATTAGCAGCAGCAGGTTATATTATAAACGATTATTTTGACGAGAAAATAGATGTCATTAACAAACCCGCTAAAGTGTTTATCGAAAAATCCATCCGCCGCCGGGTGGCAATGGCTTTGCATTTTACATTTACGGGACTGGCAACACTAATCGGTTTTTACCTTGCATTTATTACACATAACTACAAGATGGCTTTAATTAACCCTGCTGTGGCCGTATTGTTATGGTTTTACTCTACCACATTTAAACGTCAATATATTATTGGCAATGTAGTGGTATCGTTGCTTTGCGTACTTACTATTATAGTGCCTGTTTTATATGAAAAACAGTTATTCAGCGATAATGACGACGATACATTTAGAACTGCCGCCTTTTTAATCTTCCTGCTTATGTTTTGCTATTCCATTTTTGCATTTTTAGCTACCATGATACGTGAAGTGGTAAAAGATATGGAAGACGTGCAGGGCGATGCCCGGTGCGGCTGCAAAACCATGCCTGTGGTTTTGGGCCTGCGCCCTACAAAAAAATACACGGGCGTGTTGGCAATTGTAGCATTAGGTTTAATGCTGATGCTGCCGGTTGTATTTCAAATAAATGTATATTCATTATTTTATGTGATATTATTGATAATAACGCCCATGATTTATTTTATCTACCGCTTGTATTATGCTGATGTACAAAAAGATTTTCACCGCCTAAGTACAATTATTAAGTTCATCATTTTTACTGGCATTTTAAGCATGATATTATTTTCGTTTACTTCGTTGACGGCATAGATTATGAATTTAAAACTTGTATTGGCTTCACGTTCTCCAAGACGAATTGAACTGTTAAAAACAGGCGGTCTTAAATTTAAAGTTCGTTCATCAGATATTGATGAAACGCCTCATGCCCGAATGCCTGTTAAAAAAGTGCCGCAGTTTCTTGCTGAGAAAAAAGCAAGGGCAATAAAATTATTGCCAAATGAATTAGTGATAGCAGCCGACACCTTAGTCATACTTAACAATACCATCTTAGGAAAACCACAGGGTAAGAAAGAGGCAGAAAAAATGCTGAGAGCGCTTTCAGGCAAGATGCATATTGTTATCACAGGTGTTTGCATTCTGACTTTTGAAAAAGAAGTGTCCTTTTCCGAACAAACAAAAGTATTTTTCAGAGAACTTACCAATAACGAGATTACTTATTATATAAAAAAATTTATGCCATATGATAAAGCCGGCTCATACGCTATACAAGAGTGGATTGGTATTACAGGCATCTATCGCATCGAAGGCGATTATTTTAACGTAATGGGGCTTCCAGTGAGCAGGGTGATGGAGGAAATAAAGAAATTCTAATTTGAATGTAGAATGTCGAATAATGAACATTGAATACTGAAGTAAAAACAAGCATTAACTTATCCAATCGGACCTTTTTATTTTTCCAATACTTCAAAATTCTTTATTCGTTATTCATTATTCTAAATTCAACTTCTTCTACCACGTCGGGCAAAAATTTTTACCATTGTGTTGAGTATTACTTCCGATAATATATTGCAATGCAATCTCAGGTCCCCCTTCATAGTATGATGCAGGAGTAAGCTCTGATATATTAACATCATAACTAAGCCCGATAGAAAGATTGCCCAAATCGAGGCGGGTGGCTGCAATAATTGATTCGCCATTGGCAGCAGAGGGTGAGCCGCCTACAATACGAAATAGCGGTCCGAAAGAAAATGCGTTCATCGTATTATTTGCATTTGTCGATAGAATGAATTTAAGCAACAAGCCCGCATCAATTTCGTGCAGGGGTCCCTGAAAACTTAACAATGCCATAGGCAAAACATCCGTCGAGTGTGAAATTGGCGATTCTAAACCTGTATAAATATTATATTTCATATCCAATTGGGCCACGTCCATGTCATTTAAAAATGATACTTCAGGTTGGTTAAAATGCAATGCGCTTAACCCGAAAAACTGGTTGCTTCTTTCCGATTGCAGATGATACCATAAAATACCCGCAGAGGCATCAATATAACTGCTGCTGCTAATGTTTAAATTCTCTCCCGTAGGTAAAAGCGGGTTATAGCTGTTATTCTCCCACTGATTTCCAAAAGTGAGATTTGCCGTATTTATAGAGCTTTGCGCAAATCCCAATTGCAATCCCGTTGCAATGTAATAATCCTGTTTTTCCGTAAGTGTCAGATCGTACGCAAAAGAAAGCTCGTAATAATTGGTGGCTAATTGCGAAGTGCCCGCCCTGTCCGACATAAAAACCACACCCATGCCAAAGCGGTTGTAATCTCCTGATTTAACTGAGAAATCTGCGGCTCCGCAGTAAGTCTGATAGGACGAAGAAGCCAGCACACTTTGCCATTGATTTCTATAATCAGCTGCCAGTCGTAAATTGCCGTTGAAGACTCCCGTTAGAGCGGGGTTGACTGTCATAGGCGAAAAATAAAATTGCGAAAAATGGGTATCCTGTGCAGTTGCTTGTATAAATACAGTAATCACCGCAATAATTAAAAAGAACAATTTTTTCATTACGTCATCGAATCAACAAATGCATTAACCAACATTATCGTATAAGCGTTACATTACCCTTTTTAGTAACCACTTTGCCGGTTTCCAGTTCAGCAGTTGCGTACCAAACATACACATCCATTGGCTGAAGTTTTCCATGGTAAGTGCCATCCCAGCCTTCGTTTGCATCGGTAGCATTGTCTCCCGCTCCATCGAAAATTAATTCTCCCCAGCGGTTATAAACCTTTAGAAAAGCGCTGGATAAATCAAATCCGATAATGTGGAAACGGTTATTTTTTGAACCGTTCGGCGTAAAAGCATCCGGTAAATAAAAATCATTCACGTTGCGGATTTTTATCGGTCCATATGTTATAGTATCGCAGCAGCCCAAACTATCACAGGCGATAAGTGTAACATAATAATTCCCCATGTTAGCATAGCTATGCGTGGGGTTGACCTCTGAACTTGTACTGCCATCTCCGAACAACCAGGTATAGCTTACAGCATATTTGGATTGATTAGTAAATTGAAATTCCTGTGACGGATAACTATAATATTGAGCTGTATCTTCATTAACCGTAAATGCCGCAATAACAGTTGTATCAACAGTAATATAATCGGTTGCCGTATAAGTTTGAATACATCCAAAGCGGTCTGTAACCGTTAGGGTTACATCATATATTCCATGCTTATAGGTATGAGACGGGTTTTGCTGGCTGCTGCCCGCACCGTCGCCAAAGCTCCATAAATACGTTGAGCCCGCCGCGGGATTACTTACAGTGAAATAAACCGTCAAAGGCTCACAACCTATGCGTGGCTCTGCAGAAAAGGTATCCGGCGGCAGAGGTTGTATAAAAATTTCTTTGGATAGGGTATCAGAACATCCGAGAGAGTCGGTAACTTTTAAATAAAGCTTATGATAACCGCTCGTTGGAAAATTAATAACGTATGGTCCCCCGACTGTGCCTGAAATTACGTTTGCATCTTTAAATACCCAATAAAACTGGGTATTTTTTGGAGAGCCTCCTGTATAAGTAATTGTAAATTGGTCGCCAACACAAGCTGTATCCTCTATTGAAAAGTCAGCGTGCGCGAGGGTATCAACATTTACAACAATAGCTGCCGAATCGTTACAGCCTGTCCTGCTTTGCGCTGTAACATAATAAGTGGTTGTTACCGTAGGGGTAACAACAGGATGGGATGACCCGGCTGAAAATCCGGGCGGGTAAGATCTCCAGGCATATGTATACGGAGTGTCATTACCGCCGGCCGTTACAGTGCCAAGTGCTATGGATGAATTCGGACAAATCAGAGTGTCGCCCGTAATTTTAATATTAAATGGGGGCGCCACGTAAATAGTTTGGGAAGCTGAATCAATACAGCCATCAGGATTATCAATGAATAATGACACCTTATGAATGCCTGACGTTGGATACAAAACACTATATGGACCGCGTCCTGAACCTGAAAGTACTGTACCGCCATCAAAACCCCATGTATATTGTGCATCAGCTTGCGAGTAGCCCTGGAAAGTAATACCAAACGGTTCCGACTGGCAAATAGTGTCTATGGCAATAAATGCAGCGTTTGCATTAGAATCCACAGTTACAATAAAAGAAGCGGTATCACTACAACCCAAACTATATGACAGCACGTGAAATGTTGTAGTTACTGTTGGTGAAACAATAGGGTTTGATGAATCCGAAGTAAATCCCGTAGGATTTGATGTCCACGTATAATAATAAGTGCCGTTGTTGCCGCCGCCGGTAATTGTAGTATTAAGTATTGTAGATGATGTTCTGCAAATTGTGGGATCGCCGGAAAGCTGCACATTAAATGGCGTACCTACATAAATATTTTGACTCTTGAAGTCTGAACAGCCATCCGTATTGGTAACTGTTAAAGACATAATGTAAGGACCACCCGGGTCTACATAATCAATCAGGTATGGACCGCGTCCCGAGCCGGATAGTATAGTTCCTCCATTAAATGACCAGTTAAAAGTTGCACTGGCAGGAGAGTGGCCTGCATAGGTTACAACATATTGCTGGCTGGCGCAAACAGTATCTTTTACAATAAAATCAGCATTGGCGGTTGTATCAATATTCAACCTGAATGAAGTCGAATCACTGCACGGACCATTTTGTACTTCAACATAATACCTTGTAGGTACAATAGGTGTATCGCTGATTACGGGTAACGTAGATGTAAACCCCGGCGGAGAAGATGTCCAGCTATAGGTATAAGGATTGTTGCCACTGCCGCCGGTAATTACAGCGCTCAATGGTGTAAGTGTGCCGGGACAAATTTGCCCAGTATTAGTATTTATAGTAACCTTAAAGGGGAGTTGAACAGTAACGACAACGGTATCTTTATTTTTGCAAATTGAGGTAAGATTACTAGTTACTACATAAGAAGTGGTAACCGTGGGTGTAGCAATTGGATTGCTGGTATCGGGATTACTTAACCCGCTTGCGGGTGTCCATGTAAATTGTGTACCTCCTGATACACTTAATGGTGTACTTTGACCTTGACAAAGAAGAGTATCAGGTCCGGCAAAAGTAGAAGGCGATACATAAATTTGGTAAGAATATACCTGTATGCCATATATAGGGCAGTAATTATCCTTCATAGAAACGGTGAAGTTGTGAAAACCTGTATCAGTGTTGGTAGGAGTCCATGTAATAGTAAGGATTGCTGGATTTGTATCAACTACAGAAGCTGTTGCACCCGACAAAACAAGAGCTGCATTTGTGGTAACTGTTATGCTTTGTTTAGGTAAATCAGAGTCCTTTGCAGTAATTTGAAAAGAGGTGTGTGAATTGGCACATAAGGTAAATGAATTTGGTCCTGTAAGCCCGCCGCCAATAAGGTTTTGTATGCCACTGCCATACGGCGGTGTATTCTGGCAGTTTCGAACAATAATTTCTATATCACGGGTCACATACCCTATGATTTTTCCATTTCTATATTCATAGATGCGAACTGCGGTTACAGTAATTTGCTGTATTCCCTGGGCAGGCGTGAATGATATTTGCCCTGTTACCGGGTTTAAAATATAGTATGCGCCCGGTTGTTCAACTAAAACAGAGTCGTAACTTAAACCCGGAATATACATTACCCCTTTACCATCCGTATCCTCGGGTGCCACTAATTCATAAGTCAATGAATCGCCGTCAGCGTCATAGCCTCCCTGGTTATAGGTAAATGGTTCACCATTGCAAACATAAGGAACAGGTGGAACTGAAAATATGGCTGAATTAACACATTCACTGTCAGAATTATCAAGGCTATCTTGTATCCTTATACCGGTGTTGCCGGGGTTAATTATATTTGTAATAGCTGGATTTCGCGCTTCATCTTCATAATAAAATAACCAGTCATCAGCATAAAAAGGCAAAGTAACTGAACCCCGGAAAACCCATACCTGCGAGCCCGGCAAAGTGCCGCCGTTACAGGTGCTTTCACCAAAATCTTTTGGACAAAGGGGTGATATGTTCACAGGGGTGTCAATCTGTGTAAGTACAATTTGAGTTTCATACTTGTGAGAATTTGATCTTATATATAACGGTTTAATTTGAGGGGCAATACCTGCACAATCGCGATAAAAATTAAGAGTAAAGGTATACTTAAGATGCCCTGTACACGTAAAGGATAAATCCATGCCCTCAATATGGCTGGCAAATACCCTTGAAGTGCTAAATAAAATAAGAAAACAAATAACAGCGTATTTGTAGAATTTATCCATACCTGATTTATTAATTATTATAACTCCATAATCTTAGGGTTATATCACAAATATATCTATTTTTCCATAGGAAGATAAGGAAATTCATCTAATTATTCAGACAATATAATGTCACATTATTTCCGGTTACGGCAAAATTCTGAGCCAATCTTTGTTCCACATCCTTACTCTCACTTCGTTCAAATAATCCGAATAAGGAAGACCCGCTGCCACTCAAAGATGCATATAGCGCTCCTTCATCATATATTTTTTCTTTTATGGTTTTTAGTGCCGGAAATTGATTAAAAATAACACTCTCGAAATCGTTCACAAGCTGTCCTTTCCACTTATCTGCCGAAAGGTTTATTATCTCGTTTAATGGGGTTTCATGTTGTTTTTTTGTCTGCCCTATTAATTCGTCCCATAATTTATAGGCTAATGCCGTATTAACACTTATACCGGGCATAACTATAACAATTAAATATGGGCTCAAATCAATAGTAAAGGGTTGCAACACATCTCCCCTTCCCGTTACCAAAGCAGGTGTATTTTTTAAAAAAAACACACAATCGCTGCCCAATTGTGCGGCATAGTTTTCTAATTTAATGTTAGAAAGTTTAAGGTCAAAAATCTCATTCAGCATCTTAAGTGTAACCGCCGCATCAGATGAGCCTCCGCCAAGACCTGCTCCTATGGGTATATTTTTGTATAAGAAAAAATTAACCGGCGGCAATTCAAAATCCACGCTGAGTAATTCATACGCCTTTATGCATAGATTGTCCCACGATTGCTGAGTAAATTCAGTATTGTTAGATTGGAAAGAAAATTTTTCCGACGGGATTATCTCTAAAGCATCGCAATAACTGACCGGGTAAAAAACAGATTCTATAGTGTGAAAACCATCCGGTCTCTTATTCAGAATACGTAAACCAAGATTAAGTTTTGCATTGGGAAAGTTGAGCATATCCCTACATCATTTTCGTGCGCTTGACCAAATACGGCAATAATACTTGCCTGAATCCTTTATTTATATCGGCATCAACAATATCAATTTTATATTGCGCGCATTTCATCATCAGTTGTTTTTTAAATGCCGTCATTTTATCGGTATAAAACTTTTTCACTTCATTAGGATGGAGTTTCACTTTTTCGCCCGTTTCCAAATCAATAAATTGGTAAGGGCGGTTTTCAAATTCAAACTCTTCTTCCATTTTCTTATCGGTGATATGAAACACTATCACTTCGTGCTTGTTATGTTTTAAATGCTGCAAAGCAGAAAAAATATTATTCTCACCATCAGGGTCGGAAAAGGCAGAGTCTATCATATCGCTCAAAATCACCACCAGCGAGCGTTTGTGAATACTCTCGGCAATTTGGTGTAACGCTGTTGCAGCGGCTGTAGTCGAATTTTTCTTTTCGTTGGTTAATAAATTCTGTAAATGAGATAACAGCAATTTATGATGCACGGGTGTTCCGCGCGCCTGCAGATTAATATCGAGCTTATCCGAAAAAACACTTAACCCGAAAGCGTCGCGCTGCTTTTTCAATAAGTGCATAATTGATGCCGCGCAAATAACAGCAAAAGCAATCTTATTATGCGGCACATGATTTACTTTCTCATCGGGAAAATACATCGAAGAAGAGGCATCCACCACCAGCTGGCAGCGCAAGTTGGTTTCTTCCTCAAATTTTTTCACATACATCCTGTCACTGCGGGCATATACTTTCCAGTCAATATTACGGATAGGCTCGCCGGGATTATAGAGGCGATGCTCGGCAAACTCCACCGAGAAGCCATGAAAGGGGCTTTTATGCAAGCCAATGATAAACCCTTCCACCACTTGTTTGGCAAGCAGTTCAAGGTTATCAATGCTGCTTAAATTATCTAATGAAAGAATTTCCGGCATCTTAATTATAAACGATAAAAGTAAGGAAAAATGTCGTTAGACATCTGCCCGTAATTTTGAAAGTATAATAAAACAACCTCTAATCTTCGATTCTTATCGAAGGGTTAGAGGTTGAGACAATATATGGGGGTTAATAATGTACTGATTTAAGCGGGCTGCATCTGCGCCTTCAGCTTGCTTTCTAAAACAGATTTAGGAACAACGCCAACCTGCTTATCTACCATTTTCCCGTTCTTGAAAAACAGGACAGTGGGTATACTGCGAATACCATATTCCATGCTTACCTGCGGATTTTCATCCACATTTAATTTGCCTATAACGGCTTTGCCGTCATATTCTTTAGCCAATTCTTCTATTGAGGGGGCTATCATTCTGCATGGTCCGCACCACACTGCCCAAAAATCTACTATGGATACTTTATCGGAATTCAATACTGTTTCTTTAAAATTACCATCGGTGAGCGTCATTGCCATATTAAATTGTATTAAGGTTAATTAATCGTTAAGTGCAAATATCAGAAATTAAAACAACGTGAGGTATTAAAAGTTCCCGACATAAAAATTGTGTTTAGTTTAAACGGAATTGCAACCCGGTTTCTGATTCAATAGAGTGCAGTAACCCATTATCAGGCGATACTTTTATCTTTTTTGTTTTTAATGACAGCAAATAATTTTCAGCATTATCTACCACTTTTAACTGCACCTGCACATTGCCGGGATGTTTTTTGAAAAGCGTGTCTAAGCGCGAAACAAGCGTCTCATTAATATCAGACAGGTTCATATTCACTGTAACCGACTTGGTCAGTTTTTCTTTCACCTCCTGCAATAACTGGATGGACGAAATTTTAAATTCAAATACATCGCTTGAGTTATACCGCGTTTGATATTTGCCCTTTATAAAAAGCATTTGCCCGCTAACCAAAAAATGTTTAAATCTTAAATAATCCTGCGAGAATAATGCCATTTCAAAAGTGCCGTCAAAATCTTCAAGCACCATCGTTCCAAAAGCATTACCCGTTTTGGTGAATTTATGCGCAGCCGATGTAACTATGCCCGCCACGGTGAGGTCTCTATTCTTATTATTTTCAATTTCACTAAGTTTGCTGTTACAGAAAAATTTTATCTCGTATTTATAATCATCCAGCGGGTGCCCGGTAATATATAATCCTGTTACCTCTTTTTCTTTCTGCAGTTTTTCCAAAAGCGGCATTTGTTCTGCATTGGGAATTTTAGGGTCGGCAATGGGCTCCATGTGTACTTCTCCGAAAAGAGATTGGGCGGAAGCGCTAAAACCATTATTGTCGTTTGAAAATTTAAGCGCTTTTTCAATCACGTTATCTTTATCGCTGCCATTTATGGCAAAATATTGTGCGCGGTGCACACCTTCAAAACAATCGAATGCACCGGCATATACCAACGATTCAATAGTTTTTTTTGTAATTGTCTTGCCTCCTAAACGTTTTGCAAGGTCAAAAATATTTTTAAATCGGCCATGAGCATTGCGTTCTTCAATAATAGCTTTCATCGCCGCATCCCCTACTCCCTTTATTCCGCCCAAACCAAAACGTATGGCGCCGTTTTTATTTACGGTAAACTGCAATTCACTTTCATTCACATCGGGACCGAGCACGGCAATATTCATTTTCTTGCACTCATCCATGAAAAAGGTTAAATCCTCAATATTACTAAGGTGATTAGTAAGAATTGCCGCCATAAACTCAGCAGGATAATTGGCTTTTAAATACGCCGTTTGAAATGCCACAACAGAATATGCCGCCGAATGCGAACGGTTAAACCCGTAATCGGCAAAGCGCTCCATCAAATCAAATATTTCATTGGCTTTTGCTTCAGGTATATTATTTTTTTCGAGAGCGCCTTTCACAAATTTCACACGCTCTTTAGCCATTTTCTCTTTATCCTTCTTTCCCATGGCACGGCGCAACAGATCGGCACCACCAAGCGTGTAGCCCGCAATAATTTGCGCACACTGCATGATCTGCTCCTGGTAAACCATTATACCATAGGTGGGCTTAAGCATCTCTTCCAAAAGCTGGTGAGGATATTCCACTTTTTCCCTGCCGTGTTTTCTTCTTATATAAAGAGGAATGAATTGCATAGGACCCGGGCGATTGAGCGCGTTCAACGCAATCAAATCTTCCATGCTCGTTGGCTTCAAATCGCGGAGTATGGGTAATATATGCTGCGCCTCAAACTGGAAAATGCCTATTGATTCACCACGCTGAAAAAGCTGGAATGTTTTTTCATCATCCAGCGGAATGGTGTCAATATCAATTTTTATTCCCCTATTCTTTTCAATAAGAGTGAGCGCTTCTTTAATGATAGTAAGTGTGCGCAAACCCAAAAAATCCATCTTCAACATTCCGGCCTCTTCAATGTATTTGCCTTCGAATTGTGTAACTACTAAATCAGAATCCTTTGCTGTACTAACGGGTATATAATCGGTCAAATCATTGGTCCAATGATTACAGCTGCCGCGTGAATGCCGCTGTTACGCACTGAACCCTCTAACCGTTCAGCAGTTTCTAAAACTTTACCGCGCAGGTCATTGCCTTTGCGCGCTGCTTTTAATTCAGGACTTTCTTCAAATGCGTTTTGCAGAGTAACACCCGCTCTTGTTGGCACCAACTTGGCTAAAACATTTGCATCAGCCAACGGCAACTCCAATGCTCGCGCCACATCTTTAATAGAACTCTTTGCCGCCATACTGCCAAAGGTGATTACCTGCGCCACCTTATCCTTGCCATATTTTTGAACAACGTAATCAATTACTTTTTGACGACCGACATCATCAAAATCCGTATCAATATCTGGCATGGTTACACGCTCAGGATTTAAAAAGCGCTCGAAAAGCAACTGGTATTTTATCGGGTCAATATTGGTAATACCCACACAATAAGCCACTACAGAACCGGCCGCCGAGCCACGTCCCGGACCAATAAGAACGCCCATTTCTCTGCCTTCTCTTATAAAATCGGACACAATAAGAAAGTAGCCAGAGTATCCCATTGTTTTAATAACATGGAGTTCATAATTTATCCGCTCTTCAACTTCAGGCGTTATATCTACATAACGTTTTTTCGCGCCTTCAAAAGCAAGATGTTTTAAATAATCATCATTATTGGCAAAGCCTTCAGGCAACGGAAAATTCGGAAGAATTATATCACGCTTTAATTTCGGCGATGTTATTTTATCTACTATCTCACTGGTATTATCAATGGCTTGAGGAACATCTTTAAACAACTCCGTCATTTCCTTCTGCGTCTTAAAATAAAACTGGTCGTTGGGGAAACCAAAGCGGTAACCCTTGCCATCACCTATAGGTGTCCGTTTAAAATCATTTGTATTGATGCACAATAAAATATCGTGCGAATCATAATCCTGTCTCTCTAAATAATGCGAGTCGTTTGATGCAATAACCTTCACATTATATTTTACTGCCCATTTCAGCAAGACGGCATTAACCTTGTCCTGTTCAGGCAAATTATGGCGTTGCAGTTCTATATAATAATCTTCGCCAAATAAATCGAGCCACCATTTAAAAACTTTCTCAGCTTCCTCTTCACCTTTGTTCAAAATAGTTTGCGGCACCTCTGCGCCTATGCAACAGGTGGTGGCGATAAGCCCTTCGTGATATTTTAAAATCAATTCCCTGTCAATACGGGGCCATTTGCTATACAAACCTTCAATAAAACCAAGCGAGCAAAGCTTTGAAAGATTTTTATACCCTTCCTGGTCTTTCGCCAAAAAAAGCTGGTGATAACGGTTGTCTGAATTTTCTTTCGTGAATTGTTTTTTATGCCTGTCATCCACCAGGTAAAATTCACAGCCTACTATGGGTTTTATATTATGCTTATTCGCTTCAGCAACAAATTGAAATGCGCCAAACATATTACCATGGTCGGTAATGGCTACGGCTTTCATTCCGTCAGCAGCCGCTTTTTTCATCAGCTTCTCAATATCTGTAGCGCCGTCAAGAAGTGAATATTGTGTATGGTTATGTAGATGTGTAAATTGCATTATTAAAGTTAATCGTTAATTGTTAAAAGTTAATTGTCCCGCTCTGCGGCATTATCAAATTATCAAATCATCAAATTAATTTTCATCCCCCTACCCTCTTTGTCTTATAACCCAAATCTGCTAAAATTTGTTGTACCCTTTCAACAAGATTTCCCTGTATTAAAATCACTCTGTCTTTCACAGTGCCGCCCGTTCCGCATTTCGATTTTAATAGTTTGCCCAGTTCTTCAAGGTCGCTTTCTTTACCCGCAAAATTTTCTATCAGCGTTACCGTTTTCCCCGCCCGCGTTTTACTGTCGCGGCGTACCTTTAACAACTGTTGTTTCTGAGGCATTGTTCCTTCCTCATTTATCTGCTGGTTCACATATTGGAAATCGGGGTTAGTGGAGTAAACCACTCCATCGCGGTGTTTGTTTTTGTTCGACACAGTCTAGGGAACTATAATGTTCAAAGTTAAGGGAGAAACAGATAATTCGATACTGTTGTTTTCCACATTAGGTTCTCCGTCTATTTGTACCGATTGCTGCCCCTCAAATTTAACTGACGCCTTATCGGCTCGCAGTATTTTTATGTAGCGTGAGTTTTTAATTGAATTTGTGAATAACTTTAACATGAGTACAGGAAATAATACAAAAGGAAACTTTTTTACCATCACCACCTCCAGCTTACCGTCTTTCACATCGGCTTGCGGGGCGATTTTTGCCTGGTAACCAAACTGGTTTGAGTTGGCGAAATTCAGCATAAAAAATTTGCCTTTTATATGTTGCCTGTCTATCTGCAAGGAATAACTTTTGCTTTTATAGCCAAAAATATTTCTTAGGGTATGAGTGGAATAGGCGAAGAACCCTCTGCGAACTTCTTCATGAAAGGTGTCGACCACACTCGATACAAAACCTAATCCCGTATTGCTTATAAATATTTTATCATTGATGCGCCCGACATCAATCTTATCTGTTTTGCCCGCATTAATCAATTTAATTGCCTTAACCGCATTAACCGGAATTTTCAAATGACGCGCCAGTCCATTACCCGAACCCATCGGTAGGGCTGCAAGAATTACCGGGGAATTTAACAATACCCGGGCTACTTCATTCAGCGAGCCATCGCCTCCTGCAACTGCAATAATATCAATGCCGTTTTTAATGGCTTCTTTAGCTATTTGCGTAGCGTGCCCCCTGTGGTCAGTAAAAATAATTTCGTAATCGAATTTAGCGGCATCAATTGTTTTTTCAATTACCGGCGGCAGGTTCTTTTTTTTGCTCACTCCCGAGCGGGGATTGATAATAAAAATAATTTTCTTTTTCACTAAGGCATCAGTTGGTTATGAATAAATGCATAATTATAGCTTTGTATTATTGCTTTAATCTGGTTTTCCAGTCGCTGTTGCACGACGGGCAGCTTATTAACTATATTATCCTGTTCAAGCGAGTCTGTTTTGTAGTCATATAATGCCAACGGGTTTTGCCCGTCGAATATCAGCGAGTAAGTATCATCGCTTACCTGGTAGGTTTCATCCAGGTAATTAAATGCATAATTATACCGACTCGAATCAAAAACACTTTTCCCGAATGCATAATATTTATCGGGGTAATTTAAAATATCCAAAACCGTCGGCAACACATCTACCTGCTGTGTCACATGGGCAATAGTGCCTTTTAAATCACTTCCCGGCAAATAAAAAATCAACGGTACTTCATAAATACCAGTACGCGTTTTGTATTTAGGCTTGTAAGCCGGTCCAGTGTGGTCTGCCGTAATTACAAATAATGTATTATTAAACCACGGCTGTGTTGACGACGTTTTAAAAAAATTCCGCAATGCCTTGTCAAAATAACTTACGGTTTGATAAATAGGCTCATCGCCCGATTTAAGTTTTCCCTTCCATTCTTCCGGAATAGAATAAGGATGATGATTTGAAATAGTAAATACCGCCGTACAAAACGGCTGCTTCATAGTAGTCATTTTTTGTGCATAATATTGTAAATACGGCTCATCATAAATACCCCAGGCATCATCGTAATCCTTATCATTATTATATTCTGCCTTTCCATAATACCTGTCAAAACCAATTTCAGGTGTGTAGACATTAAAATTCATAGAGCCGTTAAATCCGCCATGAAAAAATGCCGATGAATATCCCTGCGTTTTTAAAAATTCCGCAATGCCCGGCAAGCGGTCTCTGCGATAAAAAGACGTAATAGGCGGATCAATCATCAGTGTAGGAAGAGATGACAACACAGCGGGTATTCCCTCAATAGAACGTTTTGCATCGGCAAAAGCATTTGCACATACCATCGAATTCTTCATTAGCGAATCCAAAAACGGCGTATAGCCATTACCGTTATTATAATAGCCGATATATTCTTTAGATAAACTCTCAACAATAATAAGCACCACGTTATACTTTTTCGGGGTTAAGTTGTATTTATCATGGATAAAAGAAAAATGGGTTTGCCTCCGAATATTATAAAGGCTGTCTGCTTCCCGTTCCGGCAAATAATGTGCCTCTGAGATATGAGATTCACGGTAGGAAAACAAAAGTGTGAACGGCGTATTTTGAATTAAAGCTGCAAAATACGGGTCGTCCATATCGCTGGCTGTGGTGGGTGTAATAGGTTTTTTCTGTAACCCGCCGCGCACACCGACATCGCAAAGAAGCAATACAACTATCATCAATAAAATTTGCACCGGGTAATTAATTTTGCCCTGCACTCTGATCTCTTTTGTTTTTCTATAGAGATACTCCATTAAAATAAGAGTAAGTATCATAAGAACAAATAAGTACCAGAAATTTCTGATGAATTCGGGAAACTGGTCTCTCATATCGCCGTTTATAGAAAAAATATCTGCGGTAAGGCGCTTGCGTTCATATTTAAAATATTCAAAATCGGAAAATTGATACGCCAGAGCCACAAAATTTATAGAATAAAATAAAAATTTCAATCCTGCCTGGTACCAGGCTTTCTCTCTGAACGGATTGGGCAGGATATGAAAAAATATGAAGGGTAAATTAATATAGATGATAACGGAAATATCGAACCGTAATCCATATACCAGCACTTGCAAGAACTGCCATGCCGAATCGAAATAAAAATAATGACTGTTGAACAAATAAAAAAGCACTCTTGAAATGCTAAACACCAAAAGAAGTATAAACAGCCGTAAAATAAGTGTGCGTATATGCCCCGTTTGATTTTTCACGGGCGCAAAAATAAGATATTAGATTGAATTGATTAACAGATAACAGGTTAAGTTTTATCTGAAAAACTCATATTGTATTTTAAGTAAGTTTTTCAATTCTTGTTTTTTTATAACTGAAAATTTTAAACTATCTATTTTTTCATCACGGTTATTAATAAAATTAGTTCTGTTTTTAAGAGTATCCTCCCCACTATTATCAATCATATTGTAAGCATAATTTTCATAAATATCAATAAAAAAACTTTTTTTGTGACTTAGAATATAGTTTGCAAATGTTTCAAATTTGGAATAATATAATTTTTCAAAAACTATATCTCCATATTCACCTAACGCCCCGTCGGAAATTTTAAATATTGAATCTAATACCGCTAAATAAAAAGGATTTCTTCCTGACCAATATAACAAAGAATCACTCATTCTACAGAAACAGTCAAGATTCTGAGAATCCGCATAAACATGAACAAGATTTATATAATAAGTTATAGACACACTTTTTATAAAGCTACAATCACGATTTTGATTTGATTGTGCTAAGGTGCACAAACAAAAAAAGAATCCTATTAAAACCAACAATATTTTTTTACTTATTATCATTCTGGAGTGGGATAAGGTGAGGCAATCTTCAAGCTCAAATCCAAACTCGTATAAGAGTGTGTTAATGCTCCTACTGAAATGTAAGTAGGTTTTGCTTCAGCATAAGAGCGCACATTTTGCAAAGTAATATGCCCTGATAATTCTGTTTCAAATTTATTATTTACCAAAGCCACTGCCTCTTTTGCATTATCCGAAGAAAAATTATCCAATAAAATACGGTGAACTCCGCCAACAGATAAAATTTGTTGCAACTCTTCCAGCGAGCGGCACTCTAATTCTATTTTAAGCTCAAGTTTATTTTCCTTAAGATAAGTGTGGACTGATTTAATTGCCTTTTCAATTCCGCCACAAGCATCAATATGATTATCTTTAATCAGTATCATATCATACAATCCAAAGCGATGGTTGTAGCCTCCGCCGATACGCACAGCCCATTTCTCCGCTTCACGAAAAAGCGGCGTGGTTTTACGCGTATCTAATATTTTAACGCCGGTTCCCTCCACAACTTTTACAAATTGATTGGTAAGCGTGGCAATGCCGCTCATCCGTTGCAAGCAATTTAATACCAGGCGTTCGGGTGTTAAAATAGCCCGTGTCGGTCCTTCAACGGTAAAAGCTATATCGCCGTGTTTAATTAGGCTTCCGTCATTGAGCATTACAGAAACTCGTAGGTTTTTATCAACGTGTGCAAATATCTTTTCCGCCAGCTCAACACCAGCGATAATGCCATTTTGTTTAACTAAAAGTTTGGCTTTTGCGGTTGCAGATAGTGGGATTGTTGCCAGCGTGGTATGGTCGCCACTTCCGACATCTTCATCTAATGACCGGCGAATAAACTTATCCCAATAACTCAATTACTTGCTGTTTTCAAAGCGCAGCTCCTCAACAAGGGTGGTTGAGGTTGCGACTTTTTGTTTCACGTAAATATACGTACGAAAAGTTTGAGTTGCTGTAGTTAATATTCCGATAGCGTAAGCCGAACCTGCTTCTGATGAACCGCGATGAACAACGGCATAACTTTTCACAGGATTTTTATCAAAAAAATCTTTAATCACCACCTGTGCCTGGGCTTTACTATAGCTGGCTTGCTTATTACGGATAGTGAGTTCAACGGTATTATCAAAAAAAGATGCCAATTGTGCGGCATTCCCCGCTTTTATTGCTGTAGTAACGTTATCAATTACATCGTAATTAGAAAGAGCTATGGCAGGAAAAAGCATTATGATTATCAATGCAATAGGTGATATGTAAAGTAATTTCTTCATAGGGATAATTTGGCTAAATTAAGCGAAAATGATGCCAAAAATGAAGAAATGGTTAATTGTTAGTTGTTAATACCCGCCCTTACCGAACGGGTACGTTCGGACGGGGTTAATCGTTCCTGTTAATTGTTATTGATAATTGTTCACTAATAATTGTTTATTGAGAATCGGTACTTTTGTGCCTCGAATTATAAATATGAAAAAGGTTATTTTAATAATAATGGATGGCTGGGGGCATGGTACTAAACCGGCTGCAGATGCTATTTATCAGGCAAATACGCCTTTTGTAAAAGGGCTTTATCAAAAATATCCCAATACCACGCTTAAAACCGATGGAGAGGCAGTGGGCTTGCCGGATGGACAAATGGGCAACTCTGAAGTAGGACATTTGAATATCGGCGCAGGGCGAATTGTGTACCAGGAACTGTTGCGTATTAATAAAGCCATTCAAAGCGGCGAGTTTCAAAAAAATAAGGTGTTGCTCGATACTTTTAAATATGCCAAAGACAACAACAAGCCCCTGCATTTTATAGGCTTGGTTTCCGATGGCGGTATCCACTCATCCAACGGTCACCTGAAAGCCCTTTGCAGCATGGCTAAAGATAACGGGCTATCGAAAGTTTTTGTACACGCCTTTACCGACGGGCGCGATACCGACCCTAAGAGCGGCGCCGGTTTTTTAGATGATTTGCAGAATCATTTAAAACAATCTGTAGGTGAAATTGCTTCCGTGGTTGGGCGATATTATGCCATGGACCGCGACAACCGCTGGCAGCGCATCAAACTGGCTTACGACCTTATGACGAAGGGTATTGGCGAACCGACAAAAGATATTCACAGCGCTGTTATAAAATCGTATGAAGCGGGAGTTACCGATGAATTTATAAAACCTATTGTAAGAGTAAAAGACGATAATACCCCTGTTGCAACCATACAAAATGGCGATGTGGTTATTTGTTTTAATTTTAGAACCGACCGATGCCGGCAGATTACAAAAGCGCTTACCCAACAGGATTTTCCGGAGCTTGACATGAAGAAACTGGATTTGTATTATGTGACGATGACCATTTTTGACCATACGTTTAAAAATGTGAAAAATGTATTCAACAACCAGGATTTGAGTATGACCTTGGGCGAAGTGATACAAAATAAGGGACTGAAACAAATACGTATTGCCGAAACGGAAAAGTATCCGCACGTTACCTTCTTCTTTTCAGGCGGACGTGAAAAGCCGTTTGACGGCGAAACCCGTATTCTTATTCCATCGCCAAAAGTGGCTACTTATGACTTACAGCCCGAGATGAGTGCCATTCCAGTTAAAGATGCCGTAGTTAAAGAGTTAAATAATAAATCGGCTGATTTTATTTGCCTCAATTTTGCCAATGCCGACATGGTTGGGCATACCGGCGTATTTAGCGCCATTATTAAAGCAGTTGAAACGGTTGACTTCTGTGTAAAGGAAGTTGTAGAGGCTGCGCTTAAAAATGATTATGCCGTTTTTCTTACTGCCGATCATGGCAATGCCGAATTTGCAATAAACGATGATGGCACTCCAAATACCGCCCACACAAAAAACCCCGTGCCATTGTTCTTTATTGATAATGATATGAAACCAAAGTTGAAAAGAGGCGGCAAGCTTGGCGACATAGCCCCTACTATACTAAAAGTAATGGGTATTGATATCCCACCGCAAATGGATGGTACTATTTTGATCTGATATAATCTGCAACCTTGTGAAGAAAAGATATTACCTCTTACTGCTTTCAATTATAACATTACTTCTTTCCTGCTCTAACCCCAAGCAATCAAACATTCCTCCCTATTTTGATTTGCAGGGATTTATGAACGGGCAGATAAAAATTCTTAACACCGGCAAAACGGGTATTATAAAACATTTATCGGTTAATGATAAAAAGGAAGAGCATCAACTCAACTCACCCGATTGGAAGCAAGAACTTCAGCCTTTTATTGATGCCGATATTAATAAACCCGCCTGGCGCGGCAGCTTTACCGTTGACACCTCCTATTCCATAGATGTAAATACAGATACGGAAAAAATTGTGACTTACACTGCCGACACGACCGGTATAAGAACCAAAAAATTAGCGCTACATCTTGATATACATACCGGTGCTGTTTTAGAAATAGAAGCGCACAATCTCACCGATAATGTCCTCTATCATTTCGACCAGCAGTTATTTTATTTTCCACAAAAAAAATATTTTATCACCACTTATGAAAAAGTGGTTTTGATGAGCCCCTCCTCCATTAAGATTGACGGGAAGATGGTTAAATAGTAATTTTCATATATTTACTTCAATGAGTTTTCTGTCTCATGAACAAACTTATTGCAATCTGGAACAACTATTGGTTTGAAAACCGCCCGTCGAAAATAAGCCTGGCTGCTATCAGGATAGCGGTTTATATTTCCATTCTGCAATCACTGCAAATGATTTGGAGCAGTACACCTGCAGAATTTTTATCCGTTCAAAACAGTTCGAGGTATTCACCAGTTGGGCTTTTGCAAATTTTAGGCACCCACATACCACCTGTTCAGTTTTTCATAATTGTAAAATATGTTGCGCTATTTTCCTCATTATTTGCGCTGGTTGGGCTTTTGACTTTTACGTCATCTTTAGTAAGCTTTATTTCAAACCAATTTTTGTTCTGCCTTCTTTATTCTTGGGGGCAGCCGTGGACACACGCGTTCAATGTTATATTTCTTTTGCAACTGGTAATACTTTTTGCGCCCACAGGGACCATAATTGCAATAGATAATTTAATTAGCCGAGCACGCAATAAAATTAATACTACCCCCAACTGTAAATATGTTTGGGTAGTTCGCTTAGCTCAGTTAATTGTAGCATTAATGTTTTTCAACGGCTTTTTTTATAAATGGCTAAGTTCTCCAATCGCGCTACGCTGGGCTTTCTCTGATAGCTTACGAAATATCATTATTTCTGAATTCTACCAGCAAAAAATCGCCATTCCACAATATGTGGTTTATATTCTTAATCATCCTTTTCTTTATAAATTACTTGCGCTGCTTAATCTTATCACGCAGTTCAGTATAATATTATCCTGTGTATTTGTAAGAAAGCCCTGGCTGCGTTTGTTTATTGCTTTTTTGGTTGTACTTGAATTTGCAGGGTTCAAACTCATTATGAACCTGGAGTCCTATTATTGGTATTGGCTGGCGGTGGTTTTTGTGGATTGGGATTATTTTATAGCTCTTTTAAAAAGGATAAATATCAGCGACTATTTTTCTTCAAAAACTATAACGCCCCGGGAATCAACGCCCACGAAATTTATCTCATTTTTCATCCTGTTTTTTATTGCATTTTATATAGTTGTCGCTTTTAATCCACGATACGGACTACAGGAAAAACTAAAACCCTATCCATTTACACGTTTTGCATTATATAATTTAATTGAAGCAGAAAAACCTTATGGCAAACATTTGCCCTTGCCTGAAGAGCAATTTTTATTTAAAGTATATACTGATTCTTTAAATGGTAAAGCTTCCAATTTTTTAGATATTTTATTTTACCAAAACAGCCATTATTATTATTCTGAAAAAAACAAATCTAAATTTTTAATCGAGTGCAAAAGTGCCTTACAAAAGGCAGGTTATAATCATGTAACCTCAATAGCTTTATATAAAGATTATTCAGAGATTGCGCCTTATCCTTATATGCCCGGATTACATCTGCTGGCAGAGGGATTACAATGTAAAATGGATACCCTGGGCACAAAATACATAGTAGTCCATACGTTCATTAATAATGCAACTCATGAACCGGCAATTTCAATTAATTTTTTGGGCTATGACAGCAATATGGTTGCGAAATTTTTCACTCAACATGATTTAAGTTATTCTCCCGCACCCATTGAATTTAAATATATTAAAAAAAATAATATTGTACTTCCTTTTATAAATAAAGGCTATATCAGAATAGAAGCTTATTCAAAAAAATCGCAACCGGTACCTGACGTGTATTACATTGAACCGGGATAATTGCTATGGGTTTTTCATCTCCGTAAAATATTTAAAGAAATACGGAATCGTTTCAATGCCTTTATAAAAATTAACCACGCCGTAATGCTCATTGGGTGAGTGGAGATTATCCGAATCCAATCCGAATCCCATTAACATGGTTTTCAGTCCTAATATATTTTCAAAATCAGCCACAATAGGGATGCTGCCTCCGCCGCGGGTAGGAATGGGCTTTTTGCCAAATGTAGTTTCAATGGCTTTTGCACCCGCTTTATACGCTAATGAGTCTGTGGGCACAACTCCTGCTTCGCCGCCGCTTAACGGAGTAATTTTTACTTTAACCGATTTAGGTGCGATGCTCTTAAAATGTTTCGTAAACAGGTCAGTCATTTTTTGTGATTTCTGGTTAGGCACTAAACGCATAGATATTTTTGCATAAGCTTTAGAAGGCAATACAGTTTTTGCTCCTTCGCCCGTATAGCCTCCCCAAATACCATTCAGTTCAAGCGTTGGGCGTGTGCCTGTGCGCTCCAGCGTTGTGTAGCCTTTCTCTCCTTCCAATTCAGCCACGCCAAGGTCTTTCTTATATGCCGCCTCTTTATAAGGCGCTTTATTTAATTCTTTGCGCTCGGCTTTTGTCAATGCTACCACGTCTTTATAAAAACCCGGAATGGTAATGTGATTGTTTTTGTCTTTCATCGAAGCAATCATGTTACATAAAATACCTACCGGGTTGCCCACTGCGCCGCCATAAACGCCGCTATGTAAATCGCGGTTGGGTCCGGTCACTTCAACCTCAACATAAGCCAATCCGCGCAAGCCCACTTCAATGCTGGGTGTTTCCATAGCAATCATAGAAGTATCGGAAATAAGCGTTACATCGGCTTTCAGCTTTGTTTTTTGCTTCTTAAGAAAAATGGGCAAGTTAACCGAGCCCACTTCTTCCTCGCCTTCTATAATAAATTTAATGTTACAAGGCAATGAGTTGGTGCGCATCATCATCTCAAATGCTTTTATGTGCATGAACATTTGTCCCTTATCGTCGGAAGAGCCGCGCGCATAAATAATATTATCTTTTATTATAGGTTCAAAGGGCGGCGATATCCACAGATTGAGCGGATCCGGTGGCTGCACATCATAGTGACCGTAACACAGCACAGTAGGTTTTTTAGGGTCAATTATTTTTTCTCCGTACACAATAGGATTGCCGCCTGTTGGCATCAACTCCACATTATCAGCTCCGGCTTCAATTAGTTTTTGTTTTATATACTCTGCTGTTTTAAGTATGTCGTCTTTACGTTTAGGGTCGGCGCTTACCGAAGGAATACTTAACAATGCCAATAGCTCATCGAGAAAACGTTTCTTGTTCTGCTCTAAATAATTTTTCCAGGTTTCCATTATAATTGTATTTGTTTAATTTTAAAAAGCGGGTAAAATTAAGAAATACACGGAATTTATTTGAATGGGATTTAGAATGGAAAATATTAAGCTTAATCTACAACTGTTATCTCACCAGCGTCACATTCCCCTTTTTGAATATGTTGCAGGTACCGCAAGAGAATTTAATGTAATAGACGTAAACATCAAGAGGTTGTAGTTGTCCGTTAAATTTCCCATCCCATCCCTGGCCTGGAGATGTCGTTTCAAAAACCATTCTTCCCCATCGGTCAAATACACGAAATTCATAACTTTCAACACCGTTACAAAGAAAATTCGGTAGATAAACAGCATTAACTCCGTTTTTACCCGGTGTAAATGCTGAAGGAATTACCATAGCATCAGTGCTGGTAGTGTTAATGTTGACTGTATCATATGCTGTCACTTCTCCGGAACATGAGTTGTCTGTTATTGTGGCAATGTATGTTCCTAAAGTTAGGTTTGTAGCGGTGGGTCCTGTTTGTGGCGGATCAGTATTCCACACAATATTGTACGGAGGTGAGCCGCCGGATGGTACTACTGTTACCGACCCTTCAGACGAGCAAGTTGCATTCACTATATTTTTTGACACATTTATAACACCGCATGAAGGAATTTTAACCTGTATCGCAGACACAAAGCCGGCTCCGCAGGCATATAATATATTATTTTTCCCGAGATTCAGAGCATAAATGCTGTCAGGTTCATGAAGGGTATCTTTAAGTTTTAAATTGCCGTCATATTGCTCTATAATTGAATTCGAACCCAGGAAAATATCATCGCATTCGTCAGAAGTAAGCCCTGCCCAAAACATTACAGAATCAATGTTCGTCGAATTTACAACAATACTGTTAATTTCTGCACCCGTAGTTGAACTCCATTTCTTCAGCTTATAGCTATCGTAGGTAAAAAGATCAGTATCGCTTATCGTTATGCCATTAAATGAATTCCCCGGTCCGCTTATACCTAAATCATATTCAATGCTGTTTGCTTCCTCAAACCTATAACCATCACTCACTGCCCATGTCGTGGGCATAAGAGACGGCAGGGGGAGTTTAATAAGTAAATTGCTAAAACTATCGGGGTATAATACGCTTTGACATGTGGCTGTATAGCAATTTCCATAATTATCGAGCGTTATCCCCCACTCATCATGACAACACTGCTGAGTTTTTAAAATATTAACAGGCGATAGATTTACTATGTTAGTATCAAGGTAACAAACCTGGGAAGATGGAGATGAGGTACCCCCCCGCAATCACTGCATGATTCGTACAACGGCTAAAGGCAATGCGCCACATCTCACGAAAATCTGCATTACCAGCAAACGTGGCAATCTGTGCTCCTGCCGCATTAACTTTAATAATTCCGGCTCCTGTAAATGGATTAAAACCCTCCACAAGGTAGGCAGACTGTGAATTCCTATCAACAGCAAAACCGCCGTAGTAAGGGGCAGTAGATGTAAAATCTTCAGTATATGACCATAACATGGTACCACTACTATTATATTTAATAAGCTGCCATGGTTCTTGTCCGCCATAAGAATAGCAATTTCCGGCGTTGTCCCAATCCACATCATAGCCATCATTTATCCCGACAAAGGTTGGAGTAATAGTCCATGGGTCTATAATAAGGTTTTGGGTTTTATCATAATCGCCAACACTAAATCCAACAATTGAGTTAGTTAATACAAACGAACAATCAACTGTTTTACCCGGTTGGTTTGCAACGGGTGCATGGTCAGTAAAACTTCCATATTGCGATTGCACAACAATGTTGTTGTCCTCATTAAGCTGTATTCCTTTATTTAAGGGGAATTGTATTTTTATTTGTGAAATATCAGCGCCGGGATGAACGATGAAAGAGTATTCGAAGCCTTGTTTATCTTCCGGAAAATAAAACTCCATGTCAATGCCGGGATATAAATTCAAATAGGTAAGTTTTCTATACGCATTGGCTTTTACAGGTACATTACCGGTAATAGTAAAATTGTAATACCAATTTACCTCATTATCCGTAGTTATAGTTGCCAGAGCATTGGCTCCCTCAAATGAAATTTCATGAAATTCTTCTACTGATTCATATTCAAACTCCTTTTTGCCCATATCTCCATCATCACCAAATTGTTGTTTAAGCTGTTCAATCTGTTCTTGTGTGCGCTTAACAGTCACATTTCTTTTTATCCAAATTGAGTTATTGGTAAAATAATATTGCAAGCCTCCCTGCCTGGCACCAAACAAAATTTTGGTCGGTTCAGGGTTATCCTTTATGGCATATTGCACTTTATTTTCAATGAATACTTTTTGTTCAAAAGGATTTTTAACTGCCCATTTAACAACAGGAGGATTTCCCGCTCCTGCCAGTACCGGCAGGGCAACGATTAAAATAATAAGCGTAAAAAATAATTTTGATTTGTTCACTTAGGTAAATTAAAGCTTCCAAAGATACCAAAAACTAAATATACCTCAAAGATAAATATGGATAATCGATAATTAATTTACTCCTGCCTTATTACCGGGTACACTGCACTCCCTGTTTGACTGATAACACTTATAAAATACATGGCGCAAGGCAGCTTGCTCATATCAATCTCATTCAGATAATTTAAGGAACTGGTTTTATACACCACCCGTCCAAGCTCATCGCTTATCTGCATAGTCCAGTCTTGTAAATCATTTACAGATGAATTTATCCTGATAAATACATTATTGCTAACCGGATTAGGATAAACCGATAATTGATTATTGATTCCTGCTAATTGATTTATGCCCGTCGTAACCGTAACGGTATCGTCTACAGGCGACAATCCTTTTTCATTGCCTCCTGCATCCACTGCTTCATAAGAGCTTATTGACAATCCCAATTGAGCATTTGAATTAGCAGCCAGTGTAAAATACAGGTCTCCTATTTTACCATAGCCCGTTTTATTGGTGTGGTCAATGCCTGTCACCGCAGTTTCAACATCGTTATTCAGTTGCGTAAGCACTAAGGTGTTCGTGTTTTTAGCTCCCATAAACGAGGCATTATTATAATTAAATGCAAGTGTGCCCGGCACAATATTCGACGCATCGAATGTAATGTTATAAGCTAACCCGTATATGTTTGTTGCCGGATTCCCACTGCTACCAAGTAACACGCTGGCATGAACAATGCTGCCCGCATGATATGAACTGCTATCTGCTACTATTGAAAGCGGAACAGTTCCCGATGATCTTTCAATGGACTGCCGTGGCGAATCAAACGGATGAGTGAGCCCGTAATTCTGTGTTACCGCCAGGGTATCGTTAGAGTTAATAACACCATCACCGTTGCAATCAACATATTTCATATCCTTTCCGTTGGATTGTAATACATTCCAGTTGGCAGAAGGGTGAGGCGCCCAAGTTATAGTTGTTGTATCTCTTGCTGTGCCGGTTTCGCCATAATACAGTCCTATAGGTATAAGGTCGTAATTATTCACAACCAAATCATCATTGGCATCGCCGGGCCACACTACTATACCCGTTGCGCCGATATACACAGTATTGGAAGCAGCAATACATCCGTAATTAGGGTCTGTTACTTCTACCTGGTACCACCCGCTGGAGTTGGCAATATAAGTTTGATTGGTTGCCCCTGTAATCACCGTATCGTGAATCCATTGATTGTTGGATAGCGAGCTTGAGGTAAGTGTATCGTAATTTACAGTTACAACGGGTGTAATAGGTGGAGATTGCACATATACCACATCTGTACCTGTTGCAGATTCCCCTAAGGAGTCTATTCCGTTTACGGTATATTCAGTGGTTATCGTAGGATCAGCAATTACCGTATCGCCTGTTGTGGCACTCAATCCTGTTGAAGGGCTCCACGTATAATTTGAACCCGAAGAAGGCACGGTAAGAGTAACACTTTCTCCACTACATAATGTTGGTGATTGAGGCAAAATTGATATAGGAGGAGTAATAACTTGCGGTGTGTAAGTTATATGATAAGAAATATCATGATCCTGTAACTGAAACCCCGGTAAGTAAGCTAATGCCGGAATATATAAACTATCCCATCCCTTAATGCTTTGGTTATATTGTACCACCTGTGGAATAAGGTAAGAAATATTATTATCCCCCGGTGTATAATATGGTTCGCCTGTTGAATTATTTTCATCAAATGAAAGAAATTCGGCAGTGTTATAATGAAGGCTTATTGTATCGCCAAAATTCCATTTGTACCCCGGTTTGAAAGCAACTGTGCAACCAACCAAATTTCCTGCTGCAACCTGCATACCTCCTCCCGGAACTGCTGTTATAAAACCCTCTTTTGCGGCGGCGGTATCCGATTGATGTAAAAGAATTTTTATTGTAGTAGCCGGGGCATTAACGTTAGATTTAGTGTAATATGATTCTAACGGACCAAATGTCTGGTAGTTATAATACATTAAAGGAAAAAATACAGTATCATACCCAAAATGATTTAAATAATAAGTATCGGGTGTTGCAGTAAAATAAGCATTAGGAAAAGCATTGCTTTTATTAGCCCCCTGATAAAGGTTAACTACTAAAGTATCAACTATTGATGTATCGGGATCAAGTCTTGTATACGCTAATACCACAGAGATAGAATCCAATGTATATCCTTCAGACGGCACCAAAGAAATAGTATCAATACCTCCTGAATTTACAAAAAATTCCGAATACGCATTAAATGTTTGTCCAATACTATAAGCTGTAGCTTTCCCCCAAGTGCTGGGACCATATGAAAAATAAGCACTTGAGTCTGTAAAAATAGGGGCAATATATCCTGTCAATCCTCCAATTACTTCATCTAAAACATCAGAATAATTTAACCATGCGGATCCCATACTAGACCTGGTTCCAAAGTTAGAGCCTCCATTTTTGGGTGCTAAGGAAGTAAGATATTTACCTGCAGGAACCGGTTTAGTACCTGTATAGCTTACAGGACTCATTTGCCCTACAACCCTAAAGGCAAAAAATAATAACACTAATGAAATAGTAATTTTTTTCATAAGATAAGTTTTAAGTTTAAAAAGAACGTTATGTAAAATTAATAAATTGATTCTTAATTATTGGCATATGAAATTTTCTTCATCTTAATTTAATAGTGCATTAATAAACCACTTGAAATTAGCTCCTATAAAGTTTGCAAAACTTTCTCATTAAAACAATTATAAACTAGCAAGTGTTGGATTTGACTAAATAAGTGTAGGAAAACAGCATATAAGTGTCAGATTGACAGGGATAAATATTTTTACTTTACTGTTTAATAATTTTTATACTAAGCGATTGTAAATTTGAATTGGTTAACGCCACAATATAATTTCCCGCCGGCAGCGATTCGAAGTTGAGGGTTTGGCGGTGTTCGCCGGCAATCATATTTTCATTTGAAATAATTGATTGAAGTAATTTCCCGGTTATATCAAACAACGTTATACTCACCGTTTCATCTTTCAACAGTTTATAATCAAGCGTGGCTTCGTTATTTACAGGGTCAGGATACACCAACGCCGAATTGCCATACGCTGAAAGGTCAACAATACCAAGCGTTATAGTGGGTATATATCTTGCCGTGGCAAAATAATAGGCAGTATCTATTTCAGTATATCCCGCTGCCACAATTTTCCCATCGGGTTGTAGCGCCAAAGAATACGCTTCATCATCAACTCCCGTAAACGTAGTGGTAATTTTTCCATTTGTGCCAAACGTGCTGTCGGGTATGCCATTAACTTTGTAACGCGCCAATGCAAATGCCGAGCCGGTAGAACCACCCGCCACAATCTCGCTATCTGCCTGAATCACTACTGAATTTCCTACGGCAACTGATGTACCAAAGCCCGTAGTATCTTTGCCTCCTGTGCCAAAAGTAGTATCTAATGTACCGCTAATTGTATATCGTACTACTGCGAAATTATCACCGGCATAACCGGCAACAACAATTTTTCCATCGGGCTGCAATACCACTGAATTGCCTGATGAATTACTCCCAATTATGGTAGTATCTATTCCATTCACACCAAAACTGCTGTCGGGTGTGCCATTGGTCTCATAGCGCATGAGTGCAATACTAATTATGCTATCAATATTAGATGAACTGCCGGCAACCAAAATTTTCCCGTCAGGCTGAATAACTACTGAGTGCCCATAATTATCAGAATTATAAAAATTAGTAGCAACAACCCCCTCCACCCCAAAACTACCATCAAGCGTACCGTTAGTATTGTACCTTGCTAAAGCAAAAGCCTGGACATTATCGGGAACATTATAAATATCTGAAGTACCTGCAACAATTATTTTGCCGTCGGATTGAATAGCTACCGACTCACCGTAATCATCAGAGTTTCCAAAATCGGTGGTCACTATTCCTCCTGTTCCAAACGTGTTATCTACGGAGCCATCTGTATCATATCGCGCAAGCGCAAAATCATCAAGCTGTTGCAACCCGTCATACGAAGTGCCCGCTACAACTATTTTCCCATCGGTTTGAATTGCCACCGCGTAACCAAAACTAACTGTGTCGCCAAAATACGTTACAACAATGCCGCCGTTGCCAAAACTGTTATCAAGCGTGCCATCTGCATTGTATCGCACCAAAGCAAATTCATAATTCACCCCGTTGCCGGCATATCCCGCCACCACAATTTTGCCGTTGGATTGAATAGCCGCCGATTCTCCAAAACCATCTAAACTACCCACACGCGTAGTAACTTTTCCATCTCCGTTAAAGGTATTATCTAAAGCCCCGGCACTTTGTGCGAAACACAGGTATGCATTGCACACCAGCAAGCATATTATTATTGTAAAAACAGTTTTCAGAATTTATTGTTTTATAATTTTTACGGAAAGGCACTGCATACTGCTGTTTGTAATAGCAAGCATATATACTCCCGAAGGCAGCACTTGCAGGTCAAGCGGTTGACGGTGTGTTCCTTCACTTATATTTTCAGAGGTAACTATCGTTTGCATTAGTTTGCCGGTTATATCATATAGTGTAATACTTAACACCTCATCATTTGCAAGAGTATATTCCAATATCCCTTCATCGTGAATCGGGTTGGGATAAATGAATACGGAATTATTTTCTTTCGCCAAATCAACAATGCCTAAAGTTAAGCTTGGTAAATAACGTACAACTGCCACGTTATAGTATCTGCCTGAAGAAGGGACTGAATATCCCGCCACCACAATTTTCCCGTCTGCCGGTTGAATAAGCACTGCCGCGCCCGAACTAACACTATCAATTGCCGTGGTAA
Source organism: Chitinophagales bacterium (assembly GCA_963770495.1). Taxonomy (GTDB): domain Bacteria; phylum Bacteroidota; class Bacteroidia; order Chitinophagales; family CAVYQA01; genus CAVYQA01. Next base: position 14,600 of record CAVYQA010000032.1, on the reverse strand, counting down.
CTTTACCGCTTCCCATTCCGCCGGTTGCAACAGTATCTAATGAGCCATCGGTATTATACCTCACTAATGCAAATTCATCAATTAATGCAAATTCATCAAAGGCGCTGATTTCGGCATAGCCCGCCACAACAATTTTTTGGTCTGCCGGCTGAATGGCTACAGAATAGCCCTCATCGTCATACCCGCCGATAGATGTAGTATCCTTGCCTTCCCATCCGAATGTATTATCAAGAGTTCCATCGGCATTATAGCGCACCGCAGCAAACATAAATGCATTTGTAATATAATTAAAAGACCTTCCTGCCGCCACAATCTGCCCGTTACTTTGCAAGGCAACCGAATAGGCAAAATCACCATAGCCCAATATATCAGTGGTAACTTTACCGTAATTGCCAAACGATGAATCTATAGTTCCCGTTAAATCATATCTCACGACAGCAAATTCATAGTTTATAGAGTCTAGCGCAATTCCGGCAACCACAATTTTTCCGTCATTCTGTAGGGCAACAGAATAGCCCTCATCATCATACCCGTAAATAGAAGTAACAACTTCGCCGTTGTCGCCAAATGTAGCATCCGGAGCGCCGGTTGAATCATACCGCGCCACCGCAAATTCAGTGGTTGAATCCTTATACGATGCCGAGCCGGCTACTACAATTTTCCCGTCAGGTTGTATAGCCATTGAATTGCCATCGTCGTATGTATTGTCAAAACTTGTTGTCACTTTCCCTTTAACGCCAAAAGTAGTGTCGAGTGAACCATTTTGGTTATACCGCACCAAAGCAAACTTATTATTCAAGCTGTCATTCGAAGAGCCCGCCACCACAATTTTACCATTGGGCTCAATTGCCACCGCAGCGGCCACATCATTAAAAGAATCTATGGCTGTGGTATCTATGCCATTCGTGCCAAGACTTGAGTCAATAGAGCCATCTGTATTATAACGTATCAGGGCAAATTCAAAACGCATATTATTATAAGAAAAACTGCCCGCAACCAAAATTTTTCCGTCGGTTTGTATGGCTGTGGCGCTTCCGTAAACATACCCGTTGCCAATAGCAGTAGTAACTATGCCCCCTATTCCGAACGTATTATCCAAAGAGCCCGCTTGCCCATAGGTTGATGTCGTTGCAAATAACAGTAAACAAATAATCAGTGCATTACCTGTTTTCAAGTTCATTCTTTTACGAGTTTAATACTCAGGCTTTGTGAATTAGCATTGGATAAATTAAGTATATAAAATCCAGCCGGCAGGCTGCCTAAATTCAATAGTTCTTCATAACTGCCCGCTGTTTTGTTTTGATTGGTAATAACAGGTTCAACCAGTCTGCCTGTCACATCATATATATTTATAGTAATTGTTTCATTTGTTGTAAGTGTATAGTTTAACAGCGCATCATCCTGAACGGGATTGGGATAAAGGAAAAGTGAATTAGTATTGTCTATGGCAACTTCAACAACAGTTGTAACGGTATCAATAGTAATATTATATCTTGCCAGAGCAAATTGCCCTTTAACGGAATTTTGTGAATAGCCTGCCAAGAGTATTTTATCATCGTGCTGAATAACCATTGCATTGGCTCCTGCATTTGTTGATCCAAAACCCGTTATCACCTTTCCGTTGTTATTGCCGAAAGTCAGGTCAATAGCGCCGGTGGAATCGTATCGCGTTAATGCAAAGTCGTACCAGGATGGATTTACATTAGGGTTAATAGTAAATCCTGCCGCAACTATCCGCCCGATAGAATCAATCGCTATCGATCTTATTTCATCATCATTCCTGTAAATGTGGGTGGTGTCTCTTCCGCTCAAAGGCGTTGGACCATCACCAAAAGTAGAATCAGGAGTGCCATCTGTTTTAAAACGAGCTAATGCAAAAAAAGTATTTGTTGATGATGCACTGGTTGTTCCGCCTGTAACTATTCTTCCGTTTGGCTGCACTGCTATTGAATATATAATATCATCATTCCTCCAAAAATCAAGAGTTGCCCTGCCATTTTTCCCGAACGTCAGGCTATCCAGAAAACCGCTCGTGTCATAGCGTGCCAAAGCAAAATTACGGCTGGTGCCATCGCTTGCAAATCCACCCACCAGCGTTTTGCCATCTTGTTGAAGAGCTATGGCATATGCCCTTGCATTATAAATTCCGAATTTTGTTAACACCTTACCCGTTTTATTAAATGTAATATCCAGCGCACCGCTGGTATCAACACGAATTAATGCAAATTTAACTTGTCCGCCGCTACCCGAATTTGAAAGCCCTGCAACCAGTATTTTTCCGTCAGGTTGAATAACCATCGCATTAGCTTCATCATCCGAACTTCCTATATAAAAAGTATCTATGCCATTAGTGCCAAATGTGCTGTCAAGAAACCCGTTTGCCGTATACCTGGCTAATGCAAATTGCCTGGTTGAATCCGATGAATTATTGCTTGATCGTCCCGCTAATACAATTTTACCGTTTGGCTCTATCGCCACAGCGGTGGCAATGCTGTTGCCGCTTCTTAATCTTGTGGTATCTATTCCCTCCATACCAAAAGTAGTGTCCACCCCGCCGTCGGTGAAATACCTTGCAACGGCAAACTCATAAGTTGTGCCGTTAAAGCCATAGCCCGCCGCCACTATCTTGCCATCACTCTGCAGGGCTATAGCATTAGTACCCGATACAAAGGTTACCAAAGTTGTAAGTTTCCCGCCCTGTCCAAAGGTTGTATCTAACGACCCTATTTGCCCGAAAGCTGCGGCGGTTGTTAATAACGTTAAACATATTGTAAAAAATGTTTTCAATTTATTACCTGTTTTAAATTACTCTACAAATATATAAACACATTTGCTTTGCCCTTAACTATGTTGCTAACATCCTCACCTGTATAACAATTACTTCATTCTTAATCCTTCTCCATCTCCGCAAATGCTCCGGCGGAGAAGGACACACACTTATCCTGAATTTCAGGCTCCCCTCTCCGTTTTCTGACGGAGAGGGGACGGGGGTGAGGTTACCCAAATCTTCTGCTATTTTTGCACCGTGTCCACTACCTATTCTAATTGCCGACGCCTGTTTTTATATATCTGCCTCTGCAGCCTGTTATATTCCTGTGCCAACCAGGTAGCTCCCACCGGCGGTCCCAAGGATACAAAGCCGCCGAAGGTTTTACGGTGCATCCCTGCCAACCGCTCCGTAAATTTTGCGTCTAAAACCATCACCCTGCAATTCAACAAGTTTGTCCTGCTTAAAGATGCCGATAACCAGATTTTCATTTCACCCTCTCTTGATAAAAAACCAACCTTTAAAACAAAAGGCAAATCTCTCGTCATCACGTTAAAAAGCCCGTTGCGGGCTAACACCACCTACACCATTAATTTTGGCGAATCCATTGTTGATATTACCGAAGGCAATAAGCTGGAGAATTATTCCTACGTATTTTCCACCGGTCCCTTCCTCGATTCAATGAGCATCAGGGGGCATGTGCATTATGCTTTTAATAATTCAACGGAGAAAGGAATTTTGGTAATGCTCTATGACACGCTCACCGATTCCATCGTGCGCTCGCGCCCCTTATATTTCACGCGCACCGATTCATCGGGAAATTTTAAATTGCGTAACCTTAAAAAAGACACTTATAAATTGTTTGCGTTAAAAGATATGAATGCCAATTATAAATACGATTTGCCCAATGAGGCAATTGCCTTTTCCGACACCCCCATTGTTATAAAAGACACACTCGACGTGTATGAACTGGCGCTGTTCACGCCTTTGCCGCCAAAGCAGCATTTATTTGCCTCCTACTCGCACGATTTCGGTAAAGTAACGTTTGCTTTGGCACGTGCCGCCGACAGCGTTACTATTATGCCTATTGATACTGCTGCGGGTGATTCACTATTTTATAAAGAATATACCCCCGTAAAAGATACCGTCACCGTGTGGCTTAATGATATTCACTCGCCAACAATAAAATTCATACTTGCTGCAAAAGGATTCGCCGACACCGCCAATGTCAGCATGAAAACCGCTGATTCCATGAAGCAGGTGAAAGTGCATTTGCAGCCCGATGTATTTACGGGCAGTAAACCTAAAACTTATATTCTTGCGTATCATTCGCCGCTTACGCTGCATTTGAATTATCCCTTTAAATCTTATTCCAAAAACACAGTAACCATTATTGACGACAGCATAAAAAAAACCTATACGGCTTCACTCACCGATTCATTTCCCGGCAAAAGAAAATTATTTATTAAATACTCTTTTATAGAAGGGCGGAACTATCATATTATTATTCCCGCTCAATCGGTGGTTGATATATATGGCATGGCGAATGATTCATTGAAACTATCTATTCAAACACAAACGGAGGAAGATGTGGGCAATTTACAGCTTAAAGTTACCGTTCCGGTATCCGATGCAAGCTGGTTCATTCAGGTGTTCGATGCCGGGGGCAATTTACTGGCGCAGCGCCCGATGAAAACTGCGCAAACCAACACTATGTCTCTAACGGCATTACAACCCGGCAAATATTCCGCCCGCGTGGTGGAAGACCGCAACCATAACGGGCGATGGGACACCGGCGATTACTGGCATCACCAACAACCCGAAAAAGTTTTTCAATACAGCTCCGACATTAACATACGCGCCAACTGGGATATGGAAGGAGAAATAAAAATTCCTTAAAAGTTAAATCACTAAATTCTTAATAATATGATGAGCGTGTTCTCTCCCTTCGTGAAGAGTTAGAGAGGGGCAGTCACGGCTTTCTCCCGCATTTAAGAAATATATCCCACCTAACAACTTTACGCTCAACCGGGTTGCCCCATGCGGTTTTCAGGTCTTCGCTGACAAATTCAATAGGGTTCCGCACTTCCCTCTTAATATATTGTTGTGTTCCCGACCAGCTGAATAAATAATTCAGCAAATCGTCAAAGTTATAGTTGCCTGTAGATTGGAACTTCGGCGTTTCTATCAAAGGATATGGAAAAGGCAGGCTGCGGTATTTATCTTTCCAGTTCATCCATGTTTCCGGCGGCCAGTACCCATCCAGCAGTTCAAAAGCATAGCGGTGTAATATCTTATCCAGCTCCGGCGATATGCTGCACCCCGCATAGCTCCATACTGCCAGAACGCCTTTGGGTTTTAAAACCCTGTTCACCTGCTCATAAAATTTTGGTATATCAAACCAGTGAATGGCGGTGGCTACTGTAACCAAATCCACCGTTCCGCTTTCTATTGACGGCTCTTCCGCTTTTTCATTCCTGTAGGTGATATTCGGTTTTTGCACGGCGTTACCAAGCTGGTTAACGCTGAAATCAGAGGCAATAACGTTCTTAAAATAATTGGATAATGAAACAGCGGCTTGTCCGTTGCCGGTAGCACAGTCCCACGCTAATTCTCTGTCATTGCAAAGGGTTACTAAATACTTAAAAAGCTCTTCGGGATAGGTGGGGCGGTATTTAGCGTAAAAATCAGATTGTTTGGAGAAATAATCTTTGGTTGATGGCATAGTACTAACAATCAATATTAAAAATAATTATGAATTAATTCATAGCATTTAACACAATTACTCTTCAAAAAATTTCCTGCTGTCAAACAAAGCGGTATCAAATCTATCCCAAACGTTTCCAGTAAGTGTCTTTACAAATTTCAACTCATCTGATTTACATCCACCTACATAATAATTGATAGTATCTCTTTTACCAGGGTATTTAGCCAAACCATCTTTTCCAAACATTACCTGTGGAATGAAATCAAGTTCGTCCATAAATTCCAGACTATCACAAGTAATTTTAAATGCATATTTTGTTTCGCCATATAAATAATTTCCCGACCTCCATATTGAACTAATTATATTATGTTTTCTATCATAACAAATATTCGGTAAGTCATAAAAGTGATTGTGTTTAAACTGTTTATCCTTAGGGTAATAAAGGAAGACAACATTTTGCGAATTACAACCTGAAGGGGTAAGATAATCTCTAATAATTATATCATCGTAACCGTCATTATTTAAATCGGTTACAGTTATAGTATTAGAATCCATGGCATAAGAAGTAGTTAAATCACTTATTACCCAATTGTTATTAATTTTTTGCTCAAAATAGAATGAGGTATCCACGCAAACAACTTTAAACTCTATTCCATCTGCTTTGCCGGAACAGCATGTAAAAGTAGTATCTATAATAGGCTGCGAGGTATTTCCCTTTTTTACGTCAACGACAGAAGGAATTTCCTTTTTTTGCTTATTCGAACATGAGAAAATAGCTGCAATGATGTATAAGTAAATTAAATATTCAAGAAATAAATTATGTAATTTAGTCATATAAAACATTCAGAAAGGCAATCGCGCCAACGCCGCATTCTCTTTTTTGCGCATGGTTGCCTTTGCTACTTTGGTTTTATCCGTATATCCCGCCAAATGCAAAACACCGTGCACCATCACACGGTGCAATTCATCCTCAAAACTTATCTTAAACTGCCTGGCGTTTTCCTTCACCCGCTCAACACTGATAAAAATATCGCCAGCAAGTTTCCCGTCTTCAGAATAATCAAAGGTAATAATATCGGTGAGGGTATTGTGATGAAGATATTTTTTATTCAGGTTGAATAAATAATCATCAGTAGTAAATATATAGGTGAGTTCGCCTATTGATTTCTTCTCGCTTTTAGCAACAGCCAGCAGCCATTTTTTAAGCGCCTGTTTATTTTTTATATGTTGAGTACCTTCATAATTAAGAAATGAAATCGCCATATAAAAACAGCAGCTTTATTTTTTAAGGTTGAATTTTATTTCAATGGTGGCGCCGTTGTCGGTATATTTCACTTCATCGGCAAGATGACGGATAAGAAAAATACCGCGCCCCTCACTCTTTTCAAGGTTTTCTTCCTCAGTAGGATCGGGCACATGGTCAAAATCAAACCCTGCTCCCTGGTCGTGCACAATAAATTGGAGCGTGTCTTTTTCAATGTCCATTTTTAAATCAACCATTTTCTTTTCGTCCAGCTTGTTGCCGTGATAAATGGCATTATTAACCGCCTCGGTCAGCGATACCATAATATTGCCAAGCATTTCTTCGCCAAGATTCATCTCGTCATTCAATTGCTCGACAAGATTATCAACAATGGCAATACTCTGCGGGTGAGAGGGTAACTGCATTTCAAATCGTGGTAATTGTGCGAGCATAGGATAAATGGTTTAGTAAGAAATAGATTTAAAATATTGTTCCACCATATCTTTATAAAACGGCGCCAAATCCGGTGGAACGGTTTTATACAAATCGGTTTGAGCTTGTTTTTTCTTTAAAAAATCCTGCAGCGATGGCGGCGTAGCCGGCGTTGTTTCTTTTGCTGTTTCAGCCACCCGTTTATTATCCGTATCCTGCTGGCGCTCGGCATTGGTGGCTTGCAGCATATGTTTTAAAATATCCTCCTGCCGTTGAATCATTTGCTGGTTTATTTGCTTATCGTATAATTGTTTTTCGGTTTGATCCATTTCCTGTTGCAATTTATCCAGTTCACTGCTGCTTTTGCCGTTCTGGTTCAGCTCATCGCTTAGCTGCTGTAACTGCTGGCGTATCTCCGCTTGTTCCTGCGCCAGCTTTGCCAGTTCTTCGCTCTCATTTTGTCCGCCTTGTTTGCCATTCGGATTTTTCCCCATTTCGTTGCTCAACTGCTGAATCTTATCATTTAACTGTCCCTGCATCTTGCTCAATGATTCCAAACTCGGTTTTCCTTTGCCGGGGTTATGACACGACATAGAACCCCCTGACATTTTACTCGCTTCCGCCTGCATTTGTTGCAACGACTCCTGGAACATAAGCGCCAAATCATTAAAATCCTTCATCACTATCTGCTGCGATACTGATGCCTCCGGTGTTTGCCGCTCCTCAAGCATTGACTGGCTTTGCACCAGGTTATCATTAATATCGGTTATCTTATCATTTACAAACGATTGCACCTCCGCCGCTTTCTTGCCTAAAGCATAAATGCTGTCTTCCACCATCTTTGCATTATCGCCAAGCGCATGTTGCTGATTCATAATGTCAAGATATTTCGGATTATATACGTTCACCGTCTTGGTCTGGTCAAGCAAATCTTCCTGGTCAAACGACATCTTAATAATATTCTTCAATAACTGTTTCACCGCCTGTTCATCCACTTCTATTTCCTTACTCTCCATACTTGCCATCATATCACTCATTTGCTTCGACATCTTTTTCATTTTGCCCGAAGCATCTTTCTGGCTCTTAGATGCCTTGCTCTTACTTTCTTTCTGCGACTTACTATCGCCACTCTTGCCCGAACTGTTTTTTTCACTTTGCTGCAATTCATCCTGGCTGTTCTGCATATCCTGCTTAATATCATTTTCCTGCTGGCTCATATCAGGCATCTCTTTTGGTTCATCCAACTGCTTGTTGAGTTTCTGCAACGAGTCAATATTATTTTGGATGTCTTTAAACTGGTTATTTAAATCCTGTTGTTTTTGCTCAAGTCCTTTAGTGTCTGCATTTTTATCGTTCTGCGTTTTATTTTGCAGGGAGTCCTGCTGGGCGGCAAGTGAATCCAGCTTATTTGTGGTGGCTTTAAACTGCTGTTCAAACTCTAATTCCTTAAACAGCGATAACATCTGGTCCATCTGCTTTTGCAACTGGTCGTCGGTAAGTTTGTTCTTCTGCAATTGGTCTAAAGCATGTGTCTTATCATACTGGTCTAACAAGTCCTGTAATTTTTTCATCAACTCTTTCATCTGGTCGCTCATCACATTATTCATCAGCTTTTGCAACTGGTCTTCCTTTCTCAATAAATCACTATCCTGTTTTTGATAGTCTTTTTGCTCTTCAAGGGTTTTATCGAATTTCTTTTTAATGTCTTCGATTTTTTTCTGAATATCATTTTGCTTATTAATCAAATCCTGTATCTGTTTCTTATCCTGCCAGTTCAGCTCATTTTTCTGGAGCAAATTTTGCTGCACCTTTTGTAAATCACTCTGCAAATCGTTTAAATCGTGCATTGATGACGTCATATCGCTTTTCATCTCGTTATTATCCGTCGCTTGCTGCTTCTCATATTCCTGTTGTGAAGGCATCTTATAATACATTACTGTGCTGCGTGTAGATTTATTGCCATTCACGCCATCATTATCCCACACTTCAAAATAATAACTCAAATCGTCGCCGGGACGAAGACTAACTTTATTCAAATCCCAGAAATACGAAAACTGCGAATATTTTCCGGCAGTAATCGAAACCGGAATTATTTTTTCAGTTGGCTTTGAATTAGCGCTGTCGTGATGCTCTATTTTATAGTTTAAAACCAGCTTTGTTAACCCGTAATCATCGGAGCAATCGCCGGCAAAATAAAGATACTTGCGGTTGGTGCTGTCCTGCATCTGGCTCACTTCAATGGTGGGGAACTGGTCGGGAATAACGGTAATGGTGTAATTAACAGAATCGGCTTTAGGCAACTGCGCTCCCGATACTTCTATAGTATAAGGATTATCCTCCATCATCCGTTTGGAAAAATCAAATTCCGAACCGGAAGGCGTTGCTTTATACACAGCATCTTTGAAACGGATGGAAACGTTGCTGGTATTTTGCGTTAAGAATGTCCAGTCAATCTTTGTGCCCTGCGGCACTACCAAATCGCCGGTGTTTTTCACCTCTTCATTTTTACGTCCCAAATACGCCGGGTAATTCAGCGCCGCCGTAAAATTTAAAATAACCGGTTTAGCCAGCACATTAATGGTATAATCTTTAGAGGTAAAACCACCGGCAGCTAAATCAAATTTCACATCTTTCTGCAACTTACTAAAGGTGTAAGAAAATTCAGACGGGTTTTTCTTTGTGAGCTTATAATTATAGCCGTCAATAGTAACAAACACTTCATCGGGCAAGGATTGACCTGTCATCTTCACATTAAGCGTAAAATCATCATACTGAATTGCCCGGAGCGAATTATTAAGAATTGTAAACTGAAACGGCGCCGGTTTTTCGAATGCCGTATTGTATTTAATGAGGCGCATGGTGCTCTCTTTAAGAATATTAGGCGCTGCAAAAACAATAAATAATAATACCCCCGCCGGTGCAATAAGATACCTTAAATATTTCCTGTTTAACTTTAAATTAACCGCATTGCTAAACGGCACCACTCTTAATGCTTCGGATTTCTGTCTTATGCTTGCTTCAATTAATGAATTATCAGCACTTGAAACCGATTGTTGTTTAAGCTGTAAAATATTAAGCAGTTTATCTTCAACATCGGTAAAATGCCTGCCGATAATTACCGCTGCCTGTTCGTGAGAAATTATTTTCCCTAACTTATAATAATGAGAGAGTGGTATCGCAATGTAACTTGTAAAGCAGTATAAGCTAAGCGCAATAAATCCATAAAAAAGCGCCGTGCGTATTGCAACAGAGAAATAGAGGTAATATTCGGGAACACTGATAAAAAGGAAAGCCACAAGTAAAGCAATACCTGTGAATATTGCCCCCTTCATTAACCGGTTTATATAGTATTTCCTTATAAACTGGTCAAGACGGGCAATCAATAGGTTATAATTATCCGACGGCGCGTTTACCACTCAGCTTAACGGGTTTTGGTTTCAAACAAAAGGTCAAATTAGCACATTCTCACCAATCAGCCAAAAGTTTTTAAAAACATTATGAGTATAACGTTTCTACAGGTGTTTTCGTGCATTTTTTGCCGAATTGGCATCATCTCATTATTTTTGCACGAGGCAATTCCCGGGCATCACTACAAGTCCTCGCCCCGCGAAAACGGGGCTGTGGGCTTTTCGTTCAATCCCTCACGCGGTTAATCTATTGCAAAACTCCAGTTTATGGGTATATTTAATATCACTTATGCAGAGACCAAGGCAACATATAATAGAAACGGAATCAAGAAACAAACTTGAACAAATCATTCCTAGCAATTGGAACACAAATAAGCTTAGTATAGACTACGGTTTAGATTATTATATTGAAATTTTTAAGAATGAAAAATCTACCGGTAATATTTTCTTTATTCAGTTAAAAGGAACAGATAAAAATGCAATAAATAATTGTATTTCATATCAAATCTCAACTGAGCATTTAAATTATTGGAATTCCATAGTTAATCCTGTCTTATTAATTATTTATAGTACAAAAACAAATCAATTTTGGGGTATTTGGACAAACAAGCTAAAAGAAAATATTTATACCAATAATGTTTCTCAGAAAAGTTTTAGTATTAAATTAACTGAGAATAATTTACTTACTCAGTTATTCTTTACGGAATTAGAGCAATCTTTTGACCAAAAAATACCTGAGCGTATAAATATAACATACAGGGGAAATTCAGAAGAAACAAAACTTTTATATGAATATCTTTTAAAGTGGTTGAAATACTACTTCAATGGACATATTGAAATTTCTAATCACAAACTTTCAAATACATGTTTGTTTGAATTTAGCAGAGATGAAGCTAATAATCTCAACATCATTATCCAAACCTCAAATAAATCATTTAAATTAAAACCAGTAAATTTTTTTGGCACTGAAAACTTTCTTTTTTTACCGAATATACAAACTGATGTGATTCCCAAGCAAATTTCAGAATCCCTGTTATTTTTTGGCTTACTATTTTTTACTAAAAACATAGCTTCTTCAATTGATATTCTTGAAAAAACAATTGTTGATTATTCCGGAGATTTAATTTTCACAAAAGAAACGTTTTTTAGCCTTGTCAATTTTGCTCTTAAAGAGAAACAATATGCAGCATTAAAGAAATTATGTAATAAACTAATTGAGAACAAGCTTTTAACACTTTTTCAGTATATTAACATGTCAATTTTACCATATAATTATACTGATAAAGATTGTCTTGACCTTTATCAAGAAAATCTTTTAACTGCAATTGACTCAACAAACAACTTAGAATTAAAAGGAACGCTTTCATACAACCTAGCAAATTCTTACAGGTTCTCCCATAAGCGGTACAGTGCAAGTTATTATTATCAACTGGCTAGGAAATATGATCCAAAATATCTCAAAAAAAGTTACTGGTGGTTTGAATATGCAGGAATTCTTTTCCTTGCGGGGCATTATAAAATATCAGAACTTTTTTATTTAAAGAGCTTTGAAATAGATAATTCACGAAACACTTTTATAATCTTTGGCTTAATTGGTGATTGTAAATTCTTTCAAGGGCATTTTAAAGAAGCATTTAAATATTTTGAGAAAAGTTTAAAGCAAGAAGAAAAAACTCCTTACAATTCGGAATTTTATATAAAAGCAATTGTATCCGAGAATTTAATTGCATTAAATCTTGATAGTTTGAACTTTGATATTGAATTATCTACAAAATTAAGCTTAGAGGCACTTGAGGAAAAAAATGAAGAAAAATTATTCGAATCAATAAAAGAATATCCTTTAAACAGTTTTGCTTGGTTTAACTACAATGTTATGTTAAATTCAAAGGGGGATATGGAAAATGCACTACTAGCTTGTTTAGTTACAGTTTGTATTCAAGAAAATGATATTGATGCATGGAACTTTGCTTTATTGTCATCCTTAATACTACATCATTTTGATTTATCTGCATCAATTTATGCAGTGGCTCTAAATAAAATTGGCAAGACATTTTTAAATAAATTTTCTCAATACATTTTAGACCAACAGCAAATACCGAAGGATATTAAACTATCCTTGATAAAAACATTTTCTGAATTACAAAACAAATTATAATTCAAACAACGTTCTATTGCTTAATCTCTTTGCTTCTATTATTTATAGTTTGTTCAATTGTATTAATAAAATCAAGAACTTTATCCCTGTGCATTCCATTAACGTTAATTTTCATTTTAGTGCTTGGCGAACCAATAATTATTGTATTTCTCCTTGTCAAAAAATAAATTAGTATTAGTAATAAGCCCAAAATTATACTACCTGTAGTTGCACCTCTATTGAATGAATTCATTTCACTTATTAAAACACCCCCAACTAAAAGTATACATCCAATAATTAGAAACAAACTATTTTGGGTATACATGTTTTCAGTCGAGGTAACATGTTCAAGCATAATATTCTGGTTATACGCTTTGCCCCATTCTTTACTTTCATAACATATGCGGTGTGTTGTTAAGGTAGCAGACTTATCATTTGATTGCATTACTACTTTTTCATCTGGGAATAAGGTTAACATATGAATAGTTTTTTTATTGCCCTCAAATATGACTTTAAATAATGTAATTACATATACCCATAAACAAGTATTTTACAATATACCTGAAAACAGGTAGTTGCTAAAGTTAAAAAGAACACAAACAATAATCAAACACACTACACACGGGCAGCCGAGCAGCTCTTCTCCTTATTCTTATGGTTTTTCCAAGGATATTTTAAAATAATTTTTTTCATAAGTTGTATTGTTTTTTATTACAGCAAAAATGCGATGGATAAGCTTAGCCCTTACCGCATTGATAACAGTCATTTTGTTTTTACCTTCAGCTACTTTTCTTAAAAAATAATTTCTTAATTCTCCTTCAATCCTGATAGCAGAAAGAGCAGCCATATGAAGCAACTGTTTAAGTCGTTTATTTGCCCGGTGTGATACGCGCCATCGTGTACGTTGGCTGGAACCTGACAGATACGCAAAAGGTGCTACACCTGCGTGACAACAAAATTTTCTTGGATCATTAAAAGTAGAAAATCCTTTGGTAACTATAAGCACTTGGATAGCTACTTGTTTACCTATGCCATCTACAGAGGTGACTTGTTGATATTGCTTGGATAAAAGAGAATCCTGCTGAATCAACTCATCCATACTTTGTTCAAGTTGTGCTATGACTTTATCTAACTGCCTGATAAGTTGTTTAAGCCGCTTAGCTTTTGCTTTAAATATTTCTTTCGGGCATAAAATCTCCCTGATCCTTTAACTGTCCGATATATTTGGCACGGTCTGTAACTAACATCTCACGTTCTGTATCCAGGTAATAGAGTTGTTTAATAGTTTGTTGCTTGGGTACATAGAGTTGAGCTTTATCAGCAAATCGGCAAGCATAGTAAGCAATACGACGGGCATCTATGGCATCATTTTTACCTCGTTGAACTCCAATACTACGCTTGATCTCTGCCGGATGTTGCAACCACAAAGGCAAAGCAAGCGGGACACAAACTTCTGTCAAAGGATAGATATACATGCCCGTGTATTCAGCACAAGCAAGTACTTCAGCAATCTGCAATTTTTGTTCAGTTATTAATTTTGCCAATGTTTTGTTTAGAGCATTAGGTTCATTAGGGCATTGGCATTGAACCAAAATGTTTCGACCATCAAACAAACAAATGTCTACGGTTTTTTTTGAAACATCTAAACCTAGATAATGGGTAAATCATTACTTTGCATATACATTACGTTTTAATCGGGTTAGCAAGAGAGTTGTCCTAAAAACCTTAATAGCAAAGGCTTAATTCTTATACAGGCTTGACTCTCTTAAAAATCAGGTGGTGCCAAATAAGGAGATAGTGATTCATCACTAATTTAGGAGATGGTTTACCACCTGATCTAACCCTTGTTATAAAATCTTCAAATGTAATCCCATAACAATTCAAAAAGCAAGTCTAAGGTTTTAGGAGGA
>CAVYQA010000031.1:0-55287 GCA_963770495.1 Chitinophagales bacterium | reverse complement strand
TGGTAGCGGCCAGGAATTCGTGAGATCGCCTGAAGTATCGAAGGTGCGTGCGTTGCTCGGCCTAAGCCGCCCCGCCTACCGATGGCGGCAGCTCGCCGAAGACGGCGCACAGCGCGCGCTCGTCTCGATGAACGACCTCGCGGGCCACCACTGCGGCAAAGCGAGGAAAGAGCCACACGAATGCGCGCGCAGCCCTGCGGCCGGCGCTCATCACGCCGCGATTGCGCCGGCGGCCAGGCCTGGGGAGCCTGGGGGGACCGGAAACTCGCGGACTTGGAGTTCGCTCGGCCATTTGCTCATATCGCCGCCCTTGCGATCCAAGGTCTTGAAGCGGCGAGGAGATTTCGCGTCGGTACGATCATCCCAGGCATTCGATCCGAGCTGCTTTTCGAACGCTGCGACGCCGGACGCTCGGCACTGGTCGAGGATCGACTGCGACCAGGAGAGACGATGCTCGCGCGCACGAGGCCCGCTCTCACCGCCTAAAATCACCCAATCTATACCGGGCAACGCATCGCGCCCCGCCAGGACGCCGCCCGGCGCGCCGAGCAAGCCAGTCAAAGGCGTCGCGGCGCAAGTAGCCGGCGCCGAGCCGCGTCAAATCGACCGGCCTGAACAAGGGCTCGCAGGAAAGGAAACGCACCGCCGCAGGCGTCTTGAGCAGGTCCGGAATGCGCTCATCGGCGCGGCGCTGGTCCTCGGCCGACACGCCAAGCCACAGGTTAGGAAGCGGCCACGGGAGCTCGCCACCGCCGAGAAGCGCCGCGATGCGGCCGCGCGTGGCCGGGTCACCCATGTACCGGGGCAATCTCTCGGCCCGCTTGGTCAGGACGAGCACCGCATGGCGGGGGCAACGCGCCACCACGCTCAAAATGCGATCGATCCAGGCGTCCGGCACTTTCTCGTGGAAAAGGTCGGACATCGACAGCGCGAAGATGCGCTCCGGCTTCCGCCAGCTGAGGGGCGCCTCCAGCCGTTCCTCGATCAGCTCGACCTTGCCGGTCCAGCGCGGCCCCTTGGCCGTCCGTTCGGCGAAGCCGTGGAAAGCCAGGCCAGATCGGTTTTACTGATAAAATCTTGACGTTTCATTTTTAGGTAGCTCTTTAATCTCAGGTTTTAAAACCGCTTTATTAATAGGCTTAATATCTACACCTGTATCTTTAGCAAGTGCAAAAAAGGTTTTAATAGTAGTTCCGGTTTTTGCCTTTTTAAACATTCATTAAACTGTTTATCGGTTTTTGTCTTATCATATTTGGGGTAAAATCTGCTAACCCTTTGGAATAGTTCACGCCCGCTTTCTTTAAATTCATCTGCAAAGGCAAAACCTATTTTTACGCAATTGTCGATTCTTGGGCCGTAATATCAATTTTCTTAGATTCAATTGAGCAATGATATTTTCAACGTCTTTAAATTTAGAATTATAAATCATTGAGTTATTATTTAAAAATAAGTTAGGCTCATAGCTAAGGAACATTAACCTACTTATGTCTTTACATGATTCGTCAATATGTAAATGATATTTTTCAAAATAGTATTTTCCTAACCCTGTAAAACTTTCAGGGTGCTTATCAATAGGAATTTTAACAATTGCTTTTACCCCATAACCGGAAGGGCTTATAAAACTGCAAAATGTAAAAACATCATTACAGAGAATTTTTTTTAGTTGTTCGGGATTAGGCACATTGTCAAAGTCAATCTGAATAAGTCCGCTATGTTGGATAAAATCTTTTTTAGCGTGACCATTTTTGAATGTACCGGATACTGCTATACAAGGCAAACCCTGCTTTAGCCTGTCTCTCTCAATTTTATTAGTTGTTTTTCTTAATTTGTCAATTGTATCTTTTACACTTCCTGAATGAATTAAATAAATGGCTTCATATATTGAAACCTGTGTAGGATTGCAACTTCTTACACTATCAAAATAAGAAACAAGGGGGGCTGAAAATTCGGGAAATAGCTTACCTTTGTCATCTCTAATGTTTAAAGGAAATTTATTTTCCACGAATGTAGCCCCTTCTATTAGGGGCTTATTCATTTAGTAGCTATTTTAATTTTCTGATTTATTTTCATCGGCTTTTTTTAAAATATATTTTAACCTCATCGCTAAAAAATCTTGCTTCAAATTCTTTAAATTTCTTTTTTGCTATACTGTTTTCATCATTCCAAAACTCTTCCCACCACCAACCTTCAAAGGTTTCTATATAGTTATGGAATTGTTCAGCATCAAATAAACCCTCAAAATTTTTTCTGAAAAAACAGTATATCAAAAAGGAATCTATGCTCTTAGGGTACTTTTTTTTGTAGTCTTGAAAGTCGGCTAAATAAAACTCAAGCTGTTTTCTTATCTTTTGTTTTTCTTGTTCCTTTTCCTGTATTTCACCTGTTTCTTGCTGTCTATCTGCAAAGGCTTTTTGTTTGCAGGCATTAGAGCAATAAAGTTTGCCTTCCCTGGGTTCAAACTCTTTGAAGCATACAACACAAGTGTTATTTCTCATTACTTTTGATTTAAAAGGCGTTACTTTTTGGTTTTAAAACAGTAATTATTGGTTAGCAGAATTAGCGATTTGGTCAGTTTTACGATAATTTTCAGTAAGTATTTAGTACCGAAATAGGTAAGATGCCGGTTAGCATATACCCAACAATAACGGTATTGTGTTACTATGTATGTGAGTATATATAGCAGTATATGAGGGTAGCTTTTACGCATCTTTGAACCGTTTATACTTAGGGCTTAACTCCATTGCCTTTAAGACCTCAACCTTTTTAAAGAAAATTCGTGAGTTAATCCGGTGGTAAGGCAGCTTACCGTCTTTCATCCATTGAGAAACCGTAACCAATGAAACAGAAAAGAGTTTAGCAACGTCTTTTCGTCTTAACAGTATTTCATCTTCATTTGGGGGCTGTGGAACTTTTGACAGGGCATTTGCAACGCTTTCGTTAATGAGTTCTTTTAACTCATCAACTCTTAGGGTAACGATTAATTGGTTTTCCATAGGCACAATATTACTATGCCTGCAAAGCTCAAGTAAAGGGAAAGGAGCCGAAAGAATTATGTAAAGGGGGTGAAAGGAGCTGCAAAGAATGTGTAAATTAATGTTGTTTGTCGTCCGGCGTATCTAAAATAGAAAAAATCATGCGCACCTGTGCAGGAGTATATTTTCTCCCTTGCAATTTTCCTATTTTTTTGTGAGGTTTTAGCCATGAATAAAATGTTTTAGCTTTTACATTATAGAGTTCCTGTAATTCAAGAGGGGAATATGCTTTAATGGGTATATCAAACTTACGTTGGGGCGTTTCTTTTTTGTCACTTTCTAAATCTACAATTTTCTCATTCTCTTTTAGCTGATTTTCAATAAATTCAATGATTTCATTCAATGCTTCTTCATCTGGAAAAATAAGCCCATTTCTTTCAGGATTATCTATATCAATATCTGTCGTTACTTGCAACCTAAGTTGAATTGCTTCTTTCAACTCTAAATTTAGATACTTAACCTTTTCATTTGCTGAAACTATCTTTTCTAAATTATCAACTATCATTTTCTGACTTGTGCGGAAACTCTCCTGTTGTCTGCCAAGAGCTTTCTTAACGGATTCAGTTATTCTATCATAGTCATCCCTGTCATTCATTTGAATAATTTTAATAAGTTGAATTTAAACAATAGTTGGCGTAAAAACTCATCCACCGCCCCCCCTACCGTCCCCCATAAATAGCAAACCCTTGTAAATATTTAATTTACAAGGGTTTGTGTAACTCATTAGCGGTCAGGACGGGACTCGAACCCGCGACCTCCGCCGTGACAGGGCGGCATTCTAACCAACTGAACTACCTGACCTACTCTAAAGAGGGTGCAAATTTATACCTTTTTGCGGTACTCTATACAATTCGACTCAAATAATTTCATGTAAATCATTATTTTTGTGTGGCTCATTAAATTAATTGGATAAAAAGCTTATAATGACATACCTGGATTTCGAAAAACCGATTGAAGAACTGGAGGAGCAAATAAAAAAAACCCGGCAGATAGGCGAAAAGGGAGCCGTGGACATGACCTCTGCCGTGACTGAACTGGAAGGGAAGCTGGACGTTCTTAAAAACGAAATATACAGCCACCTGAATGGCTGGCAGCGTGTACAGCTAAGCCGGCACCCCGAGCGCCCTTATACCAGTTTTTATATTGAACATATCTGCAAAAATTTTATTGAACTGCATGGCGACCGCAATGTTGGCGACGACAAAGCCATTGTGGGGGGCTTGGGCGATATTGATGATGAAACAATTATGTTTATTGGTCACCAGAAAGGCACCAACACCAAACAACGGCAATACCGTAATTTCGGTATGGCTAATCCCGAAGGGTATCGCAAGTCATTGCGTTTAATGAAACTGGCTGAAAAATTTGATATACCGATAGTAACTTTAATTGATACGCCGGGGGCATTCCCCGGTTTGGAAGCGGAAGAACGCGGACAGGCTGAAGCCATTGCAAGAAACCTATATGAAATGATGCTGCTTAAAGTGCCTGTTATTTGCGTTATTATTGGCGAAGGGGCATCGGGCGGGGCTTTGGGCATTGGCATTGGCGACAAAGTGCTGATGCTTGAAAATACGTGGTACTCTGTTATTTCTCCCGAATCGTGTTCTTCTATTTTATGGCACAATTGGGATTCGAAAGAAATTGCGGCAGAGCAATTAAAACTCACCTCTGAAGATATGTTTGCATTTCATTTGGTGGATGGCATAATTAAAGAACCGCTCGGGGGCGCACATAATAACCCGTTGCAAATGGCTGTGACGCTTAAAGAGGAACTGAAAAAAAATGTGCACGAATTACTGGCTATTGACCAGCAGGAACGCCTTGACCAGCGTATTGAAAAATTTACGAAAATGGGTGTAGTTAAAAAAAATAATTATAAAAATTCATTGGTATGATTAAAAACATAAAAGGCTTATTCCACCGCTATTTCCTGAAGAAGGAATTGAAGTTTCACTCTATTGACCATAACGTGATTAACCTGCAAAAGGCAAAAGAAATAGGCATTATCTTTTATGCAAAAACGCCTGATGACACGAATGTCATCAACCACTTTGCAGCCTACCTTAAGGAACAGAAAAAGAAAGTGAATATTTTGGCATTTTATAATTCTAAAAAAACCGCCATTAATTTTAATTTTCCATATTTCAATAAAAAAGATATTAACTGGCATTTTGAGCCGGTGAGCCAGAATGTGAATGATTTTATACAGAAGAAATTTGATATACTTATCAATCTTGTTGTGGGCGATTGTCCGCCGCTGGAATATGTGAGCGCATTATCCAATGCCAGTTTCCGTGTGGGTATGTATGAAATCAATAAAATGTATTGCGCCGACATGATGATTGATTTAAAAGGGAACAGCGATATATCTTACCTCGTGGAACAAGTGAAGAGGTATTTACTAATGATCAAATAACAGTTAATGATTACTAAATTTCGCGGAACGGGCACTGCCATTGTTACGCCATTTGACCACAGCCGCAATATAGATTTTAACGCACTAATAAAATTGTTAGAGTTCAACATCTCTAACGGCGTAAATTATTTTGTGGTGCTTGGAACTACGGGCGAATCGGTTACGCTTACAAAAGACGAAAAGAAACAGGTTTATAATTTTGTAAGGAAAACCGTTAACGGGCGTGTGCCGCTTGTGGCGGGCATTGGCGGCAACAACACTGCCGAGGTGATTGACACAATCAAACATTTTGACCATGAGGGATATGATGCTATTCTTTCTGTGAGCCCTTATTATAATAAGCCATCGCAGCCGGGGATTTACGAGCACTTTATGGCTATTGTAAAAGAATCAGCTTTGCCTATTATACTTTACAATGTGCCGAGCCGTACGGGCAGCAACTTAACAGCCGATACCACTTTAAAGCTTGCACACGCCGGTACTAAATTTATCGGGGTGAAAGAAGCATCGGGAAATCTTACGCAGTGTTCGTTGATTGCCAAACACCGCCCGAAGGATTTTTTACTTATTTCGGGGGATGATATTATTACGCTGCCGATGCTGTCATTCGGTGCTGACGGCGTTATTTCCGTTTTGGCTAATTGCTGCCCGAAAGATTTTTCCGCTATGGTGAAAGCCGCTTTAGCGGGTGATTATAAAACTGCTGCGCCTCTTCATTTGAAGCTGCTTGAAATTACCGAGTTGCTTTTTGCGGAAGGAAGCCCCGGAGGTGTTAAAGCGGCGCTAAACAGCTTAGGCATTTGCGAAAATGTGCTGCGCCTGCCGCTTGTGCCCGTTAGTGCAACACTGCAGGAAAAAATAAAAAAAGAGCTGTCTTCACTCAATTGATTATTGATAACTGACAATTGTTCACTGAAATTATTTTCTCATCTTTTCCCCAAATATTCCATGGACTCCACACGGTGGATTAGTTTAACTAATTCACGAAGTTAACTGAATCCTTTTTACAAACTTTATTTCGTCTTAAAAAAATTCTATTTTTTAAAATCTGCTCCTGACTAATTTTTTTTAGTTTTTTGACTATCAGTCATTTATGCCGGGTGCGTCAGGAGCAGATTGGTTTCGATATCGAAAGTATTACGCTTAGTTGGTTGCTATACAATTTCAAAGAACTTTTCTTACGTGCAAAAGTAATTGCCAATTTAATGTGGTTAAACAAGTTGGGACAGAAAGTTTTTCCGCTAAGACGCCAAGTCGCTAAGGAGATTTTTACCAAAGGGGCACAGTGACACAGTGAAAATTGGGCGCCATCGTTTATCATTTTTTGTTCATTTATAGTATTTAATACAAAATTACCTGTTGAATAAATGCAGTGAAACAAGTTGTGTCTTGTCCTGAAATAGGTTTACACTAAATTTGGGACAAATGAAAACAGAAAAACAACTAAAAGAAGCAGTAATAACCGAATATTTATCGGGAGGAGTAACCTATCGGAAATTAGCCTTAAAATATGGAGTTCCCCGCCAAAGCGTTCATAACTGGGTAGCCAGCTACAAGGGCAAAAAAGTAACAGGGCGCTCGGCTGTTCAACAGGGGTTGCTTCAAGAGGTCAACCAATTGAAAGCACAGTTACAGGACTCACGTCTGGAAAATCAACTACTTAAAGCCATGATGAAAACGGCTAAAGAGGAGTTGGGCATTGACATTCGAAAAAAACCTGGAGCCAAGCAGTCATGAGCGTAGAACGAGGTGGAAAAAGAAGCTTGTCACACCTTTGTTCACTGCTTGGCTATTCGCGGCAAGCGTATTATAAACAGATGCACAACAGCAGCAAAGTGGCTCTTAAAGAGGAACTGATATTACAGCAGGTCATGTACATACGTAAGTATCAGAAGCGGTTGGGAGGGCGCAAACTGCTGCATAAACTTGAGGGGTTTATGCAGCAGCAAGCTATTGCCATGGGGCGAGATGTCTTTTTTAATTTGCTGCGCAGCAATGGTCTATTGGTGCGAAAAAGAAAGAGGAAAAAACCTCAAACCACCTTTTCACGTCACCCGTTTCGTAAGTATCCTAACCTGATAGAAGGTTTTGTTGCAGGAGCAGCTAATCAACTGTGTTTTTGTTGCGAAAATGAAAGTAAAACCAAACAGTCAGACTGTTGTAACAAGTTATTTAAAAGTGTATCCTAATCCTACAAAGGATGAGGTAACCATCTCTTATCAGTTAACAGGCGACAATGGAATATTTGATTTGTATGATATTACGGGACAGTTAATAAAATCATTTGCAATAAACACTCAATCAGGGCAAACAATTATGTCCGTATCTGATATTTCATCGGGGATTTACATTTATAAACTAACATCTGAAGGAGATTCAGATAAATTAGGTAAATTAGCAGTGATAAAATAGAACCTATGGATAAATCAAAGAGGGGTATAAGTATTTATTTGTACCCCTTTTTTTATTTTTTCCCAATGTTTGCTTCGCGCAAAAAGAATATAATTCATGGGTATTTGAAAGATTACTGTAGTCTAATTTTCAATGGGAATCAACTTTCGGTAAATACAATTCCGAATACAATACAGAATAGTGTAGCAGTAATGTGCGATAAACATACCGGTCAATTATTATTTTATTCAGATGGTGAAAATTCTTACACTAAAAATGGAAATGTAATGCCAAATGGTGGCGGGCTCATGGGTGGATGCGGTGTCTCAATCGCATTAATTGTTCCTTCCCGGTGATGATTCAACTTACTATTTGTTCACAACAGATTGTGTTCATCTTAGAGGGTGGTACAACGGTCTAAATTATAATATTGTGGACATGAGATTAAATGGTGGATTGGGTGATATTACACAGAAAAATATTTTTATTTGCGATAACCTGTCCGAAAAAGTTACTGCTGTTCGTGCCTGCTCATTTAATGGCTTTTGGATAATCACCTTAGTAGATTCACTTACTTGATTTTTTTGCATATAAATTAACATCAAGGGATTAGATATAGATTCTCCCGTTATCTCTCCTACTGATTTTCCGGGCTATGATCACAACGATTTGCCTAATGATGGCGGCTATTTAAAAGCATCTCCTGATGGGAATTGCTCTAATCTGTGCTTTTGACGAACTTGATAATGCCGACTGTGCATATTTGTATAATTTCGACAAAAAGGCTGGGACAATATCTTTAATCACTATCATACCCTTCTCTCAAATAGTGGTGTACAAGGAGATTATGGCGATTCTTTTTCACCGGATAATTCAAAAGTATATCTTACAAATATTAATGGCCCAAGCGATGAAACATTTTTATACCAATATGATTTAACTGCAAAAATAACTACACTTATTCATCAGGTTAAAGTAGATAGCATCGGGCTTATAGGATTAGAGATTGGGGCTGATGGAAAGATATATGTGACTGATGCTGATTTTGATAGCCTCGCAGTTATTAATCAACCCGACTCACCAGGAGCTTCATGCAATTTTATTTTTGATGGTGTATCGGTAAACCCATATACATTGTTTTGGGATTTACCAAATAATATAGATGCTTTATATTACCCTGATACACTTTTTACACCTAATTTTTATTATTCTGTTAATTGTGCAAATAGTATAGCCTCTTTTACAGATAACAGTAATATTACACCCCAGGAATGGTGGTGGAGTTTTGGAGATACAGCAAGCTGTAGTAATAATCATTCAACACTACAAAATCCTACACACCATTTTACCCAACCCGGTACTTATACTGTGAGAATGTGGGCGTATGAAGGCTGTTCGGTAGATAGTGTTATAAAAACAATTACCGTAACCAATTGTCCTGTAATTCCTTCGCTTATTATACCTTCACTTATTTATGGCTTAGGCAGTCAAACCAAATGGCAAATTATCAACCTGCCACAGGGCAGCAATAGTGTAACCATTTATGATGAGTTAGGTAGAACACTTTATAAAACAACCAAATACCCAAATAACTATGATATGCGCAACTTGCCGCCCGCTATGTATTTTTATAGATTAACATTGGAGAGTGGGCAGGTGTATGTGGGGAAGATTGTGCTGGTAAAGTAATGCTGTTGGCACAATAATACTCCCGCAAATAAATAAGGGTTCAACTTTTAGACTTTAAACGCTATGTAACTCTCTCCCTTTTTAAAGCCCGTTAAATAACCGGATGATTTTTTTATCCGCTTTACATTTTTTTACTATATTAGTCGCCGATAACGATTAGCTCTAACATGAAAAATTGAAGGACATGAGATAACCATTAACCCCAAAAATATAACTTATGAAAACCTTATTTACTTTAATTGTGCTATGTGCCATGGCAATAAATTGCAATGCTCAATTTAACCTTGGCGGCATGTTAAAAAGCAAAGTTAATGACCGCGCCAATAACCAGGCAAGCCAAACCATGGACAATTCGCTCGATACGGTGCAAAACGGCGTAACAGGTAAAAAGAATACGCCATCCAATTCAAAAACCACCGGCACTCAGCAGAAATCCAAATCAGACAGCGCTTCGGCGGGCAGCGCACCGCAAACATACAAGGCATATAATAATTATGATTTTGTACCCGGCAACACCATATTGCTTGACGATAATTTCAAGGATACACAGGATGGCGAATTTCCCGACCATTGGAATTTAATTGCAGGGCAGGGCGTGGTAAATAAACAGGGTGATAAAATGGTGTTCGTGCTCACTGAAGGCAATTATGCAAGGGTTAGCCCGCTTATAAAAGGCACAAATTATTTGTCAGACCCGTTTACAATAGAATTTGATTATTATGCTAACAGCGGATACGGCATAACCATATTTTTACAAACCGACCAGGGCGAAAGATATATCGGCTTTGATAATAGCGGGTCAGTGAGCACGGGCAGTTTCACTCATGATTTGAGCGGCGAGTACCCGGATAAGAACACGGATTTTCGTAATAAATGGCATCACGCCGCCATGATATATAAGAATAAGCAAATTAAATGCTACGTAGACCAGTACAGAGTATTGGTAGTGCCCAACTGCGGTTTCATGGCAGACAGCATTGAGCTGGGAGGCATCGGCTCACAGGACAATCCATTAACTTTTACCAGCGTGCGCATTGCCAATGGCGGCAATATGAATATGCTTGACCAGATTAATACCACCGGCAAATTTATGACTCATGCCATCACTTTTGATGTAGACAAGTCTACTATTAAACCCGAGTCCATGGGTTTTTTAAATGAACTGGTAAGCTGGCTGAAAACAAACCCTGCCGTTAAACTTGAAATTGACGGGCACACCGATAATACGGGCGCTGCCGACCATAATCAAACCTTATCGCAGCAGCGCGCCGATGCCGTAAAAGCGCAATTGACAGCGATGGGCATTGATGCGTCACGATTTACTACAAAAGGATTCGGGGCATCAAAGCCTATTTCAACTAACGATACTCCCGAAGGGCGCGCAAATAACCGAAGGGTTGAGCTGGTGAAAATGTGATGATATAAATTAAATCAGACTACAAAAGTCTTAAAGACTTTTGTGGTTTTTGGTTATTTGTTTACAATCTTCAATGACTAATTGCCCCTCTCGGCTGAAGTTGTACTTCAGCCGTTTTTGTAGTGAATATTCATTCACTAAATCAAAAAATATTTCCGGCTAAATTCTATTTATTTTTATTAGCCCCACAACCTAAATGGGCGTGGCAATTTAATTTATTGCGTTCGCCAAAACATGAAAATGAAAGAAAATCGAAAGTAAAAAAGAGGCTCAAAAATGAATTTATTAGTTATACGTTAGTTATTTATACATGACAAATATAAAATTTTAAAAACTTCCTGTCCCAGCTTTTTTAAGTATAATTCCTCAACAGCTAATTTTGTTCTGTCAAAATAAATATGTTATTTCTTTTAAAAATAGTAATGTGGTTTGTAGCAATAAACTATGGTATCACTTTACTGAAAGAATTAAATCGTTTAGCAAAACATTTTCCAATAATTAAAATTAGTTCAATACTACTTTTAATCGGTCTGGTTATACTTCACCATAATTTCTTTCCTTCTATTATTATCAAATTACCAAATCATCAAATTATCAAATTACTTATCTGCATTTTAGTAATCAGAATTCCTTTTTATTGTCTCCGGCGGTTATTGAGTGATAGCAATGATAACGATACTGAAAATAGTAACAGTCTTATAGACGATTGCAGGTATGCCGGTTTTGGTGTGCGCGCCGCGCGTAAGGTTAAAGCCGTGAATGGCATTTCTTCATTCAAAACAATCCATAATTTTATTTGGACGCTTATTCTACTGCTCATTTCAGGCAACCAGCTTAGTCATCACCTCACCCTTTGCGCAATTTTTCTCTGCGCATTTTTTATTTTTAAAAGCAGCAGAATAATTTTAAAAAATTTAAAAATTTGTTAACCCTTAATTCCATCTCCCAAAACAACTTTCGCATGCAGGCAGAAAAATAATTGATTTATTTATTATTTAATTCCATTTCATTTTCTATAAGGTCTAATAATCAGGTAAGCGTTTATGTCCTGGCATTTTCATCCCGGTTGAGCAGGTGCAAATTCCCAAACTTTCATATTACTTTGTCAAGGATAGCGTTTTGCAATTAATTGAATATCTTTTAGTTGCAATTGACAAGGCTACATTAGTGTCAAGGATGGGTATCTCAAAATCAGTGAGTTAGGTTTTCGGGCATTAGATTTATTTCCTTAACTTCGGGTTCAGGGCATCCGTCAATCCTTCGCCGATAAGATTAAAGGCAGTTACGGTTATAAAAATAGTACAGCCGGGAAACACCGCCAGCCACCACGCCGATTCGTTTTGCCGCGCAGCGGAAAGCAATGTGCCCCAGGTAACAGAATCGCCCGCGGAGAATCCTAAAAAAGACAACGTGCTTTCAATCAATATTGCCGAGGCAACGCCAAAAGCCAATGCGGTTATGACAGGCGATAATGCGTTTGGAATGGCATGGCGCAATAATGTTCTGAATTCTGAAAAGCCCAATGCATGTGCTGCTTCAATATATTCTAATCGGCGCACTTTTAGCAACTCCGCGCGAATAAACCGCGCAATACCGGTCCACGACGTAAGCCCTATTACTGCCATTATCAGCAGTAATGATGGCTGGGTAACAATTGCCAAAATTGCCAATATCAAAAACAAAGCTGGTATACTTACCATAATTTCAATAAGCCGCGATATAATAATATCAACGGGGATGGATATTTTTTTACTTAAATATAAAATGCGTTTAAACGGAATGCAAATTATATTTCCAATTGCCATTACTGCTATAAAAATTAATATGCTTAATTCCAATTGCAAAATGAAAGAAACAACAGATTGCGACAGCGCATCACTAAGCGCATAGCTCCTCACCTGAAAGGCGTAAAAAATAGCCAATACAAAAAAGAGCACATTAAAGATTAATCGCGAACGTGAAACTCTAAGTCTGTCATCACCAAAATAGCCAGCTAATGCCCCGGCAATAATTCCAATCAATGCAGCCAATGCCATAGAAATAAGTCCTACAAGAAAAGCCGTGCTTGTGCCGTGTATCATTCCCGATAACACATCGCGCCCGAGTTCATCGGTGCCCAGCCAATGCCGCCAAAAAGCAGACGGCACGTTTTGATGTGCAAGCGGTCCCACTGAATGCGTATTCGCTGTATCCTGGTTTTGCGGCAGGTAAGGAATGGGAGTCCACATTACAAAATCATAATGTAACCTCCTCCAATCAACATTACTGAATACTTTGGGATATGAACTGATGCCAAGATCAACAGCATATTCTTTAATGACCGGAAAATAAAATTTGCCCTGGTATTTGCAAACGATAGGTTTTTCATTTGCCAGAAAATCGGCAAACAATGCCACGAAAGCAAGAACTATTACCACATAAGCCGAGATAACAGCAACCTTCCTATTGCGGAACTGGCGCACGGTATATGCCACAAAATTTTCGCGCAATTTTTTCCCGCTCATGTTTTATGTTTTTGAGAAAAGGTAATGCGCGGATCAACCACAGCGTATAAAATATCAGCTACTAAATAGCCCACCAAAGTAAGTATAGCCGAAAACATCGTCACTGCATATACAACTGGATAGTTCCGTTCTATAATAGCATCATAAGTTAGCCTGCCCATACCGGGAATGGAAAAAATATATTCTAACACAATGGAACCGCCAATAACAAAAGGAAAAACAGTTGCGAACAGCGTAATTACCGGCAATAACGAATTTCTGAACGCGTGTTTCCAATACACTTGTTTATCATCAAGTCCTTTTGCCTTTGCCGTGCGGATAAAATCTTCATTAATAACATTCAACATACCTCCGCGCATTTGCCTGCTTAAAAACGCAAAGGAAGGATATGTCCAGCAAATTAATGGCAACACCAGGTGATACATCAAATCAACCAGCCGTTGAAAAAATGGCGCCGATGAATCCAGGTCATGTAAGCCATAAGAAGGAAAAAGGTGAAGATAATCGCCGCCGCCTAAAAAAATTATAAGCAGTGTGGCAATCCAAAAACTCGGCAATGAATATAGCATGAATAAAAAAGTGGACGACGCCTGGTCTTGCAAGGAGTTTTTGTTAATGGCTGAGCTAACACCCACCGGCACTGCAATAACATAAGTGAGTATAATGGAAAGAATGCTGATTAGCAACGTCCATTTAACGGCGCTCCAAAGCACATCTGCTACGGGTAGCCCGTCGTGATAAGAAATTCCAAAATCACCCCTGATAAATTTTATTATCCAATGATGATACTGGTTACGAAATCCGTAAAAATGGAAAATGGGAATATAATTCTTCCACATTGTTGTTTGAGTAATCATTGAATTATAAGCTGCCTCCAATAATTGAAATTGTTGATTTAGCGGCTGAAAATTTTTATCTTTTTCAATAATTAAATTCATTTGCGAGAAGGCATCTTTAATCAAAGCAGGATTATCATTTAATTCAAGGTTATACAGATAACTTCTGAATGAGATAATATCATTTGCTGAAATGCTATCCTGGCGCACATTTTTAAGTGCATTGTTTATAGATTTGATTTTCAAAAAATAGGATTGTATTTGTTCCCAGTCACCATAGCGGTTCACAAGGCGGTCAAGGTTATCCTGCATGTCCCTGTCGGGAATTTTAAATAACGTATCGGGATTTGCTAAACTGCCGAAGGAAAAATAAAACAACGGTAAATCAAGACCCAGTTTATGCCTGAGTTCGAGGTAGGTTTTTTCCCCTGAAAGCTTATCGGCTATCTGCGTATTATCAGAAGTGTTCCTGCCAAGCATAAGGTCAACAGGATCGCCGGGAGCGTGAACGCTGATAAAAAACGTGATAAGAGAAATAGCAATAAGCGTGGGAATAAAAATTAATATCCTTTTGATGATATATTTTATCATACAGAATGCTTAATTCGTGCCGCTTGGTATCTCCGTGGTGCGAAATCCGGGTTCCCAAAATCCGGGGCGCAATGACGACGGAAACGCATTTGAAAACCGCTTACTGATGGCTATCTTTTCCGTTTGAGAATAGATGAAGATATAGGGTACCTGCTCATGTGTGAGCACCTGGAATTCTTTATACAATTCATTACGTTTGTTTTGGTCAGGCTCTGTTCTCACCTGTTCAATTAGCGCATCAGATTCCGCATCGCCGAAATTCACAAAGTTGTCTCCTCCCTGCTGTGATGCCGTTCCCCATATCTGCTCTAAATCTTCGTCCACCGGCGAATCAATCCATGCCCCATAATACATTTCAAATTTATGATCGCGCAGGTTTTGCAATAACACCGACCACTCCATAGGCACCACATCAATATCCACGCCTGCTTTACGGGCATCTTCTGTAAAAATCAGGCAGGCATCACGCACCTGGTCACTCCCGCTTTTGTAATATAGAGTTAAATGCAAAGGCGTTTTAACCCCATTTATCTTCTTATTTACAATGCCATTTCCGTCAAGATCTGTCCATCCTGCATCGGCAAGAATTTTTTTTGCTTTATCAATATTAAAATCATACGGTGTGATGGTATCATTATACTCATCTTTTTTTGAAGGATTTACCGGACCGATGGTGCGTTTACCCATGCCATAACCCAATTGTTTAATAATACGGTCCACATCCAACAAATGCGCCAATGCCTGTCTAACGCGCACATCAGCAAGTTTAGGATCGTGCATATTAAGTCCTACATAAGAATACCTTAATGAAATCGGCGTGTATAGATTAAATTTCTTTTTCACATTTTCATCATTTTGCATAGCCAAAAAATCTTTGGGGTTTATACCTGACATCACATCGAGCTTGCCTGATTTAAGCGCTACAAGAGCCGTTGCTTCATCAGGAATAATTTCATAAATCAGCTTTCCCGGGTAGGCACGGAAATAATCATTGGCGTTGTCGCCATTTAAGGCATTGCCATACCAATTTGGTTTGCGCGCAAGAACCAGCCGCTGGTTCGGTATCCACTGCTCAACATAATAAGGACCGGAGCCAACAATAAACTTAGGATCGTTTTTATATTTCACTGCATTAAAACTGTCGGCAAAAGCGATAATCTTCGGATTTAATGCCAATGCTTTTGCATTATTGGAGTCACTGAGTTGTTTAAGTGTAAATTCATCCATCAGGTGTTGCGGGTCATATATATATTGCGGAATAATAGGGAAAGAGCCGCTGGCCGGTATAGAAAGCATATAGCCGCCTGTACATATTAATGTAAATTTCTGCGGACTGTCCGGGTAAAATTTTATGTCCTGAATAAAATCAAAATACGGTCGTTGCCTCTCATCGTTTACTTTGGGGTTTTTTAAAACTTTTAAACTGAATTCAACATCTTTTGCTGTTATCTCATCGCCATTATCCCACTTGCTCCGTGGACGCAGGTCATAGGTGAGCAGCAGTTTTTTACCGGAAGAATCCTGTCCTACCACAGGCAAATCAGTGGCTAATACACCAACCAGTTTCAGTGTTTTATGATCATTATTCAATAACTCCTGGAAAATCTTATCTGAAAGATAATCGGCTTCTACTGTTTTAGAATTATAAGGATTAAGCTGATCGGCGTCTTCTACATAACACACTGTTACCTGGTTGTGATTAGCGGTATTGATGCAACCTGCAAATAATAGCAGTGCAGCAATGAAAATATTTTTCGGGAATGAGTATTTTTTCATAGCGTCTTTTTTAAAAAGAATATGACCGAACAATTTACCGTAAATTTCAATATTAAACTATTAAATCAAAACACATACATTCACCGCCAAATGTTAATTTCGATAAATAAATAAAATCCTACCCCCCTCTCCATTTTTATGGAGAGGGGGACGGGGGTGAGGTACTATGTCAACAATTGTAATCACAGGAGGCAATGGGCTTATCGGCAGGCATATCACTAAGCTTTTGCTCGAAAAAGGACATCGTGTATTTCATTTGGGCAGAACATTACGACAGACAGATGGAGTGCAAAGTTTTTCATGGGATTTGAAAAATAAACTTGTTGATGCCGGTTGTTTTGAACGTGCAGACCATATCATTCATCTTGCGGGAACGGGAATTGCCGATGAGCGATGGACCATTAATCGCAAAAACGAAATTATTAACAGCCGGGTGGAAACTGCCAATCTTATTTTTGATTATCTGAGTAAAAATAAAAACAACGTTCGCAGCTTTATATCGGCATCCGCTACAGGCATTTACGGCAACCGGGGAAATGAATTGCTTACAGAAGAATCTACCGCTTCACACGATTTTTTAGCCACCACCTGCAAACTCTGGGAAAAAGGGGCTTCCCGATTTGAAAAGCAAGATAAACGTGTGGTTAAATTGCGGATTGGTATTGTATTGGATAAGGAAGCAGGGGCACTACCTAAACTGGCGGAGCCGATGAAATTTTTCATCCGCCCTATATTAGGCAACGGCAATCAAATTTATTCATGGGTACACATTGATGATGTGGCAAGAGCATTTGTTTTTGCAGTTAAAAATGAAAAGATGAACGGCGCTTATAATGTTGTAGCGCCTAACCCCGTTGATTATAAAACGCTCTCAACAGCTTTGGCAAAAGCGTTACATAAAATCACATCACCCATTCCTGCTCCTAAATTTTTACTCAATTTAGCTCTTGGTGAAATGGCTTCAGCTATTACCGATAGTGCAAACGTTTCTTCTGAGAAAATCAGGAAGGCGGGATTTAATTTTGAGTTTGAGAAATTGGAGGATGCTTTGAAGGAGATTTACTCCTAAATCCTTAAAGGGGACTTTTAACTTACTTCCGTATTTAATCTGCTATGCCTATAACTGTATGTAAAATAAATCACCATACCAATTATCAGCCAAATTATAAACCTCAGCCAATTGGTAATACCCAATTCCGTCATCAGGTAAAAACAGGATAACAAACCATAAACAGGTATAAGAGATAAATTTCTAAGGAAACTGAAAATGGTTATAATAATTGAGAGAACTATAAATACCCAAAAAGGAATATTGGATGTGAAAACACTCCAGCCACTGTCAAATTTCTGAGTAGCATTTACAGGAAGAGCGCGAACTATGCTGCTGTATTGGTCACCGGTAATGGTAGAAAGATAGCTTCCCAATGAATCATTAGTAACAGTTGTAAGCCCTGCTGCATCAGTATTATACGCTGTCATCTTCAACTGATTTACCTCCTGTGGTGAAAGGGATTTAACCAAATCATCGGGCGCTTTCAACGTGCGTGATAGCATAAAATCTGTTACCCGTTCTCCATTAAAATGAAATGCGCCTATCGTAACAAGTATTACAGTAAGCGGTACAATATATTTACCATTTATATACAGCACTCTGAATTTACCTTTTTCTTTCTCTACACGTGGTAAAACCAAAATGCCGCCACATACCAGCACAAAAGCGAATAAAGTACCTATGCTGGTAAGGTCGGTAACAAGGTCTGAATCGAGAAACAATGCTGGAATACCTACCATAAATCCCGTAACGATAGTTGCAAAACCCGGTGTGTGGTATTTAGGATGCAACACAGAAAACTTCTTAGGTAGCAAGCCATCGCGGCTCATGCTCATCCAAATTCGCGGTTGTCCCAACTGAAACACGAGTAATACGCTGGTAGTGGCAATAACGGCGCTAAGTGCAATAATACCGCTTAGCCACGTTAACCCTCTTTGCGCAAATGCACTGGCAAGAAAATCGCCCACATTCAGACTTTTATAGTTTACCATTCCTGTGAGCACAAGAGCGATTAATACATACAATACCGTACAAATGATAAGAGAATATATCATCCCGCGCGGAAGGTCACGCTGCGGGTTTTTACATTCTTCAGCCGTTGTTGAAATGGCGTCAAAGCCGATGTAGGCAAAGAACACATCAGATACGCCGCGCATAATACCGCCAAACCCATTAGGCGCAAACGGCGACCAGTTATTTGCATTCACATAAAAGAAACCGATGGCAATTACCATCATGATGACAATAAGCTTGAATGCCACCATCAAATTACTCGATGTACGGGATTCCCTGATTCCTACAAACACCACCCATGTAATAATGAATACAATAAACAAAGCGGGAAGGTTGATAATAACAGGAATTGAGCCAATATGTGGAGCGGAATTCCACATATTATTCATTGAAATTATATCGGTAGAAATGGGTAAATGCCTTGCTGTTAAATCCATGAATTGATTATGTGCTAATAGAATCTGTCTGAAACTTTTACACAGGTAATCGGGAATATGTAAACTAAAATTAATTGAAGGAAACCGCCGGTGAATACCGGCATTTATATTATTGAGAAAACTGGTAAGATTGCTCGACCATGAATTAGCCACCACAATATTGCCTATGGCGTATTCCATTATCAAATCCCAGCCGATAATCCAGGCAATAAGCTCACCGAAGGCGGCATAAGAATAGGTATAAGCGCTGCCACTTACAGGAATGCGCGAGGCAAATTCCGCATAACATAATGCCGAGAAACCGCAGGTTATGGCAGTGAGTATAAAAAGAATAATCACCCCCGGACCACCAAAGTAACAGGATTTACCTACCGTGCTGAATATACCCGCTCCAATGATAGCCGCAACTCCCAATGCCGTTAGGTCGCGGACTGTAAGCACCTTATTAAGTGAGACATGCTCATGGTCACTCTCCCTTTGTGCCAATTGCTTTAATATGACGTCTAATGTCTTCTTGCGGAACAGGTTTTTTGCCATTAGGCTAAAAAGAGAGTTTTTAGTGATTTATTATGTAAGATATAATTTTTAAAAGTAATAAACATACTGTTAATTTTATTCAATTGGATAAAAAGTCAAAATAACTATCTTTGTTTCCATTCAAAAAATAATTAAATGAAATTTATTATAAGCACCGTTGCTTTGCTGAAGCATCTGCAACTTATTGAAGGCGTTGTGAATTCGAATACCGTGCTCCCTATCCTGGAAGATTTTCTATTCGATATTAAAGATGGTAAACTCACTGTTTTCGCAACCGACCTGGAAACCTCTATGTCGGCAGTGATAGATATTGAGACCAAAGAGGAGGGTAAAATTGCCATACCCGCAAAAATGCTAATGAATATTTTGCGTTCATTACCCGACCAGCCACTTACATTTTCAGTGGACAGTAAGAACCTTGGCGTTGAGATAACTTCTGACAACGGTAAATACAAACTCACCGGCGAGAATGGTGACGATTTTCCACGTATTCCCGTTCCGGAAGATATTAAGGAGATAAAAATGGCTTCGCCTGTTCTGGCTAATGCTATCACTAAAACGTTGTTTGCAGTCAGCAACGATGAATTGCGCCCTGCAATGACAGGTGTATATGTTGAATTGACAAATGAGGGTACTAATTTTGTAGCTACCGATGCACACAAATTAGTTCGTTATACCCGCAAAGATTCAAAAAGCTCGAAAACTGCTTCTTTTATTGTGCCGCGCAAAGCTATGAACCTGCTAAGCTCAGCCTTGCCAACTGATGAAACCCAAATAAAAATCTCTTACAACAATTCCAATGCATTTTTCAATTTTAACGGTGTATCACTAATCTGCCGCTTAATTGATGCCCGTTTCCCCGATTATAATGCAGTTGTTCCAACTGATAATCCGAATAAGCTAACTGTTAATTCACGCGACCTGCTCAATTCGTTAAAGCGCCTTTCTATTTTCGCCAGCAAAACCACTCACCAGGTAACTATGAAGGTTGCCGGCAGTGAATTGAATGTATTTGCCCGCGACCTTGATTTTTCGAATGAGGCAAATGAAAAACTGCTTTGCCAGTATAAAGGGGAAGATATGGAGATAGCATTTAATGCCCGGTTCCTTATTGATATGCTAACCGCATTGAATGTGGATGAAGTGCAGTTTTCACTATCAACTCCCACTCGCGCCGCATTGCTTGCACCAACTAATCCGCAGGAAAATGAAGATATACTGATGCTTGTGATGCCGATAATGCTTAATACATAAGAAAGATTTTAGGAATATTGAAATTCACCATATTGGCTTTTAATAGTCAGTTTTTTGCCTTTGGCTTTTTCACACCAGCCGGTGATTTGGGCATCAATATTAAATTCTTTCGCTATAGAAATTATCTTTTGTGCGGTTTTAAGATCGCAATAAAATTCTAAGCGTTGACCCATATTAAATACCCGGTACATTTCTTTCCAATCCGTTTCCGACTCTGAATGTATCATTTGGAATACCGGAGGTAACGTCAATAAATTGTCTTTTACTATGTGAATATTATTTGCAAAATGCAGAACCTTTGTTTGTCCCCCTCCGCTGCAATGAATTATGCCGTGAACCTTTTTTTTGTATTGCTCTAAAATTTTCTTCATAACAGGGGCATAGGTTCGTGTAGGCGACAATAATAGTTTACCGGCATCAAGAGGTGAATCATTAACTTTTTCAGTTAATGTTTTTGTTCCTGAATAAACTAAACTCTCATCCACTAACGGGTTAAAGCTTTCAGGATATTTTATTGCATAATCATGGTGCAACACATCGTGCCGTGCAGAGGTTAACCCATTGCTGCCGATGCCGCTGTTATATTGTTTTTCATAGCTCGCTTTTCCGTAAGAGGCTAATCCCACTATTACATCGCCGGGCTTAATATTTATCTCGATTACATCGCTTCTTCTCATTCGGCACATCATCACGGAATCCGCACTAACTGTTCTAACCATATCGCCCACATCAGCAGTTTCACCACCTGAATAAACAATTTCAATACCCTGCTTTTTCATTAAATCAAAAAACTCCTGTGTGCCTTCTATAATTGCTTTTATTACCTCTGCGGGTATTAAATTTTTATTGCGGTTAATAATTGATGTAAATAAAAACGGACCTGTTGCGCCGGCGCAAAGCATATCATCCAAATTCATAACAATAGAATCCTGGGCAATGCCTTTCCACACCGACAGGTTGCCGGTTTCTTTCCAATATATATATGCTAATGACGATTTAGTGCCTGCCCCATCAGCGTGTTGAATGGTGCAATAGTTTTTATTGCTGCCTGTTACATCAGGGAAAATTTTGCAGAAGGCACTCGGAAATAAACCTTTATCCAGTTTTTTTATAGCGGCATGAACATCCTCTTTTGTGGCTGAAACGCCCCTCTGGTTGTATTTATCATCGTTCATTTGGCAAAACAAAGATAAATAGAATAATTAATGTGCGGCTAATACCCTAAAAAGCGTTTAATCCTCACTAAATGAAACCTTGTAAAAGTATTTCCTTTTATGGTGCTCACTTATAACGGCTAAAAAATCATTTTCGTCTAACCATTTAAAAGCATAAAGCTTTTCAGGGATAAATGTAAAATCCCATTCCTCTGTAAATTTATTTTTAGCGGCATTGAATGTATCAACACAAACCTGGTAGTAATCTCCCTGCAACTGGTAAGCCACAAACCTTTTATTAGAAGTTGCCGGCTCAATACCTGCATACCACAAGGTATCTATCTTCCCGTCTTCGTGTATGGCAAAGTAAATAATACTCTCCCATCCTAACACTTTAACCAGGTGAATGTTTAGGTTTTTTAAAAACCCGGCATATTCTACCAGTTTGAAATGGCGCGCATCCTTAGTTGAATCGTCAACAAAGGCTAATTTTTTGGGCTTCATTAAAATCACCAGCGAATCTTTTCTCTTTTTTATAGGCGTTCTGTCAAATGTTAAAGAATTATCCTGAACGGGAGATTCGGCATAAATAATGGAATCAATTTGAGTGAACGTAATGGTGCAATTGTTGTAATGCACTTTAAATTCAGGTAATTGAAATTTTGTGGAGTCAATGATTGGTGCGTCGCCTTCTATGTATTGCTGCGAAAAAGAGAAAAAGGGAATTACAATGAGAATCAGCAGCAGTGAAAATTTAAAAACCACCCCGGCTCCCCTTATTGGCTTTGCCCCCTCCTTAAAAAAAGGAGGGGAATAAAAAATATATTCAAGACGCATTTTCATTTCTTAGGTCAGTATACCTGTTGTTTAAAAAATTTCCATATTTCAGTGGTGGCATCAAAGTCCCTGCATACGTTGCCTATAATAAGACGCATAGTATATTGAGGACCGCCGGGCCAGGTGTGTCCGCCACCGATAACTTTAATAAAAACCAGTTCAGAATTGTCTTCACAGTTTTTGAAAGTGTACTTAACAGCAGTGCACTCATCATGGGTATCAATGTCGGGAAAATTATAGATTTCGGGTTGCCCGTGGCATTTTAATTGAATCAATAATTTTTGAATCATAGAATCGGTAGCTATAACCGCCCCGCGATCGGCATATTCAAAAAGCACAGGTCCGCCGTTATAGTTAACCAATTTGTCATCCGTGCCATTCATCACCATAATGGAAACAGGGTTGGAAATATGATACGTTGACGCATAATTTTCAGGGATACTGCCGCACACTGCCGCAATAGCACGTATTTTACCCGACAATTCCTGCGCCAAAAATAAACTCATTATTGCGCCGTTTGAAATGCCGGTAACGAATACTCTTTTAGGGTCGGCGTGATAGTTATTTACGAGCTCATCAATAAGCATAGAAATAAATTTAACATCATCGGCGCGTGAGGGCAGTTTGCTTCCAGCACGATGGTCATTCCATCCTTTATTATAGCCATTCGGATAACATACAAGAAAATTTTCTTTCTGCGCCACATCGTTAAAATGTGTAAAGCTCTGCATGTTCGCCCCTATTCCTCCCCCTCCATGCAACACAATAACCAATGGATAGTTTTTAGAAATATCAAGATGATTTGGTATAAATAAATTATAGGTTCTCACGGTGTCATTAACAATAATTTTGCCTTTAATGGATTGGGCAAAAGTGTTTACACATAAAATCATAAACACAGGGCAAAAAAAGTAAGTGATAACGTTCTTCATTAACACAAAAATAAATTAAGGTGATGATGAAAGAGGCAAAAGTTTATTTAATTTTCGATAGACCGTCTAATGCCGAAGTGTCGGTGGGAGAATACCACAATACTTTATTGAAAAGCACTTTTGCATCGGCATAATCGTTCAATTGAAAGTCGCTCCATGCCAGCATTAACAGCGAACTATAATCAAAAGGGTAAAGGTTAACCACCAGCTCAAAATAATTTTGCGCCGTTTTATAATCTTTTTTACCATAGGCAATAAGCCCCAAACGATAATTGGCGGTAGTATTTTTAGGGTCAATTTCCAATATTTTATTGTATTGAGTGGTGACTTTGTCCATATCGCCCGTAGCCGCTGCCGGCAAAACAAAGCCAAGCCGCGGCTCAATGGCATAAGGCATTAAATCAATAGCTTTCTGATAATAAGACATTGCTTCAGTGTAAAGCCCCGCTTCGTAGTTAAGCCAGCCCAGACGCAGGTTAATTTCATACGATTTTTCATCATATACTTTCTTTAATTCTGTAATCGCTTCAACATAATTAGCTTTCTTTTCCGATACATAACTATTAGAAAAGGCAGTTCTCACCGGGTCATCCTGGGCGTGTAGCGAACTACTTATAAAAACTATAAGTACAAGTGGGATAATGATTATTTTCTTCATAAAATTATTTTTGACCCTATCAATACAGTAGTGTAATGAAAGGGAATATTGGCAAATATATCACTTGTATTTTCATATTGATACAGGGCGTAAATATTAAAATGCCTGCTCACATCAAAGGCAGCTCTAATATAGAATTTAGATGTAGTAAGTACAACAGCATTGTCAACTAAATAAGCATCCCATTGATTGATATAAACTGCGTTTCCCCTGTAATACCCCGTGCTCAAAGTTACCCTTGAAACCGGCTTAAAATTAACATCTGCCCAGGCGGCAGCCTGCCTGTCCTGCACTGAATCTTCCTGCAATAACAACGTCGCTTTTATTGACAATTTATTATTGCCAAACGGATAATAGGTGAGAAAAACGGTTTCCTGTAATTGTGTGCTATGTGCTACATCAGAATAAGAAAATGAAGCGCCTATATCTTCCAAATCAAAGGATCTCTGACACTCTACCGAGGCGGCATAGTGAATACTGTTAAAATAATAAGGGAGTGCATTAAGAAAGAAAAAATGAACAGCAGGCGTTAAAAGCCATTGATTAGAGAACGGGATGAAGGTTTTTACATAAAAATCATTTTGTTGTACGTTACCCCAATAAGCTGTTTGATTATAGTATGTATAGGATTCGAAAATGGATATTGATTTGCTAAGGCGACTATATGCTTCCGCATTAAAAAAAAATGCATTATGATACTGCGCCGTATCACTGCTTAATTTTTCGCCGGCATCCACATAAATAACATCAATGGGTTTAAGATAACCTGTGTGAAGTTTTTTAGTGAGCGAATCAGAAAATGAAGCGGATAATTTTCCGGCATAATCGTATTGCTCTGAATAGGTATAACAATAATAAAGATATTCTTTTGCCACATCGTCTGATGAATTGAATTTAAGTGCGCGCAGGAAATGAGGCTCGGCAATACGATATTCTTTTTTTTGAAAATAAGCAATTCCCATGCGCATACGCAGGTAATAATAGTCAATATGTTGCCTCAATGCCTGTGAGCCTATAAGTATAACGGAATCCCATTTTTGTTCAAGATAATATTGATAGGTTTTAATATTAACTTCCTGAAAGCTCAATGTATCCTGCGCAGCATGAACTTTTTGGAAAGAAAAAACCAAGAATATTAGTATTAGTCTATGCATTCTGCCGTTATCATTTGATTTCCGTCCCTAATGATAATAGATTGCAGGCGGTTTTTCGAACAAATGATATTATAATTAATTGTTCGCACTATATGTTTACCCAGTGCGGCTGAAGCTCCAGTTGTAATTTCAATTTTACCGGGTTGGGATGCGTTATCAATACTGCTGAATTTCATGTAAAAATTTGTGCTAAAATAACTATAGAACGGGGCTATAAAATCCTGGATAATTTTAGAAACGCCATAGTAAAAGCCCTCTATAGGAAACCTGTCTTTTAGCTCTATATCCGCATAGTAACCCAGCAAAACTTTATATGCGCCCAGGTAAAAATAATATAATAGTGAGGTTCTGTCGCCGTAAAAATCGGTGAAGTAAAAAAGCATTCCATCGTTTACAAAGTAAGCCGTTGAGCGGGTGGTATGGCAATAAATATAGGATTGATTATAGCTGTCAGTAAAAATCTCCCAATGGTTTTTAGTTTCTTTGTCGCCTGTTTTTACTGCAAAATTAAATTCTTCCCCGGCAATAAAAGCAAAAGCATTTTTAAGCAATTTTGTTGTTTCTACATTACTTATCGTATCACCTTCCTGCGGCACTTCAAATGAATGAAAGGAAAGCTTGTTGTTGTTTTTTCTTACATAATAACTAATAGGATAATTAAGCGTTTTCGACCCTATATAAGGATTCGCCTGCAACTGTAAATGAATGTGCGGTTCGGGTGAGAGTCCTGAATTTCCGCAGGCGCCTAGCACATCGCCCTTTTGAACATAATCGCCAATCTTAACTTTAAAAGAACCCTTCTTCAAATGAGAGAGCTTGCTATAAAAATAGTCGGCATGTTTTATCACAATGGTATTGCCCCAATTGTTTTCCAGATCCACCCCACCTACTGCATTATCATCAATGTTATCAGCGAGGGTTGTAACATATCCGGCAGCCGGCGCCAGCACGGGTAAATCGTAACAATAAAAATCAGAAACCTCAATACCTGTTGACCTAAATGTTTTGCCTTTTTCATTACGTATCACAAAATCCAAAGCGTGCTGCCATTCACCTTTGTGCGTTATGCTGCCATTATATCCCTGCGAAACATAATAGCACCCGGTAAACGGCAGATGAATATGAAAGTAGGTATCATTTTTAAATCTCTTAACACGATTACGATATTTATAAAGATTTTTTTCAGGGGTAAATTGTTGCAGGGTTACCAAATCGAGATTTTTAGAAACCGCCCTGTTATTAAGTACAAAAAGAACCAGCATTACGGCAATATTGAAAGGCAGTGAATAAACCGGCAACTGGTAGATTGAAAACAATGCCGTAGCGCCGCTTAATAATATGGCAATCACCGGCGTAACTATAAGAGTAAGCAAAAACGATTTGTGTGACGGGATTAAAAAAAATCCTCCCAATGCAACAGACGTAAGAATAAAATTGAACCCGATGTAACTATATTGTAATTGGGTGAACTCTCCATTTAGCAAGTAATAAAAAAGATAACCTGTGGCAAAACCTATGAGAGATAAGAGGAAGGCAATTCTTGAATAGAAAATTAAACCGATAAGTATTAGTACTCCCGCAACAAGATTATATTGAAAAAAAATACCACCAATTGATTTAAGATAAACATCAATAAAAAGTGGGAGAGATATTGAATTCAGTTTTTGATAAATGTTTACGAGAAAATTACCACCATAGCCATATAATTCATTGATAGTGTAAATGCCGCGCTCGCTAAGATGAATAGAAGTGAAAGTTCTTACACTTAGCAATATCACCCAGATGCCAATCAGAAAAGGCAAGCTTAAAGACGGGATATTATACTTACTTAACACCCCACCTATAACCACCGTCAATAATAGAGTAAAAAAAGAAATGAAGATCAATATAAAAAGCAAACGGGTGTCTAATTGATAATAAACTCCCATTGCCAGCCCCACCATGAGGCTGTTGAATCCATAGGTGCCATTGCGGATAAATTCTGAGTTCATTCCCAGCCAATCGGCAAAAAGCACAGCAACTATTAGTGAAAACAAACCGCAGGTGCCGACAAACGGATCTGTGAACGAAGAAATTAACAACAGAACGGCAAGAACACGGCTGTTGGAAAAGAAAAGCTGCGCGTAACTATTAATAATTGCACTACTATTTAGTTGCAGCTTTGCCTTCATAGGTGAATGAGGTTACAATTTAAATGATTTCAGATAATCGGGCAGCACTTCATCTGCTTCAATAGAATGCAAGGTTTCTCTTTTTCGAATGATGTGTGGTTTATCTTTTAAATCTATCATTACAATTGCGGGACGAAGCGAAATGAACTGCATCCACTGAGTCATATTGTAAGCTCCAACAGTGTGCACCACAACATTATCACCCCTGTGTAAAGGAGGAAGTGTTACATTTTCCCTAACCACGTCAATGTTCATACATAATGGTCCATACAAAACACAATCTTCGGTATAGGTGCTGAAATCCTGTGCCGGGCTTATTTTATGATTATACCAGAATGACGTAAACAATATATTCACCCCAAAATCCATGATGGTTGCTCTCTTGCCATCGGAAAGTCGTTTGTTGGATAAAACAGTTCCTAACAAAAATCCGGCATCATCCACTAAAGCGCGACCGGTTTCTAATATCAGCAACGGCAACTCATCTTCAACAAACCCTGCATTCAATATAGCTGTTGCAATAGCTTCCGCATACTGGTCGAACGATGGTGAAATATCAGCGCCCTGTAAATAAGAGCCTTTTAACGTGTTCTTAGAAGCAAATCCCCCGCCCATATCTATATACTGAATATCTTTTTTGTATTTTTTCTTTATCGCCAGTGCCAACTCGGCAAGTTTTAAAGCGGCAACACCGTAAGCACTGGGTGTTAACATAAATGTGCCGATATGGCAATGCAGCCCCACCAAATCCATTTTATTGTTCAGCATTATTTTATTAATAGCATCCCATGCCGAGCCATTTTCATAATTAAATCCGAACCTATCCCACAACGGGTAAACGCCTGTATCCATATTTATACGAATAGCTACACGCGGGCGCTTTTTTGTTTCCTCTGCTAATTCGCGAATGAGATAAAGCTCATCCAAATGGTCAATATGTATGGGGGAATTATTTTCAATGGCTGTCCGCAATTCACTTTCGCTTTTATCGGGTCCGTTGAAAATAATTTTATTTCCCGGCACACCGTTATTCAGCGCTTTTTGATACTCAAAACCCGACACCACTTCTGCCCAACTCCCTTCCTGGTGAAATACGTTGCATACGGCATTCACATAATTGGTTTTATACGACCATGCAAATTGCACTTTCGGATAACGGTTTTTAAAGGCCCGAACTGCCTGTTTATAGGTAGTGCGCAACGTACGTTCCGATATAACAAACAACGGCGAGCCGAATTGCTTGATCAGGTCTGTTACTTCAAGCCCGTCAATATGCGTTACCGGCTCGTATTCAGTGCGGCTGCCATATTTGTTCATCATGCCTGTGTCGAGGCGTTGGATAACCGGGCGTTCGTATTGTAATTTTTTCATAATAAATACAAATGATTATAATTCTCCTAAAGTCGATATCTTTTCAAATTCTGAAAGGTTCACAATAAGGTCATAAGAATAGCGTACAAACATTTTTCCTTTTTCGTAATCTTTAAATGGTTTCACGTCTTCACCGAGTGCTAATCTTAAAAGAGCTTCCGGCATGTTTTGCCCGCAACCTACTGCAAGGTATACCCATGCGGGAAACCGGGGGTTTATCTCAAGCAAAAAATATTCATCCTCAGCAGGTCTTTATAAATTCAAGCTCCATGCCTCCGCGCCAGCCGGTTGATTTGATTATCTTACGGGCTGTATTTACCAATTTTTTATTATCCAATGAAATGCCTGCCCATGCTTTTCCTTTCTCGGTAATAAATTGTTTACGCATCGGAACAGCGCCAATGGTATTTCCTTTTCCATCGCCCAAGGCAATTACATTCACTTCTTGTCCGAATATATATTGCTGAATGATAACAGGCAGTCCCCATTTAGCGCTCAACCGGTTAAAATGTGTTTCCACCTGTTCAGGATTGTAGGCAATGGAGGCATCGTAAAATTTTCCTTTTACCACCATGGGATATGTGAAATCAGAAACCAAAGAAGGAATCTCAGCCACACTGAACAGCATTTTGCTGACAGGCACTTTTATTTTATGGCTTTTGCCAAATTCCACCAGGTTGGATTTATGCCGTTCTTCAAACTGGTCAAGAGTGGGCAGAAACATTTTAATACCCAGTTCTTCAAGAAGTTCTGGCTCCAGCTTTATAAAGTTGAAAAGCTCTGCATCGAAGTTGGGAATAAGTATATCAATTTTTTCACAAGAATTGATATAGCGAAGCCTTGCCTTCATGGCCGAAATA
Source organism: Chitinophagales bacterium (assembly GCA_963770495.1). Lineage (GTDB taxonomy): Bacteria > Bacteroidota > Bacteroidia > Chitinophagales > CAVYQA01 > CAVYQA01. The sequence goes on along the minus strand of CAVYQA010000031.1, from coordinate 25,202 downwards.
CCTGCAGAGGGAAAGGGAACCTGGTATGATTTGTTTACCAAGTCGTGCATATATATTCCCGGTTCAAGCGTTTCATAGGAAAGACCTATTATCCGCACATCGAACAACTGGCTCTCACGAATAGCGCGAATAACAGGAATTCCCGGTCCCGGGCTGTCCACGTTATTTAAACCTGAAACGGCAATATTAATTTTTCTTTTCATCCGTTTCTAAAATTTTAATTTTTTGAAGCATAATAAGAAAATCATAAAAATCTTTTTCAAATGTGGGTTGATCGGTGGCATAAATGTCGAGTATCGCGGTTTTTATTTCCTCGCGCGATTTGCCCTCCTTTAATAGCTTAATTATTTCCAATCCGATCAGGTTCGTTGAGAAAGAATCGCCGGTAGAAGGATTGAAAACAAATCCCGAATCACTGATGGCAATATTTTTTTTAATGTGCATAGGTATTGTCTTTTATTACTGTTAAAATCACACTCGCAATTTATTAATTAAAATCATATATTATACTAAAAAATAGAATCATTCAAGTAAAGTATCAAGCGGTTTGCGGTCATTAATTTTTCTTGTTTTGTATTCGGTTACTGTATAGCCCGTTACCTGTTTAAACTGGTTGCTTAAATATTGCACTGCGCTATAGCCCATCATATAAGCTATTTCACTTAATGTCATTTCATCATAGCTTAATAATTCTTTAACCCGCTCTATTTTAACCAGTATAATATATTTTTCAAGCGTGGTGCTTGTTTTATCTGAAAATACTTTACTGATATGAAAGTAGGGTAATCCCAGTTTATCGCTCAGGTAATCGGAATTACGTATAATGGTGTTGGCATTATTACCATAATAAAACCACTCAATCACTGCAATTTTTATCTGTTCTACCAATTGGTCTTCTTTATCCTTTATAAGAGCAAATCCATTCGCTTCCAGTACCTCGCTTAATTGTTTTTCATTTATTTTTTTTCTACCCTCTATAATTGTCGCCTTACCCAATTCTACCATCTGCACATTAGCTCCAAGCTTTTCCAGCTCTTCATTCACCGTGCGAATACACCGGTTGCTCACCATGTGCTTGATATAAATGACCTGTGTTTTTTGACCGGGATTATTCAAACATTTGGTTTTAATAAACAATGCAAATGTAATTTCGTTTTGTCACATAAACCATAGCACTCGTCAAAAGTATAGTGACATTTACAGATAGTGTAAGTGCTTTTCAGAGGTAAAATGTTTAATTTAAACTAAAAAGTTATACAAGATAATAGAAATATTATACGGAAATGAGGGGTATTGACTATCTATCTTTGTATCGCAATTTATTTGCAAGTGCCTATTTAATTTAATTAAAATTACAATTATGAAAAAAACCAATTTTATAACACGAGGCAGGGTTCAAAAAATCGTGTTAACATTATCCTTAATGTTTTTATTTACGCTGCCGGTGCTTGCACAGAATGGCGGCGGATTAGGACATCGTCATCATGGGAACGACAGCATACCACCTCCTCCGCCTCCCCCACCTCCACCACATTGGAATGATTCAGTGCCCCCTCCTCCTCCCCCGCATTGGAATGACACATTGCCACCTCCTCCGCCACCACCTCCGGGATGGAATGACTCAGTACCTCCGCCCCCTCCACCCCCACATTTGGGTGATTCAAGACATCGTAAGTGTGACAGTATTCCACACGGCGGCGACACTACACATTTCCAGGGATGGAATGACTCATTACCACCACCTCCGCCGCCATTTTGGGGTGATAGCTTGCCTCGTTGTCATCGTGATAGCGATAGTGTTTCAGTTGCTAAGATAAGATTACAACTCTATCCCAATCCTATCGTTAATACCGCCAAGCTGCATATTGAAAATGCCACAGGAAATTTGATCTTCAATTTGTACAATCAAAGCGGTGGTTTAGTAATGACCTTACCAAACTTAACCAATGGTGATATCCAAGTGAATAAGAATGGATTACTACCCGGCATATATATCTATGAACTAAGAAATAGTAACTCTGTAGTGTCAACCGGCACCGTTGTAATTCAATAAGCAGTACCCGGAGCAGGTTTGAATTCTGTAACCGGCATAATAATAAAAAGGGCTTCAATTAATTTTGAAGCCCTTTTTATTTTATACGATTTTTGCCTCATCCCATCCTTCCAAAAGAGAAAGGCACGCCGTTAGTTTGCTTAAGACAGTTAACTTAGGACAAGAGTGGATCTGTATGTAGGGGAATTATTGCACTTCCAAGTATAGCTCAATCCTGACAGGATTTTCAAGCAGGGGGCTGCCTTCATTCAACAGAGCCATTCCTCTTGAATTTAAGTTCCGGGCTACCTTTAACAGCCTGCCGAACGGTTTCACATTTTTAAGTATGGTAATCTTTGGTTATTTTGTTTTCATAGAATTCAAAAATTATTAATCCCTGTACATTTAATTCCCGGTTAGATTTTTTACAACCAATTTATCTTCTGATAAAAATTTTGTAAAGGCTTTTTCTATTTTATCATATTGCAATCGGTATTTATCATTTTTTGTATAAAAGTCTTTAACGCGTTGTTCCGCCATAAGGATTGTGGAATGGTCACGACCTCCTAAATACAATCCTATCATTTTTAAGGGGAAATCAAATTTTGAGCGTAAAATGCTTGTGAATGTCCCACGGGCCCTAGGCAACGGCATATACCTTGCTTCACTTTTTAATTCTTCTTTGGTAATTTTAAATTCCTGGCAAATAAGCTGCTCGAGGGAGTTTAAAATATTTTGTCCTTCTTCTGTAATTCTAAATGTTACGGTGTAGAGGGTATTATTATCCTCAATACTGAATTGTGTCATTGCCTGCCGGGGATTAATTTTTTCAGTTGTTCAAAATTCATAGCGGGACAAAACTATTTATCTCCACAGCATATCCTTTATACTTTTACAAAAAAATGTAATAAAATTATGATAGAGTAATTTTTAAAAAGTAACAGGTAGATGAGCCTCAGAGCGTGTTTATTTCTTTTTTAATGCGCTGGAATCTACCACAACACTCTTAGGTTGAACACTTTCTAAATGAAAGTTAGCAGAAGTTACTTCAAAGGTAGTACGGCGGTTTAGCTGGTATTGGGCTTCCGTACAAGGGTTACAATCTACAACAAGCTTTGTCTTGCCATAACCATGTGCAGTAAGGCGCTGCGGGTCTATTCCCTGCGATACAATGTATGCCACAGCAGAATCCGCCCGTCTTTGCGAAAGGTCGTTATTATAAGTATCAGAACCGCGCTGGTCCGTATGTGAGCCCATCTCTACTTTTATATTTGGATTTTCTTTCATCAGTTGTACAACAGTATCCAAAGATTTTTTTGCATCATTCCTTATGTTGGCTTTATTATAATCATAATAAATATTATGAAGAACTATAAGCTTATTTTCATATATCTTATCTAACACTACTTCAACCTTGCCTATCATTGTGTCTTTTTTACTGAATCCTATGCTGCTGAAATTTACGGAGTGTGCAAAATATCCCTGCTTGGTTGCAGTAATTTTATAGTTCTTCTCAGGGTCAATTTTAAACATGAATTTGCCATTCGTATCCGATTTTACGGATGTAACAAATGAAGGCAATTGTGTTTTAGGGTCAATAACATTCAATTCCACTTCGCAATACGCCAATATATTTGTTCCCACCTGTTGACTATTAGGGTCATCGGCAATGGCAAATTGCTTTTGCAGCGTTACGCCGTTGAGCGCATAATATTTTACATTTTTTACATAAAACTCATAAATATCATCAAAACCCTTTCCACCGGGACGATTACTTGTAAAAAGCCCTTTTAATTTTATGGAATCTTTATCGCCGTTAGTTAATGGGAGAAAAACCAATCCGAAATCATCACCGCCGCTGTTAAATGGGTATTTCATATTCTGGGGATTGCTCCAGCCGTTTTTGGTTTTTGTAGTAACATAAATATCAAGCCCACCCATGCCACCGCGTCCGTTAGACGAGAAATATAATTTACCATCGGGAGCAACATATGGAAACACATCTTCGCCGGCTGTGTTAATTGTAGGTCCCAGGTTATCGGGCTCACCCCATGTTCCATCAGAATTCCGTTCACTTACATAAAGGTCTTTTCCGCCAAATCCCCCCGGAGCATCCGACGAAAAATACAATTCCTTTCCGTCGGGCGATAAGCAAGGCTGTTGTTCATTAACACTATCAGTAAAAAATTGCAGCATTACAGGTTTTCCCCAATCGCCGGAGTCGGCGCGCCACACACTTTTATAAATATGACAGTAATCGTTGGTTTTATCGGCGTTGCCACAACGCGTAAAATAACACTCGGTATAATCTTTATTAAAGCAGGCAGCGCCGTCATTATAGGGTGAGCTTAGAGTTTTACTGAATAGCACAGGGTCTGTATAGCCTCCTTTATCATCTGATTTAGCCATATACAGGTCGCTATAATCTTTACCTGTCCATCCGTATAAACCTTTAGAGTTACTTCTGTCGGATGTAAACACTAAAAAATTGTCTTTATAAAGTGCGGGTGCATAATCATATTCCGGTGAGTTTATATTATCAAGGTCTTTAACAATGTAATTGCTGGTTGCTTTTGTCCACGCAATAGCTGCTTTACATGCTGCTATTTCTTTATTTGCTTCATCCACTTTATCGGGCGCTTCCTTGCTAAAAACCATGAACTGCTGGATGGCATCATCATATTTTTCATTTATTTTCAGCATTTCGGCATACCAGTAAATGGCATCGGTGGTGTTATAGCTCATGTCGGCGGCTCTGCCATACCATTCTTCGGCAAGCTGATTCTGGCTGCTCAGGCGGTAACATTCAGCAATTAAATAGGTTTTGCGCGCGCGGTCGGGGTCTGTAGCTGGTGAGGAATTCAATTCCTGTTCATAAAGTTTAGCTGCTACGGCATATTGTTTTTCAGTATAAGCAATGTCACCGGTTTTTTGCCCCTGTTGCATCAAAAAACAACTGCTCAACAACACAACAGTTGCAATAATAAGACTCACTTTTTTCATTGAAATCTATACGCTATTTTAAACGAAAAGTACAACTTTATAATTATTCAGGAACTAAAATCCTTTTAAATTTTATTTGACTGCCTAATTGTAAAAAGGTTTGGCTGATAATATGTATCTTAGCAAAGATTAATTAAAAAAATGTTTAAAGCGTTACTAAACGATAAATCAGAATTTTCCATTGAGAAAAACGGAGATACTTTTCTTCTTAACGGCAAGGAAACAACATTAAATATTTCAAAAATTTCAGGTAACCGGTTTCATGTCATACGGGATTTTAAATCCTACAACATAGAAATTATAGAACCAGATATCGCCAATAAAAAATTCAGAATAAAAGTAAATGGCACCTTACATACCATACAACTTAAAGATAAACTTGACCAGATGCTCCACTTGCTGGGCATGGATAAAGTCATTTCCCATAAAGCCAATGATATTAAAGCGCCTATGCCGGGGTTAGTTTTAAAAGTTCTTGCTACCGAAGGTCAGACAGTAAAAGCAGGCGAACCTGTCATAATTCTGGAAGCCATGAAAATGGAAAACATCATCAAATCAACCGGCGAAGGCACCATTGAAAAAGTTGTCGTAAAGAGCGGAGAAAAGGTAGAGAAAAACCAAGTGCTGATTAAGATAAGTTAGAAAGACCTAACTATCATGTATAATATAATTTTATAAACTATATTTGAGTTCATAAAAATAAATCTAATGAAGAGTGTTTTTGCTGTTATTGCCCTTGTTTTGTTTTTTGGAGCTACAATTGTCAGGGCACAATCCCCTGTAATGTATGGGTTAACAATTCTTGGAGGTGTGGATACGCTTTATGGAAATCCGAATGGATATGGAACCCTTTTTAAGTTTGATCCGGCAAATAATAAAGACAATGTGATATGCAGTTTTGGAAAAACAAATGAAGAAAATGAGCCATGGGGGTCATTGGTTTATGATTCGAACAATGGGTTATATTACGGAATGACATTCTACGGTGGAATTTACAGTAGTGGTGGAACTATTTTTAGTTTTAACCCTGCCACAAACAAGGATAGTGTAGTGTGGAGTTTTGGGGGCGGAACAGATGGAAATGGTCCTTATGGAAACCTTGTTTATGATGCCAGTAATGAATTGTTCTACGGAATGACACATGCCGGAGGAACTAATGCAGGCGGAACTATTTTCAGCTTTAATCCTGCCAAAGATTCTGAAAAGGTGTTGTATAATTTTGGCGCTGTTGATGATGGTGCAGATCCCCAAGGAAATCTTGTTTACGATTCAATAAACAGCTTGTTTTATGGCATGACAGGTGAGGGCGGCTTTTATTCTGACGGGAACATTTTTAGCCTTGACCCATCCACCGGTCATTATACTCAGTTATATAGTTTTAACGCGCCATCTGATGGAAGAGCACCAATCGGGAGCTTAATTTATGATTCGGGCAAAAGCTTATTTTATGGCATGACCAGCCAGGGTGGAAGTTATAGTGAAGGAACTATTATCAGTTTTAATCCAAGCAAAAATACCGACAGCGTATTGTGGAATTTTGGAAACGGAACTGATGGCAAAGCACCCTCCGGCGACTTTATTTACAACGACTCCAGTGGATTGTTTTACGGAATGACAAATTATGGCGGCATTAACGGCGGCGGAACCATTATTAGTTTTGACCCTTCTTCTGATAAAGAAAGCGTAGTATGGAATTTTGGCAACGGAACTGATGGCTCTAAACCCTATGCTGACCTGGTTTACTATTCAAACAATGGGTTATATTATGGGATGACTACCTTGGGTGGAAGTGATGATGAAGGAACTATTTTTACTTTTAATCCGGCTAATAATAAAGAAAGCGAGATATGGAGTTTTACACACGGAAAAGGAGAGGGTTATGAGCCTTTTGGCTCACTTGTGATTTATAATCCCGATACAACAACAGGAATTAATACTTTTGGCACTGTACCAGCTTCAATAAATTTATATCCCAATCCTACTGATAATATATTTACTATTTCAGGATTGAGAAATGGCCAAATCGTTGAAGTTTATAATTATTTAGGACAAAAAATCAGCAATAAGATAGCAACAAATTCTATTCAACAAATAAATATCTGTAATCAATCTGACGGAATTTATTTTGTAAGGATACTTAATGTTGAAGGAAATATTGCAGGCGAAAGGAAAGTAGTTAAAGTAAATTAAATTTGATAATTTTCTCGCGTCACACGTCTCAAATCGCGTATCACTTCTTCTTCACCTTATAATCCTTGCCCGGCTTGATTTCCATTCTTATATCCGTTAGAGGGCGGTCGTTGTGGTCAGTGGGTTGTTTAATAATAGAATCTACGACGTTCATGCCTTCATACACTTCCCCAAACACAGTATAATTACCATCCAGGTGAGGAATGCCCCCAACGGTTGTGTAAGCTTTGCGTTCTTCATCGGTAAATTTTTTACCCGTTTGCTGTTCCATTTGGTCTAATTGTGCATCCGTATATACCTTTCCAACAGCAATATAAAACTGGCAACTGCTTGATGCTTTTTGCGGATTATTGTCACGCGCGGCGGCAATTACACCACGTTTATGAAAAAGATTAGGTTGTATTTCGGCAGGAATAGTATAATTCAACCCGCCGTCTGCCAAGCATTTGCCCGGGCTTGGCATGTTTTGAATCGGGGTCGCCGCCCTGAATCATAAACCCTTTGATTACACGGTGAAAAAGCAAGCTGTCAAAAAAGTGTTCCTGGGCAAGCTTAACATAATTGTCGCGGTGCAAAGGCGTTTCATTATACAACCGCACTTTTATTGTGCCAAATTTGGTTGTAATAATGAGAGTTTTCTCTTTCTCTTTGCCGGAAAAAGACATAAGCATTAAAGCAGTCATAATGTAGAGCAGGTTTTTCATAATAACTCAAAAGTTAAATGTCAAAAGTCAAAACTAATAATAGATTTAAAATTTCAACTAAAATATAATTCACATATTGTTCTCAAAATATTCAATAATCGTATCCTTTAAAAGTTCTTCCTGGTCGCGGAATAGGATATTTTCAGGAGATTTGAGCGGTTGGTAATGCGGCCAGCCATCATCGTCCTTGCCGATAAATTCGTAATAACCTTCTTTACTCAATAGTTTACAAACGGCAATATGCATCAAATCCTGTTTATCTTCTTTGGTAAATTCTTTTTGTATCCGCCCCAATTCATTTATACCGATGAGTAATAAAATAGCATTCATATCGGGTGCCTTGCCAAATTGTTTAAGCAGTTTTTGGCGCAATTCAATCCATTTTTTCTCGCGTTGAATGATACGTTCTCTCTCGTCCATTACAGTAATTTAAATTCATCACGGTCTGCAAGAACACGAAATTCCTTCCTGTATGTTTCTAAATTTTCCTTTGATAAGGAAACAGTAAACGTTGTTTCTTCTTTTTCTTTCCTAAATAGAACTTCACCCTTCATGTCAATTACAGAACTGTCGCCGCTATAATAAATTTTATTGCCGTCATCACCAACCCGGTTCACACCAATAACGTAAGACTGGTTTTCAATGGCGCGGGCAATAAGCAATTGTTTCCACGCATAAATACGGCGTTCGGGCCAGTTAGCCACATAAATCAACATATCGTAATCGCCGGTGTTCCTGCTCCATACCGGGAAACGAAGGTCGTAACAGACAAGCGGCAAAATTTTAAATCCTTTTAATTCAACTATTATTTTCCCATTGCCCCGTGAATAATGGTTGTTTTCATCGCCATAGGAGAATAAATGACGCTTGTTGTAGTAGTCTAAACTTCCATCAGGACGCATCCAAATAAGGCGGTTATAATATTTATCATTGTCCATACAAATAAAGCTACCACATATAACGGCATTTTTTTCTTTTGCTTTTTCGTGCATCCAATTAACTGTTGTTCCATCCACTGTTTCAGCAAGCCGATCGGCATTCATTGTAAAGCCAGTGCTGAACATTTCGGGTAACAGAATTAAATCAGTAGATTCTTTTATTGCAGAAATCTTTTCATCAAACATAGCAAGGTTGGCCGGGATGCTTTCCCAATGCAGGTTAGATTGGATGAGGGTTACTGAAAGGTTCATAATAAATATTACACAAAATTAAGAAAGGAGAAATAATCACACCCTGCAAAGCTTCTCAGCAGCCCGTTCCAGTGTTTCCTCCGATTTAGCAAAACAAAAGCGCAGCATCTTGCAGTCAATATTGCGGTGATAAAAGACAGAAACAGGAATAGAGGCTACACCTATTTCTTTGGTAAGCCGGATGGCATAATCGGTGTCTTTTTCATCAGTGATTTTATTATAGCCGAGTAACTGGAAATAACTGCCCGATGCAGGTTTGCAGCTAAACCGTGACCCTTCAATCCGACTTAGAAAAAAATCTCTTTTATCCTGGTAAAATTTATGCAATTCAAGATACAATTCTTTTTTCTTCATCAAATCGGCAAAAGCATATTGGTAGGGTGTGTTGGTAGAAAATACGATGAATTGGTGCACTCGCCTGAATTCCTTCGTTAATACTTCGGGGGCAAGACAGTATCCCATTTTCCAGCCGGTATTATGATACGTCTTTCCGAAAGAGAAGACCACAAAACTCCGCTCAGCCAATTTCGGGTGACGCAACACGCTTTCATGATGAATACCATCAAAGATGATATGCTCGTAAACTTCATCACTTAAAATAATAATGTCGGTGTCTTTAGTGATGTTTTCCAACTGCCTCATGTCTTCACGCTTTAACACAGAGCCGGTGGGGTTATGAGGCGTGTTTATCATTATCATTTTTGTTTTGGGGTTCACCCGCTTGCGAACTGACTCCCAGTCAATCTTATAATCGGGCGCCTGTAATTCAAAATACACGGGTATCCCTTTGCTCAACTCAATGGCAGGGGCATAGCTGTCATACGCGGGTTCAAAAACAATAACCTCATCATCCTCTTCAATAACAGCTGTTATAGCTGCATAAATGGCTTCAGTACCGCCTGGTGTAATAGTTATTTCTGTTTCGGGATTATAATTAATGTTGTATAAGCCTAAAACCTTTTCTGCAATAGCTTCGCGCAACGGCATAATACCCGGCATTGGCGCATATTGATTATTGCCTTTACGCACATAATGATCTACCAACCGCATTAACTCCTCGTTACACATAAAATCGGGAAAACCCTGTGATAGGTTTATTGCGCCACATTCATTGGCAAGTCCCGACATAATGGTGAATATGGTGGTGCCGGTCTTAGGCAATTTGGATTTTATGCTTGATGGGAATTTGGGCATGAAATTAATTTGAAAATTTGTTATTTTGAGAATTTGAGAATGAAAAAGTCTTCGCAAATTCTCAATCTCTTAGGTAAAATTATAGGTATTTATCGCCTTTAATGCGTTTTATATCCGAAACGATTTGTTTTATCTCCTGTTCTTTTTCTTTCTCGCATATCAGCAATACATCTTCCGAGTCAATCACAATATAATTTGACAAGCCATGCAAAACCACCAGCTTATTATCGGGCACCATAACCATGCAATTACGGGCATCCATAACCATTACATTGGTGCCTGCCACAGCATTGCCAAGATAATCTTTCTTATAAAGGTCATATAATGAAGCCCACGTTCCAAGGTCGGTCCACCCGATATTAGAAGGAATCACACATACATTTTTCGCTTTCTCCATAACACCATAATCCAAAGAAATATTACTGCATTGCATGTATGCTGAATTAATAAAAGCGTGTTCTTTATCGGTATTATACAGCCCGTCGCCTTCACGAAAAACATCGTCAATTTCTGGCAGAAACTTATGAAGGGCATTAAGTATGCTTTTTACATTCATTATAAATATGCCGGCATTCCATAGAAAATCACCACTTTGAATAAACGTTTCCGCTATCTCTTTTGTAGGCTTTTCACTAAATGTCTTAACCTTATAATAGCCATTATTATCTCCATTGTCTTCATCAAATTGAATATACCCGTAGCCGGTATCTGGTCTCGTAGGTGTAATACCCAGCGTTATAAGAACATCCTTTTCCGTTGCAATGGAAAGTGACTGGCTAACCACCTGTGCAAATGCTGCATTGTTCGTAATAACATGGTCAGATGGGGCAACAATCATATTAGCTTTGGGGTTAGAAGCAACAAGTTTATGTGCAAAATAAGCCACACAGGGGGCAGTATTTTTTCTTGCAGGTTCGGGAAGAAGCTGCTCTTCGTTTAATTCGGGCAATTGCTCACGAACAAAATGCTTGTATTGGTCGCCGGTAATTACATAAATATTTTCCTTAGGGCATATCTGCGCAAAGCGCTCATAGGTGTGCTGAAGGAGTGTTTTTCCTGTATGTAGAATATCAAGAAATTGTTTGGGCTTTTTGCTTTTGCTGATAGGCCAAAAACGACTGCCAATGCCTCCTGCAAGTATTAAAACGTAGTTGTTGCTCTTCATCAGTGGGGTTTATTCATTGAATTAATACGTAAAAATAAAATTATATTAGACCTTATTTAAGCAAATCATTTCCAAGACTACTTTGATTCAGAAATTAATTTAAGTATGGAACGAAATTATTATCAAGACACTTTACATAGCAGCAAGAGCTTCACATTCAGGAAAAAGCGCTTGTCGCATTAAATTTAAAGTACATTATAACGGAATTTAAACACATTATTATATAAAAAATATAAATAAAATATTGTGTAAAATTATCAAAAATTAGTAGATTTAGCTTTGTTAACACAATACTACTGACCATATATAAGCATGATTGCAACTGAGGTAAATTTAAAAGAGGCGCTAAAAGAACATTTCGGGTTCGACAAATTTAAGGGCAACCAGGAGAAAATAATCCAAAGCATATTAGCAGGAAAAGACACTTTTGTTATAATGCCAACGGGCGGCGGCAAGTCTCTTTGTTACCAGCTACCGGCTATTTTATCTGAAGGCACTGCTATAATCGTCTCGCCGCTTATCGCCCTGATGAAGAACCAGGTTGATTTGATTCGTTCTTATAGCAACAGAGACCATATAGCCCATTTTCTTAACTCCTCCTTAAATAAGGCGCAGCGAAAGCTTGTAAAGGAAGACCTTTCTAAGGGTAGAACTAAAATGTTGTATGTAGCTCCTGAAACCCTTACCAAAGAAGAAAATGTGGCTTTCTTGTCAGAGCTTCCTATTTCCTTTGTTGCTGTAGATGAAGCACATTGCATATCAGAATGGGGGCATGATTTCCGTCCTGAATACCGCCGGATACGTGAAATTATTGATGTGATACATGACAAATGCCCGGTTATAGCTCTAACGGCAACTGCCACTCCCAAGGTGCAGTTGGATATTGTTAAAAATCTCGACCTTCATAAACCCAATATTTATATTTCTTCATTTAACCGCCCTAATCTTTATTATGAAGTGCGTCCTAAGGGAAAGAAAGATGATACCGTAAAAAATATCGTCCGGTTTATTAAAACAATGGAGGGGAAATCGGGCATTATTTATACCCTTAACCGTAAAACCACTGAGGAACTTGCAAGCGCACTAAACGTGAATGGCATAAAGGCAGACTGCCTATCATGCCGGTATGGATTCCGCTACACGCACTTCCAACCAGGATTTTTTCCTGATGGAAGATGTGGATGTAATTGTGGCAACCATTGCATTCGGCATGGGTATTGACAAACCCGATATTCGTTTTGTTATTCATTATAACATACCAAAGAGTTTAGAGAATTATTACCAGGAAACAGGGCGCGCCGGGCGCGACGGGCTTGAAGGGAAGTGCATTGCTTACTATAGTTATAAGGATATTGAGAAGCTGGAAAAATTTATGCGTGATAAATTACTTTCGGAGCGTGAAATTGGCGGGCACCTGTTAATGGAAACAGCTGCTTATGCTGAAACCTCTGTTTGCCGCCGGAAATTCCTGCTGCACTATTTCGGCGAAGAATATCCTAAAGATAATTGCGGAAACTGTGATAATTGTCTTAATCCTAAAGAAAAAATCGAAGGTAAGGATTACGTAAAATTAGTATTACAAACGGTAGATGCTGTTCATGAAAGCTTTACTATTCCTTATTTGGTAAATATTATTGTCGGGAAGAATAACCAGCAAATTACCACTTACGGGCATCATAATTTACCCATGTTTGGCAAGGGAAACGATAATAATGAGCTGTTTTGGAATTCCATTGTACGGCAAACCCTTCTCAATAATCTTATCATAAAAGATATAGAGAATTATGGCGTAATAAAATTAAGCCCTGAAGGAAAGAAGTTTTTGAAAAAGCCCCGTTCTATTATGCTGGCGCTAAACCGCGATTTTGAAGGCGAGGACGATTCTGAGAGTGATGAGGGTAGCGGTGGCACGGCAGTTTTGGATAATACATTACTTACCATGCTGGAGGATTTGCGTAAAGAGGTTGGAAAAGCGCATAACCTACCCCCTTATATCATCTTTAACGAAGCATCATTACAGGATATGGCAAGCAATTATCCCACCACAATTGATGAGTTATCCAATATTGTTGGAGTTAGCAAGGGCAAAGCATTGCGATACGGTAAAAAATTTATAGAGCTTATTGCTAAGTATGTTGAAGAAAATGAAATTGAAAAGCCATCGGAATTAGTAGTAAAATCTGTGGTAAATAAATCGGGGTTAAAGGTTTATATCATTCAAAATGTAGATAAAAAACTGCCGCTCGAAAATATTGCAGAGGGCAAGGGAATCGGTATGGATGAATTGGTGACAGAATTGGAAACTATTATAGAATCTGGTACAAAACTCCATCTTAATTATTATATAGATGATATAATTGACGAATCAACTCAGAAAGACATTTATGCGTATTTCCGAAAAGCAAAATCAGATTCTGTAGAAGAAGCTGTAAAGGTTTTGGGTGAAGAAGGTTATACCCGGGAAGAAGTTCAGTTTGTTCGTCTTAAATTTATTAGTGAATTTGGCAACTGATCTTTTCATTCTGATACCCACACACCACAGCAATGCTCTCTAACAAAGCCAAGTATGCATTAAAAGCGTTAAGGTTCTTAGCCACAAAACAAGGTAAAGGACCTATTCTTATTTCCAATATTGCAAAACATGAGGAAATACCGAGAAAGTTTCTTGAACAGATTTTGCTCGAGTTAAGAAAAGAAGGAATTTTATACAGCAAGGTTGGCAAAGGCGGCGGCTATATTCTTTCAAAAAAGCCTAAAGAAATTGATTTGGGAGATGTTATCCGCATTATTGACGGCCCGCTTGCACCCATTGCCTGTGCAAGTGTAACGGCTTATCATGCCTGTGATGAGTGTGAAGACGTGGAAACCTGCGAAATAAGAGTTATAATGCGGGAAGTACGCGATGCCACCGCTAAAATTCTTGAAAATAAAACTGTGTCTGATTTAGTTAATCTTTCTATCTCGCTGGAAAAGAAAAGCAGGAAAAAAGAGGTGGCGAAATAATTAATTCACACTCACTTTTACCTTTTCAGATAACATTTCCCTTACGGTTTTTGCAATGCCTTCTGCGTTAAATCCACATTCGGCAATAAGCTCTTTTGGAGTGCCGTGCTCTATAAAATGGTCGGGAATACCAAGGCGTTTTACCTGCGCTTTATAATTATGCTCGTTCATAAATTCAAGTATGGCGCTGCCAAATCCGCCGGTAACGCATCCGTCCTCAACAGTAACTATTTTTTTGAACTTTGAAAAAACCTCTTTCAGTAATTCCTCGTCAAGTGGTTTTACAAAGCGCATATCATAATGCGCGGGATAAATGCCATCGCTGGTAAGTTCTCTAATAGCTTCGGAAACAAAGTTGCCGGGATGTCCTATGCTTAATATCGCAAGGTCTTTTCCATCAGTTATTATCCTGCCCTTGCCTATTTCAAGTTCTTTAAATGGTTTTCTCCAGTCAGGCATAACACCTTCACCTCTTGGGTAACGTATAGAGAACGGAAAATTATTTTTCTTTAATTGGGCAGTGTACATCAGGTTGCGCAATTCCTCTTCATTCATCGGTGCGGTTACTACCACATTGGGGATGCAACGTAAATACGCCATATCGAATGCTCCATGATGAGTTGAGCCGTCTTCGCCAACCAAGCCACCGCGATCAAGACAAAATACCACGTGCAGCTTTTGAAGTGCTACATCGTGCACTACCTGGTCATAAGCCCGTTGTAAAAAAGTTGAATAAATATTACAGAACGGGATTATACCCTGTGTGGCAAGTCCCGCAGAAAATGTAACCGCATGTTGTTCGGCAATACCAACATCAAAAGCGCGGTCGGGCATTACTTTCATCATAATATTAAGCGATGAACCGGAAGGCATTGCGGGTGTAATTCCCATTATATCGGGATTTTTTTCAGCCAGTTCAACAATAGTATTGCCAAACACATCCTGGTATTTAGGCGGCTGGGGCGCCTCCATTATTTTCCTAATGATTTGTCCTGTGTCTTTATCAAAAACTCCCGGAGCGTGCCATTTGGTTTGGTCTTGCTCCGCTAAGTAATAGCCCTTTCCTTTTGTGGTAATGGTGTGCAGGATTTTTGGACCCGGGATATTTTTTAAATCCCTTAAGGTGTCCACTAAATGAAGAACATTATGCCCGTCTAAAGGACCAAAGTAACGTAGTTTTAATGCCTCGAATAAATTACTGCTGCGCGACAGCATATTTTTCAGGCTTGCCTCAACTTTCGATAGCCTGTCTTGTGCCCCTTTGCCAAATTTTCCAACTAATTTCCATAACTCATCACGAGTGCGATTATAAGTGACCGAAGTGGTAATATCTGTTAAGTATTCTTTAAGAGCACCCACATTGGGGTCAATGCTCATGCAATTATCATTAAGAATAATAAGCAAATTGGTGCCCGAAACACCGGCATTGTTCAAGCCTTCAAAAGCAATACCGGCTGTCATTGCACCGTCGCCTATAACAACAATATGCTGCTTCTCTTTTTTGCCATAATACTTGGAAGCCGTTGCCATTCCCAGTCCAGCGGAAATGGAAGTTGAGGAATGTCCTACGCCAAATGTGTCGTATTCGCTTTCAGTTCTTTTAGGAAAACCGCTAAGTCCTTTATATTTTCTGTTACTGCTAAACTTATCCTTTCTTCCGGTAAGTATTTTATGCCCGTATGCCTGGTGCCCTACATCCCATACCAACTGGTCATCAGGGGTATCGAATACATAATGAATAGCTACGGTAAGCTCCACCGCTCCCATGCTGGCTCCAAAATGCCCGCCGTAGACTGAAACATTATCAATAATATATTGCCGCAATTCCAGACAAAGCTGCGGCAACTGCTCTTTTTTCAGTTTCCGTAAGTCTGACGGGTAGGTTATCTTACTAAGTAGTGGTCCGGTGTTGATTTCCATTCTAATTAAAAATACAAATTATACTATCACAAAGGTAATAAACGGTAAGTAATACCTCTAAATTTTCACATTAATCTGCATGAACAACACATGCTGCTGTAAACGGTTTACCATTATATTTTATAGTATCCCCATTTTTCTTTACAAATATGGCATTATCAATATAAAACGTGAATCCAATTTGGAGTTTATTAAATGACTGAATCATTTCGTTGGTAAATTGATCACTATTGGAGCGGTAAACTATCAAATCCTGCCTTTTAAAAGCATATGTCAAATCAAACGATTTTACCTTATATATGCCCTTCAAATTATCTCCATAAATAACCTGAACACCATATTTTGGCAACAATGCTTTTATCGAATCAGTGTTAATCCAATAAACATCTGAATCTGCATGTTGAATATTGTTTATTGGTCCGAAAATCACTCTAAAAGGGCTTTCGACTATTGTATAGGAATATATGGTTTCATAGGTAAAAATGCTTACTAAAATCAATAGAATTATTAAATGTTTCATGCACAAATAACGTTTCCCTTTTATATAAATTGTCAAATTTATAATTAATAATTCCAAACAATAAACTTACCTTTGTTATAAGTTTATGAGTACCTCCTACGAAATAAAACTACCCCAATTCGAGGGGTCCCTTTGACCTGCTTCTCTTTTTTATTGAAAGGGATGAACTGGATATATATGATATACCTATTTCCAAAATAACGGATGAGTTTTTGAATTACATTCAGCAGATGGAGATTTTAAATATTGATATGGCAAGCGAGTTTATTGTGGTGGCGGCTTCATTAATGCGCGTAAAAGCAAAAATGTTATTGCCAAGAAAAGAAGTGGATGAAACCGGGCAGGAAATTGATCCGCGCCAGGAACTGGTTAACCGCCTTCTTGAGTACAAAAGATTTAAAGAGGTATCTTCTGATTTACAGAAGATCGAAGAAGAACGCGGAATGCGTCATTCACGAGGCAATATTAACGATGAAATAAAGTCAATCAGTGAACAATTCAGCGGCGAGGCAGAGCTGCATTCTCTCAATATGTTTAAATTGTTCAAGGCATTTGAGAAAGTAATGAGCCGCTATGAAGAAGAAAAGAAAAAGCCCAGGCACACCGTTATTCAATATTCTTATACCATTGAAGGGCAGAAAAACTCTATAAGAGAACTTGTTAAAGGAAAAGGTAATGTGCCCTTTGAGGAATTGTTCTTTGCCTGTGAGAATCGTATTCACGCCATATTTAATTTTTTGGCGCTACTTGAGCTTATCCAGCAAAAACTAATACATCTTATCGCAGGCAGACGGGGTAAATAATTTTTGGATAAGTGAAGAAATACCGCCCCCTGTTAGTGAGAATTAAAACAGGAAATTTACTCTTTTACAAACTTTGCAGTATGATTTCCTTCAACTGTTTTTACGGTAAAGAAATATTCACCTGAAGGAAGGTTTTGAATGTTTAGATTAACCTGGTTGTTGCCGGAATAATAATTTTTTTCGGGCAAAGACAAAATCTGTTTGCCCGTTACATCCGTAACTGAAATAGCAGCATTTTCATTTTCAACCATTACAAATTGCGCCTTTATAGTGTTTTGAGCGGGGTTTGGGCTGATAATTATTGATGGCTCTTTTTCAGAATATACTAAAACTGCCGGAAGCCCTGTGCCGTTTAGCATTGATGCTTTTGCGAAAAAAACATTTAACACGCCTGTACGCGTATCACCCCAGGCGGAATAAATAGAGTCATTAATGAGTGCGTTACACATAAAATCATTGCCGGGTTTTGAAAGAACCGAATCAAAGGGAACTGTAATAGAACTTAGCCGAACATTTTTAGAAAAGGTTTTCCCATTATCAGAAGATACCGAGCAATAAAAATCACTTGGTACATAAAACCCTGTATCCGGTAACGCATTTCGGCGGTCGCGCCAGCTAACTATTAAATTGCCACTGGTATCGTAATTCTCCCATAACATATCGTGCGCTATACCCGCGCCAATAGAATCATCATTAACACGCACAATGGGCGACCATGTTTGCCCGCCATTTTCCGTTGTTGATACAAAAATATCGGAGGCGCCGTAATTCATACCCATATAGGCAAAAGCAAGCTCATTGCTATCTTTCGGGTTAGCGGCAATTCGATATGCCCGTTTATAATTGGTATCATTCACACCACTGTAAACACTAATAATAGTATAATATGAAAATGAGATGCCCTTGTTATACGATTTAGCCAAAAAACCCTGCGCATAAACGCTTTGTGAAATAAGATAACTCGGATAAGCAAGGCACAACGCACCGTTTGCACTAACAGCAAGGGATGCCATTGGCGCCTGTATTTCGTTGCCCACTAAATAACCTGTTGTATCAATAAAACGGTAAGCGCTCCATGTTTTGTTGCTGTCTGTTGATACTTTAAGATATGGACGGTTAGGAGCAGGTATCCACGGTGCGGGCTTTGTAGTCATATATAGCGTGCCTGCATTCGTGGTGTTACTGTTATCCACCATTATCCACGGGCGGTCAATTGCCATTTTTGCTGTTTCATCAAGATCCCATGCCTGCACGGGAGTTGACCAGCTTGTGCCGCCATTAGTTGATTGTACTACAAATATGCCTCCTGAATCAGGCGCTTCGCGATAATCAATATAACTGAGAAAAACAGCGCCGTCTTTTCTAAATGTCATAGACACATCGGCAGAATGCCAGGTCTTTGATATATGCGACAACTCATCATAGTTGCCCCATGTTTGCCCACCATTAAAACTATTTTCTGTTTTTATAGTTACCTCAAAGCTTTTTAGTGAGAACCCCATCCATGCTATTATTAAATTATTAGCATTAGTGGGATTAACGGCAAGAAAAGGCTCACCATCATAAGAGCTTTCATTGGAAATATTCGTATTGCTTACCTGGCAAAAAGAATATTCCCCCGCAAGTGAAAAAATAACTGCAAGAATCGTTAGTAAAAATCTACCCATTGTAGTTGCAATATGTTTAATGGACAAAGTTAAAACATAAAAGTTTAGCTTATGAAATGTGCTGTAATCGTTGTGCTATTGGCGGATGAGAATAATGGACAAAAACATAAGCCGGGTGCGGTGTTAAATTGGTTAAATTGTCTTTTGCCAGTTTTCGCAGTGCTCCTGAAAAAGAATTTTTATTAAACGTTTTAACCGAATAAGCATCGGCTTCAAACTCATATTTGCGCGACAGGTAATTACCGGCTATGCTACCCAATGTAGAGAGCGGACTTAGCAGCAAGCCAAAAGCCAACAAGCTGATATGAAAACTTTGAGGGGCATCGAGTGCGGCACAAAGTGCCGGGGTTTTCATAACCCAATTAAAAAGGAAGAGTAAAATACCCATTTGTAAAAAGGAAATAATAAAACCTTTCTGAACGTGTTTTCTTTTATAATGGCCAACTTCATGCGCCAGCACGGCGACCAATTCATCAGTGGAAAAATCTTTAATAAGCGTGTCAAACAAAACAATACTCTTTTTAAATCCGATGCCGCTGAAAAAAGCATTGGCTTTAGATGACCTTTTTGAGCCATCCATAATGTAAATATTTTTTAACGGAAAGTTTACGCTTGTTGAATAGTGTTCAATCGCCTGTCGTATTTCACCATTCTCAAGAGGCTTAAGTTTATTAAACAGAGGCAGCAGCAACGAGGTATAAAACATAAGTGCGAACAATGAGAATAAGCCCATAACACCCCACACAACCAGCCAAAAATAATCCGGAATTATAGTATACAGATATACAATAAGTGCTAACAAACCACCCCCAATGATAATACCAAGAAGATAAGATTTTAATTTATCAAAAATGAAAATTCGGGGGGTTATGCGGTTGAATCCGAATTTTTCCTCGATGACAAAAGTTTCATACAAACTGAATGGCAGATGAATAATGTCGTAAACAAAATAGAGTATTCCAAAAAATAGTAATGCCATCAGAACAGGCGAAGTGGTAAACTGGCGAATCCAACCATCCAATGCCGCAAATCCATGCAGGAAAAGCAGTAACAGAATCAGAACAAATGACACGCTTTCTGCCCAAAGTGATAACCGCTCCTTGGCTTTATCGTAGTGTTGCGATTTTTGATATTTTTCATCATCATAAATATCCTTTACAATATCGGGAATCGGTGCAATGCGGTTTTTACTGTTGAAATAAACGAGAGTACGAGATACGGCAAACTCAATTAGTATAAAAACAACAATAAGATAAAACAGAACTTGGGGCATGGTCTTGATATACTTTATTTATTGATTAGTAAACTTACAACGTTAAAAATTTTAAAAAAATTCTGTGCAGCATATACTTTGTAAATGACTAAATGTAACTCCATCATTTACATGGTAAAATTTCTTTTTAAAGTTCGTGGCTTAACCAGAACAACACCATACAATAGAATCACTTATATGGAACAAATGACATTTGCTGCATAGAGCTATTGCCACTACTAAGTGTAAGTTTATTTGCGCTAACCTCCTCTACATGAAGGGTATCGGTCTGACCAGCACCGTCTTCTTTGGTAAGAAGTTTTTTATTTGTTTCATCCAGCGTCCATTTGCCTGAAGTGATTTTGCCTCCCATGTTGTATTCAAAAGACCCGTCATTTTTAAACTCCCAATACATGGTTTTCATAGCAGAATCTAATGAATTCATCATAGTAGAAGTGTATCCCGACACACTGATACACATAGCTTTACTCATCTTTAATTCGGATATTTTTGCACTATCATTTCCCGCTGCTGCAATGCTATCATCAAGTAATTTTAGCTGAGCCTCCGTTTTAGTTTTGCTTGCATTTATGGAATCTTGTATAACAGATGGGTCAGGAGTCCATTTTTTACACAAATTCCCTTTCATGCCACTGGAGCATGCGCTTAAAAACAGGGCTACTATTACGGTTATTCTGAGTAAGCTAATTGAGTATTTCATAAATTCTATTTGTTTTTAATGAGTGTCAAAGATATATATTTTAATACCTTTACAGCAATCGATACTATATTTTAGATTTATCTCATTTTTAAAATCTGTTTGAATTGAATACCGGCTTTAAATTAACATTCTGTTAAATTTTGGGGGATTAATTGTTAGAAATATCCTTTTTAAACATCGGTAACCGTTCAAAAAAACCTACCTTTGCAGTATGGGAGTAAAATCGGTATTAGCCAAATCGTATGCATCCGTGGTGGCTAGAAGTATAAGAAAGTGGAGTAATGATGCAAATCGTGCTCAGGAATATATTTTTCAGCAACTTATTAATAAAGGCAGAAAAACTGATTTTGGAAAAGACCATAATTTTCAAAACATTGCTACTTACGAGCAATTCAAAGCCAATGTGCCCGTTAGTGACTATGAGGGCATAAAACCCTACATTGAAAATATTAAAAAAGGTGATGAAAATGTATTGTGGCCCGGTCGCCCCATGTATTTAGCAAAAACATCAGGCACAACCAGCGGAACAAAATACATACCCATTACTAAAGATTCTCTGCCAAATCATATTGATTCTGCGCGTAATGCCCTTCTCATGTACATTAATGAAACCGGCAATAATAATTTTGTAAATGGTAAAATGATATTTCTTTCTGGCAGCCCCGAACTGGAAAACACAGGCAGCGTACAAACCGGGCGTTTATCAGGCATAGTTAATCATCACATACCCAAATATCTTAAGCGCAACCAGCTTCCTACCTATAAAACCAATTGTATTGAAGATTGGGAAATGAAAGTGGATAAGATAGTCGAAGAAACTCATAATCAGGATATGCGCCTTATCAGCGGTATACCGCCCTGGATGGTGATGTATTTTGAGAAATTGATTGAAAAAACACATAAGAATACCATTAAAGAAATTTTCCCGAATTTTTCATTACTTGTACATGGTGGCGTTAATTTTGAGCCTTATAGGGATAAGCTGCTTAATCTTATCGGTGGTGGGGTTGATACCATAGAAACGTATCCTGCCTCGGAAGGATTCATCGCTTTCCAGGATTCACAAAAAGAAGATGGTTTACTTTTGAATGTAGATTCCGGAATATTTTTTGAATTTATTCCTGCCGATGAAGTGTTCTCTGAGAATCCAACACGTTTGCGTTTAGAAGAAATTGAAACAGGAAAAAATTACGCTATCATCATTAACTCCAATGCAGGCTTATGGGGATACTTAATTGGCGATACTATAAAATTTATAAGTAAAAGCCCGCATAGAATAATAGTTACCGGCAGAGTAAGCCATTTTATTTCGGCTTTTGGCGAGCATGTTATTGTTGAAGAAGCTGAAGGCGCATTAACTGAAACTGTGAAAGCGTTTCCGTCAGAAGTGGTTGAATTCACCGTAGCGCCACAGGTAAGTTCTAACGGTGAAAAACCATATCATGAGTGGTTCATTGAATTTTCTCAACAACCCCCGGACATCAAACAATTTTTAATTAAGCTTGATGAAAATTTAGTGAAAAGAAATAACTATTATTCCGACCTTATAAAAGGGCATATTTTGCAACCGCTTAAAATCTCATTAATTCAAAAAAATGGTTTCAGAGAGTATATGAAATCAAAAGGCAAACTAGGTGGTCAGAATAAAGTACCTCATCTGAGCAACGACAGACATCTTGCTGATGACTTGCAAACATGGAAAATAAGTGAAACAACATTACACCTTACCTCTTAGTTTCTTAATTTTATACTTCTGCCAATAATCAATATTAATTGAGCGACGATAAAAAACGACATATTGCCATACTTGGCTCTACCGGTTCAATTGGGAGACAAGCGCTTGAAGTTATTGATTCACATCCTGAAGTGTTTACTGTTGAGGTGCTTACCAGCAACAACAATGCTGACCTGCTTATTGAGCAGGCAAAGAAGTTTCATCCCAATGCTATCGTAATAGTTGACGGATCAAAATACACCCGTGTAAAAAATACTCTTGAAAAAGAGTTGATAAAAGTATTTACAGGCAAAGAATCATTGTCACAGGTAGTGGCAATGGATGATATTGATATTGTATTAACTGCATTAGTTGGATATGCAGGCTTAAAGCCAACGCTTAAAGCCATTGAAGCGGGAAAAACTATTGCACTTGCCAATAAAGAAACCTTGGTTGTAGCAGGAGAATTGGTTACCTCCAAAGCGCTGGAACATGGAGTAAATATTTTGCCTGTTGACTCTGAGCATTCGGCAATTTTTCAGTGTATGGTTGGCGAGTGGCAAAACCCCATTGAAAAAATAATTCTTACGGCATCAGGAGGCACCCTTTAGAGGCAAAAATGCTGATTTTTTCCAAACTGTAACTAAAGCTCAGGCGCTTAATCATCCCAATTGGAAAATGGGCGATAAAATCACCATAGATTCTGCAACACTTATGAACAAAGGACTTGAGGTGATAGAGGCACGATGGCTTTTTAACCTGAACCCTGAACAAATAGATGTTGTTATACACCCGCAAAGCATTATTCACAGTATGGTTCAGTTTAAGGATGGTTCAATTAAAGCTCAAATGGGGTTGCCCGATATGCGGTTGCCGATACAATTTGCTTTAGGTTACCCTCTCAGATTGAAATCTGATTTTCCGCGCCTTAGTTTTGATACATTAAATACCCTAACGTTTGAAAAGCCCGATACTAAAACATTTCGTAATCTTGCTTTAGCTTATGAGGCGCTTCGCAACGGCGGCAATATGCCCTGCATAGTAAATGCAGCCAATGAAGTGGCTGTCCAGGCATTTCATCATTCGGCCAGGGGGGGGGGGGGGGAGGGAGGGAGGGAGGGAGGGAGGGGAGGGGAGGGAGGGAGGGAGGAGAGGGAGGGAGGGAGGGAGGGAGGGAGGGAGAGAGGGAGGGAAGGAAAGAAGGAGGGAGGGAGGGAAGGAGGGAGGGAGGGGAGGGAGGGAGGGAGGGGAGGGAGGGAGAGAGAGAGGGAGGGAGGGAGGGAGGGCGGGAGGGAGGGAGGGAGGGAGGGAGGGAGGGAGGGAGGGAGGGAGGGAGGGAGGGAGGGAGGGGGGAGGGAGGGAGGGAGGGAGGGAGGGAGGGAGGGAGGGAGGGAGGGAGGGAGGGAGGGAGGGAGGGAGGGAGGGAGGGAGGGAGGGAGGGAGGGAGGGAGGGAGGGAGGGAGGGAGGGAGGGAGGGAGGGAGGGAGGGAGGGAGGGGAGGGAGGGAGGGAGGGAGGGAGGGAGGGAGGGAGGGAGGGAGGGAGGGAGGGAGGGAGGGAGGGAGGGAGGGAGGGAGGGAGGGAGGGAGGGAGGGAGGGAGGGAGGGAGGGAGGGAGGGAGGGAGGGAGGGAGGGAGGGAGGGAGGGAGGGAGGGAGGGAGGGAGGGAGGGAGGGAGGGAGGGAGGGAGGGAGGGAGGGAGGGAGGGAGGGAGGGAGGGAGGGAGGGAGGGAGGGAGGGAGAGGAGAGAGGAGAGGAGGAGGGAGGGAAGGGAGGGAGGGAGGGAGGGAGGGAGGAGGAGGAGGGAGGGAGGGGAGGGAGGGAGGGAGGGAGGGAGGGAGGGAGGGAGGGGAGGAGGGAGGGAGAGAGGAGAGGGAGGGAGGGAGAAGGAGGGGAGGGAGGGAGGGAGGGAGGGAGGGAGGGAGGGAGGGAGGGAGGGAGGGAGGGAGGGAGGGAGGGAGGGAGGGAGGGAGGGAGGGAGGGAGGGAGGGAGGGAGAGAAGGAGGGAGGGAGGGAGGGAGGGAGGGAGGGAGGGAGGGAGGGAGGGAGGGAGGGAGGGAGGGAGGGAGGGAGGGAGGGAGGGAGGGAGGGAGGGAGGGAGGGAGGGAGGGAGGGAGGGAGGGAGG
>CAVYQA010000030.1:0-336392 GCA_963770495.1 Chitinophagales bacterium | reverse complement strand
GGAAACTCCCTAATTCATTTTCAATTATTTCGCGGGTGTCAGGGTTGAGCGAGTAGTTCACATTCTTCCACTCCTGTTTTTTCACTTCTATTTCCAGTTGCTCGCCTTCGCATTTTACTTTTATCAAATCGCTACGAAGAGCGGTGACGACACCAATTTTGCCGTTAAAATATTTTTTTTCTTCAACGTCATTTTTCAGAAACATCACCTGTGCGCCTTCTTTAAGTTCAAGATTTAACTCGGCGGGATAAAGGTTTTCGGGGAACTCACCGCCAATTTCCGCCGGGTAATAACGAGAAATTTTGTCCAGTTTTTTTAACTTCTTTTTATTTATTTCATCTGCCTGTGAATTATGAGTAGTGAGCGTGATATACCCGTCATTATCGCCGGGAATAAAATCTGGCTTTAAGCGCGAATTCAGCAGCTCTAAATTTTCATAAGTGATATCATTATTTCTTATTTCATTCAATATAGTGATGAAAGCAGTGTCCTGCTGGCGGAAAATTTCTTTCAGCTCAATCATCACCGGAACATTCTCTCTAAGCACCAGACTGTCGAAGAAAAAGATGGAGGGATAATAATCTTTTAACAACGACCATTCCTGGTTTTTTACCACTGGCGGTAATTGGTGCAAATCGCCGATAAATAAAACCTGCACCCCGCCAAACGGCAGTTGATAGCGGCGGCGAATACTTCGCAAAATAGTATCAATGGCGTCAACCGTGTGCGAAGCTACCATGCTGGCTTCATCAATTACAAGCAATTCAAGATTACGGAGAAGGGTTATTTTATCATTGTTATAACGAATCTGTGACAACAGCGAGTGGCTGTTAACTCCCCCCTCATTAGCTTCTTTCGACGGAATAAAAGGCGCAAACGGCAGTTGAAATAATGAATGCAGTGTAATACCGCCTGCATTAATGGCGGCAACTCCTGTGGGCGCAGCAACAACCATTTTCTTAAAACTATTGTCGCGCAGGTATTTCAGAAAAGTTGTTTTGCCTGTTCCCGCTTTGCCGGTAAGAAAAATATTCAGATTCGTTTCCGTTACAAAACGATAGGCGAGGTCAAATGCTTCGGTGTGCTTTACTATCATTTTGCAATATAATTTTAAAATTTGAAAATGAAAAAAATTATTGTAGCACACTCATGTGCTATTATTGGGCATGTTAATAAGAATTCGTAAAATTTTATATTATGAGTTACAGAAATATTTACCTTGTTGTAACAAACATACTCTAAATTTCTAAAGCATGAAAAAGTTTATATCAATAAAAAGGGCTATTCGTAAACCCAACGGCAGCATTTTTGCGTTGTTACTTGTTTGTTTACTGCCGTGGCCGGTAAAATCGCAGCTAACCTTTCAGAAAACAGTTGGTGGTTCTGCATTTGAATATGGTTATGCCATGCAAAAAACTTTAGACGGAGGTTATGTAGTAGGAGCATCAACGTCAAGTTTTGGAGCTACAAGCGTAGATTTCTGGGTGATAAAATATGACGTAAATGGAAATATGCTATGGGATAAAATTTATGATAATACTGATAATGGCGGCACCCGCGGTGAACCCATTAATGACATTTTTCAAACCACAGATAGCGGATATATCGTAGGGGGATTCACCCGTAATACAAACGCCCCCAGCGAGACGGATGCCTATATTGTTAAAACCGATAAAACAGGAGATACACTATGGACAAGATATTGGGGTGGAAGCGGCGGAACCAAGTTGTCGGATTGCTACCTGGTTACACAGAGCGGCGATGGAAATGTTTTAATAGGCGGGTATACAACAGCCTATGGCGATGGAAATGAAGATGCCTTTTTATTAAAGTTGAACGTTAATACCGGTGATACGGTATGGACAAGGGTATGGGGCGGAGCCACAAAATGAGTGGCTCTATCACATGCAGCAAACAAGCGACGGAGGAATTATTCTTTCGGGGTTGACAAATAGTTTTGGAGCAGGTGACAATGACATTCTTTTGATTAAAACAGATGCTAATGGCACTATTCAATGGGCTAAGGCGTATGGTGATACATCAAGCCAATATGGTTTTGGGCATTGTTTGCAACAAACTTCCGACGGAGGTTATATTATTACAGGTGTCGGAGGGTTCCTGTTAAAGACAGACTCTATTGGAACCATACAATGGCAAAAGAAAATCAACTTCGATTCTTCTTTCACCGGACACGCTGTAGAACAAACAACCGATGGGGGATATATTGTCGGAGGTTATACAGGCTCTACGACTCAGCGGGCCTGCCTGGTTAAAACAGATGATACCGGAAAGGTAACATGGTCTTATTATTATGGCGGCAATGGAGGAGATATATGCTGGGCAGTGAGGCAAGCTGATGACGGCGGGTATTTTATGTCGGGACAAACCAGTTCTTTCGGGTCAGAAACATTTGGAGATCCCGATGCATATCTAGTGAAAACAGATGCAAACGGAATAAGCGGTTGCAATGAAACGCCTGCAGGTGCGACTTCATCAAATAGTGATTATGCCACAGCCAATGCCCCCCTTGTTGTTAATCATGGACCTCAAACACAACATCCGCAAGTATCTGTTCTTACAGGGTATTCAGAAGCAACTCTTTGTACTGCTACCGGAATCTATGAGCCTGAAAAAATAAACAGGTTAACATTATACCCTAATCCTTCCAATGGAAACTTTATTATAGAATCTAATTCCGGCAACACAGGGCAAGTACAAAAACAACTCTTGCAGGTATTTGACATCACAGGAAGATTAATATTGTCGCAGATTATACAAAATAGCAGGGAAACAATAGATGCTACCAATTTGGTGCAGGGTGTATATGATGTACGTCTTACCAATAACCAGGGAGTGGGAAATAAAAAATTGGTAATTGTAAAAATGTAGTTAGCTACTCCGATACATCGGAGTGCTTCCATTGATACTTATTTATTTAGTAACCAGCACTTTTCCAACTTCTACACCCTGTTCCGATTTCAAATAAATAAAATATAGTCCCGGGGGTTGTGAACTTAGGTTTATAATATCCGGGGAATTACCTGAAATCGATTGATATATTTTTTCACCCAACACATTATAAACTTCCACCGAATAACCATTTTGATTACCCTCTAATATTACAGTGAATTGCCCTGATGTCGGATTAGGATAAATTGATAATTGATTACTGCTTTTTGATAACAGATTTATCCCTGCCAGTGTGGTTATCTTCATTGTATCTGATGATGTACTACAGCCATTAGCCTCATTATTTACAACCACCCAATAGTCTCCCAATACGGTAATTACCAGGTGCTGGCTGGTATCGTTGATAAGCAGGGTATCATTACGGTACCATTGATTATCTTTTTCAGAGCTTGAAATAAGAGTGTCGCCATGTTGCTGAAACGATGGCTTATTAGGGGAAGCTATTACGATAACAGTTACCTGATAAGTACCTGAACAGCCACTTGAATTCATTCCGGTTACAGTGTAAGTTGTGGTTACTGACGGATTAGCCGTAACACTCGACCCTGTAGTTGCACTCAAGCCTGTTGCCGGTGACCAGGTATAGGTGCTGCCTCCTGATGCAGTGAGAATAGAACTTCCTCCTGTACAATATGAGGAAGGATTCGGAGTAGCAGTAATATCCAGAATTGAATCGACGATAACCGTTACTGTGTTTGTTGCTGAACAGCCATTTGAATTTGTTCCGGTTACGGTGTAAGTGGTGGTTACTGTGGGATTAGCCGTAACGCTTGACCCCGTTGTTGCACTTAAGTCAGTTGACGGCGACCAGGTATACGTGCTGCCACCTGATGCTTTAAGAGTAGAACTTTCCCCGGTACAATATGAAGGGGGATTTGGAGTAGCAGTAATGGTTGGATTAGGATAAACAGTTACAACTACAGAGCTCATTCCTGAAGAGTCATTTAAACCTATTCCGGATACAATATAAGTAGTTGTTACAGTAGGATTAGCAGTAACGCTTGACCCTGTTGTTGCACTTAAGCCAGTTGATGGCGACCAGGTATAAGTGATGGCGCCCGATGCGGTAAGGGTAGCACTTCCACCGGGACAATAGGCTGCCGGATTGGGATTAGGAGTAATACTAACGGTTATCATTGGATTTGTACTAAACTTGGCTACAAAGGCATTACCATTACCATTCAGAGATGTCTGATATGCTCCTGTAGTGGCTATGCCGTCGCTGCTACTGGTTCCCCCGGTAATATAAGCATTGTCGCTTGTATCTAAGGCAATGCCATTAGCATAGTCATCTCCTGTTCCCCCGTAATAGGTGCCCCATACTAATTGAGCTGTGCCGGAAAGAGTTGGGTTGAACTTGGCTACATAGCTATAAGTTGCACCCTCTGGTGCGTTTATAGTTGCCTGGTAGGTATTTGCAGTAGTCATATTTGAAAGAGGGCACATGCCCGTCATTATTTGTCCCGTTATATATGCATTTCCGCTTTTATCTATGGCAATACCATAATCACTTATGTTTGGAGATATGTAAATAGGTAGCGGACAGGAGAAGTTTCCATAGAAGGTGCCCCAAAGCAGGGAAGTGCCGGTGGGATTAAACTTGGCTACAAAAGCGGTTCCGTAGCCAATTACGGTTTGCGTACTGAAAGTAGTATCGTAGGCATTAGCGGAAAGAGGGAGGTCGGCGCTTACAGTTTCCCCCGTAATATATACATTGTCGTTTGTATCTAAGGCAATAGCGTTGCTATAATCAAAATTATCTCCCCCGTAGTAAGTGCCCCATACTAATTGAGCGATACCGGAAAGAGATGGGTTAAACTTTGCTATAAAAGCATCTGAGGAGTCTCCGAAGGTTGTCTGGTATTCTCCTGCAGTGGCTATACGGGTGGCGCTATTGGTCGTTCCTGTAATACATATATTATCGCTTTTATCTAAGGCAATACCATAAGCAATGTCAGTTCCAGTTCCACCGTAATAGGTGCCCCAAACTAATTGTGCAGCACCTGTAAGAGCCGGGTTAAATTTGGCTACAAAGGCATCGTAAGGATTGGCACCTCCGCCGTTTGTTGTCTGATAGGCCCCTGTAGAAGCTATGCCGGCAGTACTTTCGGTTCCACCGGTAACATATACAATTTGGCTGGCATCAACGGCAATGCCATCACCGTAATTAGTTCCGTTCTCTCCATAATAAGTGCCCCAAAGCAGCGATGTCCCACCGGAATTAAATTTGGCTATAAATGCATCGTTGCCGCCAGTGTTAGTTGTTTGATATGCCCCTGTAGTGGCTATACCTGTGGTACTGTAAGTTTGACCCGTAATATAAACATTTCTGCCTGTATCTATGGCAATAGCGTAACCAAAGTCATCCGATGTTCCTCCGTAGTAAGTACCCCATATCAGGGCTGAGCCAGTAGGATTAAATTTAGCTACAAAAGCATCGTTCTTACCACCGTAAGTTGTTTGATACGCCCCTAAAGTGGCTATGTCTGTGGTACTGGATGCCGAACCTGTGATATATACATTACTGTTCTCATCTACAGCAATAGCATTACCATTGTCATCTGCTGTTCCGCCATAGTAAGTACCCCAAACCAGGTTAGGAACCGGGTCAATCACGAGATCAGAAGTTAATGCTATGTTATTGGGCAAAGAAAAAGTAAAAACATTGTAACCAAGCGCAGCATAATTAACTTTCACCGCTTGCCCGGTTGCCTTTAAATAACTGGAGGGGATGCTTTCGGTAAAATCTCCCGCAGTTACATTCACAACTAATTTGTTCCCATCTAATCCAACTTTATTAGCTCCTTTGTAAGCCAATTTTATATTGGCGGGGTTTCCGCCGGGGTGCACAATAAATTGATATTCCACTGGTATGGATGTTTGCGTTGATGCAGAGATGAAAAACTCTAAATCTATATTGGGATAAATATTTTTATAAATCACTTTCTGATAGGAATGTACATTGCTTACTCCTCCTTGCGGAGCGCCGGCAGTAAAGTAATTGTAGTAAGCATCCGATTTTCCTTCTGCGGTTAATTGGGCATTCGGGTTACCTCCTACCAACTCTATATCCACCCTGTGATAGTGGCGGGTAAAAGATTGAGGAAGTTTCCTGCCTTTAGGCAAAACTATTTCATTTTGTGCAGTTGTTGAATCAGGGGTTTCTGTATAGGTATCATAACTAAAACCCGTTTGTCTTAGCTGCACATTAAAGCCGGGGCTGCTGAACAAATACTTTACAGCAGGGCTGGGTTTATTGTTTTGGTCAGCTATCTGTCCTTTGTTCTCAAAAAAACCTTTTGTGCTGATTTTATAGTCTGACAGGTTTTGTGTTTGAGCCGATGCAATGGGTGAGAAAAAAATGGCACAGCAAAAAGCAATTCCAATAAATAACTTTGGCAAATAAATTTTCATGCTGAATGGATTTTATATAGTTGATTAAGTTTACGTTTCTCTTGCGGTTCAAAGTTAAAAAAAATTATCAGATGTAATTTTTAAAACTTCCATTCGTCACAGATGCATTCAATTATAAATAGAATGTTATTAATTGAACGTTAAAAAAATAATTTTTAATATTTTCTTTGGAATACTAAAATATCACTATTAATTTAGCTTCATAAAACAAACCCCCATGAAAAATTTTACAAAATCTATTGCCACCTTGTTTGCAAGCAGCATTGTATTGTTTTCTTTTGGTGCAAAAGCACAAAACAGTTTTGAAGTTGGAACTTCTGCTATCAATTTAGGTATTGGCTTACTTTATTCCTATGATTACGCAACTGGCCCGGGAGTCAGCCAATCACCGGTTATTTCCGGTAGTTACGAATATGGAGTTACCAAACTTGGCCCCGGGACATTAGGGCTTGGTGCTCAGCTTGCTTACCAGGGCGCTTCTTATTCCTATAGTGATGGGATTGGAGACACCTATAGTTGGAAAGGGACAAGCTTTCTTTTTGGTGTTCGCGGTGTTTACCACCCTGATTTTTTACAGGGTGATAAATATGATGTTTATGGCGCATTACAACTCTCATATGTTGATCGGAGCGCTTCAGCTTCTGAAACAGGTCCTAATGCGGGATTTTATAACTTTAGCGGTGCAGCAGCCAGTTCATTTTATCCATATATAATAATTGGTGGCAGATATTATTTTACCAACAATATCGGCGTATGGGCTGAATTGGGCTATTCACTTGCCTACTTAAATTTAGGGTTGAGTATTAAATTTGGAAGTAGCGGAGGAGGCAAGTAGTTCTGTTGTCTAAAAGTCTGAATTCTAATAGTCTCATATCTTTTGCGTATATTTACGCCTGCAATTGTTAATTGTTCTTTATTGAGACGAGTTTTTCAATTTCATTTATCAGGCTCTACCGGCGTAGTACCTTGTACGGAAATGGTTGCAAAATTCTACTCTTCCCAGCTAACAGGCAACCATTTATAACAGTTTAAAAATTTATTAGTATGAACAAATTTGAGGCTTTAGGCCTTAACTCGGCTATTATTAAAGCCACTACAGGAATGGGTTTTGAAACACCTACGCCGATACAGGAAAAAGTCATTCCCCTTCTGCTTGAAGGCTCAACCGATTTAGTGGCGCTTGCCCAAACCGGAACCGGCAAAACCGCAGCTTTCGGATTGCCATTGGCAATGCGACTTGATTTTGCATCGCGACAAACGCAGGCGCTTATCCTTTGCCCTACACGTGAATTGTGTATGCAAATCGCAAAAGACATTAAAACCTATACCACATATATACCCGGCGTAAATGTTGTGCCGGTATATGGAGGAGCCAGCATTAACGGGCAGATAACCGATATAAAAAGAGGGGCGCAAATAATTGTGGCTACCCCCGGCAGAATGGTTGACCTTATTAACCGTAAACGAGTTGACCTTTCAAAGGTGCAATATGCCATACTGGATGAGGCTGATGAAATGCTGAACATGGGATTTAAAGAGGATTTGGATATGATTTTATCTCAAACTCCCGACACTAAGAGTGTCTGGCTGTTTTCTGCCACTATGCCCGATGATGTGTTGCGTATTTCTAAAAAATATATGGACCATCCCAGGGAAATTACCATAGGCAACAAGAACGTGGCTAATGAGAACATTCAGCATATCTATTACGTGGTTCATGCCCGTGACAAGTATTCTGCCCTTAAACGCATAGCCGATTACAACCCCGATATTTTTGCCATTGTGTTTTGCCGCACAAAAATTGAAACCCAACAGGTAGCCGATGCCTTGATAAAAGACGGTTACAATGCCGATGCGCTTCATGGCGACTTATCGCAAGCCCAGCGCGACATGGTGATGAAACGTTATAGAAGCCACACCTTGCAAATGCTTGTAGCTACTGATGTGGCGGGGCGCGGCATAGATGTAAACGATGTAACCCACGTTATTAATTATAACCTGCCTGATGAACTGGAGAATTACACCCACCGCAGCGGACGTACGGCAAGAGCGGGCAAAACCGGTGTATCAATTGTGCTTATAAATATGAGGGAATTGGGCTTGATAAAAACACTTGAACGAATGATACAAAAGAAGTTCAGGCGCGCCGAAATACCTACCGGTTTCCAGGTTTGCGAAAGACAATTGTTCCACTTAGTTAAGAAGCTCCATGATACAGAGGTGAATGAGGATGCTATTGTAGATTATATGCCCAAAATAAATGAGGAATTAAAAGAATTAAGCAAAGAAGATATTATAAAGCGGTTTGTTTCCGTTGAATTTAACCGTTTTGCAGATTACTATAAAAACGCCCTTGATTTAAACGCCGACACACACCATGAAGATAAAGGAAATAGGAGCGACAGAGGCGGCGGCAATGTGGTAAAACTTTTCGTTAATATAGGAAGACGGGATAAATTGGATAAAGATTCTTTAACCGATTATATCAGCAGCACGGCAAACATTGAACGGAGCAAAATAACTTATACTAATGTTCAAAACAGCTTTTCTTTTATTGAAATACCCCCGGAATTAGTAGACACAGTAAGGGATGCTTTTAAAGACCAGCGTCTTGGAGCTTTTCCGGTGCGGATAGAGGTGAGTGAAGAAAACAGGGAAAGGAAACCTTCACGTTTTAGCAGAGATAACAATGATGGCGGCGGATTCAGAGGAAATGACAGAAGAAGCAGCGGTGGATATAAAGGCAAAAGGGATAGGGACAGAAGTGAAAGGGGCGGATATAAAAAGTTCTCCCATTCTGGCAGGTAGGCTATAACTAAAACTTTGTTTATTCTTAGGAAACGTGAAGTAAAACGACAACGAATGCCAAATAAAGAACCAGTAAGAGGATTGTTTTTGCCTGCATAATTATGAGTTTTGGTACATAATTCCAGCAAGCGCTACTAATTTAAGCCATAAAACAGCTTTTGGTTATTTTGGATTTATAGGTGTGTAGGTTGGATTTATAAGTGCGTAAAACCTATTTCCCGAACATTTGTTTCCTGCTTTCAAGACTTTGGATGTATTTTATTCCATCATCAGTTAGAGGCTGGATATAGTTTTTCCCCTTCATAGTAAAATGTACCATGGTGCACCCTGCTTTCATGCTAAACTGCATGGGCAATGAATCATCACCCGAAACAAATGTAAGTTGCCCTTCCAAAGTGCAATTAGCGGGTGAAGTTGCAGTGGAATCAGAAATATAATTCATCCACAGTTGAATTTTGTCCATGTCGTTGGTAGCATATTGCAATTGCGGTTCATTGCCGCTGTAAATCATTACTTCCACCTTATCGGCATCA
Source organism: Chitinophagales bacterium (assembly GCA_963770495.1). GTDB lineage: Bacteria > Bacteroidota > Bacteroidia > Chitinophagales > CAVYQA01 > CAVYQA01. The sequence continues at coordinate 326,667 of CAVYQA010000030.1, read as the reverse complement.
TGAATATATTGTTTTAACAATGTGCGCTTGGTGCAGGAAGAAAGCAATATCAATGCACCTGCTAAAATATAAAGGAGAAAGTTTTTCATAGGTAATCTTTATAGATGAAAAGAGGGGTAATTACCCTCTCAACGTTATTGGTTACAATAAATTGCAGAATTGGCTTAATTCATCGCACAGGTGGTATCACCCATGATACCGGTTAATGCACCCCATAAAGCGCAGCAGGCATTTTCACAGGCATCTAAAGCCTTTTCCTGGTCAGCGGGTGATAGTTGTTGTATTTTATTGTATAAAATTTCTGCTTCGTGGTCATCATTCATATGTATCAAAAAATACTTATCGTCAGCGCCTATATGCGAATAAAATTTCTTCAATCCCTCCTGTTTAGAGGTGGTCGTATGAGGCTGTTGTGCTTCAAATGCATATAAAGCGCCGAGCGCTGTGGCTTTTGTATTACTGTAATGTTTGCTCAGGTCAACAAGGTGTGTCACCTCAGCTACAGTGGATTTAATAACAGGAACCCCAAGACTTTTGGCAAAATCCTGCCATAACCCAAAGTGCATTTGTTCTTCAGCGGCAATGGCTTCGTTACCTGCTGTGCGCCATTGGTCGGCAATGCAATTGATGAACGTGCCATATTCGCCCGCATACGTTTTTAACTTTTCTACGGGTAAGATACCCTCGCTCCATGATTTATAAAAAGGATGATTCAACAGGTTCCACCGGCTGATAATGCCATTGAGTTGCACTTGTAAGTTGTCCATAGTAACAATATTTATTGCAAATGTAAAAAACCGTTTTGGAACTTTTAGTTATAAAATAGAATTATCAACTACTTGAACCATTTTTTAGTATTGATTTTAGGGTAGCAATATATATTTTTTTATATTATATTGCATTTATTTTGTGATTTTTTCATAATTTTCATTTTTTTATTAAAGATTTAATTAATAAACTTTAACCCCCAAACCCCCATGTACGATCTAAGAGTCCCTTTTAGAATTCAATATCTCAAAAGAGAAATTGAAATTTACCAGTCTGTTTATCCGCCGTTGCGGTCACAACTGGAGCAGAATTACCAGCATTTTATCCCCATGATGACGCGAGTGGACAATGCCATCCAAGACTACGTCAAAAACCTTCAGGGCACCGGGCAGGAAATTAACCTTGGCTCGCAATATCATTTGCAGCTCATGCTTATTAAAGGTGAATTGCTTGCCATAGAGCATTTTTTTAAGAAGGTGCAGCAACAGTTTATCCTTGTTGATGGTTTTATTCCTGCTTTTCCCAAAAAGATAGAGCAGTGTAAAAACCCGCTTTCTGAAGGTGAGTACAGCAGCGATAAGCTTGGCGCGCTTTCCACGGAGTGGAATGCTCTGAAAGTATCCATTAATAACTTTAACGGCGCTTTGTATCGTGTTAAAATAACACGACTGTTATTAGAGGAAGAATTCAGCAGTCTTGCTAAGATGAAACAGTAGTCATCTCTTTTAGGACGAGAGAAGAAATCGAGAACGTGTTAAGCTATGAGGCATAGCTTAACACGTCTTTATAAGTATACTGCATGTCATCAAGTATGCGCTTAATGTCTGCAATGACTTCTGTGGTTACGAGTTTTTCGCGATAGGCTTTTACATTAGGAAGACCGCGGAAATAGTTGGCATAATGGCGGCGCATTTCCAATATGCCCAGTTTTTCGCCTTTCCATTCAATGGATTTTTTCAAATGAATAAGGCAAACTTTAATACGATGGTCAATATCTGGCTCAGGTAAATGCTGCCCGGTTTTAATAAAGTGCTTTATATCATTAAATATCCAGGGATAACCGATAGCGGCTCTTCCTATCATCACGCCATCAACTCCAAAAGTATTACGTACATGAAGAGCTGTTTCTGCCGAGTCAATATCGCCATTGGCAAATACGGGTATCTTAATTCGCCGATTATTTTTTACCCCTCCGATTAAAGTCCAATCGGCGCTGCCTTTATACATTTGCTCGCGAGTGCGCCCGTGAATGGTTATAGCTGAAATACCTATATCCTGCAAACGTTCAGCCACTTCAATTACATTTTTTGTCTTATCATCCCAGCCCAATCGTGTTTTTATTGTAACGGGCAAATGAGAGCGCTTCACAATTTCAGCAGTCATATTCACCATCTTAGGCACATCTTTCAAAATGCCGGCGCCCGCGCCGCGACAAGCCACATTTTTAACCGGGCAGCCGAAATTTATATCAATCAGGTCGGGTTTAACTTCTTCAATAATATCCACACATTGCACCATGGTATCAATCTCACCACCAAAGAACTGGATGCCAATAGGGCGCTCCTCATTGCTAATGTCCAGTTTCATTATGCTTTTACGGGCATGGCGTATTAATCCCTCAGATGAAATAAACTCGGTATACATCAGGTCGGCGCCATTAAGTTTGCACACCGTTCTGAACGGAGGATCACTCACATCTTCCATCGGTGCGAGCAGCAAAGGGAATTCACCTAATTGTATGTTGCCTATTTTTACCACGTATATTAGAAAATGACTGTAAATTTACGACAATTCTAAAATGTATGGAAAAACAACCCCCGCTGATTACTCTTCGTTACCCTTTTTTAGAACTGGTACTGGTTTTAGCAATTTGGATTTTCTGTTATCTTATTTTATTTCCCTTCATTGGGCTTGCATTAGCTGCTCCGATCTTTCATATTTATATTGGTGACATACTAAACATATTCGACGTTGATAAACTGAGTGCCAATTCAAATTACGTATCAGCGTTAAAGTTTGTGCAGGTATTCTCTGAGCTTGGTTTTTTTGCACCAGCCCTGTTCTTTGCTTTTCTTATGGGCTATAAAAATGATTATCTAAAGTTTAGCAGAACCAGTTACCTTATTCCGGCTGTGTTTGTTATTGGTATAGTGCTGTTATCACAACCTCTGGTAAATTATTTGGGAGTGCTTAACAGTCATTTGCAATTACCGTCTTTTTTAAATGGCGTCCAGCAATCAATAAAGTCATGGGAGGATAAAGCTGATGCTACCCAGACTTTGTTTTTGCAAATGCCCGATATAAAAGAATTATTAATAAATATAATTGTTGTTGCCGCGATTCCGGCTATTTGCGAGGAAGCTTTTTTGCCGGGACGTTGCAGCAAATTCTTGTAAAGTGGTTTAGCAATAAACATGTGGCTGTTTGGGTTACAGGGGCTATTTTTAGCGCGCTTCACTTAGAATTTTTCGGTTTCCTGCCGCGCATGATGTTAGGGGTTGTATTAGGGTACATTTTTCTGTGGAGCGGCAACCTTTGGTATTCCATAGTAGGGCATATGGTGAATAACGGGCTAGCTGTTATTGCGTATTACTTATACCAGGCAAAAATTGTTTCCTATAATCCTGACAGTAATGACACGGTACCGGGGTGGTTCATACTTGCAGGCACTGTTCTATTTATAGGGTTATTATTTCTTTATCGAAATTATTTTAGACATCACCCGCCGGGAGAGGAAGATATTGTTAAGGAAGAAGAGGGATGACGGAATAAATTTTATTTATGGAAAACGATTGGGTAAAAATATATTCTTCAACACATGCTTACCGGGTGCAGATACTACAAGCGCATCTTGAAGAACAAGGTATTGTAAGTGTTATTATGGATAAACAAGACTCCGTATATAAATTAGGCGAAGAAGAGTTATTTGTGAGGCAGGAAGATGAACAAGCTGCGCAAAAAATACTTTCAGAAATTGAATTATAACCATTAACCTGATGAAAACATTTTACATCCGCACCGCATCAGCCGTTGTTTTTGGCGCAGCTATGATAGCAGGTTTCTGGTATTCTGTATCAACATTTCTTCTATTGGTATTCATCATCAATTTTGTTTGCTTGTTTGAATATTTTTCTCTGATTCAAAAAATCCCTTCTCTTAATTACCGGTTTTTTGATGTGATGTCAGGAATTATCATTGGTGTTCTGCTAAATATTTCCACGATTATTTTTATTCTCGTTTGCAGCGAACCACTTGAAACCTTTGTATATATGTTCATGGTTTTACCTATTTTGATATTGTTGTTTTTTATTTTTCAGTTATTTAAGAAGGAATACTACAACCTGCAGCCTGTTGCTTTTTCATCGCTTGGTCTGCTTTATATTACAGTGTCCTTAAATTTATTATTGCTTATGGGCATTGAAAATAACACTGTCCCATCTAACCTTACTCTCAACCGCGATATAATTTTCGGCATCCTTGTTTTAATTTGGGTAAACGACACTATGGCTTATATTACAGGGTCACTTTTAGGAAAGAGAAAATTAATAGAACGTGTATCTCCCAATAAAACTATTGCAGGAACAGTAGGCGGTATAATATTTTGCATTATTGCGGCAATAGTTATCTCAAAATATTTCTCACATAAATATTCTCTTATTGACTGGATAGTTATCGGAGCGATTGTAGCAATTTTCGGAACATTCGGTGATTTAGTGGAATCTCTTCTTAAGCGTACGGCAGGAGTGAAAGACAGCGGCAAAATTATGCCGGGACATGGCGGTCTGCTTGACCGCTTCGATTCATTTATATTCGTAATTCCTTTTGTATTTATTTATCTGGTTATAATTAACAAAATGTAGTTAGCTAATAGCTGTTGTTTTTTCCCTGCGGATAAATTGCATTTCATACAAATGCTTGTAATAGCCGTTCAAAGCAAGTAGTTGTTCATGGTTGCCCTGTTCTTTTATCTCGCCTTGCTCAAGAACAATTATGGAATCCGCCTGTTGAATGGTAGACAAGCGATGAGCAATTATTATAGACGTTCTGTTCTTCACCAATTTATTAATGGCGCTTTGAATGAGCAGTTCCGATTCGGTGTCGATACTTGAAGTAGCTTCATCAAGAATGAGAATTTTAGGATTGAATACTAATGCACGCACAAATGAAATTAACTGCCGCTGACCGAGAGACAATGTTAAACCGCGTTCCATCACATTATAATCATATCCGCCGGGCAGCTTTTCAATAAAGCCATTTACACCCGCAACGTTTGCGGCATGAATTACCTGTTCACGGGTAATAGATTCATTGTGCAACGTAATATTATCCATTATCGAACCTGAAAAAAGAAAGACATCCTGCAACACCAATGCAATCTGGCTGCGTAAAGATTGCAATTGCCATTGGCGAATATCTTTATCATCCACCAGCACATGTCCTTTCTGAATATCGTAAAATTTACTAAGCACACTAATAACAGAGGTTTTTCCCGCACCTGTCGCACCAACAATAGCCAGTGTTTTACCCGGCTCAACTTTAAACGATACATTTTTTAAAATAAAATTCTCTCCATCATACGCAAACCATACATCTTTAAATTCAATTTTGCCCTGAACATTCTGCGGAACAAACTTCCCCGATTTTTCAAGCTGTTCATCATTATCAATAATTTTAAAAACACGCTCGGCAGCCACCATGCCCATTTGCAGCGTATTAAATTTATCGGCAAGCATTCTTATCGGGCGAAACATAAGGTTTAAATACATGATAAAAGCTATGATGGTGCCTAATTCGGCAACATGCCTGATTACCTGGTTAGCTCCATTCCATACTAATAACCCCATAGCAATAGCCAATATGATTTCCACCGCAGGAAAGAAAATAGAATAATACCAATTACTGCGGATATTGGCATTGCGGTGACTTGCATTAATAGCCTTGAACTTTGTCATCTCCTGTTCTTCAGCATTAAATATTTGCACCACGCTCATGCCCGTTACATGTTCCTGCATAAAAGCGTTTAGCCGCGCCACCTGTATACGCACATCAGTAAATGATTTGCGGATGCCTTCTTTGAAGATATAGGTTGCAATAATCAGGAGGGGCATCACCGTCATACAGACCAGGGCAAGCTTCCAGTTAATGATTAACATTATTGTAATTACAGCGGCAACCGTAAGTAAATCGCTTAGAATGCTGATTATCCCTTCGGAAAAAACATCGTTTATAGCTTCAATATCATTAATAGTGCGCGTAGTGCTGGTGCCGATAGGAGTCTGGTCGAAATAGCGAAGATTAAGTTTAACAATATGATTAAAAGTTCTTGTTCTTAAATTTTTAATAATGGATTGTCCTAAATAACTTGACCAATACGTGAAATTATATTGTACAATTCCCTGCACCACCAGGACACTAATAAGTAAAACAACCATCATTTGCAGCATGTGCCAATTGTTTAACATAATGTACTTATTCACGGTTATAAGAACCAGCAATGGCGTTGCAATGGATAGCAATGCAAAAAGTACAGCAAGACAAAAGCAGGTAAAAACTATTTTGCGAAATGGATTGACTAAACTTAGCACCCTTCCGAGTAACCGGACATCAATAATTTTATTAAGTAGTTTCCTGAACATCTTTTATATAAAACAAATTTACGAAACTATAATTCTCTTATGTCTTTTATACTTTATTGCTGTAAGGTACAACCCTTGTGGCGGCGGTGAAAAATCGGCTAAACGCGCATTTTTAGATTCAATGATTTTTTTAAAATCGGCAACGGAAATTTTCCCTCTGCCAACCTGCACCATTGTGCCTACCAAGGCTCTTACCATACCCCTCAGGAAGCGATTGGCTGTCACTTCAAATAATAATTGATTATTCTTTTTATCTATAGTCCATTTTGCTTTTTTTATGGTGCAATGGTTTGTTTTTACCTGCGTGTGCGTTTTGGTGAAGGAAGAGAAATCAATATATTTCTTTAACAGTATTGCGCATTTGTTCATTTTTTTTATGTCTAACGGAAACGGACAGAACCATCCGTTCTCAATCACAAATGGGGTTTTTTTGAAATAGATGATATACTCATAACTACGTTCCCTGCCATCGAATCGTGCATGAAAATCATCAGCTACAAGGTAAATTGCATTTACGGAAATGTCTTTTGGTAAATAGATATTCAACCGCTTCAAAAATTCACCGGGCAAGTGCTTATTAAAATCAAAATGAACAAAATTCTGTTTGGCATGAACGCCGGTATCCGTGCGGCTTGCACTTGTTGTAGAAATATCTTCTCTTAAAATAGTAGAGAGCGCCTCATTAATTTTTTGCTGAACACTCATAGCATTTTTCTGCACTTGAAAACCTGCATATTCAGTGCCTTTGTAACTTATATCAAGTAAATACCTCAACCGAATTTTAATCTTCTAATTGATAGATGATGGCGGCACCCTGCCCAACTCCCACACACATTGTTGCTAACCCTGTTTTTGCTTTACGGCGTTTCATTTCGTGTAATAGAGTAGTAGATATTCTTGCGCCTGAACAACCCAATGGATGACCAATTGCAATAGAACCTCCATTCACATTTACCTTTTTAATATCAAGACCTAAGTCGCGGATACAGGCAATAGATTGAGAGGCAAATGCTTCGTTCAATTCAATAAGGTCGAGATTATTAATTTGCAAATTTGCACGTTGGAGAGTTTTTTGTGTGGAAGGCACAGGACCAATACCCATGTAGGCAGGGTCAACACCGGCAACAGCCATTGCTATTATTTTTGCCAGTGGGTTTAATTTTAATTCAATCATTATTTTTTCGGAGATCAATATCAATGCTGACGCTCCGTCATTAATGCCTGATGAGTTTCCTGCAGTTACTGTTCCGTCTTTTGCAAAAGCGGGTTTTAATGTAGCGAGCTTTTCAAGCGGGGATAAACGAGGTGGTTCATCTTTATCTATGGTAACCAACCCATTTTTTTCTGAGGGAATTTCAACAGGGATTATTTCATCTTTAAATTTCCCTTCGGCGAATGCCTGTTGGTACTTTGTTTGCGATTGTAAAGCAAATTTATCCTGCTCCTCGCGGCTTATGTTCCATTTCTTTGCAACGTTTTCAGCTGTTTCACCCATTGAATAAGGGTAATATTTATCAGCCAGCTTTTTATTTGTAAATCGCCAGCCTATCGTTGTATCGTAGATTTCAGTTTTGCGCATAAAGCCGGTTTCAGCTTTTGCCATAGCAAAAGGAGCGCGGGTCATGCTTTCCACGCCGCCGGCAATACAAATGTCTGCATCGCCGCATTTAATTTGCCGCGCGGCGTGCATTATGGCATCTAATCCCGAAGCGCACAGGCGATTAACCGTAACTCCTGCAACAGAAACGGGCAACCCTGCGAGGAGCAAAGCCATGCGCGCCACATCGCGATTATCCTCACCTGCCTGGTTGGCATCGCCAAAAACCACGTCCTCAATTCTTGATGAATCAATTTGGGGATTGCGTTGCAGCAACGCTTTTATCATTAAGGCAGCAAGGTCATCAGGACGGACAGAACTCAACACACCACCGTACTTGCCGATGGGTGTGCGCACGGCATCAAGCACATAAACGTTTTCACTCATTGTTATAAATTATATAGTAAGTTTAATTATTCAGATAGTGCTTTGCTCTTTTCCTCTCACATAATAGCCCGTTCCGTTATAATGGCGTTTTCTCGGATGTGTTTTACAGGCTTCGCTGCAAGCGCCTTCCATCGCCCAGCCACACTCTTCACACATGGCAAAGTGCTCGTTACATTCAACATTGGCGCAGTTAACCATGCGCGCCGAGGGTTTGCCGCAAATTCTGCATTTTGAAATTACGGAGGGATTAACGCTGTTCACCTCCACACCAATGCGCTCATCAAACACATAACACTTGCCGTCAAAATCTTTTCCGCCTGTTTCTTTTCCGTAGCGGATAATGCCGCCGTGCAAATGAAACACATTCTTAAATCCGTGCTGCAACAAAAAAGCCGTTGCTTTTTCGCAGCGGATGCCGCCGGTGCAATACGCCAGAATTTTTTTATCTTTATAATTTTCCAATTCATTCAGGCGTTCAGGCATTTGCCTGAAACTTTCAATATCAAGAGTGACGGCGTTTTTAAATTTGCCCAATTCCCATTCTACCCTGTTACGCACATCAAGAATGACCACATCATCATTTTCCTTCTCTATCGTTTTCAGCCATTCACCGGGTTCAAGATAACGCCCTTTCAGTTTCCATACATCTACATTATCCTGCCCGAAATGAACGATTTCTTTTTTGTAACGGACGAAAATTTTTGTGAATGACGGCGTATCTTCTTCATCAATCTTAAACTCCATGTCCTTGAACCGTTCGTCAGATGTCAATTCATGAATGTATTTATCACAGGTTTTAACTGTGCCTGATGCCGTGCCGTTAATTCCTTCACCGGCGATGAGAATACGTCCTTTGATGCCGATTTGTTTGCAAAAAGCAAGATGCTTTGCCGCAAAAATTTCGGCATCCTCAATTTTTACGTACTTGTAAAACAGGAGAGTGCGATAGGGCTTCATAACTAATAACCCGGCGTAAACGGGAAATTTTGAGGAGCAAAGATAAGGAGAAATTGGGATATGGGATATGAGACACGAGATATGGCTAAGAATGAAAGAGAATTTTTCTATCCTTGACACCGATTAAGCTTGTAAATTATAACTAATATAAAATCAATGAGTTGTAAAGGGGTTATCCTTGACAAACAAAAACGAAACTGATTAGTAACTACTCCTATTTTTCAAAGCAATTACTCTATTACAACTTTACCCGCTAATGGCGGTATGCCGTTACCCGAAACTTTATAAAAATACATTCCCGCAGGCAGGTTGTTTCTTTTGATGATGAGATTTGCAGCGCCGCCTGAAATGGTATAGTTCTCAACTTGCCTGCCGATTAAATCGTAAAGGGTTAATTGGGAGTTGTCATTTAAGGGTTGAAAAAATTGGACGGTGGCTTGTTGTGAAAATGGATTGGGAGAAATGGTTAATTGTTCATTGTTAATGGTTAATCGGTTTAGTTCAGTAGCTATACTATCAATAACCAAACGGGCTATATTATTTACGTAGATGTTGCCTGCTGAATCCAACCACCCGCCAAAATATGATTCTCTATTAAATGTATCAATAGTAAAACAAGTACCATTTATTCCTGAATCAACGGACGAAAATATTGTGTCATTCCATTTCGCTACTCTCGTCTTTATAATACTGCCTACTGTATCAAAGGTGCCTGATAGATATAAATTATTATTAAATGACATAAATGCATATATAGGTCCATTTACACCAAGACCAACACTATCCCATTGTGCGCCATTCCATCTTGCTATCCATTTAGATGATATGCCTCCTGCGGAATCAAATTGACCTCCTATATATAATTCATTGTTATAAGATCCTATACTGTATATGTAACCATCATTATACTTTCCTGTTCCTCCCGTTGATGTGCCACTTCCTAAGGGCGACCACATGGTATCGTTCCATGAGGCAATATTATTGGCTAAACTGTCACCTGCCTGATAATAGGAACCACCCGCATATAATTTATTGTTCCAAACATATAACGCCCAATTTTCTCCATTACCGCAGCAGTTTTGCATACCGCTATCGACGGATTCCCAATTAACGCCATTATACCTTGCTATTCCTACAGCTGGTACACCATTAACTTCATCAAAACCACCCCCAACATACAGTTCATTTTTATATGTGACTATAGAATTAAGAAAACCATCTGCAGAAAAAGTATTTATTATGTTGCCTGCACTATCAAGAAATGTAATATTTGATAAATAGTCTCCAACGACAAGAGTATCATTATACATACATAATGCTAAAATTGCAGTATCATTAAAATCGCCTATACTTGACCAGTTTTTGCTATTCCATCTTGCTAAATTCTGTGAAGGCATATGTCCGGCGGAATCAAAATCACCGCCTACATAGAGATAATGATGAATTGTATCGTTGACCATAGAATGTATGCCAGGATCGGTATGGAAACCCAGTGGATTTATTAAGGTTATACCACCATCAACGCTCTGCCATGTTTGCCCCATGCAATTAACACTCCACAGAAGAATAAAAAATAAGATAATTTTTTTCATGGTTCTTATTTATAATAATTGATATTACAAATCTACAGAAACAAAATTAGGAGTATTAATAATTTGACGGATGGAGTTGGGACAGAAAGTTTTTTACCCTGAAAACCTTGTCGACAATTCAATTTATATAATTGATTATTAGCTATTTATATATTTTTAAAAACTACAAAAGTCTTAATGACTTTTGAAGTCTGAATTTACTTAAGATACAAATCAGCCACCACCGGGTAATGGTCTGATAATTTTTTATGAATAACATGGCATGCCGTTGCACATAATTCATTGGAATGAAAAATATAATCTATCCGGAAGGATGGGAATGGTCCGATGTAAGTGCCGCCGACGCCGGTATTGGTTTCAAGGAATGCATCTTTTAAATAGCCGGATAACTGGTGATAGGCATAACCCGTTGGGCTGTCGTTAAAGTCGCCGCAAAAAATCATGGGGTACGGGCAGCGAGCAAGGCTGTCGCGCAAAACATCAACCTGCGCCCCGCGTTTTATAAATGCTTTTTTCATTTTTGATAGGATGCCTTCCACTGAAGAGAGATGAACGTCACTGTCAGCAGTAACGTGTTCAAAAGTTGTATAATCGCTATCGGCAAATTCAATGGATTGCAGATGCACCGTGTAGATGCGCACAATGCGGTTATTGATATTTAAATCGGCATAAATGCAATCGTTAAGCCGTGAGTTCTTGAAAATGATTTTTCCTGAATCAATAATAGGAAAACGTGTAAAAAGGGCAATGCCCCACCTGTCTGTTTTACGCAAGGTGAAGGTGTTGCAGAAATAATAATTCTTTAAACCGGTCTCTTTTTTTATTAAGGAGATGTTCCGGTATTTAGGATCGTTGGAAGTATAAAATTCCTGGAAACAAACCACATCGGGATTTTCTTTTTTAATCACATCAAACATTTTCTGACGGGTTTCATTATTGTGGCTCCAGTTATACAAATCAAAATTGCGGACATTATAGGTCATCACGCGCAATGAATCTGCACTGGTATAATTTTTATGTGAAGAAAAATTGATGGCAAAAAAATGAGTGAGCGGCATCCAGCCGAGAAATATGGCAATAAGATTAAACAGAACAATTTTCCATTTTCTGAAAAGTATCCATAGCAATAAGAAAAAAACAGTAACGGCAAGTATGAGAGGGTAACCAATACCCAGGAATGAAATAACCCAAAAGTGAGCGGGGCTGATATAAGCGGCGAGATAAGATAACAGTAAAATAAAAGTGGCTAAACTATTTAGCCACAGGATGAGTTTATAAAAAAAGGGAAATTGATTTTTTTTGCTCATGGAATACAGTCCTGATAGATGTGCAGGAATTAATAGAACGTTTTCCCTCTCTTATTCCAATAATACACCAGTATAAACCCAAAGAGTGCACCCCCAAGATGGGCAAAATGCGCCACGCCCGGCTCAACGCCCGAGAATCCGAAAAACAATTCAAGCGCTGCGTAACCGATAACAAAATATTTTGCTTTTACAGGTATGGGGATGAACATCAAATACAATTCTGTATTTGGAAATAAATAACCAAAGGCTACGAGTAGACCAAAAATAGCGCCCGATGCGCCTAAAGTTGGAATATTAATTATAGCATCAATGGCGTCCTGGGAATGCATTTGCGAGATTACATAAGCTGTTGACGCCAACTGTACAGCAGCGGCGCCTAATCCACAGAAAAAATAAAAGAACAGGAATCGTTTTGAGCCCCAAACATTTTCAAGTAAACTGCCGAACATCCACAACGCAAACATATTAAAGAAAATATGTGAAATGCTGCCATGCATAAACATGTGTGTTATGAGTTGATAGATGTGGAAATAGGGAGAAGTAGGATAAAATAAAGACAGATAAAAGATAAGAGAAATGCCTTGAGACTGAAGGAGCCAGGTTAATAAAAACATTCCTACATTAATAATTAACAGCCATCTTACTGCCGGTGGTAATGTGCGATTCACGTTAATACTGCATTATATACTAGTTATAATTTCCGGCAAAATTACGATTTCATTTTTTTTGAAACTGTTTTGCCAATTCTTCTAAGCTAAAAGTAATAAAAGTCATTTTGCCGTTTGGCGCTGTATAAGGCATTTCACAGGCGAAAAGCCGGTCAATCAGCATTTTCATTTCTTTGGCTGATAGTTCCTGCCCGCTTTTTATAGCTGCCTGTCTTGCCAGTGCACGTGCAAGACCTTCGCGTTTGCTGAAACGTACGTTGGTAATGTTGTTTTTATATTGCTCCAAAAGCGTTTCCATTATTTTATTTTCATCAAACACGGTAAGGTCGGAAGGAATGCCGTGTAGCACAAACGTATTTTGCCCGAATTCCTGAATATCAAAACCAAGGGCTTGTATATCAGGCAAAATTTCTTTTAATAACTCCGCATCGGTGTTTGACACGGTAATATTTTTTGGAAAAAGCTGTTGCTGGCTGCCGGGTGTTTTATTAGCCAGTGTTTTCATATATTTTTCAAATAGTATCCGTTCATGCGCCGCCTGCTGGTCAATGAGCATGAACCCCGATTTAATTTGGGTAACGATATACCTGTTATGTAACTGAAAGGGAATAATTTCTTTAGGAGAAAAATCTTCCAAATCCAGTTTGTCTTCCGAAGGCGAATCCTGTTTCCAAACGGGAGAAATGGTGGCGGTTTCATCGGTTCTTTTTTCCAGACCGCTGTAAATGGTTTGCCAGTTCTTTAAATTGCTTTGTTCTCTTGGATTAGACACAAGGGTGTGTGCGGGGGAATCCTTTCTGTCTTCTTCAACAGCAAAATCCGTTTCTGAAGATGAGCGTTCCTGTTGCCTTGAAGTTGTTTGCGAAAAAACGCTAAAGGAGTCAAAGCCAACCTCCTTGCTAAAATCGAGAGTAGGCGTTACAGAATACCGCGCCAGTGCGCGTTTTACTGCGCCGTGTACAAAAGCATAGATAAAGCGCTCATCTTCAAATTTTATTTCCTGTTTGGTGGGATGAACGTTGATGTCAATTTTAGCAGGGTCAATATCAATAAAAAGAACATAGAAGGGATAAGTATCGCGCGGCAGCATCTGCTCGAAAGCACTCACAACGCCAAAGTTCAGGTAATTGCTTTTTATGAAGCGGCGGTTCACGAAAAAATATTGCTCGCCGCGTGTTTTCTTTGCGGCTTCGGGTTTGCCTACAAAGCCGAATACACTGATTATAGACGTACTTTCCTCCACCGGCACCACTTTCTCATTATAATTATCTCCGAAAATTCCAACAATGCGCTGACGAAGATTCCCCTGTTTAAGCTGAAAAACCTGCGTGGTATCCTGGAAAAATGAAAATCCGGTTTCGGGATGGGCAAGGCTAATACGCTGGAATTCTTCAATGATATGCCGCGTTTCAACAGGATTACTTTTCAGAAATGCACGGCGTGCAGGCACATTGTAAAACAAATTTTTTACCATAATGGAAGTGCCGTTAGCGGTTTGACAGGATTCCTGGCTTTTTACTTCGCTTCCTTCAATTATGATATGTGTACCTAAATCTTCAGCTTCGCGCTTTGTTTTTAATTCTACCTGTGCAATAGCAGCGATAGAGGGCAACGCTTCACCGCGAAAGCCCATTGTTTTTATGGAGAACAGATCTTCAATGCGCTGTATTTTAGAGGTAGCATGGCGTTCAAAGCTCATGCGCGCATCGGTTTCACTCATGCCGCTGCCATTATCCATTACCTGGATGAGTGACTTACCGGCATCTTTAATAATCAGCTTTATCTGCGTTGATTGGGCATCAACGGCATTTTCCATCAATTCCTTAACGGCAGAAGCGGGTCGTTGAATGACCTCGCCGGCTGCAATCTGGTTGGCTACTGAATCGGGTAAAAGCTGGATAATATCTGGCATAAGCGTATCGGGTGTAAAAATAACATTAATTCAAATTAAGGGTTCACTTCTCTCTAAACAATATTGACGAATCACCATAGCTTAAAAATCTAAAATCATTTGCCAGTGCATAGGCATAAATTTTTTTCCAGTCCTCTCCGACAAATGCGGCTACTAAAAGCAGGAGAGTGCTTTGCGGCTGGTGAAAGTTGGTAATAAGTACAGAGGCGGTTTTAAACTGATAGCCGGGAGCAATCAATAGTTGAGTTTGTACGTCTAACGAGTTAAGCCGATTCTTATCCATATAATTTTTAAGAGATAAAAATGATTTTTCTAAACTTATATTGGTTTTTTGCATCAAATCATACGCTTGCCATTGAGAAAGCGATAACGGTGCACTTATATCTATGCACTTAGCGCTTATTCCCGCTCCAATCCAATACAAACTTTCTAATGCCCGCAATGATGTAGTTCCCACTGCAACAATAGGTTTATCTTTTTTCTCTAATAATTGTTCAATAAAATATTTTGTTAAAATAATTCTCTCCTCATGCATAACATGTTCGCCGATAGAAGACGTTTTAACGGGCATAAATGTTCCCGCCCCGACATGAAGGGTGAGCGATAGTCTGGAAATATTCTTTTTCTCCAGTTTTTTAAAAACCTCATCAGTGAAATGAAGTCCTGCCGTGGGTGCGGCAACGGAACCATCAACATGAGCATAAACCGTTTGGTAACGATTTTCATCACTCACGTCGGGTTGGCGGGATATATAGGGCGGCAAAGGCACCTTGCCGAATTTTTCCAATATTTCAGAGAAAGTGAGTGATGGCGGTGTCCATGATAACTCTACCAAAAAATGGTCGCCTATATGTTCTATTTTTCGGGCTTGAAGTTCGTAGCTGCCCGTCTTTAACGTTAATACATCCTCTTTAAATTGTTTTTTTGCCCTGCCTATAAAACATTTCCATATTGTTTTGCCGGTTTGTTGAAAAGCAGTGTTTAATTCAGTTGTTTCAGCCGGTTCAAGGCAAAATATTTCTACAGCCCTGTTTTTGGAATTATAGAAAACGAGCCGGGCATGGATAACTTTTGTATCATTTAGTATTAGAACAGCGTTTTCAGGAAGTATTTTATCCAGTTCAGAAAAAACAGAGGAGAAGATTTGCCCGTTTTTGTACACCAAAAGCTTAGACTGGTCGCGATTGGCAAGCGGGTATTGCGCAATACGGTTCTCCGGCAGGCTGTAAGTATAATCTTCTATGTGAATTTTTTTCGCATCCATGAAATCAAATTCTATAAACTACGTTTTTATAACAACGTATATTTTTTGCAAATAACGGACAATTCAAATATAGCGTGTGGATTTTATTTTTATGAAAAACAATGGTTATTCTGAAATTCGGCGCACCTTCGTTTAACGGTTATGAAATTTAAGTCTGCATTACTATGGCTTGTGCCACTTATTCTTATCTTTTTTTCTTCGGAATCGTTTAAGTGGTTCAGCAGGGGCGGAAGCAATCCTCCGCCAGATTTCAGGAAAACGTGGGTTGATTCGGAGTTTTATTCCATGACTCCCGACCAGCGCATCGGGCAGTTATTTATGGTGGCTGCTTTTTCAAACTCTAAATATCCTGAACGAGTAAAACTGGCTGAACTCATTACTAAATACAATATCGGCGGGCTTATTTTTTTTCAGGGCGGACCCGTGCGGCAGGCAAAACTCACCAATTATTATCAATCTATTGCAAAAATTCCCTTGCTTATCGGGCAGGATGCAGAATGGGGATTATCCATGCGGCTGGACAGCACCATAGAATTTCCTCATCAAATACAATTAGGTGCTATTCAAAATGATACGCTTATCTATTACATGGGCAAAGAAATTGCGCGAGAATGCAAGCGCATCGGCGTTAATATTGACTTTGCGCCTGATATTGATATTAACAGTAATCCTGATAATCCCGTTATAAATGACCGCTCATTTGGAGAAGACCGAAATAATGTGATGACCAAAGGGCTTGCATATATGCTGGGGTTACAAATGAACGGTGTTATGGCATGTGCCAAGCATTTTCCCGGTCATGGGTCAACGGATAAGGATTCGCACCTTACTCTTCCCACAGTTTCCGCTAACCACTGTGAATTGGATTCCATAGAACTGTATCCATTCATCCGCCTTATAGCCGGAGGTGTTAAAAGTGTTATGGTGGCTCACTTAAGTGTAAAAGCGCTGGATTCAACAGGTATACCGACAACATTATCCCAAACTGTTGTTACCGCTTTATTGAAAAATGAACTTGGCTTCAAAGGATTAAGCTTTACCGATGCACTTAATATGAAAGGCGTGGCAGACCTTTATCCTCCGGATGTTGTTGATGTAAAAGCATTACTTGCCGGAAACGATATGTTGTTGTTTCCGCAGGACGTGCCCACTGCCATTTTAAAAATTAAAGAAGCTATTGCCAATAAAGAGATAACTCAGTTAGACATTGATTTGCGTGTAAGAAAAATTTTAGAGGCAAAATATTGGTGCGGGCTTAATCATTTCAAAAAAATTCAAACAAAAAATATTTATCGCGATTTAAATACTGCCGGCGCCGAACTGTTAAAACGAAAACTTATAGAAAATTCACTCACCCTTGTAAATAATGCAAACGGTTTCCTGCCTTTAACACGGCTTGATACACTTAAAATTGCTTCGTTAATAATTGGCACAGATGACGAATCATCCTTTCAGCGAATGCTTTCCAATTATGATACCATCGTTCCCTACGAGATAACTAAAAACATGGATAGTGCTACTGCACAAAATATGCTTGATACTCTATCGCACTATAATTTGGTTATAGTCGGTCTGGAAGGTATGGTACGTCAGCCAGCTAAACAATTTGGCATTACAGATTCTACAATCGGTTTCTTAAATCGCTTAAATAAAAAAACTAACGTTTGCCTTACGGTATTTGGGAATCCCTATTCACTTAAAAACTTTGAAGCTATTCCACAGCTTATCCAGGCATATAGCAGCGATAGCGATAACCAGCAGGTAGCTGCTCAGCTTATTTTCGGTGGTATTGCAGCAAAAGGCAAATTGCCTGTCTCTGCATCTGTATCTATACATGAAGGAAGAGGAATTTTTACTCAAAAAACCCGCCTTAAATACACCGTGCCCGAAGAAGTTGGTATTGACGGAGAGAAACTGTCAAAGAGAATTGATTCTATTGTCAACTATTCTATTAAAGAACATGCTTTTCCCGGTTGCCAGGTAATGGTGGCAAAAGACGGTAAGGTTATTTTACAAAAGAGCTATGGTTATTTTACGTATGATAAAACACGCCCGGTACAAAACAGTGATAGATATGATTTGGCGTCAGTCACAAAAATTGCTTCTACTACGCTGGGAATAATGAAATTGTATGAATCGAACCAAATAGACCTTAACCAAAAAATTTCTTTTTATCTGCCGGGTTTAGACACCACGAATAAAGCCGATATAAAAGTGGCTGAAGTGATGACACATACTGCCGGGCTGAAACCTTATGAACAGTTCTTTAAATCCACTCTTGATTCAGCCGGGAACCCTGATTCTAAATATTATTCTAAAACGGAGGATGCAAACCATAAATTACATGTTGCCGATAGTTTGTGGCTAATAAATTCATATCCTGATACTATATGGCGATATATTGCAAACTCTCCTTTGCATGACAGGGGTGAATATGTTTACAGCGATTTCAGTTTCATAATCATGAAACGGATTTTTGAAACATTGACACACCAAACACTTGACCACTACACGGAGAATGTTTTTTATAAGCCGATGGGGTTGCAAACGATGTGGTTTAATCCCTTGCAGCATGAATCAAAAGATAATATTGCACCCACGGCGGATGATAAACTATTCCGCAAACAAGTATTGGATGGATACGTAGATGACCCGACGTCTGCTATGTTTGGCGGTGTGTGCGGACATGCAGGGTTATTTTCAGATGCTAACGACCTTACCGCTTTAATGCAAATGCTGCTTGATGACGGTAGTTATGGCGGCAGGCAATACTTTAAGCCCTCAACCGTAAAATTATTCACACAAAAATATTACGATTATTGCCGTCGCGGATTGGGTTTTGATAAACCGGAAACGATTCCCGGCAAAGCCAGTCCCTGTATCAGTGATGTGTCACCTGAAACTTATGGTCACCAGGGATTTACCGGCACCGTGGTGTGGGTTGACCCTGAATACAATCTTATTTTTACATTCTTGTCTAACCGTGTTTATCCTGATGACGAGAACCGTAAAATACTTACACTCGGCATTCGTGAAAAAATACACCAGGCTATTTACGACGCTATTAAGGATAGTACTGATAAAAAACAGTAATTTTGCACGCTTTTCTACATGTAGTTATCTTAATGGTCTTTCGGAGAAAGAAAATTCTATTTTACGTCATCTTTGCATTTTTCCTTTCAGAAAATAGGTGCAGTGCGCAAGGGATTTTAAAAGCATTTACACCGGATACTACCAAACATAAGAAAATTTTCCTTAACGGGATACCATTCGTCGGTTACGCCCCCGAAACGAATTTTGCATTTGGCGCCGTGGGCATTGCTACTTTTCATTTAGGAACAGATACGGTAAAACAGCGCCCTTCCTCCGCCCAACTCGCTCTTGTATACACGCTTAATCAGCAACTATTTTTTTACATTCCTTACCAGCTATTTTTTGATGAACAGAACTATTCTGCTTATGGCGAATTGGGGTATTATAAATATAACTACGAATTCTTTGGCATTGGTAATAATGCACCTGCCGGATACAGTGAGGAATATTTTGTGAATTATCCCCGTGTGCGTATAACCGCCTTGCGAAAATTCACTTCAATTCTATATGCCGGGTTAAAATATTCCTACGATAATTTCAATATAACACAGGAAAAAGCAGGTGGTGAACTCATTGCCGGCAACATTCCCGGCAGCAAGGGCGGGGATATTTCAGGGCTTGGTGCTGCTGTTATTATAGATAGCCGTGACAATGTATTTTTCCCTTCGCGGGGCGTTTACACTGAAATTTTTATTCAGCCATTTACAACATGGATGGGAAGTAATTTTAACTATACTCTCTTTTCCATAAATGCAAGCAAGTATATTACTACCTTTCAAAAGCAAGTGCTTGCATTTAACCTGTATTATGAGAGCGCTGCCGGAACCCCTCCCTTTTTTGAAATGCCTAATTTGGGAGGTAACCTGGTATTACGCGGTCTTTATGAAGGTACGTATCGCGATAACTACGCCACTGCCTTACAGGGGGAATACCGTTTTGCTATCTGGAGGTTTATCGGCGGTGACTTATTTGGAGATATGGGTGAAGTGTTTCATACGCCCGATGAAGCATCAACCACTATACTGCGTTATACTTATGGAGCAGGATTAAGACTCCAGATTGATCCTGTACAAAAGATAAATCTCCGTGCGGACGTGGGTATGTATAAAGGACAACCTGCTTTTTATTTCACCTACGGTGAAGCATTTTAATAATTTGAAAATGACACACAAATTGACCTATTTATTAATTTTTTAATCTTCCAATCTATTAATCGTCCGAACTATTCTTAACGGTTTTTTGTAGTAATCCTTACATAAAATATGCAATTATGCCGGTAAAAATTTACCCTGAATCTGTGCAGGTAAAAGGTGGCTTCAATGATGGAGAAATTGTTGAGAACAAACCTATACAACTTACAGATGATTCCACGAAGCTTCAACCCTATTCTAATTTATTCTATTGGGCACATGCCAAAGCCAATGTAACAAGCACTATTGGTTTGCATCCGCACCAGGCATTTGAGATCATGTCATTCGTGCTTAAAGGCACTATTGAGCATTATGATACCAAAAACAAATCGTGGATGCCGCTTAATGCCGGTGATGTACAAATCATTCGTGCCGGAAGCGGGATAAGCCATGCTGAAAAAATGAATGAGGGAGCAGAGATTTTCCAGATATGGTTTGACCCTGATTTAGAAAAAACCCTGCGGGTGCCTGCCTCTTATAATGATTATCCGGGCAAGTCATTTCCTGTTGTTCAGCAAAACGGGTTTACCATAAAAACATTTAAAGGCGATAATGCACCCATTCAAATGGAAACGCCGGGGATTATTATTCGTGAAATAGGGTTCAATGCCGGTGAACATAAATTGGATTTGGATAAGAACAGTATCAATTCTGTTTATCTTATAGATGGTAATATTATTGTAGACGGCAAAAGTATGTCTGCAAGCGATTTTGCGGTGATTTCCAATGAGTCCGCTGTAGCGTTTAGCGCAGATAAACCTGGCAAGATTTTTTGCATTACAACACCGTCAAATCTGTCCTATAATACCTATGTTGAGCGGTTTAATTAACTTGTAATTAAAAAACAATTATAAATATTGTGTAGAAGGTTTTTGTTTTACTTTTATAACAAAATCCATAATAAACCACAAATTAAAAGTATGAGAATAGGTATTGTTTGTTACCCTACTTACGGTGGTAGCGGAGTAGTGGCTACCGAATTGGGAATCGGGCTGGCACAAAAAGGGCACAACGTGCATTTTATCAGTTACCGTGTGCCTGCACGGCTGGAATCGTTTTATGAAAATGTATCTTTTCATGAAGTTACTTTCTCCGATTACCCGTTATTTCAAAATGCCCCGTATGAAAGCGCTTTGTCAAGCAAAATAGTTGATGTGGCTAAGTTTGAAAAACTTGATTTGTTGCATGTTCATTATGCTATACCTCATGCTGCAACGGCGTATATGGCTAAACAAATTCTTGCTTCGCAAGGCATTCAATTACCGGTAATTACTACATTACATGGAACAGATATTACACTGGTTGGCAGAGATGCCACCTATGCACCCGTAGTGGCATTTTCAATTAATCAGTCGGATGGAGTAACGGCGGTGTCACAAAATCTTAAAGAGGAAACCTATAAAAATTTTGATATAAAAAGGGACATAGAAGTCATTCCAAACTTTATTAATCTTAAACGATTTAAGAAAGCAAAGAAGGAGCATTTTAAAAAAGCCATTGCTCCCAACGGCGAGAAAATTCTTATCCATGTTTCTAATTTCAGAAAGGTTAAGCGCCCCGAGGATGTGATTTATATTTTCAAAAAAGTGAAGGAAAAAATTCCGGCTAAACTTTTATTGGTAGGAGATGGTCCCGAGCGCCAGAACCTTGAAATGCTTTGCCGCTCTTTAAATGTTTGCGATGACGCGCGTTTCCTGGGGAAACAAGAACCCGTTGAGGAATTACTTGCCGTAAGCGATTTATTTTTATTGCCATCGGAATATGAAAGTTTCGGCTTGGCTGCTCTTGAGGCTATGGCGTGCCAGGTGCCTGTTATTTCAAGTAATACCGGCGGGTTGCCCGAAATTTCCATCCAGGGGAAAACAGGTTTTATGAGTAATGTGGGCGATATTGAAGATATGGCTAATCATTCTATATTTATTTTATCTGATGAAGAACGGCTTAGCAAATTTAAGCAGCAAGCGATGGAACAGGCGCGAAAATATGATATTGAAAAAATACTGCCATTATACGAAGATTATTATTCTTCTATACTACAGATATCCCATAAACTGTTATCAGCGGTTTCTCCTTTATAAAGTTTCATATATAAATTTTAGGACACTTTTATAAAAATGTTGATAGAGGTATTTGTTTAAATAACCCTTTTTCTTTTACTTTGCTCTCTACACAAAAAATGAACTACCAGGAAATTGTTACCATATCAGGAAAGGGCGGGCTTTTCAGAGTAGTAAACCAAAAGTCAAATGGCGTGATTGTTACTTCGCTCGAAACGGGCAAGTCAGAATTCATCTCTTTGCGTCAACATGCCTTATCCTATCTTGATAACACGGCAGTCTTTGTAAAGAACAGGGA
The DNA here is from genome assembly GCA_963770495.1 of Chitinophagales bacterium. Lineage (GTDB taxonomy): Bacteria > Bacteroidota > Bacteroidia > Chitinophagales > CAVYQA01 > CAVYQA01. The sequence goes on along the minus strand of CAVYQA010000030.1, from coordinate 303,941 downwards.
CACCGACAGCATCGAAATAATAAAAGTTTTTCAGGAGATGCTTCAGAAAGAAAGTGAAGTTACACCCGAAAGTCCTGATGCAAATGACAAGATGATTACAACCTATTTCACTGCTATTATTCCCGATTACGATGACCAAAAAGTGCATTTAAGCGATATGAAGAAAATTTTAAAATGGTATTCAATTTTAAAACAGCATAACCTTATTTCAACTGAACAGGAAACCGATAAAACCTGATTCGATTAGCTGACTACTGCAAATTAAAACTATTATGGATTTTACGCTGGAGATTAATAAAACCAGGAATCACTTGTCGGATGATTTTAAAGTTACTGACTGGGAAAACCTTAAACCCTATTACGATGAACTGCTTAGCAGGCCACTTCCTACAGCAAGCGCCTTAAGGAAATGGGTAAGAGACCGAAATGAGCTTGAACAAATTGTTGAGGAAGAATTGCGCTGGCGTTACATTCACACTACCTGTAACACTACCGATGAAACATTCAGCGCCGATTACGACTATTTCATCCGCCATATTGAACCCCGTGTAAAACCCTACACTCATAATTTTAATCTCAAACTTCTTAATTCCGAATGCCTGGATGATATTATTGATGATGAATTTGGAATTCATCTCCGCCAGGTGAGAACCGATGTTGAATTATATAATGAGAAAAATATTGTACTGAGCATGGAGATACAATTGCTTAATGAACAGTATGCTGAGATTAATGGTGCAATGACCATAGAAGTGGATGGGAAGGAATTAACTTTTCAGCAAGCCAGCAAAATGCTTCAGTCGAACGACCGTTCATTGCGTGAAAACATTTACCGCAAGATGGTAAATCGCCGCCTGCAGGATACAGATACTCTCGATGAATTATTTAATAAGCAATTAGCCCTGCGCCATAAAATGGCATTGAATTGCGGGTATTCCAACTATCGCGATTTCAGGTTTCGTGAAATGGGTCGTTATGATTACACGGTTCAGGATTGTTTCACCTTTCATGAGTCAATTGCAACCGAAGTAGTTCCCGAGCACAATGCCTTATACGTTGAGTTAAAAAAAGAATTAGGCGTAGATCCGCTTCGCCCCTGGGATATGGATATAATACCCGGGCAGGAAGAACCCCTTAAACCTTTCGACAATGCGGATGAACTCATCGCAAAAACAGTTAAGTGCTTTACACGCCTCAATCCCTACTTTGCCGAATGCCTTAAGTTGATGAATGAATCCCGTCACATGGATATTGAATCGAGGAAAGGTAAAGCGCCCGGCGGGTATAATTGCCAGTTGCCTGAAACGGGTATGCCGTTCATTTTTATGAATGCTGCCGGCGTGGCTTCTGATGTTACCACTATGGTACATGAAGGCGGACATGCCGTTCATAGTTTTCTTACCCGGCATTTGCCCTTGTATCAATACAGGGAATGCCCTTCCGAAGTGGCTGAACTGGCTTCCATGACCATGGAGTTGTTCTCAATGGAATATTGGGACGTGTTCTATGATAATGAAATTGACCTTACACAGGCGCGCATAAGGCAACTTGAGAAAATTATTCACCTGTTTCCGTGGGTAGCCACAGTTGACCATTTCCAGCATTGGATATATACACATCCCTATCACACTAACAACGAAAGAAAAACGGAATGGATAAAAATTCATGATACCTATTCTCCGTCTATTGTTGATTGGAGCGGAATGGAAAAAGTTAAATCGCATCAATGGCACCGCCAGCTTCATATTTTCGAGATACCATTTTATTATATTGAATATGCTATGGCACAGTTGGGCGCTATTGCACTATGGAAGGAGTTTAAAAAGACCGGCGCAAAGCACTAAAAAATTATCACAAAGCGCTTTCGCTGGGACATACCAAACCTATTAAAGAGATTTATTCTGCAGCAGGTATTCACTTCGACTTTTCTACCCCTTATGTAAAAGAACTTATCCAATTTGTAAAAGAAGAATTGGTTAGATTGAAAAAGAAATTGAAATAATATATAACTAAATATCTTAAAAGGCTAAAACTGATGTAACTCATTAATAATTGAGATATCTTTCATGAATTTATTTCAGTAAAGTATAGCAAGTATCAAATTTTTTATGAAGAAAGAAGACGTTTCTCCGCAGGAGGATATGCGGCTTAATAAATACCTTGCCCATGCCGGTATTGCATCGCGCCGAAAAGCTGATGAACTGATCGCTGAAGGCTTGGTTACCGTGAATGGTAAAGTGGTGAAAGAAATGGGACACCGTGTAGCTAAAGACGATGTAATAAAATTCAAAGGCAAAACCATTAGTGCTGAAAAATTTGTTTATATACTTTTGAATAAACCAAAAAATTATATCACTACAACAAACGATGAGCGCGACCGCAAAACAGTGATGGAGCTTATTGCAGGCGCTTGCAAAGAACGTGTATACCCCGTTGGGCGCCTTGACCGCAACACAACCGGCTTATTGCTGTTAACCAATGACGGCGACCTGATGCAAAAACTGACCCATCCCAGCAAAGGGGTGAAAAAAGTTTACCAGACAACTCTTAATAAGCCACTGACTAAAGACGATATGGAAAAAATTGCTGCCGGGGTTGAACTGGAAGACGGACTTGCCAAGGTCGATGCCATCGCTTATGCCGATGCACACGATAAACGAGTGATAGGCATTGAGATACATATAGGCAAAAACCGTGTAGTGCGGCGCATCTTCGAACATCTTGGCTACGACGTTGTAAAACTTGACCGTGTGTTGTTTGCGGAATTGACTAAAAAGGATTTACCGCGCGGCAAATGGCGGTTTCTAAGGGAAAAAGAAGTAACCGTACTGAAGCATTTAATGTAGGTTACCAAAATGTGAACAGTTACCAACCCGGTTTCTTCACATAGAATTAATCATTTGCTAATAATAAGTTTATATATATAGACTTATTTTGCAGTAGCTTAAAACCCTTGATGCGCAACCTTCTATTGCGTTTTCTTTTTGTGGTTAGTGTTTTTCAAAGCCGTTCTGAAAAGCATAGTGAAAATGACTCCCCTAAAAAATCTCTAAAAACACTTCTTCTTTTCTTTATTTTCCTTTTAGCACAGCCCGCTTTTGCTCAAATTGATTCCAATCGATATATTAATACACAAAACGATTGTTGTCATTTGAAAATATTAACGTGGAACATTCAAATGCTGCCGGGTATTGTGAAGCGGTGCTACAATCGTGAAGAGCGCTGCAAGGGTATTATTCATGATTTGCAAAATACGGATTACGACGTTATTGTATTCCAGGAAGTATTTAGTCAGCAAGCCTACCAGATTTTATATGAGGGATTAAAAAAGGACTATCCCTATCAAAGCGGTATGCCGTTAAAAAACCATTTTCTTTTTGCGCCAAACGGTTTGCTTATTATCAGCCGCTTGCCATTTAAAATTGTTGATTACACCTTTTTTAATAATTGCCACGGCACCGATTTTTTTTCATGCAAAGGCGCTTTATTAATTGAGGCTGAAAAAAACGGAAAGCGTTTTCAACTGGTGGCTGCACATTTACAGGCGGATAATAAAGATAAAGACCGCAGAATCCGTCAACAGGAGTATGAGGAAATTTACCAGCGTTTATTGGAGCCCTATTCCTGCGATAATGTTCCGCAATTTATTGTAGGTGATATGAACACGCCTTCTATTGATACATCGGGGTATTATTCGATGATACGCATTTATCAATGCAGGGATGGGAATTTATCAGGAGATATGAAATACACCTACGACGGGAAAAATAATCCTCTTGTTATTCATGCCGACCGTTCATTGCAACATCAGTTAGATTATATTCTCATCAGGAATAACTGCTGCCCGCTGGATTTTGAACAAAGACAAATAATAAAATTTCAATACCCATGGAATCCCTCCTTGCGTGACCTGTCAGACCACTATGCTTTGGAAGGGGAGTTTGAGATAGGTAATTAATACCTATTTTTTTGTCTTATACGAATACATTCCCAGTCGCTGCCCTTTTTCTGAATCTTTAATTAAAAGCGTTAACCGGCTCAATCGAGTTTTTTCCTGTTTGGCCCGCATTACCCAATGGGTGGTATTTCTTATATACCAGGGAGCTTGTTCTTTATAAAATTTCCACGCTTTTTTATTCGTCTTAAATTCTTTTTCATAGTCTTTATGAAATTGCTGCACCTCATTTTCATAAGAATAAATGCCCGATTTCTTTTCATCGCGTTCATTAAATACTTTAAGTCCGGCATCAGTCATTAATCCTTGCCTGGTCAATTCTTCAATTCGTTTAACATTTACAATGCTCCATATCCCTTTGGGTTTTCGGGGTGTGAAGCGGATATAATAACTTACTTCATCAATATTTTTACGCACCCCATCTATCCATCCAAAACAAAGCGCATGGTCAACTGACTCGAACCAGGTAATACTTTTCTTACTTGAATTTTTCTTGTAGAATCCCACGAAAAATTCTTTCTCTTTTTGGTGATTTCTTTCAAGCCACTTGCGAAATTCATCCGGCGTTTTGAAGAAAGTAATTTCCATTTGGGTTTATTCTTATTGTAATCAAATATAATTACTTGTTTTAAAATTGCTGTAAAAAATCATTCATAAAATTTATGACGATATTTGAATGAACAGAGCTTGAAATGAAAAATTGTGAATAATAAAATTGTCATAGCAGGTGGTAACGGTTTTATTGGTCAATACTTGGCAGAATGGCTATCCGATGCAGGTTATGATGTGACTATTATTGCCAGGAGCAGCAATCCTAAATCTAAACAGAAAATTATTTTATGGCAAAACACTAATGAAATTATTACTTCGCTTGAGAATGCCTTGCTTTTGATAAACCTGGCTGGTAAGTCTGTTAATTGTCGATATAATAAAAAGAATAAAGAAGAAATAGTTTCATCAAGAGTTGGTACAACTCATCTGCTTGGTGAGGCTGTTTTAAAATGTAATATTCCACCTCAAGTTTGGATGAATATGAGCACAGCCACTATTTATCGTCACGCTGAAGACCGCACTATGACTGAAACAGAAGGCGAGATAGGAACAGGATTTTCAGTTAATGTGGCAAAAAAATGGGAAGAGGCTTTTTTCTCTTATCAGCTTCCTAAAACGCGACAAGTAGCCTTGAGAACGGCTATTGTATTAGGGGCAAATGGCGGCGCTTTGAAACCGCTTGAAAATCTTGTCCGGTATGGATTGGGAGGTAAACAGGGAAATGGGAAACAGATGTTTAGCTGGATTCATATTGACGATTTTTTAAATAGTATTCTTTTTATTTTAAATAATCCCAAGTTAAACGGAGTTTATAATTGCTCATCACCAAATCCTGTAAGCAATGAGGTGTTTATGCAAACGTTGAGAAAAGTTATGACCGTAAAAATTGGTTTACCTGCGCCAAAATGGTTGCTTGAAATAGGGGCTGTTTTTATGGGAACGGAAACTGAACTGATATTAAAAAGCCGTTGGGTGATCCCGGAAAAACTTATTGCAGCAGGCTATTCATTTAAGCATCCAATTCTTGAAGAGGCTTTGAATGATTTACTAAAACGCAAGTGATTAATTATTTTATTACCCCTAACGATTTACCCACCTTTGTAAACGCAGCGACAGCTTTGTCAATATGGTGTTGCTCATGCCCGGCGCTTAATTGTACACGAATACGTGCATTGCCTTTGGCAACTACGGGATAGAAAAATCCCGTAACATAAATTCCTTCATCAAGAATTTGCGTTGCAAATTTTTGCGCCAGCACCGCATCATACAGCATAATGGGCACAATAGGATGCTTACCGGGCTTAATGTCAAAACCGGCTTCGGTAATTTTTTTGCGGAAATATTTTGTGTTTGCTTCCAGCTTGTCGCGCAAAGCCGTTGTTCCGCTTAACATATCCAAAACGGCAATGGTTGCTCCAACAATAGAAGGCGCCAGTGAATTGCTGAATAAATAGGGACGTGAACGTTGTCTCAACAAATCAACTATTTCTTTTTTTCCTGACGTAAATCCACCCATTGCACCGCCAAGCGCTTTGCCCATAGTGCCGGTAATAATATCAATTTTGCCCATCACCCCGCGATACTCATGTGTGCCTCGTCCCGTTTTACCCATAAAACCTGTGGCATGGCTGTCATCAACCAGTATCATGGCAGAATATTTTTCAGCTAACGCAACAATCTCATCCAGTTTTGCAATTATACCATCCATAGAGAAAACGCCATCGGTAATGATTATCCTGCTGCGGGCTGAAGCCGTCTCCTTCAACCTCGCTTCCAAATCATCCATGTCACTGTTCTTATAACGGAAACGTTGCGCTTTGCATAAGCGTATCCCGTCAATTATGCTGGCATGATTCAACTCATCGCTGATAAAAGCATCTTCTTCATTGAAAAGCGGCTCAAAAACTCCGCCATTGGCATCAAATGCTGCGGCATATAAGATGGTGTCCTCAGTACCTAAAAATTCAGAAAGTTTTTTCTCTAATGTTTTATGAATATCCTGGGTGCCGCAAATGAATCGCACACTGCTCATACCGTAGCCATGCTCGTCAATAGTTTTCTTCGCCGCCTCTATCACTTTCGGGTTAGAACTTAATCCCAAATAATTATTAGCGCAAAAATTCAAAACCCTTTTGCCATTCACGGTTATTTCTGCACCTTGCGGCGATGTGATTATACGCTCATCTTTATAAAGCCCTGCCGATTTAATATCTTCAAGTTCTTTACTGATTCGGTTTTTTATAGTGTACATAATTGTATTTTTATGGCGTAAAGGTAAAAGTTAAGAACTGTATTTTTAACCCTCAAATTATAAACCTGTTATGACCTTTCTATCTCCCGAAATATCAGAGTATGCCGAGCAACACAGCAAAGCAGAGTCCAAATTGCTCTATGAGCTTAACCGCGAAACGCACCTGAAAACCGAGCAACCACAGATGATGAGCGGGCATTTACAGGGGCGCATACAAAGTGCAATCAGCCACATGATAAAGCCCCGCCGTATTCTTGAGATAGGCACGTTCACCGGCTATTCAGCGCTCTGTTTTGCCGAAGGATTAACCGGCGACGGGTTGCTTTTTACCATTGATGTGAATGAAGAAACTAAGGCGATTGCCGAAAAATATTTTAAGCGCTCGGAATACGCAACTAAAATACGCTCACTTACAGGCAATGCATTACAGGTGATTCCTACGCTTCATGAAACATTTGACCTTGTGTTTATTGATGCCGATAAAGAAAATTATTCTGCTTACTATGACCTTGTATTAGATAAAGTGCACAAAGGCGGTTACATTTTAGCTGACAATGTGCTATGGAGCGGAAAGGTGATTGACGGCAGCAAAGATGCTGAAACAATGGCTATAAAAGCGTTCAACAATAAAGTGCAAAAAGACGAGCGTGTAGAGAATGTGTTGATGCCTGTCCGTGATGGGGTTATGCTGATTAGAAAAAAATGATTATTAACCCTTCGTATTCTCCTGCCATTGCCATGCCGTGCGCATCATATCTTCAAGAGAATATTGAGTGTGCCATTTTAATTGGTCTTTTGCTTTTTTATTATCGGAGAAAACAGCTACCACATCACCATTGCGTCGCGGACCGAGTTTATAATTTAATTTCAGATTATTCACTTTTTCAAAGGCGCTCAATGCCTCCAGCACGGTAATGCCATTGCCTGTACCTAAATTAAAAACATCATAATATAATTCAGGATGATTAATTAAATAATTTATGGAAAGTGTGTGAGCATGAGCAATATCCGATACATGTACGTAATCACGTATGCAACTGCCATCGTGCGTGGGGTAATCGGTGCCAAAAACAGTAAGATCATTACGCAGCCCCGCAGCATTCTGGCAAATCACCGGCACAAGATTATCGGGCGTAGTTGCAGATGCCTCGCCAATCAGCGCTGAAGGATGCGCACCTACCGGGTTAAAATAACGAAGAATAATGGATGGCAACTTATTCGCCACTGAAAAATCATGCGTAATTTTTTCACACATTTGTTTTGTAGCTGCATAGGGTGAACGGGCTTCTTTTAAAGGAGTGTATTCATCAACCGGCAACTTATCAGGGTCGCCATATACTGAACAGGAGGATGAAAAAATAAAATGGGGTATGTTTAATTCCTTTGCAAGAGTGAGAATATTAATGAGCGAGAAGATATTGTTGCGATAATACTGAAGAGGATTTTTTACGGAATCGGGTACAGACTTGTAGGCGGCAAAATGAATGATACCATCTATTTTTGGCAATGAAAGATAGATACTTTTTACAACCTTTTCATCGCTCAAATCAACTTTAAAATTCTGTACACGCTTGCCGCTTATTTTAAAAATTCCCTCATAAGCAGAGCCATCGGAGCGCGACAGGTCGTCAATACTTATGGCTTCATACCCGTTTTCCAGTAAATCAACAATAGTGTGAGAGCCGATGTAGCCACTGCCGCCGGTAACAAGTATTGTTTTTTTCATGTAATGACTATAACTAAAATCTGCCTGAAAGCATTGTAGCAGTTAATCCTTCCTTCAAAGGTGTAAGCTTACGTTTTAATAAAACCTTCATCTTGCTGGTATCGGGCTGGCGGCGTGTCATGTCGCCTTCTTTAAGAGCAGGCAAATGAACAATTTTCGACTTAGACTTACAAACTTTAATAATTTCTTTTGCCAGGTCTATAATCGGTATTTCCTTTTCACTGCCGATATTAACAACATCATTCACATATTTATTGCCTTCAAAAGCATTTACCGTTGCTGCGATATTATCATCTATGTAGCAGAAGGTGCGCGTTTGCAGACCATCGCCGTAAATTGTTATCTCCTGGTTTTTTAAGGCATTGTGTAAAAATTTCGATACCACAAAATCAATGCTTTGACGCGGTTCCGTAGGTATTAAAGAAACGGAAAATGGTATACTCCAATCCGTATTCCCTGTGATAAGATTTTATAAACGATTCGCCGATATTTTTCACTACGGCATAAGGCAGGCGCGAGTTAAGCGGCGTGGTATCTTCGTTTTGCGGATATTCCACCGGCTCGCCATACACTTCAGATGACGATGAATAATAAATGCGCTTAACGCCTGTATTTTTACTGAGGTTTAAGATATTTCTGATGCCTTCAATATCCTCAAGCACTTTCACCGGGTTATTAAGAGTGCGCTTAACACCCACAACAACGGCATAATGAAAAACATAATCGAATTTATACGATACCATCACCTGCGAAATATCAGGCAACACATTGGCATCGCAACGTATAAATGTCCAGTTTTTTTTCTTGTCCGAAGGAAGGTTGTCTTTATGCCCGGTAAGCAGGTTGTCAATTATCACAACATAGTTGTTAGGGTTTTCAATTAATCGTTCTGCCAGGCAACTGGCAATAAATCCCGCCCCTCCAGTAACTAATATCTTTCTCATTTTCTTATCAAATTATATCAAGAAGGTATTTACCATAGCCGCTTTTAAGCAGCGGCTCCGCTAAGTTGCGCAATTGTTCTTTAGAAATAAAATTTTTTCTGTACGCCACCTCTTCAATACATCCTATCTTCAACCCCTGACGCTGCTCTATTACCTGCACAAACTGCGATGCCTGCATCAGCGAGTCGAATGTGCCGGTATCCAGCCATGCTGTTCCCCTGTCAAGAATGGCTACTTTTAATTTACCCTTTTTAAGGTATTCTTTATTTATATCGGTTATCTCATACTCACCACGTAGAGATGGCTTGAGTTTTTTAGCTATTTTAACTACGGAATTATCATAAAAATATAATCCCGGCACGGCATAATTCGATTTGGGTTTTGCAGGTTTTTCTTCTATTGATAACACTTTATTTCCTCCATCAAATTCCACCACACCATACCGCTCCGGGTCTGAAACATGGTAGGCAAATACTATTCCTCCATCGGGGTTAGTATTTTCCTCTAAAACACCCCCTAACCCTGAACCATGAAAAATATTATCGCCTAAAACAAGAGCCACTTTTTCTTTACCTATAAATTTCTCTCCAATAACAAATGCCTGCGCCAAACCGTTGGGCTTGGGTTGTTCTTCATAAAAAAACCGGCATCCAAACCGGTTGCCATCACCAAGCAATCGTTTAAAGTGCGGCAAATCCGTTGGAGTGGAAATGATGAGTATTTCATTAATGCCTGCCATCATTAATACCGACAACGGGTAATAAATCATCGGCTTGTCGTAAACAGGCATTATTTGCTTGCTGATAGCATAAGTTATAGGATAAAGCCGCGTGCCGCTTCCACCGGCAAGTATGATTCCTTTCATTAACCAATATTAAAGTGGCGCAAAATTACTAAACTTTGTCTTTGACGGGGTTAAGATATAAAAACTCAGGCAACCTGTACTATAAAAACAAAAAAACCTTCTCTGTAACTGTGAGAAGGTTTAAAATCTTTTTATGAAAAAATTACCAGCTTGCTTTTCTAAGTCCCGGCACTTTGCCATTCAAAGCCAGTTCGCGAAATTTATTCCTGCTTACCCCGAAATCGCCCATATAGCCGCGTGGGCGTCCTGTAAGCTGGCAACGGTTGCGCAGGCGCACCGGCGAAGCATTCTTAGGCAGTTTGTCCAATGCCTCCCAATCTCCCGCCGCTTTCAGCGCTTTGCGTTTTTCCGCATATTTAGCCACCATGCGTTCTCTTTTGCGCTGACGGGCTTTTACTGATTCTTTTGCCATGTTATCTTTTCTGTTATGTACTTTTAATTAGTCTCATTCTTTTTAAACGGCAATCCTAACTCCATTAAAAGAGCTTTGGCTTCCTCATCGGTTTTTGCTGTTGTAACAAAGGTAATATCCATACCCTGTATCTTATTGGTCTTATCAAGGTCGATTTCGGGGAAGATGATCTGTTCTGTTATACCCAACGTATAATTACCACGCCCGTCAAAACTCTTATCATTTACGCCTTTAAAATCACGTACACGTGGAAGAGCAATGGCAATAAGGCGGTCTAAAAATTCATACATCTGGAAACCGCGTAATGTAACACGCACTCCAATCGGAATATTAGCGCGCAATTTAAAGTTTGAAATATCTTTTTTCGACTTTGTTACAGCAGCTTTCTGTCCGGTTATCAGCGTCATTTCGTCGCGCGCTATATCCACTAATTTTTTATCGGCAGTAGCGCCGCCAACACCCTGGTTAAGACATACTTTCAACACGCGTGGCGCCTGCATCACCGATTTATAGCCAAACTGCTTCATCAGCGCCGGAACTACTTCTTTCTTGTATTTATCTCTTAATCGCGGAACGTAACTCATACTTCTTCTGCTTTATAATTTTATTTTATCACTTCACCCGATTTTTTTGCTATGCGCACCGTTTTGCCGTCCTCTTCAACTCGTCTGCCAATACGTGTAGGTGTGCCGTCTTTCGGGTCAATTAACGCTAATTTAGAAATGTGCACGGCAGATTCCTTTTTAATAATGCCCCCCTGCGGGTTTTTAGCATCGGGCTTGGTAGCTTTGGAAATAACATTAACTCCTTCCACAAAAGCCATTTGATCTGTTATGTTTACTTCAAGCACACGGGCTTTTTTGCCTTTATCATCGCCGCTGCGCACAATAACCATATCGCCTTTCTTAAAGTGCACTTTGGGTTTAAACCGGCTTCTTATTGTTTTACTGCTCATTGTTCAGAAATATAAAATTTATAATACTTCAGGCGCTAATGAAATAATCTTCATGAACTGCTTTTCTCTCAACTCTCTTGCCACGGGACCAAAAATACGGGTGCCCAGCGGCTCATTCGCCGTATTAAGCAATACCACTGCATTATCATCAAAACGGATATAGGAGCCGTCTTTTCTGCGAACTGCTTTTTTTGTTCTAACAATTACAGCGCGCTGAACGGTGCCTTTTTTCAATTGCCCCGATGGAATAGCATCTTTTACCGTAACAATAATAGTATCTCCAATTCCTGCAGAGCGTTGTATAGAATTGCCCAGAATGCGAATACAAAGCACTTCTTTTGCCCCGTCGTTATCTGCCACATTTAACCTTGATTCCTGCTGTATCATCGCTTTATAATTTCAACTCTTATTTGGCTTTTTCCACCACTTCCACTAAACGCCACCTTTTAATTTTGCTCAACGGGCGGGTTTCCATTATGCGCACTACATCGCCAATGGTGCATTCGTTCTTCTCGTCATGAGCGTGCAGCTTGGTGGTCTTTTTCACGAACTTGCCGTACTTGGGGTGCATCACTTTTCTCTCTATGGCAACCGTAACGGTTTTATCCATTTTGTTGCTGGTCACCACACCCGTACGTACTTTTCTTAAATTTCTTTTTTCTTCCATAAATTAAATTTTAAGCGCCTGCCGTTTGTCTTTTGTGCAGTTCCGTTTTAAGACGCGCTATCTCACGGCGGGTGTGGCGTATAGTCATCGGGTTTTCCACCGGGCTCACCGCATGGCTGAACTTAAGCTTATTAAGCAGCGCCAGCTCATCAGAGAGCTTTTGCTCTAAGTCTGCCACACTTAAATCCTTGAATGCTATCGTATTCTTTGCCATAAACTACTCAATCTTTTTAAAAAGGACAGCAAAAGTAAGAACATTTTACCGTTTAACCAACAGAGAAGGCTAAATTTCTTGAGAATAATGTTTTGGGCGTGCCCCGCCAACGGGCGGGTCGGGCTTTCACTGCAAGTCCTCACTTCGCTGCGCTCCGTTGTGGGCTTTTCGTTCAATCCCTCACGCAGCCACGCACAATGCCGGCGAAGTGCTATAACCATAGTCTTTATATATTTAATAAATCATTTGATATTCTAAATTATTTGCTATATATTTGCATATATAATACATTATATATGGATAATAAAAACAAAGAAATTAAAAGAAAAAGATTTGAAAATGTAGCAGCAAAAAGAGTAAAAAAAGTTTTGAATGACATTGACGTTCTATCAAAATGTTCTAATAAATCAAATTATGATTACTCTGAAAAAGATATTGAAAAAATGATGAGAGCTATAAGAGAAAAGGTTAGATTTCTTGAGGCATCATTTCAACAAAAAGGAGAAAACAATAAAAACGAATTTAAATTCTAAAAAAACATATATTACAGATAAATTTCAACAGTTCGAATAAAAATATATGATTGATACTGTAGTAAAAGAGAAATTTAAAAAAAATAATGACCTAGCAGATATACTTAAACGTGCGGTTAGGGCTAATAATTATATTTCAGGATTGACTCATAATTTTTATCGTTATCCTGCACGTTTTTCTCCCAGATTTGTTCGTGAAATAATTGAATTATTTAGTAACCCCGGTGATGTAGTTCTTGACCCTTTTGTTGGCGGAGGAACCACGCTTGTGGAAGCCCTTGTAAATAATCGACATTCCATAGGTTTTGATGTAAGCCCAATTGCAACATTTGTTACGCAAACAAAAACCACACAGCTTTCTACGGATGATTTAGAAAAAATTTCAACCTGGGCAGAATTTGTTTTACAAAAACGAATTAAAGAAGCACAGTCAAAATTTACGTTCTATGATGAGTATGGGTATCTTAATAATTTGCCATGGACAATAAAAAAATCTATTGAAATAATACTTGAAGAAACGGATTTACTTGAAACAGAAAAACAGCGGCGCTATGCAAAATGTATTATACTAAAAACAGCACAGTGGGCAATTGATTGCCGAAAAACAACACCGAGCACTTTAGATTTTCGTAATAAGTTTTTTCAACACCTTTTGATTTTTAGTACTGGTATTCGTGATTTATCAGAAGCAATAGGGAAATTACCAAAAAATAAGCCCAATCCACTTTGTATCTGTGTAAATGAATCATCTGCGTTTTTGAAGGATAGCATAGAGTTTGGACAATTACCTGAAAAGCCAAAACTAGTAATTACATCACCTCCATACGTAGGAGTCCACATGCTTTATCATCAATGGCAAGTTTTAAGTAGGAAACGAACAAGAACCCCTTTTTGGATTATTGATTCTTTAGACGGGCAGGGTAGTTCGTTTTATACATTCGGGCATTATCAGAGTCATGCAAAAAAAACTTATTTCGAGATAGCAGAAAAAACTTTTACTTCAATTCACTCTGTAATACACGATGATGCAATTGTAGTTCAGTTGGTCGGTTTTTCTAACCATAAAAAATTCTTCGGAAAATATCTTGACATGATGAAAACATCAGGCTATGAAGAAATCCCAATTATTACTGATAAACTAGATCGCATAAAAAGGATTTGGCGCAATGTTCCTAATCGTAGGTGGTATGCGACTTCTAAAAATGAAATTTCAGCTGGCAAGGAGGTCTTATTAATTCATAAAAAAAAATAAACTTATATGGAAATTAATTCAATCCAAGAGCTTTTTAACAGGCTCTTAGCAACTACATCGCCGTCAGATGTAAACAATATTTTAACAGAAATAGGGGATAACCCTGAAATTGGACTTAATACACCATTTGGTCCTTTAGATATTTTTTGGCATCCTTATGGTGGGAACACAAGTAACTTCTCAACAATAGGTTTCGCAACTAAGCCAGGTCGGAGTCTAACCGAAAGACTGACGAATTGCGAAGATGCAGTTTTGGAAGAAAAGGCGTTGAATACTCCGAGTAGACCAAACTCCCCATTGCGTGCTGCAAGTGAATGGTTTGGAAGACCCGTTTCAGGTCCAGATACTGGTTTATTTAAATGGAATTATTCCGATGGGAATTATGATAAAAAAGTTGCTGTTGTTTTAAACTCATCAGGTAATGAAGATGCCCCAACATTAGATACAATAGACTACGGTATTGGTATTCATCCCGAGGATTTTCCAAATACGATATTGAGTTTGCAAGGTGGCAATAAAATGACAAAAAAATATTTAATTGGAGCATTCGGTCAAGGAGGTTCAACTACATTGCGTTTTTCCGATTCCGTTTTTATTTTCTCAAAACATGTTTCAGACCCTCAAAAGATTTCATTTACACTTATAAAAGATTTTACACTGGGAGAAGAATACAAGGAAAACTGCTATGCTTACTTAGCAACGCGAAATGAAGAAGGTAAAATAATCGCTTTGAGTTTTAGCACCAAGGCTAGTGAATTGCAACTATATAACGGGGTAACAAAATTAAGCATTTTAAAACATGGAACATTTGTACGACATTATGCTTTTAGACTCACTAATCTTTCAGGCAGCTTAGGACCGCAGGCAGGTAATTTGTATCACTTTTTGCAGCTATCAATGTTTGATCCTATAATCCCTTTTCGGGTAATTGATTTGCGTATTGCTGATAAGATTAATGACCAAATTATCAAAGGTAGTAGAAATAGATTAATGGACTATACTCTATCGGATGAACAAGATGAAAATTCAAGAACAGAACTGAAGCATTACCGGCCAATGGAATATGTTGTTCCAAGTGGTTCTCTGGAACCTTGCATTGGTATTGAGTATTGGGTAATATTTAATAAACAAAAAGAAAGAAAAGATGCTGATTATACTTTAAGACCTCAATCAAACATACTTTTCATTCAGAGGGGATTACCCATTGTTGGTACATTAAATGGGCAAAATCAAGGGGAACTTTCTTATCAGATGCTTCGCAATCTAAATTTAGGGATAGTAGCAAAGCATATTATTATTCACGTTGATGCAACCACCGCTCCGATATTTGTAAGGCGCGGACTTTTTTCAACTGGTCGCGAAGGCTTCGTGGATGGTCCGGTGTTAGAAAGTATCAAAAAAGAACTAGAGCGCATGCTTAAAGAGGATAGTAAATTAGAGGCAATCGAAAAGGAACTTGTTGAAAGGATCACAAGTAGGGATACAGAGGCTACAAATGATGAAGTTAATAAGAAAATTACAGAACTTTTACTTGAAGCTGGCTTTACGCCCAAAAGTGCAGGAATTGCTCCTTCTGAAGGAGCAGGTCAATCCACCTTAGTAAAACCCAAAAAACATAGACCCATACATCCATCTGAGCCGCTACCTACACTTCCTTTTCCTCAAGTGACTAAATTCAAAATTATTTCACCTCAACCTAAAATGGAAATTCGGTTGAATGATGCCGAATCTGTTTTAGTAGAGACTGATGCCGATGCGGAATTTGATAAACGTTCATTAATTGCGATTCGATTTGATCAAAATTCAATTGGAGTCGCTTCAAAAGTTCCATTGAGAGGAGGAAGGCTTAGGTGGGTGTTAAGACCAACTGAACAGGCTAAAGCAGGTATGAATGGGAAAATTACAGTTGCAATTACTAAACTTGATGGAAATCAGCTAACTGATGAAATTGAATTTGAAATCTTGCCCGCACTTGAAAAACCTTCCAAGCCTGATAAAGGAATTATCCCACCATTTAAAATAATTCCCATTGACCCTGAAGATGAAAATTGGTCTGTTGCTTGGGAGGACATTAACAAAAACTCAGATGAGGTACTCTCTGTCGCATACATACCAAAGTTAATTGCTGGCGTAACCAACGTATATTATTCAACTGTATTCACTCCGTTTAAAAATCAAGCGGATAAGCTAAAAATACACAGCGAAAGCCTATTCAAACTCTTTGAAACTAATTATCAAATATGGATTGGATATCATGCAATTCTTCAATACAAGGCCCAAATGATGGAATCAAATGAAGAAATCACATCTGATATTGAAAAATTAGAAAAAGAAAGAGAATATGAACGAGCAAGAGTTGCAACAATGCAAGTTAAGCAAGCTGTGAAAAATGCCGAACTTATGATTAAACTATCAAGACACGAATCCGTTGTCGCTTGAATGAATACTATTTTATAATTTATAAAAAAATATATGTATTTTTACGCCGCAATCGTTGTGAATATTCATTCACCAAAGCAAAAAATCACATTAATCACATTAATCTCATAAATCACAGTTCAGACAAAGGAGCAATAAAAATTATAACTCCGCCATTTATGGCGGAGACTACGATACATAGGAAACGGCTTTAGCCATGAATTGTATTCGTCAGGGCTAAAGCCCTTAAGTAGTGCTATCGTCATGCCCCCATGCTAAAGCATGGGGTTATAAACTTCTTGTCCCAACTTTGCTCACCGCATAAAATCATGGCATAATTTTGTATCATGCTTTTGATTCTTCTTCTTAAAATATTATTCTGTTTATTGGTAACCAGGTACGTTATTAAATGGGTGAGCTATCATATTAATCACAAAAATAAAAAAGCAAGAGTCTTTCACGGTAATACCAGAATGCCTTTTGACGTAGAGTTTGCCCTAATGTACGGACTAAAACCAAAAACAAAATTCCGTTATAAAGATTTATCCTATCGTAAAAACCTGGTAGAATGGTGGTGCATTCTCAATAGCTTGTATCCGCCCGACAATTTAAATAACAAACCATCACACCACACTAACATTAAGTCCCCTTTAGGGGATTTAGGGGTGACAAATGGAAACCGGAAACGGAAACCGTTTCCAAAATTAAAAACAGGAAACAATACTTTTAATCGAATTAAAAAAATATATAATGTATTTTCGGCGAAGCCCTGTGCTAAAAATAACAATGTTGTTTCTTCATTTTTAATCAACACAAAAATCAACAACTTCAACAATTTAAAAATTTCCCAAAACGCAATTCCATTCCCCAAACAAACTTTTGCATGCACCTGCCAAATTTTTATGTTTTGATTTCATTTTTATTTCCTTTCATCATCAAATCATCAAATTACCAAATCATCAAATCACATCGGCATATCGGCAAATTGGTACATCGGCACATCAACTCATCTCACATTTCCCATCTCACCTCTCACAGCCCGTCAAGCTTTCGCTTGCAACTAATTGATTATCTGTAAGTTAAAAGTTGTCAGACTTTCGTTCTGTGACAACTTTAGAATTTTTAATTTACCAATTAAAATTTTTTTATAAAATTTTTTGGCAGTCCGTTTATATTCATAAAAGTCATATTTTTAATCTCCAAACCTTCTAACCTTCCAATCTTAATGAAAAAACTCAACTTGTTCGATTCCACGATGATAATAATGGGCTCAATGATAGGCTCAGGAATTTTTATTGTGTCGGCGCAAATTTCACAAGATGTAAAAACTCCCGGTCTGCTCATATTAGCATGGGTAATCACAGCTATTATGACAGTAATCGGCGCGCTGTGCTACGGCGAGCTTGCCGCTATGATGCCCAAAGCGGGCGGACAATATATTTATCTTAAAGAAGCCTACAATCCGTTAATGGGTTTTTTATACGGGTGGACATTGTTTGCCGTTATTCAGTGCGGCACTATTGCGGCGGTGGGTGTGGCATTTGCAAAGTTTTTAGGCGTTTTTGTGAGTTCGGTTAATGCTGACCATAATCTTATCACAATAGGTAAATTCTCTACATTCAATACCCAGCAAATTGTAGCTATTATAGTGATAGTATTTTTATCGCTCACAAATTTACGGGGGCTTAAAACAGGGTCGCTGGTGCAAAATATTTTCACGGTCACCAAAATCGGCGCCCTTCTGTTACTTGTTGTTGTCGGCTTGGTGCTGGGCATAACAACAGGTCACGGCAGTTGGGCGAACTTTAGCCCTGCTTTTCCTTCTGTTAGCGCCTTATCTTCTTTTGGATTAATCGGTGCAGTTGGCGTATTCGGCGCCGCCCTTGTTGGTTCATTATTCAGCGCCGATGCCTGGAACAACATAACTTTTACCGCAGGCGAAGTAAAAAATCCTCATAAAGATATTCCGCGCTCGCTTCTTATAGGCACAGGCACTGTTCTAATAATATATATACTGGTGAATATAGCCTATGTATTCAACCTGCCTATTGACCAGATAAAAAATGCAGAGAACGGGCGCGTCGGCACCCTGCTGATGGAAACAATTATGGGGAGTTCGGGCAGATTTATAATGGCAGGACTTATTATCATCTCCACCTTCGGATGTATTAACGGGATGGTGCTTGCCGGGGCGCGTGTGTATTATGCCATGGCTAATGACGGCTTGTTTTTTCGCTCTGCCGGCAAACTCAATCAGAAAGGCGTTCCTGCCAGTGCGCTTATTTTTCAAATGATATGGTGTTCTCTCTTAGCATTAAGCGGCACCTATAATAACCTGTTGAATTACGTGATTTTTGCAGTGATGCTGTTTTACATTTTTACCATTGCGGGAGTTTTTATTTTACGCTACAAACGCCCAACAGCCGAACGCCCTTATAAAACCTGGGGATACCCTGTTTTACCTGCCTTGTATATTTTGCTGGCAATTTGGGTGTGCATTAGCCTTCTTAAATACAAACCTGATTATACCTACCCGGGGCTCATCATTGTACTGATTGGCGTTCCGGTTTATTTTGCAGTGAAAAAGAGTATTAAGCAAGTGTAATCTGAAAAATTGTTTCCTTTAATTAACAACATCATGCCGCTTCATTTTCCGCACATCAAAAACATGAAGCACATAAGGAAATAAAGCCTCCATATATTCTTTTACTGCCTTTGGAGAACCGGGCATACAAATGAGAAGTGAGTCGTCAATAAAACCCGATACGCCTTCCGACAGCATAGAATAGGGCATACGTTGCTGCCCGTAAGCGCGCGCGGTTTCCGTAATGCCCCACAGTTCTTTAGTGAGTAAAGGCTTTATGGCATTTGCGGTTCTGTCGCGTAGCGAAGCGCCCGTGCCGCCTGTAGTAAGAATAAGGTTGAATTTTTTAGCGGTAAGAGATTTTACTGCCAATTGTATTTTATCAATCTCATCGGGTACAACTTTATAGGAGGTGCTTCTGAAATTTAATTCTTTCAATTGCTCAATTAAAAATTTACCCGATTTATCTTCAGCGGTTTTAGCAAATACAGAATCCGATATTACAAGCACAGCCGCCGATAATTTCTCGCCATTTAAATAGGTATAATCGGATTTGCCACCCGATTTTTCAAGTAATTTAATGGAGGTGATTTCAATGGTTTTATCAATGGGCTTAAGCATGTCATACATGGTTAATGCCGCCACCGAGGCGCCATGCAACGCTTCCATTTCGCAACCTGTTTTGTAAATGGTTTTAACGGTAACTAATATTTGAATGGTTGTATTATTGGTGATAGTAAGACTAACCTCCGTAAACTCAACAGGAATAGGATGACAGTGAGGCAGCGCACTGCTTGTATTTTTTACGGCAAACAATGCAGCCACTTTAGATGCCTCGAACACGTTGCCCTTTGGCACAGCGTTCTTTTTTATTGCAGTTATTGTAGCGCTGTTTACTTTTATTATTGCCTGCGCTTTAGCTATGCGAAGGGTGTTGGTTTTATGCGAGATGTCTATCATTTCATTTAAAATTAATCAGGTTTAATTTACACCCAATGTGTGCTGCCATCGGCAAAAATCTCTTTTTTCCAGATGGGCGCTTCTGCTTTTATCCTGTCAACCAATGCGTGCAAAGCATCAAACGTTAGTTGACGGTGCGCGGCTGAAAGAAAAACAAAGAGTGATATTTCTCCAACCTTTACTTCACCGATGCTATGAAAAATGTGCAAACAGTTCATATCGTATTTTGAAAAAAAATCTTCGCGTAAATTATCCAGCATTTTTTCAGCCATGTCTTTGTAACAGGAATAAATTAACGCCGTCACTTTTTTATTTCCCGATTCATCTGCCCTTACCTGTCCTAAAAATATAGCATGTGCGCCAATATCCGTCTTTTTTTGATGCATGGCAATTTGCTGTGCAATAAATTCAGGTTTTATATTTCCTTCTATAAAATAATTTTTACTCATAAATTTTACCCTCCCGAAAACGGTGGCAGCAAAGCAATTTCATCGCCATTTTTCAAAGTTGTAACTCCTGCTTCCATGTTTTGATTTATTGCAATACGGTAGTTATAATTTTTTAACGATTGGAATTTTGAGTTTAATTTATTCAGCAATTCATTCGTATCAGCAACATTTTCCATTACAAGATGATTGGCATTAACGAGTTCCGACAAATTTCCAAAAAAGAGGACGTTAACTTTCAATTCAACTATTTAAAGATTAAAATAATAAATGCACTTCAACTGGTTCACCGCTTTGCCACAAGTCGCGCCCTTTGGGTAAATAAATAAGACAATCGGCATCAGCAAATGCTTTCATCTTATAAGATTCAAAACCCTCAAGAGGCTGAACGCCATCAGCGTTAAGTTTTCCTCTCACAAAATAAGAAAGATGCGGCACAGTTTTAAAATCAGTAAGCAGTTTATAATTAGCCGTTTTAAGAAACACATCGCTTTTCCCTCTCAGGATATTTAATGCCGGGAACACATATTCATAAAAGCACGTTAATGCCGACGACGGGTTACCCGGCACCCCGAAAATGAATGTGTTTTTGAATTTGCCAAAGTATAACGGTTTTCCGGGTCGCTGCGCCACATTATGAAAGATGGCGGTTGCTCCCAATTCATTCAGCGCTTCTTCCACCAAATCATATTTACCAACAGAGACTCCTCCTGAAACTAATAACACATCGGCTTTCCCAAGTTGGCTTCGCAAAACCTTTACCAACGCAGTTTTACTATCTTTCACTAATGATGAGTTAGTAATCTTTAATCCTATACTTTCAGCAGCAGCTATTAGCGTATAAGAATTAGAGTCATATACTTTACCCTGTTTAAGTGTTTCACCAATATGTTGTAATTCATTTCCCGTAACAACCAATGAAATAGTTGGTTTATCATAAACAGCAACTTTCTTTAATCCCATAGCGCATAAAAACCCGATAGCACCGGGAGTGAGCCACGTTTTTTCCTGTATTGCCAACACATCTTTTGTTACCTGGCTGCCTTGTTTACGGATATAATCACCCGGCTTAACAACAGTTGATTTAATTGTCAAGTGTTTTTTAGTCACTTCAACATTTTCCTGCATCACAACGGCATCAGCATCAATCGGAACAATAGCCCCGGTGAACACACGCACGGCTTCGCCTTTTTGTAATGTGCCTTTAAAAACATCACCCGCCTGTAGTTCATCTTTAATTGTAAATGTATCTTTTCCTTTTTCCGAAAAGCGAATGGCATAGCCATCAACATTCGATTGATTAAACGGCGGCAAATCAAGCGGCGCATAAATATCCTGCGCCGTTAAATAACCCAATGCCCCAGTAACAGGAATAGTTTTTTTCCTGTTTAAGAAAGGAATGTTCTTTGCAACAGCTTCTTTTGCTTCATCAACAGAAATCATAGTAAAAATAATTGTTTAAGCAAATACCAATTTTACCGACGCAATTATCAGCACAACCGCCAATGCATTTCTTAAATTAAAATTACTTGCCTTGCGGCTTCCCCAATACGCGCCTAATAATCCGCCGCAAATTGCAATAGCTATCCATACCCCCAGTTGCGGAGTTATTATTTGACGTGTATGAAGTAATGCGGATAACCCTGAAACAGAATTTACGAGAATAAAAAGTGCAGAGACAGCGGAAATTTCTTTTAATTTGCCCCAATTGCACAGCAGCATTACGGGGCTTAATATTATGCCGCCGCCGATGCCAATTGCTCCGGAAATCAGTCCAAGTATTGCCCCAATTGCAATTGCAATATAAATATTGGGTTCAGTGGTGTTTTCCCGGTTCTTTCGATTAAAAATGCCGAAGATGCGCAGTGCGGCTATAACAAGGCACACTCCCAAAATCTGTTTGTATAAATGCGGATTCAAATGAATGGTAGCTCCGATAAATGCAAATGGAATTGAGCCCATTGCAAAGGGCCAAAATAATCTCCAACGGAAATGCCCTGCCTGGTAATACTGATAAAACGCAATCCCCGCCACAAAAAGATTAAGAACAAGCGCCGATGATTTCATTAGCATCGGGTTCATGCCAATCAATGCCATAAGGGCTAGAAACCCGCTTGCGCCGCCATGTCCCACCGATGAATACAAAAATGCAATGATGAATACAAGAGGAAGAACATACCACAATACCATAAACCTGTTTTTTACGTAAGTAAACTTAGAAAATCTTTTTAACTTTAATTATTAAATGAACATTTCCCTGTTATACGATTCTTACGGCAGGCAACACACGTATCTGCGCATCTCGCTTACCGATGCGTGTAATTTGCGCTGTGCTTATTGTATGCCCGATGAAAATTACCGCGTTACGCCCACTACAAAATTAATGACCCCCGAAGAGATTGCAGCTATAGCCGCCATTTTTATTGAGCAGGGCATCAATAAAATACGGCTTACCGGCGGAGAACCATTATTGAGAAAAGATGCGGGCGACATTATATCCCGTGTAGGCAAACTTCCCGTTGAATTAACTATTACCACCAATGGCTATTTAGTAAATGATTTTATTGATGTATTTAAAGAAGCAACCATACGCTCTGTCAATGTGGGGCTTGATACGCTTAATGCCGACGAATTTGCTTTTGTAACCAAACGGAAATATTTAGAAAAAATTATCAGCAACATACACCTGCTGTTGCAAAATAATTTTAAAGTAAAGGTGAACGTGGTTGTAATGCGGAATGTAAATGAATCAGCCATTTTTGATTTTGTAGCGCTCACAAAAAATTATCCTTTAGATATTCGCTTTATTGAGTTTATGCCATTTGACGGCAACAAATGGGAATGGAGCAAAGTAGTTTCTGCCGATGAAATTGTGCAACGTATTAAATCAACTAATGATATTTCACCTATCACTAACAACACAACAAATTCCACCTCACGTAATTATACTATTGACGGACATGAGGGCACATTCGGCATAATAAGCACTATGACAGAACCTTTTTGTTCAGGCTGCAATCGCTTGCGGCTTACTGCTGACGGTAAATTGAAAAATTGCTTATTTTCAAATGATGAAACAGATATTCTTTCAGCATTCAGAAAAGGAGAAGATATTATACCTCTGATAAATGACTGCCTGCTTAAAAAGAAAAAAGAACGGGCAGGAATTTTTGATTTTGAACATGTAGAGAACAGGGCTATGATTTCTATTGGAGGATAATCCCTCTAAAAAATTAATATGAAAAAAATTGTAGAAAATAAACACCCGCTTGCAACCCGATGGTTTCACTGGGTAAATTTTCCGGTGCTGCTTATTATGGTGTGGAGTGGCACACTCATCTACTGGGCAAATGATATTTACAAAATTAAAATAGGCGGCAAAGAGTTAATTCATTTTTACCCCGATTCATTTTACAAGGCGCTTAATATTCCTCACCATCTTGCCGACGGCATGGCATGGCATTTTGTGTTTATGTGGGTGTTCTTTATCAACGGCATATTATATGTCGGCTACACTATAATTTCGGGCGAGTGGCGTTACCTGGTGCCAAATAAAAACAGTTTCAAAGAAGCATGGCAGGTGCTGTTGCACGATTTATTCATCTCAAAAAACAAACCCACGCAGGGGCGCTATAACGGCGCGCAAAAAGTAGCTTACACCTCAATAATCGTTTTCGGCTTTTTTTCCATACTAACCGGGTTGGCAATTTATAAACCCACACAGTTCCATTGGATAACGGCAATGCTGGGCGGTTACGCGGCGGCGCGCATGGAGCATTTCATTCTCACCATTGGTTACGTGTTGTTTTTTCTTATTCATATTATGCAGGTCATACGCGCGGGGTGGAACAATTTCCGCGCTATGGTCACCGGGTTTGAGGTTGTAAAAGAGGATGAAATAAAAACCAAATGAGCGAACAGGACGACAATAATTTACCGGAACAATTTCACGAAAAACCTATGGGCGATGACAATCCCGTTACGCCGCCTCCGCAAGAAAGTGAAAAAAGTAATGAGCAAACCGGCAATAGTTTATCACAGCAGTTTCATGAAACGCCCGTTGGGGAAACAGAACCGCCTACGCCCACCATGGAAGAGCGCGAAAAAAATATTGAGCGCGAGGTGCGCCGCCGCACCTTACGCGGCTTGGCTATTTGGGGTGCAGCAGCTATTGTTGCGCCTTACGCTATTTTTAAATGGATTGACTCCGGCAAAAAAAGTAAAGGTGTTCAGTCGCCGCTCCGCAAAATACTTGACCTGAATGGCAAAATTTTTAAAACATTTGCCAGTGGTAATCATTTGGTAAAAACGTATCCGCGGGAAATGGCATTGCTAAAACCACGGCTGAATGGCGATGAGGGAATGCACTCGCCGCTTGATGCAGACAATTATAAAATACAAGTTATAAATTTTAATAAGCCGCCTTTTGAATTGACGATGGACGATATTAAAGCGTTACCCAAACATGAAATAACCTACGACTTTAAATGTGTAGAGGGTTGGGACATGATAACCAACTGGGGCGGCGCCTTGTTTTCTGATTTTGTTAAGCGCTATAAACTGGCTACCCATAGTGGAAATGAATTTGACACTAACCAACCCGACGATATTGCCAATTATGCCGGGCTTGAAACGCCCGATAGCAGATATTATGTGGGCTTGGATATTGAAAGCGCTCTTCATCCGCAAACTATTTTATGTTATGAAATGAATGATGAGCCATTGCCTGTTGAACATGGTGGACCATTGCGGCTTATAACGCCTACCAAATACGGTATTAAAAACATTAAACGTATTGGCAAAATAACCTTTGCTGATGAAAGCCCCCGCGATTATTGGTTTGAGCGCGGCTACGATTACTTTGCGGGATTATGAAATTTTTTTAATTCCTTTTTATGGTACAAAATAAAATACCGCTCTCTTATCTCACCATCGTCACATTACCCTTTTTGAAAAAGCTGCAAGTGCCACAGGTCATTTTTACATAGTAGACATACGTGTCTAAAGGAGCTGCTTTACCGTGATAGGTTCCGTCCCATCCCTGTGAGGGGTCGGTAGCTTCAAACATCTCTATTCCCCACCTGTCATACACACGGAAAAGGTAGTTAGCCGGTTGCGTGCATTCAACAATTGGTTTGAATATCTCGTTTGGCGACCTGGACGGCGTAAACGAATTGGGAACAAATACACCTGCATTATAATTGGAGAGAGTAATTGGAACGGTTAATGTATCTAAACAGCCATTTGTCGAAGTAGCAATTAACGTTACCTTATAAATATCGGGTTTTGCAAAAGTATGGAAGGGGTTTGGTGCTGTGCTTGAATCACCATCACCAAAATTCCACAGGTAAGATATTCCGCCGGTAGTTAAATTAGAAAATTGTATTTGCAAAGGGTAACAAACCATTGGGGTGCTATAAGTAAATGAATCTAAAGGAGCGCTGTCAACATCAAGCGCAAACTTTGTCGAATCCATGCAACCATAGCTATCTGTACCCTTAATTGTGTAAGTGGTGGTTACAGTGGGATGTGCATCAACCGTTGAACCGCTGGTTTCATATAAACCGGTTGACGGACTCCAGTCATAGATTGACGCGCCGCTTGCAGTGAGAAGGATTGCCTGTCCGTCACATATTTCGGGCGACTGGGGCTTAACAGTTATAACGGGTGGCGGACTGACAGTGATACGAATGCGTGTTGTATCAGCACAACCACCAAAGCCGATACCTATTACAGTATAGGTAATGGTGGTGTCAGGGGTGGCTATTACAGAATCTCCTGTTGTTTGATTCAATGCTGTTGAAGGCGACCAGCTATAATTATTACCTCCCGTAGCCGTGATGTGCGCTGTGTCTCCGAGACAAATGATGGCATTGGCGGGTTGTAATAATACTTTTATGCTGTTTGCTATAATATTTACTGTAACCATTGCGGTATCAGTGCAACCTAATGCATCGGTGCCATATACTGAATACGTGGTGGTTATGGTAGGGGCAGCTGCAACTACTGAATTGGTGGTCGAGCTTAAACCTGTTGACGGACTCCACTCATAGGTGGATGCCCCTGTTGCAATGAGGGTATCTGTCAGCCCGTGACAAATTGTATCTACCGGTGCAACAGTTACAACAGGCAGCGGATTGACTTTTACCACAACCTTTGTCGAATCATTGCAACCATGCACATCAGTACCATAAACTGTATAAGTAGTAGTTACGGTTGGGGTAGCTGTAACTGCTGAACTGTTTGTCTGGCTTAATCCCGTTGCCGGACTCCAGCTATACGTTAATGCGCCACTTACACTGAGCGGAGTGGATTGCCCGATACAAATTTGCGGTGCTGAAGGTGCAATAGTTAAAACCGGCGGCGGATTGACATTGACAACAACCTTATCCGTATCCAGACAACCGGTGATGCCGGTAGCTGTTAAAACATAAGTGGTGGTAGTGGTGGGTGTAGCAGTTACAATATCACCTGTTGTTTTATTCAATCCCATTGATGGTGACCAATTATAATTAGAGGCGCCGATGGCAACAATCACTACTGAATTTCCCTGGCAAAGCGTATCATTGTTAGATGATACATTCAGACTGTCCTGTATAACTCGCACAGGAACAGTTGTCGTATCACTACAACCCAACGAAGTGCCAATAATCGTATAAGTAGTGGTTATAGATGGGTTTGCCTGAATATTTGAATTGGTTGTCGAACTTAACCCGTTTGACGGACTCCATTGATAGGTTGTTGCACCATTTGCAGTTAGAATAACCGATCTTCCGACACAAATTGTCGTTGATGGTGGCGCCACGGTTACAACGGGTATTGGATTTACTTGTAACACAAACTTTGTGGAATCATTGCAACCGAATGAGCTGGTACCATAAAGCGTATAAGAAGTGGTTACAGTTGGGTTAGCCGTAACTGTTGCAAGAGTATCCGAACTTAAGGTGGTTGACGGACTCCATAAATAGGTGGGCGCCCCGCTTGCAGTGAGAGTGATGGCTTGCCCTCTACAAATGGCGGGTTGTGCAGGTTTAACAGTGAGAGAAGGCAGGGGATGAATATTGATGACAGCAGTTTCCGTATCTAAACAACCACCGGCGCTTACGGTTCCGATTACGGTATAGGTGGTATTGACGGTAGGGGTAGCTATTACTGTAGCTCCTGTTGTAGAATTCAGTCCGGCTGACGGCGACCATGTATAATCAAAGCCGTTGGAAACGGTGATTGTTACCGGTATTCCCTGGCAAAGCGTATCATTGTTAGAAGATAAATGTATTTTTAGAGGACCAAGAATCTTTATTGTATCTTCATAAACTTGCTGTGGACAGGAACTGTCCCTTATAGTGGCTATGTAAGTTCCTTTTTTAAGTCCGGTTGCCGAGTTTCCTAATATCACAGGATTGGTATTCCATGCAATGCCATAAGGTGCAGTACCGCCTGATAGTTGAGAAATGGTTGCCGAGCCTAATGAATCGCAGGTAACATCCTTTATAGTGTTAACGGCTTGTATGATATGGCAGGGAGGCAGGGTTATCGCCGTATCGGCAATGAAACCAAGTCCGGAAATATAAAGCGTATCACTGGTACTGAGTTTTACATCGTAGATAGTACCCGGCTCAACAAAAGTCTGAACGAGATTCAGGTTGTAGTCGTATTGTTTTACAGTATCGTGAGCCCCGACGAAAACGTTTCCGCAATCATCCACCGTAATCCCACCCCAGGATATATTACTATCTGCCCTATTAACTTTCACAGTGCCGCCCACAAAAATACTATCTAATAGTTTACCGGCATGTGTACCCCATTTTTTTATTACATAACTGTCATACGTGTAAAGGGTGGTATCGCTTATCGCCATACCATTAAAGCCATTGCTGGGTTGTGAAAAAGATTCATTTAAACCATACGTCATACTCGCTATTTCAAGATAATTATAATGAGAAGGCACTATCCATGTAGTTGGAGAAAGAGTGGGTAGCGGCAGCTTCTCAATTATATTATTATAGCTATTAGGATCATAGATTGAATGGCTATGTGCAGTTACCATATAACAATTTCCAAAATCATCGATAGCTACACTCCACATGTCATGCCACCCCGAATCCGGGCCATCTAATGAATTAACAAGTTTAAGATTTGTTAAATTAGTATCGAGATACGAAGCATTGTAGGATGGATTGGTATTACCGCCGCCGCATATTACTGCCTGGTTGCTGCAAGTGCTGAATGCTATTTTCCACATTTCATTAAAAATCGAATTTCCCGCGAATAGCGCAGTCTCTGCGCCTGATCTGTTTAATTTAGCTACCTCTGCCCCATTCAAATCAACACCCTCGGTTACATAAACAGATTGCGAGGACCTGTCCACAGCAAAATCCCCGATAAATTCGTTATTACGGAGAGCTGTCGTGAAACTCCAGAGTAAGACTCCTTTATCATTATATTTTAAAATTTGCCAGGGGTAGTTGCCACCGTAGGCGTAAATGTTGCCCCTATTATCCTGGTCAACATCATAAACAGCATTCGTTCCGCCAAAAGTTGGGGGAGTAATAACCAACGGGTCAATTAGAAGCGATTCGCTTTTATCATAGTTTTCTGCATTAAACTTTACCAACCCATTACTAAAAGAAAAACCACAGTTTACAGCTGTATTTGATGACAAAAGTTTTGAACCGGGTACATAACTGTTAATGTTACCATAAGGAGAGCTAACAGTCAGGCTTCCATCTGCATTTACTTTTACGTCTCCGTTATACTTAATCTTTATCTGTGTGATATCAGCTCCCGGGTGAACAATAAATGAATATTCGAAACGGCGATCTGCTAAACTGTCGGTGGGGTGGACATTTTCACTTTCGGGGAAATAAAGCTCCATATCAATTCCCGGGTATAAATTATGATAGGTTAGTTTCTTCCAGGCATGGGCTTGTATATTCACATTACCTTCTATGGTATAATTGTAATACCAACTTACCTGGTCATCAGCCGTGATGGTTGCCCGTGAATCAGCACCCTCAAAATTCATTTCATGAAATTGCTCCACTCTTTTATATTTCCAGTTGTCATCATCATCGTCTTTATCTCCTTTTTCATTCCTCTTTTGTTCAAGCTGTTCAATTTCCTGTTCCGTGCGTTTAATGGATATGGTTTTTGATATCCAAATACTTGTTGACGTAAAATAATATTGTAAACCTCCTTGCCGGGCACCGAACAGAATATCTTTTGCCGCTGCCTTACCGGGCATTTCAAACTGTCCTTTATTTTCAATGATTACTTTTTGCTCAAACGGATTTTTTGCCACCCATTGTGCGTGGTGTGCTTTTTGTTTAATCCTAGGTGCATTTTGCGCTGTTGCAAAATGGGCTAAAACCAGGAAAGAAACCAGGAATACAGCAAGTAGTTTTTGTTTCATAATCTTAACCTTTTTACCATTAAAAGATTGGGGCGTTAAAGTTAGGTAAAAACTGTTAAATATAATAGATTATTTGAATTGTTACAGGAACCCGTCAATAATTTATCTGTCCGCGTTGTTTGGGCAGGAATGAAGGTTCAGTTACATTTTAATATAATCCCTCTTTTAGCTTTCACATGACCTGTTCTATTTTGTTATCAAAACTTTTCCAATCTCTACACTTTCATCCGATTTCAAATAAATGAAATACATCCCGGCAGACTGGTTGGATAAATTAATCAGCTCTTTATTATTAATAGTAGCTGAATGATAAACCAATTGCCCAACCGTATTGTATATTTCCAGCTTAGGGTTCCCGCTTATCATATCCACAGTTAAAGAGAATTGCCCGTTGTTTGGATTAGGGAAAACATATATTGAATTGTTATTTTCTGTAACCACGTTTATCCCCGTATTAGTGTTACCGCTATAGTTACCGGGAATTTTAATATTGATGCATTCCGGACATGTGGAATCGTCATCACACTTTAAACATATATATGTGGAACCACTATCAGCCGCTGGAAAAGTAAATGAAGGGGTAGTAAATTCTGTGACATAATTAATGCCGCCAAAATTCCATTGATATCCATCTGTAGCACAGGTGTTAATGGAGTCCATTGACACATTGACTGTGTAACCTGTAACAACATATCCAAATCCTGCACCACCATAAATTGAAATAGGAACAGAAGCGGTATCCGTACACTGATTAAGGGTATCAATTCCTACTACTGTATAAGTTGTAGCTGTTGATGGATTGGCTGTTACTGATGCGCCTGTTGTTGAGCTTAAGGTTGAGTTGGGTTCCCAATTATAAATTACATTGGTTGTGCCAACACCTGCTTTTGCAGTTAAGGTTACAGCATAGCCGTTACAAACAGGGTTTGTACTTGGTGTAGCAGTTATTTTAGGCGCCGGTAAAATGGTTAAGTGAACAGTTGCAGTATTCCGACAGCCGTTTACATCAGTTCCCGTTACAGTATATATTGTAGTTATCGTTGCCTGCGCTGTTACGGTTGAGCCCGTTGATGCACTTAAGCCTGCAGCGGGCGCCCAGGCATAGGTTAATGCTCCCATGCCCGTTAATGCCACACTTGCACCGCCGCATGAAGTATCAGCGGTTGGAGTAGCTGTTACAGTAGGTAATGGATTTATAGTTATATAGTTTGTTTTTGTTATGCTGTCTTTACCGGCGGAATTACTAACCACAAGTGATACGCTGTATGTACCCAAGGTATTATAAACCACAATAGGGTTTTCAACTGTTGATGTAGCCGGAGTGCCGCCGGGAAATGACCAATTCCAGCTTGTGGGTTTATTTGCAATGCTGCTAAAAGATTCATCGGTAAATTGTATAGTGGTATTAATACAGCCCATTGAATCACTGGCTGAGAAATTAGCTACCGGCGGATAAGCGGTGTAAACGGCGCGGATTCGGTTATTTATAGCATCTGCTATATAGATATTACCCGAATCATCCACAGCTACTCCTGTAGGAGAATGTAATTCTGCTGAAGTAGCCGGTCCTCCGTCTCCGCTATATCCTGCTGTGCCATTGCCTGCCACCGTGTTTATAATACCCAAAGTATTTACTTTGCGCACACGGTCATTATCTTCATCTGCTATATATATATTGCCCGAATCATCCACAGCCACGCCATAAGGTACATCCAATTCTGCTGCAGTGGCAGCAGCTCTGTCCCCGCTGTAGCCATTTGTGCCGGTGCCTGCCACAGAATTTATAGTGTCTGAAGTATTTATCTTGCGGATTTTGTAATTACCCTGATCTGCTATATAAATATTGCCTGAATCATCCACGGCTACCCCGGTAGGATCATTTAGTACTGCTGCGGTAGCGGGTCCTCCGTCTCCATTGTAACCATTTGTGCCATTGCCTGCTACGGTGTTTATAATACCTGATGAAACTGTTACTTCTCGTATGCGGTTATTATTCTCGTCCGCAATATAAATATTGCCCGAAGCATCCAAGGCTACTTCAGTAGGATGGTTTAATTGTGCTGCGGTGGCGGCTCCCCCGTCTCCGCCATAACCTCCTCCAAATCCCGCGCCACCTGCGACAGTGTTTATAATACCCGTTGACTTAGTTACTTTGCGGATACGGTTATTACCTGCATCTGCAATATAGATATTGCCGGAATCATCCTTGGCTACTCCTTCAGGGGTACGTAATCGCGCTGCTGTGGCAGGTCCGCCATCTCCGATATTGCCACCAGTTCCTGCAGCCCCTCCTGCTACAGTACTGATAACGCCCGACGAATTCACTTTGCGGATACGGTTATTACCTGCATCTGCAATATAGATATTGCCCGAATCATCTATAGCTACACCTAATTCATTCCCGCCACCGAAGCCTAAATTTGAATTTATTTCCGCTGCTGTTGCGGCGCCACCGTCTCCTGTGTAACCCGCTGTGCCATTGCCTGCCACAGTGGTTATATCCTGCACCTGGGCATACGTGTTAAAGGATATGAGCAAAACTGTTATAAAGAAAAGGGTTGCTCCAATTTTTGTATAATTGTTTTTCATTTGTAGTTAATTTATATGGTAGTATATTTAAATTTGACAGTTGCTATGACTCTTAAGAGAGTTTCGGGTTTATTTGAAGGTTAAATTTCATTGTTTTCATATATTGGGGTAACAAAAGTATTTATTGAAAAGCACAATTCGTTATATTTTTACAATAAAATGTAATAAAATTATAATTACCTGATTTGATACGGATTGATAGAAAAGGGTTGGCTTTATTTCTTTTTTATGCACTTGGGTCTATTATCCCCTCCAACACCTCCACCACCTTCCCAATCTGCTCATCATCGACATCAAGATGAGTAAGCATTCGCACTTTATTATTGCCAATGGAAAAGCATTTAATGTTTTCGCTGTCTAATTTCTTCACAAAATCATCAGCGCTGCTGCCGGGTTTTAATTTGAAGATGATGATATTGGTGTCAACTGAAAAATCGGGGTCAACATAGGGTAATTTTTTCAGGGCATCACCTATTTGTTTGGCGTGGCGGTGGTCGTCTTTTAACCGTTGTACATGATTATCGAGAGCATAAATACCTGCAGCAGCCAAAAAGCCGGCTTGGCGCATACCTCCGCCAAACGATTTACGGAATTTTCTTGCCCGGCTGATAAATTCTTTAGAGCCGAGTAGTACAGAGCCCACGGGGCAGCCCAATCCTTTCGACAAGCAGACAGAGATGCTGTCGAACTGTTTTCCTAATTCAGCAGGATTGATATTCAATTCCACAATAGCATTAAAAATTCTCGCGCCATCCAGATGCAATTTCAGATTATGCTTTCTGCAAGTGTTGCTTATGGCAATCATTTCATCTAATGTATAATAAGAGCCGCCCCCACGGTTGCTTGTGTTTTCAATACAAACCAAACTTGTGGTGGGGTGATGGAGATTGATGGGATTAATATTTTCTTCAATTTGCGGGGGTTTTATCCTGCCACGGTCGCCATCAATAGTTCGTATAGAGCAATGAGAGTGAAATGCAATCCCCCCCACTTCATAAAAATAAATGTGATTGCTGCGCTCTATTATCACCTCCTGCATGGGCAGGGTGTGGGTTTTCACGGCTATTTGATTGGTCATAGTTCCGGATGGGCAAAATACACCCGCTTCCATGCCGAAAATCTTCGCGGCTTTTTGCTCCAATTCATTTACTGAAGGGTCTTCGCCGAACACATCGTCACCCACTTTTGCATGGAACATGGCTTCAAGCATTGACTTGGTGGGGCGCGTGACTGTGTCGCTTCTGAGGTCTATTATCATAACGGTAAAATAATTAAACTACCGGTTAAAAATTATTTGTAATGTGACTAACTAAATTGGTAACAAGCGAGGGTTTCATGACTATACTGAACAAGATACCGTATGCTGCACCCATAAGATGAGCATCGTGTCCTATGTTGTCATATTGTTTTTTGCCTGCCCAATATTCATAAGCTATATAAGCGCCCCCAAAAGCCCATGCGGGAAGTTTAAATAACCCAAAAGGATAAACATATCCGAAAGGTTCTATGAGAATAAAAGAAAATAAAACGGCAGAAACAGCGCCGGACGCCCCAAGGCTTTGATAACCCGGATCGTTATGATGCTTAAAATAAGAAGGAAGATTAGAAACAATTAACGCTCCAAAATACAACACAATATAATAGTAAGGTCCCCTGCCGTCAAACATAAGGTTATCGCTGTAGCTTTCTTCCACCAAATTCCCGAACATGGAGAATACATACATATTCAGGAAAAGATGTAACCACCCGGCGTGTAAAAACCCCGATGTGATGAACCGGTAAAATTGCTTGTGATATCTTGCCTCATAGGGGCTGAAAATCCATTTATGCATCAGTTCGCGGGAGTAAAAAGCCAAAATGGAAATTCCTGCAGTTACGAGGATAATAAGATTGGTTATTGTAGTAGGCGGCATCGTCATCATATTAAGAGCGAAAGTAGCAAAAGAATCACAACAGAACATGCGATATTTTGATAACTTTGTATAAAACAACGACTATGCGTTTTGATTGGTTAGATTTTAAAGAGATAGCAACTATTACCACAATTCTTTTTGCGGTGATAGATGTGGTAGGGGCTATTCCGGTGATATTGGATCTTAAAAATCGTGTAGGTAAGATAAATCCGCTTAGAGTTACGCTGGTTAGCGGCGCTATAATGATCGTATTTTTATTTTTAGGGCAGGGCTTATTAAATCTTATAGGAATTGATGCAGCGTCATTTGCCATTGCGGGGTCGTTAATCATCTTTTTTCTTGCTCTTGAAATGATATTGGGCATACGCCTGTATAAGGACAGCACTTCAAAAACCGCTACATACGTTCCGCTGGCTTTTCCACTTATTGCAGGAGCGGGAACTCTTACTACACTTTTATCGTTGGTGGCGGAGTATAAAAATTACACGAACATTATAATTGCCATTCTTCTTAACCTGGTAATAGTTTATCTTGTTTTACGCCATTTGAATACGCTGGAAAAAATTCTTGGTGAAGGAGGAATAAATATTTTGCGCAAGGTATTCGGCGTAATATTATTGGCTTTGGCAGTTAAGCTGTTCAAGACGTATGCGTTATCGTGATTTTAAATTGTTTTTTGTAATTTTGCATCACTAAACAATCATGTTTAATTTGCCTGGTTTCTTACCTTCTGTAACTTTTGTTATCAATATTCCGTTTGAATAATTTATCATTTAGATCTAAATATCTTGTTATTATGAGAAAAACAATGCGATTATTTTCCGGTATAGTGTTGAGTGTTTTGCTTGCCTTAAACCTATATGCACAAAATGCACCGAAGAACTGGAAAAATGAAGATTTCAAGAAAGACAGTGTTTATGGAACAAGCTCTGACCTTGCGCTTAAATTATTAAACGGCAAAACATCTGTGACAGTTATTGTGGCAGTTGAAGATGGCGGTGTGGATGTTAATCATCCTGATTTAAAAGGTGAAATATGGGTTAACCACGGAGAAATTCCCAATAACCATATTGATGACGACCACAATGGCTATGTGGACGATGTAAACGGCTGGAACTTTATTGGTGGAAAGGATAGCGATGTTTGGCATGACAACCTTGAAATTACACGCTTGTACCGCATCCTTAAAGCAAAATATGAAAATGCCGATCCGGCTAAAATTTCAGATACGGATAGGCCTGAATACAGGAAATATCTGAAAATTAAAAAAGATTTTGAAGCCAAGCTGTTTGATGCTCAAACACAATATAATTTTGTGAAAGTATTTGCCGATAATATTAAGAAACTTGAGGATGCTATCGGTAAAAAAGATATTACGCAAAGCGACCTTGATAATTTTACTACCTCAGAGCCATCATTAAACCAGGTGAAAATGGTGATTTCAAAGATGATTAGTAAAGGAGGGACCATTGATGATCTTCAAAAAGAAATTAAAGAAGGGCTTAAAGAACTTGAAAGTGAAGTAGACTTCCAATATAATCTTAATTATAACCCCCGCTACCTTGTGGGTGATAATTATAACGATACGTCACAACACTATTATGGCAATAATGATGTTGAAGGACCGGATGCCGATCATGCCACTCACGTAAGCGGCATTATAGCCGGTATTCGAGGGAATGGATTGGGCTCAGATGGTATTGCAGATAACGTAAAGATTATGTCGGTACGTGTGGTTCCTGATGGCGACGAACGGGATAAGGACGTTGCCAATGGCATACGCTATGCAGTGAATAATGGCGCTAAAATAATTAATATGAGTTTTGGAAAAGGATATGCATATAATAAAAAATTGGTGGATGACGCGGTGAGGTATGCAGCAGCTCATGATGTGCTGATAGTTCATGCGGCGGGTAATGATGCCAAAGACAATGACAATACCGATAATTTTCCTAACCCGATTTATGCCGATACGCATAAAAAAGCCGCAAACTGGCTTGAGGTGGGGGCTTCGGATAAAGATGGCAATCCGGCTTCTTTCAGCAATTACGGTAAGAAGAGCGTTGACTTGTTTGCACCGGGAGTTTCTATTTATAGTTCTATTCCTGATACAGGCTATGCATTTTTTGATGGCACAAGTATGGCAGCGCCGTCGGCAAGCGGGGTAGCGGCTATCATCCGCGAATATTTTCCTAAACTAACAGCAGTGCAGGTAAGGCAAATACTTATTAAATCGGTAGTAAAAATCAAGAAAAAAGTGCCCATGCCCGGTAATGAGGGAAAGAAGGTAAAATTTAAGTCGCTTTGTGTTACCGGTGGCATAGTAAACGCCTACAAAGCTGTTGAACTGGCTGAAAAAATGACTGGGCAGAAATAATAATAAACCAAACTAAATAACAAACGCCGGCTCCTTAAAGACGGCGTTTTAGTTTAAACAATAAATATTATCTTTTTAACAAGTAAATGTAGAAGTTTTCATCATCTATATTGCTGTTTGTAAATTGTTTCAAAGGTATAATATGTGTGTTGCCCTGTTGCAGACTTTTTGAAATAAACGGAATAGGGTAATCTGTCAATAAAACAGAAGAATCATGAGCTGAAAGAATTTGCTGAAAACGCACATTCAACATACTATCAGGGTTAAAATATTGCATTTCACTCCATCGGACTGCAAAATATGTTTTTTGATTAATAATATCAGTAATGGGTTTATCCAGGTAACCGCTTATACCCTGGGTAGAATAAATATAATCGCCATATATGGGAAGCCGGTCTAAATGATT
Organism: Chitinophagales bacterium; assembly: GCA_963770495.1. Lineage (GTDB taxonomy): Bacteria > Bacteroidota > Bacteroidia > Chitinophagales > CAVYQA01 > CAVYQA01. The sequence continues at coordinate 266,510 of CAVYQA010000030.1, read as the reverse complement.
TTTGTGAAGCCACGCTGCAGTTTCAGCAGATTCTGAAAAGGGCTCATATATATTTATACCTACAAAATATAAGGCTATAAATACGTGTAAGGCAAGCGCGCCACTTATAATAATTTTTTGAAATGATTTAAAAACAGGACTTGGGTTGCTTAAGTAAATAAACCAAAATGCTATTACCGATGCAATAAATATAAAACCACTGTGGCGCACATAGCCAATGATAAAGAAATAAGTGAATATCTCGTGCATAATAACATAGATTATCCAAAATACAAGAGCGCGTTTATCAGCGCGGAGAAAATAGATTACTACTGTAATTATTACAAGGCTGAATACAGCCTGCACATAATTATTAGCAGGTAATGTGCTATTCCATGAGTTTTGTGTGAAATCGGGTATGGGCAGGTAACCGCAATATATTCTGTCAAGTGCAAGCAATAGATGATTTGAATTGAAGAATAATCTATTATCAAGCATAGAAGGAGTGCGAGCACAGGTTATGTAACTCACTATTATACCCCCTATTCCAAAAGCGGCAGGTAACAGGTCTTTTGGGTTTAATTGCCATTTACCTTTTAGCAACAGGGATTCTGTAAGCAGAATAATAACAAATACTCCTGCAATCATGGTGGCGTAAAAACTGGCCTGAGCCAACAAGAAAAGTAATATTGCAAATAGCCAACGGTGTTTTTGCCTGTTTTCCCATAATGCCATTACAGCAACAATAAATAAGGTGCTTATGGCGTAATCACGGGCAATTACAGCATATTCGAATAAAAAGAAATAACCGAACACTAATGCATATCGTGCCAGCCGGGGAAACGGGGCATAGAATAGTATAATGCCGCAATAACCAAGGGCGCTTAGATAGTTGAGAAGTTTTGGAATAACAATGGGGGAACCGAGAAATTTGGTGATATACATTAATAAGAACCACAGAATCGGATGTCCTTCCTCACTTGTTTGTTTCCACAAGTCGTTGAATGAATTGCTTTTGTAACTTATAAGAATAGCTTCCCATTCATCACGCCACATAGCATGATGAATAATAGTGATGCCCGTAATAGCAGCAAAGACAAGCCACGCCGCCATGCCGGGTATTTGAGAACGTAAATTTTTATATCTAAACTTCATTTACGGAAGGCGTTTAATTGCAAAGTAAAAGAAACAACACGCAAATCTCAAACTGTAAATAAAATACAATTCACAATTTTAGAAAAGCAATAGCATTGCAGGCATTTGAAAATCAAATATTAAGTGGTATATTTGAGCAACTAAAAAATCTGTTTATGCTACTCATTGCCTCTGCACTTGCTCTCCTTGTAATATATGCGGGGATGAAGCTATATGCTCTTACCAAAAAAGAAGGGCTTTCCAATTTGTTTAAGTACATGTCGTGGTTTATAGTGATTATGGGTTTTCTTATTCTCATTTGTGTTGGTGCGCATTGCTTAATGCGTTGCTGCCTGCGCGGTGAACATAATATGATGATGAGAACTGAAATGAGAGATGACGGTTGGGGAAACAGGCACATGGAAGGAATGTATTGTCATCACGACGGAATGATGAGAGGCGGTTGCTGTGACGGCATGAGGGATGGCTGCTGCGATGGAATGAAAGACGGTGGATGTCATGACGGTATGGGCTCATCCTGTAATGACGGTATGAAAGACAACAGTTGCAAAATGGGTGGCAGCATGATGAAGGGTAGTTGCACTATGGGAAAAGATACTACAAAGCAAAAGAAGTAGAAAGAGATTTTATCAGTGTATTATCACAAATTTTTTCCTTATTACGCCGGTATTTTTTAATAGCTCTGCAATATAGTTACCCGTAGGGAGGTTGCTTATATCAATACCTGTAGTATTTGTATAAAAATCGTCTTGCTCATAAGTCAAACTTCCATAAACCGAGTAAATTTTTAATCTCACAGGAACAGAATTAACGGCTGGTGTTGAAAAATATAATTTATTTGAAACAGGATTAGGAAAAACTTTTAATTCGCTCTGTGAAAGCAGTTGATTTATTCCTGCAGATTTAGTTCTGTCGCTGTCTCTATAAGAAATCCCGGTAATTACAGGGGTGTCTAAAACATCCTGTGCATCAATCTCAAGCAGGGGTTCACCTTCTCCGCTTGCCAGCCATTTATATTGATAAGTAACGGAAGGGATTGAAATTCCAAATGACAGAGCATCTACATAAATACTATCATTCAAGGTGAGTGTTGATTTTACCCTAAGTACATTAAAGGTTCCATAGGGCGTAGTAAGAGTTCCCCATCCGTCACATTCATTAACCCGTTTTCTTTTTTCACCCATAAAACCGATTGTCGGAATTGCGATGGCATAACCGGTATGAGATGAATCCACATTGCCAAAGTTCAGCGGAAATGAATACAACACATCAGGACTATCGTAAACTAAAGGTGTTGGTAGACCGTCAATTTCTTCGCCAACGCCAAGCCCGCCATATTCTGATGAATTAAGTTGATATATGGTGTACACATTAGATAATGTAATTGGACCAAGAGAATCCGGTACATTAGTATGAGTGGCAAAGCTACCGCTTGAAAAAACGAACCTATAAGAGTTTGGCAGTGCCGACATAGCGAAAAATGTATCTACGTGCTGACTAATGGATTTCAATTGAGAAAAATCCCAGGTGTAATTTGCCCCGGTTTGGTTAAGGTCAATGGATTGAGAAGGTGTGGCATCGCTGAAACGCAACGTATCTCCTGCAGCCGGCATATCACTTTTTGTTATAGTGATTTGCCCCATGCATGTAGAAGTAAAAAATAAAACAGGAATAAGTCTAAAAAATGTAAAAAGTTTATTCTTCATACGTAAACAAATATACACAAATACCTTATCTGCTTTTAAAGAATGCTTACTAACGGTATGGCATCCTTACAAATGTGTGGCTAATTTTTCCTTCAATTTTTTCGGAAGACCTTTCACCACTTCATCGTAACTATGATCTATCATAGTTAATATTTCTTTTCGTGGTATACTGCCGGTCAGATATATCGTGTTCCACATTTTTTTATTAAGATGCCATCCGGGTATCACATCCGGGTATTTTTCGCGCAGTTCAATAGCCAGTTCAGGATTGCATTTTACGGATAGTCTCGGTGGAGTTTCATCTAAACTACAGGCTAAAAACATTTTACCCGCTACTTTAAAAACCAACGTTTGAGGTCCGAAAGGCAATTCTTCTTTTACACTTTTCTTTTTCAGGCAATAGTCGCGTATGAATTCAATATCCATTGAATAAAATTAATTAATTTGTTTTAAAAAGCCAGGTAAAAATCTTTTAATAATTGTTTAAATTCGTCAGTATATTTCATTTCATCTTTTTTAATGGTCAAATTATATGTTGTTATAGAAGAAGGAATAAGACTAAATTCAGCTACCACTCTAATAACACGCAATTCTTTTCTGTCCTTTATATTCAGTTGTTTGTTTAAATACAGTTTATAAAAGAGAAGCAATTTTTCTAATTTTTTTAACGCATCGGGCGGAAGCAGCACACTAAATGTTCCGCTTTCAAATAAAAGACGGGGCACTATACCAGCCAATTCTTCTAAAGTAAGTTGCTCACTATGCCGTGCGGTAATATTAGTTTTATTTTCCGGTTTAAGATGGTCATCATAAAAAGGAGGGTTACAAATAATATGGTCGTATTTTTTTGTTAATGCAAGACGCCTGACATCCCCTTCAATACTATTTAACCTGTTATTCCACAAGCTTTTCTTAAAATTTTCATGGGCTTGTTTTGCGGCAGCAGAGTCAATTTCAACAGCATCAATTTTTAACGATGGATAACGTTGAGCCATCATTAGTGATAAAAGTCCTGTTCCCGTGCCAATATCTAACAGGTTTGTTGCCTCGTCTGAATTAGCCGTGGCGCCGAGGATGCAGGCATCGGTGCAAACCTTCATGGCACACTTATCCTGCTCTATAATGAATTGCTTAAACCTTAAATAAGTATTGGACACAAGGCGAAAATATTGCTTTTTATGCTGGATATAATGAAAATCGTGAAAGCATTTTTTGTATTTTTGAGCCCTAAGACTTTATGGTATGGCTGAAAAGAGCAAATTGAACACCAGTGAGATTTCTGACAGGAACTTATCATTTGACGACTTCAAAAAAGATGTCCTCAACGACTATCACATTTGCTGCGTAAGCCGCGAGTGTTCTTTGATAGGAAGAAAAGAAGTGCTTACAGGCAAAGCTAAATTCGGCATATTCGGCGATGGCAAAGAAGTGGCGCAGGTAGCTATGGCTAAAGCTTTCCGCAACGGCGATTTTCGCAGCGGCTATTACCGCGACCAGACCTTTGCTTTTGCAGCAGGTATTTTAACCCCTGAAGAATTTTTTGCACAGTTATACGCTAATCCCGATGTTAATCTTGAACCTTCCTCTGCCGGAAGGCAAATGAATGCTCATTTTGCCACCCGCAGTTTAAATGCCGATGGTTCATGGAAGAGTTTGAAGGACATGAAAAACAGCTCGGCAGACGGGTCGCCCACCTCATCGCAAATGCCGCGTTCTGTCGGTTTGGCACTGGCATCTAAGATTTATCGCCAGAGTGAAGAACTGAGAAACACTCCTTTTTCCGACCATGGTAATGAAGTGTGTTTTGTAACATCGGGAGATGCCAGCACTGCGGAAGGTTTGTTTTGGGAAACAGCGAATGCCGCGGCTGTATTGCAGGTGCCGATGGCGTTATCTGTATGGGATGATGGCTATGGAATTTCTGTGCCGCAAAAATACCAGTTGGCAAAACAAAACCTGTCAGAAATATTAAAGGGATTCCAGACCAATGAAGCGGGCGACGGATATGATATTTATACGGTGAACGGATGGGACTATGCCGCTCTTGTAGATGCCTATGAAAAGGGCATTGCCAAAACACGCAAAACCCACATGCCGGTTATTTTTCATGTAAAAGAACTTACACAGCCGCAAGGACACAGTACATCGGGCTCGCAGGAACGTTATAAACCGAAAGAACGCTTGGAATGGGAACAGGAATTTGACTGCAATAAAAAATTCCGCACATGGATAATAGAAAATGCCATTGCAACTGCCGAAGAACTGGATGCTATTGAAGCGGATGCTAAACAAACTGCAACGGCTGCTTATAAACGCGCATGGGATGATTTTATTAATCCCATAAAAAATGAAATTCAACAATTGTCAAACCTGCTTATCGAGGTGGAAGAATATGGCAGCGACGGCGATTTTGTGCGCAAACTGCGGCTTGATTTGCTTGCCATAAAAGAACCCATCCGCCGCGATGTGATGAGTACGGCGAAAAATGTGTTGTTCAAACTAAAAAATGAATCCTTTGCCGCAAAACAAAAATTAATAGACTGGAAAGATGAGTATGAAAAAATAAACGGGGACTATTTTAATTCACACCTATATAGCGGCACGGCATTGTGGGTGCCCGAAGTGAAACCATATTATAGTGAAGATTCTCAGGTACTCAACGGGTTTGAAATACTGAATCATTGTTTTGATGCATTGCTATCGCGCGACCCCCGTGTATTTGCATTTGGTGAAGATGTAGGAAAGATCGGCGACGTTAACCAGGGTTTTGCCGGCTTGCAGCAAAAGCACGGCGAGTTTCGTGTATTTGATACGGGCATTCGCGAATCAACTATAATAGGACAAGGAATAGGCATGGCATTGCGAGGCTTGCGCCCTATTGCTGAAATTCAATACGTTGATTATTTGCTTTTCGGGCTTGAACCCTTGAGCGATGACCTTGCCTGTTTGTATTATCGTACTAAAGGAGGGCAGAAAGCACCATTGATTGTTCGCACACGCGGTCACCGGCTTGAAGGCATTTGGCATACCGGCTCACCAATGGGAATGATACTAAATTCTATTCGCGGTATATATTTATGTGTGCCGCGCAACATGACGCAGGCGGCAGGATTCTATAACCTGCTGATGAAAGCTGATGAACCTGCACTCGTAATTGAATGTTTGAACGGCTATCGCCTGAAAGAAAAATTGCCTCAGAATATTGCAGAATTTACTGTGCCGCTTGGCGTGCCTGAAGTATTGCATGAAGGCGAAGATGTGACAGTCGTTACTTACGGCTCATGTTGCAGAATAGCAATGGAGGCGATTGATAAATTAAGCGAATCCGGAATTTCGTGCGAGCTTATTGATGTGCAAACTCTTTTGCCTTTTGATGTTAATCATAAAATTGTTGAATCATTAAAGAAAACCAACCGCATTCTTTTTCTGGATGAGGATGTGCCCGGGGGGGCTTCGGCTTATATGTACCAGCAGGTAATTGAAGTACAAAACGGCTATCGCTATCTCGATGCCAAGCCGGTTACGTTAACTGCAAAAGCGCACAGAGCAGCCTACGCCAGCGATGGCGATTATTTCAGTAAGCCTAATGCTGAAGAAGTTTTTGAAGCCGTTTATAACCTGATGAATGATGCTGAGCCGGGGTATTTTGGAAAATTGTATTAAGAATTATTTTATTGTTTGTCCATTGCAATGGCTTAATACGTTTATCAAATCTGCCTTATTGCCGGGCGGAAATTTATCAAATGATTTAACCCTGTTTATGTAATTCATGGCTGAAATACAGTTGCCAATTTTATAATAAGCATATCCCAGTTCAACTATAATAAGAGGGTTATCGGGGTTTAAACTGTTTATTTTTTTTAAACAATCTAACCGTTTCTCTAACCATTGCTTGCTGTTAGCTGCATCGCTGTTTGAAAGGTCTTCATATACATCTGCAAGGGCTGCCCAGCAATCTATATTATTGGAGTTTACAGCAAGGCATTTTTGAAAATAAGAAATGGCATCGTCGGTATTACCGGCGGCTATTGCGCATTCACCCAGCCCTTTCAGCGCCTGTTCATCTTTTGAATCTATACTATTTGCTTTTTGAAACGCATTTTCTGCAATTGTTAAAAACTGTTGCGCCTGCTCATTCTTCGTTTGTTGCAGATAAGATAAAGCAATATTGCCCAGCATATCCTGCACCCCTGTATTATCAGGATTTTTTTGTACTGCCTGTTCTATACGTGCATAAGCAAGATTGGTATAATCACTATTAAAATAAAATTTTGCCGCTTCGAGATTAAAATCCACATCAGTGTAATCGCGCGGTGTAAAAAACGGGTTGAAAATAGTTGAAATTACCGAAGCCAGCGCTCCCTGTTTTTTAGGATGTGTTACAGAAAAAATATCTTTTTCGCTGTTATTAAAACCAAATTTTTCAATTATGGATTTAAACCGCTCTTCACGCTTTACATACACTGCAGCCACTGCATCAATAAATACCAATTCATAATTTTTACTATGTAACAGGTAATTATGAAGCGGTTGAAACTGGTTTCTGTATAGGATGATATAATCGAAATGGTATTGGCTGTCAGCTTTTTTAAATGCGCTTGAATCATTTACAATATTGGCAAATCGATTGAAGAAACTTACCGGGAATACATCAAGGTCGCGCAAATCAATAAATGTTTTAAAGCCCGGACTTAATGTCCATAGCAGGTAGGATGAGGTGAGATAATCAGAAAAACATACGCCTGTGATATGGTGCTCTTTTACAAAATCAGATGCGCCGGATGGATTGTATAAAGCATCTACCTGCAAGCCATAAGTGGAATGGCTGTGCGTCCATGAATAATACTTGTTTGTTACAATGGATAAATAGAGCAAGGCTGAGAATAAAATAGTTAATACATATAAGCGACACGTAAATCGAATTTCTTTTTCCCCATGGCTTTTTTTCTTTTTAAATAAACAGCAATAAAGTGTTCAAATCCTATTGCAAGCAAAGGGCAGCAGGCTATTGCTGAAAACGGAATATTTCTGTTGGCAGTTAAGCTTAAAACGAAGAATGCTATTAATAACGAAGTATAACCCCATCCGAAATTTTTTGTGAGTCGCAGAAAGCGTGATTCTTTAGTTTGATTATATTTCAGAAACAGGCAAATTAAAGACAATGCAAATAATGCAATATTCAAAAAGGATTGGAACGTCCAATAGGCAGCGTTGTTGAAAGAAACCAATTCAGTGGTGTATTTATTTACGTTAAGCTGCCTGTATATTTCGATAGGATGGGTAATCATGCTGAAACCAAATGGATGAACAGCCATTGCAAGAATAGAACAACCAGTGACTAAAAGTAATCTCCAATCAAATTGAAATTTATTTTTAGAAAAGAATTTTATAAAAATAGATTCGAGGAATGAAGCTATGCTGAATATAAGGAGAATGACAATACCGGTGCCATAGCCCTCATGTAAATTAGTCCATAAAATTTGTAAGGGAATAATAGCATAAAGTACGTTGCTTTTCTTAAAACGATTTTTTAGAAGAATAAGAATATAAGTAGCCGTAAAGAGATGACTAAATAATTCCGGCCTGCCATTCAGCCGGAATCCGATACAAATAAGTGTTATCAGCAGAACAAAAATTAAGAATGGAGAAACACGGTCAGGTTTTTTTAAATAAATGGTTTCATAAAGTGAATTATATATTTTTCTAATGATGATTAAAATCAGAATGGTAACAATTGCCTGGACTATTAAAACAAATTCAGGTCCACCGATAGCTTGTATAAAATAAATCAGTATCTCATAAAGCCATTTCACGTTTATCCACGGTGTTCCCTGCATCGTGTAAGAGAAAATATCGTGCGACGGCACTTTCCCGTTTTGAACAATCCATTCGCCCGTGCGTAATTGCCACCAGGTATCAGGCTCGGTAAGCGATTTAAGGCTCATCACAACTCCTGTAAGCAATGCGGCTATCCACGCAATTCGAATAAGCCAATTGGATATGGGTTTAACTACGGCAATTGTTTTGCCGTTGTTTATTACATGTGCGGGAGTATTAACTCGTTTTTTAGCGCTCATGAAGAAAATCTTCACCTGCAAAATAAGATTCCATTTTCATTTTTTATAAAGTGTGGATTCACTTTGTCTTAAACAGGTACATTTTATTTTCTGTACCATACATCAACCGTTCAATATTTTTACGGTGCAGAATAATAATTGCTATTGCAAATAGCAACATCAACGCAACAGATAATAAATCTTTTGCCTGGTAAAGAAAAACAGATAACGGTGTAAATGCCGCCACTGCAACCATTGAGCCAAGCGACACAAAATGAAAGAGTAAAAGAAGGGCAAAGAATATAGCGGCACAAATTAATGCCGACCACGGAAAAATGGCAACAAAAACCCCGAATGTGGTGGCAACGCCCTTACCGCCGCGAAAACCGGCAAACACCGGTAAGACATGACCCAGCACAGCGCATAACCCGCATAGTAACTGAACTTGCTCAGATGAAAGATTAGTATGTAAGTAGGTATATACTATTACCGGAAGAAGAGATGCTGCAAACCCTTTGGCAAAATCAAGAATAAAAACGATCAGCCCCGCCTTTTTGCCCAGCACGCGAAAAGTGTTGGTGGCGCCTGCATTGCCGCTGCCATGCTCGCGCACATCGGTATTATAAAATAGTTTACCCACCAAAACCGCAGAGGGCAATGATCCTAATAAATAAGCAACTATCAATACCACTATAATCATTAAAATCAATTACTTTTTTTTCACCGGAGTCTTTTTTACTGGAACGATTTCCGTGTCACCATACTGAGACATCTTTAGCAAAAACTCATCTTTGCGATGAACTGTAGCTAAGGTGTACATATACACTTGCCCGTTAGCGCCCTCAGTGCGCCGGTCTTTAGGGTCCATCATCCCGAGAGTTTTATTAAAATCATCATCTGAAGATATTATGCTCATGATATTATTTTGATAGTTTAAAAAATACCAGTCGCTTTGTGTGGATTCTATATACAGGTTAATAAAGCTGCCGCTTCGCTTGAAACCAATTTCAAGATAGCCTTTTAATTTTTTGCCTAAGGATTTATCGCCTATATAAACGGTGCCTAAAGGTCCTATAGAATGCAGGGAACGGGTTAGGGGATCATACGCCATTTGAATATCGCTCAATAATATGGTATAGTCGAGGTCATCAGACCTTTTCACAGCACCCTCGGTTTGCAGCGCATTAAGTAAATGAGTTTCATTTTTGGCATCAACCAGTTCAATCATAAGGTGTTTAAAATCATCGGTTGATTCATTCAGATCGGGCTTATCGTAATTCAACTGGTCAATACTCTCTGCCATTTTATCAAGTAGTTTTGGCGCAAGTGTGAATTTTAAACCGATGGCAAGAGTGAACTTAAACTTAAATACGCTGTCGTTGGTTACATTAGTTTCAATTTTGCCTGCAGAAGCTACACCAACCAATCCAAAATTATTTCCGAAGGTTACAGTGCCGTCAGTAATAATTTTACCGGTAGGCTCATTATACGTTAAAACATTTCCGCGCTCTGCGCCATTGAGAATTTTATTCTCATTACCTATGCTATAGGTTTTGGTGGTGTTATCATATCTTACAATACCCTGTGCGCTGAACAATTCATGCTCCGATAAATTTCTTTTTATACTGAAAATAGCAGGATACAAATGCATTGAGTCGGCATCAATCAGTATGCCCACGCCTATTGGTCGTTGTTTTTCATCCACCGGGTTGCTGAAGTGAATGAGCGATGAATCCTGGTTAAAATCATCAGCTACAGAAAACCATGATGAAGCGATTTTAGGATTATTAATCTGTAGCTTGGCAAAGCCTTCAAAATGCAGGTTTTGCTTGTTGCCCGCTAATCTTACATTCCCCTTAAAATTAATTTTTGGCAGAATCCTGAATTGTTCGCTATCGGCTATAAATCCGTTACCATAGGTGTGATAAATGCCCGTTAAAGAATCACGCTTTACACCTATATCATCAAAATAAATTTTTTCTTTTGTTTTATCGGCGCTCAAAAAATCAAGGTCGGCGCTGCCGCGATAATTGTAGCTGCTTAAAACTCTTATTGAAGCATTGTAAAAACTGTGGTAAGAGTGAACAGTATCGGCAATAATTTTGGCATTATTCAATGTGCGCATTTGAGCAGATGCTTCGATTACAGCCTTTCCGACTGTCGGGAAAAATATGAGCATCAGCTACAGGAATGAAAGGAATTCCCGTTACCGTCAATACATATTTATTCAAATCATAGGTGGCGCTATTGCCTTCAAATTTCAATGAGTCCTGTTCAGGCGCTTCAGAAGTAAACGTAGCCAAACCGCGCGTTGATTTGAATGATAATAATTTTTTATCCATTTCCCATTTAAATTCGTCAATGGAGGTGCGGTAGAGATTATAGGGAAATTCCGTGTTTATAGAATTTGAAATGCCTTTAAAATCGCCCTCGCGAAGCGTAAAATCAATATGGGAATTTACGTTCTTTGTTATCATGGCGAATTTCGTAGAATCAATTGATTTAATGCGAAAATCGGATGTGTCGGCATCCATCGTTTCTTTTTTGAAACGAATGTCTTTCGATAATAACTGGGCATCAACCCAATCCACTTTACCATCGCCGCGCAAGCCGGTTGATTGTAGTAATAACTTACCGGAGAGATAAGTTTCGCTGTTAAATAATTTAAACGGAGTTTTATTTTCTTCAATTAACATGCTATCACCATAAGGTTTCCACAAAACAAACTCATTTTTGGAGGTAACATCGGGAAATTCCTGTGTACCGACAACGCCGCTTGCCATAGTAAATGTTTCCGCAGGAGCGGTAAGGGAATCGGGATAAAAAATTACGTCGTGCGAAGTAGTTGTTGATGTTAAAAAATTAATAGCACCTTTTCCCCGAAGCCCGCTGTTGTTAAGCGTAACAGTATCTATAAAAGTGCCTTTGCCGCCATAGATCGGGGTAGGGGGCTTTTTTTGGATAAATCCCAGAGACAGGTCTCTTTGAATTCTCAATGTTTCATGAAAATCAGGAAAAATGCCCGCAGAAGTGAGTGTTCCGTTATATCTCACTTTAAAAGCCTGCATATGATTTAGGCTGTCTGTTCTAAAGGGATCAACACTGAAATAAAACTTATCACGTTTGTACACGCTGTTTAGGATAGATTTTTTATCATAATACACGAACCCGCCGGTTGCATCAAGAACGGGATATTGAGGGTATTTTTTTAAACCCGATTTATTTCCCGCATCATCAATTGTAATAGTTCCCGTTATGCCTTCGATCGCCGAACGCAATGGCACAAGTATAGGTTGATTTTGTGCATCAACTTTACCTGTGGGAATATTTATGATCATAGAATCCACTTTGTCCAATCCTATCGAAAACCGGTCATAGTGGAAATGGAATGATTGTCCATACAAATCAAGCTGCCCGGCAAACATCTTGCCCCCGTAGTCCATGTCGCGATTTTTCCCAAGATCAAAGGAATGTTTATCGGGGAAAAAGACCACAAAATTTGAATCACTCAAATCAACATTTTTTACACCCCTGATATTCATGCTATAATTATGGAGGTCAATTCTCATATTTATACTGTCTGATTGAGAAAGGAGTCGGATAATATCATAATCAATTTTTCCCCCATCGGCAAGGGTATAATTGATAGCCTTATCACGCACGGTAATAAGTTGTTTGTCGGGGTCATAAAAAATAAATCCTTCTTCCACCAGTTTAAACAAAAGTCCTTCTATCGTTTGCACGCTTTGATAGGGACCAAGACGTTTAGCAAATTCCTGTGCATCAATCTCACGCCCTTTTGTTTCATCGCAATAATTTTTCAATTTGGCAATAGGATTGTAGGTAGCTATATTTTGATATTTATTAAATTTATTTTCTTCAAAAAAATTATACGATTCCAGGGAAGCAGGACGCAAGCCTTTACCTGCTTCCATGGTAATATCAATATACGTTTGGTCGGTTTTCCAGAAAATAGCATCGGCATATATTTCTACTTTGTGATAGGAATCATAAAATGGCGACTTAGTGATACCGCTGCCTGTGCGCCTCAATACTAATTGATGCGTGCTGATTTTATAATCCAATTCACAACCATAGTGGAAGATAGAATCTTTGCCCAGATAAATACTAGCCTGTGTTCTGTCCGATAAGATATTTTCAAAATTTTTTATCTCAAATCCCAGTGATTTTCCCGTTAGAGCAATTCCGCCATCGGGTTTTAATAATTTTAATTGTGCCGGATTCTCTTCGGTTCCGACTACGGATAAATGGGCGCCATGAATAGAAATGCCCCCGTTAAGCCGTACCGCTTTATCGAGGTTATACATTCCAATGTTCGAGTCATAAGAATCAAAGCGGGGATAGCTTGTAGTTGCCGGCGTATTGTTGGTAAGAAGTTTATCCGAGAATTTTCCGATGAGTTTTTTATCAGAAAGCGGTTTGTAAAACATGCTGACGGTATCTACACTATACTCCGATTGCTGGCATTCGATAGAATATTTTCCGAAGGTGCAATAGGCAAAGCCCGCATCAAGCCCTGCGCGGGTCCAGTCTACTTTTCCTTTTGTGCCCGCCCAATTAAATTCCAATGGATAATAAATTCCGCCGGTCTGGTGAATAATAAGGCTGTCGCCTGTTGTAGAGGCAATAAGGTCGGTGCTATTCACAATTAGAACCGGTTCTTTATCATATTTTAGGGTATAATCATTGGAAGTCAGCAGCCAGGTCTTTGCAGCGGAGGAGTACAAAGCATTTTTTGAAAAAAGCGTGTTTGAAAATTCGATAAAATTGGTCAAATCCTTATTAGTGCCTGATTTTTGATTCTCAAAAACATTTTGAACGCATTGTACCCAAACTGAAATTTGTGAACCGGCTGTCGGGCTTTTTTCTGCTACATTAACTGCCTGGAAAAAATTGAAAAAGTAAGGATAGGGAACCATGTGCCGCTGCTTCATTTCATTGCAAATGGTTATTATCTGCTGTTGGGCATCTGCCGGAATCTTATTGAAGGTAGCGGGAAAATCGTCTGTTACGTCTTTAGTGGCATCTGTTTTAAGAAGCTTAAACATGTCCTGAACTTGTGCTAAAAATTGCGTAGGGTCCGTAGAAAACTGCTGTTGGCTTGCACTTTGAGCATATACTTTTCCACCCATTAAGACTACTACCATCAACAACCAAAGAATCTTTTTCATGAAATGTATTTTAAAGCGCTATAAGGTAGTTATACATTATAACGGCAGTACGAAGATTTAATTTTTTTACCAATAGTTCAAACTATTTAATCCACTTATCAGCGTTCGGAAGTAAAACATTGTTACAGCGTAATTTGAATTTTATTTGTTTACTGACCTTAATTGACTGCGATACTTCGACAGGTTTAAAAGAAACACACCTGTTAATATAATAGCAAGCCCCGCTACCTGCAATAGGGTAATTTTTTCTCCAATAATAAATATTCCCAATAATACAGCTACTACAGGATTTACATAAGCATACGTGCTTACCTGTATGGCAGGTCTAACCTGTAATAACCATATATAAGCGCTATACCCTGCTAATGAACCAAAAATGATCAGGTAAAATAGTGCAAACCACCCTGATTCGTGAACGGAGTTGAAATGAAAACCTGCCCATTCATTTCGCAACATGCTTGCAATTAAGAAAACCGCGCCTCCTGCCAGCATTTGCCATGCAGCGTTAACGGAATTTGAATTACCCTGAGATTTGTATTTGGAATACAATGAACCGGCGCACCATGAGATTGAACCTGCAATCAATATACATAATGCGATTATATGTGGCTTACTTCCGGGCACGGATAATGCCTGTAACGCATTTTGTCCGAATAATAACAGTACGCCGATAAAACCTATCACCAAACCGAAAATAACTTCTTTGTTTGAAAAATTATCTTTCCAGTTATAGTAATCCAGCAGTACAAACCAAATAGGAGCGGCGCCAATTAGCACAGCCACAAAACCGCTTGGCAGAAACTGCTCTGTCCAGATCACAGCGCCATTGCCGATAAAAAGCAATAAAATACCGCTTACGGCTGCGGGCTTTATTATTTGTAATGAAAACAACTTTTCACCTCTCAAAAAGCACCAAATAAATAATAATACACCTGCACTAATAAACCGCAAGGCTCCCATTATCATAGGTGGAAAATGCTCAACGGCTATCCGTATAAACAAATAAGTGGAACCCCACACTAAATACACCGTCAGGAAAGCAACCACCACCAATAGAGAAGAAGGTGTTTTTTTTATAGTGGTAGACATGAATTGACTTAGGTAATATTATTAATAATCCCCAAAAAGTCATTCACCACGAAAGAAGCGCCGCCAATTAAACCACCATCCACATCAGGGTTAACAAAGAGTTCTTCGGCATTAGATGGTTTGACACTGCCGCCGTACAATATTGAAATAGATTTGGCAATATCACCGCCATATTTTTTTTCTAATTGTTCGCGAATATGTGCGTGCATATCCTGTGCCTGCTGTGCAGTTGCAGTTTTTCCTGTGCCTATTGCCCAAATTGGTTCATAGGCAATAACTAATTTGCTCACTTCATCTTTAGTTAAGTGAAATAAACTGTTTTGTATTTGTGAAGATACCCACTCAAAATGAGTGTTTGCTTCGCGGATATTTAAAGGCTCACCGCAACAAAAGATAGGAGTGAGGTTATTTTGTAAGGCAGCATTTACTTTTTTTGCCAATTGCTCATCGGTTTCATTAAAATATTCCCTGCGCTCGCTGTGTCCTATTATTACATACTCCGCACCGCATGATTTTATCATAGCTGCCGATATTTCGCCCGTATAGGCTCCACTCTTTTCCCAAAAGCAATTTTGTGCTGAGCTGAATACATTTTTTTTACCCCCTATTAATTCCGACACTTTTTTAAGATGAATGAAAGGTGGCGCAAAAATCACAACAACATCTTTGTTATCTAATCGTGATAAAACATCGGTCACTAATTGCACACCCTCATCAAAGGTTTTATTCATTTTCCAGTTGCCGGCAATAATTTTCCTTCTCATGTAAACACTTAATTTTTTTGTTGAATTTCCTGTTCAAAAATACACTGTAATATCTTTTTATCCTGATCTGTAAACGGAATGTTGCGTCTCGACATAACCAATTCTGCAACGGCAAATGCTTTTTCGG
The DNA here is from genome assembly GCA_963770495.1 of Chitinophagales bacterium. Lineage (GTDB taxonomy): Bacteria > Bacteroidota > Bacteroidia > Chitinophagales > CAVYQA01 > CAVYQA01. The sequence continues at coordinate 250,442 of CAVYQA010000030.1, read as the reverse complement.
TTTTATAAACCTCAAATCCGCTGCTGCCGCCCCATTGAAATGACGGAATAAATTTTCGCGGAAAACCACTGCCGAAAATATTTGAAAACACGCCCACTACAGTGCCGGTATTAAACATGGTATTTATAGCGGTCTTGCTGTGGTCACCTAAAAACAAGCCGCAAAATTGCAGTTCTGTATCTTCAAATTGTTTTTTTGAATAGCTCCAGATTTTAACATCGCCATAGTCGTTTTTAAGATTGGAATTATTGGTATCGGCTCCAAGATTGCACCACTCGCCTATAACTGAATTGCCCAAATAGCCTTCATGCGCTTTATTGGAATAGCCGAATAGTACCGAGTTGTTTATTTCGCCTCCCACCTTGCAATGCGGACCAACGGTAGTTGCACCGTAAATTTTGGTGCCCATTTTCACTTCGCTGTGTTCGCCAAGGGCAAATGGACCGCGAATCATAGCGCCCTCCATTACTTCGGAATCTTTGGCTGTATATATTGAACCTTTGGAGGCATTTAAAATACTGTATTCAACTTTTGCACCGCTCTCAATAAAAATGTTCTCAGGATTTATACAACGATTGGTGGAGCTTATTTTTTGTGAAGTGCGATTCTTTGTTAATAATAAAAAATCTTTTTTTAACTCTTCTTCATTCTTCCTGAAAATATCCCACACGTGATTTACCATAGCCGGCGCTTCTTTTAATTTCTTAAGTGACCATTTGGCAACCATAGCAGATGAGTAAGAATAATTTTTTGTCGAGGACTCATCAAGCCGCACGGCAATAAGATTATTATCGAAAACAAGAGCTTCATTTAGCTTTAAACTGCTGATAGCTTTGGCTAAATGTTCATCAGGCAGGCAACAGGCATTTACCATTAAATTATCGCTGCCAATAACAACAGGAAATTTTTCCGATAAATAATCCTCGGTATAATAAGAGGAGTTTAAATTAAGTTTACGCTCCCATTTTTCGCGGATCGTCAAAATGCCAATGCGAATGTCGGCAACAGGACGTGTAAACGTGAACGGAAGAAGATGCTCGCGGCTTTCGCCATCAAACAAAATAAGATTTTGCATCAGGAAAAGTTAATTGATAACGATACAAAAATAAGAACCGGCGGGATATATTAGAAAAATAAAACAATATTAAGCACCTATATAGTAGTTGTATGATATTGAATACTGAACCGCAGAATATCGAATGTTGAATATCGAAGTGTTGTTAACTTCTACATTCGGCGTTCAATATTCGTTATTCGAAATTTAAAAAATTAAGATAACCGCCCCAAATGCAGCTTAAGGTCATCCACAGTTATGGGCTTATTAAAAACCGCAAGGCAGTGTGTTCCTTTTATTCTTTCAGTCATGTATTCATCATTGTTTGAGGTAATATAAATTACAGAAGCCTTGCTGAATTTCACTATTTCGTGCATGGCATCAATGCCGTCAATATTCCCTTCTATCCTTACATCCATTAATATCAGGTCGGGTTCAAGAACTCGTGCAGAGTTAATGGCGTCTTTACCATTGGTAACAATATTAACCACTTTATGCCCAAGTTGTTCAACCCACTTGCTGTTGAGCCGTTTTTGCACTAAATCGTCCTCAACAATTAATACTTTCTTTTCAGACATAGCGGTATTAGATTAAATATTAACTGCTGCAAGATAGAAGTTTATTCAAAAACCGGAGGTAAAGTATCCGTTAAGTTTTGCACAACATCAGGTAAACTTAAAGTTTTGCAGGAATGCTGTCGTGAAATTACCTTCCCTGTATTCTTTATTGCGCATGAGTGCGAGATGAAACGGAATGGTGGTTTTCACCCCTTCAATTACATATTCGGATAAAGCCCGCTCCATAGTAGCAATTGCTTCTTTGCGGGTTTGCGCCATGGTAATAATTTTTGCTATCATTGAATCATAATAAGGAGGAATGATATAGCCATCATAAATATGTGAATCAATACGCACGCCATGACCGCCAGGCGTGTGCAGGGTAGTAATTGTGCCCGGGTTGGGGCGAAAATCATTATAAGGGTCTTCAGCATTAATACGGCATTCAATGGCGTGCATAGTAGGAATGTAACTTTTTCCTGAGATAGGCTCGCCGGCTGCAATTTTTATCTGTTCCTTTATCAAATCAAAATTAATTACTTCCTCAGTAACGGGATGCTCAACCTGTATGCGGGTGTTCATCTCCATAAAATAAAAGTTACGGTATTTATCCACCAAAAACTCTATAGTGCCTACCCCTTCATAGTTTATTGTTTCGGCGGCTTTAATAGCTGCATCGCCCATTTTCTTTCTCAACTCATCCGTCATAAATGGCGAGGGCGATTCTTCTGTAAGTTTCTGGTGGCGGCGCTGGATAGAGCAATCCCTTTCAGACAGGTGACACACCTTTCCGAATTTATCGCCGGCTATTTGTATTTCAATATGATGCGGCTCCTCAATATATTTTTCAATATAAATACCGTCATTGCCGAATGAAGCTTTGGCTTCCATGCGGGCTGTCATCCAGGCGTTTTCAAACTCTTTTTCGCTCCACACTTCGCGCATTCCTTTGCCCCCGCCGCCTGCAGTTGCTTTAAGAATAACAGGATAACCGATCTTTTTAGCAATTTTTTTACCGCTCTCAATACTCTCTATCAATCCATCAGAGCCGGGTATTACAGGCACACCTGCCGCCTTCATGGTATCCTTAGCTGTAATCTTATCGCCCATCTTTCTTATTTGCTCTCCTGTGGGACCAATAAATTTAACCCCATACTGTGTACATATTTCCGCAAATTTTTCATTCTCGGCTAAAAAACCATACCCGGGATGAATAGCATCGGCGCTGGTGATTTCAACTGCCGCCATAATTTTAGGAATGCTTAAATAAGATTCTGATGATTTGGGTGGTCCAATGCAAACAGCTTCATCGGCAAAGCGCACATGCAAGCTGTCTTTATCGGCAGTTGAATAGACGGCTACGGTTTTAATACCCATTTCCCTGCACGTACGAATTACGCGCAAAGAAATTTCTCCCCGGTTAGCAATCAGTATTTTTTTTAACATAATTTTTTAGAAAGAAGTTTATCCCTTGGGATCTACTAAAAACAAAGGCTGGTCATATTCAACAGGCGTAGCGTTGTCAACTAAAATTTTAACCACCTTTCCGCTTACCTCCGATTCAATTTCGTTGAATAGTTTCATGGCTTCGATAATACATAATACGTCGCCCGCTTTTACGGTATCGCCAACATTTACGAACGGGTCTTTATCAGGCGATGACGACCTGTAGAATGTGCCTATCATAGGTGATTTGATAGTAATGAATTTAGACTCCTCTTTTGCTGCTTGCTCAGCTTTGCTTGCAAGTGTTGCAGAAGCCGCTGCAGGAGCTGGTGCTGAAACAACGGGAGCAGCTACTGCCGGAGTTGTTGCAATTATCTGCGCAGGCACACCGCCCTGTACCCCGGTTTTAATTTGAATTTTGAATTTATCTTTTTCTATGTTTAACTCGCTGAGTTTGGCGTTTTGCACAATTCGTATCAGCTCCTTAATTTCTTTTAATGTCATAGTAAAATTATTTTACACGTTCAACATAAGATTTATTTCTCGTATCCACCTTAATCAATTCTCCTTCATTTACAAATAAAGGTACTTTAATTATTGCCCCGGTTTCCAGCGTAGCGGGCTTCGACGGCGAATTAGCCGTATCGCCTTTCACACCCGGCTCGGAATAAGTAACAAGCAGGTTCACAAAATCGGGCAATTCGCAACTCAGCGGACGTTCGGTGTCTGTGTGAAACTGAATTTCAACTTTCTGCCCTTCCTTTAAAAGTTCAGGAGCATCTATTATGTCCTCATTAATCGTTACCTGTTCAAACGTATTCTGGTCCATAAAAGAATAGCCACTGGCATCTTTATATAAAAACTGGTAGGGGCGACGTTCAACACGCACCGTGTTAATTGTAGCGCCCGAATTAAACGTTTGCTCAATTATTTTCCCGGTGGTAATGCTTTTTAATTTAGTGCGAATAAAAGCGCCGCCTTTGCCGGGTTTCACATGCTGAAAATCAATAATTGTGTAAAGGTCGTTATTGTAATCTATTGTTACCCCTTTCTTAATGTCCGTTGTAGTTGCCATGGTATGATAAAAATATGTATTATTTAAATAAAAATCATCCTATTGCCCATTTAACATATATAGCGCCCCACGTAAAACCACCGCCAAAAGCCGCCAATATAATGTTATCGCCTTTATGCATTTTATTTTCCCATTCCCATAGGCACAAGGGAATGGTTCCGTTCGTGGTGTTGCCGTATTTCTGAATATTTATCGTCACTTTGTCTTCTGATATTCCCATCCGTTTCGCTGTGGCATCAATAATACGTTTGTTTGCCTGGTGAGGAATGAGATAAGCAACATCCTCTCCTTTAAGATTATTTCGTTTCATTATTTCCTCCGCCGCATCAGCCATTCTGACAATGGCAAATTTAAAAACCGGCTGCCCTTCCTGGTAAACATAATGTTCACGGGCATCAACGGTGTCATGCGAAGCGGGTTTTAATGAGCCCCCTGCCTTCTGGTGCAAATGTATTCTGCCCGCACCATCCGATTGCAATATAGCATCAATAATTCCGTAGCCATTGGTATCCGGTTCCAAAAGAACAGCACCCGCCGCGTCTCCAAATAATACACAAGTAGTTCTGTCGGTATAATCAACGATAGAAGACATTTTATCCGCCCCGACTACTATGGCTTTCTTTACAGCGCCACTCTCAACTATTTTTGCGGCAGTATACAATGAATATAGAAAGCCGCAGCAAGCGGCATTTATATCATAGCTGAAGGCATTTTTTATTCCGGCTTTATCGCAAATAATATTAGCCGTTGCAGGAAATATCATGTCAGGGGTAACCGTAGCGCAAATAAGAAAATCAACTTCATCCGGAGTAATGCCTCTTTTCTTTAATAAAAGGTTTACGGCTTCCACTGCCATATCGGAAGTGCCAACACCTACGCCCTTTTGGATATGGCGTTCTTTTATACCGGTGCGCGATACAATCCATTCATCCGTGGTTTCCACCATGTTTTCCAACTCTTTGTTGGTGAGAATATAGTCAGGGGTATATCCCAACACAGCTGTAATGGCGGCATGTATCTTAGACATCCTTTTCAGTTAGTGAAACAAATGCATTTTCAAAAATAGAAACCAGGTTGGCTTCAACCAGGTTTTTCGCTAAGGTAATCATATTGTGGAATGCCAAAGCATTGGAAATGCCATGTGCAATTACTACCGGCGCATTGGCGCCTAAAATTGGAGTGCCGCCGTAATTTTCATAATTAAATGAATCAAAATAATGATCGGTTATTTTTCTTTTTTTGATAAGGTCGTAAAACGATTCGCCGAATTTCAGAACGATATTGCCGGTAAACCCATCGCATACAATTACGTCGGCGGTATCGGCAAAAATATCGCGTCCTTCCACATTGCCGATAAAATTTATCTTGTCGCTTTCCTTCAACAGGTCAAAGGCAGCTTGTGTAAGAATATTGCCTTTACCCTCTTCTTCGCCAATACTTAACAAGCCTACCTTAGGATTATCTACGTTAAATATATATTTTGAATATAATGAACCGAGAATTGCAAATTGCACTAAAAATTCGGGTTTGCAATCGGCATTTGCGCCAACATCCAATAGTATTCCCAGCTTGCCGTTTTCTCTTGGAACAATGGTTGAAATAGTGGGGCGAATAACTCCGGGTATTGTTTTTACCGAATACATTGCCCCCACCAGCATTGCCCCGGTATTACCGGCGCTGGCAAAGGCATCAATCTTCTTTTCTTTTAATAAATTGAATCCCACAACAATGCTTGAATCGGTTTTTTGAACGACTGATCGGGTAGGGGATTCCCCCATTTCTATGACTTCGGTAGTATGAATTATTTCAAAAGAATCTTCTTTGGCGCCTTCCTGCTTTAATATCGCAAGCAGTTTTGGTCTATCGCCAATCAAAACAAGGTGTACCTCTCTGCCGAATTCCTTTTTGCAGAGTAGTGCCCCTCTTAAGCATTCGAGAGGTGCGTAATCACCTCCCATAGCGTCAATTCCAATCCTCATCATCGTTTAATTAGTGGCGTTAAAGCTACTAAATGAGAATAAATTACTATGTTAACTGATTGTTTCTTTCTTAACTACCGCCTTCCCCCTGTAATGTCCGCACTCGGGGCACACACGATGGTATTGTATCGGTGAACCACAGTTAGGACAGCTTACAACTGTGGGAACTTTAGCTTTATCGTGAGTACGTCTTTTATCTCTGCGGGTGGCGGAATGTCTTCTTTTGGGATTTGGCATAGCTTATTTTATTTTAATTTGTTTTAATTGGCTCCATGTTGTATTCAACTCGGCTTCACGATGTTCCGGCGACAGTTCATCCAGCTTTTTTATCACTTCCTTATTACAGGTGCTTTTTCCGTTTTTATCAGGATGCACCTTATGCAATGGCACGCTTAAATTTATGAATTCATAAATAAATTGTGCCACATTTAAAAGCGTTTCATTTCGCGAAATAAAAATCACATCATCATCTGCCTCTTTTCCATCCATCACTTCTCCAAGCTTTACAATCAACCTCTGTTCATTTTCAATAGCAAGATCCAATGGTTCTCCGCACCGATCACATAGCACATTAACAGTTCCATCTATTTGAAAATCAAGTAAAAAGAACGATTCCTCTTTGTCAAAACTTAAAGCCACCTTCGCCTTGCACTTCGTAACAAGCGACTCTTTAAAATTCTGAAAAAAACTGTTATCAATTTCATAATTGAAATGATGAACACCACTTTTCATCCCCACGAACGGGATATCAAATGCACGCAACGGATTCACAACAATCAAACTTTTGATAATCTGGCGCCAAAGATAAGAAATTTAGTGATATTTCTAAAAGGCTATTTTAGTTTGATTCCTCCGTCAAAATCGATTTTTTTAGGGGATTTTTGGTCATTTCATCATAATCTCTGCGGAAATTGATGATATCTATGGCAGTAAATACAGCGCTTCTGAATGACGATTCATTAGCCACATTCTTTCCCGCAATATCGAAAGCAGTGCCATGGTCGGGCGAGGTGCGAATAACAGGTAATCCTGCCGTAAAATTTACTCCGGAATCGAATGACATATATTTAAAGGGAATCAGTCCCTGGTCGTGATACATAGCCAGTATGGCATCAAACTTTTTATAATTGCCATTGGCGAAAAAGCCATCGGCAGGATAAGGACCAAAAACAAGAATATTTTTTGCTTTCGTTGCTTTCAGGGCAGGTTTTATTATCTCTTCTTCTTCTTTGCCAATAAGATTATTATCGCCGGCATGGGGATTTAAGCCAAGAACTGCTATGGTGGGTTTCGATATTCCGAAATCCCTTATTAAGGCGTGGTGTAATACCTCCAACTGTCTCTGAATAAGTTCGGAATTAATTTTTGCAGCCACTTCTTTAATAGGGATATGTACGGTTACTAAAGCTACTTTAAGCTGCTCCCCGACCATCATCATTAAGCTCTGCTGGTTAGGAAAGCGCGAACTGATATAATCGGTATGCCCTGTAAAAGGATAACTATCGGATTTTACATTGCTTTTACTCAGGGGAGCCGTTACCAACGCATCTATTTCATTCTTTATTAATGCATCCATTGCTGCGGTAAATGATTTTACGGCATACTTGCCTGATGTTTGTGTTGCCTCGCCGGGAATAATAGGCACCTCTTCTTCCCAAACATTTATTACATTAACTGCCTTAGGAAATGCTTTGTCTAATGATTTTACACTGTTAAAATTAAAATTAGAAAGGTTAAGCGCCTTGCGGTAAAACGATAATGCCTTGGATGAACCAAATATTACCGGGATACACAATTCCATAAATGCCGGTTCGGCAAATGCTTTTATAATAACCTCAGTGCCGATTCCGTTTAAATCGCCAACTGAAATGCCAATCATAGGCAGTCTATCTCTTGCGGACATTTTTTGCTTGTTTTAAAAGAAAATTATAAATAAGCCGTAATCCAAATCCGGTGGCGTTTTTGCCCCTGTAACTATCGGCTCCATGCATAAAAGCCACACCTGCAATATCCAAATGCACCCATGGGTAGGACGTAAATTTTTCCAGGAATTTTCCTGCAGTAATAGCACCGGCTGTTTTTCCGCCCACATTTTTCATATCGGCAATATCCGATTTTAAATAATCTCCATATTCACTCCAAAGTGGAAAACGGACCAATCGTTCATGTTCTTCCTCACCCGATTCTTCAAGGTCTTCATTCACTCTTATGCCGGCAGTGCTCATATATACAATAGCTTCTTTGCCAACGGCAGCATGTGCCGCACCGGTAAGTGTAGCCATATCAATCACCAGTTCGGGGTCATATTTTTGCGCATAGCTAAGTGCATCGGCAAGAATCATTCTTCCTTCGGCATCAGCATTAAGCATCTCAACGGTAGCGCCGTTATACATGGTAATTATATCGCCCGGTGCAAAAGCATTTCCGCCCGGCGATTATCCGTGCTTGGCGCCAAAGCCACCAAATGCAAAGGCAATTTTGTTTTTGCGGCGCAGTACATAATGCCTGCAACCGTTGCTGAGCCTGCCATATCGCTTTTCATATAATCCATAGATTGATAAGTGGGCTTAAGACTCAATCCTCCTGTATCATATACAACTCCTTTGCCAACTAAAACAACAGGCTTTTTATTTCTTGCATTCCTGGGTTTCCATTCCATTATGGTAAAACGCGGTGGGTCAACACTTCCCTGGTTCACGGCTAACAATCCGCCCATTTTTAACGATTCAATTTTTTTGCGGTCGAATATTTCAGTGGTGAAACCTGCTTCTTTCCCCATTTTCTCAAATTCTTTAGCCAGTTTGGGAGCATTCAACTCATTAACGGGTTCATTCACTAAATCACGCACCTTGTAAACACTCTGAACTATTGTGTTCAATTCTTCAATAGCCTGTTTATTAATCGTAGTATCAAAAACCGTAAGCACATTAAGCTTAGATTGTTCCTTGTCTTTATCTTTTTTATATTTTATGAATTGATAGGAGCCAAGCGCAACGCCTTCTGCAAAATGCAGCCCGGCTTCTTTTATACCGGTTGCATTTATAACAGCAACAGAAGGATATTTATAATCATTTATGTAAGAAACCACCTTGTCTCCTTTTTGCCGTATTGCTTCATTGGTGTCTGAATGGCTCGCTTTCCTTTCAAGAACAACAGCTATTTTTTCAACGCCTGAAACCGATACGGGGATAATTTCAATTCCTTTTTCAAGCTTATTTTTAATGTAAGCCGTCTCTTGTTCTGTAAAATTGTTTTTAGCAAGGTTGGTATTTTTCTCTATTAGAAAAATTTGACAATCTGAACTAATAACTTTACGCGATAATTGCATGGTTATCATAGTAGGTTTACGTAGTATTTATAAAAGAAATGCGAAATTACTTAATTTATCTTACCCTTAGAAATGAATCTTTCTCCTAAAAAATCCCTCGGGCAACATTTTTTAACCAATGCAACTGTTGCCGAAAAAATAGTGCACCAACTTGATGGTTTTAATTTTTCCACGCTTATAGAGGTAGGACCCGGCAAAGGAATGCTTACCCAATATTTATATAAATCATTTAAAGATAATCTTACTATAGTAGAATTTGACGTCAGAATGGTTGAACATTTACGAAAAGCTTTTGCGCCCTTAGGTGATAGGATAATTCATAAGGATTTTTTAGAGTTCGATTGGAATAAACCCATGCAAACTCCTATTGCCGTAATCGGCAACTTTCCATACAATATATCGACAGAAATTGTTTTTAAGATTCTTGATAATAAGGAGAAAGTGAGCGTGGTAGTAGGTATGTTCCAGAAAGAGGTGGCAAAACGTATTTGCGCTTCACATGGCAATAAAGATTATGGCATAACCAGTGTTATTACACAGGCATTTTATAACACAGAGTATTTGTTCGATGTAGAACCAGGCAGTTTCTCGCCGCCGCCAAAAGTAACCTCTGCCGTAATACGTTTTACAAGAAAACAGCCACAACTGCACATTGCCGATGAAACTAACTTTCGTCTATTAGTGAAAAAAGCATTCTCTCAGCGGCGTAAGGTGTTAAGTAATGCGTTAAAAGGTTTTCATGGCATTGAAACGGCATTACCCGAACAATTCAAATCTAAGCGGGCAGAGCAATTAAGGGTTGAAGATTTTATTGAGATGAGTAATAATCTTACAGTGAGGGATTAATTTCGGGCAAAAAAAATCCGTTATACATCTCTGCAAACGGATTTCTGAAGAAAAAAAATATTAATTACGCCAACTTAACGTCAACTGCATTTAAACCTTTCTTACCTTCTTCAACATCGAAAGTAACTGAATCGCCTTCGCGAATGTCATCTTTCAATCCTGTGGAATGAACAAAAATGTCCTTTCCTGTTTCTTCGTCGTTAATAAATCCAAATCCTTTGGAGTTATTAAAGAATTTTACTTTTCCTTTTTTCATTGTTATTAATTTATTTTATTGATTAAGCAACAAAGGTATGCTATTAAATTGGTAATAACAATCTTACCTCTGTTAATATATCAACAGGTTGTCTAATGTAGGGACAGGGTTCACCCCTGTCCTATTTGGGATACCCCTGGCGTTTGGGGGCAACCGGAAGGGTTGCCCGTATATTCGTTAAAAAAAATTATTTTTGACACGAATAATCATGTCGAAAAAACAACAGCAGAAAAAAACAGGTAAACAAAATCTAAAACCCCTTCCGCCGTTGAAACCGTTTTCACGGGCGGAACAAGCCATACAATTCCTGTCTTATAAGAGAAATCAACTGTTGCTGATTGTTATCACAACGCTTGTTTTTTATGGTAATTCCATTTTCAACGGTTACGTACTCGACGATGGCATGTTTATAGACCACAACCGCTTTGTTCAGCAGGGATTTGCCGGTATTTATGATTTACTCACCAAGGAAACCATGTATGGCTATGTGGGCAATGCCAGCGGCGGGCGCTGGCATCCGCTCTCGCTTATCACGTTTGCTATGGAGAAAGAATTTTTCGGCTCTGCCCCGCATATCAGCCATTTTATAAACGTTTTGCTGTTGGCGCTTACGGGTGTTGTAATGATCTTGTTTTTGAGAAAATATATATTTAAATCATCACCAATAGCTGCGTTTATGACGGCGCTACTTTTTATCATTCACCCGGTGCACACGGAAGCCGTTGCCAATATCAAAAGCCGCGATGAACTGCTGTCGTGGCTCTTCCTGCTGCTCACCATGCATTGCAGCTTAAATTTTTTAACCAAAAGAACTTATTGGCAGTTACTTTTTGCAGTGGTGTTTTATTTTCTCGGCTTAATGTCTAAAGAAAACGGGGTAACATTCATTGCCATTCTGCCGTTCACATTTTACTTTTTCACTAAAGAAAAATGGAGTGCTATAGTTCTCACTACCGTTCCGTTTGTAATAGTCTTCGGCATTTATTGGCTTTTGCTCAAAACGTTTGTGCCCTTCGTACCTGCCAGCACCAGCGACGTAATTGTACTGAATCAACCTTATCTTTTAGCAACACCTGCACAACGTTTAGCTACTGAGTTACTGGTTTTGGGAAAATATATGCTTCTGCTTTTCTACCCTAATCCCCTGAACTGCGACTATTCCTATAACCAAATACCTTACGTAACTTTCTCTGACTGGCGGGTATGGTTATCAATAGCAGTACAGGCAGCGTTTGTATTATATGCTTTGCTAAAATTAAAAGAAAAGAATCTTATAACTTACGGCATTTTATTCTATTTCTGCAGCATTTTCATTTATTCCAACCTCGTTAATATTGGTGATTTAAATTTTGGAGAGCGGTTTTTATACCAATCCTCTTTTGGTTTCTGCATTGCACTAATAGTTTTTTGTAATGAAATGATTCAAAAAATAAAATTTAAAGATTTATCCCAAAAATTTATGGTTGTTTGTGCGGTTTGTGTTGTAGTTTTTTTATTAAGTGGCTTTCAAACCATACGGCGAAATGCGGAGTGGTCAACTAATATTTCCCTGTGGAGCGCCGATATTAAAAAAGTGCCTAACAGTGCGCGGGCGCAAAACGGGTTGGGCACTACGGAAATATCAATGAGCAGCGCCGAAAAAGATTCGGTTAAAAAAATAATATGGCTGCGCGATGCCATTTCACATTTGAACCGGGCGGAGGAAATTCAGCCTGCCTTTATTGACGCCTGGCTGAATTTGGGTGTTGCCTATTCAAGATTAAATGACCTTGATAGTGAGGCGTATTGCTGGAACCGCGCCCGTAAAATTGACCCTAACTACCCTTTACTTGTCAGAGAATTTGACCCGGTATTAAGCGGCAATTACATGAATGCAGGGCTTAAAGCAGGTTCAAAAAAAGATTATACAACAAGTAAAAGCGATCTTTACCGCGCCATATACTACAATAAAAAAAGCCCTGATGCCTGGTATAATTTAGGCGGCTATTATTTTGTCACCCTAAACTACGATAGCGCCCGCATTGCATGGCAACAATGCCTTAAACTAAAACCTGATTATACGAATGCACAGAGGGGGTTGGGGGCATTGCCGCCGGAGAAATAAAGGTATCATTACTGCAATGGCAAAAAGAGTAAATATATAATTGCATAAAACTGCCATTTTTGACATATTTTTACTACCCATGAATCCAGTGAAAATCAATTGGGATAAGGGTTACGCTACGCAGGATTACTATACGGGCGGTATGCTTGAACCCGGTAGGAATTTCTCTCTGTCTGATGACACAAGTTACCATTTTGGTTTCAACGGAAAATATAAGGATAATGATATTGAAGGCAACGGGAATATTTTAGACTTTGGAGCGAGAATTTATGATTCAAGATTAAATATTTTTAAATCTGTTGATCCAGATTTTCGGAAATATCCAGGTTGGAGTTCCTACGTTTTTGTATTGGATGACCCAATAAGAAAAATTGACCCAAATGGAAAGGGGCACTTGATAATTTTTATAGAGATGCTCAGGGAAATTTACTTGCAATAGTTAGAACCCATGATAATCAGGACAATTTTTACACAATAAATGATCAAGGAAACGTTTCTTTTAGTGCAACTAGACAAAAAACAGGTGCCTGGAATAGTTTAAATGATGAGCAGAAAAATGAAGTTGTAAATAGGGCAAATACACCAAGATTTTATGATCCTATGTATCAAAATGATTATAATGGTGTTGACCCCACAAACAGAAAATTAATTACAAAACAAGAAGCACTGCAAGGTATAACTGGTGGAATTAATCAATTGGGCGGTATAGTGCACAGAAATTTTGCTTATTATGAGGGTATTAACGGTAAACCTTTTATCGTATTTAACGGAGCAACTCCAAATCCTGCGGGCATGAGAAATGATTTGGTTGTACCTGCCTCTAATAATCTTCCTGCCCCCGGCAAGGGAGCAGCGCCTGTACAAATAGGTACAAACAAGCTACCGCCGAGTTTAATTATAAAAACTCAAGGTACTGGAGGTTCGGTTATGCCAATACAGGAAACAACAAAAACAGGTACATTTATTCCTCAACAGTTGCCCCCTACAAATAATCCTTGATTATATGTATGAATAAAATAATTGCTTTTGCCGCTTTACTATTATTATCTCCCAAATTAGTATGCGCCCAATTTAAGTATGATTCATTTTTGAATCTGCAATTTAATTATTGCGATTCGGATTTAATCAAATTTAATAAAATTCAGGTAACTACGCTCTGTGGAAGTGACACCAATCATTTGATGCCTGTTCGTCAACAAATATATATGAATGGTTTTCTCTATAATGATATACAGGGTATTGATATTACTAACCATGATTCAATTGATAAGGAATTAACTTTTTCTTACAACAAGGATAAAACGATACAATCTATTTATGTTACTTATTATCCAAGGATGTTTAAGACTAATAATGGCGAAGTTTTAAAATACGATTTGAAAGGTGATTATTTGGGACCGAAATTTGGACAGTATACCGGTGGAGATGTAAATGTAGTTTTAAAACCCGAAAAAATATCTGAAGATTATAATTGGGTAACATATTTATTCAAGTATTATAGCAGCACTGGAAAACTATTGGATCAGGATACTATAATTTCAGGAAACCCAAATAGAATTATTAGAATAGATTCGTTCCATCTAAATGATTATTTAATTATTACAAAGAAACTTAAAGGCAGCTTTATAAAAGAATATTGTAAATATGATTCCTTAAAGTTTAGTGAGCGATGGGATACGGCAAGTGATGGAAGCATTAATAAATTCACAGACACAGTCGGAAAAATACTCGAACTGCCCAGTTCTCCTGAATTTTATTACAAATATATTAGTGAATATAATTCATTAGGAAGAAAGATATCGGATGAATATTTTGAATATTTACATGGATACATCGACCCGGATAAGCAAGAATATATAAATGATTATCTAACTGAATATGCAAGGATGTGGTATTATGATGATGGTAAAATAGCCATTCAAGATCAATACGATTATAATACTGATCATAAATTAGTCGGACATACTTATCAACATTATAGCCTCGACAACAACGGTATTGATACGTTTGACAATAGAATGTATTGGTACAAAAAAAATCTATTAACGGAAGTAAGTGATTGTAAAGGCAGTTCTAAGCTTGGTGATAATAGTTGTTTCTATTATTATTATAAATATGAAATACTGAAATAAGGTGGAGAGTTCGGTAGTGTTCCAGATTATCACTACCCCGCCGTGTGGAGTGTCCGCACTCCACACTAAAAGTTATTGCGCCGCCATATTTTGGGCGAAGAAATCCTTAAACTTTTTTTTGGTGACGATAGAATCAATCAGGCGGTACACCATCGCCTTATCCTTCCGTTCCCGCAAAGTCTCCTTTTTAGGGACTTTGCGTTTTTACTTCATGAAAATAATTAATTTGCAATATTATTTCGTGTGATTTATGACTGTCAGAAGAAAAATTGAAAAGGGTGAAGGGATATATTTTATTTCTATAACCTGTCATAAATGGATTTCGCTATTTGAAATTGCAAATGCTTATCAATCTGTATTCAACTGGTTTGATGCGTTAAAACGCGACGGAAATAATATTGCCGCTTTTGTAATTATGCCTAATCATGTTCATGCGCTTATTCATATTGCCAACACCGCTAAAAGCATTAATCAATATGTAAGTAATGGAAAACGATTTATGGCTTATGAAATAGTGCAGAAACTTCAGCCGTGGCAGGTGTTCAGCAAAGGAAAAAGCTAAGCCCACCTGCCACCGCAGCCGAGCCATATACTTTCTACATTCCATATTCCAAATAATGAGTTATAAAATCCCCTTCCTGTTTCTCCAAATAATAAAACTCCGCTGAACTATATTTATACTCTTCAGGCAGCTTACATAATTGCCATTTTTCCTGCACAGGATTATGGTGAATATACTTTAATTTTTGGAATTTAACGTCAGGAGTATATAATTCTATTGCCAACGGCCGGCGTTCCCAAACCTGGTAGCGGCGATCAACAGCTTTTACTTTTAGTTGATTAAGCCAATAACCATCATTACGGTTTTTCAGTATTGTAATTATCTGCTGCGAAGTATATTTCAGAAAATCACGCTGAACATCTGATGGTTTATTAGGTGTGAGTATGTTCCACATCAGGTGTATGTGATTGGGCATTATTACAAATGCTCTCAGCAATATTCTTTTCTCCTTTACTAAAAACTTTAAGCTATCCATTACTATATCCTTAAAGATATCTTCTTTCAATAACGGTTTCCATTCTAATATGGTAGCAGTAAAGAAATAAAGTTTATCCGGTTCCATGCACAAATATAAAAAGCGCATTATTTACCTGCACTTCAGTGGCAGGTGGGCTTTTCAATTTTCAACCCAGAACACCTGCCACGGCTGAACATTACTAAATCGTTTGATAAACAAATTCAATTCAACATTAAATGATATTATCGTCACGAAGTAAGCAAGGAATGGAATCATAATTAATAGGGGTAGGAATCTACTATTTATTGTATCATCCTGAAATAAATGATAAATAAATGGGATAATAATAGAACAAGCAAGAAAACCCAATAATAATACAATTGCAAACCGAGACGGTAATTTAAATTTTAAATTCACAAAAATAGAACTTTTATTCTCCAAAATTTCTCCTTGGACCTGAAAGGCAGGTGAATAAAAAAAATTAACAGGAGGCTCTATTATAAACTCATTGTTATATACTTCACCAATATACTTTTTCTTTATATTCATGTTCCTAAACCAATAATTTTTACTTATATCTCCTGATTGAATAAAATCATTTAATATTTCCTTTAATTGTTGCTTACTTAAAGTCGAGATTAATTTTATTTTGGGAACTACTCACTTGACACACCCACGAAATAAATATCTGCCTGTCAAATTTGTAGCCATTTTTTAATTTTTAATCATTCAAAGAACGCCTTAATAATTACCGTGTCCATAAACTTGATTAAATCTTTGTCTATAATCTCTTAAAAATATTTTTTCATCTGCCGTATAATTATTATCAAAATTCATATTGCGACTTGTTACCATACTATCGTGATGCCATTCTAATCCACTATTCATACGAGATAAAAGGCGCATATACCTAAATTCTAAATTTATGTCCTTTCTCAATTCAGCAAATTTGTAAGCATTATCCGCATCAATTTCTTTTTTTAGCTTTTTAAGATTAACACCCTGAAAAAACAAGTTCTGAACATAGATTATTGTCCAAACAATGCCTATCCAAAACAAGTAAGTGAAAACATTATGAAATGATAGAACCTTTGAGTTAGTGATTTTATCCCACTCAGCCATTAATCCAAAAATGATTGTGGATAAGGGGGAAAGTATTGCAAGTATGATTTGGGAGTGTGATTTCAAATATTTTATCATAGTTAAGGATTTTTATGTTTTGGTTTAACTCTTACTATCCGGCTCATTAATTCCTCAAAAGGCATATCTACCTTTAATGGCTTTTCGTTCCGTTGTCGCTTTGATTTAGTTTTCTTTTTCCTTTGTTCTTCTTTCATATTCCGCTTGTTATATCATTTAAAATAATAGTTGTAGTTCCTATATATCTTTGAATGTTTGAGGTGGCGTGACGAGAAGTAGATACTAAAAAAGCCCCCATAGTTAAACCCACTTTGCCGTTATATATATTTTGCTGGATACTAATAAATTCTTTTTTTGTGCCATTAGAGCGATGTGCAACATGATTCCGTATCCTTCTCATTTCATCAATTACCGCATTATGAATTTGAATTTGATTATAAAAACTATCATTAGTATCTAATACATGTTCTATACTTTCCTTTATCAAGTTTGCCTTTGTCCACTTTAAATCCATTGGATTTTTTGGTTTCCTTCTATTATATACAAGCATATTAGAAAAAGCATCCCTCATGCTACGACATTGTTTTTTAACCAATGGATTTTTACCGTTTCTATAATTACAACCACATGCTAATTTAAGGGCAATTTCAGCAATAGAATGTTCTAAAATTCCAAACAATCTTAGCATAACTACTTCGCCAATCATATACTGATATTTGGCTTCTAATGTTACTGAATCAGTAATATAATTAGTTAAATTTCCAATATCTACAATACCTCTTTTGTGAGTGGTATTAATATTTACAGACGGCACTATTCAATAAATTTACTTATATATTTATCTCTTGTTTTTCTATTTTCAGATGATTGAGTGGTAGCCGAACAGGCATTATAAAAATTTAAATCATCCTTTGTTCTTTTATCAAGTGGAACATCACTATTAAATCTATTATCTATTTCTGTAAGTCCCTTTTGAATAATATTTATATTTGGTTTTTTAATCCTGTCAATTACAAGCATTAATGAAAAGAATATTGGTTGCCTAAAAAATATAGTTTGTTTAATTGTGTTAGGATTTAACGATAATAAAACGTCAAAAATTTTATTAAATCTTTTTGAAATATCCTCACTTTCTGCAAACGCATCTTCATTCTCTTTATAATATTTATCAATTTTAGATTGATTAAAGGCTATAATGCCCTCTATGAAATTAATAGTAACATCTGAAATAAATTGTACTTCATCCATTCTTGCGATACTATTACCGGTAAATATTTGATAATCTTTCCAAAATTCTACTCTCTTTGTAGATTCATTTACAGCAAATTGTTTAAATTCTCCGCTATATAAGGCATTTCTTTTTTCCTGCTTATTGAGGGTTTTAGCAACCGAATTAATACGGGCAAAAATATCAATAACATCTGCGTCATTTGCTCCTAACAAATAGCCCACAGGGATAGCCGTCAATAAAAATCTCTCTCGTTGAATAGGGGATAATTTTGAAAACTTTACTCGCTTTTTTAAATCGGGATGAAAAGAGGTAAATTTATCATTATCAATATAATCAATTATTGCAGTTACTCGTTGTTGTCCATCTACAACCTCTTTTATTGTTACGCCCTTTTCAAGGTCAAGAGAATAGCGAATATAAATTGCGGGTATTGGTTTTCTTTCCAAAAGGGTATTTATCAAATAAGATTGTTGAGGGGTATTCCAAACTGACCTTCTTTGATACCAAGGAGTTTTATTTAATTCCCCTTTTTTGTTCAATGTTATTATATCCTGAATAACCATTGATTGATAATCTACTCTGTCCATAGTAAACGGTATTCCGTATTTAGAATTAAATATAGATATATTTTTTATTTCCTTTCTCATTTCTCTGCCCCCCTTTTTATTAAATCTTTATAAGTTAATTTACCGTCAAGTAAAGACAGAGTTTTATTAAATCGTTCCACATCGGTTATTTTACGAGTGTTGTATTTGTAGGCGCACTCATCTACATACGCCTGTAAATGTTCTTTTGATACTTGATGATAGATGCCAAATATTGACCTCTTTAGCCACGACCAAAAGCCCTCTATTGTATTAGTGTGATAACCATCTCTAACGTATTCACCTAAACGGTGCTTAACAGTTTGGTGTAAATACTCTTTAGTTATTGCAGGGTAAATTCTAAATTCATCGGTTACAATAGTAGAACCCTCTTTAACGTGCTTTTGAATTAACGGCTTAATGGTTTTGCCTGTAACATCGGGTACACAATACCCCACAAAGTCACCATCTTGAGCAACGATACCCAAAACAGGTGCTTTTGTTAATGTACTGCGCCCTGCTGTTGGTCTTAGGTAATGGCTTAAATCGGTATCATTTGTTCGTTTAGCCCAACGGCTTTGATGCTTGTTTTGACCTCGACCGCCTACGTAAGTTTCGTCAATTTGCACAATGCCTTCAAGTGGCTTATTGAATGACTTAGTTTTAACGGCATAACGTATTCTATGCAACACAAACCATGCGCTTTTCTGGGTGATAGAAAGGTCACGGCTCAACTGTAAACTACTTATGCCTTTCTTGTGAGCTGTAATAAGAAACAATGCCATAAACCACGTCTGTAAAGGCAATGCGCTATCTTCAAAGATTGTTCCCAACCTAACTGTAAACTGCTTACGGCACTTAGCACACTTATAAAGTTTGCCGTCACGTATCTTGTAAATCTTATCATTACTTCCGCACTTCTGACAAACGATTTTACCATCGTGCCAACGTAAACGCTCTAAATATTCCCTGCAAGACTTTTCATCAGGAAAGTTCTTTAACACATCTAAAATGCTGTTAAACTTTGTACTCTTTGAGTCCATAAAAATTTGTTCTTAATAATTAATTGAAAATTTATACTGAAATGGCAGACCTATTGCCTCACGTTCTTTGGAGCGTGTTAAACCGTTTTTTGATATTGTTTTCGGTTGTAGTACATAATGAATGAGGGTAAATCTTTTCAAAATGTATGCCAAAAAAATAAGTGGGGGCGCAAGGTGTGTCATGTATATAGTTGCGTTTATTTTTTTGAACGGTATGATTGTCAATTTCATTATTTGGTTTTTTTGAGGGAATCTAATACTCTTTTTGTAACATTTTTATTGTATTTTCCTACTGATTTGTAAGAAACTCCTGTTGACTGTGTTGTAGTTTGAGTTTGACCCTTGCTATCTATATAAGTTGCTTGCCATAACAAATCTGTAAAGCCATTATCACCCTTTGATTCAACCAAAGAGATATTTGTGACGAGAATGTTTTTTTTCTCATTCTGTCGTCGCCGTGTCTCCTTTTTGGCGCTGCCTTAAGCCTAAGCAGGGACACGGTGGAATGAATTATCTAAGCTTAAAATTAGCTGAATCTTTTTTATTTTGTGAATTAAAGCGATATGAATGTCCGTTAAGGTAAACAGAGAGGATAAGAATGGATTGTATTTTATCACGTTCACGTGTTGCAATTGGCTTTCTCTTTTTCAGATGACAGATTCATATGATGTAGTTTATAAATGGTTTAATGTTTTAAGAAAAAATAATCACCAGATCATTGCTTATGTTATAATGCCCAACCATGTTCATGTGATTATAAATTTCAGAGAAAATAAATATGACATTAAGCGTTGGGTATCCAATGGTAAACGTTTTATGGCGTATGAAATAGTAGAAAGGTTAAAAGAAAAAAAGCTAAATACCATTTTAAAAATACTGGAAAAGGAAGTGACGCCGTCTGATAAGAAGAGAGGCAAAAAGCACCAGGTTTTTAAGTCATCTTTTGACGGAAAAATAATATTGACGTTGGATTTCTTGCTACAGAAGCTGAATTATGTTCATTCGAACCCGGTAAGTAAGAAATGGCAGTTAGTATCTTGTTTTACCGATTATGTTGATAGTTCGGCAAGATATTATGAAGGTTTGGATTTCGAAATTACTGTAATAACCCATTATAAAGATGTGGAATCATTGAGTCTTATAAGTACAAAACGAAAATGAAATGTGTTGTTGCGCCTACAAACTACCGTGTCCCTGCTTAGGCTTAAGGCAGCGCCAAAAAGGAGACACGGCGACGACGGGGTTAACACATAGTCTTCCGCAAGACCATAAACAGGTATTTTGAAAAATACCAAGAAACAGGTAGTGTTTTTCATTACACCAAAACAGGGATGGCTATCTCTACCTGAAAACAGGTAGTTATATAAATTATTGTATCTAATCAGCGGTCAAACTATTTTTAATATCACACATCCACCACACCCAAACCGAAACCCAAACATTGTTGTCCCAACTTTTCTTATCAAATTGTTTCAAACATTAATTTTGACAATTAATTATTGATCACTGATAATTGATCACTGATTAATTCGTTCTTTGAAATTTTGGAGGCACTGCTATTTGGTTCACATTTTAAAATGACAACAAAAACGACAAGAAAATGACAACAACGTTGTGGCAAAACAACCTGACGAGTCTCTGCAACTTATTGAATGACAATAAACAAAAAATAAAAAGACAGGTTCTTAAACGGTTCTTGTCATTTTAAAAAACTCTAAACTCACAAGCCCACTTTTAACTTTTGAGTTTTAACTTTTAAGTTACTCACAACACTCCCTCATCATAAGCCATTTCGCCATGAATAGCCTGGTCAAGACCGGTATCTTCAACAGCTTCTGTTACACGCACCTTAGTAACCAAATTAATTAGGGCAAGCATTACATAGGTGAAGATGAAGGCATAAACTGCGGCGCCAAGAGCGGAGGCAACTTCTATGAAAAAGAAATGTGTTTCACCGGTGAGCAAGCCCTGCGCCCCGCCGGGATTGACATCGGTAGCTGCAAAAACACCGAGTGATATAATGCCAAGCACTCCGCCTACGCCATGAACACCCCATACATCCAGGGCATCATCCCAACCCATTTTATTTTTAAAGTGTACAGCTATGTAACACACTATTCCTGAAGCGGTGCCTATCATAACAGCGGCAGGCAATGACACATAACCTGCTGCCGGTGTTATGGTGGCTAAACCAGCAACAGCGCCGGTGAGTAAGCCAATAAATTTTGGTTTTTTTACAAGACTCCATTCAATCACCAGCCAGGTAATAGCTGCAAATGATGCAGCAACATCGGTGTTTAAAAAAGCAAGCCCGGTGATGGCATTCACATTTAATGAGCTTCCGGCATTAAACCCATACCAGCCAAACCACAGCAAACCCGTGCCTAATGCAATTAATGGCACACTGTTGGGTTTGCTTTCAGTGTTCCGGCGTTTGCCCACATATATAACTGAAGCCAGTGCCGCAAAACCCGCAATAGCATGGACAACTATTCCACCTGCAAAGTCGAGCACACCCCACTGTGCCAGTAACCCGCCTCCCCATATCATGTGCACGAAAGGATAATATACCAGCAACTGCCACAAAACAAGAAAAATAAGATAGGCTTTAAATGTTACACGGTTCATGAAGGCTCCGGTAATAAGCGCCGGTGTGATAATAGCGAACATCATTTGATAAGCTATAAAAACAAACTCGGGTAATTTAGGATTACCAGAGAAAGCGGAGTTTAACGTAACTCCATTCATCATAGCTTTATCGAGGTTACCTATTATACCCCCTTCGCCGCCACTGAAACAAAGCGAATAGCCTACAAAAAACCAAAGAATAGTAGTGATGCCCATGGAAACAAAACTCTGCATCATTATACCCAGGATGTTTCTCTTGCCAGCCAAACCGCCATAGAAAAATGCGAGTCCCGGTGTCATTAACATAACAAGGCTTGTTGCCAACAGCATAAAGCCGGTAATACCTGTGTCGAATTGATTCATAAATGGATTGTTTGGTTTAGTGAAACAATAACAGTGCTCAAAAGAAACGTAACACGTTGTAAAAGACCTTCAAACATAAAACCATTTATTGTAAAAAGCAAAAACTTGAAATATGATGTGTTAACATGCTGACGTGCCGATTAGTCAATTAAAAATCAAATGTTTGCTTTGTAGGCGTCCTTCCCCTTGGGGGAAGGAATGAGGATGGGGCAATAAAAAAACCACAAAGCCTTTGGGGAAACTTTGTGGTTTAGGTTAACCTCATTGCTCGGTTTAAAATGAGCGTTTAATTTTCTGCCTTTGCCTCTTCAGGAGCAGGTTCAAAAATATATTTATCCTGTGTTGCTTCATCATGAAGGATTAACCGGTCGGGAGTAATTTTTTCAATAACAAATGCTTCGGTTTCGGCAGAACTCGTATCATACATTTTTAACTCCCTGTCCTTTTTATTAATTTGGTACGTGCCAAAAGCGGTGCCTTTATCATTTTGTTTAAAAAAGTTATAATCAACACCGAATTTGTATTGATCATGCAGTGAATCCGGCGTTTCCTTGCCATCGGCGTCAATTATTTTCACTAATTTCCAGTTACGTTGTAATAAGTTGGTTTCGAAATAATCTGTCTCCACAAGCCGGCGGGAAAAAGAATGAATACCAACGGCATTTTCATCGTCATAGGTGGGAGCTAATATCGTATTTCCTTTATCATCTATTAAACCGTACTTATTGTCTTTCAAAATAAATGCCACGTCGCCGTAAAAACTGCTTGCCCCCTCATAAGCGGGTGCAATAACATATTTGCCCGCTTTATCAATATAGCCCCATTTGCCCGAACTGTCACTTACGTTGGCAAGCCTGTTAGCGGCGAATAATCCGGCAGCTTTATAAGCAAGCGGTACTATAACTTTCCCCGATTCATCAATATAGCCTATACTATCACCCTTCCTCACAAAACACGCGCCATTCATAAAAAAACCGCATTCATCATAGGGAACATCAAATAGTTTATCTCCTTTATCATTAATAAAGAAACCATGCGATGAACTGTCAAGGACATAAGCTTTGCCCTCAAAAAAATCGTGGGCGCGGGCAAATTGCAACGGAATTGCAACTGAACCGCTTTTATCCAAATAACCCCATTGACGGGCGCGTCCGTCAGAACTTACTTTCATCACTGCCGCCCTGCCTTCGCGGAAGGGTAAAACATAATCGAAAGAATCTTTACTTACCGTATTTCCGTCTTTATCAATAAATATCCATTTATTATTATGCAGCACCGCAGCCCTGTCTTCGGTGAATGCACTTGCCGCACTGCAATCTAAATTTATCTTCACCGTATTGTCTTTATCAATATATTCCGGTTTGCCATCAGGGGGTACTACATTTGCCAGCCCCTCGGAAAAATAACCTGCCTGTTTATATTGAGGTTTTATTTTGTAGTTGCCCGATTCATCAATGTATCCGCAGAGATTACTGTCATTTGACACCACTGCCATCCCTTCATGAAAACATTCAGCGCTTGCGAATTGGGGAGCTATAACCACCTTACCCGTACGGTCAATATATCCCCATTTAGCGCCTGATTCTACAGGGAATAATTTAATTGTCTCACTGTTCTCTTCGGGGGTCTTATTGCACGACATAAAACAAAATGCCACAATAGCAACTAATAAAGAAGATTTGAACATATAGATTTTTTTAGAAAACATAAGCCGATCGAGTTGTTAAAATTATAAAATAAAAATACAAATACTCACTTTATTTTAGATTCCACTATAGCCAATATTTCTTTTTCCAAAAGAATACTGTCATCCAATATTTTTTTTGCTTCATTCAATTTGCCCGATTTATAAACTTCATCTTTAATTCCCGGTGCATTAATCTGAACATTCAAACACGCTCCCTGCACTGCAGTTCGCGCGCACAATGCCCCCACGCCCGCATCACTTACAGAATTAGGATTGCCGTTTTCAGCCATTGCTTTAATTATTGTTAATGACCTTTGTGCTGCTTTCATAATTTTTAATGGCACTTCAATGGCGTATTTTGTGGCACTGAGAATTGCACTGCTGCGCACTTTTTTTTCTTCATCAGAATTTTTTGGAAGGGCATAAGCCGTCATTAGTTTATTAAAAGCATCAGTATCTTCATCCACCAGCGCAAGCAACTCGTCTTTTATTGCCTGACCTTTTTCCGCCCAGTCCGAAAATTCCTTCCAGCGCTCCTCCCATCCTTTTTTCTGTGAGGATAAGTTCGCAACCATTGTGCCAAGTGATGCGCCAAGCGACCCGACGTAGGCAGAAATTGAACCGCCACCGGGCGCAGGTGATTCGGAAGCCGTTTCATCAGCAAAATCGCGCAGGGTCATTTTTATGAGTTTATTTTGGTTGTCGTCGCGCAACAGGTATTCTATTATCTTTTTATTAGCATCAAAGGGTGCAATATCGTCAAGACCGAGCGATTTTACGGCAATTTTTATCAACTCGCTTTCACTAACGCCCGTCGAACGCTTTTGTTTCGCCAGGAAATATTTGCCCGAGTCAAGCATGGCTTTTAGCGGAATAAGCCCCACCAGCTCCGAGCCCGTTACCCGCAAGCCCCGCGCCTCGGCGCTTTTGCAACATTCTTCAAAGGCAATGTGAACGGGTGTTACATTAATATTAGTAAGGTTAATGGAAATTTGTGCAATGCCATATTCCGGTATATACCAGCCAATGGCTTTTACCGATTTTAGTTTGCCGGGAATACGCAACGATTCGCCATTTTTATCTTTTAAAACAGCGCCGGTTTTCGGGTCGGTTTTTACCCTGCCCGCTTCGCGAATATCAAATGCCACCGAATTAGCGCGGCGAACGGAGGTTGTATTCAGGTTTACATTATAAGCCACCAAAAAATCTCTTGCGCCTATAACCGTCGCGCCCGCTCTTGCATTAAACTCAGCGGGACCATAATCGGGTTTCCATTCGGGCAGTAAAATCTTTTTCGCCAACCCTTCATATTCACCTTTACGTATTACCGATAAATTTTTTCTTTCGGCAGATGCTGCCGCGTATTCGTATAAATAAACCGGTATCTTCAATTCTCGTCCAACACGTTCACCCAGTTGTTTGGCGTATTTCAACGTTTCTTCCATACTTATGCCACTCACGGGCACCAGCGGGCAAACATCGGTAGCGCCCATGCGCGGATGCTCACCACGGTGCTTGCTCATATCAATCACTTCCGATGCTTTTTTTATGGCGCGAAAAGCCGCCTCAACAACACTTGCAGGGTTGCCAACAAAGGTCACCACCGTGCGGTTAGTGGCTTTACCCGGGTCAACATCCAGCAGGCGAACACCTTCCACCTTTTCAATTTCACCGATTATCTGTTTTATAACCGACATATCCCTGCCCTCGCTAAAATTGGGCACGCATTCAACCAGTTGCTGCATCAGTAACAATATTTCTAATTAAGTGTAGGACAAAGCTAAAAATTTTGGGAGGGAAAAGGAAAAAAGGTGGCTTTGGTACTGCAGAAGTATGGTTATATTTTATACAAACAGCTCTACGGCTTAAAAGAGATAAGGAAAGTTTATATTTTTGATATACCTGTACAATAATGTGATGGAGCTGCAAAGTAAAAAACATAAAAATGATAATGCCAAACAAGATAATCCTCTTGGTAATGGATCAACGCCGTTTTTCAGGTTTATAATTAAAGATAAATCGTGTATTCGTTTTCTGCTGGCGAGTGTAGTGATAACAAGTATTTATTTTATATTATTAAGAATCTTGTTTCCTGTTGGAAGCTATTACTTTGATTCTGACATGTATATTGAATCAGCAGCCTGCGGACTACAGGTTAGCCTTCGCCCAATAGGCTATAGTGATTTTATAGGTTTTTTCCATAGTATTTCCAACTCTGATGGCATGTTGATTTTCGCGCAATACCTCTCCAATGTCGTAGCTAACTTATTTTTGTTTTTTACACTGCTATATTTTTTTTCTTTAAAAATAATCTACCGGGTAATACTTTTTATAGTACTTATCTGTAATCCGTTTTATGTGTTGTACAGTAATTACATAATGAGCGATGCTTTCTTTTGCAGCCTTTCTGTTATATGGTTCACGGTTTTATTATGGATAATGTTCCGTCCGCGGTGGATGTATTTTATTATACAATTGATTTTACTGTATTGGTTATTTATGCTAAGGTATAGCGCCATAATATATCCATTGGCAATTGTTGTTGTTTACGTTCTATCCGAACAGGCAATATGGAAAAAAATTGTAAGTATTGGTATTACTTTCCTTGTAATTCTAGAGGTGGAAAATTCTATCGTTCATAAAACGGAAGAGGCCACCGGCACTGCCACGTTTTCAGCCTTTGGAGGATGGCAATTAGCTAATAATACGGTGTATGTGCTTGAGCATGTAAAACCGGATTCTGCTGAATTTTCTGCAAAAACTTCTAAAGAGATAAATGTTTTTATCAAAAACTTCTACGATTCTTTAACAATTAAGAATTTCCTTTGGTATAAACCCGGCGTTAATTCTCAATTCATGTGGATGAATTGGAGCCCGCTTAAACGTTATATGAACTACTACATTAACCGGTGTTATGCCACACACCCCCCTCCTTGCGGAATTGTTCATTATATTCCATCATGGGATACTAACGGGCCCGTGGATGTAACTAAACAGCAAACACAATACATTATTGCAACCTTTACCACTATGGGACCCGTATTTGAGGACTTTGGCATTGAGGTAATAAAAAAATACCCGTTACAATACCTGCGCTATTTTGTATGGCCCAACTTCAAAATTTTTTGTCAACCGCCTGTTGAACTTTATAATTATTATAACAATTCAGGAGTTATAACCGGTCACATAGGAACGCTGGGAAGCATTGAAAACAGCTACTACGACTATTCGTCAAATACAATTGATTTGTCTAATGCAGGTTTATTCCCCCTTCTTATGGAACCCTGGAGCTGGCTGTTCCCTTTCATCAATGCCATATTCATCCTGTTAACAGCCGCTTATTATATTACGCGCAGCTATAAAAATGACAAATGGTTTAACCGGTGCCTTATTTTGTACCTTGTTTTTTACCTCTCAAATATTCTACTCAATATCGCTCTTATAACAACTTTATTCAGGTACTACATTATCATTGTTACATTATCTATGGTGTTTATAATTTATTTATGGCAACGGGTTTTCAATGCCATTGGGATTTTTAGAAAGAATGGGATTAATAACTATTGATACTTATTTATTTTGTCACCAGCACTTTCCCAACCTCCACGCCCTCAGCCGATTTCAAATAAACAAAATACATCCCCGTAGATTGTGATGACAGGTCAATATCGTTTTGCGAATTATTTAAAACTGATTGATAAACCTTTTCACCCATTACATTATAAACCTCCACAGTGTAACCATTTTGGTTATCATTTAATTTTATAGTGAATTGCCCTGATGTGGGGTTAGGGTAAATTGTCAACTGTCCACTGTTCACTGTCAACTGCTCAATCCCTGTCACTGTATCCACCTTCATAGAATCCGATGCTGTGCTGCAACCGTTTGCCTCGTTGTTGACAACTACCCAGTATTCGCCCGGCACGGTAATGATGAGGCGTTGGCTGGTATCGTTGTTTAGCGGGGCGCCATTGTAATACCATTGGTTATCATGTTGTGAACTTGAAATAAGTGTGTCTCCGCTTTGAATGAAAGAGGGTTGATTAGGAGAAGGGAAGATGGTTACCACCACCGTGCCCGTTGCCGTGCAGCCTAGTGAATCCGGTCCTGTTACGGAGTAGGTTGTTGTTACTGTTGGGGTAGCAATTACACTGCTGCCTGTTGTGGCACTTAAACCTGAAGAAGGGCTCCAGGTAAAATTATTTCCTGTGCCCTGCGCGAAAAGCGTATCACTTTGCCCGAGGCAAAGAAATGCCGAAGCCGGTACAATGGGCAAAGGTGGCGCGGTAATAACTTTAACCGTATCTGTTGCTGTTGCCGTGCAACCTAATGAATCTCCTGTAACCGTGTAAATGGTTGTTGCCGTTGGACTGGCAATAACACTATCTCCCGTTGTGGCATTAAGTGCTGTTGAGGGCGACCAGGTGTAGGTGCTGCCGCCGTTGGCTATAAGTGTTGCGTTGCCGCCATTGCAAATAGGTGATGGGGTATTTACCGTAATTGTTGGCGGCATATTTACCGTAACGGTTACCGTAGTTGAATCTGTTTGGGCATAAGATGTGCCCGCTGTGCCTATTATGCCAATTACAGTATAAGTGATGGTTACTGTTGGAGTTGCAATTACACTATCTCCTGTTGTAGCGCTTAACCCTGTTGCCGGGCTCCATGTGTAAGTTGTTGCGCCGCTGGCTTTAAGGGTAACGCTGCCGCCAGTGCAAATAGAAGCTATTATTGGTGTTACGCCTATGGTATCTACCTCAGTAAGACTGCCATCAGGGGTTTTTCCATCTGTTCCATTGCCAAAATCATGTATATCGGTTTCTATGCCTGTTGTAATGTTGTAATTGAAAATTATACCATTACTATTTGCACCACCTAAACTTGTCATTCCATACAGTAAACCATTACTTGCCTGGATGAGTGAGGCAAAAGGCTGCTTCCCGTCAGTATCGCTACCAAAATCGTGTACATCGGTTTCTATACCTGAAGTAATATTATAATTAAAAATTATACCTCTACTGTAAACCCCACCACTTTGAGTCATTCCATACAATAAGCTATCACTCGCTTGTAAGAGCTTATCGTGTAGAGGAAAAGTTCCGTCTGTACCACTGCCAAAACTATGCAAAACGGTATCCTTACCCGTTATTATATTATAACTAAATATAGTACCGTAACCACCATTAGTCCCGCCTCCTACACTTATTCCATAAAGTAGCCCATCACTTAACTGTACCAGCGAACCTTGTGGATCATATACATTCATTCCATTGCCAAAATCATATAGTTTAGTATAAATACCTGTTGAGATATTATAACTATATAGTATTCCACCGCCATTCGCCCCACCCGTTCCAACCACACCATATATTAAACCATTACTCGCCTGGATGGGAGAACCTTCTGGGTTTGTTCCATCAGTGCCATTACCAAAATCATGTAAATCGGTTTCTACTCCTGTTAAAATATTGTAACTAAAAAGTATGCCGTGTCCATAACTTCCGCCACTATTGGTCATCCCATATAGCAAATCATCATTTGCCTGGATAAGGGAGCCACGAGGATCTGCACCATCAGTATCACTGCCAAAATTGTGTAAAACGGTTTCTGTACCTGTACTGATATTATAACTGAAAATTGTGCCTTGATTAGAATTGTCTCCACCAGATTGAGTTAACCCATAAAGCAAACCGTTATTTGCCTTAAGCAAATCGCCACCAGGTCCCCATCCGTCATTAGGTCCGCCGGCAAAATCATGATTATCAGTTTCAGTGGCTGCGTTGACATCATAATTGAAAATTGTACCTATATGACTAACTCCACCTGCACTTGTCATTCCCCATAATAAAGGATTTTGGGCATGGCATAATGATTCCACAATAACAAAAAGGAATATAGTAAACAGGAAAGGGCTTTTCATAATGTTAAATATATAAAGTAGCAATATAAAGGTACAAATTTTACCTCTGTTTGCCTCATCCCCGCACCCCACTCCAAAAAATGAGGGGTGCGTGAGCGAGTGAGATTAGTGTTAATGTGTTAATGTCATCTTCTTAGTGTCAATTTTTTGTCCGTCAACAAACAGGGTGTATAAGTAATCACCTGCTGCTAAGGTGCCGCCCGTAATGGTTATTTGATTAAACCCGGTTGTCGGCATAGTGAATGATTTTAATATTTGCCCGTTCAAATCGAAAATACTTATTGTTGCTCCTTTCGCTGAAGAAGGCACATAACAACTTATAATTGTATTTTGTGAGAATGGATTGGGAATATTTTGATTTAACAATGGCGCATCGTTATTTCCTGAACTTGTTTGCGATGAGCCGGTTGTTGTTGACTGGTAATTAGTACAACATTGTGACAATGCAATATCTAATTTTGACACCATTGCACTTAACTGGTCAAGTTGCGATTGCTGGTTCGAAATTTGCTGCGCCTGTGCATTAAGTTGTTGTTGCTGTTGGGCAATAGTTGAATCTTTAGCATCACTTTTTGCTGATAATTCCTGAACAGCTTTTACCAATGGCACAACAAATGTTGAGTAAGAAAGCCCATAAAGCTCTTTGGATGGATCACTTGGAACTTCAACACCGCTGAAATCATACCCTACTTTTTGAGCCGCTTTTTCTACATCCTGTGCAATAAAACCATTTTGACGGATTTGTTCTTTAGCTTCTGATGCTTGTTCATCTTGCGCAGAACGTTTATAATCCGGCTCTATCATATTATACAATCCATTTATATCAAGTGTATAACTAATAGGAGTTAATTGATTTATAAATGCAAGCCCCGATACATCCTGGCGTATATTCTTCTTAAAGCGACCATCTGAAAACTGCATATACGGCGCATACGAATAAACCTCTTGAAGATTCATATCACCAAGAACCATTGCACCATAAGCAAGTGTATAAGGTGTACCTGGCATAACCGCATTATATCCAACATAAGTATCATCAAAAGCTGAAGTTTGGAGGGTACCACCTGTTTGAGCGCCTAAAAATGTATTTTCATAACCATAAGTGTTGTTATAACCAGCATAATCTCCAATTGCTGTATTTAAGTTGCCATTTGTTGCTACGCCACCAGAAGCAGTTGTTGGGTCAGTTGTATAAAGCGCCTGATAGCCGATAGCTACGTTATCGCTAATGTAGGCTAAGCCAATATTACTTGGATCGTCCATAGAATAAAGCGCTTGGTAGCCTATGGCTGTGTTTTGAAAGGCATAGATATTATTATTTAGAGCCTGATCTTCAATGGCAATATTATAACTGGCTGAATAATTGCTAGCAGATAATGTAGATGCACCAATGGCAATATTATATTTACCTCCTCCGCTATTGTCATACAAAGCCTGGTAACCGATGGCTTCATTATAACTCCCAAAATTCTCATTGGTATTTAATGCCTGGTAACCAAAGGCATCATTATAGGTTCCGTGGTTATTTGACATTAATGCTTCGTAACCAAAAGCATCATTATACTGTGCACCTCTGCTTTGCGAAGCTCCGGCTTCATAACCAATGGCCGTGTTTCCACCTGCTCCAACATCGGTTAACGCTCCGTAACCAAGCGAAGTGTTGCTTGAATTTGAAAAAGTAGCATCTTCAATTCGTCCTGATACAGTACCATCAACCTGGAACATTAAATTATTGTCATCAGTGGTACCCAGAAAGTTAGTTCCATAAGTGGTTCCGGTATTGCCTGTAAGATACCATGCACCTGAAAGACCACTGGGTGGAGCAACCCATTGCGGGGGTGTGCTTGGACCCAATGATTCCAAAAAATATCCTGCCGTGCCCGGGTCATAGCCACTACCATCCCACGGCTCTAATGCACCATTAAACTCTAACTGGGTAACATTATTATCGCCAAGAAGAATGGTATAGCTTGAAGTAACCCGTGCATCATAGCCAATGGCTGTAGCTTCTGTAAAGCCAGTGCTACTGACATCTGCGCCACTTCCAAGGCAGGTGTTTTCATTACCCCCTCCTCCATTTGTCATTCCCGCATTGTACCCAATAAAGGTATTATCGCCGGCATCAGTACTATAACCTGCCTGGTAACCCATTGCTACATTGTCGTCCCCGGTTTGATTATTATATAAAGCATCATAACCAAAAGCATCATTAGGTGTTCCGGTAGTGTTAGCAGTTAATGCCTGGTAGCCAACTGCATCGTTGTTGGAAGCAGTGCTGGCAGTTAATGCCTGGTAGCCTAATGCTACATTGTTACTTCCGGCATCGTTACTTGTTAAGGCAGCAAAGCCAATAGCTTCATTATTATTGCCACCTCCCGAATTATTAGCTAAAGCAGTAGCGCCTATGGCCACGTTATAACTACCGTGTTGGTTATTATTTAAAGCTTCGTAACCCATGGCCTCATTATCAGTAGCAAATGTATTAATATCCATAGCCAGGTAGCCAAAGGCATCGTTATATGATGAACTGTGCGTATTACCATGTAAGGCATAAGCGCCAAAAGCATTGTTGTAACCCGATGAAGTGCTGCCCATTGCCTCGTAACCAATTGAAGTGCTTAATGAACAGGAGCCATCTTCTATACGCCCGGCAAGGGTACTATTAACTTCAAACATTAAACAATTGTCATCGGTAGTACCAATAAAGTTAGTGCCATAAACTGTGCTGGCATTACCATTAGTATACCACGCGCCGGAAATAGCTGATGCATTAACCCATTGCGGGGCTGCACCTGCGCCCTGTGATTGCAAATATTGGCCAGCAGCACCCGGATTATATCCGCCACCATAATTGGGCGCTAAAGCGCCATTAAAATCTAATTGTGTAACAGCACTACTCCCGGAAATAAGTCCATCGCTACCAAGAACAATAGTATTGCTATTAGCAACATAAGCCCAAGAGCCGATGGCAGTGGCATTTGTTAAACCTCGATATTCTATATCGCTGCCATAGCCAAGAGTTGTATTGTAAGTGCCTCCACCATGAAGGGGTAGGTTATCATATCCCGCGTACCATCCAACAAAAGTATTACCATCAGAGTTGGTGTTATAACCTGCCTGGTAACCTACTAAAACATTGTCACTGCCTGTTGCATTAGAGCCCCCAACTCCAGCCCCAAATTCACAATTATTACTGCCCCTGGTATTACCAAAACCCGCGTTGGTTCCAAAAAATGAGTTACTTTGCCCGGATTGAGTATATCCGGTTTGATATCCTGCAGAAAAACCAACAAAGGTATTATAATCACTAGTATTGGAGCCGCCGGCATAACTGCCCACCATAGTGTTTTCCTTGCCGCTCACATCAGCCCAATCTGCCGCATTTCCTACTCCTGTGTTATCACTTCCTGTGCCGTTATATAAAGCTGTTGAACCAACTGCAACATTTTTGCTGCCACTTACATTAGACCATAATGCCTGATAACCCATTCCTACGTTCTCAGTACCATCGGAATTTTTATATAAAGATTCGTAACCAAAAGCATCGTTGTAACTTACGGTATTAGCATCTAATGCACCATATCCAAAAGCATCATTGTAACTACCGGAAGAGTTAGTGCTTAAAGCTTCAGCCCCAACTGCATCATTCCACGAACCAGACCCATTAATTTGTAATGCACCGAAACCAACAGCAACATTTACAATGCCATCTGTATTAAGATTCAAAGCTACTACGCCTACCGCCGTATTACCTGTTCCATAAAGATTATTATACAAAGATGCATAACCTACTGCAGTATTGTTAGTGCCTCCGGTATTGGAATATAAAGACATGCTACCGATTGCGGTATTATAATATGCTTCTGCATTATTTAACGCCGCATAACCTATTGCAGTATTATCAGTACCGTATTGGTTAGTAAACAATGCTACTTCACCCACTGCGGTGTTATCGTAACCATATTCATTAGTATACAATGAATATTCACCAACACCTACATTAAAATCCCCGGCGTTAATATATGTACCGGCTTCGCCACCCAATACATAAGTTCCAAATCCAGAACATCCTAAGCCTACATTACCTACACCGGCACCTGTACCATCAAATGTTTGCCCATAACTTACTAATGGCAGCATAAAGCTGCATAGTATTACTGTTAATAGTATGATTTTCGTTTTCATAAGTTTAAGTTTTTTTGTTTAAGAATGTAATTCTCCCTTTCGCAGTTTTTTGTTAAAACTGCAATTGAGATTTGAAAATGTTATATATTATTTTGGAAGTAACAGGTTAGAAATAACCTTTCAGGTTTTTGCGCTTACTGGTTCCCCTCCTGCAAACGCTCATCGCTTCAATAACTCCATCACCTGCCAGGTCATTAAAACTTTAGCAAGTGTGGAGTAGCCCGTTTCTTTCGCGTGGAAATAATAATCATTATACATAAAACGAAATTACAATTTGAAGAACCCCCTTCGCAAGACCATAAATAGGTATTTTGAAAAATACAAGAAAACAGGTAGTGTTTTTTATTACACCAAAACAAGTATGGCTTTCTCTACCTGAAAGCAGGTAGTTATATAAATTATATATATTATCTAACCAAGTAAGAAACTTTCTGTCCCAACTTTTCTCACCGCTTTAGTATCAGGTGTAATTTTGTTTTGAATAAAGTTCTTTGAAATGATATTGCCAAAAATCAGTAAGATTTTGAATTGTATTTTAATCCTGAAAAAGGATTATAAAAGTTCCTGACAGAGGTGGTATAAATGATTGATTACTAAAAAAATAAATTTTTATTTGTCAGGAACTTTCAATTGTAAATTGAAAAATTATTTTTTTCTTTCCGTAGTAAACATCACCAGTCTGCTCCATGGTTTGGGCAGCGCTGTTAGCGGGAAGGGAGTGGAGTATTTTAAGAGCATCGCTGCGGTATTCATTCATTTTACTAACGGCATATTCAATGCCGCCGCTTTGGTTCACAAATTTTAGCACCTTCGCCACTTCGCTCACATCTTTGTTGTGGTTCTTAATAATGTATATCATTTGCCTTTTTTCGGCGGACGATGCTTTATTAAGAGCAAAGATTAAGGGCAGTGTCATTTTCTTTTCTTTAATATCTATGCCACGCGGTTTGCCAATGTCGCCGTTGCCAAAATCGAGCAGGTCGTCTTTTATCTGGAAAGCAATCCCTATTTTTTCGCCGAACAAATTAAATTGTTTCACCACATCAGTCGAAGTGCCCGTTGATGCCGCTCCACAGGCACAGGCAGATGAAATAAGCGTGGCTGTTTTCTGGCGGATAATTTCATAATATATGTCTTCCTTAATATCCAGCCGCCGGGTTTTTTCAATTTGCAACAATTCGCCTTCACTCATCTCACGCACGGCATCAGATACAATTTTTAATAAATCGAAATCGTCATTGTTGACGGCAAGCAATAGTCCTTTAGCCAAAAGATAATCGCCCACCAGCACGGCGATTTTATTTTTCCATAAGGCATTGATAGAGAAAAAACCGCGGCGCTCATAAGAATCATCCACCACATCATCGTGAACAAGCGTGGCAGTGTGCAATAGTTCAATAAGTGATGCGGCGCGGTAGGTTTTATCCGTTACACTACCAGCAATTTTAGCGGAAAGAAACACAAACATGGGGCGTATTTGTTTGCCCTTACGTTTAACAATGTAGCGCATGATAGTGTCGAGCAAAGGAGTTTTGCTCTTCACCGCTTCGCGGAATTTCACTTCAAACAGGTCGAGTTCCTGTGAAATGGTTGCTTGTATGGTATCTAAAGAATTTGACATCCGCCCCGCGAAAATAGAGGTAAATTTTTATTTGGTGTGGAATATTAGCGGCAGTAATTATTATTGCTCAACATTCGGGTTTGTTTTTCAGTGCTAAACTTTACGGCACCCTCTAATTGGTCATACCAATCTTGTCCGTATTTACGGATGAGGGCATCTTTTACAAATTTATATATTGGAACACCTAATGATTTACCCAATGAGCAGGCGGGTTTGCACAAATTCCACTTTTCATAATTCACCGCATCGTAATCGCGATGTTTGGTAATACGCACAGGATAGAGATGGCAGGAAATGGGTTTTTTAAAATTAATTACGCCATCGTTATATGCTTTTTCAAAAGAGCATTTGGCAATTCCGTTTTCAAAGATGGTGTAAGCACATTCTTTTTTGCCGTCAATAAGCGGGGTAACATGGTCGCCATCCGAATCAATAATGTGTTTGCCAACTTTTTCAATTTCACGAATACCCGATTCCGTCACGTAAGGTTTTACTTTTTCATACACATTATCAACTATTTTCAATTCATTGTCTTCAAGTGGAGCACCCGAAATGCCTTCTACACAACAGGCGCCTTTGCATTTGTCTAAGTGGCAAACAAATTCTTCCTCAACTAAACTGTCGGAAATAATGGCGCGGTCTATTAATATCATAACGGGGTTTGCAAGTTGCACAAAGTTAATGAAGCGCCAAATCTTTTTTGCGATTTATCTTTTAAAAGGCTTAATAATGGTGCGTAACGCACGGTCGTAAGTAATATAGTTCCAGAACCAATCAAATATAGCGATAAACTTATTTCGGAAACCTATCAGATAGTAAATGTGCACTAAAAGCCATACCCACCAGGCAAACCAGCCATGCATATGCACCTTGCCTAAATTTACAACGGCTTTATTTTTACCTATCGTAGCCAATGTACCTTTGTCAAAATAAGTAAATGGCTTAAGGGCTTGCTTATTAATTATCCGTAAAATATTTTCACCAACCAACCTACCCTGCTGAATGGCAACCGGTGCAACACCGGGCAAACCTTTCGGATATTTTTCATTAATAAATGATGCCACATCGCCAATGGCAAAAATGTTTTCCGTGTTTTTGACACAACAAAATTCATCAACGGTTATCCTGTTACCACCAACAATATCTTCCTGCGGAATACCTTTGGGAACAATACCTTCAACACCGGCAGCCCATATCACCGTTTTGGCGTTAATGGTTTTACCTTTATTATAAGTAAGAACAGCGTCATCATAATTTTCAACTTGCGAGTTTAGAAATACCTGCACGCCCATTCTTTCGAGCATACTCTTTGTTTGCTCCGAGCTTTCTTCTGCTACCATGCTAAGCAGGCGGGAACCGGCTTCAAAAATTATAACGCGCATTTTATTTATATCCAATTCGGGATAATCTTTTGGCAACACATGCTTGCGCATTTCTGCCATTGCGCCAATAAGCTCAACACCGGTTGGCCCGCCACCCACAACCACAAAGTTTAATAATGCTTCACGTTGTTTTTCATCGTCAGTTTCTAGCGCCGCTTCATAATTTTGCAAGAGCATATTACGTATTTCAAGCGCCTGCGACACCGATTTCATAGGCATACAAAAGTTGCGGAAATTTTCTACTCCAAAATAATTTGTGGTGCTTCCTGTAGCAATAACTAAAAAATCATACTCCAATATTCCAATGTTTGTTTCCAAAGATTTTTTACCGGGCAAAATATTTTTTACTTCGGCCATGCGGAATGTTTGATTGGGAGCACGCAACACTCTTCTTAAAGGATATACAACCGAATCAGGCTCAAGTGCACATGTAGCAACCTGGTATAGCAGTGGTTGAAACGTATGAAAATTGTGATGGTCAATAAGCACCACATCCACATTTTTATTCCGCAGTTTTTTTGCGACTACGAGCCCGCCGAAGCCGCCACCAATAATAACCACACGGGGATGTTTTGAAACAGACAAATTCATGGTTAAAGATAAAAAGTCCTTTATAGATTTGCGTGAATTAATAAAGCACAATCAATGCCGGTCTTTCCATTATATGAAGGAACATTTACTGTAGATGACAGCAAAAAGTTTATCCCGTTCACCGAAGGGCTTGATGATTTAAAATATCGCCCTGCATCATTGCTTGTAGATATTGTTCCATTCTTAATAAAAACAAAAAATGACCTTACTGTAATAGATCCCGGGCTTGGACATATTACTGAGAGCGGCGAATATCAAATAAGGTTGAATATAAGTAATGCCGGCTTTTCTGCCGGCGCGGTTACAAAAGTGTTAATTAGTCATTTGCATAAAGATCATGCAGGCGGTATTGCTTATGCTGCTGAAACCACCTACCACCTTATGTTTCCCAATGCCGAATATTTTGTTCAACAGGCTGAAATGGATTTTGCTTTGCATAAAATTTCCAACTCGTATGAACAGGAAAAGCTGAAATTTTTATTATCATCTAAAAACCTAACCTTTCTAAAAGGAGATGGCAATATTAATAATGAGATTCATTTTGAAGTTATTAACGGGCACACCCCTTTCCACCAGGCATTTTTAATTTCAGATGGCAACAATCAATATTATTATGCCGGCGATGTTCTTCCGCAGCCACAACAATTGCAACGAAAATTTATTGCCAAATATGATTATGACGGTAAAGCAGCAGCGGATAAACGTA
Source organism: Chitinophagales bacterium (assembly GCA_963770495.1). Taxonomy (GTDB): domain Bacteria; phylum Bacteroidota; class Bacteroidia; order Chitinophagales; family CAVYQA01; genus CAVYQA01. The sequence goes on along the minus strand of CAVYQA010000030.1, from coordinate 211,565 downwards.
TTGAAATAGGCAAAGCCGCAGCCCAACATCAATGGCAATTATTATTTTTTCACTGGGGTGCTTTATCGGTAGGCAGCGTAACTTATGAGAATGGAATATTTAAGGTGTCTAAGATTTTATGATTTCGCTACTAATTTATTATCCAGTTTTTCATAAAGTCCCACTTTATCCACTTCAAATATTGTTTTACCGTCAGCATCGGTGCCAAAAGCAGGCAAAAAACGCGCATTCCATTCTATATCATGAACTACGTAGGAAGAACGGCTGTGAATGGTTTGGCTGAACGTTTCATCATAGGCTTTAATCATAATCAATATTTCAGGTTCGCTTTCTAAAAATTCTTCGTGCGATTTGCCATGAAATGGGCTGTGTTCATCAATAGGATGTACAATTGTCCATGTAAGAGGCAAAAAATATACGGTGGTGCGTTCAAGGTGCATCTGATAGTAGCGCCTTATCTTATTAGTATGTGTTTTTTCTACTATCGTGAGCAACATGTTTGCTTCTATTTCGATTAAAGTATTCGGACGCCCGTTGGCAACGCGTATCATTAAAGCCTTGCCATCTTTAAAAGGTGCAATGATGGCTTTTTCGCTATAAACCAATAATGCTTTAGGTTTAGAGAATCGTCCGAATAGCAAACCGGTAATAACAGCAAATGTCATTAACCCGGTCAGGGCTTCCAGTGAGGCTACCGTATTCATCCATAGCCCGCGCGGTGCAAGGCTGCCATAGCCAACAGTTGTGAAGGTTTGTGCGCTAAAAAAAAACTCATTTAAAAATGATTCATATACATTATTATACTGACCACCTGCTAAATGATTAATTCCGATGAGATAGTAAATGGTGGCAAATATCAGGTTGGCGATAAAAAAAGCAGTTATTACTGTCAGGAAAAATCTTGTCCATGAAGCCTCAATAAGATCCTGGTAAACATTTTTATATTTCCATTTTACATTTTCGCGTTTCAGGTTAAATGAGCCATCAGTGTTCATGATACGTTGTGTGCCTGTTACGTATTTTTCACCTATGCCGGGGTCTATGGTATGTTTTGCCATATATACGATGTTAGCTTATTTAATACTTGTAAAATAATTATGCAAATGTGCTATTAAAATACAATCCATTTTATAATCGTTAAATAAAAATTGTTTTTTATATTTTATATGCAGAATAAATATACAAAATTTCAAATTTAATTAAGTGTATTTTGGAAATTCAAAAAGCCTACTTAATAAATACGCGTTATAATTTTTAAAATATGAATTTATTTATGCGGTTTTGAAAACTAAAAACTGTTACTTTTTAATATAATGATTAACTGTTAATGAATTCATACTATTGAATATTCATAGTATAGCGGGTATAAAAATCAGTACCATGATAATATATTATATGTATAAAGCACTTAACTAACAATGGATTTATATATTAATAATTAATTATTTTAAGCCGGGATAACTTTTTTTTAATATTAGTTTGCTTTTATCATAAAAAAAAATTACTTTTAGCGGTATTTTGTTTTAAATAATTGTTATTAATTATATATATATAAATAATCATTATTTAAAAGGGGATGTTCTTCACATTAACGATAAATTACGGTAACATAAAATTAACCTCGATGAAAAAGTTTTTACAAGTTCTAACTATCAGTGCTGTTTTAATGCTGGCTACAATAGCAGCAAACGCACAGAATGTAGGTATTGGTACCGCCGCACCTGCCCAAAAATTGGAAATAGCCGGAACCGCTAATACAATACGTATTAATGGACTTAAAACCGCTGGGGGCTTCTATAACACGGCTGCTACCTCCAACTCCAATATTATGTATGTAAACAACCTGACCGGCGATGTGTATGCATTGCCGTCGGGCGGTGTGGGAGCAATACTTACTATAAACGCTTCGGGTATTCCCACCTGGTCCACAGGAGCCACATCGGCAACTGCATGGCAGTTAACAGGTAACAGCGGGGTAACCTATGCGGCTAATTTTATAGGTACTATAAGCGGCACAGACCAAGCCCTTAAGTTAGAGGTAAACGGCTTCACAGCAGGGAGAATAGAAGATATTAACGCGGCAAACGGGGCTTATGGAAATACTTCGATAGGTTATTTGGCGTTAAGCACAGGAACAACTAATTCCTCTAATACTGCAATAGGCAAGGAAGCATTACGTAATAGTACAGTTAGTCTAACTGTAGCGGTAGGTGATAGCGCTTTAGCATCAAATACAACGGGAGCAGTTAATACTGCAGTAGGTTATCAGTCCTTGGCTGCAAATACAACCGGTAAAGAAAATTTAGGATTGGGTTACGGGACGGCTTTTTCAAATACAACAGGTAATTATAATCTTGCCATAGGTTACTCAGCTTTGCATTCTAATATATTGTCATCATATAATATAGCAATTGGTGACTATTCATTATACAATTTTGCTACAACTAATACAGCACTAAAGGGACTTAATGTTGCTGTTGGATTTGGAGCTTTATTTAGCGATTTAACAGGTTCGGATAACACAGCAATAGGTGATTCGGCATTAGCCTTGAATACAGCTGTAGGAAATACAGCTGTCGGTTATGATGCGGCAATGAACAATACCACGGGAACCGGTAACACGGCACTAGGTTACCAGGCAATGTTAGCAAATACCAGTGCTACTGCAAATTATGGTAGCCAGCAAACAGTAGTAGGGTATAAGGCTTTTTCAGTTCCGGGCGTAGGAGGTGGTAATACGGTAATGGGTTATGAAGCTCTTAATAGTGGTTCAGTACTTGACAGCGCAAACGTTGCAATAGGAGCGTTCGTTGATCAAGGGTATTTAGGAAGTTCAAATCAAGGTGTATTTGGAGATGTTATGGTTGGTTATTATGCTGGCGGATGGGTAAACGGCGGAGGAACCCGTTCAGCAACAGGACAAGGTAATGCCAATACATTGGTGGGTTACTATGCGATGTATGGCTCAGGTGCATTAGGAAATCAGTCTTATGGTAATACAGCGGTAGGGTTTGAGGCATTTCAAGGTAATTTCGGTGGTAATGGCAACGTGGCTATTGGTGACTCAGCATTGAACGTAGGAGGCGGTAGTTACAGTGGTCTTGGAACCGTAGCAGTAGGATACCGGGCATTAGCGGGCACTACATCGGGCGGAAATAATACAGGCGTTGGAATGTCGGTTCTTGTATCTACAACTTCCGGCGTAAAAAATACAGCAGTTGGCGATAGCGCCGGCGCAGGAAATACGGCAGGCGACTTCGAGGTTTTAATGGGTTACGCAGCCCTTAAGTCGCAAACCGGTACAGTTACCTCAAGCGGTAACACAGCTATTGGATATAAAGTAGGTTATTATGATAATTCGGCTAATTTTTTAAGAACAACATTAATAGGACACGAGGCAGGCCTGAGCGCTATCAGCGTCAGTGCGCCAACAACAGTAGGAGCTTTTGTAGCTTATTATGGTAACACGGCAATCGGTTACCAGGCAGGCTATAGTGCTGCTTCTTCTGCCGGTGATGCTCATAAGAACGCTTTTTTGGCGCTGGCTGCCAATACTCTTCCTATTAGTTCTGGTAATGCTGGTGTGTTTAATACCTTTTTGGGTTACCAGGCAGGGTATACAAATGCTTATAATGGCACTAATACTGCTAATGACAATACATTCCTTGGCTATGGCTCAGGTTGGAATGCGGCAGCAAGCGCCACATCTAACGAATCGGATAATACATTTGTTGGGTATAACCCGATTCAAACAGATAGTGCAGTTTATTATGGTGCAAGCCAGGGAACATTCATCGGTTCAAATGCAGGTATCAATACCACTACAGGAGGCGGTAATGCCTTTTTAGGATACCAAGCGGGTTTAGCAAATACTACAGGCTCTAATAATACAATATTAGGTACTGCTGCGAATGTAGGTGCAAATAACCTTACCAATGCAACAGCAATTGGTTACCAGGCATCGGCTCCGGTGAGCAATTCAGTAACATTAGGCAATACATCAGTTACAGGTTTGTATATACCCGGCAGCGGTTATAATACACCGGGAAATATGTATTATACTTCAGCCGCCAGCGGTCTTTTAACAGCTATAACACCGGGTTCAGCTAACCAGGTATTAACATGGTCGAGTGGCGTTCCAACATGGGCAACACCGGCTTCTACAGCAGCTACTGCATGGCAGCTTACCGGTAATACCGGAACAGCTTATAGCACTAACTATCTTGGTACCATTGATGACCAGGGATTAAAATTTAAAGTATTTGGCAGCACAGCAGGACGTATTGAAGATGGAAATGCAGCTCATGGTTCATATTATACTACCAGCTTAGGTTACCTGGCTTTAGCTAATACTACCACAGGTATTAATAACACGGCTATCGGCTACGGGGCTCTGGAGGGCACCGGCGCTTCAACTACTATAACAGATAATACGGCAATTGGGTATTTAGCGGCACAATCCAATACTACCGGTTCATTTAATACCGCCCTTGGCGACCAGGCTTTAAATGGGGTTACCACCGGCTCGCACAACATAGCTGTTGGATACCAGGCTGAGAATTCCGCCATTTGGACTCAAAATAATACCGGTACCTATAATATAGGTATTGGCGAACAATCAGTTGATTATTTAACAACGGGGTCTGAAAATATAGGTATCGGGTATGAATCACAGTGGAGTAATGATGTGGGTAATAATAATGTAGCCATTGGTGATTATTCTTATAATAGTGGTGATGGGAATAACAATACAACTGTAGGATATAATTCTGGATATAACATGTTTTCAGGAGATAACAATACGGCATTAGGTTATCAATCTCTTTATGGCGGTTCAACGAACAACAGCGATGTTGCAATTGGAGCTTACACCAATGGAGGTGTTTCACTTCCCAGTTCAGGCACATTTGGCGATGTTGCAGTTGGTTACGGAGCCAGCAAAAACTTAGCCGGCGGTGGAAGCACTTCACCCACAGGTACAGGTAATGCAAATACGGTTATTGGATATGAAGCCATGCTTGGTTCTCCAATAGGTAATTTTACCTACGGCAATTCAGTGCTTGGTTATAAGGCGATGTATAATGGTTTCCAAAATAATGAAAATACAGCGATTGGCGATTCAGCTTTGTATAATATAGGTACCGGTTTTGGTGGTGGAAATAATGAAGTTGCAGTGGGATACGGGGCACTCTCAAATGATGCTTCGGGCACAAACAATACTGCCATAGGTTATCTTGCTAATGTAAGTGTTGATGGCTTAACCAATGCCACAGCAATTGGTAATGGTGCAATAGCGCCCGTTAGCAATTCAGTAACACTGGGTAATACTGCAGTTCACAGTCTTTATTTGCCGGGATATACTTCGGTTGGTTCATTATTATATACTTCTGCTGCAAGCGGACTTGTTTCATCAACAGCAGCAGGTACCAACGGGCAAATATTAACCCTTGCTGGCGGCATTCCAACATGGACGAATGCCTCCGCAGCCACCAATGCCTGGAACGTAACAGGCGGTAATACTACTGCTGCTTATGCTTTTAGTGCTACACCCACTACTTATTTGGGTACTAACTCTTCAGGGGGCACAGGTTTTCAATTTGCGGTATTAGGCAATAACGCCGGACGTATTGAATCCGGTGGTAATACCGGGATTGGTTATTTGTCATTAAATAGCACCGGTACTTTTGGTACTGCTGTTGGATATGAAGCCTTACATGCGAACACAGGAGCAGATAATGCCGCCCTGGGATATGAAGCAGCCTTAAGCAATACTTCAGGAATAAACAATACAGCATTAGGATACGAAGCCTTATTAACTAACACTATCAGTTCATATAATACAGCAGTAGGCGGTTTGGCATTAAATAAAAACACCGGTGCACAAAACACCGCAGTAGGTTATGTGGCTGATTACAGTAATACAAGCGGCTCTGATAACGTAGCTATAGGAGATAGTTCATTATATACTAATACAGCTGCCAATGGTAACGTTGCCATGGGTGCATCAGCTTTAGAAAAAAGCTCCAGCGGCACCTTTAACGTAGCAGTCGGACAAAATGCCTTACAGCATATTACTACCGCTACCGGCAACACCGGTGTGGGTTATAATGCATTAGATGCCAACACTACCGGCGGTAATAATACAGCCTTTGGTGTTAATGCCTTAGCAGCCGCCACTGGCAGCGGCAACACCGCCGTTGGTGCAAACGCATTAAAACTTAACAACGTTACCATTGCAAGCGGACCAAATACAGCCGTTGGCGACTCAGCTATGGCTAACAACGTAAGCGGCGTTAAAAACGTTGCTATAGGATATGATGCTATGGAATCAAATAATAGTAGCGGTAATCAGAATGTGGCAGTAGGATATGGTGCATTGGAAACAGAGACCGGCGAAATACAAAGTGTAGCTGTAGGTCTTTTCGCCTTGGCAAGTAATAATTCGGGCTCTAATAACGGTTATAATGTCGGCATTGGCTCACAGGCATTACGAAACGGCGTTTCAGAACAAGCAGATGTAGCAGTGGGTACTAATTCTGCCATTAGTATGACAGGTAGTAATAACGTAGCATTGGGATATGATGCTGCGGATAACACCTTTTCGGGAGCCAGCGACGTAGTTATAGGTGAAGCTGCAGCCACCGGCGTTGTTTCGGGAAGCAGCGACGTAATTATAGGACAGGGCGCAGGAACTACTCTAACAAGTGGTTCTGATAATACAGCAATTGGAGCTACTAGCCAGATAGGAGCCGCTTTATCCAATGCTACAGCAATTGGCTACGGTGCATCAGCAACTGCAAGTGCTGAAATACAAGAAGGTAACACCTCAGTTACCCGTTGGAATTTTTCCAGCAATAATGGCGTAATAGATTTGACAAATGATAATTATTATTTTGGCGCAACAGCTTCTGGAAATGGTTATGGACCTGCTGGTAATAATGATGCCGGTACAAATAATATTGCTATGGGGCTTGGCGCATTAGGTTCAGCTACTGCTTCCGCAACCAATAACATAGCATTGGGAGATTTTGCACTGTCGCCTGTTACAGGGGGTGAGTTTAATACTGTAGTGGGTTTCTATGCAGGAAGATATATAGGCACAGGAGGCAGTTCCAGCGGAGTTTCGGGTGCTACTAATCTTTATACTACTCAATCTTTTGGAAATACTACAATAGGAAGAGGTACAGGATATAGTATTACTGATGGCAGTTTAAATACAGCAGTCGGATTATTTGCTATGGGGGGTAATTTTACCGGTAACGGCACGGTATCAGGTAATGCAAACACAGCCGTTGGATTTGAGGCTCTTGATGTGGCATCGGGCAGTGGTATTGTCAGCAACACCGCTATAGGTGCTACGGCATTGTTAAATAATACAGGTAACCAGAACGTGGCAGTTGGAGATTCAGCCTTATCTGCAAATACAACAGGAGAAGGTAATACAGCATTAGGATACCAGGCAAATGTAGCTTCAGGGGCACTTACCAATGCTACGGCAATCGGTTACCAGGCAACAGCGCCGGTAAGCAATTCAGTAACATTAGGTAATGCATCAGTTACAGGTGTTTATATACCGGGCAGTTCTTACAATACACCTGGTCAAATGTATTACACTTCGGCAGCAAGTGGTCTTCTATCAGCCATTACGCCAGGTTCAGCTAACCAGGTGTTAACATGGACCGGCGGCGTTCCCACATGGGCAACCCCATCAGGTGGTACCGTAACATCAGTTAATGCAAATGCACCTTTGAGTGTTACAAATCCAACTACAACACCAGTTATATCATTAATAGGTACAGCAGGAACAATATTATATGGCACAGGCGCAGCCTCGGCATTTCAGGCTACTGCAGGCACAACAGGAAATATATTATTATCAGCAGGTGCAGGAGCGCCAACTTGGCTTGGTAATGGTACCAATGGACAGGTATTAGAAGCCAATGGCAGTGGCATACCCACATGGACAACACTAAGTACTTCAGCAACAGCATGGCAATTAACGGGTAATGGTGTTTCCTATAGTTTTAGTGCTGCTCCTGCTACTTATGTAGGTACTACCTCCGGTGGTGGTGCAGGTTTTCAATTTGGAGTTAGCGGCGTTAACGCCGGTCGTGTAGAGGGCACTACCGGATCAAGTACAGCCTTGGGTTACCAATCCTTAAATGCTAACACAGCAACAGGAAGCACGGCAGTGGGCTACCAGGCATTAAAAGCCAATACCAGCGGATCAAGCAATACAGCAGTAGGATATGACGCCTTATTATCCAACATCACTAATAACGATAATACTGCGATGGGTTATCAGGCATTAAAAGCTAATACAGCTAATTACAATGATGCCGTTGGTTATGGAGCATTGCAGAATAATACAAGTGGTTCAAATAATGATGCTTTTGGTGTTCAGGCCTTGACAGCTAATACTAGTGGTTCATTCAATGTGGCCATGGGATACCAAACCATGGAATCGCTACAAACAGGATTAGGCAATACAGCAATCGGTTACCAGGCATTATCACTTGCCAACGGTACCAGTTATAATACAGCATTAGGTTTCCAGGCATTGGGAGGATTAACAGCAGAAACCGGCCAAAGGAATACAGCTTTGGGTAACAGTTCAATGACCTATAATACCACTGGTGCAAATAATACAGCAGTAGGTGACAGGTCTGTAATAGAAAACACAACGGGTAACAACAACGTGGGAATTGGGGAAACGGCATTATTCAATAATACAACCGGTTCAAACAACGTAGCCATCGGCTACCAATCCATGTTTGGTACATCGGTACCTATTTCTAATAATAGTGCAAATACGGCAGTGGGCTCAAATTCATTATTTGGAATAAGAACAGGTGCGGTTAACGACGTTGCTGTGGGTGATAGTGCATTGGCTTCCAACTCTACCGGTTCAGAAAACACGTCATTGGGTAATCAGGCATTATTAGCTAATACGACGGGTTCGTTTAACACTGCCATTGGTTACCAGGCCAATGTAGCATCGGCGGCATTAACTAATGCCACCGCTATTGGTAACGGCGCAACGGCCCCGGTAAGCAATTCAGTAACATTAGGTAATGCAGCAGCTAATGCCCTTTATTTGCCGGGATATGCAACTGCAGGAGAAATGTTCTATACCCATGACGCAACAGGGCTTGTTTCACCCCTTACTATAGGTACAGCCGGACAGGTATTGACAGTAACAGGCGGTGTTCCCACATGGGTAACACCGGCTTCTACAGCAGCTACGGCATGGCAGTTAACGGGCAATGCAATTGCCTATACGCCAGCAGCTTCACCCACTAATTATTTAGGTACAACTGCTGCAAATGGTGCCGGTTTCCAATTTGGAGTTCAAGGCGTTAATGCAGGTCGTGTTGAAGGTGGTTCTACTGCTACTTATAATACTGCCCTTGGTTACCAGACATTAAATGTAACCACAGGAGCAAACAATACAGCAGTTGGTTACCAGGCATCAGAAGCCAATACTACCGGCGCTCGTAATATTGCTATTGGCAACCAGTCAGGGTTAAATACTACAACTGGCTCAGATAACGTGTCAGTAGGTTATTGGGCAGGGTATTATACAGGTTCAACCAGTAATGGTCCCGGAAGTGACAATATTGGTATCGGCTCTTATACAATGGGAGGTTTAGAAGCTACATTTACCGGTACAGCAGGTTCTCATAATATAGGAATGGGCGAAGGGTCGGTAGACGATATTTCAACAGGAACAGGTAATATAGGTATAGGAGAAAATACTATGGATTTTGAAGATGTAGGTAATAATAATATTGGAATTGGTGTTAATGCGTTTGGTTTTGATTATGGAGACAATAGCAATAACAACATTGCCATAGGTTACAATGCCATTGAGAACAGTGGTGGAGCCGGCTATAATATTGGTATTGGAATTGCAACATTGTCAAACAATATAAGCGGAGGTTTCAATATAGCAATTGGTGATAGCGCTATGTATATTGGAAATTTACCCAGTGACAATATAGCTATTGGTTATCAGGCTATTCATATTGCTTCATTTTCTTTTGTAGCGGGTGCTCATAATGTGGGTATAGGCCACCAAGCATTATACTGGAATGAGGCAGGAAGTGGTAATACAGGTATAGGTTATAAGGCTCTATATGGAGCAACCAATATAAGCGGCAATACTGCCGTTGGTTACAATGCATTAACAGCTACTTCCACAGGTATCAATAACGTTGGTATGGGATATAATGTAATGCAATCAAATACCACAGGAGCTAACAACACGGCATTTGGTTACCAGGCAGGTTACACGGCAACGCCGGCAAATGCAAATACCACAGGCGGTAACAATACCTTTATCGGTTACAATTCAGGTCCCGGCACAGCCACACAGTTATCCAATGCAACAACTCTTGGTAATGGCGCATTAGCCCTTGTAAGCAACTCTGTAACTTTAGGTAACTCTGCCGTTATTGGTGGCGCGTCGTCAGCAACAACTACCGGACTTTATTTACCCGGATATTCAACAGCTACTAATGGACTATTATTTGTTTCAGCAGCAAGCGGGCTTGTTTCATATGTTACACCAGGTACAAACGGACAGATATTAACTTCTAATTCCGGCGTTCCCACATGGTCAACCCTATCTACATCAGCTACAGCATGGCAGTTAACAGGCAACGCTGTTCCCTATACATTTAATGCTTCACCTGCTACCTATTTGGGAACAACAGCTTCTGGTGGCGCAGGTTTCCAATTTGGAATTGGTGGAGTTAACGCAGGTCGTGTTGAATCCACTAACGCTAATACAGCAATAGGTTACCAGGCTTTAAATGTTAATACAGCCACTGCTAATACAGCATTTGGTTACCAGGCATTAACTGCTAATACCTCTGCTGCTTTTAATTCAGCTGTTGGTTACAAGGCATTATCAGTTAGTACAGGTGCCGGTAATACAGCCGTTGGCTACGATGCCGGGTTAGATATTACTTCCGGTTTATATAACACTGCTATTGGTGATAGTGCAATGAATGCATATCCGGGTGCTACATCTGTTCCAATTACAGGTGCACATAATATTGGTATTGGTGAAAGTTCATTTGCGGTTTATTACCCGACTTCAGGTTCAAATAACATAGCAATGGGCTACCAATCCTTTGATGGTGGACCAGGTAATAACAATATAGCTATGGGTTACCAATCATTGTATAATGTTTCTGGAGCCGTCGCCATATCCGGTAATAACAATATAGGCATGGGATATCAAACGCATTACAACCTTACAACAGGTTCTAATAATATAGCTTTAGGAAACTTGACAATGTTTGCTAATTATTCGGGTAGTAACAACGTGGCTGTAGGCTCTTACGCCTTATCGCAAACAAATCAAAACCTTTATGAAAGTACCGTTACCAATACAACTTCAAATACAGCAGTGGGAGATAGCGCAATGTATGCTTATGTTCCCAATATCGGGGGAGCTTCACAATATAATGTGGCCCTTGGTGCATCTGCTATGGTAAATGCTACAAGTGGTGTGTCTGGTGGTGCAACCAATGATGTTGGTATTGGATATCAATCATTATATCATGTTACAAACGGAAGCGGTAATACAGCGGTTGGTTATCAAACAATGCGTAATGGCGGAGGTAGTGATAATAGTGCATTCGGTCTCCAGGCATTAGAAGCTGCTACAGGAGCTAATAATACCGCAGTAGGTACCAGCGCTGCATTAGCTACTACTTCAGGGTTCCAGAATACTGCTGTAGGTCAGGGCGCTCTTAGCACAAATACAACAGGGTCAAATAATACTGCTTTAGGTAATGGTGCCAATGTAGCTTCTGCCGCATTAACCAATGCAACAGCAATTGGCGCAAGTGCCATTGCTCCGGTAAGCAACTCTATAGCATTAGGTAGCACTGCCGTTGTTGGTGGTGCGTCATCAGCAACAACTACCGGGCTTTATTTACCCGGATATTCAACAGCTACTAATGGACTATTATTTGTTTCGGCTGCCAGCGGTCTTGTTTCATATGTTACACCAGGTACAAACGGACAGATATTAACTTCTAATTCCGGCGTTCCCACATGGTCAACCCTATCTACATCAGCTACAGCATGGCAGTTAACAGGTAACGCTGTTTCTTATACTTTTGCCGCTTCGCCTACTACTTACGTGGGTACCTCTTCAATTGGTGCAGGTTTTCAATTCGGAGTTCTCGGAGTTAATGCAGGTCGTGTTGAATCAACCGGTGCAAGCACTGCACTGGGTTACCAGTCATTAAATGCAAATACAGCCACAGGAAGTACTGCATTGGGATACCAGGCGATGGAATCCAATACCTCGGGACTCAAAATACAGCAGTCGGTTACCAGGCATTAGCAACTAATACGACAATTTCTTACAATACCGCTATTGGCTATCAGGCATTGAAAACTCTTTCTTCAAATGCCGGTTATAATACAGCTGTCGGAGGTTTAGCATTATCTTTAGAAACCAGTGGAAATCAAGATGTCGCCGTCGGGTACCAGGCAGAATTAAATAACACTTCAGGTCAGGTAAATACGGCTATAGGAACGGATGCATTGATTGCAAATCAAACCAGCAGTGATAATACAGCAGCCGGATATGCAGCTCTGTTTGGTATTGGTGGTGCTGATAATACAGCATTGGGTTTTGAAGCCATGTTAGGCGCTTCAGGAACAGGTAGTGGTGCAATTACAGGACTCGGCGCTCAAAATACAGCTATTGGTTCGGGTGCTTTACAGTTGATTGTTGGCGGCGGTGATAATACCGCTGTAGGCTACCGCAGTATGTATAATAATACCAGCGGCGGTTCTAATACATCTGTTGGATGGGAAGCGTTAAACGGCAACACGTCAGGAACAGAAAATATAGGTATAGGTCTTAATGCGTTATTAGCTAACAATACCAACGCGGGCAACGTAATGGTTGGAGATTATGCAGGACGATATACAACCGGCGGTAGCGGCTCAATAGGTGCAGGAGGCATGACTGGCTTAACAGCCGGTGGTAATACCGGTCTTGGTAGAAGTGCCTTATATAATAATAGCAGCGGTGGATATAATACGGCTATAGGTTACTTTGCAATGGGTGGTAATTTTAGTGCTAATCCTCGTACAACGGGTAATTATAATACTGCCCTTGGATTTGGTTCACTTGATTTAGCAAGTGGCGGTGGTGCAGCCAGCAATACCAGTATAGGTAGCTGGGCATTATTTAATAATACAACCAGCCAAAATACAGCCGTGGGCGATAGCGCACTTGTTTCAAATACAAGCGGTGCCTATAATACCTCTCTTGGTTACCAGGCTTTATCAGCTAACACTACGGGCTCATATAATACGGCTTTAGGTTATGAGGCAAACTATAATCTTATAGCACAAAGCTATTCAACATCAATAGGCGCTTATTCAGAGGCAACCACAAGCAACCAAATTGTTCTTGGCAGCAATGGAGCGGCTCCCGGTAATGGTAGTACTGTTACTTCGCAAATAGGCGTTAACGGTGCTATATCGCCATGGAATGGCAGTTCATATAACGCAGGCTTAACCGGCAATATATTGTTATCTGCTGGTCCGGGCGCTAACGACACATGGCTTGGTAATGGAACAAGCGGACAGGTATTAACTATTGCGGGCGGCGTTCCAACATGGTCAACACCATCCACGTCAGCCACCGCATGGCAGCTATTAGGCAATGCAGGCACAACAGCAGGAACAAACTTTATCGGAACCACAGATGCACAGGATTTAGTGTTTAAAACTGCCGGTAACGAAGATATGAGAATAGCCAATAGCACAGGGTATGTAGGAATTGGCACGAGCGCAGTTAACCCACCGACACAACCATTGTTTGTTACTCACACAGATGTTGCCAATACTTATGCTATAACATCGAATGCTTTACAAACAAATCTTACAGGCGATTACCAGAATGTAGCGATGTATGGGTTTGCGCAGGCAGGTGATAACACTCATGGATATGAGGTAGGTGTGATGGGGGTAATTCATCCTGTTGCACATGGCGGAGCAGCGTTATATGGAGCTATTAATGCCAGCGGCGCACCCACTTATTCACAGACTAATAACTTCTATGGTATCTATACAGATGCCAATGCAGTTGTGTCAGGAGGACAAACGGCTTATGCAGCTGCATTTATGAATGGCAATGTTGGTGTCGGCACTGCTACACCGGCTCAGTCCTTAGAAGTTGGAACAACAACGGGAACAGTACGAATTGATGGAATGAAAACAGGTAATACCTTTAACGTAGCGGCAGCAACATCAAATTCAAATCTTGTATTTGCCAATAACAGCACCGGCGATTTATCAGCATTACAAAGTGGCGCCAACGGGCAGGTATTATCATTGAACGGCAGCGGTGTACCGACGTGGACAACATTAACCACCTCGTCCACGGCATGGCAGCTAACAGGCAATGCAGGCACAATACCCGGCACTAACTTTATAGGCACAACAGATGATCAACCCTTAATATTTAAAACCAATGATTCCACATCAGGTGAAATTAACCCCAATGAAGGCAATGGTAGCGTTTACTTTGGCGAAGCAGCTGGTAATTATGGTGCCAATGGTTTCCAAACTGTTGCAATAGGATACCATGCCGGTGCAGCTAATGTGGGTGTAGGAAATATGTTTGAAGGTTATGAAGCCGGACAGTATAATGATAAGGGGCCTGTAAACGAATTTATTGGTTACCAGGCAGGACAGAATTTTATAGGCAACGGAGCATTTAATTATGGTAACTTGTTTATGGGAGCTTATGCAGGACAAACCGATACAACAGGCGTTCAAAATACCTTTATCGGGTTCTATGCGGGACAGCTAATTAATGGCGCAGGAAATTCCGCAAGCTATAATGTAGCAGTTGGTGCTGGTGCGATGTTTGAAGCTCCAAGTGGTGCTGATAATACTACAATCGGTTTCTCAAGTTTAGTAGAAAATACAGGTAATAATAACACAGCAGCCGGTATGTATGCATTGAACAGTAATCTTGGTGGTAGCAACAATACATCAAGCGGGTTTGGATCCATGGTTTCTAATTCTGTAGGAAATAACAATACTGCAATGGGTTATTTAGCCTATTCCGGTTGGTTCCTTCCAAGCTTTACGTACAGGCAGTAACAATACAGCTGTAGGCGGTTCATCCCTCATAAACAATGCAAATGGTTCATCAAATGTGGCTATAGGCGCCAATGCTTTATATAACAGTACCACCAGTGTAGAAGTAGCTGTTGGTGATAGCGCCTTGGTTAACAACGTTTCAGGAGTAAACAACACAGCTCTTGGTTACCAGGCATTGCAAACAAGTACAACAGGAAGCAACAACACTGCAGTCGGTTACCAGGCAGATGTAAATAGCGCCGGGCTTTCAAATGCTACTGCTATTGGTTACCTGGCAACTGCCCCTGCAAGCAATTCAGTTACATTAGGTAGTTCTTCTGCTACTGCATTGTATATACCGGGATATGCAACACCAGGTGCATTGCTATATACTTCAGCCGGAAGCGGTCTTGTTGGCTCAACAGGTGTTGGTACTAGCGGACAGGTATTAACATCAACAGGCGGTGGCGCTCCAACATGGGCTACACCGATTACATCAGGTACTGCATGGCAGCTTTCAGGTAATACAGGAACAACACCCGGTACAGGAGGAGGTCAAAACTATATAGGAACAACAGATTCAAAGGATTTTGTAGTTGCAACCGTCGCTACTGAAAGAATGAGAGTTACAAGTTCAGGCAGCGTAGGTATTAACACACCTATACCTAATAGTACTTTACAGCTTAATGGTTCAATGTCAGTTGTTGTAAATACTATTACTCCTGCTTCGTCTCCTTATTCAGCAACTTCAAGTGATTATATTATTGAAGGTAATTGCAATACTGGTGCTATTACTATAAATCTTCCTGATGCAACAACCATGAAGGGCAGGTTATATTACCTTGCTGCTATTAATGTTTCAGGAACGAATATAGTTACCATTAATACTTTTGGCACACAAGTGATTGGCAACTATGGCACATCCATAACACTTTCTAACAGTTATGAACAGGAGTATATTGTAAGTGACGGCGCTAATTGGCTTATAGTTAGCGGTAGTAAAATGTAAAAAAATTAACCGGTAGCCTGATTCTTTTAAAACGTGAATCAGGCTACTTTTAATAGTTAAAACATGAAAAATAAAATTCTTCTTATAGGTGCAATTGGGCTTATGATCATTATAAGTACACCCATATTTTCACAAACTGTTTCACCGGTTAACCAGGGTTCAACCGGAAGTCAACCTGTTCCATCAAAAATTATTACGCCCTCTTCGCCTGTAAATAAGCAATCTGTAAAGCAGGTTCCGGCTACCCAATCGGTTCATTCAATCACCAATACCAACCAGCCTGTTCCTAAAAAAATCATTTTGCCAACCACTGCAGGTGGGAAAAATCAGGCTATAAAGCCAACTACATCATCAGTTCATGCTACCCCTGCTGCCGCTGTACCAACACTGGGGCATCCGATGCTTGTGCCTTCACGGGTGAAGGCTGTTTCGACTACAAAAGCAACAGGTACTTCGGGTACCAGCTCAACTACTACCGTACATTAATTCTCTTTTTATCCATGTATAGATGAGTGTCCTAAGCTTAGGATAGTCCTTATTCTAAATTCTATTCTTTGGATTGAGGATGGAAAT
The DNA here is from genome assembly GCA_963770495.1 of Chitinophagales bacterium. Taxonomy (GTDB): domain Bacteria; phylum Bacteroidota; class Bacteroidia; order Chitinophagales; family CAVYQA01; genus CAVYQA01. Next base: position 194,851 of record CAVYQA010000030.1, on the reverse strand, counting down.
CAATATTATGTTTTATTGCCCACTCCCTGGCACGTTTTATTGCTGTAGCAATCACTCTGCCCTCGCTCATATTGCCTTCTTCTAATATTGCATTAGCTATTTCAATAGCTTTATCTCTCACATCCTCGGGCAGGTTTTTCATTGATACCGGGTAATACGTTTTATTCCAGGGCATAATTAAATTTTAAAATTCCATTCCACCTTTCAGTTAAAATAAAACGGTTTGAGTTAGTTATAAATTTCAATTACCTCAATCTTCCCGTCAATATTAGCCACATTTTTAATAGGAAAGAATTCTATATTCTTAATGTCAACAGGGTCTTTTTTATAATAATCAAGGTCTTTAATTTTAAAAAATACTCCTGAATTTTCTTTCACTATCGGTGAGAATGTTCCGCCAAAGCCGCCTACAAAGCCGGTTTTTACATAAATGGTTTTACCATTGTATTTGAATTTGAATAACTGGTTTTTGGTCAACGGCATACCCAATAAACTGATATTTGTTGTCATAGTAAGTTGTTTTAAGGGTAACTATACACAAACAAGATATTTTTCATATTAATTATTTTATAAAATTAAGTATAACTATAACCTGAAATCAATGATTTTGGTCATGTTTTTTAGCAAGTGAATAACATTAGGGCAGATGAGGAAATAATTATCTTTTTAAGAGGCGGTGATTAAAATCATTACCGGCTCTGATTTTTATCATGGTTTTGAATTAAAACCAAATCTACTTTTACAGTCACTTAAACAAAAATATATTTATGAGTAAAATCTTAAATGGTAAAACGGCTGTCGTAACCGGCGCCGGTTCTGGCATGGGCAAAGCAATTGCATTGCTTTTTGCCAATAAAGGCGCTAATGTGGTTGTATCGGATATAAAAGGCGACAGGGTGAATGATGTAGTTAAAGAAATTTCATCGAAAGGAGGTAAGGCAACAGGAACTATAATCAACGTTGCAAAAGAAGACGATGTAAAAAGAATGATTGATACTGCCACGCATACTTATGGTGCATTGGATATACTGGTAAATAATGCCGGGATTATGGACGATTTTACTCCCGTGGGCGATGTAAGCAACGATCTTTGGAATAAAGTTATGGGTGTAAATCTTAATGGTCCCTTTTATGCCTGTAGACTTGCTGTTCCGTTAATGCTTGCAAAAGGCAAGGGGGTTATAATTAATATCTCGTCGATAGGAGGATTGAATGGTGCGCGAGCCGGCGCTGCTTACACTTCATCAAAACATGCCCTGGTAGGGCTTACAAAGAATATCGGCTTCATGTATGGTACAAAGGGAATACGCTGTAACGGCATAGCTCCCGGAGGTGTAAGTACCAATATAATGGAAGGGGCTAAACCAAATGCCTTCGGTTATGAAAGAATGAGCACAGCCATGGGCTCTAATATCAGGATGGGTGAACCGGCTGAAATAGCGGATTTAGCCCTTTACCTTGCTTCTGATAAATCGAGTTTTATTAACGGGGCAATTATTGTAGCCGATGGCGGATGGACAGCCTATTGAGCTATACCTCGTCTTTTCTAATAATTTTATTAAAAAATATCCTTTTTATAAATTTGTGCTGTAATAAAACCGTATATTACAGTAAAAAGTGAATACTCCCCATTCCACGCGGCAAGAATTTGAAGCCTTATTTAATAATGCGGCAATCGGTATTATTACTGTCAACAGCGAAGGAAAAATTGTGCTTGCTAATAAGTTTGCCCTCCAGCAATTCGGTTATTCCGATGAATCTGAACTAATAGGTAATAAAATTGAAATTCTTATTCCACAACGCTATGAGCATAAGCATGTGAATCACCGCACAAATTATTATAAACATTCTTCACAAAGCCGCCCAATGGGCTTAGGGCTTGACTTATTTGCTGTAAAAAAAGACGGCACCGAATTTCCGGTTGAGGTTAGCCTGAGTTCCTACCATGCTGAAGGACACCAATATGCCATTGCATTTGTGAATGATATATCCGTTCGTAAGAACTCAGAAGAAGCCCTTGTAAAATTAAATTCACAATTGGAAGAACTGGTACAAGAAAGAACACATACCTTAAGTGAAACGGTGCAACAACTGGAAATACAAATTAAAGAGGCAAAAGAAAAGGATATACAATTACGTGAAGCATTAGAGCGGGAAAAGGAATTAGGCGAGTTGAAATCGAAATTTGTATCGCTGGCTTCGCATGAGTTTCGTACGCCGCTGACTACAATTCTTTCTTCGGCATACTTGGTATCCCAGTACACATCTAATGATGAACAACCTAAACGCGAAAGGCATATAGAAAAAATTGTATCATCAGTAAATATGCTCGATGATATTCTTAATGATTTCCTTTCCGTTGGTAAAATAGAAGAAGGTAAATTGAAAATAAGAATTGCAGAATTCAATCTTGCCGAACTCATTAATACGCATATAAACCAAATGAACACTATCCTAAAAAAAGGACAAAAAATTATTCAAAACTACAAGGGAAATGGCATTGTTGATTTTTTAGATCAGACCCTGATAAGGCAAATATTGGTGAATTTGCTTTCAAATGCCATTAAGTTCTCTCCTGAAAATAGTCCTATACATTTATCGGTTTTGTATTTAAATAAACAACTTACCATATCTGTTAAAGACGAGGGCATTGGCATTCCGAAAGAGGATTTAGAACATTTATCCGAGCGTTTTTTCAGGGGGAGCAACGTTAGCAATATCCAGGGCACAGGTTTAGGACTGCATATTGTAGCCAGGTATGCCGAGTTAATGAACGGAACTATAAAATGCAGGAGCCAGGTGGGAAAAGGTACTGAATTTATTATTACTTTTGATTCAAAAATAAACGACAATGCAAACAATTTTGGTAATTGAAGACAACGATGGCATCCGTGAGAACATGGCTGAAGTACTTGAATTAGCAAAATATAAAGTGCTTACAGCCAGGAACGGAAAAGAAGGCGTTGAAGTGGCTATAGCCCAAAAGCCTAATTTAATAGTTTGTGATATTATGATGCCCGAACTGGATGGTTACGGCGTTATTCACATGCTGCAAAAGAATTCTGATATGCAGCATGTTCCTTTTATCTTTTTAACCGCCAAAGCTGAAAGGTCTGAAATGCGAAAAGGAATGGAACTGGGTGCCGACGATTATATTACCAAACCCTTTAGCAGCACGGAATTGCTGAAAGCCATAGAAAGCAGGCTAAAAAAATCGGAACTAATAAAAGAAAAGCTTTCGGGATTGGCGGGACTGGATAAATTAATTAATAGCGTTAGCGGCAATGAAGCATTAAAACAATTAGTTAAAAATCGCACGATTACAAAATTCCGTAAAAAACAGGCAATTTATACTGAGCGCAGCCACCCTGTTGACTTGTTTTATGTTCAGAGCGGCAAAGTAAAAGCTTACAAAATAAATGAAGATGGGAAGGAACTTATTATAGGACTATATAATGCAGGTGATTTTTTGGGCTATACCGCTTTACTTGAAGGAACACTATATAAAGAATCCGCCGAAGCTATGGAAGAAAGTTCTATTGTGGCTATTTCTAAAAAAGAGTTTGATGAATTGTTGAATAACAATCGCGAGGTGATGTTAAAGTTTATTCAATTGCTGGCAAATAATATTAGTGATAAAGAACAACAGTTGCTTAATCTTGCTTATAACTCTGTGCGCAAAAAAATAGCTGATGCCTTGGTTACCCTAAGTAAAAAATATAAGCCGGAAAATGAATCTCAATTCGCAATTCATATTAGCCGCGAAAACCTTGCAAACCTTGCCGGCACGGCAACGGAATCGCTTATAAGAACATTAAGTGATTTTAAGGATGAAAAACTGATAAGTATAAAAGACGGGAATATTGTTATTCTTAATGAGAAGAAACTTAGTAATATGCTTAATTAGAACCGAAGTTAAGATTTTGCCTTTTCAGCATAGTTCATAAAATCGTATTTTAAACGTTCAAATTCCTCTTCCACGCGTTTCATGTCATCCTTGAGTTTTTTTTGCCTTTTATCTAAATGCTTATTAACATGATTGTCTTTTTTTGCCTCTTTTCTGATTAGTTCATTAAGGTCAACTATTTCATGTCTTAACAATGAAAGCAGGGCATCTTTATTCAGTAAATTATTGTGTAAAGATTCCAGCTTTTCAAGATACACGCCGTCTTTCCCCTTTTTTATATATTCACTAAAGCGCTTTTTCAGGTCAATATTTTCTTCCTGCAAACGGTCTAATATTCTCAGCCAAGCAGTACTTTCTTGATTTAAATAGTCATTATTTTTATTTTTCATTATAAATTTAAAAAGTCTTTATATGCCTTTATTTTGTAAAATTAGTGCACTACATGAACCAAAATATCATATAATCGTCATTAAAAAATATGATTGTTATCATGTTTTTAAGAGATATAAACAGGCTGTTTATATTGTAAAAAATAAAATGTCGTACAAATAAATACCTGTAGTATGCTATATATTTTCCTAAAAGATTTTGCACTTATTCTTTAACCTCGTTTTTTGAGGATAATCCCTTTTCAAAGTCAGTAAGATTTTGAAGAGTTGTTTCGGCTATTTCTTCCATAGCCTCTTTTGTAAAAAACCCCTGGTGTGAAGTAACGAGTACATTGGGAAACGCCATTAATCTTATAATTACGTCATCACGAATAATACTTTCCGACAGATTAAGAAAAAATAAACCTTCTTCCTGTTCATAAACATCAATTCCTAAGTAACCTATCTTTCCATTTTCTAAAGCCTGTACTACGTCATGCGTATTTATAACCGCCCCCCTGCTTGTATTAATAAGCATCACGCCGGTTTTCATCAGGCTTATCGTTTCTTTATTAATAAGATGGTTAGTGGATGGTGTAAGAGGACAGTGTAATGAGATAATATCAGATTCGCTGAAAACATCCTCATAGGATTTATAAAAAATACCCCTGTTTTTCAGATCAACAGATTCAAAAACATCGTAGGCAATAATGCTACACCCGAATCCCAACATTATTTTACAAAATTCAGAACCGATTCTTCCAGTGCCTATTACACCAACGACTTTACCTGAAAGAGTAAAGCCCATTAGATTTTCCAGTGAAAAATTTCCATCGCGAACCCTATTGTAGGCTTTGTGTGTTTTGCGATTTAAGGTAAGAATAAGTGCCACAGTATGTTCTGCAACAGCATGGGGTGAATAGGCGGGAACCCTGAGAACCGTAATATTATTTTCCGCTGCGATTTTTAAATCAACGTTATTAAATCCGGCGCACCGTAAAGCAATAAGTTTTACTCCATTGTTGCAAATTTTTTCGATGGTTTCTTTATCCAGAGTATCATTTACAAAAACACATGCTGCTTCGTAACCTTCTGCCAAACCTGCCGTATCTTTATTTAAACTGGCTTCGTAATAGGTAATACCATGTTGGTACATGGTATTGGATTTATCAAAATATTCCTTGTCATAAGATTGAGTGCTAAAGAATGCAACACGCATATTTTTATTTTTAACTTTGTCAAATAAATTAATTTTAATCCATCACCAAAACAGCAGCCCCCTGCAATTTACCCGACCTTAAAAGGTCAAGAGCGGTGTTGGCTTCCTGTAATTTAAATAATTGTACTTTGGTTTTCACAGGGATATTGGTTATTAGATTAAAAAAATCTTTTGCATCCTTTTTAGTGAGGTTGGCAACTGAGCGTACAATTCTTTCTTCCCATAAAATATCATACGGAAAAGACGGGATATCGCTCATGTGAATACCACCGCATATTACTGTCCCACCTTTGTCTGTATCCCTTAATGCTTTAGGAACCAGGTTGCCCACAGGCGCGAAAATAATAGCAGCATCCAGCTTTACGGGAGATGGCTTGGATGGATCACCTGCCCAAGCCGCTCCCATCTTTAAAGCAAAATTCTGTGCCTCCGAATCACCGTCCTGCGTGAAAGCATAAATCTTTTTCCCTAACCGGTTGGCAACCTGCACAAGAATGTGAGCAGCTGCCCCGAAGCCATACAGCCCGATGTTTTCTGCATTATCATCAATCATACTATAGCTGCGATAACCTATGAGTCCGGCGCAAAGCAAAGGCGCTTTTGAGGCATCGTGAAAACCGGCTGGCAATGCAAAACAAAAATCTTCATATGCTTTAGTGTATTCGGCATATCCCCCGTCAACAGTATAACCCGTGAATAGAGCGTTCTCACACAAATTTTCCTTGCCTTTCAGGCAGTACCTGCATTTGCCGCATGTATATGCCAGCCATGGTATACCGACTAAATCATTTACCTTATGATTTTTTACCCCATCTCCCGTTTTAACAACCATGCCGATTATTTCATGCCCGGAAATCAATGGTAATTTCGGATGTTTTAAATCTCCGTCAATTACATGCAAATCTGTTCTGCATATACCACAAGCGATAACTTTTACCAATACCTGCCGGGGTTGTAATTCAGGCAAAGAAACATTTTTGTATACCAATGGCTTATTTTGTTGTTCAAGCACCATGGCATTCATTTTAGCAGGCAGATTCATAATAATTACAATAGCCGATGCAAAACTACTTTATTTATTAGGGGTTGGATAGTATTCTTTTCCAAAAAAAATTCATATTTATGTAAGAGGTTTGCTACTCATACTGATACCTGTATATGGCTGAAATTTTTCCCGGAGAAGAGCATTCGGTTTTAGCGGTTAGCAAATGTTTCTTATCGTATTCATAAATTGTATTGTCTTGTATTGTTCCTCTTAAGTAATTGGTTTGTTTAACCATTTCATTGTCCTTATTATATTCATAAGTAATTTTACTATTAATGAGGCTATCGGGGTAATATTGAACAGCTTCAATTAAATTTCCTGCCTCATCGTATTTGTATATCCATTTGAATTGGAATTGACCATGGAAATCATAATCCGCGTCTTCAATCATTTCCATTCCGTCATACTTAAATTTTTCTATTGCTATTGACCTGGAAGGGGTAAACCAATCCGTCTCAATCTTTCTTCCTTTGCTGTCGTAATCATTGGTATTTCCAATCATATAAGACTTATGGAGCGATTCAAAATGAAGGAATTCCTTTAAATTATTATTCTCATCATACGTTCTTGTGTATTTAGATACCAGCCTGCCGTCCGGGCTATTTACTACTGACAGAATCCGGTTACCATTACTATCGTATTCATGGGTAGTAATGTAATCAATACCACTGTCCATGAATACGGTTTCCTTTGTAAGCAATCCTTTTACATTATATAATTTTATGCTGTGCAAATGTTCTTTTTCCTTTATTTCCCAATGCACGGTGGTTACATACTCTTTTACGCTTTTTATTTTATTTGATAAAATGAGTTCCTGTTCACTCTGCTTATCGTTTTTAGTGACGGTCGAACAGGCAAACAAAAAGATAATTATAGCGGGGGGAATGGGAAACAGAATTCGAATTATTTTCATAACACGGACTGATACATATTTTTTACAATAGTAATAAATGTTGTTTTGTCCACCCAGTTATAATTGCCATGAACGCTTAACATAGTGGTATCCATAGGACTGAAGTCAACTTTTGTTGCCTGTAGATGCATCGGCAATCCGTATCTTGTGTCCTCATAATCCATAAGTAAATAATTAAAATCTTTGTATGGACTGTTACCGAGATATACTTTTATTTTTCCGTAATAGTAAATGTCAAACTTTTTGTTATTCGTTAAATCGCTAACCACGGCTTTTCGGCACTCCAGGCCGGCAATCATTTTTGTTTCACCGGTTGTTTCAATTTCATACTTCGGATTGCTTTCCTGCTGTTTTACATCTTCAGGCTTTTCAGTAAACGCATAATTCTGCCCGACACTGCTGATTAAAAGTGAAGTGAATTTTTTTTTGTCATTATCAAGCAGGTTTACCATTTCAACCATTCCCAGTACTGAAGTAATGAAACTTGCTTTCGTGTCTTTAAAAAAAAGATTTGTTTCCCGTGGTAGCAGGCGTACATTTTTATAGGGATTATCATCCGGGTAAGAAATTTTATAAGTAATCCTTCCCTCACCATTTGCAGCCACGGGCAAACGGTAGTGGGATGAATAGTTGCAACCGCCTGCTATAAGTACAAGAAGAAAAAAAGAAAAAAATATTTTTTGTTTCATACCTTTTTGAATCAATTTGTGTCAAAAAAAGCCCGCACATAAATATAAATTATGTGCGGGACTTCTTTTTAAAAATATTAACTTAATGCTTATTAATTATGTTCGATTGATTGGGTTGATTAACCTTTTTAACGGCACTGTTCAATTGACTAGGCTTACTAATAGGCGTACTAACCTGGTGCGCATTGCGCGGACTGGCTCCTCTCGGACGACCACTGTGTATTACTACAGTAGCTCCCGTGAATTGAAGATTTACATTAACCGTTACAACATCTCCAACGCTTGCTACCATATAGAACGTATTCCTGTTGAAAGTCATTTGTCCCCCAAATTCATAATATGGGGTATAGGTGCTATCGTTCTTATATACATCCTTTACTCCCTGGTATTCAAAATACATAGATTCAGTCGCCTGGATTCTCTTATCCCAACCTAACTGTCCGTTATATTTCCCGTTTGTATCCGGGCGTGGCATTGTAGTGCGTGGAGGAAGAAGTTTAGTTCCGGAAGCCTTCCAAACAGGAGCGAGTGTGCCCTTGGCTAAATAACCCGTGCCGTAGGTTGAAATTTGACCCGCATTTGCCCAATAAAAGGCTGTATCTGTTGATTCAATCAATTGTGGCCAGCCACCGCCTACAGCAAATGTATCGCGACCCCAGAAAACGGTTTCACAATCCTTAGTATAGAGTGCCGCCCAACCGGTGTCTCTTGCCGGGCAACCGGTCTCAACCATACGATTTAACACATAACCGTTAAAATAGCTGGTTGAAGGAGAAGCCTGGTTAAAACGGAATGTATTTAACATGAATCCCATAGGTGTTGAATTATTGCCGAAGGTACCGGCAAAGGTCATTCCTATTGATTGGCTGTCGGTAAATTCCACATTAAACGAAGCAGTAGAATGATCTTCAAGTTTAACAGCTAAAATTTTTCCATCTGAGCCATTGGTATCCGCCGGAACAATGCTAAGATTAACATTGCCGGTTTGCGTTGCTGTTTGAAGAGCAATAGGCTGCGGTACATTGGCATTAGTTACTGTAACACTAATATCGGATACTAAAAAATTAATACCATTGATGGGATTATTGTTTGTATTCGCCGTGTTATAAGTTGCATCAATAACATAGGTTCCCGCAATTAAGCCATTGAAACTGTAGTTCCCTGAAGAATCTGAATAAGTAGTTGCTGCAGGAGTGCCGCCCGGTGTTCCAACATATAGTTGAAGTACTGCGCCTTTAGCAGGCACCATTACACCGCTCATATTCGGGTAGGTTACATTACCTACTATATTATAGGTGGCTTTACCAATAGTGTCGGTAACAGTAACCGTTTTGGTGACAGTGTTGGTTTTTGTACACCTTGAAAGGAGTAAAAATAATCCTAATATTGCTACAGTAGCAATAACCGGAGTTAAAATAAATTTTTTAATTGTTTTCATAGCCATAGGTTTTAATTGTTTTTTTATTTTTTTTACGATGCAAAATTCAATGTTTATGTTATTTCCACCTATGACTTTTGTCACTAAATTTTATGACTTTTAGCATTTTAAAAAAAGTCTTTTCACATGTTTTTTAGCAATAGTTGCTGATTTTATTGCCATCGGAATTACCTGTAAAAAAGAAGAGCACTCATGGAGTGCTCTTCTTTTTTACTATTACTTGTTTTTAATTCTTAATGTATAATAATTATTTTTTTAAACGTACTGGCGTTCTCCGTCCTTAAGCCAACAAAATATTCTCCGTCGGGCGCATTAAGCGAGATTTGAGATTTGAGATTAGAGATTTGGGATTGATACACTTTTTCTCCTTTCATATTGTAAATTTCCATTGTATATACGTTGCCGATATTACCATTCCCTATTGCCACTGAAAACTGCCCGTTAGAAACCGTAGGATAAACTGTAACCTGCAGTTGCGGATTGGCGACTGTGGCAATACCCGTTTTAGTTTTAGCCGGCATGCTATCATTAACATTTTCCGGTATCCTGCATATGGAAGTAAAAATGGAATCGTCTTGGGGGCCATAGTCTCCTGCCGAAGGATTATGAGGAGATAAATTATACGCCTGGTAAATAAATGCAGTGCCTGATCCTTTTGCAGGCGCTTTCCAATTATATGTCCACGACTTATAATTAGTGCCTTGGCTGGTGTGTGTAATGTACCTGAATGTATCACTATGAATCACCAGAAAAGCCGGTGACGTCAATTGAGTGTTGGTATTGTCGGTGACTATTATCGTGCCTTGCATTTTTGTGCCGAGTGAGTCCTCTACAGTATTTTCAAACCCGAATGTAAAAAGGTTGGCTGAAACCACAGAGGCTGTAATGGTGTAAGTAGTGTCAGGTGTGTATCCATATCGCGGAATATTGGTGGAAGAAAGAAGAATAATCCCCACGTCCTTCCTTTGGAAGGTTGAAAACGAATTATGGCAGCCTGACTGATTGCAAGTTAAGTTACTGTTAGCAGGGTCATCGGAAACCCCCGGAGGAGCCCCGGTGTAAGACCTGGGTTGAATACAAGTTAGTTTACCATTTTTCCCTGATATGAGAATAAAGCTTGCTAAAATTACAACCATAAAGGCTGAAATTGTAAAAAAAGTCTTTTTCATAATGTTAGAGTTTTTAGAATTGTAAATTTATAATTATTATTTTTAATTATTAAGGGCTCCTTGTTCAATCCATGTCAGCACCAGGATATTGATGTTAGACGGATTGGACGGACCCCCTAATGGCATTGCCGGAGATTTTGCACCCGTTAAATATTGGTAAACGATGCTGCTCGTAGGGGTAGATGTATTTATAAATCCACCTGAAATCAATGAATTATAAGCGTTGCCGGACGATAAATCCGGTGCCTGACCACCTGTAACATGACAACCGCTTTTAGCACAGTATGTAGTTAAGATAGGCTGAATGGTGTCTTTAAAACTTATAACCGGAGCATTTTTGGGCGGCACAATAAATGGTCCTGAATCTTTCGTGCAGGAATTGTAAAACAACAATCCACTGATTAAAATTATTGCCGTTATAACTACTGTTAAGCGATTAAATAGTGTTTTCATAAAGTTGGTCATTTATTTCATTGTTAGTCATTATTCGTATCTCGTAAATCGTATCACTTCGTTGTTAATCGGTTAAAAGGTGCGTGTGATATTAAAGCCTATATAAAAATCTCCATTTGTATAGTTCGCGTTATCTACTGTATAAATATCTTTGCCAAGAATATCCTGGGAGGAGCTCAACATAATCTGAAATACATGTCCTGCCGTTGAAAACTCAACTCCCACTGACAGAGGATAGAGAACCATTTTTGTGATTGAATTAGCGCTGCTGTGAAGGATAACACTGTCGCGGCTATTAAATATATAGCCGTAATTCAATAGCACGGCACCATGGTCGGAAAACTTATATCTCGCACCGAGTTGCACTACCCAGGTTTGATTCTCAAATCCGGCGGGCACCAGGTTTTGGTAAATCAGGGCAGGCGCCAGTTCAAGAGAAAATTTTTTGTTGAACTTCCGGGTAATTATAAGTTGGGAATTATAATCTATCCTGCTGGGCGAATGAGTATTGAAAAGGAGTAACTTCATCGGCAAAAAATGCATTAGCAGGAACCGCAGGATAATCTGAAGTAGCTATGGATGGATCAACATAGAGGGCTACGGAAACAGGCATTTTATTGTCCTTGGTCTGCCTCAACACCTGGTATTTTATTGCCAAATCCACCGTTTTGCCCAAATCGTTACTTCCTGTTTCATTGGTTCTTCCTAGTTCTACCTGCAGCCTGTCTTTTATAATAGGATAAGCCAGCGAGAAACGAATGTTAGCGCCTAAATCCATTCCCAAAAAATTATATACTATTTGACTGGGAACAACTTCACCGAAGTAATGCTGTATCCCAAATTGAAATCCATCAATAATTTCATTGGTTGGCATATTAATTAACTGCGCTCCCCGGAAAGTGTTGGAAACAGGTTCAGAGTGCTTTTTGGTTGAATCAGTCTGCGCTTGCACGGCAGAGGCAGAAGCTATCCACACGGTAAAAACCAAACATGCGATTTTCGCTCTTCTGCATTGATTTATAAATAATGATAGGTTCATAATTTTTTTTATTAATGGTCAGATGTTCTAAGCCTGTTTTATTTTTTTAACTATTTACTTCCGAATGTTCTTATATAATTGATAATTTGCCAGCGATCATTATCGTCCAAATCCTTTTTAAAAGAAGGCATTGGCTTCTTGCCTTCTGTAGTTTTCCAAAAAAGCTCGCCATCGGTTTGTTTCTGAAAATCTGCTTTTGTAAAATCGCCAGGTGCCACGTCCAATTGGTCGCTTTTCGGTCCATCGCCTTTTCCTTTTATTCCATGGCAGGATTTGCAGTTTTTATTGTAAAGCAGTTTACCCGCGGCAATTGATGCATCGTTTGAAGGAACCGGGTTGGCTACCTTGCTGGCTTCAGGCGGAGCAACCCATTTAGTTGCCGGTTTTTGCTGCATAGGCATAAATGCAAAACAGAGTGCAACCGCTCCGGCTGCCGCTCCGGTTAAAATGTAATGTGAAAGTTTCATGTTGTTCATTTTTTTAGTGATTTTCATATTATAAATGTTTTAAAAGTTAAAGTTTATTGCCAATTATATTTTTTTTGCAAATGTATAATTAACTAATGACTTTTTTAAATTCTGAAATGTTTTTGATATTTTTATATTTTTTGTTATTCACTATTAGTTGTTCATTTTTTTACTGCATTACTGCCTGTTTATCTTTTAGCACTTTTAACAGGGTAGGAGGAAGGGCATTACTTTTATATTCGAAAAAAATCTCATGCCCTTCCTTCTATTTACTAAAACTTACTCCTCCTCTTTTCCCTGTTATTAAAAATATCATGTTATTGATGTTTCATTTATTTTTGCTTGTAGTTTACCTATTTTTCTTATTTTAATTAACCGGGTAACAAGATAAATAAGTGTTCCCCAGATTACAATAATGATTGAACTGGAAATAATGACTAAAAAAAGAGGTGCATTTCTTTCGTTTGACCATAGCGTTCGCCCAGTCTTTCCATCTATTTTTGGAAGAACACCCCATGCTACTTTCTTAGTACTCTCCACTGTACCGTAACTGTCATTATCTGTCACGCTGCCAACAATTGTTATTGTTCCGTCTGCATTTCCCGGAATATCCAAAGGAAGGTCGGCAGATATTTGTCCGTTTTTATCCGTAGTAGCTCCGTCTTTTGAGAAAGGAAATAAACTGAAAGCTCTTTTGATGGAAAGTTGCATTTCCACATCAGGTACGGGAACATAGCCGGTATCTTTCCATTCGGTCAATGTTGCAGTGGCTGTCTTGTCGGAATCCTTACCGGAATACTCAAGACTGATTTTTGCATCCGAAACGGTAATATCTTCTTCGGCATCTTCATAAAGTGGATCTGATTCCATTTTGGCAATAAATGTGTAGTCATGCAAGCCCGATGTAAGTGAATTAAAATTAGCGGGGAACTCAAAAATCCCTTCTCCATCCATATCAGGAGAAAGTTTGCCGATAAGTCCCGTTCCATTTGAAGGATTATATGCTTTCGCTTCATTCAGATATAGAGACACAGGAGATGTAGCATCATCTACCGGAACCCTTTTTCCATTCTCTTTCCGCGTAACACGCACCTTTACCTGTTTTACTCCATTAATTACTTTATAACTTACATGCATGGTTACAGGAATTTTAGATGTATTTTCCTGTTTGTCCTGGCACATTGCTTTGTTTACCATTAGAACAAATACACTTATTAATAGTACGATTAATGCCGGATAAAAGTGTGAAACTTTTCGCCTCTGATATGATAGATGATTTTTCATTACGTTTTTATTTACTAAGGTTTTTATAAATTACATCATGTCCTATTTCCCGCTCTTCTGCCACCTCCCAAATAGAAATAATTGGGAAATAGCGGACAAAAACTGTGATAATTAATAAGGCGCCCGCCAGTGATGCAATGGTGATAGACCATTCTGCAAAAGTGGGAATGTAAGTTTTGTATGCATTCGGAATTTCCTGCAAGGGAAGAAAAGGATGAAGTAAAGTAGGAATAACTATCAGGAAACGTTTGAACCATGCCCCCACAATTACAAAAATGGAAATGATGAACATTGGGAGAGGACGCCTGAATTTTTTAAACATAAGCAAAACAGTGGGTAGTATCAATCCCAAAATCTGCACCGCCCAAAACATTGGAGCAAACTTTCCGATAAATAAATCGGTAAGGTAAGCCGCATCTTCACCTTTCATTTTATAACCGGGAACCACGAATTCATTTACGTTAAAGTATAAATATATCAGGCACAGCAAAACAAGTAATTGTCCCATTCGATCGAAGTGCTTTTCAGTGATGTACTCTTTGTATTGAGGATGAAATCTTAAAATAGCATACATCGCTGCAATAACGCCACCCGCTCCAACCACAAATGCACCCGATACAAAGTAAGCGCCAAAATTACTGCTGTCCCATCCCGGGCGATAGGTAACGGCAAATAACCATGAAGTAACGGTGTGTATGCTAAGCGCTACAGGAATAATAAGGACGCATAAAATTGAAATGGCTCTTCTTACTATTCTATATTGTTCCTGTTTATATTGCCATCCTAATGACAGTACCCTGTACATTTTTTTCTGCCACTTCGGAATATCGGTGAGATGGTCTCTGCAATAAGCAATACTGGGCAGTAGCGGAAAATAAAGAAGCAAAATACTGATTGCCATATAAGTCATTACTACTATTACGTCCCAAATAATCGGCGATTGAATTCTACCGTAAACGAACATATGCCAAATCCGGTCAGGGCGCCCCATATCCACTATAATAATAAGACCTGCAAAGATGATAGAAGCAACTGCAATTATTTCTGCAATCCTTGTAAGCGGGGAGCGCCACTTTACATTAAGCAGGTAAAGCACGGCTGTAATCAATGAACCGACTAAGCTTATTGCCACAAAAAATACAAAATTGGATATATAAATGCCCCAGGAAACAGTGTCCCCCATCCCTGTCACGCTCAAGCCATGTTTTAACTGTTGGATATACCAAAAAAGTCCGTTAATAATGATAACACAAAGCAATAGGGTCCACGCGACACCAATCTTTCCGAATTTTTTCGGCAATGAATCCTTATTATATTGATGCAACATTTTGATTGCCTCAGCTTCATTTGCCGGTTTTAATACATCATTCATAATTAAATCTTTTTAATTCAAATTGTTCTTTAACTTATTATTAAAATAAAGTTCTCATTAATTAGTGCTTTTATTCTCTTTCTCATTTTTTTCTGTTCTATCCTCAAAGGGGAAAAGCCGGTTAACAGGCGGCAGATAATATACACTTGGTTGTGTGCCAAGTTCTTCCAGGTACCGGTAACCGCTCCTGTCACGCATTAGTTGACTAAATCTAACTGTTTCATCACCATTGGTAACTGTATCCTCATTTATATCCCCAAAATAATACACACCATTCGGGCAAGCGGTAACGCAATGGGGAAGTTTACCTTGTTTAAGCATATCAGGGCAAAAATCACATTTTTCGACAGTTCCTTTTTTTCTCGGAACACTGGTCTCCGGAGAATAACATAAATCCGCTTCTTCTGGCGATACTTTTGGTTCTGCCCAGTTAAACACCCTGGTAGAATACGGGCACGCTGCCATGCAGAACCTGCAACCGATGCAGCGTTCATTATCAATCAAAACTATTCCATCGCTCCTTTTAAAAGTAGCATCAACAGGGCATACTTTCACGCAGGGCGGATTATCGCAGTGAAGGCATGGTTTGGGCATCCAGAATGGAGCGGTTTCCGGTGACGTCTGCATTTTGAACACCTTCAGCCATCTGTCTTCTTCAGGTAAAAAGTGGTGTTTCTGACATGATTGCTGACATTTGCGGGCATCTTCACATTTTGCCAGGTCAATCACCATTACGAATTTTTTGCCCGGTATTCCTACCCGCGCTTCACTGGTGGATGCACTGTCGTTACAATTCTTAATATGCGCCGAATCCACTTCCACAAGTTTTCCATCCGTGGTGAGCATTTTTACTTTTTCACCTGATTCTTCCTTTTGTTTTGAAAAAACTTTATCAAACCCAAGAATGCCTGCAGCCAGAACTCCTCCTGTAAGCAAACCTTTTCTAACAAAATCTCTCCGGTCGGTTTTATTATCTTCTTTATTATCGTCTTCCATATGTTTTGTATTATTTGACGGCACAAATGTCACTACTATTCTGATTTTCAAAAATGATTTTTGTCAATAAAAAATATGTTTCTTATCATGCTTTTTCATTTTTTTTCGCGCTGCAAAATTCATTGCTTATCCGCCTCCCGCCTATGACTTTAGTCATTCGGAAAAATGTTTTATCACATGCTTTTTCACACAAAGTATTTAGAGTATAAAATAAAAACTAAAAATCATTTTTCATTTATATGTAATAAAAAAAACCTTACACGGAAAGAAGGGGCTGTGCTTTCAGTCAGTCAGAAAAATGCTTTATTGCTTTAGTTGGCAGGAAACTATTTAAAAAAACAGGCGTGTTCGGATATAAGAAACTTAATGGTTGTGATTAGTTATTAATGAAATGTGCGGACTAAGTAAAAATTATATCTTTATTGATTATCCCTATAATATTTTTCAATTCCTGGAGGTTAAGGAGAAATATTTTTTTACCCTTTGTTTTAATGATGCCTTCTTCTTCAAAATCAGATAAAACTCTGGAAACTTCTTCTTTTGAGGTGCAGGCGATTTCACCTATTTCCTGCCGTGATAATTTCACATTTATTTCTCCGCCTGCTACGGTTCCAAACACTTCATTCATATACAGAAGAGAATGAGAAATTTTTTCGCGCACATGCATGAGCGTAAGATTTTTCATTATCCATTCCGATTTGCGCAATTCTTTGGTCAACAGCAGCAGCGTTTCAAACATCATGTTCGTATTGGCTTTAAGTAGTTCAATGAAAAATTCCAGTTCAATGGAGCAGATGAGTGAATCTTCAATAGGGTAAACACAAGAAGGACAAATGTGGTCGCCTTCCAACTCTCTGAAACCAATTATGTCTCCTGCTTTTACCAGCCGTTTTATTTGGTGTTTACCAAACAATCCCTCGGCTACCACTTTTAATTTCCCCTGGTAAACAAGAAAAAGCGACGTCAAAGGCATACCGGCATGAATGATGGCTTGCCCGCTTTTGCGTTTGAAAAAGTTTTTCCGTTCATTAACTGACAAAAGCATTTCCTTGCTGCTGTGCCTCAAAATGAAACAATTGGTGTTGGAGCAGTTAATGCAATGCGGCTCTGTTAATGACATAGTAGATAGTTTAGTTTTTGCCACACCCTTATGATTGCTTATTTTTTACGACGATACAAAATTCAGCACTTAGGTGATACTAACGTATGATTTTTATCATTAAAATTTATGATTTTCGTTACTAAAAAAAAGTGCTTTTTCATACTTTTAGGATGTAAAGTGCCTGTTCCTCCTTGCTGAATACCTGTTTGCTCTGATCAGTTGAAATCAACCGCAGTTTTATTCCTTATGAAACGAAGGTGGTACTGACCGGACGTTTTGTTTTATTGTTATACAATAAAAAAATCAGTTGTTCTTTTCTTGGCGCTAAAATCTGTATGCAGGAATATTTTTATTAGCTTAGAGTCATGAAAAAATATTTACTTCTAATTTTAGCATTATTTGTTATTACTACGTCAATCTGCCAAGCTCAAAGCCCTATCCTTTGGGGAATGACGACGGCTGGAGGAACGCTGAGCTTAGGCAATATTTTTAAAACGAATACTGCAGGTACAACAACCGATATGTATGATTATGGCAGAAACACCGACGGGAAGGTCCCTTATGGCTCGTTGATTAAGGCCAGCAACGGTTTGCTTTATGGAGTAACCAGAGACGGTGGAAGTATTGATGTTGGAACAATCTTCAGTTACGATATTACCACAGGCACAGAAACTGACGTACATGATTTTGGCAAGGGTACTGATGGGAAAGTACCTTATAGCTCGCTAATCCAGGTAAACGACAGTTTGCTTTATGGAATGACTTATGACGGAGGCTTAAATGACACGTCTCAAAGTGGTGATGGAATAATTTTCAGTTACAATATTTTTACTGGCGCAGAGTTAGACCTACACGATTTTGGCAAAGGCTCTGATGGGAAACATCCGCATGGCTCGCTACTTAAGGCCAACAATGGTTTGCTTTACGGAATGACTTATAACGGAGGTGTTAATGATACTGATTTAAGTGGCGATGGCATCATTTTTAGTTACGATATTACTACGGGCATAGAAACTGTTCTTCATAATTTTGGCAGCGACACTGACGGGAGAAACCCTTATGGCTCACTTATACAGGCAAGTAACAATTTGCTTTATGGAATGGCTTCGTATGGAGGAATTAATGATGATGGCACAATTTTCAGTTACACTATTTCTACGGACACATTTACTGTGCTATACGAGTTTGGCAGTGACACTGACGGGGCGCTACCAGGCGGTTCGCTGTTCCAGGCAAATAACGGTTTACTTTATGGTACAACATTATTAGGTGGCGCATATAATAAAGGCATAATTTTCAGCTACGATATTTCTAAAAACAAAGAAACCCATCTTTATGATTTCGGAGGTGCCAGTGATGGATATGAAACTTCCGGCTCATTCATCCGGGCAAGCAATGGGTTGCTTTATGCAATGAATTCTTATGGCGGGGTTAATAATGTAGGCACAATTTTCAGTTACAATATTTCTACAGGCAGTTATAACGTTATACATGATTTTTTAGGTGGTGCCGACGGACAATGGCCTTCCGGCGATTTGATTGAAGTTGATTCTACCACAGGCATCAATCAGTTATCAGTTAACGATAATCAATTATCAATATATCCCAATCCTACCTCAAGACAGTTTACCATAAAATCAAATGGTAACCAAAATGGGTTCACGGTTGAAGTTTTTAATGTAGTAGGCGAAAAAATCTATCAATCATTTATAACCAATCCGCAAGAGGTTGTAAACCTGAGTAATCAACCCGATGGAATGTATTTCGTTTATGTGAAATCAGATGAAGGTGTAGAATTGGGGAAGGTGATGATAATTAAATAAGCGCATTATTTTTGCTAAAATCTGTATGTAAGTTAAAATAAAGTGCCTGAAACCCATGTTAATCAGGCACTTGCAAAGATGTCGTGTACCTCCGGAGGGAATCGAACCCCCATCAAGAGAACCGGAATCTCTCGTTCTATCCATTAAACTACGGAGGCAGTTCTTTGCAAAAATACTCAACTCATTCTCATTTTTTTCGACTTATTTTGCAACACATTATTCATAATACATGTACAGAACTCATACTTGCGGCGAATTAAGGCTTACGGATGTAAACAAACCGGTTACCCTCTGCGGCTGGGTGCAGCACATCCGCGACTTTGGCGGGATGACGTTTATTGATTTGCGCGACAGGTACGGCATTACGCAATTGGTTTTTAATCCCAAATCAAATTCAACTATTGCAGAGCAGGCAAAAGTGCTTGGAAGAGAATTTGTGATTAGCGCAAAAGGTAAAGTAGCAGAACGCAGCAACAAAAACAAAAATCTCGCAACAGGAGATATTGAAATAGCCGTAGAAAGTTTTGAAGTGCTTAATCCGTCTAAAGTACCTCCTTTTACGATTGAAGATGAATCCGACGGTGGCGATGATTTGCGAATGAAATACCGCTACCTCGATTTAAGACGTGAGCCGATTCAACACAATTTATTGCATCGCCATGAAGTGGCGCGTGCCGTGCGTGAGTATTTGGATTCAAAAGGGTTTGCCGATATTGAAACGCCCCATCTTATCAAATCAACGCCGGAAGGCGCAAGGGATTTTGTAGTGCCGTCGCGGTTAAACCAGGGGCAATTTTATGCCTTGCCTCAATCGCCGCAAACTTTTAAGCAGTTGCTTATGATAGCGGGTTTTGACCGCTATTATCAAATTGTGCGATGTTTCAGAGATGAAGATTTACGGCAGGACCGCCAGCCTGAATTTACACAGATTGATTGCGAAATGGCTTTTGTAGAGCGGGAAGATGTGCTACAAATGTATGAGGGAATGGTAAAATCTGTTTTCAAATTGGTTCGTGGTATTGACCTGCCTGATTTTCCGCGCATGAGTTATGCCGATGCTATGATGTGGTATGGCAATGACAAACCTGATTTGCGGTTTGATATGAAGTTCGTTTATCTTAAAGAAGGCGGATTTGGTTGCGCTTTGCTTGAACATGATGCAGATAATACTGGCTTTAAAGTATTTGATGATGCCGAAGTGATTGTTGGTATTTGTGCCAAAGGATGCGGTGAATATACCCGCAAACAATTAGACGAGCTTACAGAGTTTGTAAAACGCCCGCAAATAGGCGCATCAGGTTTGGTATATATAAAATGCAATGTTGACGGCGCTGTCAAATCCTCTGTTGATAAATATTATTCTTCCAAACGTTTGAAAGCTATCACTGAATCATTTGAAGCGAAACCGGGTGATTTGATTTTGATTCTTGCCGGAGAAAAACACAAAACCCGCAAAGCCTTATCGGAACTGCGTTTGGAGATGGGTAACCGCATAGGCTTGCGCAGCAAAGATGTATATAAGCCACTTTGGGTGATTGATTTTCCTTTATTGGAATGGGATGAAGAAGAAAAACGTTTTAATGCCATGCATCATCCGTTCACCTCATGGAACCCCGCTGATGAACATTTGCTGGATACTAATCCCGGCGCTGTTCGCGCCAATGCCTACGATATAGTTATTAATGGCGTGGAGATTGGCGGCGGCTCCATTCGAATTCACAACCGTGCCAGGCAGGAAAAGATGTTTAGTTTGCTTGGCTTATCAAAAGAAGAAGCTGAAAATAAATTCGGTTTTATTTTAAATGCCTTTGAATACGGCGCTCCGCCTCATGGCGGTATTGCCTTCGGTTTCGACCGTTTCTGCTCCATGACCATTTCCAACCAGGAAAATATCCGCGACTTTATCGCCTTCCCGAAAAATAATGCGGGCAGGGATGTGATGCTGGATGCGCCTTCTGCTATTGATGAAAAGCAGTTGAAGGAGTTGGGAATAAAATTGAGATGAAAATATATAAGGTTTTTTACTCGTAGTAAAACAAACCATTTCTATATGACCAAAATATATCCACAAGATATTTCTTTCTCAACCCTTAAAAGTAATTTTAACGACTGCATATATGCTATTCCACAACTTCAGAGAAATTATGTGTGGGATAAAAACCGTGTTTGTTTATTGCTTGACAGTATTTATAACCATTATCCAATAGGGGTTTCTCTAGTGTGGAGAGCCAAAAGTAACAAGATTGCAGAGATAAAACCCAATAATCGCACTATCATTCCTTCATTTAATGTCAATAGGAAATATATTGATTTTATTATTGACGGACAACAACGTTTAACTTCTTTGTATGGATTAATAGAGGGAATTCATGAAGCAATTGATTTTAATTCCAACATTGACTTTCGGAAGGTTTATTTTTCTGTCAGTAGGAAAGCCGAGAAAAGATTCATATACTTTAAAAAATATGATGCAAATCGCGGTGATTATATACCTGTCCACGATATTATTCAGAATGGTATTATGCAATTGAAACGTCGTTTTAGCTTGAATAATTTAAAATTGCAAGAAGTAAAACGTTTGAAGAGCAGAATTCAATCTTATCGCTTTTATTTCATCTATGTTGAAACAAACTCTATTAATGAAATTCAAGAAACATTTGTAAGAATAAATTCACAAGGAATGACCGTTGGAAAAGCCGACGCCTTGTTTGCACGCACTACAAACATAGGTTTAAAGGATTTAGTAAATAATACTAGACGTGCAATGCTTGCTAGACAATATGATGAAATGAAGCCAGAAGCATTTATATATATGTTATCACTGTCCAAAGGTGAGAAGCAAGTTGGTAAACGAGCCCTTGATAATTTTGTTCGAAAATTCAAAAAACAAAAACAATTCAAATTCAAATTTCAAAAGGAATGGAAAAAATATCATAAAGCCTTTCTTTTTACCGTCGATTATTTAGCAACTGAATTTGGAATAACATCTTACTCCCTTCTTCCTTCTGACAATATTTTTACAATATTGTCTTTATTCTTCTACTTAAATAATGGTAGACCTAACCCACATCAAAAACGCGAAATAAAAAAATGGTTTTGGCACACAGCAATTGGAGAAAGATATTCGGGCAGTGGATTTAACAAAAATATACCTAAGGATATTGACTTTTTCCATAAACTCGCAAAAAGAAATAACTATAGATATGTCATAGATGAAAAGATAAACCCTAATGAGTTTTTGAAAAAGGATTATCGTAAAACAAATTTTTCATCAGTAATTGCGTATTATCTTTTTCTTAAATCTATAGAACCGGATTATCTCGCGACAGGTGAGCCAATGATGCTTGACAATGCTCTTTCTCTCAGCAATAGAAGAGACAGACATCATATTTTTCCCAGAAATTTACTTGCAAGACGGAAGATAAACAATAAGTGGAAACACTCTATTGCGAACATTTGTTTTTTAGCAGCTGATGAAAATCAATCTGTTTCAGATGACCATCCTAAAGTCTATTTAGAACCATATAAACGAAAAAGATTTTTTAAGAGAGTAATGAGAAAGTATTTAATACCTACTTACAAAGATTCTGGAATTTGGAATAGTAATGTAAAACAGGGTTTTAAATCTTTCCTAAATCAAAGAGCAACTTTAATTCTTAATGGGATTGCAAAGGAAGTAGGGGTAAGAAGGATTCAACTATTTGACAAATTTGATGAAATAAGGAGGATATAACCCCCTCTCGGCTGAAGTTGTACTTCAGCCGTTTTTTGTCGTAAATATTCAACCACAAATTAACACAAACACCTCACTTTTGACTTTTAAGTTACCTACAAAACTTTCTGTCCCAACTTTTCTCATTGCCTTTATTCTTGCACTAATTTTGCAAGGAGTAAGTAATTGTTCTTTGAATTAATGTTAAAAAAGACGTAAGCAAAGCGTAATTAATAGGGAACCATTTTAATAAAAAAGTAAAAAAAATGTTCCTGACAAATTTTTTCAATTGATTGATTAACAGCAAACTAAATATTGATTTGACAGGAACTTTTCTTTCTGTTTGGTTGCGGCTTTTTCTAAAAGGTATGTTCGACTCCTAGGGAGTTGTTACAGGTGTGTTGTATTATTCTACCAATATTTGATGCCCACGGCATTAGGTAATTTTCAAATTGGCACATTTTCAAATTCTCAAATTAATTAATGTAATTCCAGTTTCAAAAACTCTCCCGTATAACTTTTTTTATTTGCCGCAATTTCTTCAGGAGTGCCTTCGGCGATAACATAGCCGCCGCGGTCTCCGCCTTCGGGACCAAGGTCTATAATATGGTCTGCCAGTTTTATAACATCCATATTATGCTCGATCACCAATACGGTGTTGCCTTTATTTACTAACTGGTTTAATACATGCATCAACACGCGGATGTCTTCAAAATGTAAACCGGTGGTTGGTTCATCCAATATATAAAACGTTTTGCCGGTATCTTTTTTTGAGAGCTCTGTAGATAATTTCACACGCTGCGCTTCGCCGCCGCTAAGGGTTGTAGCCTGTTGCCCTAAACGAATGTAATTCAACCCCACATCCTGCATGGTTTTAATTTTGCGATAGATTTGCGGGATATTTTCAAAAAAACCAACCGCTTCATCCACCGTCATATCCAGCACATCGCTGATGGATTTGCCTTTGTAGCGAATTTCAAGCGTTTCACGGTTATAGCGTTTTCCCATACACCGTTCACATTCCACATAAACATCGGGCAGAAAATTCATTTCTATCAATCGCATACCTGCACCTTCGCACACCTCGCAGCGCCCGCCTTTCACATTAAAAGAAAAACGCCCTGCACGGTATCCGCGGATTTTGGCTTCCTGTAAGCCCGCAAATAAATTTCTTATCTCCGTAAATGCGCCGATATAAGTGGCAGGATTAGAGCGCGGCGTTTTGCCGATGGGCGATTGGTCAATTTCTATTACTTTGTCAATATTCTTCAAACCCTCAATGCCATTATGTTTCAGCGGCTTTTGCTTGGAGTTATAAATGTATTGATTGAGGATAGGATAAAGCGTTTCATTGATGAGAGTGGATTTGCCGCTGCCCGACACGCCCGTTACACAAATCAGTTTTCCCAATGGAAATTCTACCGTCACGTTTTTCAGGTTATTTCCCTGTGCGCCTATTAATATAAGCGACTGCCCGTTGCCGGTTCTGCGCTCTTCCGGAACGGGGATGTGTTTCTTCCCGCTTAAATAATCAGCCGTAAGCGATTTTTGTTTTATCACTTCATCAGGCGTGCCGTGTGCCACCACTAATCCGCCATGCTCACCGGCTCCGGGTCCAAGGTCAATAAGATAGTCGGCAGCCTGCATAATGTCTTTATCATGCTCAACAACTATTACGGTGTTGCCGACATCTTTCAGGTTTTTCAATGCATCTATCAAACGATGATTATCGCGCTGGTGTAAACCGATACTCGGCTCATCTAAAATATAAGTAATGCCCACCAGCTGCGAGCCGATTTGTGTGGCAAGACGAATGCGCTGCGATTCTCCTCCTGATAATGAGCGCGACGAACGATTAAGCGAGAGATAATCCAATCCCACATCAATTAAAAAACCGATGCGCATATTTATTTCTTTCAACACATCTTTAGCAATGCTCAATTGTTTTTTCGATAATTTATTATCAACCTTTTCAAACCAGTCTTTTAACAGCGTAATATCCATGGTGGTCAGCTCGGCAATATTTTTACCGGCAACTTTAAAATAGAGCGATTCTTTTTTCAGCCGCATACCTTTACATTCAGGGCAATCCACCTTTTGCATAAATTCTTCCGCCCAGCGGCGAATGGAATCGGAAGAGGTTTCGCGGTAGTAGCGATAAACCATATTTACAATTCCCTCAAACTCCGAGCTGAACTGGTTTTTACTAAGTGCATCAAAATTTATAGACACATCGAACGTTTCTTCTTTCGAGCCGAATAAAATAATATTAAGCGCCTCTTTGGGAATTTTTTCAATTGGAGTGGCGAGATTGAAATTATATTTTCTGGCAATGGCTCTTATCTGCTGGTAAACAAAATTGTCGCGCACCTCGCCTAATGGAATGATGCCGCCGTCGTTTATGCTTTTTGTAGTGTCGGGAATAATGCCTTTTTTATCCACTTCATAAACAAAGCCGAGCCCTTTGCAGTGCGGGCAGGCGCCATAGGGCGAGTTGAATGAAAAGGTATTCGGATTCGGGTCCTCATAAGAGATGCCCGAAACAGGATCCATCAATGTTTTGCTGAAATGGATAACTTTATCGCTGTCATGTTCTATTACCATCAACATACCCTTGCCCATTTTAAGCGCAGTGCCGATAGATTTTTTTAACCGGTCAATTGAATCGTCCAGTTCAATGCGGTCAACAACCACTTCAATGTCGTGCATGGAATAGCGGTCAACCTGCATCTTGGGTTTTAAGTCCTGTATTTCGCCGTCCACGCGCACTTTCACATAGCCCTGCTTTCGTATGTATTCAAACAATTCGCGGTAATGCCCCTTTCTTCCCCGTACAACAGGTGCAAGAAGGATTATCTTTTCATCTTTAAATTGCTCATTAATGCGCTGTATGATCTGGTCTTCCGTGTAACGCACCATCTTTTCGCCGCTTACATAAGAATACGCTTCAGAGGCGCGCGCAAAAAGCAATCGCATGAAATCATAAATTTCTGTTACGGTACCAACAGTACTACGCGGGTTTTTATTGGTAGTCTTTTGCTCAATGGAAATAACAGGGCTTAATCCCGTTATTTTATCTACATCAGGGCGTTCCATTCCGCCGATAAACTGGCGTATGTAGGCAGAGTAACTTTCAAGATAACGCCGCTGACCTTCGGCATAAATAGTATCAAATGCCAATGACGATTTGCCGTCTGCCGCTAATGCCGGTGAGCACAACAAATTTATTCGCGGAATAATAATGTCTATATCCTTCAGGTTATGCACCCGCGCACCGAACACTTCAATATATTCAGTGTCCAACTCTGTTGCAATATCCGGTTCCTTAAGTGTTAACTTATCATTCATGGGAAAACAAACATGTAAGATGGAAAAAAAATCAGAATTAAGGGAGTAGTTTAAAGAAATTTTTAATTATCCCTGCAAATAGTATGGTTGATAACGCAGCTAAACAGGAATTAGTTTCAGTCGCTGGTTGATTTAATCAGCGATTTTGCAAAGTTTGTACCTTATTTGCTAAAATAGTGGAATCACGACGCATGGCATGTATTACATTATTTTCTAATTCTATTTCATTCTCTCTTCGAGAGGAAGTATAGGCATATTGCCAGTTTTTTATATCGGTCATTTTTTCATATTCAATTGAAAGTTTTTCATTCATTAATATCAGTATGGCTTTATCTCCACTTAGTTCAATGTTTTTTTTCTTGATGGAATCTTCTTCCTTTTCTATATTAGTGGTCATTTCGATTTTCGTTTTATTGATCTTTTGATCAATAGTGTCCTCAAGCTTAAGTTCTTTAATCTCTTTTCTGATAAATTTTGTCCACAGGAAGTAAGTAGACTGAGTGAAAAAAGAAATACTAAAAATATTCTCATAACTTTAAAATTATTCCATTTCCCATCCCGTACCGCCATCCTTATTATCCTTAAGTCGAATACCCAGTTTTAGCAACTCACTGCGAATGTGGTCGCCGGTGGCAAAATCCCTGCTCTCTTTAGCTTCTTTTCTCAACTGAATCAATATTTGTATTAATTCGTCTGCTTCAGTATCGCTTGCCACACTCTCATCTTTTAATCCTAAAATATCAACAACAAATAAGGGGAAAACTTTTTGCAAAGACTCAAATGTTTTTTTGCTGATGGAGTTCAACGGCAACTGGGAATTGGCATAAGAATAAATTTTTCCCGACAATTCAAACAAGGCTGCCAGTGTTTGCGGTGTACTTAAATCATCATTCATATAATCATGTAAAGCTTGAATGAGTGCAGTTACTTCCATTTCTTCCCTCTCAATTATAGTTTCATTCGCAGGATATTGTAATTTGTTTAATGTTGGGAGAGTATTTATTAGACGTTGCAATCCTTTTTCAGCCGCTTGCAGGGCTTCATTCGAAAAATCAACCGTGCTTCTGTAATGTGTTTGAAGAATGAAAAAACGCACCGTCATTGGGGAATATCCTTTGTCCAGGAGATGGTGGTCTCCGCTAAATAGTTGAGATATGGTAATGGTGTTATTCAACGACTTCGACATTTTTTGCCCGTTAATGGTAAGCATATTGCTGTGCATCCAGTATTTTGCCGGCGCATGTCCGGTGGCGATTGTGGTTTGCGCTATCTCACTTTCATGATGGGGAAAAAGCAAATCCATGCCGCCTCCATGAATATCAAAAGGCGCACCCAAATATTTAGTTGCCATTGCCGAGCATTCGATGTGCCAGCCGGGGAAACCTTCGCCCCATGGGCTTTTCCAGCGCATAATGTGTTCGGGAGGCGCTTTTTTCCATAAGGCAAAATCGGCAGGGTTTTGTTTTTCTTCCTGGCTTTCCAAATCACGGCTGCCCGCAATCATATCTTCAATTTTCCGTCCTGATAATCTTCCGTAATCATGCCCCTTGGCATATTTTGTCACATCAAAATATACAGAGCCATTCACCACATAAGCAAACCCCTTTTTTAATAATTCTTCTATCATGTTTATCTGCTCTATGATATGCCCGGTGGCAGTTGGCTCAATGCTGGGACGCTGTACGTTCAGCTTGTCCATAGCATCATGATATAAGTTAGTGTATTTGGTCACCAGTTCCATGGGCTCTAATTTTTCGAGGCGCGCTTTGGTGTCTACTTTATCTATGGATTCACGCCCCTCTTCCTCAAAATGCCCTGCATCGGTAATGTTGCGCACATAGCGAACATGATAACCCAAATATTTAAGATAACGGAATACGATGTCAAAGCTTATAGCCGTGCGCACATGCCCCAAATGCGATTCGCCGCTTACCGTAGGTCCGCAAACATACATGCCCACATACGGCGCATTTAAAGGTTTAAATACCTCCTTTTCTCTTGTTAAACTGTTTGTTATCCTTAATTCACTCATAAAATTAAAATCATGCAAAGTTGGTAAAAAAAACTTTGTGGTGACTCACCCGCCAGACTAAGGGCTCTGCGCCCCTCTCTTTAAAGAGAGGGGCACGTGGCATTGAGCGTTAGCGGGTGAGTAACCAAATTAAGAGAAATATCTCTGAACAAATTGATAAATATTAAAATGTTCATCAGAAGAATGCCTTGTTATTTCCTGCAATAAACTCTCGCGGTTTATATCAAACATACGGGCTTGCTGAATCAGGCGATAGGCTTTTTCAGCCATCAAATATTTTTTCTTGTCTTTAGAAGATGCAGAGGCTATATGCTTTTCTATGGATTCTAATAAATCGCCAACGCCTTCATCTGTATTGGCGATGGTTTTTATTACCGGTATTTGCCAATTTTGTTTTGGTCGCTCATGAACAAGTGTACTAAGGTTTTTCACGGTTTTGTCAGCATCTATATGGTCGGATTTATTCACCACGAAAATATCCGCTATCTCAAGCAACCCCGATTTCATGGCTTGTATATCATCCCCGGATTCAGGCACCAGCACTACAACTGTTGTATCGGCAAGCCCTGCAATTTCCACTTCGGATTGTCCCACGCCTGCGGTCTCGACAAAAATATAATCAAAATCAGCGGTGCGCAAAAGGTCGGTTACTTCCATTGTTTTTTCACTTAATCCGCCTAAAGAACCGCGTGTAGCTAATGAGCGTATAAATACATTTTCATTCAGGAAATGATTACTCATTCTTATGCGGTCGCCAAGCAATGAGCCATGATTAAATGGCGAAGTGGGGTCTACAGCTACAACAGCTACTTTTTTATTATTTTCCGATAAAAGTTTTAGAACTGAATTCAGCAACGTGCTTTTACCTGCGCCGGGAGGACCGGTAATGCCAATTACGGGGGTGTTGTTGAAACTTAGATTTTTTAACAGTCCATCGGCTTCGGCTACATTATTTTCTATCCACGAAATAGCTCTTGCCAGCGATTTTTTATCGCCGGTTTTTAGAGATTCTATTAATGACTTAAAATTAACCAATGGGAGAAATTGTGCCGTAAAATACTATGAATGTCGGGGAAATAAAAATGGAACTGAATTTACAGGATTTTATGGATGTATTCTATAAATCCGTGAAAAATTAAAATTATTACGCTCTGAATTGCGTTGCGATAATGCTTTTAATCTGATCAATAAGCTGTGGGGGAACACACTTCTTTTTTATGCTGGCGATGATGAGGTCTTTAAACGATTTTTCTATTTTATATTTATTCATACAGTAATTACATTCCTCGAGAGAATGAACCAGTTGTTGCTCTTCATTAGTGGATAATTGTCCGTCCAATGCCAGTTCAATTTGCCTCATGACTTTGTCGCAGTCGTGTGGAAGATTTTGAGGTGTAGAATTTTGGTCTTTCATGGCCTATCGTTTTTCTTTATATCCAAGGGTTTTAGCATAATTTCTTAGCATGTCCTTCAACAGATTACGGGCACGATGAAGACGCGAACGCACAGTTCCAACCGGAATGTCAACGATCTTAGCAATTTCTTCATAACTGAATCCTTCCACATCACATAATAAAATAACGGTTCTGAAATCCACCGGCAATTGATTAATAGCTTTCGTCACTTCATCGCCTATTAATCCCTGAACAACTTCTTCCCGCAAATCAAGGCTTCCCACATGGCTGGCATCATCAACATCCTGGTAAGCGGCCACATCATCAATATCAACACGGTTCGGTTCTTTCGATTTCCGGCGGTACTCATTAATGAATGTGTTCTTTAAAATCTTGAACAACCATGCCTTTGCATTAGTTCCGGCAATGTAAGAATCTATAAAACGATAGGCTTTTAAAAAGGTATCTTGCACCAGGTCGCGGGCATCTTCCTCCTTGTAAGTAAGATGAAATGCAAAAGTATAGAGCGCATCGGCGTGAGGCAGAAATTCCTGCTCAAAGATGCGGTCTTTATTACGTTTTAGTTGTTCTGTATCTTTCACGCGGCAAATTTAACTTAAAATTGTAAATTATATAGGAGGCTGTTAACTTTGAACAAATTTGTGATTCATTCTATCTTAAAAATAACCGGTCATAGGCTTATGGCTATGACTGCCATTGTGATGATGGTAATAGGTTTGCAAATGCCGGATTCACCGGTGCCGCTCAGCACCGGCATGATCATCCTGCTTGTAAGCGGCATTTTAAATCCTGATGTAAAAAGGAACATTCGCAATTTTTTATCTGATAAAACGCTTATTGCGCTCACCCTGGTATTTTTTATCTTCCTTTTCAGTGCCATTAATTCTAACAACATGGTTTATCTCACTGAGCGGCTTCGTATAAAATTACCCTTTTTAGCCATGCCTTTTGCCTTTGTTGCGTTACGAGGCTGGACTTCAAAATGGTTTTATTTTATTTTATATGTTTTCTTTATCACTATTGTAATTCTATGCGGGTATGAATTTGTGCAATATATATCAGACTATAGCGCTATTAATAAATTATACAGAACATCTTATGTTATAGATACACCGGGCAGCCATGTGCGTTTTTCCCTGATGATTGTTTTTGCAATATTTGTGGGAGCTTATTTAACCCAAAAAAAGTTTCTTGCGCAATACAGATTACTTTATGTATTAAATATAATACTGTCTGTTTTCCTGGTAATTTTCCTTCATATTCTTGCTGTGCGAAGCGGAATTATAGCGTTTTATATAAGTCTGTTTTATCTTGTGCTCCGTTCGGTGTTTCAATCAAAAAATTATAAGATCGGCGGTATTCTTTTGGCATCATTAATTCTTTTGCCCATTGTTACTGTTAAGGTTTTCCCGACATTCCAAAATAAAATTGATTATACCCGGTATGATTTAAATGCTTTTAGACAACAGCACGGGGTAAATTATATGTCAGATGGCGCGCGTATTGAATCTATAATAATCGGTTACCGGCTGTTTCGTGAACATTGGCTGACAGGAACAGGAATTGGTAATTTACAGGATGAGATGTACAGGATGTATGCAAAGGATTTTCCGGATATTTTACCGCAGTACCGTTTTATTCCACATAATGAGTTTCTTGTATTTGCAGCGGGATGTGGTATTTTTGGAGTAACAGCGTTTATAGCAATATTGACATTTGTCATTGTATATAAAAAATCGTGGCGGCATTGGCTGTTTATGGTATTCAATATTATTGTTTTGTCATCGTTTTTAACCGAGCCTACTATTGAGGAGCAGGTAGGCACCGCATTTTACGTTATTTTCTTTTTGGTTATCTATCTTTTAATTCAATATTCAAATCATGACCAGCCTGTCGGTAGTGATCATAACATTTAATGAAGAAGATAAAATCGGGTATTGTCTCGATTCAGTAGCTTCCGTTGCCGACGATGTAGTGGTTGTGGATTCCTTTTCTACCGATAAAACCCGTGAAATATGTCTTGATAAGAAAGC
Source organism: Chitinophagales bacterium (assembly GCA_963770495.1). Lineage (GTDB taxonomy): Bacteria > Bacteroidota > Bacteroidia > Chitinophagales > CAVYQA01 > CAVYQA01. Next base: position 163,027 of record CAVYQA010000030.1, on the reverse strand, counting down.
ACGATTTATACAGCACAAATTCGAGGGACATATTGAACAGAAAAATTTTGCGATTACCCAGGCAAAATTCGATCACATTCTTTCTTTGGATGCCGATGAATGCCTTTCTGAAGAGTTGCAAAAAAGTATTCTTGATGCAAAGAACAACCGGAAAGCCGACGGATATTATATGAATCGCCTGAGCAATTACTGTGGCAAATGGATTCATCATTGCGGTTGGTACCCCGACAGGAAAATACGCCTTTTAGACAGACTGAAAGGTGGCTGGGGCGGTGAAAACCCGCACGATAAAATAATTATGAATGAAGGAACAACCATTGGCTACCTGAAGGGAGATTTATTGCATTATACTGTAGACAGTATTGCCGCCCATAAAGCACAAATTGAAAAATTCACTGCTATTTCAGCCGGGCAGATGTTTAAACGGGGTAAGAAGGTTGCGTATATTACTATTCCATTTCGTGTAGCATTTAAATTTTTACAGAGCTATATTTTGCAGCTTGGTTTTTTAGATGGCTATTATGGATTTATCATTTGTTCTTTATCTGCAAACTATACGTGGTTAAAGTATTATAAACTTTGGAAGCTCAATAATTCTAAAAATGCGCATTCTCCATCTTAGCAGCGAACAAACATGGCGGGGCGGCGAGCAGCAAATGGCTTACCTGGTTGAAGAGTTGCAGAAAGCAGGAATTGAACAATTTGTTGCAGTTAAAGCAGGTTCTGTATTTGAACACTATTGCATTAAAAAGAAAATTATACATATTACCTGTTTTTTTTCGGGTGATTTTGACATTGCTTCAGCGATACGGGTAAAACAATTTTGCAGGCAAAATAAAATAGAACTCATGCACGCCCACTCCGCAGGCGGGCATGCTATTGCTGTATGGTCACAGGTTTTGGGTAATACTATTCCGGTGGTTTTATCTCGCAGGGTTATTTTTCCCCCCAATAAAAATCCTCTTTCAAAATTCAAGTATAATTATCACGGTATAAAAAAAATAATTTGTGTTTCTGATGCGGTTAAGCGGATTATTTCCGCCTCATTACAACATCCTGAAAAATGTATCACCATTTACGACGGTATTGATCTCAATCGTTTTTCTGCTGCAAAAAACTCCACTATTCTTCATCATGAATTTAATTTACCGGCAGATCTAAAAATAATTGCCAACGTATCTTCGCTTACAGCGGAGAAAGATTATTTCACCTTTTTAAATACCGTAAAAAAATTACAGGACAAATTACCGGCTAAATTTTTAATAATCGGAGAAGGCGAATTGCGTGGAACGATTAATCAAAAAATCCGGGAGCTTAATTTGAACGATGATGTTATCCTCACCGGCTTTCGTAATGACCTTGAGGATATTTTCCCTGAAATCAACTTGCTATTATTTACCACACAAACGGAAGGATTCGGGTCAACTATTCTCGATGCATTTGCCTGCAGTGTTCCGGTTGTATCCACATCAGCAGGCGGTATTCCTGAGATTGTAAAGCACAATGTGAACGGCTTATTAGCTCCTGTTAAAGATGCCGATGCATTGGCAAAAAATGTATTGCGTATTATGGACGATAATAACCTTCGCCGGCAACTGATTCAGCAAGCCAAAGAGGATGTCAAAAAATTCTCAAAAGAAATTATGGCAGCTAAAACGCTTGAAGTTTACCGTGAAGTGCTTAACGGATAAATTATTCTTTTTCTTCCTTATTAAACAATTCCGGCAAGCGAGCCACCAAAGCCATTTCTTTCCATTTTTGCCGTGCTTCGCGGGCGGGTGAGCCAAAATATTCTTTACCGCCTTCTAACGATTTTCCAACACCCGATTGAGCCATAACGGATGCTCCCTTTCCGATAACCAAATCCTTTGAAACACCAACCTGCCCCCAGAGACTAACATTATCTTCAATTACTACGACGCCTGCAATACCCACCTGCGCTGCAAACACACAATTTTTGCCGATTACCGTATCATGCCCTACATGAATAAGGTTATCCAACTTGGTGCCTTCGCCGATAACCGTATCGCCGCTTACGCCGCGGTCAATGGTGCAGTTAGCGCCTATTTCAACTTTATCGTGTAATATCGTTCGACCGCATGAGTGCATTTTAACACGCCCTTTTCCCTCATAAAGTTTATAATAAAACGCATCCCCGCCAATGACAGAGTTAGCCTGAATTATGCAATCATTCCCTATTATAGTGTCATCGTAAATACTGACGTTGGAATGAATAATACAATTTTTACCGATTTTAACATGATTGCCTATAACTACTCCCGGCTGAATAATTGTGCCTTCTCCAATCTCCGCCGTATCACTAATCGGCTTAGTCGTTTTTACAAACGGGCGGAAATGTTTCGTGAGCATATTATAATCCCGAAAAGGATCGTCACTGATTAATAAATGTTTGCCCGCCGGAACTTCAGTTTCTTTATCTATGATAATAACTGTGGCAGCGGAGGTTAGCGCTTTGGTATAGTATTTAGGATGGTCAACAAAGGTAATGTCGCCCTCGTGTACCATATGTATTTCATTGACACCCGTAACAAGAAAATTCGGGTCGCCTTTAAGTTTTGCCTTGGTAAAATTGACTATCCATGATAATTTTACTCCAGGTGATAGCTCCATGTTTAAATATATATTTGGTTTTTCAAGCTCAAAAGTAATAAATCGTTAATGGTATTTTACATTTATCTTTGCGACTTATTTTTAAAAGTGGAAAACTATAAATGAAAAATACTCCCCTTACAAACGTTCACATTGCCCTTGGCGCAAAAATGGCTGAATTTGCAGGCTATAATATGCCTATTAGTTATAGCGGAATAAATGACGAGCATTTAAACGTGCGCAGCAATGTGGGGGTGTTCGATGTATCCCATATGGGTGAATTTATTATTAAAGACGGTGAAAAGGCGTTGGCTCTTATACAATTTGTGACCAGTAACGATGCCTCAAAACTTACTCCCGGAAAAGCGCAATATTCCTGTTTACCTAATAATAGGGGAGGTATTATAGATGATTTACTGGTATATCGTCTCACCGAAACAGAATGGATGCTGGTAGTAAATGCATCTAATATAGAAAAGGACTGGAACTGGATTAAAGAACATAATTCGTTCGGAGCAGAAATGCATAACATTTCCGACCGCACTGCGTTGCTCGCCGTGCAGGGACCTAATGCCGTTAAAGTGTTGCAAAAGCTTACTGATGTTGATTTATCGTCAATTCCTTATTACAGCTTTGTGAAAGGGAAATTGGCGGGTTTTAATAATGTAGTAATTTCCAACACGGGCTATACAGGCGCCGGTGGTTTTGAAATTTATTTTGAAAATACCAATGCTGAAAAAATTTGGAATGAAATATTTTCTGCAGGTAAGGAATTCGGAATAAAGCCTGCCGGGCTGGGCTGCCGCGATACTCTTCGTTTAGAAATGGGTTTTTGCCTGTATGGCAATGATATTGATGATACCACAAGCCCCTTAGAGGGCGGCTTAGGATGGATAACTAAGTTTACAAAGGATTTTGTAGCAAAAGATATTTTGCTGAATCAAAAACAAAATGGGGTAAAAAGAAAGCTCGTGGGTTTTGAAATGATTGACAAAGGCATTCCGCGACACGGATATGATATTAAAGACGGTAATGGAAACAAGATTGGTATTGTAACAAGCGGCACTCAATCACCGTCTTTGCAAAAGGCTATTGGTTTAGGATATGTTCCTGTTGAATATGCTGCAGATGGAAAAGAAATATTTATTGCTGTAAGAGATAAAAATTTGAAGGCAAAAGTTGTAAAACTCCCGTTTTACAAAAATTAATATGAAATCCTTATATTGTAACTGTATTAAATATAAAAACTGTCCACTGTCAATTGTCAACTATAAACTGAAAAACCTTGCCAGATAAATCTACTTTAGATGTAATCTTAACACCCAACCTTCTAACACTTTACCCCTTAGAAGGAAAAGTGGTGGTGGTTATTGATGTGCTGCGCGCCACATCAACGATGACGGTGGCGCTTGACCAGGGAGCAAACAAGGTGATTCCTGTTGAGACAATAGAGGACTGCCTGTCTTATAAAGACAAACCCGATTATATTCTTGCCGGTGAGCGCGGGGGGCAGAAAGTGCAGGGCTTTACCTATGGTAATTCCCCGTTTGAGTTCATGGATGGGGTGGTGAAAGGAAAAACACTGGTGCTCACCACTACTAATGGCACACGCGCTATAGAGATGGCAAAAGGCGCTTATCATGTTATTGCTGCCGGGTTCCTTAATTTTTCTGCCGTGGCAAACTGGATAATTAATGAAAGCCGCGACACATTATTGCTGTGCAGCGGCTGGCGCGATAAATTTAATCTTGAAGACACCGTATTTGCCGGGGCAATGATAAATCATCTTAAAGAGCATTTCCTTGTGGACAGCGATTCGGCTTTTGCGGCTGAAAAACTCTATCTCAACTCCCGTAATAATATGTTTCACTTTATGAAACAATCCTCTCATTATAAACGGCTGGCTAAGTTCGGTGTGGTGAATGATATTAAATATTGTTTGCGCCCCGATCTTACATCTGTTGTTCCCATTCTTAAAAACAACGCCCTTGTAAAAGCAAGTTTTGAAACAGATATGCCATAGAAAAAATACGTAATTCTCCGTAGCTGATTTCAGTTTCATGTTCCTTATTAACCCATCCCTTAACGAAAATCTCTTTATCTTTAGTAGTAAATAATCGGCTCACCCGCACAATGAAAAACTATTTTTTTTACATTAAAATATTCCTTTTTATATTTTTTACCTCTTCTTTTTGTTTAAAGGCGGACAGCCAGGAAGTATATGTATCGGTAAAGGGAGGAGGCAGCCTGTTGTTTGTGAGAGATGGCTATGGCATTCAAAACTTTGGAACTGACTGGGGCATAGGTGCAACGTATATGATAAAAGATTCTGTTATAGGTTTAGAAATACAGGGGCTTTTTCACATTATGAGCGGTCCCGTTTATAATAACGATGCTTTAATATATCCGTTGATGGTGAAATTGAATTTAGATTACAGGATTCTCATTCAACTTGAATTTGGGGCATATTATGAACGATTCACCCGAACAGGGGATAGGGGATTTGCAACATTTAAATCGGATGACATTGGCGCAATAGTCGGACTGAATTATATGTACCCGGTTTCATCAAAATGGCTGGTGGGAGTGGAGTATGATCTTCTTCACGGCTATGCTAAACCCATTACGGCAACGTTACCTAATGCCAATACAGGTGGACTTAGCACAGGTTCTTATAACCTTTTGTTTATGCTGATGAATGCTCAGATTGTTTATCATATCGGGTATTGAAAATTTGCCCACATTTCATAGAAATTTTACCAACTTATATTTTAACGGGTATGCCGGTGAAAAATGTCAATGCTTAATTACATTATGAAACCTAAAGTAAAAATTGCACGGTTTAGTGTAACACTGTTGTTTCTGATAATGTGCTTATCGTCTTACGGGCAACCCATTAACGTAATAATTAAACACGGTAATGTATGGGTTATTGATACAAGCGGTGCGGAGCGGCAACTTACAACAAGCGGTAAGGATACAATACCTTGCCTGTCTGATGATAAAAGATATATGGCCTTCGTAAGAAAAACCAACGGACCAAAGAATGCAACAGGTAATTTTGACAGCTCACAAATATGGTTAATAGACCTGGATTCTATTGCAGTCAATTTAGTGGTGCAATCAAAACCGGATTCCGGCAGCAGTAGGTCCCTGTTACGAGGCGAATTTGATGCCCTTCAATTTTCTCCCGACAGTAAATATCTCTATTTTCTTTCCATGGCATGGACAGTATCTATGGCTGTTCACCGTTTAAATTTGGCAACAAAACAAGATCAGTTTATTACAGATGGTAACAGCCTGTTTGTTATTCCTGATGGGGTATATGCAGGCGATCTTGAGGTTTCAAAGCATACTCCCGGTGCTGCTTACGATGACCACTGGTTGTTAACCCCGGATGGTACAGAAATAAAAGATTTAGGACTTGATAAAAAAGAATTGAAAATTAAACAATAGATATTGGCGTTAATCAACAAAGCAAATGATTTACCTAAATTTGCCTTCCAATTAAACTATGCCTAAACAACAACAGAAAAAAACAGACAAAAAACCCCCTGTTGCAGCGCCTCAACCGCTTATGGCGCTAAAGCCACTTTCTCCGGTTGAACAGGCCATAAAGTTTCTTTCTGACAAAAGGAATCAATTGTTGCTGATTGGTATAATAACATTCGCATTTTATGGTAATTCCATAGCGGATGATTACGCGCTTGACGACATCATGTTCATCACCCATAACCAGTTTGTTCAGAAAGGAGTTGATGGCATTAATGATTTGTTTACCAAAGAAAGCATGTACGGCTTCATTGGCAGCGCCAGCCCTATAAGCGGCGGACGCTGGCGCCCGTTATCGCTCATCACTTTTGCATTAGAAAAACAATTTTTCGGCAGTCAGCCGGGTATCAGCCATTTTATAAATGTTTTTCTGCTGGCACTTACAGGCATAATAATGATTTTGTTTTTAAGAAAATATGTATTTATAGCATCGCCAATCGCAGCATTTATGGTGGTATTGCTTTTTATTATTAACCCGGTGCATACGGAAGCCATTGCCAATATTAAAAGCCGCGATGAATTGCTGTCGTGGTTGTTTCTCCTGCTAACCATGTATTGCAGTTTGAATTTTTTAACCCAAAGAAATTATTGGCAATTGCTATACGCCTTAGTATGTTATTTTACTGCGCTTTTATCCAAAGAAAACGGGCTGGTATTTATTGCCATCCTGCCTGTTACTTTCTACATTTTCACAAAGGCAAAACCCCTTACTGTATTTCTCACCTCAATACCTTTTGCAGGTATCGTGTTTTTATATATAGTTATGCGTATTCATTACGTGCCTTTTGTGGTCGGAAGTAAAATAAAAGAAGTAATGAATGCACCGTATTTGTATGCAACGCCCGTTCAGCACTATGCCACTGCAATCATGATGCTGGGAAAATATTTATTGTTGCTTGTGTGGCCCAATCCTCTCAGCATTGATTACTCCTATAACCAGGTGCCTTATGTGACTTTTTCTGACTGGCGCGTGTGGTTATCAATACTTTTCCAGGCAGCTGTTATTATTTATGCAGTTGTAGCTATCTTAAAAACATTTAATGCTGAAATTTTCAAAAAGCAGCAGGTTAACAGGATGGCAGAAAAAAATATAATCGCCTATGGCATCCTGTTCTATTTCTTCAGCATGGTTCTTTATTCGAACTTATCCAAAATTGATATAGGCACATTTATTGGCGAACGTTTTCTATACCAGCCCTCATTCGGGTTCTGTATTGCTCTTGTTGTTTGTTTTAATGAAATAACTAAAAGAATAAAATTCAAGGATATTGCTTCAAAATTTTATATCGTCGCCACGCTTGTTGCAGCAGTTGTTTTATTAAGCGGTTTCCAAACGATACGGCGAAACGCCGAATGGAAAGGCGATACCACCCTGTGGCCCATTGATGTGAAAGCGGTGCCTAACAGTGCACGGGCGCAAAACGGTTGCGGCATGGCGCAAATACTTCTTACTAATGATCTTTCCAAAAGTGCGGAGGATAGTGTGAAAAAATTGCAGCTACTGCATGAAGCCATTGCTCATTTAAAGCGGGCGCATGAAATACAACCCACCTATATTGACCCCTGGCTGAATATGGGTGTCGCGTATTCAAGATTAGAAAATTACGACAGCACCGAATATTGCTGGCTTAAGGCAAAACAGCTTGATTCCACCCATCCCATGCTTGTGGTGCAATATGAGCCTGTATTATGTATTGATTTTATGAATCAGGGATTAAAGGCAGGTACTTACAAAGATTATTCAAGCAGCATACGCTATTTTTACCGTGCGTTAAAGTACAATAAAAAAAATGCCGATGTTTGGTACAACCTTGGCGGCGCCTATTATACTATTGGACGTTATGATAGTGCGGCAATTTCGTGGCAGCAATGTCTCAAATTAAAACCCGGTTACACAAAAGCTAAACAGGGATTGCAGGCGTTGACTACACAAAAAATAAAAAACAATAAATAGTTAGGCTTTTACTTATACCAATAGATTTTAAAGATTGTCAACGAGAAATTCATCAGATTGCTTCGCTATCGCTCGCAATGACACTGAATTTTAGAGTACTATCGTCCCGCCAGAGGCGGGACGGAAAATACCTCCTATATAGTTGTCATGGCGATGGCGCTTTTTCAGCGCCAGAAGCCATCTCCCGAATATACTATAGAGATTGATTTATTGCGCTCGGAATAGATATGCTTATAAATGGAATTAAAAGGAATCTTTTCCATTCCCAATTCGTTTAAACAATAGGTTTTTCCAATTTTAAATCTTCCTAACTTTATACTTTTAATCAGAAACACTTGAGTTTTAAACTCACCTCAACATATCAACCGACGGGTGACCAGCCCGAAGCCATCAGGCAACTGACCGAAGGGGTGCTTAATAACGAGCGGGCGCAAACGCTGCTCGGTGTCACAGGCTCCGGCAAAACATTTACCATTGCCAACGTAATTCAAAATGTGCAGAAGCCTACTCTCGTTCTCAGCCACAATAAAACCCTCGTAGCGCAGCTTTACGGCGAATTCAAACAGTTTTTTCCTGAGAACGCCGTAGAATATTTTGTGTCATACTATGATTATTACCAGCCCGAAGCATTTATCGCATCCAGCGGCACCTATATTGAAAAAGATTCTTCCATTAATGAAGAAATAGAAAAGCTGCGTCTTAAAACGACATCATCGTTGTTGTCGGGCAGGAGCGATATTATTGTTGTTGCGTCTGTATCTTGTATTTACGGGCTTGGTAATCCGTCAGAGTTTAAAAAGGGCATTATCCGGCTTAAAAAAGGGGAAGCCAAATCCCGCCAGCGATTGTTGCACCAGTTAGTGGATGCAACCTATTCGCGCACGACTGCAGAGTTTAAGCGCGGGAATTTCCGTGTGCAGGGAGATACGGTAGACATTTTTCTCCCTTACGCTGATTATTGTTACCGCGTCATTTTTTTCGGTGATGAAATTGAAAATATAGAATCATTTGATCCCGATACGGGAAAAAAGATGGGCGAATCTGAAACAGCCGCTATTTTTCCGGCAAGTATTTACATAGCGCCCCGCGATAAGTTTAATGATATTATGTATGAAATACAGGATGACCTTCATAAACAGGTGGAGTTTTTTAAAGCGGAAGGAAAATTGGCTGAAGCAGGACGGCTAAAAGAACGTGTAACATTCGATTTAGAGATGATAAAAGAACTGGGCTATTGCAGCGGCATTGAAAACTACTCACGGTATTTCGACCGCCGCCAGCCCGGTGAGCGCCCGTTTTGCCTGCTCGATTATTTCCCTGATGATTTCCTGTTGGTGATTGATGAAAGTCACGTTACCATGCCACAGATACGCGGCATGTATGGCGGCGACCGCTCGCGTAAAATGAATTTGGTGGAATATGGTTTTCGCCTCCCTGCGGCGTTGGACAATCGCCCGCTTAACTTTAATGAATTCGAGCATCTGGTTCCTCAGATGATATTTGTGAGCGCCACTCCCGCCGAATATGAAATGGAACAGACCGGCGGTGTATTTATTGAACAGGTGGTTCGCCCCACAGGTTTGCTTGACCCTGTTATAGAAATACGACCAAGTTTAAACCAGATTGACGATTTGCTGGAAGAAATTGATGAACGTGTTAAATCGGGCGACCGTGTACTGGTAACCACACTCACTAAGCGAATGAGCGAAGAACTATCGAAATATTTGTTGCGCCTCAACATTAAGTGCCGTTACATTCACTCTGAGGTGGAAACATTGGAGCGCGTGGAAATTTTACGCGATTTGCGGCTCGGAAAATTTGACGTTCTTATAGGAGTAAATCTTTTGCGCGAAGGATTGGATTTGCCCGAAGTATCGCTGGTGGCTATTTTAGATGCCGATAAAGAAGGGTTTTTAAGAAGCGCGCGGTCACTCACACAAATCGCAGGGCGCGCTGCCCGCAATATAAACGGGCGGGTAATATTATATGCTGACACGGTTACCGATTCGATGCAGAAACTGATTGATGAAACAAACAGGCGGCGTGATAAACAAATTGCTTACAATGAAAAATTTGAAATTACACCGTTGTCAATAATAAAATCCAAAGCCGATATTATAAAACAGGCTTCTGTTTTAGATATAAGGTCGCCCGGCGCACCACGGGCTTATATTGAGAATGAAGAAGTGTCCATGGTGGCTGACCCCGTTGTGCAATATATGGATAAAAAGCAATTGGAGAAGGTGATAAAAGAAACCGAAAGCAATATGAAAAAAGCCGCAAAACAACAGGAATTCTTGGAGGCGGCGCAGTTGCGTGATGAATTATTTGCCCTGAAAAAATTGCATACAGAACGGTTTGGAAAATAATTATATTCGTTTGGCGTTATGATATTTCGTAATAGCCAAAAACCTAATCTATGTCAAAACAAATTTTACTTGCTGCCTTATTTGCCTTTTTAGCCTTAAGCGATACACATGCTCAAAACAATGGCAATGATTCTTATATAATGTATGCACCTGTTAATTTAAATTTTGATTCCCTTGATAAACTTGAGCAGCAATTTTTATCAAATCCAAAACAAGGTTGGTATAGATATGGAAGTATACCAAATGATTATAATATAGGAATTGATAAAGGGGGAGGAGTGAATGGAACGAATGCCGGCACCGTTACATCAGTTAATAATAAGGCGAAAGGCTTTGGAGCTTTGACGCAGACCTTTAATGCAGATAAGTACCTTGGTAAAAGGATAAGGATTACCTGCTATATCAGGTCAAAGGATTTAAAGCACAGGTCCCTTTTTTATAGTGGTGTTTATGGTGCCGGGGAAAAGTTTCTTACTTATGGCAATAATCATAAATCACCCCTTAAAGGAACCAAGGATTGGACTAAATGTGAAGTAGTAATGGACGTTCCTGCCAATGCCGTATTTATAACTTTTGGAGCCGAGCTTTGGGGTGCTGGCGAAATATGGTTGGACAATGTTTCAATAGAAACGGTAGATAATTCAGTACCGACTACAACCTTTAAGGATAAGTAAGCATGTAACGGGGTCGCCAAATCCCTAATTGGCACATCGGCATATCATCAAATTGGCACATCATAATAGTCTCATCTCCTTTCCTTAATTTTGCAGCCATGTTTATAGAAGTTGTAAAGTCGAAAATACACCGTGCAACGGTTACCGAAGCCAATATTGATTATCCGGGCAGCGTTACCATTGATGAAGACCTTATGGATGCCGCCAGTCTTATTGCCAATGAAAAAGTGCAGGTATTGAACATTAATAATGGCGAGCGGCTTGAGACCTATGTAATAAAAGGCAAGCGCGGTTCGGGCATTATTTGCCTTAACGGGCCCGCAGCCCGCAAAGCCATAGTAGGTGACATTGTGATTATTATTGGTTACGGCTTAATGACAGTTGAAGAGGCAAAGAACTTTACCCCCTCCCTGGCTTTCCCCGACAGTAATAACCGCCTAAAACCCTGAACTTGAATAAAAGGACAAAGGAAATTCTTCAGGTCATAATTTTTTCAGCCATTGGCATAGTTCTCTTTTGGTATGCCATACGCGGCGAAAACATTTCCCAAATCATCGGAATTTTAAAAAGTGCCAACTATTGGTGGGTATTACTCACGTTAGTGCTTGCTTTATTAAGTAATCTAAGCCGCGCCGTGCGATGGAACATGCTGATAATGCCGCTTGGCTTTAAACCCCGCTTAAGAAATACATTCGCCGCTATCAATATAGCGTATTTTGCTAACCTGGCGCTGCTGCGTCTTGGTGAAGTAAGCCGTTGTGCCATATTGGGTAAATACGAAAAAGCCCCTGTTGCCAAAATATTCGGTACAGTTATTATTGAGCGGTTAGTTGATGCGTTTACTCTGCTAATAATATTACTTATTACTGTTGTACTTCAGTTTAAAGTTCTGGACTCCTTCACACATACTTATGTAATTGAGCCGCTAAAAGAAAAATTAAATTTATTGGCTCATAGTGGTCCCGAATTTTATGGTATTGTTGCAGCGAGTATAATCGTATTTGTTCTTATTATCTACTTCGGAATTAAGATACTTTCTAAAATGCATTTTTATCAGAAGTTAAAACATATGGTAATAGGATTTATTGAAGGTATTAGAACTATTGAAAAAATTCATCATATGGGCTGGTTTTTATTTCATAGTTTTTTTATCTGGTTTATGTATTACCTGATGGCTTATTTATGCTTTTTCTGTTTCGGAGTTACAGCCCATTTAGGACTATTAGCAGGGCTATCGGTTTTAGTATTTGGCAGTATCGGCTTTGCAGCCCCTGTACAAGGCGGATTTGGCGCGTATCATGCTATAGTAATACAAACATTATTATTATACGGCATCAACCGTACCGACGGTATGGCTTATGCTATTCTTACGCATGAATCGCAAACGCTCGGAATGATTATATTTGGATTGGCATCCTTAGTGGCTTTGCCGCTAATGAATTCAAATTATAAAAAGGAAGAAGTAATAATCAAGCCTGATGCTCCACTATAACCGCATCGAAAAAAAAGTAGTTGATATAACTGCACTTAGCCGTATGATTCATGTATGGCGGTTACAGAGCAAAAAAATTGTTTTCACTAACGGCGTTTTCGATATTCTTCACCGCGGGCACATTCATTTGCTGGCTGCCGCGCGTGATTTTGGCGATGTGCTTATTGTTGGATTAAATTCTGATGCTTCCGTATCGCGCCTTAAACCGGGACGCCCTTTGCAGGATGAACATACAAGAGCCATTGTCTTGGCATCTCTCACTATTGTTGATGCAGTAATACTTTTTAATGAAGACACGCCCTATGAATTAATAAAAGCTATTCAACCTGATGTATTGATAAAAGGCGGTGATTATAAACCGGAAACCGTTGTGGGCGCTGATATTGTTAAAGCCAATGGCGGTAAAGTAGAAATAGTGCCTTTGCTCGAAGGGTTTTCTACAACGGCAATTATAGGAAAAATTAAGAAATAGCATTCAATATAATTTTTGCTGCTTTCAACCCGCTTGCCAGCGCCGCTTCCACTGTTCCCATTTCAGGTCCCTCATATAAGGCTTCGCCCGCAAAATACAACGTGTCTTTAACAGGTTCGTTTAATAATTTTCTTGCCTCATTACTATTTATCGTGATATAAGAATAAGAGCCCAATGCAAATGGGTCTGCTGTCCAGTTGATGATTTTATGCGCACGAATTTTTCTCTCTAAATCCTTTTCATTCATTTTAAAAATACGGGTAAGCGACTGAATTGCTTTATCATAAATAGTTTTTTCATCTGCCGATTTAAGCAATTCGGCTCTGTGTCCTCCCATCCAACCGGTCAGTAAATTACTTTCTTTGGGGTATTGAGTCCACCAGGTAGGAACCGGTTCACCGGAAAATATAAATCCTGCTTTATCCAAATTAACGCCGATTCGCTTTTGGGTTTCTTTATTATTCCATAGCGATTCATCAAACTCAAATAAAATTTTTATCACACAACCATAGCCTAATTTTTCGGCGGCATGTAACTGAGGTAAAATATTCGGGATAAAATTTATATGCGCCTTTAGGTTTTTGCCTGCTTTTAATACACCTAAAGGAACAGTAATAATCACTTTATTCGCAATAAACTTTTTGCCGTCTTCAATTGTGATTTTTGCTTTACCTTGTTCCCATCTCACTTCTTTTACAACAGAGGATAACTGCACCATGCAACCCTTTGCTTTACTTTCAGCCAATAAGTAGTCCATTAATTTTCCATAACCGCCATCAATACGGTATTGCTCACTGTCTTCATCACTCAGCCATTCATTTCTGAATGCTATAACACTTGCTTTAGAAATATCGGCGGTATCATAGCCCTCGGCAAATCCTCTTATTGAGCTTTTCAGACCGGCATATTTTTCATCTTTAAAATAAGTATCTAAAAAATCCGTAATGCTCATATCTTCCTTCACCTCTTTCAGCTTTTCTTCAACTAATCCCCAGCCCGCTGAAAAATTTTCCCGACTGTCATTAACACTTATCATCTTTCCTCTTACTTCGCTATACTTAATACCCGATTCTTTAAGAATGCGCTTAGTTTCGGGAAGATTGCCATGTACGAACTCTGCTCCTAAATCTACAGGAGCGGTAAAATTATTACCGCTTAAGGTATGTATTCTGCCGCCTATTCTATTCTGTGCTTCAAGAATCAGTACTTTTTTTCCGGCTTTGCTTAATTCACAGGCAGCCATTAATCCTGCTGCACCGGCGCCTATAATTACTATTTCATAATTATCCATAATTAAGATTTATAGAAAGATAGTAAAATCTTATAAATAATCTTAGCTCTAAAAAATCAAATCCGTATTTTTGCAGAAACTAACGAATGGATTTCCAGCTTACAGAGGAGCAAGTGATGATACGGCAGGCTGCCCGCGATTTTGCATGTAATGAACTGTTGCCGGGTGTGATTGAGCGCGACGAAAAACAAAAATTTCCTGCCGAACAGGTAAAGAAACTGGGCGAGCTGGGTTTTTTGGGAATGATGGTGAGCCCTAAATACGGCGGCGGCGGATTGGATACTATTTCTTATGCGCTGGCAATGGAGGAGATTTCGAAGATTGATGCTTCCACATCGGTGTGTATGTCAGTTAACAACTCGCTGGTGTGCTGGGGGCTGGAGGAATATGGCAGCGAGGAACAAAAACAAAAGTACCTAGCGCCGCTGGCAAAGGGAGAGATATTAGGAGCGTTTTTGCTCTCTGAACCCGAAGCCGGCTCTGATGCCACCTCGCAACACACGACAGCTATTGATAAGGGAGACCACTATATACTGAACGGAACAAAAAACTGGATAACCAATGGGGGAACGGCTTCTGTATATCTTGTGATGGCTCAAACCAATGCGGCGAAAGGCACGCACGGCATAAACACATTTATCGTTGAAAAGGCGTGGAAGGGTGTAACGGTGGGTGCAAAAGAAAATAAATTAGGCATCCGCGGTTCAGATACACATTCCATAATGTTCCAGGATGTGAAAGTGCCTAAAGCTAACCGCATTGGCGAAGATGGTTTTGGATTTAAGTTTGCTATGAAAACGTTAGCGGGCGGTCGTATTGGTATTGCGGCGCAGGCGCTTGGCATAGCCTCGGGCGCGTATGAATTGGCTCTCAATTATTCCAAACAGCGTAAAGCATTCGGGAAAGAAATTATGAATCACCAGGCTATTCAGTTCAAATTGGCTGATATGGCTACTGAAATAGAAGCAGCGCGGTTATTGGTATATAAAGCCGCCTGGGAAAAAGATAATGATATGGATTATACCCTGTCCAGTTCCATTGCCAAGGTATATGCCAGCGAGGTGGCTATGCGCACAACAGTGGAAGCCGTGCAGATACACGGGGGATATGGCTATGTGAAGGAATATCATGTGGAGCGCCTGATGCGCGATGCAAAAATTACCCAGATATACGAGGGCACTTCTGAAGTGCAGCGTATAGTTATAAGCCGCACTATACTGAAATAAGTAATCCACAGTGCCGTTTAAGAATGGTTACTTTTTCTAATTTTACATCTCTTAGTGAGTAATCCTATAAAAAAATTAGCCGGTCAGACTGCCGTATATGGTGTAAGCAGCATAGCTGCCCGCTTGCTTAATTACTTTCTCGTTCCTATTTATACGCGTGTATTCCTGCCTGAACAATATGGTATAATAGGCGAATTATATGCCTATGTAAGTTTCCTGAATATCCTATTCACTTATGGCATGGAAACCTCTTTCTTTCGTTTTTATGTGGCGGAGAGTAATAAAAAATCGGTTGTTGATACGTCAATGGTATCCATAATAATAAGCACTATCTTTTTAAGCGGGGGTATGATATTGTTCGCACAGCCCATAGCCAACTTGCTTAAATACAACAGCCACCCTGAATATGTAATATGGTTTGCGCTTATCATAGGATTAGATGCTATTTCAAAAATACCGTTCGCCAAGCTACGCCAGTTAAACAGACCTGTAAAATATGCAACCATACAGGTTATCAATATATGCATAAATATATTTTTTAATTTATTTTTTCTTCTTCTTTGCCCCTATCTTTTGCAAAGCAAAACGTTTGGCTGGACGCATGGTTTCATCGGTTTATTTTTTAATCCCGGCGCCGTTAACGATCTTAATCTGAGAGTGGGATATGTCTTTATTGCCAATCTTATTGCAAGCGCCGTTACATTATTAATATTAATTCCGGAGGTATTTACCACCACCATTCAATTCAGCAAAAAACTATGGTTGCAAATTATGCACTACACCTTGCCGCTTATTATTGTGGGATTGGCAGGTATGGTAAATGAAACCATGGACAGAATACTGCTTAAATTTTATTTGCCATTGCCCATGAAAGACATTCATGCCCAAATCGGCATTTACAGCGCTAATTATAAACTTACGTTGCTTATTACTCTTTTTGTGCAGGCTTATAAAATGGCGGCAGAGCCTTTTTTCTTCAATCAATCCAAAGAAAAAGATGCCAAAGAAGTGTATGCGCAATCCATGAAATATTTTATACTGATATGCCTTAGTATTTTCCTGATGATTACTTTGTACATAGATATTTTTAAATACTTTATCGGCAAAGATTATTATATAGGATTAAAAGTTGTGCCCATCCTTTTATTGGCGAATTTATTTCTCGGCGCCTATTATAATCTCAGCATCTGGTATAAACTCACCGATAAAACACGAACAGGCGCATGGGTGGCGATAGGCGGCGCTGTTATTACACTCATTATAAATATAGGATGGATACCAAAATACGGCTACATGGCATCGGCATGGGCTACCTTTATTTGTTACGGCTCAATGATGGTGGCAAGTTATCTTATCGGGCAGGTTCATTACCCCGTTAATTATCATTTGAAAAAGATTCTTTCGTACAGTGCCTTTGCGGTACTGCTGTATTTTATAAGCTCAAAAGTGGTCTACACGTTTAGCCATAACCATTTTGTAACCTTCGGGTTGAATAGTATACTTTTCTTAAGCTTCGTTATTACAGTTTATGCATTAGAATTCCGCAAGCAACTGGAAATAGAGCACATTTAAAGCTATCTTAATTGCGGAGTGGCGTGGTTTTTCGTGAAGTGAGCGCATAAAATGAACTTAGTCACTAAATAAACAAACATTTTTTAAACTATTTTAAGTAAAGCGTTAAATTTGCACTCCGTTTTAAGATTCCTCCTTAGCTCAGTTGGTTAGAGCGGCTGACTGTTAATCAGTAGGTCCCAGGTTCAAGTCCTGGAGGGGGAGCCATACAGGACAGGTCGGCAGAAGTGCCGACCTTTTTATTTTCTAACCCGTTGATGTTCTTACACAAAAGGGTTAAAACCTCGTTGGTTCTATTGGTTCGATATGAACCATTTTTTGCCAGCTTTCATGTGCCAGCATTACGTAAAACTATCTCAGTTTTTAAAGCGGTAGGAGAAGTTGGGACAGCATTTTTTTATGCGCCTTTATTGCCTGTTATTTTTAATCTCATTCCTACATAAAACATCCGTCCCATGATAGGACCCCAAACAATAGAACTGTCAAAGTACTGTCCGAAAGGGTTTGATGGATCAATAATAGGATTTGCCTCTGTCTGGTTTAAAATGTTTTCAGAACCCACATAAACATCAAAATGTTTTAATGAGTAGGTTACCTGTGCATTGAGCATTTGGTAAACAGGTGAATAAGGCGGCAGTTGTAAATCTGCTGGGTTTTGACTTGTATTGGGTAAACGCTGAACACCCATTAAATACCATATAACACTGAATTTCCAATGCTGGTTAGCCGTTGTGTAATCCGTGCTGATATGATATTTATCTCTTGCTATAAGCGGTTTTTCTGTCATTACCCCGCTTTCCGTTTGCTGCACATTATTGTTGCGGTAAGCCAATAATATATTCCAGTTTTTTAACGGCTCATATTGCAGCATAATTAAGGCGCTGGTAGCAAATGATGAGGCATTATAAAATAAGACTTCTGATGGTGAGGCATCTTCATCGGCAATTACCTGGTGAATAAAATAAGTATGATATAACTCTGCCGACAAAATACCTGTTTGCGAACCAAAGCTAAAAGCCTGTTGTAAATAGCCGCCAAAATTCCACGCAATATCAGGCAACAAGGGCTGTGTTATAATGAATTGGCGTTTACTTGCCAGTAACGGAAAATTTTCAGTAATAATATCAGGCTCGTTAAAAGCATTTCCGCCTGATAGTTTAAAGGTGGTGGTTTTGGTGATAGCATATTTTAGAAATAAACGGGGGGTAATAATACCTCCGTAATCATTATGATAATCGCCCCGCAGACCTGCCACCATTGAAAATTTAACGCCTGTATAACTATACTCGGCAAAGGCGCCACCCACAGATTGATAAATGGATAAATTAAGATTGCTTTGACCATTGAAAAAGTTTACGTTTTCATTTTCATTATCCAAAAAATAACTGCTCCCAAAACGGATGGTGTTGCTTGTATTGCCAATTATGGTTTGATAAATGTAGTTGGCTGAAAAGTTTTTTTCTGAAGCCGTATCGGTTGTTCTGCCGAAAAAGGATTGCTGGCTTTGATTGAACGCTGAAAGAATAAGCCCCATTGATTTATATTTTTTATCGGGAAATAAATAACCCAGTTTCATATAACCCGATTCACGGGTAGTATTTACTTCTGCTCCATAAAAAGGTGAAGTAATAAAATCAGACGATGGATTGAAATTAACTTGTCCGCCAACAATATTTTGTGCCAAGAAATCAACTCCAAAGCGTAATTGAATATGGTGCGGCGAAGTATAAAGCCACCGGTTATCCAAGTGAAGTTGTTTACTCAAAGGCATGGAAAGAAATGAGTCGTGATTAACATCAATCTTAGTACTGTTCTCATCAGCGTGTATCAATAAAATAGTGCTCCAATTAGAATCAATTTTGTGAGCTGAATTTAAATTTGCCTCAAACTTGCCGAATGAGTTGCCGTATAAATTGACAAATAATTCTTCGGACGATGTGGGTTTTTTCAATTCAACGTTAATGGCTCCGCTAAGGGCTTCATATCCATTCACAACAGAACCTACCCCCTGTGTAAGCTGCATAGATTCAATCCATGAACCGGGTATGTAATCCAACCCAAATGTTTTTGCTAAACCATTTAGCTGCGAAACATTTTCTGTGAGCAGTTGAGTGTAAGTTTGGTTTAGACCTATTAACTGTATTTGCCGCTGACCTGTTACCGCATCGGAATAAGAAACATCCACCTGTGGCGTGGTTTCAAATGATTCGCCTAAATTACAACAAGCGGCTTTCAACAATTCGCCGCTGCCAATAGTAAGCTGGTTAATGGGTTTAGTTGACATATAGGTGGTAACATTGTCTTTTATTGTTACCTGGTGTAAGGTTATTGATGGTTTTAAATTTATTTTCATGGGTGTTGTAAAATCAGCGTCAATGGTGTCGCTGATATAGCCCACGTAGGTAATGATTAGTTTTTTGCTTATTGAATCGGGATGAAACAACGTAAACTTTCCATTGTCATCAGTTAATGTGCCTGTGGTGCTGTTTAGCCAATGCACCGCAGCGCTTGTAAGCGGCATTTCCATGCCACCCATTGTATTATCATTATAAACTATAACGCCCGTTACAGTTTGAGAATGACCTGTATAATATATAAGCAGTAATACTGCTGTGCAGTATAAAAATTTTGATAACATATAAAATGTGTTGAGCGGTGAAGAAAAACAACTATACTAAATGATAGGTGTTTGGCTCAACAACGTGATGGCAGGATAACAGAATGGGTTGAGAATATAAAGTGTGGCGGCGAATAGGCAATGGCAGAATGAAATACATTACCCGGTGATGTAAAAGGTTCTATAAGCAGTTTAATAGAACTTAAATGTTGTTTATTATCAGGGTTTGTAATTTTAAGACGTGATGCAACAATAAAATTAGTATTGAGTTTTAAAACGACCAGCTTTTGTTGTGTGCAGTTGTGTTTATTGCAACAACCGTTTTTCTCCATTGTTACCGAGCAGGGCAGCCCTGTAATTTTACAAACAGTAAAATGATACGTTATTCCTACTGTTGAAAACAACAGCAGAACAGCTAATGCTATGGCTTTTATTCGTTTCATCTTTATAACTGTATTACAAAGTTACTATTTTTTAGAGTGAGAAAAAAAATAATTAAAAAAAATAAAAAAATACCTCCCCGCGACCACAGGTTTAGCGGTGTTCGTTCTTCCTCATTCCGGCAAGTCAGCCGCCAAGCCGCTTCATTCAATGACAATTTCCTGTCCCAACTTCTTTATAGCGCTCATTATTCTGAATAATTTTGGTCTCGGCATAGCTAAGATGAAAATATTAATTTTAAAAAACGACAACAAAACTGACAACAAAACGACAAGAAACCTTGAATGTAACTTGTTTACAAAGTCTTTACAACATGTTGAAAAACAACAAACAAAAAATTCAGTTGTAAACAACATATATAGTTCTTGTCAGTATAGGTTTGTGAAACTTGTCGGCTTTTTCTTTGTAATTTTGGTCAATAGAATTTTTAACTTGTTTTTAGTTATTTTATGATTCAACGTATTCAAAGTATATACCTGCTTCTCGCCGCAGTTTGTGGCGGGCTATTATTTTACCTGCCTATCTATGAATATAACGGAATAACTGACATAAGCTACACCTACGTTAGTTCCAACCCTGTAATGAAAGTGGTTAATATTTTGGTTATTTCCTTTTGCATAGTAAATATTTTCTTCTTTAAAAATCGGCTTCAACAAATAAGGAATTGTATTATCATAATTGCTATAACATTTTTATTAATAATTTTAGTGGCAGTCACTATTTATATAGACAAGAAAACCATGCCCGATGGCAATTTTAAATTATCATGTTTCTTGCCTGTTATTTCTCTTATCTGCACATATTTGGCATTCCGTCACATTCGCAAAGATGAAAATTTAGTGAAATCAACGGACAGAATGAGATAATAAAGTAAAAAGCGAGAACTTGAAATTGAATTGCTTTCGTATTTTTTAAATTATGCAAAACACTAACCCGATAAAAATAGCCTTTCTCACAGCCGACAATGCAAGAAGTCGTCATGTTTATTCAGGCATTTATTATTATATGGGCGAGGCGCTGATGCGCAATGGCTTTGAGGTAACGTTTATCGGGCCGCTTAAACAATGGGAGGAACAGGTTAAAACCCGCAGAGATACCGTACAGAAAGCTGTACGCCCCGTTTTTAAGATTCGAACCGAATACCTGTTGACTTATTTTGTTTCTAAACGCTATGCACGAAGAGCTGAAAAGATATTAAAAAATAAAGAATTTGATTTCATTTTTGCACCTAATGCCCGCAGAGAAATAGCTTTTTTAAAAACCAACATTCCTATAATTTATGCTAATGACGGACTATGGGGACTGCTTATAAATTATTTAAGAAATTTTAAAGAACTAAACACTATTGCGGTTAATCAGGGGCATTTTATTGAAAAAAGCGCTATCAATAATTCTTCATTGATGTCTTTTCCAACAAAGTGGGCAGCCGACTATGCTATTGACTGGTATGGAGCAAATGCCTCAAAAGTCAGTGTTATTCCATGGGGGGCTAACCTGGAAAATGTTCCTCCGAGAGAAATTGTTTTGAAAAAAGAGCTGTCTGGTGAATGCAAATTGTTATTTGTTGGTAAAGGATGGGAGAGAAAAGGAGGGGAAATTGCTTTTGAAACATTACTGGAGCTTGAAAAAACAGGCGTTAATGCTCACCTTACTATTTGCGGCTGCACACCTCCCGGAAATATTTCTCATCCAAGATTAACAGTGATACAAAACCTTGATAAGAATAATGAACAGCAGCGCAACCGGTTATCAGAATTATTTCTTACTTCGGATTTTTTTATTTTGCCTACGCGGGCTGATTGTTATGGAATAGTATTTAGTGAAGCGGCGGCTTTTGGATTGCCGGTTATTGCTACAAATACCGGCGGCGTTAGCGGTGTAGTAAAAGAAGGCATAAACGGGCATCTTCTTCCTCTTGAAGCAAGAGGCGACCAATATGCCAAATTGATTAAAGAAATTTATTTGGATAAAGTGAGATATGATAAGCTTGTTCATTCTTCCCGCGACAGGTTTGAGAACTATCTGAATTGGGATGTATGGGCAAAGTCCCTGGGTGAGCAACTACATGCCTATAAGGCATCACACCCAAAAGCTGATTACGCAAAACTTTCGCAAGCGTGAAAGGTCGCATTCAAATCCCTGCTCTTAAGCGCCGCCGACAAAAACCAGCTCTCAAAACAAGATGGTGGCAGGTAAATACCGTTATCAAGCATGTGATGGAAAAAGCGTTTGAACGTGTCATTATTTCCTTTAGATGCGCTGGTAAAATCAATTACTTTTTCTTCACAAAAATGAACGCTTATCATAGAGCCAAGATTATTGATGGTGTGAGGGATATTTTTTTTCTTAAACACTTTTCCCATTTTCCTCGCTAAATGTTTTCCTTTTCTTTCAAGCCTGGAATAAATACGGGGATTGCTGTTTAGTTCTGTTAATGTGGCAAATCCTGCTGTCATGGCAAGCGGGTTGCCGCTTAATGTGCCCGCCTGGTACACATTGCCGAGCGGTGCAATGCAACTCATAATGTCTTTTCTGCCTCCGAATGCTCCGACAGGCAAGCCGCCGCCGATCACTTTGCCAAATGTGACTAAATCAGCCCAGACATTATATCGCTCCTGCGCTCCGCCTTTAGCTAATCTGAATCCCGTCATTACTTCGTCAAAAATCAGAATGATATTATTATCAGTACAAATTTTTCTAAGAAATTCAAGATATCCTTTTGCAGGAGGCACACAACCCATATTTCCCGCTACCGGTTCCACAATAATTGCCGCCAATTCATTTTTGTATTGTGAAACTGTTTTTTCTACTGCGTCAAAATCATTATAAGAAAGAACAATGGTGTCATCTGTAACAGCGGAAGGTATGCCTCCTTCAACTTTAATATTTAATGTTGCCATACCACTGCCGGCTTTCTTTAAAAATAGATCGGCGTGACCGTGATAGTGCCCTTCAAATTTTATGAATTTGGATTTACCCGTAAAACCTCTTGCTAAACGAATAGCGCTCATACATGCCTCTGTGCCGCTGCTCACCATGCGCACTAAATCAATATTAGGCACCATTGTTTTAATAAGCTTTGCCATTTCCACTTCCAACGCTGTAGGTGTTCCAAATGAAAATGCTTTCTTCGCCTGCAATTGCAGAGCTTTAATCACCTTGCGGTTATTATGCCCTAAAATCATTGGTCCCCAACTATTGATATAATCAATATAACGGTTGCCGTCTTCATCAAATAAATAAGCGCCTTTCGCGCTTTTCATAAAAATGGGAGTGCCACCCACCTGGCGGAATGCGCGAACGGGAGAATTTACACCTCCGGGAATATATTGCTGCGCTTCGTTAAATAGTTGAATGCTTTTTGTAATAATCATTAGTTATGATTGAATTATTTTAACAAAATCTTTTGCGAAATAAGATGCGATTAAATCTGCACCGGCTCGTTTAATAGCAGTTAACGATTCAATAATAGCAGCGCTCTCATTCACCCAGTCTTTTTCTGCGGCTGCTTTTATCAAGGCATATTCGCCGCTCACCTGGTAAGCCGCCACAGGAACGGTGACAGCATTTTTCACCTCGCGAATAATATCCAAATATAATCCTGCGGGTTTCACCATCACTATATCTGCGCCTTCTTCAATATCATCCAAAGTTTCTTTTATTGATTCTATTCTGTTGCGAAAATCCATTTGATACGTTTTCTTATCACCAAAACCAGGGGCGCTATCCAGCGCATCGCGAAACGGACCGTAAAGGCATGAAGCATATTTAGCGCTGTAAGAAAGAATACCTGTTTTGGTAAACCCATTTTTCTCCAACGCTTCACGAATACCTCTTACCCTGCCATCCATCATATCTGAGGGTGCAACAAAATCAGCACCTGCGGAGGCGTGCAGTACGCTCATCTCTGAAAGCATTTTCACCGTTTCATCATTTATTATTTCAGTGCCTTTTACCAGACCATCATGTCCGTAAGGCGAGAAGGGGTCGAGAGCGACATCGGTCATCACACACATCTCGGGTTGCTGTTGTTTGATGGTTTTTATTGCGCGTTGCATTAAGCCATTGGGATTTAATGCTTCGGAGCAACTATCATCCTTCAAATTATCAGGCACTTTTACAAACAACAACACACTTTTCAATCCCAATTTCCATAATTCATCAATTTCTTTTTTCAGAGTATCTAAACTCAGCCGGTAATACCCTTTCATAGAAGAAATTTCTTCTTTTACATTGGCACCTTCTGTGATAAAAAGAGGCACTATAAAATCATTGGCTGTAACTCTTGTTTCTGCCACCATCTCGCGAATGGCGAAAGATTGTCGCAGTGTTCTGTTTCTTCGTATCATAAAATGAAAATTTTAAACCCAGTTTTTAGGCGTTAATAATACCTGCTGAAGCTTTGCTTCTTCAGAGCCTGCTTCAGGTTGATAATTATATACAAATCTTACATTCATAGGCAAGCTCATTAATATACTTTCAGTGCGCCCGTTACTTTTTAATCCGAAAAGTGTTCCGCGGTCGTGTATCAGGTTAAACTCTACATATCTTCCCCGCCATATCAATTGCCAGTCTTTTTGCTTTTCAGTAAAAGGTAACTTCTTAGTGCGCTCAACAATGGGAAAATAAGCTTTAATAAATGCCTCTCCGTTTGATTTTGAAAACTCAAATAATTGCACTGCACTCATCTTATCATTTGGCTTAAGATAATCATAAAAAATGCCTCCGATACCTCTGCGCTCATTATTGCGGTGATAATTCACGAAATAATTATCGCATTGTAATTTATAATTAGGATACTGTTCACTCCCGAATTTATCACAACTTGCTTTAAATGCCAGGTGAAAATGTCGGGCATCATCTTCAAATAAATAATAGGGTGTTAAATCAGCGCCGCCGCCAAACCAGCAATTGGTAACTGTTCCGTTCTTATTATACACTTCAAAATAACGGAAATTAGCATGAACTGTAGGTACCATCGGGCTAAACGGGTGAAGGACTAATGAAATACCCCCTGCGAAAAATGTTTGTCCTTCCACCTTTAGCTGTTCTTTTAATTGCGGAGTAACATCTCCAAAAATTTCCGAAGTATTCACACCGCCTTTTTCAAACACAGCGCCATACTGAATAACACGTGTTATACCGCCACCGCCGCCTTCCCGTGTCCATTTATCTTCAACAAATGTTTCTTTGCCATCAGCCTTTTCAACTTCACGGCAAATTTTGTCCTGAATTTCCCTTATCCACTTTGAAAATTCCTCCCTCATCATAAAGTAGTATAATTTTTAACGGCGTCAACAAATGCTTTTGCATTCTCCACCGGAACATCCGGCAAAATACCATGCCCGAGATTCACAATATATCTCTGCACACCAAAAGCGTCTATCATTTTCTTAACATCCTGTTGAATTGCTTTGGGCGAGGTTAACAGTCTTGCCGGGTCATAATTTCCCTGCAGGGTTATGTTATTCCCTACCTGCTCCCGAGCCATTTGCGGAGTGATACACCAATCAATTCCAATACCTGAAGCAGAAGTTTTACTTAATTGCTTCAGGGCATACCAGCTTCCTTTGGGAAATAAAATTACCGGGCAAAGCGGGCTTAAGGCATCTGCAATTTCTTTTTGATAGGGGAAAGCAAATTCCGTAAAATCTTCTGGAGAGAGTAATCCGCTCCAACTGTCAAATAGCTGCACACAATCAACTCCGGCTTTTACCTGTGCTTTCAGGTAATCAATGGTTGCAGAAGTTATTTTTTTTAGAAGCTGGTGGGCAAGTATAGAATTGGTAAAACAAAATTCTTTAGCCTTATCAAAAGTTTTGCTGCCTTTGCCTTCAATCATATAACATAAGAGCGTAAACGGCGCACCTGCAAAACCTATAAGCGGAACCCGTCCGTTCAATTCTTTTTTAGATAATGCAATGGCTTTGCATACATAGTCTAATTTTTCTGCAATATTATTAATGGAAAGATTAGCAACATCTTTTTTTGTTGAAATTACTTTGGGCAATACCGGTCCTTTTCCTTCTTCTATCAGCACTTCCAAGCCCATTGCCTGCGGAATAACAAGAATATCAGAGAAAATAATAGCGGCATCCACCCCAATGACATTAATGGGTTGTAGTGTAATCTCACAAGCTAATTCAGGTGTTTTAACGCGGGTGAAGAAATCATATTTTTCTCTCAATTTCCTGAACTGCGGCAGATAACGCCCTGCCTGCCGCATCATCCACACCGGCGGACGCGAGACGGTTTCCCCTCTTAATGCCTTCAACAATAAATCATTTTTAAGTGCCGTCATGCTTCCGCTTTATTTTTTTGAAAATAATTTGAAACAGCTTTTATCATGGATTCCGGCGCAGGTAAAAAAGGAGTGATTATGATGGCGCCCGGTTGTTTTTTTCGAAACGCTTCAGCCGTGGTTTTTCCAATGCAACAAGCTATGGTTTTTTTATTCCAAGTATTTATAGTTAAAAAACTTTCTACACCGCTTGGACTGAAAAATAAAATTGCATCGTAAGTTTTATTCGTTTTAATGTTTGTATTCAATTCTGTTTTGTAAACTAACAATGTATGATAGCCGATATGTGCTGACACTAATTTTTGTTCAAGAATATCCAGTTTCAGATTGCCTGACGGATGGAGAACGCTTTTAGCCATATTATTTTTAATAATTTTATCTGCAAGTGATGTGGCGTCATTTGCGGTTATCACAGGCTGTATTCCACACTTAAGTAACATACCGGCTGTTGCGCCTGACAGTGAAAAGATTTTTTTTGATTCGACTAATTCTTTGCAACCCGGAATGCCTGCAAAAAAGTTAACCCCGTTTAAGCTGGTGAATGCTATGGAATCAAAATCAATATTCTTTATCTTATTTATATCAAATGAAATTGGCTTAATTTCAATAAAATTTATGCACTGAACATCCAAATCCAGTGAGCGGGCATAAGCTATTGTTTCTTCACTCAGTTTCTTGCCTGACAGAACTTGTTTCATCCCATTTTTTATTTCTGATTAATTCAATCAACGCCGCAGCGCCTTTTTGCTGTAGTACATTTTTCCCTGCTATAAGACCTGCATTTTCTGCTTCACTTAAATCAAAATTTTCATGAACAGTAAAACTCTCTTTTCCATCGAAAGAATGTACCGCGCCTTTAAATTCAATTTTATCGTTCTTTATTTTTGCCAATGCACTAATAGGCACAGAACAGCCGCCCATAAGTGTTTTAAGAAATTGCCGTTCTGTTTCACCTGCAATAAACGTGTCCTTGTGATTTATTTTTTCAAGAATACTCACCAGTTTCAAATCATTTTTTCTACAGGCAATGCCAATAATTCCCTGCGCCGGTGCGGGCAACATCCAATCGAGTGTTACGGCATTATCACTAAGTAATCCTAAACGCTCCAATCCTGCTTTTGCAAAAATTACTCCGTTCACAGTATTATTATCACTGTATTTTTTCAGTCTTGTTTGCACATTGCCGCGGATGGGAACAATAATATGGTTTGGATATTTTGTCAGCCATTGCGCTTTTCGTCGCAAGCTGCCGGTTGCAATAGTTGCTTTTCCTGATGTATTATTTAAAATAACATTACTCTTTATTACAACCACATCGTCAAAGGCGCCGCGCTCAAGAACAGCAGCAAGAATCAGCCCTTCTGCTAACTGCGTAGGCACATCTTTAAGCGAGTGAACGGCAATATCTGCCTGGTTATTGAGCAAAGAAATATCCAGTTGTTTTGTAAAAATACCGGTTACACCCAGTGCGTAAAGCGGTTGTTTTAATTGAACATCACCGGTTGTTTCAACGGGAACAATTTCGCAATGGTAACCCAGCTTTTCCAATTCAGTTTTAACCGTATTGGTTTGCCATAGTGCAAGCCGGCTTGTTCGCGAAGCAATTTTTATGTTCCGTGGCATTTTATCTTTAAATTATTTGTAGCAGCTTTTTACCACAGCCCGGTAATTTTTCACTAAAGCTGTGCTCCTATGGAATTATTTGCAGCAATTAAATCGGCTTTTGCCGTATAGTGTTTTCTTCGTTGTTCCCATTGTTTAAACTCTTCAAAATGCTCATGGATAATATTCTCGGCAAGAGGCACCTCGCTTTTGCGTTTCTCAATGGTTTGATTTACAATTTGCGACAGCTCATCAATATTAAAAAGCTTTACATCACTTAATTCTTTTACATCATGCCCGATATTGGAAGGCACCGACAAATCGAAAACCATTTTTACCGGAGTGTGTTGAATATCTTTTTTGAAGACAATCGGTTTATCCGCACTTGTGGCAACAATTAAAATATCTGATTTTTTTAACGCCTCCGATTGATTGTCGTAAGCGGCGTATTCAACCTTATATTCATTCGCAGCATTTGCCGCTTTTTCCTCGCTCCTGTTTATTAAACTGATAGTATGCTGCGGCAAATAATGTTTTAAGTTCTTTAAAGTGAGCGTGCCTATTTTACCGAGTCCCATTAAAAGGATGTTGAGTGATTTTTCACCTGTAATATCTTTTAGCAATTGAATCACCGCATAAGAAACCGATGTGGTGCCGTCGGAAAGATTGGTTTTGTTTTTTATTTCTCTTGAGGCGGTGAGTGCCGCATTCACTAACTTCTCCGTTAACCCGTCTGTTTTATTGTGTGATTTGGCAAGGGCGAAAGCATTTTTTAACTGCCCTATTATCTCGTAATCGCCGAGAATTTGTGAATCAAGCCCCGCAGCCACTCTGAAAAGATGCTTAATAGCTTCATCGCCTGTTTTTATAAACGAATAATTCTTTATCGTAGCGCTATCAATCCCATTTTCATAAGTAAATAACTTTAAAAGCGATTCGGGGTCGTTGGTAGTGCTGTAAATTTCTGTTCTGTTGCAGGTGGAAAGAATAAAAAAATCTTCAGGTGCGGTAAGATGCTTGTCAGAATATATCTTCCTGATTTGTTCGGTGTTAAAGGCAAATTTGTTGCGCATTTCAAGAGCGGTTTTCCTGAAACTTATGCCCGCAACTACTAATCCTGAATTCTTTGCCGTCATACTATAATTTATCCCGCTAATTTTTAAACGCTGCAAAGATATTTGCTATTAATTTATTAAGGGTATGACAAATGTCATCTTATCAAAAAAATGACACAAAACTTACAAATCTCCCTTTTGCTGTTTCTTTGAATTTATTCTCATATTACCAATCTTTGCGCAAATAATATGGCTAAAAAGGCTCTTCTGCTTATTAATTTAGGTTCTCCGGACAGTTTTGCCGTGCCTGATGTGCGGCGATATTTACACCAGTTTTTAATGGATGAAAAGGTGATTGACGTGCCAACTCTATACCGTAATTTATTGGTTAAAGGATATATAGTGCCGTTCAGGGCTGCTAAATCGGCTCATGCTTATCAAACAATATGGACAGATAAAGGCTCGCCGCTGATAGTTCTTACCGAAGAATTTAAAGAACATTTACTGCAAAAATTAAATTTGCCTGTTGCCGTTTGTATGCGGTATGCCAACCCCACTCCTGAAATTGCACTGAAAGAATTGGAGAACAAAGTACCTGATTTAAATGAATTGCTTATTGCTCCATTATATCCTCATTATGCCATGAGTTCGTATGAAACGGCTCTGGATTATGTTAAAGATTATATTAAGGATTGGAAAAAGGATATTAAGCTCAGAGTTCTTAAACCCTTTTATAATGAGCCGGCTTATATCTCCTCATTAGCGGATAGTATGAAACCCTATTTAGATAAGAACGTGTTTGACGCTTATCTTTTCAGCTATCACGGCTTGCCCGAAAGGCATATAAAAAAAACCGACCCCACAAAAAACCATTGTTTGGTAAATGATAATTGTTGCGAGGTAAAATCTATAGCATGGGATTTTTGCTATCGTCACCAGGTAAAAGAAACCACAAAATTAGTGGCAGAGAAACTTAACCTTGAGCCATCAAAAGTGCTATTGTCTTTTCAATCAAGGTTAGGTTCTGGATGGCTCGAACCATTTACCGATGTTATGTTTACTGAACTGCCGCAAAAGGGAATAAAAAAATTGTTAGTGATTACCCCTTCTTTTGTTACCGATTGCCTTGAAACATTGGAAGAGATTAATATCAGAGGTAAACAATCATTTCTTGAAGATGGCGGTGATGAATTTGTAAGCGTTCCCTGCCTTAATTCTTTGCCACAATGGGTGGAAGCATTTGCCGCCTATTGCAACAATTACGATTCTCAATATAAGTTGTTGTGGAATTAAATTTAGAATCTATTTTTTCGTCCGTAACACCTTATAAATCTTAATAGCGCTCATCAAAGCAATAGCGAATAATACAAATCCAATTATACCCCATAGCACGCTAAGATTATTTTGCACGATAACCAGCATTACAATAACTACAAGAAATAAAGTAGCAACCTCATTCCATATCCGCAATTGCTGCGAAGTGAATTTAAACTCTCCTCTTATCTGCTGTTTGAAAATTATGTGAAGAGAGAAATGATAAAGATATAATCCCAATACAAAACACAACTTAACAATTAACCATGATGGCGTTATACCGAACAAATACCATGTCCAACTGCCAAATATCAAGGTAAGTATGGCAGAGGGCCACGTTATGCCATACCAGAGTCCTTTCATCATCTTATTGAACTGGGCGTGTAATATTTTTTTTTCTTCTTCGGGCTTTTGTTCGGCTTCGGCATTATAAACAAACAGCCGCACTATGTAAAACAACCCGCTGAACCAGGTGACAATAAATATTATATGAAGCGCCTTAATGTATAAAAACAGCATGGCGCAAAGGTAAACCGGCAATGATATATTTATGTAAAACTTATGTCATTATTTAAGGTGCAAAACTTAAAGCTTTGTTTTCAATTTCCTTTATATATTTGCGGCGTTGTTCTTTACGTAATTTTTCATCAAGCGGAAAAGGTTTTGCTTAATAACGCAGATTAATAGGGAATTGTGTTCAACTCACAAACTGTCGCGCAACTGTAAGTAACCGAAAAGTTTTTGCCACGTTGATGTCCACTTTTTATAAAAGGGAAGGACGGCAAAAATGTTACAAGTCAGGAAACCTGCCTTTACCACGTTGACAATGCTTTCGCGATCTGAAGCTCAGTCAGGTATGATGTTCTTGTCCATTCTTTTTCTTTGATGGATGATGCACTCCCTCTCTAAAATTCCATTTTTTAAAAGGCATTGTTAAGTTCAGTAAAGTGCTTTAGCTAATATTTTAAACCTTTTAAAAATAAAATTTATGAAACAAAAAATTTACACAACGCTGTTAACAATTGCAATTGTTGCAACAGCTCAATTAAGTCATGCACAATACACCTTAAACCAGGTGATAGTGCTCACACAGGGCTATTATGACTATACCGGGGATTCTGTCGTAATTCCTGCCACTGTCGGTAGTTACAATCCCGCTACCAAATCATATCAGAATTTTGATACTCTTCCGCAAGTACGTTTTGCCAATGATGTAATTATTGACAGTGGTTACATTTATGTTGCTGCTGATTCATTACTTATAAAATATGATCTTAACACCAAGCAAAAAATAGCAACACAGGTTGTGCAGGGTATTCGTGAGATTGCTATTTGGGGTAATGAAATATTGGTAACGCGCGGACAATATTATCCACTTCCTTCTTATTTCCAGGCATTTGATAAAAATACATTAAATCATCTTTATGACGTAGATGTAAGTGCAGCTACAGAAGGTATTAAAGTTTTAAATGACACTGCTTATGTTGCTGTAAATAATTTTGGTACGGGAAATGTTGGAAACATAGCAGTAATTGATTTAAAAAATCAATCAAAAAATCGGGAAATTAATTTGGGTTCAACCGGTTATGATCCTTATGATGTAGAGATTGAACAAACCAATAACACGGTTTATACAGTGAACGATTTAAATTATGATAGTACCTCAATAACAAGATATACTCCATCAGCAGGTACATTTGTTACTACCGTGGTTAATAGATCATCACCCTGTAATGGGTCCACCTATTATATTAATAATATTTATTATCAATCCGGATTGGATAATAATATTCAGGTTTTCAGAACATCTCAATTATCCGTTTGGGATTCACTACCCATTAATAAATCAATTGCTGGTATAGCGCCTGACTCAGTGCATGGCTACCTGTATATTGGTAATACAGATTATAGAACTTTCGGAAAAGCCTTTATTTACAACCTTTATGGAGGTGTGATTGATTCATTTAGTACCGGTGTTGACCCGGGCAATTTTGCTTTTGATGTGAGATCAACCACAGGCATTAACCGTGTTTCTTCTTTTGCTGCAAATCTTGTGATGTATCCTAATCCCGTTGCCAATCAACTACACTTGACATTTATAGATTCAAAAGATGCACAGGCAACCTTAATTATGATTGATATTCTTGGGCGCGAAGTTTACCAGCAGCAAATACCAACAAATGCCTCTGCAATTGTTCCAATGAATTCACTGTCACCGGGAATTTATTTTCTAAAAGCGGAAACGAATAGCGGGGAACTGACCAAAAAAATTGTAAAGGAATAATTTTAGTAGTAACTTGAAACTTATTTTATAAACTTCTTAAACACTAACACTATGACAAAGAAGATAACCATCCGCTTCGGCGTTTTAACTATAATGGTACTATTAGCTGCATTAAGCCGCATTATTCACATGCCGCCAAACTTTGCGCCCATCGGGGCATTGGCATTGTTCGGCGCAGCTTATTTTTCAAGAAAATCTCTTGCTCTTATCGTACCGCTTTTGTCTTTATGGGTAAGCGATTTGGTTCTTAACAATACGATGTATGTCAACAATACCGGTCATTTCATTTGGTTCACCGGTGGGTTTTATTGGGTGTATGGCAGCTTTATACTAATTACGTTATTAGGATTTTTATTGCTTAAGAAAGTAAAACCTATGAATATGATTGGAGCCAACCTGCTGGCGGCTATTTTATTTTTTGCCATCACAAATTTTGGCTCATGGGTAGGTTCAGTTGTTTATCCGCAGAATTTTAGCGGCTTAATTACTTGCTATGTAGCGGGAATTCCCTTCTTCTGGAACACATTGGCTGGCGATATATTTTATTCGGCAGTTTTATTTGGCGTGTTTGAATTAGCACAAAGAAAATTCCCCGCATTGGCTGTAACAGCGTAATTTCAAACCTCATCCCCAGCCCTTCTCCACTAAATGTGGAGAAGGGCGCTCGGTCAGTTTACATTTTAGTCTTGAATTTCAATCTCCCTTCTCCGTTTTTCACGGAGAAGGGCTGGGGATGAGGTAAATATCAATAGTCAACATCTACAAGAGCAATCGCGTTAAGCGGGGTTTCCGCATATTCATTCCTTGTGCCGAACTGTTTATTAGATGTAAATATATAATATTCGGTTTGAGTTAATTCTGTGAAAACCGCAACACCCGCAGAATCGGTTACGCCGCTATATGAAGGAGGATTATTATCAGAGGAGTCGTAAGGTGAATTATAAATATAAACATTGGTGTGGCTTAATGCGCTGTCGGTTTGCTGGTTACCTTTATTAAGATAAAATTTAAGCACGGTAACTTTAAGTGTGGCTGTATAAGCAGGAGTGGAAGTTATAGTAGGCGCAACCGTTTTCTTTTCGCACGACAAAAGCAAGAAGAGAAGAAGAATTAACGGTTGTATTTTTGTAAACATGTTATCCCCTATCGGTGCATACAAATTTACTTAAATACACGCTTAACATCAACTAAACCGGCTACAATTTTTTCTATCTCGCTCACATTCACCCTATCTTGTTTCATCGTATCGCGCTCGCGGATAGTAACGGTGTTGTCTTCTTTTGTTTGCTGGTCAATGGTGATGCAATACGGAGTGCCAATGGCATCCTGCCTGCGGTAGCGGCGCCCGATGGTGTCCTTTTCTTCGTAAAAACAGCGGAATGAATATTTCAACACATCAAAAATCTCTCTTGCCTTTTCGGGCAACTCGTCCTTATTCACAAGCGGCAACACAGCCACTTTAACGGGAGCCAAAAATGGCGGCAGTTTCAGTACAACACGGTAGCTGCCGTCTTCTAATATTTCTCCGGTGTAAGCGGAAGAAATAATGGCGAGGAACATACGGTCTAAACCAATAGATGTTTCCACCACGCATGGCACATAACTTTCATTAAGGTCCGCATCAAAATACTGAAGTTTTTTGCCCGAAAAAGCTTCGTGATTTTTCAAATCGTAATCACCGCGCGAATGAATGCCTTCCAGTTCTTTAAAACCAAACGGAAACTCAAACTCAATATCACAGGCGGCTTTGGCGTAATGCGCCAGTTTAAGATGGTCGTGAAAACGGTATTTATTTTCGGGCAGACCAAAACTAAGATGCCATTTCATACGCGCCTCTTTCCAGTAGGCATACCATTCAGCTTCCTCGCCGGGACGAACAAAAAACTGCATTTCCATTTGCTCGAATTCGCGCATCCTGAAAATAAACTGTCGCGCAACAATTTCATTTCGAAACGCTTTACCGGTTTGTGCAATGCCAAAAGGAATTTTTAATCGCGCTGTTTTCTGAACATTCAAAAAATTCACGTATATGCCCTGTGCCGTTTCAGGACGCAGGTAAATAGTATTTGAATCTTCACTTATTGAGCCAACCTGTGTGCTGAACATTAAATTAAATTGGCGCACATCCGTCCAGTTGCGCGTGCCTGAGATGGGGTCGACAATTTCACAATCAATTATCAGTTGCTTCAAATCTGCCATATCATTCGCCTCAAGCGCTTTCTTCATCCGCCCGTTTATCTCATCAATCTTTTTCTGATTCTCCATAACACGCGGGTTGGTGGAGCGGTACATCTGCTCATCAAACTTTTCACCAAAACGGGTGCGGGCTTTTTCAATCTCCTTCTCAACCTTAACTTCCAGCTTTGCTACATGGTCTTCTATAAGCGTATCGGCGCGGTAGCGTTTTTTAGAATCTTTATTATCAATCAACGGGTCATTAAAGGCATCCACATGCCCCGATGCTTTCCATGTGGTGGGGTGCATAAAAATGGCGGCATCAATGCCCACAATGTTTTCATGCAGTTGTACCATAGAGCGCCACCAGTAATCGCGTATGTTTCGTTTCAGTTCAACGCCGTACTGCCCGTAATCATAAACAGCGCTTAGCCCGTCATAAATTTCACTCGACGGAAAAATAAACCCATACTCTTTGCAATGGGAAATAATGTCTTTAAATATGTCCTGAGGATTGCTCATGCCACAAATGTAATAGAAATGATTTTTAACTTGGAACTGAATTTTGAAATCTATTTGTTAGTTATAAAAATATGCTTATGAAAACTTTCACTTCTGTTAACCCATTTAACCAGCAACCGATAGCCGAGTACCCACTTATGAATGATAAACAGCTTGATGCAGCCTTGGATAAAGCAAAAGCCGCATTTAGCAAATGGAAGAAAACAAATTTTGCCGAACGCAGGGACTTGCTGAACACCGTTGCAAAAAACCTTCGCAGCCATAAATCTGAATATGCTAGAATTATGTCGCTTGAAATGGGAAAAGTATTGAGTGAATCCCTTGCAGAAACAGAAAAATGTGCCCTCACCTGCAATTATTATGCAGACCACGGCGAGGAATTTTTGAAAGATGAAGTAATTTCATCGGAATCCAAAAAAAGTTTTATTGCCTTTCAGCCATTGGGAAGTGTATTGGCTATCATGCCATGGAACTTTCCCTTTTGGCAGGTATTCAGGTTTGCTGCACCGGCAGTGATGGCAGGAAATACTGTTTTGCTGAAACATGCGCCAAATGTGTGCGGTTGCGCACTTGAGATAGAAAAAGCATTCCGCGAAGCAGGCGCTCCCGAAGGATTGTTTCAAACCCTGATTGTTGATATTGATGTCGTAGAAAAAATTATTTCTTCGGACAGCGTTCAGGGTGTAACACTAACAGGCAGCGAGCGCGCGGGTTCGTCCGTGGCGGCATTGGCAGGTAAATATGTAAAAAAATCGGTGATGGAATTGGGCGGCAGCGACCCGCTTATTGTTTTGGAAGATGCCGATGTGGATAAGGCAGCGGAAATTGCCGTGCAATCGCGTATGCGAAATTCGGGGCAGTCGTGCATTGCGGCAAAACGGTTTATTGTGGTTGAAAAAGTTAAAGATGTGTTTACCGACAAAGTTATCTCTAACATAAAACAATTAAAACAAGGCAACCCTTTAGATGAGGGCATTACTTTCGGTCCAATGGCGCGGCTTGATCTGGCAGAAAAATTGCAACAACAAATGCAGCAATCAATAGGGGGTAATACTATTATTGCATGGGGAGGAAAAAGAAACGGCTGCAATTTTCAACCCACATTATTATTAAATGTTAAAGAAAACAGCCCTGTATTTAATGAAGAAATATTCGGACCGGTTGCCTCAATAATGCCTGTAAAAAATGAAGAGGGGGCTCTCGCTCTTGCCAACAAAACCAGCTTTGGACTTGGCGCATCAGTATGGACAAAAGACCCGGCTAAAGGAGAATATTTTGCGAGAAACTTAAATGTAGGTAGTGTATTTATAAATGGTTTAGTGCGTTCTGATCCGCGGTTTCCATTCGGTGGCATACATAAAAGCGGCTATGGACGTGAGTTGTCTGAACACGGAATAAAAGAATTCACCAATGTAAAAACCATTGTTGTGGATGAGTAAAATGAATACTATTGCACCTTAAAATTCTGGTTGGTTACAGGTGGTGCAGTGGGTATAGTGATTACATTAAACTCAAAATGATTGGCGCGGTGACAATCATTGCACGTGTTAGTTAAAAGCATAAAGCTTCCCTTAAAAGCAACTAAATCTTTATTTTTTATAGTTCTTAAAACACTGTCAAGAGCAGGGTAAATAACAGGCAGCGATTGTACTTCAGGGCGATTGGTTTCAAATTCTCCTGCATTATCTGCCAGTTCTTTCATCTCGCCTATTTCATAATCAGCCAATTTCCAATTACTGTTGATGCCTGCAAACCATAATTTGGCATGATGCATTTGCAATCCCAACATAAATTCACCTAATCCGGGTTTATAATTTTTTTTTAGCAGAGATGTGCTGTCGCTGGTTTTATTTACTATGCCCTTGTTTGTCGGGTTAGTTGTGCAACAGAAATAAAAACCGGTTAATAATAAAGGCGAATATTTAATAATTGTCTTCATGCTTTCTCCTTCTTAATTGTATTCCATATCACATCCATTTCTTCCAGCGTCATATCTTTTAATTGCTTATTGCTTTGTCCCGCCACATTTTCCATTTGCTCAAACCGGCTCTTGAATTTGCGGTTGGTTTTTTCCAAAGCCGCCTCGGGGTCAACTTTTATAAAACGGCAATAATTAACGATAGAAAAAAGCAAATCGCCCATTTCTTCTTCAATGTTGCGTTGCGATTTTTTTTGCTGCGCTTCTTTTAATTCCTGTAACTCTTCTTCTATCTTATCAAGAACAGGTTCTTTTTCTTTCCAGTCGAAACCCACTTGCGCCGCTTTTTCCTGTATGCGGTAAGCTTTTGTTATAGCCGGCAGCGATTGCGGCACGCCGCCCAGCACCGATTTTTTGCCTTCTTTTATTTTCAGCTTTTCCCAGTTTTGTTTCACCTCGTGCTCGTCAATAACTTTCACTTCACCGTAAATATACGGATGACGGCGAATAAGCTTTTTACACTGCTCATTTATTAGTTCAGCCAGGGTGAATTCCTTTTTTTCTTCGGCAATACAGGCATAAAATAAAATATGCAGCAACACATCACCCAATTCTTCTTTTATGTCCTTAAAATTTTTAGTGTCAATAGCATCAACCAGTTCATACGTTTCTTCTATGGTGAGCATTCGCAGCGATTCAATGGTTTGCTTTTTGTCCCACGGGCATTTTTCACGCAGCTCTTTCTGAATAATTAACAGCCGTTTAAACGCATCAAGAGTTGAATCCATGATTAAAGAGTTATATTAATTTATCATTCCCGCGCCAATAGTTTCATTAGTGGCTTCATCAATAAAAATCAGGCTGCCCGTAGTGCGGTTTTTACTGTAACTGTCAAAGCATAACGGCTTGGTGGTTCTTATTTTTATGCGCCCGATGTCGTTCATGCCTATATTTTTATCATTTTCTACCCTGTGCATGATGTTTATATTCATTTTGTAAATAATCTCTTTTATCACGCCGTGCACTTCATTGGTTGTATGACGGATAATATACTTACCATTGGGCTGTAATTGTTTTTCATTGAACCAGCAAATCATCATATCAATATCCTGGCTAACCTCGGGTTGGTTTTGACTGCGAACAATCATGTCACCGCGACTAATATCAATATCATCTTCCAAAGTAAGCGTTACAGACATCGGCGGAAATGCTTCGCCCAAAGACTCATCACAGGTGTCTATGGATTTTATTTTCGAGGTAAGACCTGAAGGTAATACCGTTATCTCATTGCCTTTATTAAATACACCGCCGGCAATGCGCCCGGCATAACCGCGGTAGTCGTGATACTCTGTTGAAATCGGACGAATTACATATTGCACCGGGAACCGGCAATCAATATGGTTTTCATCGCTGGCAATGTGGATGTTCTCTAATAAATACATCAACGTAGGACCATTATACCAATCCATGTTTTTAGAGCGGATAACCACATTATCACCATTTAACGCGCTGATAGGGATGAAATGAATATCCTTCAAATCCAATTTGGCGGCAAACGCCTTCACATCTTCTTTTATTTTTTCAAACACCTCTTCTTTAAAGTCAATCAAATCCATTTTGTTCACACAAATAACTACATGCGGAATACGCAACAGCGATGCAATAAATGAATGACGAATAGTTTGTTCAAGCACACCTTTGCGCGCATCAATTAAAATTAAGGCAAGCTGCGCAGTGGATGCGCCTGTAACCATGTTGCGCGTATATTGTATGTGCCCCGGTGTGTCGGCAATAATGAATTTGCGTTTTGGTGTTGCGAAATAACGGTATGCCACATCAATGGTAATGCCTTGCTCGCGCTCGGCTCTTAATCCATCGGTTAACAAGGCAAGATTAACATGCTCATCGCCGCGCCGTTCGCTGGTACGTTTTATCGCTTCAAGCTGATCTTCAAAAATAGATTTGCTGTCGTAAAGCAACCGCCCGATAAGCGTGCTCTTCCCGTCATCCACGCTGCCGGCAGTTGTAAACCGCAGCAATTCCATGTTTAGATAACCATTCGTATTCATTACTTCAATTATCAATTAAGTTAAAAGTCAAAACTAAAGAGTTAAAAGGTTTTTCATTCTCAAATTCTCAAATTGGCACATCCTCAAATTAAAAGTATCCCGCTTTTTTCCTGTCTTCCATTGCCGATTCAGAGCGTTTATCGTCCGCGCGTGTGCCGCGCTCGGTAACACGCGATGCGGCAATCTCCTCAATTATTTCTTCAAGCGTAGATGCTTTTGAAACTACGGCACCCGTACACGTCATATCGCCAACCGTTCTGAATCGTATTTGCATATCCTTTGGCTTTTCAGTCGGTTTGGTAACCAAAAAATCTGAATACGCCAGCAGAGTTCCATCGCGCTCTATGATTTTGCGTTTATGTGTAAAATAAATGCTGGGCAACCGCAGTTTCTCCGCGTAAATATATTGCCACACATCCATTTCCGTCCAGTTGCTTAAAGGGAATACGCGGAAATTCTCACCCATATGTTTTTTGCCGTTAAATAAATTCCATACTTCCGGGCGCTGCCCCTTAGGGTCCCATTGCCCGAATTCATCGCGGTGCGAAAAAAACCGTTCTTTGGCGCGCGCCTTTTCTTCATCACGCC
Source organism: Chitinophagales bacterium (assembly GCA_963770495.1). Classification (GTDB taxonomy): domain Bacteria; phylum Bacteroidota; class Bacteroidia; order Chitinophagales; family CAVYQA01; genus CAVYQA01. The sequence goes on along the minus strand of CAVYQA010000030.1, from coordinate 122,929 downwards.
GTGCGCCGCCAACACAAGCATCGAATTTATATTTTTCAATCGTATCCAGCAGGGTCACGGTTTGCAATACATTGCGGCTGGCATTAACTCCTTTTTCCTCCACAACACGCCCCTCGTCAATGGATTGCTGGACAGAGCCCACAATCAGCTTTGCGCCTGTTTCCTTCACCAGCCAATCACGAAATTCAATGGCTTCGGGAAAATTATGTCCCGTATCAATATGCACCAGCGGAAAAGGAATTTTTGAAGGATAAAACGCCTTACGCGCCAAATGTACCACGCAAATAGAATCTTTGCCCCCGGAGAATAATATAGCAGGACGCTCGAATTGCGCCGCCACTTCACGTAACACAAATATGGCTTCCGATTCAAGTTCCTTAAGATGGTTTAAATGATAATTCATTCTTTTTCCTCAGTAGTTTATTTTTCCCAAAACAAATTTCAAAACTTTTTTCACCGATGTTTCCACCGGTTCTTTATCGGTTTTTATTTCCAGGTCGGCGTTTGCAGGCGCTTCAAACGGCGCTGTGATGCCCGTAAAATCTTTTATCTCTCCCGCTCTTGCCTTTTTGTACAATCCCTTCACATCCCGCGTTTCACATATTTCCATAGGACAATTAACATATATTTCCACAAAATTGTCACTGCCTATTATATCCTTTGCCAATTGCCTTATAGCATTGGTAGGACTCACAAATGTGTTTATCGTTATCACTCCACAATTTAAAAATAACTTCGATACCTCCGCAATACGGCGTATATTTTCAGTGCGGTCGGCATCAGAAAAACCAAGATTATTATTAATGCCGGTTCGCACGTTATCCCCGTCTAATAATTGGGTAAGATAACCCTTCCTGTACAACTCTTTTTCAACGGCAGTTCCAATGGTGCTTTTACCGGAGCCGGATAACCCCGTCATCCAGAACACCTTAGCCAGTCGTTTAAGCAAACGCTCCTTATCCTCACGCCCGAGGCATTTGGTAAAAAACCGGATGAATGTGTTGTAAATGAGATGCCATTTGTGTTTACAAAGGTAAGGAATAAAAAAATCTGGCAACAATTTTGCATCTTTGGCAAACAAATTAAATAATATGTACAAATTTATTGTAGTTATTTTATTGATAGTAACAATTCCTTTTACAGGGAAAAGCCAGATTCTGAAAAACCTGGAGAATAAGGTAAGCGGTAATTCCGGCAGTGGTCCATCTACAGATGATGTGGCAAAAGGATTAAAGGATGCCCTTACACGCGGAGCAGATAAGTCTGCCGCATCCCTCAACCTGAAGAACGGCTATTTTTTAAACCAGGCAATTAAGATTCTTATGCCTCCCGATGCGCAGAATGCGGAAAAAACTTTACGCTCGGCAGGCTTTGGTTATATGGTTGATTCGGCAATTGTTTCTATGAACAGGGGGGCAGAAGATGCAGCCATTGCATCAAAACCGATATTTGAAAGTGCCATAACCCACATGACCATTACCGATGCCATGAATATATTGAAAGGACCCAACAACGCCGCCACTCAATACCTCAGAAAGACCACCTATGATTCATTATATGCTAAATTCAAACCCATTATACAGGTATCGCTTAATAAAGTAGGCGCTACAAAATACTGGAAAGCGGTATTTGATAAATACAATAAAATACCTTTTGTGAAAAAGGTTAACCCCGATTTGGTTAGCTATGTAATCGGCAAAGCGCTCGACGGCTTATTTTATATGATTGCGCAGGAAGAGTTAAAGATAAGAACCGATCCTATGGCGCAGGTGGATGATTTGCTCAAAGAAGTTTTCGGCGGCAACCATTAACCGCCACCCACATAGTTGCTGGTATTCGGGCTATGCAGCACCGGCAGTTTCAACTGTTGAAGCACTCCTGATTTTACACCGATGGTAAGAAAATAACTGCGGTTGTAGCCAATGGGCACCCACGTGAAACTCATATACCAGCAATGTAAATCGCGGTTGAGCGAAATAAGGGTATAGGATAATTTTCTTTGCACAAAATCGTAGCCCGATGAAGCGGTTATCTTCCATAACGGTGTAAGATTAAGCGAGGTGTTAAAGGTTAATGTTTGTGCATATTCTGTAGTATCGTGCCCGTCAAACGCTTTTTCATGCGCCAAACTTAAGGTATAACTTATTCCAAGATTATAGGGTATTTTGAAATCGGTAAAATCATCGGGCCGGTAATAAATGATTTGATTGCCCGCAATAACATGAGGCGTGGCGCCGGGATTGGTTTTGCCGTCTTGAATTGATTTTAACGATGTAGAAAAACTTAGCGCTGCAGTGGTCAGGCGCAATAATTTATGTTCCGCATCCCATTCAAAGGTACTGATACGATTACCCGCTGTATCGCTTGCATATTCATCCCAAACGGCACTAAAGTTCATGTTTATTACATTAAATAAAGCGGTATTGCCATTAAGTGAAATAGGCGACCATTGGAGAGTAGGAGAGGCAAGATTGTAAAATGTGCTTACCGTAAGATTATTCAGCAGCGTTACTTTCTTGGTATGATTCACGGTATCTTTTTTAGAATATACTTTCATCTCTAAATTATTTCCCAGCGACAATCCAAAGCCGCCAACCTTGCCTATGGGAGGACCGCCAAAGTTGCCATTATCGAATATAGAATATGACTCTGTATGTCCCGCAGAATCCATTTGCACGGTTCTGTAAGCATCATTAATGAATTTTGAAAAATCAGGGCGATAGCTAAAGCTTAATGAGGGTGTTAGCACATGGCGGATAGCCTTTAGTTTACCATGTTTAAAATTTACCATTCCATAAATCGTAGTGGTGGCTGCAACAGATGCAGTAAAATCACGCCCGGTTCTAAAACCAGGCATAGTATCTGTAACTATTTGCCCAAGAGATTCATTCCAGTTTTCGCGTATGGTTTGGTCATACCAGTATTCATCATAGACAAAACTGGGGCTTATGGTAAAATATTTAAATGCTTTGAAAGACGTACTTATCGGAATGGTCTGCTCTGCCGACCATTGCAGATTATTAAAGTCGATATTTTTAAACAGCAAAGCGTTGGTGGTGTTTAGAATATTATCTGAACTTAATGTATACCCGACGGAGATCTTATTATACCAGGTGGGATTTGCCGATGCATTACTTGATGCAAATGGGTAAATAGTATTCATATCCAAATCAATGCTTGGGAGAGTAAGATTTACGATATTGGTTTGCAGGTTCTGGTTCATGGACAGGTTAGCAGTAAGACTAAACGGTGTACCCTGGAATGTTTTATTATAGGTCACATTTGAGCTAAGTGTGCTGTTAAGCGTGGTATTAGGGTCGTAGGTATATATTTTATCATATTCCGATGAAGCGGCATCAATATTTATGGTAAAACGACTATAGGGGCGCGCTTTCGGGTCTTGATTGAATGACCATAACAGGCTATAATTTTGAGATGCTGAATAAGTCCCTTCAGCCTTATCACCTGATATCGTGTTGGCTATGGCAAAATTGAAATTACCGTTGTATTCATAACGTTGGGCATAATCGCTGATTATATTAGCGCGCCATCCGCCAAAAGAATAGATGTCGCCTTGCAATTTTAAATCGAGATGTTGCCCTAATGCAAAATAATAACCGGCGTTTTGAAGATAATAGCCATAAGAAGATGAAAAACCATACGACGGAACAATAATGCCCGAATGTTGACCGTCGCTGAGCGGGAAAATACCGAACGGGACAAACAACGGCGTGGGGATGCCTTCTATCACCAAATCGGCGGGACCGGTTACGAGCAGTTTGCCGGGAATAATTTCGGCTCTTGAAGCGATGATATAAAAATGCGGGTCATCCAAATCACAGGTAGTGTAATAAGCGTTTTTTGCAAAATATATTTTATCTGATGCTTTCTTAACCACCTCCGCTTTAACATGACCGCCCCCTTCTTCAGTTAATCCTTCGGAAATGCGCCCTTTCTTCGATTTAAAATTAAAATTAATCGTATCGGCTTTATAATTTTCGCTCCCGTCTTTAAAAACAGGCTTGCCGGTTACTTTGCCTGCCGTGTCTTTTGTGCCTTCTGCATGAACCATATTGTTCTTCCAGTCGAATACGATATAATTGGCATCCAAAGAAATATCTTTATAATCCACATGCGCTTTGCTATACAGGTAAATCCTGCCGTTGGCTATATCATATTTTATCGAGTCATCGGCATGGTAATTAACCGGTGCATCTAACGAATCCTTGTTTTTCCCGGCAATAGTTTTAACGGAATCCCGTTTTAGTGAATCAGGGGGGGCAGTATCCACAATGGAAAGGTTGAAATGTATAGCAGGATGCTCAAAAGATACGACAGGAGTGGCTTTGGCGGCACAACAATAGCCAAAACCCACTACCCACCCGCAATACAATAAGACAGGTGTTAAAATTTTGGATGTAAATTTGCAATCACTATTCATTCACTATACAGTGCACAAAACTCCGTCAAAGCTACTACAAACACAGACATTGATAAAATCAATTCGTTTAATAACTGTTATAAGTGCGATTTTAGTATTTGCATCGTTCAATAATTTACCAAAGCGTATTCCCCCTGAGTCCTATAAAATAAAGACCATTGTTATTGATGCAGGTCATGGCGGTAAAGATGATGGCTGCCACGGTCAGTTTGCAAAAGAGAAAGATGTGGCGCTTGCCATTGCCTTAAAGCTGGGCGATTATATTACTAAAAATTTTCCGGGCATAAATGTTATTTACACCCGCAAAACGGATACGTTTATTGAGCTATACGAACGGGCGGATATCGCCAATCGCAATCATGCCGACCTTTTTATCTGTATTCACTGTAATGCCAACCCTGATAAAAGCGCTTATGGCACGGAAACCTATGTGATGGGCTTATACAAAACGCAGGGCAATTTGGATGTTGCCATGCGTGAAAATAATGTGGTGCTGATGGAAAAAGATTACAAGCAAAATTACGCCGGATTCGACCCCAGCTCACCCGAAGGATACATTATGTTGTCGCTGAACCAAAATGCCTATATGAATCAAAGTATATGGGTGGCTTCGCAAATTGAAGCGGGCTTTGCAAATCAGGGACGGTTTAACCGCGGCGTAAAACAAGCGGGGTTTTTGGTGTTGTGGCGAACAACCATGCCCGCATTTTTATGTGAAACGGGTTTCCTCACTAACCCCACAGAAGAAAAATACCTGGCATCGCCGCAAGGGCAGGACCAGATAGCGCATACTATTTTTAATGCCGTTCGCGCATATAAGAATGAAGCGGAAAGTAATAAGGGATTTGCATTTACGGATACGCCCGACACAAGCGCCGCACCGCTCGGTTCAGTTCCCATAAATGTTACTGTGGGCACACCAACCTATGTAGGTATGCAACCGGATACAACGGCTAAACAAACTCAATCCACTCAACCCGTACAGGATTCTATCAGGTACAAAGTGCAGTTTTATTCTTCCTTAAAGTCATTCAATTATCAGAACTACCCCACCCTGAAAAATATTACAACGGAAATTATAGCAAACGGGAATACGCGCTATTTATCGGGTAATTTTATTACACTGGCTGACGCCGTGCAGGCTCAAATGCAAATTCGTTCTTTAGGGTTTAAAGATGCATTTGTGGTGGAGTATAAAAACGGTGTGCGGTTGCCTAAGATTCAATGATGGAACCAATGCAGCGACAAATAGTGTTTGGTTTAATATTTCTTATTTTTGCCTCTTAAAATTTTTGCGTGTTTAAAAAAATATCCAACGAAACTCAAATAGGTATACTGGCGGCAGTAAGCATCTCTTTACTCATTCTTGGCTATAACTATTTAAAGGGTAACGATATATTTTCCAGCAACAAAACCTATTATGCCAACTATAACCAGTTAGAGGGTCTCGATATATCCAACCCCGTAAAAATCAATGGAGTGCCTGTGGGGCGGGTGAAGGAGTTTAACTTTATTCCGGGAAAACTAAATTTGGTTACCGCCACATTTTCAATAAAAGGAAATGTAACCATTCCCAAAAACTCCATTGCAAAAATCACCAGTTCCGATATATTGGGGTCTAAAGAAGTGGATATTCTTTTAGGCGACGACCCGGTATTTGCAAAAAATGGCGATACACTTAAATCTAATGTTGAAGCTGACCTGACAGCCAGCGTGCAAAATGAAATTCTTCCTATAAAAGAAAAAGCGGAAACGCTGCTTGGAACACTGGATACGGTGGTCACTTCCATCAATACTGTATTTAATGCACAAACAAGAAAAAATCTTACTAAAAGTATTGCAAGCATTCAAACTACGCTCAATCATTTGAGCACTACCACCGGCACTTTTGACACCCTGCTGAAAGGCAATACGACGCGCTTAAGCCAGATTTTTTCCAATGTGGAATCTATTACAGGTAATTTAAAGGATAACAACAAACAAATTACCAACCTTATTGCCAACCTGTCTTCTATCACCGATTCTGTTAAGAAGGCACATATTGTCGAAGTATTTAACAACGCTAAAACGTCTCTGCAAAACGTTAGTGATGTTATGGAAAAAATAAATAAAGGTCAGGGAACAATGGGTTTGTTGGTTAATGACACCAAGTTGTATGATAACCTTAACAGTTCAGCAAAGAGTTTGAATGATTTATTGACCGACCTGAAAGCCCATCCTAAACGTTACGTGCATTTCTCTCTGTTTGGAGGTGGAAAAAAAGACAACACGCCCGCAAGTGCGAAGTAATTATCCGGCACAGCAAAGCCCCTTACTTAAATTGAAACGAAGCGGTAGGGTTATTGCCATGTTGATTATTTTTCTTACGGTAAAACAGGGAACAACCTCTGCGCAAAGCACCGTAAACGCCGGCGAAAGCACTATTCAAATTGACAATGCCAATTCACTGGAATATGTGGAAACGCCCACAGAGAAAATACGCAAACTGATTGGTGATGTGCAGCTGCGCCAAACCGGTATGCGTATGACCTGCGACAGCGCTTATCTTTATATGGATCAAAATAATGTGGATGCCATGGGGCATGTGCACATTATACAGGGCGATACATTGAATATTTATTCTAAACGTTTGAAATATTTTGGCAACCAAAGAAAGGCGATTCTTAACGACAGCGTGCGGCTTGTTGATCCCAACATGACCATCACAACCGACCAGCTTAATTACAACACTAAAACCCATCTCGCTACCTATCTTACCGGCGGCACTTTAAAAAATGATTCCAGCGCTCTTACCAGTAAACATGGTTATTATTATAACGATACCAAAGACGCTTTCTTTAAAGACGACGTAAAACTTGTTGACCCGAGATTCACGCTCACCGCCGATACGCTGCAATTTAATACTGCCTCTAAAATCAGCTATTTTTTAGGACCCACCCATATCGTAAACGATAGCGGAGATATTATGTATTGCGAAGGCGGGTTTTATGATACCCGGAACGACTCGGCTTTTTTTACCAAACATCCTTCGTTCACCAAAAAAGCGCAAAAGCTGCTTGCCGATTCCATTAACTACAATGCTAAAACCAAGATAGGCATTGCCCGCACGAATATTACATTTACCGACACCTCTGAAAAGATGATTGTACTCGGCAACTATGCTTTTTATAATAACAGGACAAAATATTTGCTGGTTACAAAAAAACCGGTGCTCATCAATATTCTGAAAACCGATTCGCTGTATCTCGGCTGCGATACAATGATAAGTAAAACCGATACTGTAAATCATTATCATAACTTTTATGCGTTTCATCATGTGAAAATTTATAAAAGCGACATGCAGGGCGTATGCGATTCGCTGAGCTATTCGGATAAGGACAGTGTTTTTCATTTGTATTACAATCCTGTGTTGTGGGTGCAGACCAGCCAGCTAAAAGGCGATACCATTCTCATGTTTCTGCATAACCGCCACATAGACCATTTGAAATTGCTGAAAAATGCTTTTGTGATTAACGTTGCTGATTCCATACACTATAACCAGGTGAAAGGCAGAAACATGACCGGCTATTTTAAGGATAATGAATTAGATAAACTGCACGTATTGGGCAATGGCGAAAGCATTTATTTTGCGAAAACCGACAGCGGCAAAAATGTAGGCGTCAACAAAGCCACGTGCAGCAACATGATGCTGTATTTTAAAGATAAAAAAGTTGACCACATTGTATTTCTTGTAAAACCCGATGCTGTACTAAATCCTCCCAGTTCATTAAAACCCGAAGACCTTAAGCTGAAAGATTTTCAATGGCTGGAGAAGCGGCGCCCGAAATCGAAAAGGGAGTTGTTGGAGTGAGGTTGAAAGTTGTAAGGTTTGAAGGTTAAAAGGTTCTTGTGAAATTTCTTTTTAAGAAAAAAGACGGTTGAATTTAACTTACTACTCTCATTTATTTGAAAATAAATCGTCTTTTATTAATTTTATATACCTTTCAATGTAGAATATATCTGGTTCATTTCGAGAAGCCCTTACTTTAATTTCAAACTTTGGTTCTTGTATTGATTTGCAGTCAAAAAGAATTAATCCGATACCGCAAATTCTTGATAAAACATCCAATCTTCCAATTTCTTCTTTTGATGAGGTGTTAGGAATTACAATGTAAGATTTGTGGCTAAACAGTTTGTATGCATTTGCTTGTCCAAATGCCTGAATAAGATCAAATGAATTCGTTTTTATTTCAGCAGATATAATTTCGGTTGGTGCTTGAATGACAGAACCTCGTCCTAATTCTCTTATTCCAATTACATCAGGTGTTCCCCACTTATCTTGAAACTTCTTTCCACCAAGGGGGATTGCTTTTGTACATTCTTCTAAGCTGTTTACAATCCAATCAGCAAAAGGTATATAAAAATCTTCTTCTTTAAGAGAGGAAGGTTTTTTGGTAGACGTGTCATTTGGCGACGAGATTAAAGACCCATTAGTTTTTTTAGTAGCAGCATTATCAGTAAGTCCAAATTTATTTGCATAGTAATTTTTCCCAGTGTCAGTAATTTTCCAAACTCCTCTTTCAGGATTTTCAAGATACCCGTCTTTGTCTTTTAGATTTTGTGAAATACCTGCTACATTATGCCAATATTTTGGTTTGCCTGAACGTTGCTCAATTTTGTGCTCTTCTTCTTTCAAGTCCCAATATTCTGGCACCTTGGAATTAATTAATTCCCTATTGCCATCCCCACCAATGTCAATAAATAATTTTAGTAAAGCGTCTTTTCTACTTTTATTTTTTGTTGTCATAATGGTTTAATTTTAATTGTTGTTCTCGAGGTATAACCATCAAACTTTCTAACCTTCTAACCTTTCAACCTTCAAACCTCCTCACCATCCGCTTGCCAGCACATCAGCAATGTGCATGGTCTTAATGGTTTTTTCCTGTTTTTTCAGTACGCCGTCAATGTGCATCAGGCAGGAGGCGTCGGTGCTTATAATATAGTCGGCGCCGGTGTTCAGGGCGTTGGTGATTTTCTGGTTAGCCATTCCAATGGAAATCGCTTCAAATTTAACCGCAAATGTGCCGCCAAAGCCGCAGCAGGTTTCACTTTCATTCATCTCCACCAGTTCAAGCCCTTTCACTTTTTCAAGCAGTTGGCGCGGTCCGGTTTTTACCTTGCATTCGCGCAAAGCCCCGCAGGCATCGTGGTAGGTGGCTTTGCCGTTAAGCTCGGCGCCAATATCCGTTACTTTAAGCACAGTGGTAATAAATTCGGTAAACTCAAAAATATTTTTTTGCAGTTGCTTGTACTCGTTATGCTGGGCGGAGTTATCGAACATCTCGCTGTAAAAATTGCGTACAAAACCCACGCACGAGCCGTCTGGGTCCAACCACATAGTCTTCCCCCGAAAAATCTTTGATAAACTTGCGCCCCACATCGCCCGCTTCTTTCCAAAACCCCGCATTAAAGGCGGGTTGCCCGCAACACGTTTGAGCGGGATTATAATTCACTTCGCAGCCCAGTTTTTTCAGCACCTTCACCATATTAAAGCCCGTGTCGGGATAAAGCTGGTCTATAAAGCAGGGAATGAATAAATTTACTTTCAAACTCTTTTTTTGTGGCGCAAAGTTAAAGAATAGTTGACAGTTGATGGGGAAAATGGGAAGTCGCTTGTAAACGATTAACAATTAACAATTAACTCATTACCCAATTAGATTTTCATTATAACCCTCAATAAATAAACAACCACATATTAAAAGTGTCAAATTTGTGACTCACCCGCTCTACTCAAGACTCTGCGCCCCTCTCTTCCCAAAAAAGAGAGGGGCATGTAAGAGTTAAATGTTAGAGGGTGGGTTACTAAGGAACAAATAAATAAGATGCGGATTTTAACTCTTTTAGCCATTGTAATTACCTATTCTGCTTACGGGCAGGTGAAAAATAATACAATGCTTAACACTTCCAAAAAAGTTTTACGCTCAACAGATACTTCGCAAACCAAACAAGGGCATTACAAATATTATTATTCAAACGGCAAGCTGCAGGAAGAGGGGAATTATGTTAACGATAAAAAAGAGGGCTTGTGGAAATCGTATTGGAGCAACGGAAATATTGAAGAAGAATCGGTGTATGTTGATGACGTGGTCGACGGTTATTACAGGGCATATACAAAAGCTGGAAAACTACGCGGGATCGGCTATAAAAAATACGGCGTACCGGATGGAACATACTTTATTGTTGACACGGCTGGTAATAACGTCTGTATACTTACATGGAATTTAGGCATGTTAAAAAGTGAGAAAATTTTAGTCCCATATATAAAACCCGAGAGCACGGTGGATACGATAAACGGCGTAAAATATATATGGCTGTTCGGCGAGCCGGTAAATGGAGATTCTATTCCCAAATCAAAAATGCCTTATAAACGCTATAAGGCAGAATAGAAAAATTGTTGTAGAATTTGCTTCTTAACCCCTAAATCCCCTAAAGGGGACTTCAGGTTATCTACAGGATATTACTTAATTACTTTTAAACAAAATTGTATTTCAGGAAAATTATGAACTCTTAATTAAAAACAAATTAACATAATTATTTACCGCTGACTTAAAGTCCCCTTTAGGGGATTTAGGGGTTAATAGTTTTAAAATAACTTTGTTATCTTAAAAATAATGTGAAATTTGTTGTGTCCTTAGTATCACATGGAACAAAAGCCAACAATTTCGGAGGAGGAAATGATTGTTTTTTTACGGCAAAAGAACGAACGTGCTTTTTCTGTTTTGTATGACAACTATTCGGCAGCCCTGTACGGGGTGATTTTACGTATAGTTATGACGGAAGAAATAGCCGAAGATGTTTTACAGGAAGCATTTGTGAAAATATGGAATAACTTTTCGGCATATGATAATTCCAAAGGACGCTTGTTCACCTGGATGATAAACATAGCCCGCAACCTCGCTATAGATAAAACACGCTCAAAAGATTATAAGAACAATCAGAAAAACTTCGACATAGATAAAATCGTAAGTTATATTGATACTAAGAAGAATACGTCGTTTGCACCCGATGGGATAGGGGTTAAAGAAATTGTAGCCAAACTGAAACCTGATTATTTTGAAGTGGTGGATTTAATTTATTTTAAAGGATTTACACATGCTGAGGCGGCACAAGAGTTAAATTTGCCGTTGGGCACAGTAAAGACGCGGTTACGAACTGCCATTCAGATGTTAAAAGAAATGATGATTTAAGTGGATATAAAAGAATATATAAACTCGGGAATTCTCGACCTCTATGTTTTCGGTTCACTCCCGCCCGAAGAAAAGCGCGACGTGGAGCGCAATGCCTCTTTGTATCCCGAAATAAAAGCCGAATTGGATGCCATTGAAAGCACCATGAATGCTTTTGCCGCCAAACATGCCATACCGCCCGGTTCGGATTTAAAAAATAAAATATGGAACGTCATTCAGGAATCGGAACAACCGGCTAAAGCAGTTCCTGTTCGCAGTATTAGTTTTGCGAGATATCTCTGCTGCTGCCAGTATTGTTCTCTTTGCAATAAGCACTTTTTTTGCTGTGCTATTTGCAAATAAATTCAAGGATGCCAGTGTCCAAATAGCCCTGTTAGAAAGACAAAATTTGCAATTAGCCCGGCAATATGCCGATGCTAATACACTTTATCAAAAAACAAGTTTCCACATGAACTTTGTCAACGACCCGCATACCGCCAAGGTAATGATGAGCGGCACACCTGCCCACCCCGGTATGAAAGCGAAGGTCTACTGGAATAAGCAAACCAGGCAAGCCATGATAGCCATTGACACACTGCCAATGAACCCATCCGGTATGCAATATGAATTGTGGGCAATTAATGATAAAGGCGCTCTCGTAGCCGAAGGCGTATTCGATGCCGGAACAAAAGATATGCTGCCCATGAAACAGGTGGACAATGCAACCGCCTTCGCCGTCACCCTCGAAAAACGCGGCGGCGTTGATTCACCCACGATGAGCCAGATGTATATGATGGGTAAGGTGAATAGCTGAATAAGTTAAAAGTTAAAACTCAAAAGTTCTAAATATTATTGGAAGAGTATAAAATTCAAAATAACTGGGTTCCCTTCTCCTTTTAGGAGAAGGGTTAGGGATGAGGCAATTGTTTGATTTTTTATTCTGCTTCTAAGCACCATGCACTATGCGCTAAGCACTTCCTTAAACGCTTCCCTCGGCTTCAACCCGAATAACTCAAACATCAGCTTATCCTGGTCAACACCGGGATTAGGTGTGGTTAATAATTTTTCTCCCGTGAAGATAGAATTGGCGCCAGCCATAAAACATAGTGCCTGTTCAGCCATACTCATTTCATTGCGTCCTGCCGAAAGGCGGACCATTGCTTTGGGCATAAGAATTCGCGCAGTAGCAATCATGCGCACCATATCCCAAACCTGCACCTGTGGCTGGTCTTCAAGCGGTGTGCCTTTCACCCGCACCAGGGCATTCACCGGAACCGATTCAGGATGTTCAGGCATAGTAGCTAACTGGTGTAATAATTTAATGCGGTCAGTTTTTGTTTCACCCATGCCAATTATACCGCCGCAGCATAGCGTCATCCCCGCTTTGCGCACGTTCTCATGCGTTTGCAACCTATCGTTGTAAGTGCGCGTGTGAATTATTTCACCGTAAAATTCTTTTGACGTATCAAGGTTGTGGTTATAGGCAAATACCCCTGCATCTTTTAATTTTTGCGCCTGTTCTTCCGTTAACATGCCCAGTGTGGCGCATACTTCCATGTCAAGGGCATTCACGGTTTTCACCATGTCTAATACGCGGTCAAAATCACGGTTGTCGCGCACCTCGCGCCACGCCGCGCCCATGCAAAACCGTGTTGACCCGCTTTCTTTTGCCTTCATGGCGGCAGCTTTCACCTCATCCAAACTCATCAGCGCCTGCGCTTCCACATCCGTGTGATAGCGCGCTGCCTGCGGGCAGTAGCCGCAATCTTCAGGGCAGCCCCCGGTTTTTATGGAGAGCAGAGTGCAAACCTGCACCTCGCCCGTTTCATTGTATTCACGATGCACTGTTGCCGCTTCATAAATTAATTCCAGCAGCGGCTTCTCGTAAATAGCGGTTATTTCATCAATCGTCCAGTTGGTTCTTATACTCATGGTCTTTCATTTAAAGCGTTAATGCAATGCCGGCGCCGAATTCATTTGTCGTTTCAATATCGTTTTGCACAAATAAAGGTAAAAGATTGTAATAGGCAAATAAATTAAAGTGGTCATAACCTATTTTGGCGGTTACCATAGTAGAAAATTGGTCCAGGTTTGGAATCTCATAAATTTTCACTTTATAAGTATTACCCGATGAATCAGTACCTTTTTGCTTGGTATGGTCATTTATTAAATAGCCCGGTCGTACACCCAACGCAAATTCAAATTTATTCCCCTTCCTATTTGGATTTGTTTGTAAATGGAATTCCAGCGGAACCTGTAGCCACACCAAATTAAGTTTGTTTTTTGAATAATGTACCGAATCAGGAATTGGAGCAAAATAACTCAGGGATGGAGGAGCAAAAGGAGTCGGATAAAAAGGGTAAGTTTCTATTTCAGCATTCGTAGCATAATCATACGTAGCAATTCCTAACCCGAATGAAAAGAAAAAATTATGTTTTATTATAAATATTTTCCGTTGCAGGTTCACCCCAAATCCCAACCCACCTATAATATTATTGTTCACACCCGGTGGCAGCGGGGTTAACCCGTTAACCGTTAGTTCAGCCGATAACCCGTATTTTGAAAGTGTGCCGGAATAGACAGTAGGTGCTGTTGCACTCATTGTATTTACAGAAGAATCACTATTTGAAGGCTGCTGGGCATATAAACTCATAGAGAATAAAAGAAAAAATATAACCGTTGTAATTTTTTTCATCCGGTAATTTTGGTGCAAGTTATTTTGAAAATTTGTAAATCAGAATAAAATAATTGGTCGCCTCACTTTTGCCGGTGAATGGTATTTATCCCAGAAATAAGATCCCGCGAATACTTTTCATAATAAGTAAGCATGTCATCCAAAGTCATGGCGCCCATATCGGGGTGAATAATGGTATTAAAGTTCCACATATCCTCCGGCACGAGGCGCAAAAGTTTTGCCGTGGAAGTTCTGAGTGTTTTAAAAACAGCAATGGCATGCGCCGGGTTTTGCTCGTCATAATGCAAATCTTCCGACCATTCCTTATCATCAAAAACAAAAATAGGTTGCGACGGCTCGGCAATGGCTTTTCTAAACCGGATGTAAATCATCGCTTCCGCATCAGCCAGATGTTGCACAATTTCATTCATGCTCCACTCGCCGGGGGTGGGGTGTAAATTCCATTCAACGCTCTTAATATTTTGCACCGCTTTTTCTAAACTGTCACAGGCGTGTTGAAACTGCCCTATTTTTTCCGCTCTCTCGCTGCCGGTCATTTAGAGTTTTATTTACACGTGCGGGGCGTTCTCCTCGTATTTCACAAACACATTTATCCATATCAGCCGCGACCACCGGAATATCAGCGGGTAGAGCAACAAGGGCACTAACATGCTCGCTGTTAATCCCGTCCATAATCCCGTTTTAAAAATAAAGAACACGATAGCCGCTGTTGCAAATGCAAAGAAAGTGGCAACGGCATAGCTCACATACATGGCGCCGTAATAAAACCACGGCTCCAGCTCATAGGGCTGACCGCATTTGGGGCATTGTTTATACATGCCTGCCAGGTGATTTAAGTGATAAGCGTTAGGGTCTTTAAAAAAATCGCCCTCATGGCAACGCGGGCATTTGTTTTTAAGAACACTGTATAAAAATGAATTTTTCCACACTTTGGTTGGGGTTTGAATTTGTGTGTGATGAATGTGTGGTACTATTAAAATTCGTTTCGCGCTAAAATATCCTCGCGCACCTTAAACAGTTCTTCCTGTTTCAGCGGCTTGGAGATGTAGTCGTCAACTATATCGTAGGTCTTTGCTTTTTTCACGTCTTTGTCCAACACCGATGCCGTTAGCATCATCAGCACGATTTTTTTCGAAAAGCGGTTGGCAATTTTTTTATACCGGTCAAGGAACTCCCACCCATTCATAACCGGCATGCTGATGTCTAAGAAAATAAGGTCGGGCAGGTTGTAATCATTTTTGCCTAACAGGCTTTCCAGGTAATCCAATCCCTGTTTACCGTTTAAAAAACTGATAACCCTCGATTCAGGAATACATTTTTGAATAATCGAAGAGCAAATAAAATTATTTACTTCATCATCATCCATCAGCATCACTTTTATCGAGCGGTCGCTTTGCGTACCGGTGGATACATTGTTCGATTCATCTGATTCTTTTTCCATAACTGGTAAATTGTTTGCTAAAGATAATAAAATTCATAACAAGCAAACCTACTTGCCGTAAAAAAAGTAATAACATCATGAATAATATTTAGGGCGTGCCAATAAACTATCTTGAAAATAAATAATTTATAACCCGTGAATCCTTACCAAACAATGCATTCATGAAGGAATGGTAAATCAAACTAAAATTAAAATAAAAATTGTTATATATTCACTTTATAATATCCCTAAAACATACCATTATGAAATGCAAAGCAACGTGTTTTTTTATGATTCTTATTTCTATTGTCATAGGACAGGAAAAATTTGCATTCGCTCAAAAAAAAACCGCACCTGCTGCTAATTCGGTAACGCCCGAATACAGCCCCAATCTTTATAATGCCATGAAGTGGCGCTGCATCGGTCCGTTCTGCGGCGGGCGCTCATTGGCTGTAACCGGTGTTTACGGCGACCCGTTGACCTATTATTTCGGAGCAACAGGCGGCGGCGTGTGGAAATCTATTGATGGCGGCGATAGCTGGCAAAGTATGCAGGATACAAATTTTAAATCCAGTTCCGTAGGAGCAATTGCAGTGGCAAAATCCAACACCAACATTATTTACGCGGGCATGGGTGAAGTTGCCATGCGCAATAATATTTCTTTCGGTGATGGCATGTATAAATCCGTTGATGCGGGAAAAACATGGAAACACATCGGCTTGAACAATTCATGGGCAATAGGCAAAATAGCCGTTAACCCGCAGAACCCCGATATTGTATTTGTCGCATCTATGGGAAAAGTTTTTGGCGCCGGCGGCGAGCGCGGTTTGTATTGCTCAAAAGATGGCGGGCAAACCTGGCAGTCGGCTTTTATATGTTGATGACAGCACAGGCTGTGTGGATGTAATAATGGATCCCAACAACCCGGTTATACTTTATGCCAGCATGTGGCAGGCGCACCGCACGCCCTATTCATTAAGCAGCGGCGGCAAGGGCAGCGGCTTGTATAAATCGGATGACGGCGGCGACACGTGGAAACTCATTTCACAAAATCCGGGTATGCCCATTGGTATAACAGGCAAAGTAATTTGCACCGTGTCTCAGGCGAATTCCAATCGGCTCTATGCTATTGTCGAAAGTAAGAACGGCGGCGTATTTAGCAGTAAAGATGCCGGCAAAACGTGGTCAATTGTTTCCACGCAACACGATTTAACCCAGCGCCCGTGGTATTTCAGCGGCATATATGCCGACCCGAAAAATGAGAACACCGTTTATATTTTAAATGTGGAATTCTGGAAATCTATTGATGGCGGTTCCACCTGGTCAAAAATTCCCAACCAGCATGGCGACAATCACGATATGTGGATTAATCCCGACGACCCCCGTAACTGGATAATGGGCGATGATGGCGGCGGGCAGGTCACCTTTGACGGCGGCAGAACATTTACGGCACAGGATTTCCCGACCTGCCAATTCTATCACATCAACTTAGATAATGATTTTCCTTATCACCTTTACGGTGCGCAACAGGATAACAGCTCTATACGAATCGCCAGCAGAACGGCAAACTCAACTATCGGACCTAATGATTGGTTCCCCGTTGCGGGCGGCGAAGCGGGCTACATCGTCCCCGACCCGAATAATTCCGATATTACCTATGGCGGCGAATACGACGGGCAACTCAGCACCTACAACAAAAAGAACGACCAGTATAAAATGATTTCCGTTTATCCCGAGCAGCACGATGGTGAAGGCGCTATTGTAGAAAAATACCGTTTCAACTGGACCTATCCCATTTCATTTTCACCATGGGATAATAACACACTGTACGTTACCTCTAACCACGTTCATGTTTCCACCGACCACGGTCAAACCTGGAAAACAATTTCACCCGACCTCACCCGCCACGACCCGAAAACATTGCTGCCAAGCGGCGGACCGATAACGCTCGACAACACCGGCGCAGAAATTTATGCCACAATTTTTGCCTTTGCCGAATCGCCCGCAAAACAAGGCGTGCTGTGGGCTGGCTCCGATGATGGCTACGTAAATGTTAGCCAGGATAACGGCAGCACGTGGACAAATGTAACTCCCAAAGAACTGCCCGATTTTGCGCTTATCAGTTATGTGGAACCCTCGCACTACGACCCTGCCGTGTGTTATGTTTCTGCCACCCGCTATAAATCCGATGACACAAAACCCTATTTATTTAAAACAGCCGATTACGGAAAAACCTGGACGCTCATTACAACAGGGCTGCCGCAAAACATCTACACGCGTTGTGTGCGCGAAGACCCCGATAAAAAAGGGTTGCTCTATTGCGGAACAGAAACCGGCATTTATGTGTCCTTTAACGATGGCGCATTATGGCAAACATTGCAACTGAATTTGCCCAACACACCCGTGCGCGATATACAGGTGCAAAAGCGCGATAAAGATTTATGCATTGCCACACATGGGCGCGCCTTTTGGATTTTAGATGATATCACGCCCCTTTACCAGGTGAGCGATTCCATTGCCAAAGCAAAAGATTGGCTCTATAAGCCCCGCGATTCTTACCGCACACAGGGCAGCCAGGCTGACGACCCCGTTAACGACCCCACCATACACCAGGGGCAAAATGCGCCCAATGGGGTGGTGGTGTATTACTATTTTAAAACCAAGCCGAAAAAAGAAGTGCGCTTAATATTTTTCACCGATAAGGGCGACACCGCTATCACCTATTCAAGTTTGAAAAACACTAAGAATGAGCCGCTGAAAATTCATAAAGAATATTACCAGGACAGAACGGCAAAACACCCCGGCTATCTTCCCGCCGATTCGCTGATGAATTATTTTGTGTGGGATATGCGTTACACCGAGCCGAAAATTGACAGCAGCGCCAGCATTAATGCCGGCGGACCCTCCACCGGGGCGCTGGCTGTGCCCGGTACCTATAGGGTGAAATTATTGCTCGGCGACACCGTGCTCATGCAGCAGAGTTTTAATATTATTGAAGACCCGCGCGTGCCTGCCACCACTGCCGATTTGCAGGAAGAATTTGCGTATATTAAAAAAGTGAACGACAAATTAAACGACATAGGCAAAGCCACAAAAAAAATACGTTCAATAAACAGCCAGGTGAATAATTTTCTCTCCACATTTACCGATTCGGTAACAGCCAAACCCTATAAAGCCGCCGCCAAAATTATTATTGATTCGCTTACCGCGCTGGAAGATACCTTGCATAACTCAAAAATAAAGGCGGGCGAAGACGGCTTGCGCTATCCTATCAAGCTCGAAGAAAAATTAACCGATGTGAATGTCACGGTGCAGAATGCCGATGCAAAGCCCACCCAGTCTGATGTGGATGTGTTTAACGATTTGTCGCAAAAAATTGATGCGCAGTTAGCCAGGCTAAACACCATTATTCAGCAGAAGGTAGTGCCGTTTAACCAGATGGCGGCAGGAAAACAAAAACCCGTAATTGATATTTCCGATAAAACAATTCCGTAGGGGCAACCCTCGCGGTTACCCTTTCGGAGGCAACCTCGCCGTTGCCCGTGTGTGTGGCGGTTCCCCCTTTAGGGGGTTAGGGGGTTAAAAACCAATACCGTATTTTTGTTTCCGTCTCACAACGCAACCGATTATGGAAGAGCTATACAAAAAATTTTTAGACGGCAACAAGCAGTGGGTAGAAAAAACACTGGCTAAAGACCCGCAGTTTTTCGAGCGGCTGTCGAAGCAGCAGGCGCCGCCGCTGCTGTGGATTGGCTGCTCCGACAGCCGCGTGCCCGCCAACGAAATCATCAATGCGCAGCCCGGCGATGTGTTTGTGCACCGCAACATTGCCAACATGGTGGTTCATGCCGACATGAATATGCTCACCGTTCTCGATTTTGCCGTGCAGGTGTTAAAAGTGAAACATGTTATTGTGTGCGGGCATTACGGCTGCGGAGGCATCCTGGCTGCCCTCAGCAACAAGCAGCACGGTTTTATTGACAACTGGCTGCGCAATATAAAAGATGTGTACCGTCTCCACCAAAAAGAATTGGATGCTATAACCGACAGCCACCAAAAAGCCAACCGCCTCGTAGAGCTTAATGTTATCGAGCAGGTGCTCAACCTCTGCAAAACCAGCACTGTGCAAAATGCCTGGCAGGAGCGCAACCACCCCCACATTCACGGATGGGTTTACGACATTGCTAACGGCATCATCAAAGACCTTGAAGTATCCGTAAAAAACAACGCCGATATGTCTGCCATATATAGGTTTGATATGTAGGGTGGTTTAGTGTGTATTCTTCTTCCTGGAATGAGAAGTTCTTTTCAGCTTTCGTGTTTTTAGCTGCTTATTTTTAATTTTAGAAGCGCGAATAAAAGCGCTTAATTGTTCTTCCTCTTTTTTTGAAAGGGGACGACTATCGATAATAAAGTCAACGCCGTTAGGTTCACGAATTAATCCCATTTTAGTTATAGTTTAAAATACTGCGTTTAAAACTGATATTTTTTTCATAGTACCATCCATTGGAATGGCTTTACAGTTTTATGCTTAGTGTAACATCAAATAAAACAGACGAGGTAGGAGCATAAGCATCAGGCTTGAAAAAATTAAAAGGAATATTACTGGTCAAAGTCGGTGTGTAAGTATAGTAATTATAGTTTGTAGAGCCAAAGGTTACAATATCTTCATCAT
The DNA here is from genome assembly GCA_963770495.1 of Chitinophagales bacterium. GTDB lineage: Bacteria > Bacteroidota > Bacteroidia > Chitinophagales > CAVYQA01 > CAVYQA01. The sequence continues at coordinate 102,493 of CAVYQA010000030.1, read as the reverse complement.
CATTTCCCGGGTTTAAAATTCCATGATAAAATCGCCAATCAATTATTAATGATAATTTTTTGCTGAGCTTTAATGATAGTCCCAATGCTAATTGAACACTCATATTTATAGATGATGTAATATTCGGATGACCTCTTACATAAGCAGTGGTATAAGTAATATTAACAGAATCGTATTCGGAACTGTTTGGCGGCTGTTTTCCTATGTACTGGCTCTGTGTTACCGTGCCCGATTTAGTAGTACTCTCCAAAAATCCTAGTGTAAATCCTCCTTCTGCATAAAAAAAATTCTTCTTAAGGCTTGGTAAAACATACCTGCACAACAATGGAACTTCAAGATAGTTAAAATTATATTTTACATCGGTGTTGTATCCTCCTATAACGGTAGTATCTGCTCCTCCGGTTAAACTATAATTGGTAGGTAATGGATATGGTGATATGGAGTTGTCGGGATTTGATATATATACCGTATATCTTTGTATGTTTAGTCCCGTAGTAAAGCCCCAGCGATTGTTAAACATATAATTCACATCACAACCATAATTAAAACCTACAAACCCACCGCCAATACTCGGTTCAATAGACAGTCCTTTCATTTTGGCATTAGTGCTAAGCGGGCGCGATACAAACTGCTGTTCGGTATTTATTTTCGCTTGGGCGGCTGCTATGGAGTCACTCTTATGCATCACCCATCCGGGGTCGCGTTTATACTTGTCTCCGGTACTTATTGAAAAACTCAGATGGGCGTTCAGCAAACTCATTACCTCGGGGTATTGAAGAAGGTCTTTAAATGTTTTTTGTACCCCGGCAGCATAGGATGAAATAACATCGTCGAACTTTTGATTTGTTTGCATTTGCAGCTCATCCACTTTTTTAAGAAGGTCATAATCATCCCTGCCGTATTTTAATGCAACAGTATGTATTTCTGAAGGATAAGACGATAGAATAGCTTTAATATCTTTCTTCGACTTTTTACCGCTATCCACAAGCCTTGAAATGAGGTTGGGGTAACCACTCAGGTTCAATATATCTTCCTGTTCGGTTTTGGAATAGCCGCTCACAAGTTTGGCAAAATCGGCGCTTGAATTTTTTTGCAGGCTTGCCACAGTAACAATAATTGCAGGGTATTCACATGCCTGGAATATCTCCATACGAACAGAGTCGGGGTACAATGCTAATGTATTAATAACTGCAGAATCTTCATCCGTCCAGGGTGTCTGTGAGGTAGCCTGCTGCGCACTAACCACAGTAGTTGCTATGCTTAAAAGAATAGCATTATAAATTATTTTTCTAAGGATGACTTAAAATTTTATGGTTCAAACTTGTGTACAAATATATCAAAACTAAATTCAAATATTCCTGCCGTGCGGAGCGGACACGCTCCGCAATTCACCAAAGCAAAATATTTTCGGCTAAAGCCTATTCTTTTTTATTTCTACCCACGCCTTAAAAGGCATGGCAATTAAGCATGCCTGTTTTAATAATTGTAATTAGTTAACAAGCAATAAATTACAATTTTTCTCGACAAGGTTTTTCACTTTCATTTTACTTCCACTTCTAAATTCAGTATTCGTTATTCATTATTTGATATTCAATTTCTCTCCCTTACTCCTTACTCCTTATCCCTTACTCTTCTATTCCCCAAAAATCACTATCTTCGCAATCTTATTTTATAAAGCCCCATGGGAAGAATATTTGAAACCCGGAAACACACCATATTTGCGCGCAACGACCGTTTGTCGAAAGCGTTTACCCGCATAGGTAAGGAGATAGCCATAGCTGTAAAGCAAAACGGTCCCGATCCCGCCAATAACCCCCGCCTTCGCATGGCTATACAAAACGCCAAAGGCGCTAACATGCCCAAGGACAGAGTGGAAGCGGCAATAAAGCGCGCCTCATCCAAAGAAGAAAAAGATTTTGAAGAATCCATTTACGAAGGCTATGCGCCGCATGGCGTTGCCATTGTGATGGAGTGCGCCACCGATAACCCTACACGCACCGTGGCTAACATTCGCATGTATTTTAGTAAGGTGGATGGGAATTTGGCTAAGAGCGGCTCTGTGGATTATATGTTTGACCGAAAAGGCGTTTTTAAAATAGACCCCTCGCAAATAAATTTAGATGAGCTGGAACTCGATTTGATTGATGCCGGCGCCGAAGACATCAACAAAACAGATGATGAAATTACTATATATACCAGGTTCACCGATTTCGGCAGTATGCAGAAGTTTTTAGAAGGGAAAAAAATAGCCGTAAAAAGTGCGGGAACACAACGCATTCCAACTGTGCTAAAGGAACTGCCTGAAGAACAGGCAAAAGAGGTGATTGAGTTGATTCAAACCCTGGAAGAAGATGATGATGTGCAGGCTGTTTACCATAACCTGCAATGAGTATTATAATCTGTGAATCTGTGGCGTTTTTTTTTGAAACTATTAAAGTATAATTTCGTTTAAATAAAGACAACTGACATTGAAATGATAATAATCCTTATTTTCTTTTTTGCTCACTGGTATATATCCCTTTTCACCCAAACGTTTTTTTACCATCGTTATGCGGCGCATCGCATGTTCACCATGTCGCGCGGCTGGGAGAAAGTGAATTTTATTTTTTCGGGAATAGCGCAGGGCTCCTCTTATCTCAGTCCTTATGCTTACGGGGTGCTGCACCGGCTGCATCACGCTTACGCCGATACCGAGCTCGACCCGCACTCGCCAAAATTCCAAAGCACTATTTTTCAAATGATGGCTCGCACCAAGCGCATATACAGCAGCATTGTTAAAGGCAAAGCCGATGTTGATGAGCGCTTTAAAAAAGAGTTACCCCAATGGACAGCATTCGATAACTTTGCCGATAGCTGGGTGACCCGGTTAAGCTGGGCGGCTTTTTACATCGGATTTTATATTGTATTTGCTACACATTGGTGGTTGTTTTTATTGCTGCCTGTTCATTTTATAATGGGACCCGTTCACGGTGCAATTATTAACTGGTTTGCGCATAAATACGGCTACCGTAACTATGACGTTGAAGATACATCGCGCAACATTATGCCCCTCGATATATTTATGCTTGGCGAAGGATATCATAATAACCATCACAAGCATAGTGGCAGGGCGAATTTTGGCGCCCGCTGGTATGAATTTGATCCTATATACCCTATAATACTTGTTCTCGATAAGTTAGGAGTCATTCAACTCCGGAAAGTGGCTTTGCAACAGCTATAACTTTTATCCGTTTTTTTTAGAAAGATTATTTTTTTTATAATAATCCAATTTAAATTTTAAAGCATTCATTATCAGCTCACTTAAGCTGATTTCATGTATTGTGCATCTTTTTGTCACAAATCACGTATACATAGTACTAATTACTGCATCAGATTTTATAATTGATTGCTTTACTGATACTTAACATAAAAACTTATGAGGAAAATGTACGCGCTTATTGTGACTCAATTGTTTGCGGAAACATCTGAGTCATTTGCTTTTTTAATCAACAAAGCCAACTTTTTAGTTTGCGCACTGATTTTTTTATTTAGCTATAACGGATTTTCACAAACCCCAAATGCACCATCAGCAGCCGCTGCCACAGGATATGTGTCCTCATCGGAGATAAGCCCCGACATAAAAAACATGCTTAATTATTACGATAAGCAGGTTTATTTTACCCAAAACCAGGGACAGTGGGACTCTAAAGCGCTTTATAAAGCCGATTTTCCTTTAGGACAGGCTATCGCTACCAAAGACGGTATGATCGTGGGAACCTTTGATCCTGCTAATGTTGAAGCCCAGTCACAATGGGGCGAGAAACAGGAAGCAGCCAAGACAAAACATCTTCCATTTACTGAACCCGAACCTCATGCTAAAGGCAACGGCTGGATGATGAACTTCATTAACCATTCACCCTCAATGACCGTTGAAGGCAATACCAAACATGATGATGTTTTCAATTATTTTCATGGCGGACAATCCCAGTCTGATGTTTCCAGCTACCAGGAGATCTGGTATAATAATGTTTATGACAAGGTTGATGTTCGTTATTATCCTTCCAAAGACGGCAGCCTTGAATATGACATGATTTGTAAGCCGGGCTTTGATAAGGATGCCATATCCATTAAAATGGATGGTATCTCTAAGGTTATTTTGAAAAAGGATGGTTCTCTCTCTTTAAAAACAAGCGTGGGAGACATGACTCTTCCTACGCCTGTCGCTTACCAGAATATAAATGGACAACGAGTACCTGTTGAGGTGCATTATGTGGTAAGCGGAGATAATATTGTAACGTTCAAAATAGGCAATTTTGATGCCTCTAAAACACTGCTGATTGACCCCATAGCACTGCGCTGGGCTACCTGGCTGAACACCAATTCTACCGGCGCTAACCACGCACATTGTGTTTGGATAGACCCTGCCGGCAATATTTACACTGTTGCCCGTGTTGACGGTTCAACCAATTTTATAACCACCGGCGCATTCGATGTTACTGCCAATGGAGGAATTGACCTGATTATCGGTAAATATACCGAACCTGTAAATGTTGGAGGTACAGGAGCCCGTATTTGGCAAACCTATGTAGGCGGTAATGGTGATGATAACCCTTACGCAGCTCAAATGGGACCCGATGGCAACCTGTATATTACAGGGTATACCGCCAGTTCCAATTTCCCTTTAAAAGGCGGCAGCGCTTTCAGCGGACCAAGCATTAATGAGGAAAGCCAGACCACAGATAATATTTTCGTTATGAAAATATCCCCTGACGGACAATCTATAAAGAGCTCCGTAATCGGCGGTAACGGGGATGATAATTCTTATGACCTTCGTTTCACCTCCACCGGTGATGTTCTTGTTTGCGGTGAAACCGAAAGTACCAATTTAGCCACACTGTTTCCCGGCAGCGGCGCAACCAATACCAATAGCGGAAATTATGATGTTATTGTTTTCAGGATTAATTCAAATTTAGATACGATAAAATGGATGAAGAATTATGGCGGTTCAAGCACTGACGTGGCAACCATAATGGTTGATAACCCTGTAACCGATGATATTTATGTGGCGGGATATACTTCCTCCAGCAATTTCCCTGTGTCATCTAACGCAAGACAATCTGCCATAGGCGGGTCTACAAGCGGGTTCATTCAAAAATTAAACTCAAGCGGAAGAACGCTCTGGTCATCCTATTTTGAGGCGGCTTCTTCCAAAGTAACTCAAATTCTTTGCATGGAATTTAATACCCTGTATAACGAGGTTTATTTTGGCGGAGTAACCACCGGTTTGAATAGCGGTAATATTTCTGCTAAAGCCTATCAAAAAACCTATGGCGGCGGCACCGACGATTTTTTTGTGGCCAGCATGGATACCAATCAAACCTTTGTGGCTGGAACGTACATGGGCGGAAGCGGGCAGGAAATTAATATGATGGGATTGAATACTGACCAGAATAATGATGTTTATATTTTAGGATATACCTCCAGCACAAATTTCCCCACCACATCCGGCGCATTGCAAACAACCAATATGGCAAGCAGTTCCAATGATAACGAAGTATTTTTAAAGTTTTACACAACGCTTGATTCCCTGGAATACAGTACTTATTACGGTGGATCAACTGATGATTATGACCCGGTTGGAGAGCGTGGCATTAAGTTTTCAAATTGCCGTATTTACACCCTTGTAACTTCTGAGTCAGATAATATTCCTTTAACTAAAGGTACCCTGGACTCCACTAAATTAAGTAATAATACCATTTATGAACCCGGGCTTGTAGTTTGGTCAAACCCTCCCGATTTGCTTAATAATACCATCACGGGAAGCCAGACTGTTTGCAGCGGCAACGAACCGTCGGGATTTACAGGCTCTGTGCCTTCTTACAGCTTACCTACTATCAGCCGTAATAATGTTTATTCCTCTTATCCCAGCGTTGGCTCATCCACCGTTTACCAGTGGCAGTCAAGCACTGATAGTATTAACTGGACAAACATCAGCCGGCGGTACTACTCAGAATTTGTCAAGCAGTCTTATTGGTCCTATAACAGTGAAAACCTATTTCCGCAGAATTATCAGCGGTGATGCCTGTATAATTGCCGGCGCAGCCGAGCAAACGGTAATTGTAGATATTTCAAGTGTAGGAGGTACAGTGCATAATGTCACCTGTTATGGTCTTAATAATGGTTCCATAACGGCTGCTCCAACCGGTCCATCACCTTATACGTTCACCTGGTCCACGAGTCCTGTACAAACCACAGCTACGGCTTCTAATTTAGCCCCGGGAACCTATACGGTTACAGTAGTTGATGGAAGCAATTGCACCTATTCAAATTCCTTTATTGTTACCCAGCCTGCTTTATTAGCAGAAACTATAGCATCGCACATTAATCCAACTACTTGCAATGGCGATAATGGCAGTGCAACAGCGAATGCAGCTACAGGAGGCACTCCGCCTTATACCTACGCATGGTCACCGGGCGGCGGAACCGGGCTCACTGCATCCAACCTTTCTGCAGGAACCTATACGGTTACTGTCACGGATTCAAACAAGTGTACGGCAACATCAACCGCTATACTCACATCAGCTTCGAACCTATCGGCTTCCATATCTTCTCAAACTAATGTATCGTGTTATGGCGATAGCACGGGTTCTGCATCGGTAACAGTAATTGGTGGAACACAGCCTTATTCCTATTCATGGAACACTAACCCTGTACAAACTTCAGATACTGCCAATAACTTAGCAGCAGGAACTTATACAGTAACTGTGACCGATTCAGGAAGTTCTATAAAATCAGGTTTTTCTCCAAAATCAGGTTTTTCTCCAATTGAAGTACCACCATCAGCATCATCAACTATACAGTCTAACTTCAATGGCACTGCTATTTCATCGAGAAATTATATTTGGTTCAGTGCCGTGGCGAAAGTTACAGGAATAACAAGCTATCCTGATACGATATTATTCGAAAATCAGTATATTTCAAGTTCAGTTTTTAATCTCTCACCTTTTAATGCAGAATTAATTATTAGTTCTACTTTTTCACAAGCTACGACTATATTCAGCGGTGGTATGTGGGTAACTACTGCTCCTCCAAATCTTTCAGGTAATTATTTTTTATCGGGATATTCTTACCAGTTATCATCGTCAATTTCAGGTGGAACTAATCCTGTGAATTGGACAGGTGATTTTGTGTCAAATGAGTCGAATGTAAACGTGAACTGGCAATGGGCTGCCGCGGTATATACCACCTTTTCGTCCGATTTGACTCTTCTTGGCGTTAAGCCGGTCGATGATAATAAGGCATCCCAATATCAGAATTCTGACCATGCGGGTACACCTGAAAACTATAAATCTTATGTAATTGGTGGTGCACGAGGAGGAGGAGGTTCAAATTATACCGGTTCTTATTCAAGTACCGCTTCCATATCACCTTATCAGAGTTGCATTACTTGCACCTCCAACCCTTACGGAACTAATGATACTCCTGATACGAATTCAAACAATTGCACGACAACAGCCACAGTAATCATTACACAGCCACAAGCAGCATTAAGTGCATCTATTGCTTCACAAACTAATGTATCGTGTTTTGGCGGTAATAACGGCTCGGCAATTGCGTCAGTAAGCGGCGGAACACAGGCTTATTCCTATTCGTGGAATACAATACCTCCACAAACTTCAGATACAGCCATTAATTTAACAGCCGGAACCTATTCGGTGACCGTAACCGATTCGGGCAACTGCACCTCAACAGCGACGGTAATTATCTCACAGCCACAGGCAGGATTAAGTGCATCAATCTCTTCCAAAACCAATGTACTCTGCTTCGGCAATAATACCGGTTCGGCAGCAGTAGCAGCCACAGGCGGAAGAACCCCATACACTTACTTATGGAACACAACACCGGTGCAAACCACAGATACAGTAATTAATTTAACGGCAGGAACATATACCGTAACCGTAACCGATTCAGGCAACTGCACCTCAACAGCGACGGTAATTATCTCACAGCCACAGGCAGGATTAAGTGCATCAATCTCTTCCAAAATCAATGTGCTATGCTACGGCAATAACACGGGCTCAGCCGCAGTAACAGCCACAGGCGGAAGAACCCCATACACTTACTCATGGAACACAACACCCGAGCAAACTATAGATACAGCCATTAATTTATCATCCGGAACCTATACGGTAACGGTAACCGATTCAGGCAACTGCACCTCAACAGCAACGGTAATTATCACGCAGCCACAGGCAGGATTAAGTGCATCAATCTCTTCCAAAATCAATGTGCTATGCTACGGCAATAACACGGGCTCAGCCGCAGTAACAGCCACAGGCGGAAGAACCCCATACACTTACTCATGGAACACAACACCCGAGCAAACTATAGATACAGCCATTAATTTATCATCCGGAACCTATACGGTAACGGTAACCGATTCAGGCAACTGCACCTCAACAGCAACGGTAATTATCTCACAGCCACAATCAGGATTAAGTGCATCAATCTCTTCCAAAATCAATGTACTATGCTTCGGCAATAATACCGGCTCGGCAGCAGTAGCAGCCATAGGCGGAAGAAGCCCATACACTTACTCATGGAATACAACACCGGTACAAACTACAGATACAGCCGTTAATTTATCAGCCGGAACCTATTCGGTGACCGTAACCGATTCAGGCAACTGCACGACAACAGCAACAGTAATCATCACGCAGCCACAAGCAGGATTAGGTGCATCAATCTCTTCCAAGACCAATGTACTGTGCTACGGCAATAACACCGGTTCAGCCGCAGTAACAGTTACAGGCGGAAGGAGCCCATACACTTACTCATGGAGTACAACACCGGTGCAAACTACAGATACAGCCGTTAATTTATCAGCAGGAACGTATACCGTAACCGTAACCGATTCGGGAAGTTGCACTACAACGGCAACAGTGATAATAACACAGCCACAAGCAGGATTAAGTGCATCAATCTCTTCCAAAATCAATGTACTATGCTTTGGCAATAATACCGGCTCGGCAGCAGTGACAGCCACAGGCGGAAGAACCCCATACACTTACTCATGGAACACAACACCCGCGCAAACCACAGATACAGCCGTTAATTTATCAGCGGGAACGTATACCGTAACAGTAACCGATTCAGGCAACTGCACCACAGCGGCAACAGTAATTATCACGCAGCCACAAGCAGGATTAAGTGCATCCATCTCTTCCAAAACCAATGTACTATGCTACGGTAATAACACCGGCTCGGCGGCAGTAACAGCAACAGGCGGAAGAAGCCCCTATAGTTATTCATGGAGCCCGACCGGCGGAAGTTCGGCAACAGCCAATAATTTAACAGCAGGAACGTATACCGTAACCGTAACCGATTCGGGAAGTTGCACCACAACAGCAACGGTAATTATCTCACAGCCACAGGCAGGGTTAAGTGCAGCGATTTCTTCCAAAACCAATGTACTTTGCTTTGGCAATAATACCGGCTCGGCAGCAGTGACAGCCACAGGCGGAAGAACCCCATACACTTATTCATGGAATACAACACCTGTACAATCTACAGATACAGCCGTTAATTTATCAGCCGGAACCTATACAGTGACCGTAACCGATTCAGGCAACTGCACCACAACAGCAACGGTAATTGTCTCACAGCCACAATCAGGATTAAGTGCATCAATTTCTTCTAAGACCAATGTGCTATGCTACGGCAATAACACAGGCTCAGCCGCAGTGACAGCCACAGGCGGAAGAAGCCCCTATAGTTATTCATGGAGCCCGACCGGTGGAAGTTCGGCAACAGCCAATAATTTAACAGCAGGAACGTATACCGTAACCGTAACCGATTCGGGAAGTTGCACCACAACGGCAACAGTAATCATCACGCAGCCACAGGCAGGATTAAGTGCATCAATCTCTCCCAAAACCAATGTACTGTGCTACGGCAATAATACCGGCTCAGCCGCAGTGACAGCTACAGGCGGAAGGAGCCCCTATAGTTATTCATGGAGCCCGACCGGCGGAAGTTCAGCAACAGCCAATAATTTAACAGCAGGAACATATACCGTAACCGTAACCGATTCGGGAAGTTGCACCACAACGGCAACAGTAATCATCACGCAGCCACAGGCAGGATTAAGTGCATCCATTTCTTCCAAGACCAATGTGCTATGCAACGGCAATAACACCGGTTCGGCGGCAGTAACAGCCACAGGCGGAAGGAGCCCCTATAGTTATTCATGGAGCCCGACCGGCGGAAGTTCGGCAACAGCCAATAATTTAACAGCAGGAACGTATACCGTAACCGTAACCGATTCGGGAAGTTGCACCACAACGGCAACAGTAATCATAACACAGCCACAGGTTGCATTAAGCGCATCCATCACTTCACAAACAAACGTAACCTGCTTTGGAGGCGATGGTTCAGCAACAGTAACTGCAACCGGAGGAATACAGCCATATACCTACTCCTGGAATACCACTCCCGCACAAACTACGTCAACAGCCAATAGTTTATCTGCAGGAACCTATACTGTAACGGTAACAGATTCAGGTCGGTGTACAACAACTGCAAGCGTAGTGATTACCCAGCCCCAGGGAGCTTTAAGTGCGTCCATTACTTCACAGACTCCTGTGTTGTGCTATGGAGGGAACACCGGTTCAGCAACGGTAACGGCGAACGCGGGAACACCACCCTATACCTATTCTTGGAGTACAAGCCCTGTACAAACTACTTCAACAGCCGTTAATTTATCGGCAGGAACCTATACGGTAACTGTAATGGATTCGGGTAAGTGTATAACAACGGCTATAGCAATTATTGCACAACCGCAGGCGGTATTAAATGCATCAATCTCTTCAAAAATCAATGTACTCTGCTTTGGCAATAATACCGGCTTGGCAACAGTAACAGTCACAGGCGGAAGAATTCCCTATACTTACTCATGGAATACCAGTCCTGTACAAACCGGAGCGACAGCTACTAACCTCGCAGTCGGTACCTATACGGTAACTGTAACCGATTCAGGTAACTGCACCACGACAGCGACGATAATTATCACACAGCCACAGGCTGCATTAAGCGCATCCATCACTTCACAAACTAACGTAACCTGCTTTGGAGGCTTTGGTTCAGCAACGGTAACTGTAACCGGAGGAACACAGCCGTATACTTACTTCTGGAATACTACTCCCGCAGAAACTAAGGCGACAGCCGGTGGTTTATCAGCAGGAACCTATACGGTAACAGTGACCGATTCAGATAATTGCACAACAACAGCAAGTGTAATTATTGCCCAGCCTCAGGGAGCTCTAAATGCGTCTATTACTTCACAGATCCCTGTGTTGTGCTATGGAGGTAACACCGGTTCAGCAACGGTAACGGCGACGGCAGGAACACCACCGTACACCTATTCATGGAACACCACTCCCGTGCAAACTACGGATACAGCCGTTAATTTATCAGCGGGAACCTACACAGTAACGGTAATGGACTCCGGTAAATGTATAACAACGGCAACGGCAATTATTGCACAGCCGCGGGCAGCATTGAGTGCGTCTGTTAGTTCACAATCATCCGTGTTGTGTTATGGAGGTAACACTGGCGCGGCAACCGTAGCGGTTAGCGGCGGAACACAGCCATATTCCTACTTGTGGAATACAACGCCTGTTCAAACCACGTCAACCGCAAATAATTTATCAGCCGGAACCTATACGGTAACAGTAACCGATTTTAACAATTGCACAACAACAGCCACGGCAATAATTGTTCAACCGCAGGCGGCATTGAGTGCATCTATCACTTCACATAATAATGTAGCATGTTTTGGAGATAATACCGGTTCGGCAACGGTAACCGTAAACGGCGGGACAAAACCATATGGTTACACATGGGATGTTCCCCCTCCCGGGCAGAGTACGTCAACGGCTATGGGGCTGGCAATAGGTACCTATACGGTAACGGTAACTGATTCTAATAACTGCACAACAACGGCATCGGTGATTATCACGCAGCCGCAAGCCGCATTAAGTGCAACGGTTAATACATCATCCGCTACGGTTTGCAACGGCTCATCAACAATTATATCAGCTTCGGTTTCCGGAGGCACAGCTAAATACTCCTATAATTGGTCACCGGGAAGCGCAACTACAGATTCTATAACCGTTAACCCGTCGGCTGCAACAACCTACACGGTGACGGTGACCGATTCCAATAAATGTACTGCTACAGCATCGGTGACGATTAATGTAAATCAATTGCCATCGGTTGTAGTAACTGCCAATTCACCGTCAATCTGTAACGGCAATAGCGACACCTTAACGGCATCCGGCGCTGTTAGTTACACCTGGAGCCCCGCAACAGGGCTTAGCGCCACTTCAGGTGCAGTGATTAGTGCAAACCCGACAATGGCGGTAACCTATACGGTAACAGGAACAGATATAAATGGCTGTGTCAATACGGCAACGACAACGGTAAATATAAATCAATTGCCAACTGTTTCTCTAAGCGGGTTGAATCCCACCTATTGTGTTAATGCTTCAGAAGTTGAACTGGAAGGGTTTCCTCCCGCACCTCCTCCTTATGGATTATATAGCGGACAAGGTGTAAATAAAAATAATTCCGACCTCTTTCATCCCGATTCCGCAGGAGTGGGAGGACCGTATACTATAACATATACCTATAAAAATGATACAACAGGGTGCAGCAATTCAGCCAGTTTGCCTGTTACAATATTACCGGTGCCATCTGTAATTCTTACGCCTGATAGCCCGGCAGTATGTTCGGGTATACAGGTAACATTGCACGTATCAGGTGCGGACTCATCCTATTCATGGAGCCCGTCAACCGGACTTTCAAGTACCACCGGCAGTAGTGTAACCAGTAGTGTAACAACTACAACTACTTATACCGTGACAGGAACTGATAGCGACGGCTGTTCGAGTTCTGCAACCACAGTGGTTACAGTAAATGATTTACCGGTTGTCACAATTGCACCGGCCAATCCCGGTATATGCTTGGGTAACAGCGTCAATCTCAATGTATCGGGAGGAACCTCTTACATATGGTCACCCGCTTCAGGCTTGAGTTGCTCAACATGCAGCAGTGTTGTTGCCGACCCTACAAGCACGACAACCTATATTGTTGATGCCAGCAATGGCAGATGTTCAGCCAGTGATACCATAGTAGTTGGTGTATATTCTGTTTCAGTTAAGGCAGGTCCCGATCAGCATATTCTTTATGGCAGCACCGCCCAGCTCACTGCAATGGGCTCAGGTGTTACCTCTTTCGTATGGTCACCGGAGAACACACTGAACAATGATTCTATCAGCGACCCCATCGCTTCACCCACAGTCACTACAACCTACACGGTCACGGGTAGAGACAGTCTCGGTTGTATTAGCACTGACACCATTGTAATATATGTATCCAATCCGTGTGAATCACTGGTGATACCAACCGGGTTCACGCCGGATGGCGCTACTAACAGGTATTTTCATGTACTGAATGTCGGCGGAGCGGAATTACAGGATTTCAAAGTGTTTAACCGTTGGGGACAGATGGTTTATGAAACCACTGATCTCGAAGCGCCCGGATGGGATGGCACATTCAACGGCAAGCCGCAGCCCCTGGGCACTTACGTCTATTACGCAGAAATCCTTTGCCAGGGAAATACAATATTTATCAAGGGTAATGTCACCTTGATAAGGTAAAAAATATTTTATAAAATTTTTACGGGGTTTATTACAGCGGGAGCTTTCACTCACATAGTCAAAGCTCCTGTTTGTTTTATAATCCGATTTTTATCGGGCGGGTAATCCCCCTAAGCACTATCATTATGCTTTCGATTTGTGTTTTATAGGAATCACCAGTGTATTGCAGTTAATTTTTCTTAACACTTGTTCAGCCACACTGCCAAGCATTAAGTGATTGAGACCGCTGCGCCCGTGTGTGCCGATGATAAGAAGGTCGCAATTTATTTTTTTTGCACGTTCAATTATTTTATCGGCAGGAATGCCAAAGTCCGATACAAATTTTATTTTGTCTTCCCCGAATGCAGCCTCGGCTTTTTTCTTTAACTCGCTGTTTTCCTGATGTTGTATATCCGACATCTCGCTGGAATAGAATTGTCCGGATGACACAGAAGTAGCATTCGTCACGGTATAAACGGTTATGTGAGAGGGGGAAAGGGGTTTCAAAAAAGTTTTCGCCTCATGCAAAATAATATCCGACTGCTTCGCTGAAATCTGTGCATATTAAAACGTTCATAAATCAAAATTAAATTAGGTGATGGAAAATTAGTTTATGTTTTACAAAAATATAAAAATAGTTTTTTTGATGAGTCTTACGACCATGAATGCCACCATGTAATTAATCCCGATTTAAAAATAAAATAAACTGCCGCCGTGGCAGCAAAAATAAATGCAAGTAACAGCCATAATACAATACTGTTTTCTTTAGCAAGGGCGATAACTTTTTGTTTTTTTTGCGCTAACGTTTTCCCCTGTTGCTCGCTGCGGCGGAGGATAGGATTCGATATAAACTGGTCGAGCCCGTAGGAGGACGTTAAAAAATTCGCCGTCTCATCCTGCATAAAATGCAGTTGTTTTTCAATGTCATATTTAAACGTGCCGATGCCGGCAATGGCTGCCTCGCCCGCTTTTTCAAGATTCTGCTCCAACTCATTCACGAATTTAAAAATAATGTTTGCAATTGTCCCGGGAGGGAGATTATTCTTTTCGGACAGGTAATTTGAAAGCAAGCCGTCATCATCATCGGTTTCTTCAAATAGTATGGCTTTATGAGGCGGCGCAAATACATGCTGCGTGGGATGAATGCCTGCTGAACGGTAAGTACACTTAAACCTGCCGAATCCCGGAACAATCACCATGTCGTGCCGGTAAAGTAGCTGTTGTATCCCCTCTGTAATTTCCATTTTTTATCTTGTAGTAAAAATAAGAATAATAATACTATTCACGATGCTTCGTTATTTAAATGATGCATAAATGATTCTATCTTTGTAGACAGCAGATGCTTTATTGAACAGTTATTCCCCTCCTTTTTTCAAGGAGGGGGCAGAGTCATAAGGGCAGCCGGGGTGGTTAAATAAGATTTTTAATTACACAAATAGTATAAATTAAGACACCAAATCTTAAATAGGTATTGAGGATATTGTTAAATTAACCGACAAATAGCTTTTATATGAAAAAATTTCTTATTGTTATTTTGCTGCTAACATCAACGGCATGTTTTGCGCAAACGAAGATACCAATGAATAATATACAAAAAACCGATTCTGTGAATGGGGTATATGATACCGTAGACCAAATGCCTAAATTTACTGGCGGGGACATTGCCTTACATAACTTTATTACGAAACATCTTCGCTATCCTAAAGCAGCAAAGAAAAAAGGAATTGAAGGCAAAGTATATGTCACATTTGTTGTGAATGAAGATGGTACTATATACAATCCGATTTTAGTAAATGAAATAGGGAATGGATTTGGAGAAGAAGCTGTTCGTCTTGTAAATTCAATGCCAAAATGGATACCGGGTAAAAAAAATGGTAAGTCAGTAAAGGTAAGATGTTTTTTGCCTGTTTGGTTTAAATTAAATTCAAACTGAGTCGTTATCCTAAAATGGAACATTCACATTCTCATTCCCATCATCACCATTCCCACACCATTGAGCCGGCTAATATAAACACGGCTTTTATTATCGGCATTTCGCTCAACTTTCTTTTTGTAGTTATTGAAGCCATAGCCGGGCTCATCATTCATTCATTGGCTCTCTTATCCGATGCAGGGCACAATTTAGCCGATGTGGGCGCACTGGTGCTTTCCTTGTTTGCTTTCCGCCTTTTAAAAGTTAAATCCAATGAGAATTATACCTATGGCTATGGCAGAACCTCCATTCTCGTTGCCCTGTTTAATGCAGTGGTGTTGCTCGTTTCCATTGGCGCAATTGCTATTGAGGCGGTGCGCCGGTTGATACATCCTCAACCCATACCGGGAATAACCATTGCAATTGTTGCCGCCATCGGCATTGTTATTAATGCCACATCGGGGCTGCTGTTTTTCCGCGACAAAAATAAAGACATCAACATAAAAGGAGCTTACCTGCATTTAATGGGCGATGCCGTTGTGTCGCTGGCTATTGTTATAGGCGGTATTGTAATGTATTATCTCAAGTGGTATTGGTTAGACCCTGTGATGAGCATTGTCATTGTAATTGTTATTTTGTTCAGCACCTGGCGGTTGCTCAGAGACAGCCTTCGCCTCTCCCTCGACGGCGTTCCCGATAACATTGATGTAACCGATTTAAAAGCAGCCGCCCTTAAAGTCGCAGGCGTAAAAGACCTTCACCATATTCATGTGTGGGCGCTTAGCACAAGGGAAAATGCCTTAACGGCTCATTTGGTTTTATCGAACAATATAACTTCTGAGCAGGAAGAAAAAATAAAACACGAGGTTAAGCACCGGTTAGAGCATCAGAATATACATCACATCACTCTCGAAACCGAGCGCGAAGACCAGGTTTGTGAAGAGGAAGAGCATTGAAAACTATTTTGATTCACAAAATAAAAGTTATTCAATAAATTTTAGATTAATATGTTATCGTCTATCTTTTCTTTAATGTTATACAATCCTGCTGATACATTTTATCTGTATAGTAATGAAAAGGATACTATATTATCCTCTTCAATTACTTTGGACTCGAACGGTAATTTTTTATTAGTTGAAGTTTGCAAGACGACAGGTTATTATTTACCGAAATATGAATATGCGACAGGAAATGATATTCGATATCATGACACTATTCTTTTAAATTACGCAGATACACTTATAACCGATGAGCCATATCAAAAATATTCAATAAAGACATATCCTAAAGAATTAAAGGAGATTCCAACTAACACTTGGTTCCATATCACACAGGATTGATTATTATCATTACTATTACCCATTCCGAACAAGTTCGAGAAGAAAACATGGTAAACAAAAAATTGTTTTAATGTCTAACAAACGATTTAGGTTTTTAAAAGAATAACCCCTTGAAACCGAGCGCGAAGACTAGGTTTGTGAAGAGGAGGAGCCTTAAGAAACAATTTTCCACTTATGAGACCTGATAGGTTTAAACACATATCGCCACGTTTTTATAATTAAATAAGCATCGGCACAGAGTCCAACATAATATAAAGTGTTTATGCCCACACTTGAAGGATTTGATTCTTTTAGCTTATATAAAGGTTCCACTACCTGCAGCTCAGCATAAAGTACAGCTAAGGTTAATGCGGCAGGACCAATACTAATAGCGCCATTCCTGTTTAAATTTCTTGAAAAGTGTATGACTCTTACCGAGTCAAAATGTATTTTAGTTACCGTCGAATCTCCTACCCGCATATTCCATAAAGAACCATCGCCAAAGCCGTTATGGGTCATTTGTTGGTTGCCGTCATTATCATAATAATAATGATTATAAACAACGAAAGTAAGAACGGAGTCTTCGCATTTTGCCAGGAATCCTTTTTCTTTTTCTCCCTTTTTAAATTTAAATTTTACGTATTGAGGTAGGGAGAAGGTAACCATATGTTTTGGATGCCTTTTTTTCTGAAAGGTTATCGCCGGTTTTTCCTGTGCATATAAAGAGATAGTATGAAAAATAAATACTACTAAAAGCAGGTACTTCATACAGGCAAATGTAGCTTTTTTATAGGAGTCAAATTACCTCTGCTGCCATGCCCCTTATGCAGTAGGGGTTATTTTTTTTCTTCCCTTAAGTACAATTCTTCTCAAAAGATAATTTTCAATGGCAGTGTCAATAGGTTTTAAACTTAGGATAATGATGACCTTGGCTAAAATGGAGAAGAAATAATTGTATTTTCCTATCTGGCTTAGCACCAAATTAAAAATCGGGTCTTCCGCAACGATAAGAGTAACTCCCACCACCAGTGTAATCACTTTTGCCTTACGGCTCACCTTGGTGATGGTGAGTTCGTCAATCGTTTCCTGCAGTTGTTGGTTCTTGCTTTCAATCTCCGCTTTCTGCGCCTTGATGATGGTATTTTCCTTTTTCGTTTGCTCCCCCTCAAAAATCAGTTTAAGGTTCTTTATTTTCTTTTCATTATCCTCATGCTGCACATCTTCCCTGATGTTGTGAAATGCCATATGATGAAACAGGCTTTTCATCAGGTCTCCTTTCGCCCGGTAAATTTCCGAGAGCTTTAAATGAATCTGGAACATCTTCGGCTTCACTTTTAATTCTTCGGTAATTCTAAGCGCCTGGTTAAGCCATGCGATGGCTTCATCCTGCCTGTCCGATTTCACTGATAGTTCTGCAAGCTGCATCATGTTGGTTACCGCTCCGTTCTGAATCTTCATGTCATTCCGGATAGCCAGCGCCTGGTGATAATAATCAGTTGCTGCAGCATAATCTCCCATCTCAAAATAATAGGTACCCAAATCGGTGAGCGCTCTTGCTTTAACCGGAAGGTTGTTTAATTCTTCCGTCAGTTTCAGTGAGCGCGTTAGGTATTCAAGCGACAGCGAATATCTTTTCTGATGCCGGTACACCACGCCGATTCCGTTGAGCACGCGTGTAAGCAGGTTCTTGTTCTCTGTGTCTTTGGCAAGTGTAAATTTTTCACCAAGCTGGTGAAAATGTAATGCCTCGTCATACTCACCGGTTTCGGAATAAATTTCAGCGAGTTGGTAAATACAAAAACCCATGAAAGCCTGGTACCGCTTTGTTTTCGATAGTTGCTCATAGGCATCAAGCAGGTGTTTAAGCGCCAATTCCATTTCACCCAGCGAGCGATAATCGCAACCCTCCATCACACTTGCCGCCTCAATGCCGTCTTCATCTTTAACCCCGGCAAATAACCGGCGTGCCTCAGCCAGTATTGAAAGCGATTCTTCAAAGTTTCCTTCATGAAATGCCTCAAAACCTGAGGCAAGTGTTGCCAATGCCAAATTACTCTGCTGGAGTGGAACCTGCGACCCGGTTCCATTCAACCACATGGTCGACTAATGTTCGGGCTTCCGGCCTGGGCAGCGAATCTGTAGAAAGCCAAAACTCATTGAAAAACGTATTGAGTGCAGCAGGGTTGTTCTTCCCCTGAATAAAAAGTTGTTCCAGCTTTTCTACCTGCGGGTTCATGAATTTATATTACTTTAATTCACAAAATAATAAAGATTCAGTTAATTTTGAACTTAGCAGACCTAAATGAAATAATATTGCAAATTAATTATTTCCGTTGAAGTAAAAACGCAAAGTCCCTAAAAGAAGACTTTGCGAAGACGGAAGTAAGAGACAAATAATATGGAAGTTTATCAATTCGAACAAAGCTAATGGAAACGGTTGGACATTATTTCTTTGAATTTTTTATGCTGTTCCTGGCTGTGTATTTGGGTTTTTTAGCGGAGAACCTGAGAGAACGCCTGGCAGAAAAAAAACAAGAGAGAGTTTATATGCAAAATATGTTAGAGGACTTGAGAGCGGATATTGTTCTTTACAATAATTATACAATAAATAACAAAGCTGTATTTGAATTAATTGACACACTTGTACAACTTATAAAAAGCCCGGAAAGAAAGCAATATATTTCTAAACTTGCCTATACAGCAAGAATGGTATTACCTCAGTTTAAGCAGTTATTCTTCACTGAACGTACTTATGAACAAATGAAAAGTTCCGGAACCTTGCGATTGATAAGCAGGCAACAGGTAGCCAGCAGTATTTCATATTATTATTATTCAGTAAGCGAACTCAAAAAATATAACGAATCCATTATGGTGTGGGCTACGGATTATGGAAATGAGATGGGGCAACTATTTGATGGCGAATTGCTGCTCAAAATAATAAAAGAAAAAAAAGAAATACCTGCCGGTGCAACTGCGTTACTTACCGAAGACCCGGTTGTATTAAATGAGTTAATTACCAGTGCGCAATACTTATATGGCGCACTGATCCTGGGAGAAAAAATTGGAAATGAAAGAAGTATTGCTGCACAACAGCTTATCGAATTAATCGAAAAAGAATATCATTTGGCAGTGTAGTTTAAACTGCGCTGTTTGATTTACCAACTAAAAAATAGTTTTATTACTTTCACCTTTACTATTAAACCATTTACTTATGAAATATATATCTGTATTAGTGCTTTTGTTCGCTTTTGGCTGTACGCAAACGACACAAGTTTCCTATCACTATCCTGCAACGAAAACCGTTGACAGCAGTGATACCTATTTTGGTCAAACCGTTAAAGATCCCTATCGCTGGCTGGAATACATTGAAACGAAAGCTGATTCAGACTGGTTTAAAAAACAGGCTGTTTATACTGACAGCACGTTAGCTAAAATACCCGGACAGGATACACTTAAAGCCGAATTAAAGGCATACGACAAAATTAAACCGGTAAAATACGCAGGCATCCGCCGCCAGGGTGACCGGTACTTTTTTGATAAACGGTTACCTGGTGAAGAAATCAGTAAAATATTTTATCGCGATGGTATCAGCGTTAAAGACGTTTTAATATTCGACCCCCTTACCTATGAAAAAGGAAAAGTGATGCAAGCCAGTTTTGATGTGAGTGATAACGGCAAAATACTTTTACTTAACCTTTCAGAACAAGGTGCAGAAATAAGCTTCATGGTTTTTAAAGACATTGCAACTGGGGCATATTTGCCGGATAAAATACAATTTGCCGGCGGCGGTTTTATGGATGGCAGCAATGATATTGTGCTTTATAATAAGCGTAAAAATGGCGATGTGCATGATCCTGAAAATAACCTTAATACCAAATTCAAAATACACAAATTAGGCGACCCTGAAGCGAAGGATGTGGAATTATTAAGCCGCACCAGGTATCCCGGCCTTAATATTTTGCCTGAAGATTATCCGTTTGTTGCTTACTCGCAACACGGCAATTATATTTTTGCCGGGAAAGGAAATGTAAACCCTAACCAGGAACTGTTTTTTGCACCTAAAGCTGAGTTGAACGCGCCTGCTATCAGCTGGAAACCCTTTTGCAAATACAGTGATGAAGTAAAGAATTTTATTATACGCGACAATGATGTGTATTGCCTCACTTCAAAGGGGAATAATAATATGAGATTGGTTAAAACAACCCTCCCCTCACCTGATCTTTCTCAGGCTGCAGAGGTATATAATGGCGGCGATTGGAAAATAGAAGGCATAACAGACGCTAAAGATTACATCATTATAACACTATCGAAAAACGGCGTTCAGTATATGGTGAAGAAGTTTAACGTAAAAACCGGCAAAGTAGAGGACGCTGATTTGCCACTTAACGGCAGCATCGAAATATATCCGTTAAGCACACAAACCAATGACTGTATAGTGTGGAACAGTTCGTGGACCTCGCCCGATCATTATTATTCTTACAACCTTGAAACCGGTAAATTTGAAAAGGGTGCTTTTTATCTTGATTATGCTTTTCCCGGCGCTGAAAACCTGGTGTCTGAAGAAGTTGAAATTCCGTCCTATGACGGCACAATGGTTCCTCTTTCTATTATTTACGACAAAACTCTTTTGAAAAAAGATGGCAGCAATATGTGTTTTATAACAGGCTATGGAGCGTATGGGCTATCTCCATATAGTCCGTATTTTTCTGCGGCAAACCTGTTGCTGTTAAAACGAGGCGTTGTAATTGCTTATGCCCATATACGCGGCGGCGGCGAGAAAGGTGAGAACTGGCATTTGCAGGGAATGAAAACAACAAAACCTAACACCTGGAAAGATTTTAACGCTTGTGCCGATTACCTGGTAAAAAATAAGTATACCTCAAGTGATAAGCTGGGTTGCTCAGGCGCCAGTGCCGGCGGCATATTAATTGGCAGGGCTATTACTGACAGACCTGACCTTTATAAAGTAGCTATACCAAAAGTAGGCTGCCTTAATGCCATGCGCATGGAGTTTAGCCCCAATGGACCTGTTAATATTCCTGAGTTTGGCACGGTTAAAAAGCAAGACGAATTTAAGGCGCTGCTTGAAATGGATGCCTACCTTCATGTTAAACCCGGTGTAAAATATCCCGCTCAATTAATTACCACCGGCTTTAACGATCCGCGTGTAATAAGCTGGGTACCCGCTAAGTTTGCAGCGGCTATGCAAGCCGATAATGCGGCAACTGCTAATCCTGTATTATTGTATGTAAATTATAAGGGAGGGCATTTTGGCGGAAGCACCATGTCAGAGTTATTTAACGAGATTGCTTTTGAAGATGCTTTCTTTCTATGGCAATGCGGCGACCCTGATTTTCAACCAAAAAATATATAAGGGACGGTTACTTGATTTCTATTCCGCCCCGGCCGTGTCATTTTTGGAGTTGCCTTGTGCACAAGCAGGGATACGGTGTTTTATAAATGAAATGCTATTGCAAATTAATTATTTTTGTTGAAGTAAAAACGCAAAGTTCCTAAAAAGGAGATTTTGCGAGGACGGAAGGTTCCGTTTGCCCTAGCCATAGATGCTCAGTTCCTAGGCTCTTTCTCTTTAAGAAACCTGCTTTTAATTTAGACCTGATTATTTTATTTCGAACTTCGTAACTTTGCAGCATTTAATAACACAGATAAAATAATTTACCATGTCAGCGAAGGATGATAAGATGAGCCAGTTTATTTCTGCAATGTTCAGCCTGACCAGTGCAATAAAATGCGAGTCGGAGCATTGCTGTAAGATATGTGGCGAAATAAATGAAAAGGAACTAATGATTTTAGCTTTTGTAGGAGACAATAAAAGTGTAAAAATGAGCGAGATAGCCGATTATTTAAAGGCGCCGTTAAGCACGCTTACAAGTATTGCAGATAAACTCGTTTCAAATAAATTTCTGGTGCGTCATAACTCTGATGAAGACAGGCGTGTGGTGAAAGTTGCTCTTGGTGAAAAAGGTCTGGAATCTTACAAAGCGTTTTTAACCCGAAAGAAAGCAATGACAAAAAAAGTCCTTTCCCACTTCAACGAGAAAGAGCATAATACATTGATCAACCACATCAGTAAACTTGCAGCCGCAATAGTGTCTTAAAAATAAAAGGCAAAAAAATTTGGTTATTAATTACGAAGTTCGTAATATTGCACAATCGAATTAAAATATAATTAAAGCACGCCCTTCTGCATTCAACAATTAACTTAACTAAATAAAAAAGAATAGAAAAATGAACGAAAGTATATTAATAACCGGAGCAAATAATGGGCTTGGGAAAGAGGCTGCCCGACAGTTAGCATTGAAAAAAGAAACAAAAAAGGTAATTCTTTTCTGCAGAAATCAAGCGAAAGCCGAGGCAGCAAAAAAAGACCTTGAGGAGAAAACAGGAAGAAAGATCTTTGAAATTATTATTGGGGATGTTTCGGATGCAAATTCTGTAAGAAAAGCAGTAGAAAAAATAAAGGAACCTATTGATGCAGTAATTTTAAATGCAGGTGGAATAGTTGGGAAAACGGCTGCGAAAATTACGCCTTCCGGTATGAATAAATTAGCTGCTACGAATATTTTAGGGCATGTAATTTTAGTGGAGGAATTAATAAAACATGATAAGTTGAAAAAAGCAGTACTATTTGTCAGTGCGGAAGCTGTACCGGGAGTAAAGATGCTCGGAATGAAACCGGTTGCCATGAAGACTTCTTCTGTAGATGAGTTTGCTGCTGTTCTTGATGGATCATATTTTGGTAATAAATTCGATGCATTTGCTAGCATACGGATACGTTAAATATGCAGGAACCATGTGGATGTTATCAATGGCAAGAAAATATCCTGACATCAAATTTGTTGTTATGAGTCCCGGGAACACGAAGGGAACTGGGGCACCGGATAATGTCCCCCAACCAATGAAGTTTGTGTTGACGTATATTATGATGCCTATTGTAATGCCATTGATGGGAGTGGTGCATAAGTTAGAAGTAGGTGCAAAGCGCTTTGTAGATGGAATTTCGGATGAGCGATATAAAAGTGGCATTTTTTATGCAAGTAAACAGGGAAAGTTAACAGGGGAGGTAGTTGATCAGGGTACTTTTTTTGTTGATTTGAAAAATACTACATTTCAAGATAACGCTGATAAAGCAATTCACCGGTTTATAAAATAGGCTTAAAAAGCATTTGATTTGAATAAAAGCAGACCGGTATATAATGAAATGGCAGTTGTACTACTAATCTGTGGTGGAGTGAGCGCAGCTATCCGTACCCCCCGTGTCTCCTTTTTGGCGCAGCTTTAAGTGGGAGCAGGGACACGGTGGCTTATAAGATATGTTTTATAAGCCTTACGCCGATGCCGTCTCCGCCTTCGATTCCACGTTCAAACTCCTGAAATCCACCGGCACCACCTTGCTCACGCCTTCTTCAGCCATGGTAACGCCGTATATCACATCCACAGAAGCCATGGTTTGCTTGTTATGTGTTACAACTATAAACTGGGAATCGGTAGAGAATTTCTTAATCATGTCATTAAACCGCTCAATGTTATTGTCATCCAGCGGCGCGTCCACCTCGTCAAGAATACAGAATGGCGCGGGTTTCAGCAGGTAAAGCGCAAACAACAGCGATACCGCCGTAAGCGCTTTTTCTCCGCCCGATAGCTGGTTAATGGTGCTGGGGCGTTTGCCTTTGGGTTTGGCAATAATTTCGATATTTGTTTCAAGAAGATTATCCGGCTCAAGCAACACAAGGTCGCAATCATCATCCGGGTTGAAGAGCTCGTGATAAACATGTATAAAATTCTCTTTCACCTTTGTAAACGCCGTCATGAACTGTTCTTTGGCAGTTATTTCAATTTCATTAATGGTGCGGATAAGAGAATCTTTTGCATTCAGCAAGTCTGTTTTTTGTTTGTCAATAAAATCAGCGCGCTGTTTCATTTCATTAAACGCCTCCATTGCCATCGGGTTCACCTCGCCGTAAGTTTCTATCCTGTTTCTCATCCTCTGTACCTGTTCAGTCAGTTCTTCCGGGTTTTTATCCGCAGGTGGTTGCTGGTCCATCAAGGTATCAATATCCGTTTTAAATTCAATACTCAACCGTTCGCGCAAGCCCGTCAATTCCAGTTTCAAATCATTTATTTTTTCCTTAATGGCATTCAGTATCAGCTCCGATTGCTCTTTATGCCTGTGCAGTTGGCGAATCGCTTCTTCCGCGCTGTTTATTTTGTTCTTGCTCTCAAAATAAATTTGCTCGGTGGCGTGTACTACACCTTCATGCTCTTCTTTTAACTGGTACGAGGTGATAAGATGCTCCGTAATAACTTTCAATTTGCTTTCCACATCAATAATCTCGTTGGCAATCTGGCTCACGCTGTCGTTGCTCGTGGTTATTTGTGTGTGTATATTTTGCAGTTGCAGGTTCTTGAATTGCAGTTCCTGTTGTGTTGAATCCACCAAATGCTTCAGTTGCAGGAATTGAATATTAGCCGCATTGAATTTTTCATTTTGCGCCGTTAGCAGTGTATCCGTTTCTCCGAACTGTAGTTGCGCAGCATCCAATGAAGACATGTGCAACGATTTTTCATTCTGCAAAGCAGCCAACTGCTGTTTAACCACTTCCAACTCGCCGTTCAGTTGTTGCTGGCGGTGGAGGATATGCTGTTTGCGGTTCTCATAATTGGCATTTGCCGATTCTAAATTCTCGATCTTTGTTTTAACCTCAATCAACCGGTTGCGGATAAGATTGTATTGCTCGCGCGCTTCATTTATCTGCTCATTCACCGATGACGAGCGCAACTGCTGTAAATCCGCTTGTGCCTTGTTTATTTTTTCAGTCGCTTCTGCCGATTGTGTTGTCAATTGCTCAATATCATGACGCAGCGTTTCTAAATTCTTAACACGCCCTAACCGCTTGCCTGTAAACGAACCCACCTGCCCTCCTGAAACCGAATAAGGGTAGCGGATAAATTTGCCCGCCTTGTTTAACAAAATAGTAGTATCAGAATTGGTGGAAGGCATTTCATCCTGCTCCGTAATAAACACCCGGTCGAGGAGGTAATTGGCAAGATTTGCATATTGTTCGTCCACTTCCACCACATCCAAAGCGGCAGTGGAGTTGTAAGGAATAGGATTATTTTTTTTCTGATAATTCTTAAAATCGCTCAACACAAAAAAGTTAGCGCGCCCTTTTTGCGAGCTGCCCAGCAGGTTCAGCGCCTGCCATGCCTCACGCGTATCTTTTACCACATAATAATTAAGATAGGGCTCTAAAAAACTTTCCACCGCCGTGCGCCATTCGGCAGGGCAGGAGATAATATCGCTCAGCAACGGCGCGTCTTTCGACCACTGCTCATCATTTTGCTTCAAAAATTTAATAGACTCTGGGAAACCTTCCATGCTGTCCACAAAACTTTTCGTCAGTTGAAACTCATTCTGCCGCGCATCCAGCTTGCGGTTAATATCAATTAACTCCTGGCGGCTGTTATCCAGTTTTTCCTGCGCCTCGCTAATCTGCGTTTGCAGTAAATCGTTCTCATCCGTCGCCTGCTTAATAACCGTTTTCTGATTTTCTTCTTCCTCAGTCAGCTTGGCAAAATCGGTTTTTAAGTTTTCTAATTGTTGTTGGCGTTGTTCAAATTCTGTAGTTAGCTGTGTCAATTCATTATTCAGCGTTTCGCTCTGCATGGTCAGCACGGTTGAGGTGCGTTCCGTTTCGCCAATTTTTTTCTCACTCGTTGTAAAATGCCCCTGCTGTTCCTGTAACCGGCTGCGGTGGTCTGTGTGGCGCAAGCGAACTTGTTCCAGTTCGGTTTTTAATTCAGTGGTTTCCTTCTCATGCTTTGACTGTTCTTCGACTTGAATGGCTTTTTGCACGTCAAGATTCTGTATGTCCGCCTGCAACGTGGCAACCTGTGCGCCTGCCTGTTCTATTTGCAGCAACAGGTTTTGTTTTTTATCGGCAATATATTTCAGGTTTTCCGTTAGCAGGTTCTTTTCATTCTCCTGCTTTTGAATGCCCGTGGTAATTTCATTCAGCGCTTTTTGCTGCTGGTTCAGCGCCTTTTCTTTTTCAAGATTATCCGTTTTTTCCTTTTGCAGTTCCGCTTCACGGGTTATAATATCGGTATCGCCGGCAATTTTCTTCTGCTCTTCCTCGTCGCGCTGTTTTTCTAATGTATCAAACGACTGCTTTATTTTAACTATACTGAACAGCGACAATTGTATACTCAACTGCATATACTCTTCCTTCAGCTTATAATAGCGCTCCGTCTTCTTCGCCTGGCTCTCCAGCGTTTTCAGGTTGTTCTGTATCTCGAATAACAAATCTTCCACGCGGTTAATATCCAGCTCTGTGGCTTCCAGCTTGCTCAGCGTCTCCTTTTTGCGCGCCTTGTATTTCGATATGCCCGCCGCCTGTTCAAACAATCTCCTGCGCGAGCCGTCCTTGTCGTTCAGAATATCGTTTATCATCGGCAGCTCAATAATGGCATACGAGTCGCTGCCGATGCCTGTGTCTATGAACAGGTTGGTAATATCTTTCAGCCGGCAGGTAACATTGTTCAGGCGGTATTCGCTGTCACCGTTGCGGAAATAGTGGCGGCTAATCGTCACCGTGTGGTAATCCGTTGGCAGCAGGTTGCGGTTGTTCTCCAGCGTCAGCGTCACCTCAGCCAATGCCGACGATTTGCGCCCCTTGGTGCCGTTAAATATCACGTTCTCCATCTTCTCCGAGCGCAGCACGCTGGTTTTCTGCTCGCCCAGCACCCAGCGAATGGCATCCACAATGTTCGATTTGCCGCAGCCATTGGGTCCCACCACACCCGTTATATTATCATTAAAATTAATAACAGTCTTTTCCGGGAAACTTTTAAAGCCCTTTATCTCTAAGTTGACTAAACGCACAAGTATCTTTTTTAATTTGTTCGCAAATTTAACTCAATTTAACACCTTTATTTAACTATTTATTGCTCTGTGGAAAAGATGTGCATAGTTTAATGGTTATAAGGTTTGAAGGTTAAAAGGTCTGAAAGTTCTTGAATTCATTAAACAGTTTTAAAGAACATTTTGTACTATTGTAAATAATACATTTATAATGCCTACAATTTTAATACTTGATGGGTATCGTTTTTTCTTCTTCAGCAATGAAGGGAATGAATCTCCTCATATACATGTTGAAAAATCAGGTGCGGTTGCTAAGTTCTGGCTTACGCCTGAAGTGAGTTTAGCAAAATCTTATGGCTATAATAGTGCAGAGTTAAATAAAATTCTTAAATTAGTGGAACAGAACAGCGAACTTTTTAAAGAAAAATGGTATGAGTATTTTGGCAGATAAAAAAGAGGCTAAAGCCACCGATGTGTGGTTTAGCAATGATATGCTTTTTGTGCGCCTCTCCGACGGGCGTGAAGTGGGTGCCCCCATCGCCTGGTTTCCCCGGCTAAAAAATGCCTCTGAAAAAGAGCGTAAGAACTGGCGTTTTGTAGGCAATGGCATTGGTATACACTGGCAGGATATTGATGAGGATATTTCCGTGGGCGGGTTATTGTAATTTCGTCACCTACCCCTATAAAAATCGGGGTGCTTTATTGGGTACTAAATTATTTCGTCACCAGCACTTTCCCCACCTCAACCCCCTCACCCGATTTCAAATAAACAAAATACAACCCCGCAGGTTGGGAGCTTAAGTCTATATTATTTTGCGAACCACTTAAAGTCGATTGATAAACCTCTTCTCCCATTAAATTATAAACCTCCACCGTGTAACCACTTTGGTTACCATTTGTTTTTATTGTGAATTGCCCTGATGTGGGATTAGGATAAATTGATAATTGGTCATGGCTAAGTGATAATTGATTAATGCCGGAGGTAGCGGAATTATCCTCAATCACATCACCGTAAGGATATTCTCCATCCGCACCTCCTTTAAAATCATGTAAATCGGTTTCTATACCGGTATAAATATTATAACTGAAAAACGTGCCTAAATCATATTCTCCACCCTCATTAGTCATTCCATAAAGCATGGTATCACTTACCTGGAGGAGTGAAGCCTCAGGATATTCTCCATCAGTACCGCTGCCGAAACTATGCAGAACGGATTCTTTACCTGTAGTAATATCATAACTAAAAATTGTGCCATACCCATTCCCTCCGCCTTCATCAGTCATTCCATAAAGCAAACTATCGCTTGCCTGTATGAGAGAGCCTTCAGGATATGTTCCGCTGGCGCCGCCAAAATTAAATTGAACTGTTTCTGTACCGGTGGAAATGTCGTAACTGAAAATTATGCCCTCGTTATTAATTCCACCCTTTTCAGTCATTCCATAAAGCCACCCGTTCTTTGCCCGGATAAGAGAGCCATAAGGGCGGAACCCGTCATTGCCGATGCCAAAAGAATGTAGAAGGGTTTCTTTGCCTGTATATATGTTGTAACTGATAATTGTACCATTATTGTAAGCACCATATGCAGTCAACCCATAAAGCAAACTGTCGCCTACCTGGATAAAATTGCCGGTAGGACCATTGCCGTCACTGCCCCAGCCAACAAAAGAGTGCAGAACGGTTTCCGATTGTGTTTGCCAATTATAGCTGAAAATTGTTCCGTCCCCTCCATCAGTGTCCTCAGTACCGCCCTGGTAAGTCATTCCATAAAGCCACCCGTTGGTTGCCTGGATAAGAGTACCTTCAGGATTGGTGCCATCAGTACCGCCGCCAAAAGAATGTAAAACAGTTTCTTTGCCTGTATTAATATTGTAATTTATAACGGTGCCTGAATCATAGGTTCCACCTACGTAGGTCATACCATAAAGCAAACTATCACTTACCTGCAGGAGAGAACCAATTGGAAAGGCTCCGTCAGCACCGCCGGTAAAATTATATAAAACAGTTCCTTTAGCTGTAGAAATATCATAACTGAAAATGATGCCTGAATCATTAGTACCGCCTCCCGAAGTCATTCCCCACAGTAAAGGGTTTTGGGCTTGACACATTGAGGTTGTAATAACAAAGAGTACCAGTGATAGTAAATATTTTTTCATAACATTAAATTTTAAAAAACACTGTTATAAAAATAGTCAATTTTTTTAAAAGTATTAAATTATATTTATTTCGTCACCAGCACTTTCCCCACCTCAACCCCCTCACCCGATTTCAAATAAACAAAATACAACCCCGCAGGCTGCGAACTCAGATCAATGGTCTGTTTTTGGAAGTCCCCTTCAGGGGATTTAGGGGTGACATAAATTTCCTCTCCCATTAAATTATAAACCTCCACCGTATAACCATTTTGGTTACCATTTGTTTTTACTATAAATTGTCCTGATGTGGGATTGGGATAGATGGATAATTGATTATTGGTTAATGATAATTGGTTTATGCCTGTAGATTTATCTACTTCAATCAAATCACCACAGGGATAGTTACCATCAGTACCATCAAAATTGAGTAAATCGGTTGTTTTGTCAGTTGAAATATTGTAACTAAAAATTGCGCCATCACCATTACTACCTCCGGGCGTCATTCCGTAAAGTAACCCATTACTTGCATGGACGAGCGAACCACGGGGATTGTAACCGATGGAGGTACCAAAATCAAATAAATTAGTTACGCTATCTCCATAAATGTTGAAGCTGAAAATTATACCATCGCCAGGATTGCCGCCTTCGAAAGTCATTCCATAAAGTAAACTATCATTTACCTGAATAAGGGACCCTAATGGATAAACTCCACCATAACCAAAATCATATAGAACAGTTTCTGTATCGGTAGAAATATTATAACTAAAAATGGTGCCTAAACAACCAGGTGTGAAACAATTCGTACCACCCTCCTCAGTCATTCCATAAAGCAAACCATTACTTGACTTAACGAGTGATCCATAAGGCACACCCCCGTCAGGATCATAGCCAAAATCATGAATATCTGTTTCTTTGTTGGTAAAAATATTGAAACTAAAAATTGTACCCCTTCCACTGCCCCACCTCCAAAAGTCATTCCATAAAGAAAACTATCACTTGCTTGAATAAGTGAGCCATAAGGGCTTTGACCATCAGGAAGGTATTTAAAATCATATATATCGGTATATTTACTTGTAGAAATGTTATAACTAAAAATTATTCCCTTATTATAAACACCACCTTCAAAAGTCATTCCATAAAGCATACTATTATTTGCCTGCATGAGCGAGCCAAAAGGATATGTCCCATCAGTGTCATTGCCAAAATCATGTAAATCGGTTTCTGTACTATCTGAAATGTTATAACTAAAAATTATTCCTTTATCATAAATACCACCTGAATCAGTCATTCCATAAAGCAAACCATTGATTGCTTGAATTAGTGAACCCGTAGGCCCATGCCCATCATCACTATTACCAAAATCATATGTAACCTTTTCATTACCGGTAGAAACATTGTAATTAAAAATAGTACCTAGATTATTAGAGCCACCTCCCGGTGTCATTCCCCAAAGGATAGGATTTTGTGCCCAGCAAAATGACGTAGTAACAACAAAAAGCAACAGAAAAGAAAGTAAATGCTTTTTCATAAAATTAAATACTAAAACACTATTATAAAATTACTCAATCTTTTTAAATCATTAATTTACATTATTAAATAATATATAATATATTTATAATCAATATAATACTTTTCAATCTCGACAAGGTTTAGCCTCATCCTTATTCCTTCTCCAATAATGGAGAAGGACACTCACTTATCTTTTTTTTCGGACATTTTAATAATAATTAAGGTCTGAATATCTGCACAACCAACCGCCCCTCTCCACTTTTGGTGGAGAGGGGTTGGGGGTGAGGTAAAACTTCTTGTCCCAACTTCCCTCATCGCCTTCCGTCCCGCTCTAATTTTGCTGTCATAAAATTTTAAATCATAAAATTATGTCAGCAGAAAAAAAGAACTACAAATTAACCGATGATGAATTCGATGAAATTTACCGCGAGAATTTCGGCTTATGCGCCCTCACAGCAAAAGCCATTGAAAAGAAATATGGCATCAGCTATTCGCGCCAAGCCGTTCGCGAGCGCGCTAAAAAGTACACCCAGACAGATAAGGATGCCATGATTGACGACCTATTCGATGTTTCCATAAGCGCCATAGCGGCGCATATGCAGGGCGAAGAGTGCCCGTCCTCGCGGTTAAGAGCCGCCAACAGCATGATTAACACCATTTTCAAATTCAACAGCTACAAAAACCGTTTTCAACAAAAACGCGAACAGGTTTATAAGCTGCATGGTAAAATACAGCACTTTGGAAAATAAATAAAAAACAATAACCACCTCAGCTCCGCACAAGGCGTTGCCTCCTAGTTACTCACTTTAAATTATTTTCAAAGGAGTTCGTGAACCTGCTAAAAAGCAGGTTTGAATAAGGAGGAGAATTTTGAAGTAGTGCTGACCTCATATTCCCCTCCTTATTCAAGGAGGGGACAGAGCAATGAGCGTAGCCGGGGTGGTTTAAAACTTTAAATCATTTCATCCTTCGACCTACAATATAATCCAGAAACCACATCCACCACCGCCGAAATTATCTTCGAGCCGTTCTCACAGCAACAGCAGACTGATGGACGAAGCCTGTAGCGGTGAAAAAGATATTCTGCTCTATGGCGGCGCCATACGCGGCGGTAAAACATTTGCCGCATTGGCAACATTAATTTGGCTGTGCGAAAAGTATCCGCACAGCAAATGGGCAGTGGTGCGCACCGATTTGGTAACGCTGAAACGCACTACCATTCCGTCATTTTTTAAGGTTTGCCCCGAAAATTTTATGGTGTCGTTCGACAGGAATACCGGAACGGTAACATTTACTAACGGCTCGCAACTTATTTTCTTCGGCGAAAATTATGCCCGTGATAAAGAGCTGAACCGCTGGCGCGGGCTTGAAGTGAATGGTTTTTTGCTGGAAGAGGTGAATGAGCTGCAAGAAAAATCGTTTTACAAAGCCATTGAGCGGGCGGGTTCGCATATTATAGAATCCGACCCGCCGCCGCTGGTCATCTGCACCTGCAACCCCTCGCAAAACTGGGTGAAAGAAAAATTTTATGACCTGTGGAAAAAGAAAGAGCTGAATAAAAGATGGTCATACATCCCTGCAAAAATTACCGATAATCCCTATATACCCGAAAAGTATAAACAGAATTTAAAGAACATGCCCCGCTTTGAATACCAGGTATTTGTTGAGGGCGATTGGGATTTATTATTAAAAACAGGCGTGGAGTTTTATAAGGAATTCAATATTGAAAAACATGTAAAGCCAATTGTTTACAATCCAAAGTTACCAATCTGGTTAAGCTTTGATGAAAATGTGCACCCCTATTTCGCCGCCTCGCTGTGGCAGGTATATGGAAAGCAAGCCGTGCAGTTTGATGAGTTATGTATGAAACCGCCTAAAAATACCATAAGAGATATGGTAAGTGAATTTTGCAGAAGGTATCCATACCATCAAAGCGGGTTATTAATCACCGGCGATGCCACTAGCCGGAAACAAAATGTGAGAACGGAAAGTGGCTACGACCTTTATCGCTTAATACAAACCGGATTAAGCAATTACAAACCGCAGTTGAGAGTGCCGCCATCCAATCCCGCTGTGTTCATGCGCGGGCAATTTATCAATAATATATTTTGTAACCAAACCGGTGGCATTGAAATTGTCATAGGTGAAAACTGTAAAAACACCATCCTCGATTTACAAAATGTGAAACAAGCCGAAGATGATACCAAGCTTAAGGTAACCGTGAAAGATACCAAAACGGGAATAACCTACCAGGAATGGGGGCACCTGAGCGATTGCCTCGATTATGCCATAACAAGAATTTTTAACTCAGAATTTGAAAATTTCCGCCGCGGCGACAGACCGTTTAAATTTATAGGAGGCAAGGTGCTGCCCAAACAAAGCTGGTGAGTAAAAATAATTTGAATCCGCCTATTGGCGGATGAAAATTTGAAAATGGGAAAAAATTAATTTGATGATTTGGTAATTTGATGATTTGATAATGAAAAAAATAAGTGAAAAAAACAACTAACTACATAAATCAAACTAACCGTGTGCCCCTCTCTTTTAGGAGAGGGGTTAGGGGTGAGGCAAACGATTAACAATTAACATTTAACCATTAACTATTTATTATTAGATTTGATTATTAAAAACTATAAACATGCCAAACTTAATTACAAAAGTAGAAGACGACATTAAACACTGGTGGACATTCCTGGCTGCCGGTATATTACTTATTATAATGGGTATATTGGTTTATATATTTCCCGTTATTTTTTATGTAAGCCTTAGCTGGATTCTTGGCGCTTTTATAACTCTAGAAGGTTTGATACATGTAATTTTTGCTGCAACCAACCGCAAAAAAATGCATAGCTGGGGGTGGATGCTTACCTCGGGCTTACTCGAAATATTTTTAGGAAGTATTTTATTTTTCTACCCCGGCGTTACCATTGTAACTATTCCTTTACTGGTAGGATTATGGCTCATAATACGCGGCATCTCACTTATAAGCTATTCTATAGATTTGAAGAAACATCATGCCGATACCTGGGGATGGCTCTTAGCCGGCGGAATAATGACACTGCTTTTTGCTTTACTGATTATTTACAACCCGCTCATCGGCGCATTGTTCATTGTGCTGTGGGCTGGAATAGGTTTTATTATTGCGGGCATATTTAACATTATGCTGGCTTTTCACTTCAGAAAATTCAGCACTGAAATTTCTCCCGATATAACTGCCGCAGAAGATACTATGAAAAAAGTGTTATGAAAATTAAAATTAGTTAACACTATAAAAGCAGAATGACAGAGTGTCCTCCGATTTTTATCGGAGGAGTAAGGGTGAGGTAAAAAAAGTTCTTTGAAATTTATTTCATTTAAAATGTAGTAAAAGAAAACTTAAAATAACTAACTATATAAAATCAAGATAAGTGAGTATCCATCTCCATTTTTGGATGGAGAGGGAATAAGGATGAGGTAAAAAAAGTTCTTTGAAATTTAAAAATCTGTGCCCAGTGAAATATAGGCGATAGGCGTTTTGGTTATAGCGCCGTCTGTCATCGCCCCAGGCAACATCGAGCCGCACAAAATAACCAAGAAGGGTAGTGCGCAATCCGCCTCCCCAGCCAAATACGATGGGCTGGCGGTAATAGTTGACATTTACGGACACAGGACCCGATACATAGTAAGCGGTGTTAAACGGGTTTTGATTGGAATAGGGCGAATAGCCTTCCCACGCAGAACCGGCATCAAAAAAAGCTATTACCTGGAAATTAGTAACGAATTGTGAGCGGCTGGGCGTGTTTGAAAACAGGGAATAGATGGGGGCGCGTATTTCGGTATTAACCAATGCATAGGTGTTGCCGTTTCTTACGTTCTGGTCAAAGCCGCGAAGATTGGTTGCCAGTGATTGGAAGGCATAGCCTTCAGTGTTCGACACCGGTGTGTTGGAATCGAATTGTGGGAACATCCATCCATCTGTTCCGCCAAGGTAATAAACAATTTTTGAGGGACCGATTGAAGATTGCGCATTCAAACGTGTCGCCCAAATCAAACTGTGATAAATTTTCTCATAATGCCTGAAATCAATTCCAAAATTTGTAAAATAAGATCCGGGCATATCAAGCTGCTTTTGAAATTCAGCGAAAAATTTATACCGTGTGCCATATAGGATGTTATCGGATATTTTAATGGTGTTATCATAAACATATTCACTGTGCACCAGCGCCCAGTTCTGAGTATAGTCAGGCAGCAGCATACTAAAAGTATCAGCAGAAAGAAATACATCCCTATCCTGTCTGTAGCCAAATGAGGTGCTGATGCGGGTG
This sequence comes from Chitinophagales bacterium, assembly GCA_963770495.1. Taxonomy (GTDB): domain Bacteria; phylum Bacteroidota; class Bacteroidia; order Chitinophagales; family CAVYQA01; genus CAVYQA01. The sequence goes on along the minus strand of CAVYQA010000030.1, from coordinate 66,752 downwards.
GTGAAATCAAGCGGATAATTTAATGTCAGTTGTCCGTAATAGGTTTTGAGGTCTGCATTGACGGGCAACGGCCAATAAGGCTCGAAATCATAGGTTTCAGGTGTAACCTCTCTATAGAAAAGTAAAGTTTTGGTAAGGCGGTGTTTACTATTAATATAGCTCAAAAAATATTGACTGCCGTCAAAAGTAGAGGGTATGCTAAAACCCCCTATGATCTTGTAATCTTCCATAAGATCGCTTATGCCGAAAGAAATTAATCCGCTCAACGGTTGGTTGTCATATTGTCCGCCATTGTCATTAAAATTCTGATATTGATTAATGATTTGCCCGTTATCAAGTTGCGTTACAACATAATCGGTTGAGAACTTTATTAAGTAAGGATAAACTTTAGTATTCTGCATGTAGCTTGGCAATTTGTTGTTGTTCTTTTTATGATGTGAAGAATCCGCTTTGGTGATATCACTTATTTGCGAGAACTCCGACTGGAATACGTCTTCAGACTTCATAACTGTATCGATTTCAGCCTTTTTTTGTTTTGTGGTATCAGAAACAGACAATGGTTTTATTGTGTTTTTGAGTTCCTGTTGTCTCATTGATTCGCCAAAAGATGTGTAGGTAAGCACAGGCGTATTTTGCGTGGTTAAAGAATCGGGAAGTATATTGGTTTTATAAACCTGGTAACGACCTTTATTATAAACAAGGTCAAACACTTTACCTGAACGCGGTGACAGGGATTGCTCCAGAATGTTTCTTGAGTAATTTGAATTGGTAAACAAGTATGCGGTATCCTTATAAACGGGGATATTCTTCATTGAGTCGGGTTTAATATTTTCAGCCGTAAGTAACGAGTCAATATTGTATGTAGGATTTATAACGGTCGAATCAGGGAAATAATAATAATGGTCATAGTGCCAGAAAATGCTGTCAATATAGCCTGTGTAGCGGTTTCTTATCCCGTTCTGATCACTGGTATAACAAAAGTAATGATTGTTATATTGATAGGATTGTAGTTCATCGCTAACAGTAGTATGCGTTATTTGAGTGAGAAGTTTTGGATTAGAACTTTTTATATTGTAATAATAAATATTGAAATGCCCTGTTGGCAGCACCGTGTCAAAAGTGGATGATTTTAGAGTGTCATTGATTCTGTTAGATGCGAAAAGAATGCCTTCGCGGTTATCGAGTTTAATGTAATGCGGGTCATAATCATCCCAGAAATCATTGGTGATTTGGTTGAGGCGCCCTGCCATATAATTGTAGGTATAAATATCCGACTGCCCTTTATTTTCGGCTGATAATACCAATACACGGGGATCGGTAGTAAAATCAATGCTATACACTTTTTGAAATTGAGCAAGTATTCTTTTCTTCTCTTTTTTCTTTTTCTCAGAGTCATAAATCACCAGCCAGCTTTTGCCATGTTTTTCATACACCATCGCCAGGTTTTTTCCTGTCGGTTCCCAAGCCAGCAGGGGATAAGAATAATCTATAGGTTGGGTTACATTACGAAATCCGCCACGCAGCAATGTTTTCTTTTTAGAGTTATCAAGGTTTAGGAGATGCACTTTATATCTTCCAAGGTCATTGGTTACATAAGCGAGGTTTTTCCCCTTAGGATCTGCGGCAATGTGATTATAAACCGCTTTATTTCTTTTAGGCGAAGTAAAAACAACCGATTTGGCATCGGGGAGTGACTTGTCGTTTTTCTCACCCGAATAGAGTATGAGATAATAGTTGTACCAATCCTGAAAGAGTTGCTTGGTGGTTTTGCCTACTATAAAAACGAAGCCGCTTTCCATGCTGTGATTAATGCGCGTGAGGTAAAGAATATTCGGAATGGAAGACTTGCCATATTTTTGAGCAATGTAATACCACAGCGATTGTCCTGCCAAAGCGGGGTCCCGCCCGATTAGCGTATTGAACTTTTTATACTTGCCCGATAAAATATCATCGCGCAAGCGGCTGTCGTGGTCAGAGTTCCACTCTTCGCCGAGATAGGCAGAGAGCCCGTTGGTGTACCACGAAGGCAGATTCAAAAACACGGCACTCTGCAGCACTTCGCGTATGTTGCCACCGTACATCATGTTTTGGAGGGTGACGGTGGTGAGACCGCTTTTTATCTGCGCCTCAAGATGGCGGTGATTGCCATCGAAATAAACAAATATCTTGTTTCCTATAATATGTGTAATGCCGCCGATATTATTGTTGTTCTGCTCCGCTTCATCCTGCGTGGAGCCGATGTTACTCTGCTTAAGGTCGGCGAGGTTATTGAACACCAATATTTCAATGCGGTCATTGGCTCTAAACTGAACCTGCCTGCTGATATTGTTCATTACCTTTTCGGCAACCTCGGCGGTGAACTTGCCCAGGGCTTGCCCGCCTAAGTAATAGTAGACATTAAAGTGGTCGGTTTGGAAATAAGACCAGGTGAAGGTTTTGAACTGAACCCGGTTTTGCCCGAACACGGCACCGGTGGTTTGCGCCGAGGCGGTGTTGAACAGGAACAGAACTGTTACTAAAAGAATGATATATCGAAACCCGGTGAGCATTTTCTTATAACGCTAATTTAGCAAATAATTGAAGGTTGGTTAATTATTTATGGGTTTTAATTGAAAGTTAATGCAAGATGGCACTTTTTGCCGACATGGCGGCGGGGGTGAAAACCTTGTCAACAAATGAATTTTAATGGTTGATTATAAATTGATTATATATTATTAATTATAATTATTAAAACGTGCATGCTGGTTGGAGTTTTCTGGTTCTACTCAAATTTGATATTCCATGTTGGAACATCAAGATTTTGATTTCTTCATTGTTATAGTTTTATCTATTGAAGGTATGCTAACCCTGAAAGGTGACCTGGTTATACAGAGGTTCTTTTTTGTGATGAACGACGGTTGTTGGCTTTGCGTTTGTTCCTTGCTTTTTTAACAATTTCGGGAATGGGTAATTTTTTTGTGTTGTTCGCTAATAACTTTTTAAGATATGCTTTTTCCTCTTCAAAAGTCATATTCATAATTTCTTTACTAAATTTATCCCGTATTGAACGCATGGTTTTAACGGCGTCAAAATCTTTTTTTACTTGCTTGGTTTTCATAATCAGATAATTTCTTTGGGGGTTCTTATTTCAAGAGTTGAATATCCCATCGTCAAATTTACTAAATTATATCCTTTAATCCGCTTTAAATTCACAATATGTTTAAAGTTCCAGCTCACCAACACATCAACTTTATTTAGTGTTGCTAAAGCTATATGCTGACAATCAGCCCGGCTTGTTTTACCTACAACATGTTCGCCAATATATCTATCCGCTAACTCTATAGCCTCTTTTGTCAGTTCAACTTTTTCTACATGGTTCAAATATTTATTCAAATGGTTTCTCACATGAACGGGCGCACGTAGCAATTCCGCCTCCAGCAATTCGGAGATGACAAGAGTTATTTTGCCATTATCTACCTTTTTAAAAAGCTCTTTGGTTGATTCTTTAAATTCTTCATCAAAAAACCCTCCGATTACAGAAGTGTCGATATAAATTCGCACTATTACTTTGTTTTGTTTTCAAAGATATTAAAATTGTCTGAACTGTGATTTATGTGATTAATTGATCGGCTGTGATTTTTTAACCCCAACGGGGTGAAATTTTTATAGAAAAAAACAAATACCTATTTAAAGAACCCTGAAAGGGTGACAGAGTAGGTTGAAAATTATTGTTTTCTTTTTACCTGTATATTTCTCTGCGGTGACCGATGAACTGTATAACAAGTACACGGCGCTCAATGGTGTAAATAATGCGGTAATCGCCAACGCGGTATTTGTAGGCGCCTTAAAATTTGCCTTCCAGTGTTTCGGGGGTGATGGTATCAAAATTTTTACCCAGCCAGGTAATTTTCTTTACAACTCTTGTAGCAATATTTTATCCGGTTTTTCAAGATCGTTGGCAGTCGGCTTTTGTCCATTCAATTTCTGCCATATCTTTTTGCTATTGTTTTATGAGAAATGCGTTCTGAATTATTTTTCAGCCGCTCTTTGAGTTTTTTTGCAAATGGTTTTTGCAATTGCAGACCCGAATCAGGGTCACCAATCAATTCCAATAGCTTTTGCTCAATCAGGTGTTCAATATCTGCTTTTGATAAATTGGAGTTGTGCATTGAAGTTTTCATGGGGGTTAATATTTATACAAAAATAACTAAAAAACACAGGTTGCATAATAGCGGGTTATTCCCCTCCTTATTCAAGGAGGGGACAGAGCTTTGTGTGTTAGCCGGGGTGGTTTTATAAAATCTTTTTCTTGTCACTTTTTGGCATTGCCCCAAAAAGTAACCAAAAAAGTCTAGACCCTCTGATCCCTCCGGGCAGAGGGACGGGCTCGGCGGCTGGAGGTTGTGCTGTATATTATGATTATAGCCCAAAGAAAACTTTTGCCTGAAAACCCCAAAGTTATACCGTTCAAATCCAAATTTATTTTGTAAAATTTTTATATCTTTATGAGAGGCGCAAGTTGATGATCCCGTACTTGTTCGACTATGTCGACTTGGGACTCGATTTGCGCCTTTCTTTTTTTAATTTGTTTTTTAGTTATGGGAGCATCAGTGTCCAATACCTGATATCTTCTTTTCTTTTTTGAACCATCATTTTTTAACACTGCTATGACAGCAGGTTTTATCGCTTGATTCTTTCTGTCAATGTTAGCTTGATACGGTTGTCGGGAGGAAAGCACACCCCAAATAATACGAAGCAGTTTGTGCATTATAGCTCCAATAGCTTGTTTATGGTTTTTACCATTATGACGATGACGCTCATAGATGGTTTTAAGATGTTCATCAAACAAGACAGAGGTTTGTGCACACATATATAGCACGGCTCTCATGGAGGCTCGCCCTTTTTTACTCATCCGGAAAGCGCCTTGTTTATCACCACTCTGTTTAAAAATCGGATGAACTCCAAAATAAGAAGCCAGTTGTTGAGTAGATGCAAAGCGGCTAATATCCTCCAGTTCAATCATAATAGAGGCAGCACTATAAGCGGCTATACCAGGAATACTTTGTAGCAGAGTTACCTCATCACCCGTGCAACTTTGAGTTAAATACGCTTTGTGTAGTTCAATAAGCTCTTGTTGTTGCTGTATCTGTTTAGCCACGCTTTTAACTAAAAACTCTTGTTGCTTATTAGTTCTGGAAGCGACACTTGTTTTTGCTTTTTCGATAAGTGCTGTTGCTTTATCAACTGTAATATGATTAATGCAGGTAAGCTGACTGACAGACCGTTTTGCAATAGCCGATACACCGGGATATTTGACTAACAACTCTAATATCCACTGAGGTATACTTTGTTTGCAATAGGGCATCACTTCAGGGAAAGCGCTATACAACACCATTTTTAGCTCGTTAACCAATTGGGTTTTTTGTTTCTTCAGTAACATGATGTGTTTGTGGATACTACGAAAAGAGGCATAATACTCATCCTGTTTTTCATACTGTACTTTATCAGGATGTGCAATAAGATACTGTGCGATATAGCGTGAACTCAATGCATCAGTAATATTACGCGCTAACGTAGCAGCAGCATTATTCTTCACGCCGCTAGGATTTAATCGGGCTACTTTTACAGGCATCAACTTACTGAACTCTATTAAAGCACTATACCAGTTATTTTCAAAGCCACCGGTGCTCTCTACAGCGCAATACACCATAGTTAAGTGATGGTAATTGATGCACCGGTATAACTCACGCTTTAAGGCATTATGTCCTGTGCGTGTATCATCTAATTGAAAGACTTTTTCTAATTCGTTTTGATGAGCGTCAAGCAAAGTAAAGTCTGCATAACCTTTGCTCACATCAATGCCCAGATAAGCGTCCATAATGTACTTGGTTTTAAAAAGTTAATAAAAATGAAGTCAAGCTTCGTTCAGCCTTATGGATTTATTCGGTATCGTTGTACCAGGTTATACCTCTAACTCTACTTGACTGTGGGGAGTTTCTACGGGACAGTGTCTAAGCACTAAGGGGTGATCCTCCTCACACAACCAAGTTAGCTTTTTACTTCAACTTTCAAACATATAAGGGGTGATATTTTTATAGAAAAAAAAATGCCTAGTTAAAGAACCCTGAAAGGGTGACATAGTGGGTGAATGAATATTCAAAACAATAAACGGCTAAGGCACAGCCTAAGCCGAGCAGGGTTAATGTGCTTTAGTGTTAGAATTATGCTTTATATTCTCATTACGTTCCCAAATTTCATCCATGCTATACTCTTTAACTTGTTCTGTGTATTCAAGGCGTATTGGCAGGTCCTCTAAAGTGAAACCACAGCGCTTTATTTCATCTATACGCATAAAATTATGTTCTGCTTCTTTTAAATCCGTGCCAAGAACAAAGAAATGGCGATAGCCAGAGCGAGTCATAAAAATATATTCCTTGAGCGAAAGATGTTTTTTTGTAAAATGATAATCAGTTTCCTGGGATATTGGTTTCATGACTGCGAATTTACTAATTCATAGAAATTATTCTTTGCACAAGCCGCTTTAATTTTTCCACAGTTACCTATTGATATGTCTTGTAATTTAATATTAAAATACAATGCAAACACAAGATCATCTATATAATCTTTGATAGACGCTTGCCTTTGACGATTAAAAGCAGATGTATATTTTAAATCATTTAGTGATATGCTTTTTTCTTCAAATAATTTTCCTGATGTATACTTGGCAATAGCTTCCCTGACAGCTTCGGGATCACCAATGATTTTGCAAGTGATAGTTTGATTTTTAGATTTTAATCCAATTTTATTTTTTTCAATAAATACGCTATCGAATCGTTGAACCATTATTCCCTTAAATTCAACATGATTCTGCAAGACTTGTTTTTCCATTTCAAGCATTTCCATTGTACTGCTAATAATTTCTGACTTAATTACTTCATTTGTCTCAATTATTGGAATTTTAATAAATGTCTTTATCGAAGTAATTGAAAACAAGACGTCCATTTCATTTTCACTTTTAACATTATCTATAAGTATTTTCATGTTCAAAGTGGAATTCAATAAAGCAAATAAATAGATTAACTCATTAAGGTTATTCGAGCCAATTGCATTATACTGATTTCTAGCCCATATAATTTTACTATTGGTAAAATGATATCTGGAAGGATTTGCATAACTCCAAACAATTTTATATTCGGAATCGATTAGATTATATACCTGGTTTCCCTGACGAAGTCCAATAAAATGTTGTGATGATTTATCTCTCTCATTTGGCCAGTAACCATTCGCGGTTAATATTGTGAAGGAATTAGAATCAAATTTTGGATATATATAAAAATCTTTATCGGGCGCTTCTTGTAACCTTTTACTTTCATCAATATCATACCCACCATCAAAATAAAATCTACTTTTAAAATAATGGTCGGCTAAATCATGTTGATAATACTTATTTAAAGATTCGGTATTTAGGTTATAGTAATTATGCAACCCAATTAAATCCTCATCAAATTTTATATAATTCCAGTTTTTGAAATTCTTCAAAAGAAGTTTTTGAGATATTTCATTTTGTTTAACATTTTTTCTTTTACTAATGTCCTCTATTGATTCACTTACTGTTTTACTGGAGTTTTGATAAAGAATAATATTTACTCTATTATTTGGCGAAGGTATTTTTTTTCTTATAACAAAAATTAAACTTGAAGTAGGAACTTTAGTCTTTTGTTCAATGCCCCTCCCAACAAATAAAGCGTTCTTAAAGGTTATTATTTTTTCAATAGTTGTATATTTTGCTAAATGATATCTCATTACATCAAAGTCGCCGGCGGTTAAAAGGTTTAATGGAATAATATAACAAATAACACCATCATCCTTTAATAAAGCTAACCCCAATGCAATAAAAAAGAGATATAGATTTGGGTTTGGCCGTCCTTTTTTGGCAAAACCTGGCACGCTATGTAAGTTTACGCCATAAACATCATTAAGCTTAACAAGGCTATTTGTTTTATCTTTAATTAAATCAAAGAAAAGTAAATGTTGACTTGAAGACTCATTGTAACTTACATACGGGGGATTGCCAATGACAAAATCGAATCTCACTCTTGGGATTTTGCCTCTTACCTCTAAACTATTCTTTAATTCTTCAAGGTCGCCTTTATCACGCATGAAACTATCATAATCAAGAGCTATTGCTTTTGAATATAAAGAAAGTTGACCTTTTGTTTTCTTATACTCAACATTTGCATCATATAATGTATTGTTGATTGCCGTATCTAAAAATTCAGAAATTGAATCACGGGTTTTAAATACCTTTATTTTTTGCTCAACAGGATTATTATATTTTTGATTAATCACTACAGGTAACATGCGCATAAGTATATTCATTTCCGCGAGATATAGCGGAAACTCTGCAATATCTAATCCAAATACATTATCGTTAATTATTTGTTCAATTTTCTTAGAAGAGGTTTTTGTATTATCAGAGAAAGCACGTACCAATCGTGCTGTAGCATTGTATAAAAATGTCCCTGAACCACAGGAGGGGTCAATAATAGAAAGAGAATCGTTGTCTTTATCATATCTTTTTTTTATTTCTTCACTGGTATAGCCCATTTCATTGAGCATAAACTCAACAACATCTGGGTCAGTGAAATACTGACCTTTCTTAGTATCCTCATAAAGTTCCTTCAAATAGTTTTCATATACATAGCCAAATATTTCATTTTTTACATTTGAAAAATCATACCGATTAATAAATAATAGGATGTCAAGCCAAACAGAAACATCATTAATCTCCTGCTTAGGTTGATTGAGGATTTCTTCTAATCTTTGATTAATACTTTCTTGTTCATCGCTAAAACGTTTATAAATTCTCTCCGAAATTTTTTTGCTAATCGCACGAATTTTATTTAAGATACTGTCATATGATTTCGAGCCTATCGCCTTGTATATTTCAACAATTCTTGTTTTCCAATCATCTCCAAAATCATCAAAGTTATTATCAACAAGCGTTTTGTAAAGAATGAATTGAATAAGGTAAGCATAAGTTATTTCAGTAGCTTTTTTACTTTTTTCTCGTTCGTCCTTTTCATGCTCAAAATATCCCTTTAGGTTAAGTTTATTTCGAAAGTTATCAATGAGTTTAGTAATATCAATAAAAAAATCTTCCCTGTTTTCATCTATATTATTTGCCTCGTCATATATTCTTTGTTGTCCTCTCTTTTGAAAAAATGATTCATAGTAATATTCCGGAGTTACGTATTCTCGCCAAAATGTTAAAAATTCTTTGGGATTATTGAGTATATTCTCTATCTTGAAGGACTTAACGGGGAAAGTATTGTTATAAAAACGCCATTCATTACCGTCAGTAAGTAACCCAAAACGCTTCTGCCAATCAACTTGGTAATTAAAAAGTTGATGTTCTCCAGCTTCAATATTTCCATATTGTTCAACTTCAACCGGAATAATAATATCACTATCAATAAATATCACTACATCAGCTCGGTGTCCCTTTTTTCTTGCTTCTTCAATAAATTCGTCTTTTCTTTTGCTATCTAAGGTCGACCCCTTACCTTCCTTTAAATTGAATAATTTTTCACAAGCGAAAACTTTCTTAGCAAATTTCTGAGAACCAGTACCAATCTCATGTGTTTTATAAAATTCTTTTTCCTGATTCCAAAGTATTCTTAAATCTTCAATAGTGTTGTTCATTGTTTAATAATTATAAATTGGAATAAAGGTAAACATTTATAGTTTTTAACCATATACCAATAAATAGTGATTTTACAATATCCATGAAAACAGGTAGACGATAGATTTGGCACACCCCCCCGCGTGATGGATTGAACGAAAAACCTCCCGATAAAAATCGGGATAAACTGACCCAAAGCGGCACGCCCAGAATAGTGCTTGGAGTTTAGTAATTAGTGGTGGAAAACTATGCTACTTCGTATTCAACTTTGGTGGGGTTAGCCATTTTTCTCGAAGCATCTAATATCTCAATACCTACAATGGAACCTTTTTTATCGTAGTCAATAATAATACCGGGCTTATCTTCATCACTTTCTTTAATCTTGTTCTTGCTGAAAGAGATATAAAGTACATCTACTTCTTTATCATATCTAACCTTCATAGTATTTATCGATTTTTGATGTTTTATAAACAGTTATTATTTTGTAAGGCGAAGGTAATTAAAATTTGCCTGTATAACTTACCAACGCTTGATATGATGTGAGTGTGGGCATGTGAAAATAAAACCACCTCAGCTACCCGCAAGGCTCAGCCTCCTCCTTCAAAAGGAGGAGAATAAAAAGTAAAATTACACACCCCTTAGTCCCCTCTTAAAATAGAGGGGAAACCGCCTACGCGCAAAGCTCTGCAAATAATGAACCCTCTGCCGCAAAATGTGTTTTAAATGACAACTTAACACAACTTGTCGAATTTTAAATTAATTTCACCGCGATGGTATATGTGAAAAAACTGACGGTTAACGATTTCCAGGAAAACACGTACCTGGTTTATGATGACACTAAGGAATGTGTGATTATTGACCCGGGGTGCTACTACCCAAGTGAGCGCGACCTGCTTATTAATACGATTGAACACTATGGGCTTAAGCCGGTGCTGCTGCTGAATACGCATTGCCACCTTGACCACATTTTTGGCGATAAGTTTATAAGGGACACGTATAAGATACCGTTTGCCGCCAGCCGCAGAGAGCTGCCTGTGCTTGAAGCGGCGCCTATGGTGGCGTCTGCCTATGGCGTTGAATTTAACGATGTGATTAAGCCCGACCGTTTTTTGAACGACGGGGATGAGGTGCATTTCGGCAACACCACGCTGAGGGTGCTGTTTACGCCGGGGCACTCGCCGGGCAGTGTTTCGTTTTTTAACGAGGAGGGGCATTTTGTGATTTCGGGCGATGTGCTGTTTTATAACAGCATTGGGCGCTATGATTTTCCGCTGAGCGATTATGACACGCTGATGAACAGTATTTTTAATAAGCTGCTTGTGCTGGATGATGAGGTGAAGGTGTATAGCGGTCACGGTGAGGAAACATCTATCGGCTTTGAAAAACGGTCTAACCCTTTTTTGATTGAGTTTAGGGAGACGCATTTGAATTAGGGGACCTCACCCCTAACCCCTCTCCAAAAAAATGGAGAGGGGCACTTGGTTAGTTTGATTTTATATGTTAATGGTTAATTGTGTGTGGGTGTGGGCGGTGAGTTACCGCATAATTGCTATTTTTGCGGTTCAATTTTAATAGCTATGAAATATCCGCCCGTAGATGGTAAATTTTTTGCCGAGAACAGAAAACGTTTGGCAGCCCTGATGAAACCGAATTCCATTGCTGTTTTTCAGAGCAATGACCAGATGCCGCGCAATGGCGATGATACGTATTATTTTCGCCAGAACAGTGATTTGTGGTACCTGACAGGTATTGACCAGGAAGAAACGACGTTGATTATTTATCCGGATAGCCCGCGACCGGAATACAAGGAAGTGTTATTTATCAGGCAAACCAATGACGTGATTGCGGCATGGGAGGGGCACATGTATACGAAACAGGAAGCCTACCAGTCAAGCGGCGGCATTAAAACAATTGTGTGGAATGATGAGTTTGATGCGGTGCTGACTACGCTGATGGTTTATGCGGAGACGGTTTACGTTAATCTTAATGAGAATGACAGGCAGGCATGGAAAGTGCCTTATCGCGATATGCGTTTTGCCCGTGAAATAAAAAAGCGCTACCCGTTGCATCATTATGAGCGTGGCGGCAAGCTGATGCTGAAACTGCGGCAGATAAAATCAGCAACGGAAATTGATTTGATTAAAAAAGCCTGCGGTATTACGCGCGATGCGTTTTTGCGCACCCTGAAGTTTATTAAGCCGGGTGTGATGGAATATGAAATTGAAGCGGAGATAATGCATGAGTTTTTGAGGCAGAGGGCAACGACTTATGCTTATTATCCTATAATTGCGTCGGGGAGGGATTCGTGTGTGTTGCATTATCGTGCTAATAATAAAGAATGTAAAGACGGGGATATTGTGGCTATGGATTTTGGCTGTGAATATTCCAATTACGCCTCCGACCTCACGCGCGTGGTGCCGGTGAACGGAAAATTTACGCCGCGGCAAAAAGAGGTGTATAATGCGGTGTTCCGGGTTTTTAAACAGGTGAGAAATAATTTGCGCCCCGGAACGATATTGAATGACCATAATAATGAATCGGGAAAAATTGTGGAGGTGGAATTGATAAAGCTTGGCTTATTGAAGGCGGAGGATGTGAAAAAGCAAGACCCTGACAAGCCGCTGTATAAAAAATATTATATGCACGGCGCGTCGCATTTTATGGGGCTTGATACGCATGATATCGGGCACCGTTTTGAGCCGATGAAGGCGGGCATGGTGTTTACCTGCGAGCCGGGGATATATATTCCTGAGGAAAATATCGGGATTCGTATTGAAGATGATATTTTGGTGACGGATAAAGACCCGGTGGATTTGATGGCTGATATTCCGATTGAGGCGGAGGAGATTGAGGAGTTGATGGCGCGTGGGAAATGAGATGCGGGACACGAGACACGGGATGTGGGACGATTAACAATTAACAATTAACTTTTTAGCTATAAAACTTATAAAATATATTCCTAACCTTTTAACACTTACCAACCTTTTTTTGGGTTGTGTGGGGATTATTTATGTTTTTTATGACCAGGCGACAATTGCATCGTACCTGATTTTTACGGCGGCTGTTATTGATTTTTGTGATGGTTTTGTAGCACGATTATTAAAAGCTGAATCACGTCTTGGCGAACAACTGGATTCGCTGGCGGATTGCGTGACCTTCGGCATTTTGCCGGGATTTATTTTTTACAATTTATTGGGACGAGCTTACGCTTCGGAAACCGGCGCTTTTGCAGTGGGCATTATTTACCTGCTGCCGGCATTTTTAATTTCAATTTTCTCGGCATTGCGTTTGGCAAAGTTTAATATTGATGAATTGCAAAAGACTCATTTTGTAGGGCTTCCCACACCTGCTACTGCAATTTTTACGGCAACCTTGCCGCTGATTTATTTTTCTAACCAGTTTGGGTTGGCTCCGTTGCTGGCTAATAAATGGGTATTGTATTTATTGATATTAATTTTTTCTTACCTGCTGGTTTCGCCGTCTGCCGATGTTTTCGCTCAAATTCAAATCGTATGATTGGAAAAGTAATGACACGCGTTATATTTTTTTATTGATTTCTGTCCTGCTGATAATTTTTATGGGATTTGCGGGAATTGCCGCCGTAATTTTGCTTTATATAATAACTTCAATAATTCAAATCTTTTCTAAAAATGCAATTCAAAGCTGAAATAAACGTGATGCCGCTTAAAGAACTGTTAGACCCGCAGGGCAAAGCGGTTTTATTGGGATTGAAAAACCTGAACGTTCCTGAAATTAAGGAAGTGCGCATTGGCAAGCATATAACACTTCTTATTGATGCGGCTAATGAAGGTGAGGCGAAAGAAAAAACAGAAACCTGTTGCAAAAAGCTGCTGGCAAATCCTGTGATGGAATCTTACAGCTATTCTGTTTCAGAAAACAAATAGATTTTGTACTCTATAATTGATGTTATACATCATTCCCACCCCAATCGGCAACCTTGAAGATATTACGCTTCGGGCATTGCGATTGCTGAAAGAGGCTGATGTTATTATTGCAGAAGACACCCGCACATCGGGGTTTTTACTCCGCCATTTCCAGATTGAAAAAAAGGTTTTCGCATATCATCAGCATAATGAACACAAAGCGCTTGGCGCACTTATTCAACGGCTTAAGGGCGGAGAAACAATGGCTATGATATCAGATGCAGGCACACCGGGCATTTCCGATGCGGGATTTCTTTTAGTGAGAGAATGTGTGAAAGAAAATATTGAGGTGCAATGCCTGCCGGGGGCAACGGCTTTTGTTCCGGCGTTAATTAATTCGGGGTTGCCTTGCGATAAGTTTTGCTTTGAAGGATTTTTACCGCATAAGAAAGGGAGACAAACACGATTAAGGGAACTATCAACTGAAACGCGCACAATAGTGTTTTATGAATCACCGAACAGGCTGGTTAAAACGCTGGAAGAATTTGCAACTTATTTTGGAGCGGAACGGCGAATCAGCGTTTCAAGAGAATTAACAAAAATTCATGAAGAAACTATTCGCGGTAGTGTTACTGAAGTTTTAAATCATTATTCTGATAAAACTATAAAAGGGGAAATTGTGATTGTAGTTGGAGGAAAAGAGGAATGAGAGATTGCTTCGCTGTCGCTCGCAATGACATGGAATTGGGGGTAGGACATCGTCCTGCCTTTGGCGGGACGAAAAATATCCCGCTTATCACTGTCATGGCGAGTCCGATTTTTCATCGGACGAAGCCATCATATGACTATTATTTGAACCTTATTCTCCGCACTAAAGTGCGGAGTTAATCTTATATATAAGTGGCTTTTTTTAAAAAAATATCATTCAACAAAAAACACCTCATATTATCTCTCCTTAGCGGGGTGATACTTTGGGCGGGATGGCCGTCGTTCCCGTTTTTCCCGTTGTTGTTTTTCGGATTTGTTCCCTTGCTGTATTTGGAGCATGAAGTTTTTACCGGGAACCTATTCGGAAAGAACCTGCGCTTATTTCCTTATGCATGGATGACATTTTTTATCTGGAATGTTCTAACAACCTGGTGGGTGTGGAACTCAACGGGCATTGGTGCATCGCTGGCGTTTGTTTGCAATGCACTGCTAATGTGCATTCCGTTTATGCTATTTCATCATGTAAGAAAAAAATTCGGGAAACTAATTGGTTATGTTTCGCTGATGATTTTTTGGATTACGTTTGAATACCTGCACATGCGCTGGGATTTAACGTGGCCATGGTTGACGCTTGGCAATGGGTTATCGCGCTTTCCCTATTTTATTCAATGGTATGAATATACAGGAGCATTGGGCGGCAGCTTGTGGATATTGATTATGAATATTTTGATTTTCGAGGCAATTAATCCCGTTCTTTATAAGGAAGGAAAATTCAGTATTAAAAGCCCTGCCTCAATAACAGCAATTGTTATTCTTATTCTGCCAATAATAATTTCTCTTTTCATTTATTCAAACTATAAAGAAACAGGACCAAAGAAAAATGTTGTTGTTGTTCAACCGAACATTGACCCTTATAATGAAAAGTTTGATTACAGTACACTTGATTTACAGATGAACAAGCTGCTTTCTTTATCGGCAGAAGATGTAGATTCTTCAACCGATTATTTAGTGTGGCCAGAAACAGCAATCGGTGATATTGTTTCCATAGATTTAGATAATGTTGAGTTTGATTCATCTATAATACTAATAAGAAGATTTTTAAAAAAATACCCTAAACTTAAATTGGTAACAGGTATTAGTGCCTATCACACCTTTTCTACAAAAGAAACTCCTACAACCTTTAATGTTGGAAACGGGCAATGGAGAGAGGAATATAATGCAGCTATTCAACTGGATTCTTCAATGAAAATACAGGTATATTATAAATCTGTTCTTGTTCCCTTTGTAGAAAGTGTTCCGTACCCAAAACTATTTGCCTTCCTTGAACCTCTTCTTATAAATATTGGCGGCACAAGCGTTAGCTATGGGCGGCAGGAAAATCGTTCAGTATTTTTTTCGGCGGATAAAACCGGCATTGCCCCCGTTATTTGTTATGAATCAATTTTTGGAGAATATATTTCTGATTATGTAAAAAACGGCGCTAACTTAATTTTCATTATGACCAATGATGGCTGGTGGGGCAATACTGACGGCCATTTGCAGCATTTGTATTACGGAGCGATGCGGGCAATAGAAAACCGACGCAGCATTGCGCGTTCAGCTAACACCGGCACGTCGTGCTTTGTTGATGAGAAAGGAGATATTACCCAGGCAACACCATGGTGGCAGCCCGCGGTTATTAAAGCATCGCTCACCTTAAACTTAAAAGAAACGTTTTATACCCGCCACGGCGATTATATTGGCTTTTATGCTTTGCTCATTAGCGCCATTTTAATACTTTTAGCTGTTATTAAATTCATTCTTGAAAGGATATGACCATGGATTTACAGGCAATTTGCAAAAAAACCATTGATGCCGTGAAGCGGGCGGGAAAGTTTATCCATGAAGAATCCCTGAAAATAACTACGGCAGATATACAACATAAGGGTGAAAGGGATTTAGTATCGTATGTAGACATACAGGCGGAAAAAATTCTTGTCGAGGCATTACGTAAAATTGTTCCCGAAGCGGGATTTCTTACCGAAGAAAAAACATTTGCCGATAGTAAAGACCTTGAATGGATAATTGACCCATTGGACGGCACCACTAATTTTTTGCATGGCGTTCCGGTATTTTCTACCAGCGTAGGGCTGGTGAATAAAAATGAAATTCTTGTTGGTGTGGTATTGGAGATAAATCAAAACGAATGTTTTTATGCCTGGCAAAACGGGGGCGCTTTTCTAAACGGGAAACCTATTTCCGTATCAAAAGTGCTATCGCTTAAAGAGTCGCTGATATCAACGGGTTTTCCATATAAACATGACGGGAAAATGGAAAAATATATTCAATCCATTTACGCCATTTTAAAAAAAACACATGGCATAAGACGCTTCGGCAGCGCCGCCGTGGATTTGTGTTATGTTGCCAGCGGCAGGTTTGACGGCTATTTTGAGTATAATCTTAATCCATGGGATATTGCCGGCGGTGCGCTGATTGTAAAAGAAGCAGGAGGTGCAGTGAGTGACTTTAAAGGCGGTGATAATTTTATCTTCGGAAAAGAGATTGTCGCCTGCACGCCAAAAATTTTGAATGAGTTGTTGCAGGAAATAATTGTCCGGTAAAAATTATAATATGAATTTCGGTGATATAAAAAAGCAAATTGAAAGTTACCAGTCGCGGGGATTAAAATTATTCAACACCTCGTCATTTCAAACGCATAGTGTTGTGCTGCTCCATATTATCAGCTGCATAGATAAAACCATTCCAATATTTTTTATTAATACCGGGTATCATTTTCCTGAAACGATTGTTTATCGCGACCGCATTACACAGTTGTTTGAATTGAATGTAAAAGATGTTTTCTCATCCACACCCAAAAGCCAGCAAAAGGACAGTAACGGGCGTTTATTATTTGCATCGGACCCCGATTATTGCTGCTACTTAAATAAAACCCAGCCGCTTGAACCAATACTCGCCGAGTATGATATATGGATAAACGGTGTGCGTGCCGACCAGAGCGCCACAAGAAAAGAATTTAAAATTGAGGAGAAAACGCCATTTAATGCAACACGCTTTCACCCCATGCTTGACTGGACACCGAAAATGATTCATTATTACCTCGAGGAAAATAATATTCCCCGCCACCCGCTTGAGGAGAAAGGATATTTTAGCGTGGGATGCGAGCCCTGCACCCGCGCATTTGACGCAGAGATGGATGAGCGCGGCGGGCGCTGGTTCGGATTGAAAAAAACGGAGTGCGGCTTAAATACCGATTTGGTTTTAAAATAATTTTATAGAATAATGACAATTCTTATTACAGGAGGAACAGGGTACATCGGCGCTGAATTGGTTTATGCTTTGGCGGAAAATCCTATTGTAAAAAAAATTATTGTTTATGATAATTTGGGCAGGGGGAATTATAATTTATTTCTCGGCAAAAAAATAAATAATCATAATATACAATTCATCCAGGGCGATATTTTAGACAGCCGTAAAATAAACCAGGTTCTTAAAGAGGTGGATGTGGTTTATCATTTGGCAGCCAAGGTATCCACGCCATTTGCCAATATTGATTCACATTTTTTTGAGCAGGTTAATCATTGGGGCACTGCCGAATTAATTTATGCCATAGAGCAAAGCCCGGTGAAGAAACTGGTTTTTATGAGTTCGGCGGCTGTATATGGCGTTAGTAGTGATTTTGTGGATGAAACCACTCCCCCGAATCCAAACAGTCATTATGCCATTTCTAAATTAAGAGCTGAAGAACATGTGAGGCGGCTGTTTGACAAGCCCGTTGAAACGATTATTCTAAGATGCGGAAATGTTTACGGATACAGTAAGAGTATGCGTTTTGATGCGGTAATCAATAAGTTTATGTTTGAAGCTAATTTTACTAACCGGCTTTCTATTAATGGCAACGGACGGCAATACAGAACATTCATTCACATTGACAAAGTAACTCATGTCCTTTCGCATTTGCTTAAAAGTAAAGTGCCATCGGGTATTTATAACTTATCGGATAAAAATTTAGAGATTCTTGAATTGGTGGATACGATAAAGACTATTTATCCCGACATAGAATTTTTGTTCACCAACCAGCACTTGCAAATGAATGAAATAAGGGTTAAGCCGGAAAGTAAACTTTACAACTACATCCCGTTACCGGCATCGGAGTTACTGGATGAGTTAAAAGTTTTTAAAGAGAACTTTTCTTTTAAATCCGTTTAATTTTTACACGGCGTTGCAGCAGTAACAGTTCTTATAAACAGTATTCCGCAATAGCCATCGTAAAGCGGGTAAGGGGTTAACAGAACATAATTATCGTATTTTATAACGCTGTCTAAAAAGAATGAATCCGGGTAAACAGTTCTTAACTGTAAACCGTTGCCCTCATTATTTGACATTGTGCCGCTTTCACTAACATCTCTTACAGTCAGCATTCTTTTATTTTTTACTGCACTGGCTGAATCATTTCTAAAAAAGTAAGCCATGGCACCTTGTCGTTCAATCATTGAATGATAATCGCCACAAATGGATATTGCAACGGCATTCGTATCTTTTTTAATCGCACTATTTAACGATTCATACATCATGCTATCACGGTAAAGCCCCACATATTTTATATAATTTGCTTTTGAAGTATCTTTTAATTGTTTTCTGTTAATGGGAATGATGCGAATATCAAAAAATACAAGGGATACATTGCTATCATCAGACAAACTTGCAATAATATTTGCCGAAGTTGAGTTTTCTCTTCCGTCAATATCTTTATTGAAAAATTCAGAGTTGGCTAATTGTTCGTATGTAAGGTTTTTCAAACTATCATGCATTATACCCCGTTCTACTTCAAAACCGGCAATTACTTTTTTATGACGGACAGTAAAATCCTTAATTAATCCATTCATGAACTGAACATATTCTTTTGTACCATGCTTTTCACCAATCATAATCAGGTTATAATTTTTTAGGGAGTCGTATAACACAGTATTAGTATCGTCTAACGCTTTGGTTATTGGAATAACATATTGTTTAAATAAATCAGGGTTATAAGTCTGCGCCTGAAGAAGCAGGGGAAATAAATAAAAGATGAAAACAAATAGTCGTTTCATAATAGGTTGGTAAATATAATATGAAGATAGAATTTAAAGTCAAAATAGCTTAATAATTAATAAAGGTTTAATTACTTTTGCAGCGGTTTTTCCAACCTCTAATTCTCCTAATGAAAGATCAAACAACGTTACCGGCCGTCCTAATGTTAGCAGACGGAACGGCTTTTCACGGAAAGGCGGCGGGCGCTATCGGCACCACTACAGGCGAAATTTGCTTTAACACCGGCATGACGGGTTACCAGGAAATATTTACTGACCCCTCTTATTTCGGGCAAATACTGGTGGCTACGAGTGTGCATATCGGCAATTACGGGATTAAT
Organism: Chitinophagales bacterium; assembly: GCA_963770495.1. Taxonomy (GTDB): domain Bacteria; phylum Bacteroidota; class Bacteroidia; order Chitinophagales; family CAVYQA01; genus CAVYQA01. The sequence goes on along the minus strand of CAVYQA010000030.1, from coordinate 47,089 downwards.
AATAAAGAGGTTGAATCGGGATCAATAAAAATTTCAGGACTGGTTTGCAAAAATTTTAATATTCCCCAATCGCGGCATCTTGCCGATAAAACCATACAGGATTATTTTTTGGAGAATAAGCTGGTAGCCATTTCAGATGTGGACACAAGAGCTATTGTGCGTTATATACGCAGTAAAGGCGCAATGAATGCAGTTATTTCTTCGGAAATACCGGATATGAAAAAATTAAAAGAAATTCTTGATAAAACGCCGAGCATGGCTGGCTTAGAATTATCATCAAAGGTGAGCACTAAAGAAGCTTATTATTACGGCAATCCCGATGCAAAGTATAAAATTGCCGCTCTTGATTTGGGCATCAAAAAAAATATATTGCGCTGTTTTGACGGGCGCGATTGCTATGTGAAAATTTTTCCGGCTAAAACTTCTTTTACTGAAATGAATAGCTGGAAGCCGAACGGTTTTTTTATTTCCAATGGTCCCGGCGACCCGGCTGCAATGGATTATGCTATTAAGACAGTGAAGGAAATTTTAGATAATAAAAAACCATTATTCGGAATTTGTCTTGGTCACCAGTTACTGGCGTTGGCTAACGGTGTAGGTACCTATAAGATGCATCATGGACATAGGGGGCTAAATCATCCTGTAAAAAATATTATTAAAAATCATTGCGAGATTACTTCGCAAAATCATGGCTTCAATGTAAAGGATGATGAGCTGGCTAAATCAAAAGATGTTGAGGTGACGCACGTTAACTTAAACGATAAAACCATTGAAGGTATTCGTATAAAAAATAAACCGGCATTTTCGGTTCAATATCATCCCGAAGCATCACCGGGACCGCATGACAGTAGGTATTTGTTTGATGATTTTATAAGCTTGATTAATAGCTAACCATTAATTTAATAACATGAGTTCCATTCTCGCCATTCACGCCCGCCAGATTTTAGATTCACGCGGAAATCCAACAGTTGAAGCGGATGTAGTAACAGAGTCAGGCGCATTTGGGAGAGCCGCAGTGCCATCGGGCGCATCAACGGGAAAACATGAAGCTGTTGAACTCAGGGATGGCGATAAAAATTTTTACCAGGGCAAGGGGGTGCTTAAAGCCGTAATGAATGTGAATGAAAAGATTGCGCCCGCATTAACAGGCTTGGATATTGCTGACCAGAGCGAGATTGACCATTTGATGATTGAACTGGATGGGACGGAAAATAAATCAAAGCTCGGCGCCAATGCTATTCTTGCGGTTTCGTTAGCAGTTGCAAAAGCTGCGGCGGAAGACAGCGGGTTGCCATTGTATAGGTATGTTGGCGGCACCAATGGTAATACATTGCCAATTCCGCAGATGAACATATTGAACGGCGGCGTGCATGCTGATAATAAAATAGATTTCCAGGAATTTATGATTGTGCCCGTGGGAGCAGAGCGTTTTTCAGATGCTTTGCGAATGGGTGTTGAGATTTTTCATCATTTAAAAGATGTGCTGAAGAAAAAGAAATACTCAACCAATGTAGGAGATGAAGGTGGTTTTGCGCCTAATCTTCAATCTAATGAAGAAGCGATTGAACTGGTGCTGCAAGCCATTGCCGATGCGGGATATAAGCCCGGTGATGATGTTTGCATTGCATTGGATCCGGCTGCCTCGGAATTTTATGACGGCAAGACAAAGAAGTATGTTTTCAAAAAATCCTCGGGCAAAGCGTATTCATCGGATGACATGATTGCTTATTTTGAAAAATGGCTAAAAAAATACCCTATTATTTCCATAGAAGACGGGTTGGCAGAAGACGATTGGGACGGCTGGCAAAAAATGACAAAAGCATTAGGGAATAAAATTCAGCTTGTTGGCGATGACCTTTTTGTGACCAATGTAAAACGCCTGCAACAAGGCATTGATGAAAAAGTTGCCAATGCAATACTTATAAAAGTGAACCAGATAGGCACGCTTACTGAAACAATAGATGCGGTTAACCTTGCTTACGGCAACGGGTATAACACTATAATGAGCCATCGCAGCGGTGAAACTGAGGACACTACCATTGCCGATCTTGCCGTTGCCCTTAATTGTGGACAGATAAAAACAGGCTCTGCCAGTCGCTCCGACAGGATTGCCAAGTATAATCAACTGCTGCGTGTGGAAGAAGATTTGGGCTCATCGGCTTATTTTCCCGGCAAAAATTATATGTTTGTAAAGTAAATTTTGTTACTGCTTAAAAGGTAGCGGGTTGACATGAAACGATTTCTCTCCAATATTATCTCGCAGCTAAAAAGCGGCAATCTCTCTCTATTGCTAAAGAACAAGTATTACGTTACGCTGATTGCTTTTTTTATCTGGATGCTGTTTTTTGATAAAAACGATGTTATCTCGCAAATAAAATTAAGAGCGCAGGTTTACCGCATGGAGCAAAAAAAGAAATTTTATACGGATAAAATACAAAAACTCAACCAGCAAAAGCAGCAATTGTTTGCCAGTCCCGCCTCGCTTGAAAAATTCGCCCGCGAAAAATACTACATGAAAAAAGATAATGAAGATGTATACGTCATAGTACGTAAGTAGGTATTCTTTTATCATTATCTTTAACCATGACCACACTTAAGCACGCCGAGAAGAAGGGAAAAGTATTTCTAAACCCTGTACCAACCACAACTCTGAAACCGGGGTCGTTCTTTAAAATATGGGGTAAATATTTAAAAAATAAAGCTGAAGTTGTTCCTAAGCACAAACTACCTGATTTTAAAACCAATCCCGCTATTTATAATACTCCTGCCACGAATGGGTTACGAATTACCTGGATCGGGCACTCCAGTTTGCTGATAGAAATTGACGGTTTTAAAATTTTAACCGACCCGGTATGGAGTAAACGCGCATCTTTTCTGTCTTTTATAGGTCCGAAACGGTTTTTCCCTCCGCCGTTGCCATTGGAACAATTGCCACCGTTAGATGTCATCATTCTTTCTCACGACCATTATGACCATCTGGATAAAGAAACCATTAAAAAATTGGCACACTTAACCACACCTTTTTATTGTTCGCTTGGTGTTGGGGAGTATATAGAAAGATGGGGAGTTTCAAAAAGAAGGATAACGGAAATGGATTGGACAGATAGTACGATTATAGCTAACAAATTAAAAATAACGGCAACACCGGCACGGCATTTTTCCGGGAGAGGTATTATTAACCGTAGTCAAACGCTTTGGTCATCTTTTGTGATAAAAAGCAGCAGTCACACTATCTTTTTCGGAGCTGACTCCGGCTGGTATGACGGGTTTAAGGATATTGGCGATGCCTTTGGTCCGTTTGATCTTACCATGCTTGAGATTGGCGCTTATGGGGAGTATTGGCCCGATATACACATGGGGCCTATAAATGCTGTTAATGCAAATTTAGCCTTACGCGGAAAAGTGATGATGCCCATACATTGGGGCACGTTTAACCTGTCGCTTCATGCCTGGAGGGAACCGGTTGACCTGTTGTTACCTTATGCCGAAGAAAAAAATGTTACACTTTTCCTGCCAAACCCCGGACAGCCTACTGAGGTAACGGGGGAATATTATAATTCACAGTGGTGGGAGAAGTAACAATTTGCATTACTTTAGCGTCTCATTTTTAACTATGATTAAGAAAATTTTGCTATTGACTGCTCTTTTGAGCAGCACAATGTCTTTATGCGCACAGGTTCCTGAAGACTGTTACCAAAAAGATACCTCCGCTTATATCCGCAACCACCAGGTGCATTTTACACGGCTTAAGCTGGAAGTGTCGTTCGTTCCCCAGCAAGCGTTGGTTAAAGGCAGGGTTACAGAATATTTTACACCTCTCCGTAAAAGTGTAGATACAATTTATCTTAACGGACCGGGAATAAAATTTTTCTCCTGCACACTTAACGGTAAACCCACCGCTTATGATACCACTGCCGGCGGCATATTTATTCATTGCAATCCTGTTTTGCATTGGGATACGCAGGACAGTATCACTATTGTTTATGAAGCCTTGTCGCCACGCAGGGGAATTTATTTCTATGGGTGGAACGACCCGAAAAATATTTTGCGTAAGCAGATATGGACACAAGGTGAAGGCACCGACAACCGCAACTGGATACCGATGTATGATGAGCCTAATGATAAGATGATAACTGAGATGATAGTGACGTTTGACAAAAATTATAGTGTATTAAGTAACGGCACAAAAATTTCAGAGAGGCTGAATGCTGATGGCACAAAGACGTGGCATTATAGAATATCTCATCCTATCTCAACCTATCTCATCATGCTGGCAATAGGCGACTATGGCGTGAAAACCGCAAAATCATCAGGCGGCGTGCCTATGTACTACTGGTATTATCCTGATGAAGCCGACAGGGTGCAGCCCACATATGAGCACGCCACGGATATGATGGATTTTTTAGAAAGTGAAACAGGATTAAAATACCCGTGGGAATCGTACTCACAGGTGCCGGTTGAAAATTATGTGTTCGGGGCGATGGAGAATACTACGGCAACAGTATTCGGCGATTTTTATTTTAATGATAAACGGGGCACCATTGACCGCGCCTATTCCGGTGTGGATGCCCATGAAATGACGCATCAATGGTTTGGCGATTATGTTACCTGTCGCAGCTGGGTGGATATGTGGATGCATGAAAGTTTTGCCACCTATTACGCCAAATTATACGAGGGTGAAAAACTACACACAGGCGAAGATTATTATGCCTGGAACAGGAGAGCAGAACAAAATGCTGCCATTAATGCATCAAAAACCGATCTGGGTCCGATTCGCAATACGGCAGGTGTAACAGCGCGCATCTATAACAAGGGTTCTGCCGTGTTGGATATGCTTAGTTATGTTATTGGTCACGATGCGTTTAAACGCGCTATTCATTGCTATCTCATTCATAATAAGTATGCCAATGTTGACATACATGATTTTGAAAAGGCTTTTAAAGATACGTTGGGCTTGGATATGGATTGGTTTTTTAAAGAATGGGTGTTGCGCGGCGACGAACCGCACTACGATGTTTCATATAAAGTTGAGAAAAAAAATGAAGGAAACTTTGCCGTGATTGATGTGAAGCAAACACAAAAAATAACCGATGTTACGGGATATTTTAAAATGCCCATAAACTTTGAGGTGTATTACGCCGACGGCTCGCGCGACAGTGTTCAGCAATGGATAAGCCATGCCGAAGACTCCGTAATTATCCCGGTTAAAAAGCAAATCAGTTTTGTTTTGTTTGACCCCGATAGCTGGATAATTAAATCGGTTAGTTTCAATAAATCATTTGCAGAACTGCAAAGCCAGGTGCACTTTGCTCCTCATGCCATTGACCGGTTTGATGCGTTGGTGGCACTGCGCGACTCTTCTATTAACCTGAAACGAAATTTATTGATAAGCGAATTTAATCTTGAACAATATTATGGCATCAGGCAAGAAGCCGTGCTTCAATTGTCTAAAGATAAAGACCCGAATAGTATTGTGGTTTTGCAGCGCGCCTTTAGCGATAAAGATGCCAATGTCAGGCAAACTGTTATTAATGCAATTGACTCTTTGACTCCTCACTGGCAACCTTATTTTGAGAAAGCATTGCATGATTCATCCTATGTCACTGAACAGGATGCGCTGATAAAATTGTGCCAGCAGGATCCGTCTAATATTGAAAAATATTTGGATGAAACTAAAAATGATTACGGGATAGAACACGGGCTAAGAACAGTTTGGCTTGAGATTAAAGCGTATAAAAGCTCACGCATTCCCGAAGCTGATTCTGCTTTAAATGAACTCACTGATTACTGCAGCGGCTCCTATGAATTCCGCACCAGGATGAATGCACTTGCTGCTATCAAGGAATTGAATGTGCTTACACCGGCTATTGTTGCAAACTTATTCGATGCCGCGTTAATTCACAACTGGATTTTGGCAGGTAACGCAAAAAAGGTTCTTGATTATTATTATGACCAGCCTGATAAAAAGAAAATGATACAGGATTATTATGCGTCTCAAACATTTACCCCGGCGGAGAAGAAAATTTTGGAAAAGTACGAGCAAGAGTAGACTAAGAGTAGACTATTAGACATGAGACACGGGACATGAGACATGAAGTGCACTCATTAGGGTTCTTTCGCCATTAGCATATAGCTCTTTATAAAATCATCAAGACCGCCATCCATAACGGCTTGCACGTTACCGGTTTCATAGCCGGTGCGCACGTCTTTCACTAATTTATAGGGATGCATAACATAATTGCGAATTTGCGAGCCCCACTCAATTTTCTTTTTGCCCGATTCTATTTTATCGCGCGCTTCATTTTGTTTGCGCAATTCAAGTTCATATAATTTTGATTTCAGCATTTTTAATGCCTTCTCTTTGTTTTGCGCCTGCGAACGTTCCTGCTGGCATTCCAAAACTATTCCCGATGGCTTATGATAAAGGCGCACCGCTGTTTCAACCTTGTTCACATTTTGCCCGCCCTTGCCTCCTGCACGATACGTTTCCCAGGTTACGTCTGCCATATTAACCTCAATGTTGATGGTATCATCCACCAAAGGATAAACAAATACAGAGGCAAACGATGTATGTCGTCGTTGATTCGAGTCGAAAGGAGAGATGCGCACGAGGCGATGTACGCCCGATTCACCCTTTAAATAGCCATAAGCGAATTCGCCGTCAATTTCAAGCGAGCATGATTTAATACCAGCTACTTCGCCCTGCTGCAAATCAAGCTGGCTTACTTTAAAACCATGCTTCTCGGCATACATCACATACATGCGCATCAACATTTCACTCCAGTCCTGGCTTTCGGTGCCACCTGCGCCGCTCGTTTATTTCAAGTATACAGCCCAACTCGTCTTCCGGATTATTGAAAGTACTTTCAAACTCTAAATCATCTGCAATTTTAACAGCCTTTTCATAGGCGGCGTTAAGCTCTGTGTCAACGTCATCGCCACTATCGCGGAATTCAGTTAAAACTTTTACATCCTCAACGGCTGAATTAGCTACATTAAATTTTTGCACCCAAAGCTTATTCAGCTTCAGTTCTTTCATAATGGCTTGCGCGGTTTTGGGATTGTTCCAGAAATTGCTATCGCCTGTTTTCTGTTCGTCTTCTTTTATTTTGGAGATGCGATTATCAACGTCAAAGAAACCTCCTCAGGGTAGCCACCCTTGCACTCAACTCTTTCAGCTGGTCGTTCGTCATAGGAATTTTTTCGGGTGCAAAAGTACGGTTTAAAGTGATAAGGGGCTTATTCAAGGCATAATTGCTCATTTTTCCGCTTTATAATATATAATAGCATATTAACTTAAACATAAATCTGGCTTCATTTTTATCTCTTGTATTACTAAATATTGGTTATTTTTGGGAGTATGAAAAAACTGTTACTTGTCTTTTATTTTAGTTTACTTGGTTTTATATCTGTTAACGGACAGACTACTATTTCAGGTGTAATCAATACCTACACCGTCTGTGACCAATATTGGAGCTGCAAGCGTTACGGTAGTTTCATCTGCGGGATTTACCGCCGGCGAAAAAGTTTTGATTATTGAAATGCAGGGCGCCTCAATAGATCAATCCAACACTACCAATTTTGGCAACATTACTTCCTATGGCAATGCCGGTAATTATGAATTTGATACGATTAACGCTGTAGCAGGTAATGTCATTTCCTTTAAAAATAATTTATCTACCGTTTTTGACGTTGCCGGACATGTTCAACTCATAACCGTTCCTGTATATAGTAATGCAATTGTAACAGGCACGTTAACTTGCCAGCCCTGGAACGACTCCACAGGCGGCGTACTTGTTTTTCAGGTCACATGCACTTTAACGATGGAGGCGAATATTGATGTAAGTCAGATGGGATTCATAGGTGGCAATTTTGTAAACTCTTATTTCATTTGTGGTGATTATAATTATTACCTGCTCTATGCTAATTATTATGCGTATAGCGGGGGCGAAAAAGGTGAAAGCATTTCTGAATATATAGCTAATGAAAATGGCGGAATGGGCAAGCAGGCAAATGGCGGTGGTGGAGGACAGCCCGGTAATTCGGGCGGCGGCGGCGGCGGCAATTATGGAGCAGGCGGTATGGGTGGTAGTGAATACAGTGGCTGTGGAACGACAGGAGTACAGGGATATGGCGGAGTAGCGTTATCAAATGCGGGCAATAAAATTTTTATGGGTGGCGGTGGTGGTGGTGGACTTGCAGATAACGGGCAGGCTGTTACAGCCGGTGGAAACGGCGGAGCAATAGTTTATATTATAGCTAAAACTCTTGATGGAAATTCTTTCACTATTGTTGATACAGGGCAAAGTGTTACTCAATATTCATCAGATGAATCTTCAGGCGGCGGCGGTGCAGGCGGTTCTGTAATTTTGAGTATTCCTAATTATACTACGCCGGTTACTATTAACACAAGAGGTGGTTATGGCGGCTCATCTTACAATCATATATTTATCACCGAATGTCATGGACCGGGCGGCGGCGGCGCTGGGGGCTTGCTTTGGACAAGCGGCGCTTCACCTTCATCTTTCATTACTTACCTGGCAAAAGGCGGTGTTTCGGGATTAGTTCTTAACCCTTTAAGTACCTGTTATAACACCTCATTTGACGCTACAGCGGGAGATTCGGGTGGTGTTATCACTAACCTTCCTTCCACTGTTCATGTTGATACTCTGAATCTTGGCAATGATACTACTTTATGTTTCGGAAAATCTGTTGTATTAAATGCAGGAAGTGATTTTGTAGCTTACCTGTGGCAGGACTATTCCACTGATTCTACCTTTACCGCAGACACTACAGGAAAATATTATGTTACAGTTATTGATTCTAACGGCTGCCTGGAAAGTGATACCGTATTGGTTACTGTAGAAAAACCAATTCTATTCAACATAGGTGATGATACCTCTCTTTGCATCGGCAGTTCTGTATTGCTTCAGGCTCCCACGGGGTATGCTTCTTACCTGTGGCAGGATGGGTCAACATCTACCTCATATAATGCTAATTCTGCAGGAACGTACTACGTAACAGTAACGGATACTATCGGATGTAAAGGGTCGGATACCTCAACTGTTAAAATTTATCCCAAAGATTCGATAAACCTGGGTAACCCTATTATTTGTTCTGGTAAAGCCGTAGTATTAAATGCAGGAGATGGTTTTATAGCCTACTTGTGGCAGGATGGCACTACTTCTCAAACCGACACTGCAAAGACAGGTGGTTTATATTCCGTTACAATTACGGATAGCGGAGGCTGCCATGCTTCGGATTCTGCACTGGTTAGAGGCGCCGTTGCGCCTGTTATTTCTTTGGGAGATGATACGGCGCTTTGTAAGCCATTTAACAAGGTGCTCAATCCGGGTGCGGGTTTTGTTTCCTATCTATGGCTTGACAGTGCTACAAATATTACCTCAACAACTCCAACCTATTTAGTTACCACAACGGGTAAATACAGCGTAACGGTAGTTGATTCAAATGGCTGCAGTGCTAAGGACAGCATAGAAATAGGCGATAAATGTCCTGAAATTCAGTTTCCCAATGCATTCACTCCGGGTGCAGGAACGAATGCCATTTTTCAAGGTTTCGGAAGCAATGTTCTTTCTTATGATTTGAGAATCTATAGCCGTTGGGGACAGCTTATTTTTGAAACCAATGATGTTGATAACGGATGGGATGGCATGTACAACGGATTACCCGAGCCTATTGGAGTTTATGTCTATGTAGCCCAATATGTAGGAGTAGACAAAATCACTCACCTTATAAAGGGTAATATTACTTTGCTGAGGTAAATCGGGCGTTATATTATTGATTTGAAATTGCAGCTGTATCATTGGGCAATTGCATGGTGGTTTTTATGCGCGGGTGTTTTTCAATTCTTATTCCGACAGCCATTATGCCGGGTAAGGGGTCTTCACGCATGTCTTGTTCAAGAGTAAATATGTATTTCCCGGGCTCGTTAAGACGGGTATCGCTTTGAAGCAGGATGCGCGCATCCCAAATATTATTTACACCCTGTCCAAACCATTTACCCTCTTCATCGGCAAGATTAAGTTCAACACGTTCACTTGTGGTTTTACCATCGGGAGAAGTAGCATAGGTCATTAACCAGATGTTCCTATAATAATAATCTTCGGTATGGCGTATGTTGATATAAATATTATATAAACACGACGTATCGGAGATAATAACCGGGAAAGACAGTTTATCTTTTGCATTCCAGCTTATTGAAGGAATAAGACGGTTGTTTTCGTACACATTATTTTTAGTACAGGAAATTATAAGAAAAAGAAGTGCTATGAAAAAAAGTACACGCCTCATGCCTGTGGTTTGTTTCCCCCCGGTTTATTTCTATTCTTATTACGCCGTTTTTTATGCTTGTTCTTATTCTTTGAACTCTTATTTTCCAATACGGTTTGCCCCACCACATCGGTATAATCAATCACGGGTTCTTTTGCCTGCACCTCTTGTTGTATTGCGCCAAGTTCATTAGGAAAAATATCTTTCTTATTGAGTTCAAGAATTTCTATTACCCGCTGCGGTGTCAAGGGGTGAAACACCGAACTCTCGGCAAAAGTATACCACATCACCTTTTTGAAAATATCAGTCTTTTGGAGGTAGGCGGTTCCTTTTTGGGTTTGAATACGGTCGGCATGTTCGGGAAAATCTTTAAGCGCTTCCATATAAGTATCCAATTCATAATTGAGGCAGCATTTTAACCTGCCGCATTGACCGGATAATTTTGCCTGGTTAATAGCAAGGTTTTGATAGCGGGCTGCCGTTGTAGACACCGACTTGAAATCGGTGAGCCATGTAGAGCAACACAATTCACGCCCGCAAGAGCCAATGCCGCCTACGCGCCCTGCTTCCTGCCGTGCGCCTATCTGCCGCATTTCAATCTTCACCTTAAACTCGCTTGCAAAGGCTTTTATCAGCTCACGAAAATCAACCCTGCCATCGGCAGTGTAATAAAAAGTAGCTTTTCTGCCATCACCCTGGAACTGCACGTCGCCGATTTTCATTTCAAGATTCATTTGCCGGGCAATAGCACGTGCGCGAACCATAATTTCTTTTTCGCGGCGGCGAACTTCATCCAGCTTGCGCAAATCAAAATCATTTGCAAGACGAACTATTGTTTTTATGTCGGGTGAATCATTGGCAATTCTCTTCTTTTTCATCTGCAATATTGCGCTTTCGCCAATAAGAGAAACCTCGCCTATATCATACCCGCTTGATGTAGATTCAACCACAATCATATCGTGCTTGTCAAATAAAAGACGGTTGGTATTTTTATAAAAATCTTTATGAGCGCCGTTTTTAAAACTCACTTCGGCGAAAAGATTAGAGGTGGTATCATAAGCCGGCACAAACGACAGCCAATCGAGCGTATTAAGGCGATTACAGCCACCAGTGCTGCAGGAGCCGTGACTGCGGCAACCCTGCGGCGTGCCGCTTACACCAATCGTACATCCACTGCAACCCATTATATATATTACTTAGTTATAAAATTAATTATGAAATCAGTCCTGGAAATCTGATTGCCGGAACTGTTCACAAAACTACGGATTTTCGTTGTAAAATGCGCCCGGCACGAATTACGAGGTTCATAAAGTTAATTTTTGCGTTGGCATTTCTTTCCACGTAAAAAAAGGTGTCGTTAAAAAGCTGTACTAGCTGTTCTATTTGTTCAGCATCAAATTCCCCGGATATTTCAACAGTCAGGGTATCATTTGCAATAGAGGATTCAATAAAATTTGATACCAATGCATCGCGCAGAATATGTAAAGCGTATAAGCAAAATGATTTTTGTTTTTCACGCCCAATTCTTGCCATGTCTTCAACCCACGATACCGCGTCAACAGATGGGTGGTTTTTTACCAGTTCCACCCATAGCTCCAGCAATGGCTCATTACTATTTATAGATTCATTAACCAAATAATTAAGTGCAATTATATCGCCTTCCGCATAGTTAAGGAGTAGTTGCTTTTTATAGCCGGGCAAACCGGTATCATCCATGCTGTGAATAAGCGCGCTATCAGCAATGCGCGGAATTTTTACGAGTTGTGTGCGAGACTGGATGGTTTTTAAAATTAAATCTAATTGCTCGGCGATAAGGATTAAAATTGTGTTAGGGGGAGGTTCTTCTAAAAGTTTTAACAGCGAGTTACCTGCTTCTGCATTCAGGTATTCAACCCGCCACATGATGAGTATTTTATATTCCGATTCGAAGTTTTTAAGTTTAAGCTTAACGATGATGTCCCTGGATTCACCTATTCTGATAAATCCCTGCTTATTTTCAGCATCAATTTTTTTCATCCAATCATCATATGTAAAATATATATTGGCATGAATAATTTGCCGCCATTCCTCAATGAAATCTGAGCTTAAAGGTTTTTCAGTTGGCTTTTTATTAATAACAGGAAAGGAATAATGAATATCAGGATGAATAAGTTTTTGAGATTTTATGCAGTTAGAACATTTACCGCATGAATCGTTATCGCTACGATTAGTACAGGCAAGATATTGTGCATATGCCAGTGCTAAAGGCAATGTGCCATAGCCATCTTTGCCAAGGAAAAGCTGCGCATGACTTATTTTTTTCTGTTGTACAGATGAAATGAGATTTTTTTTTATCTCGTCCTGACCAATGACATCCCTGAAAAACATTACGATTTTATGATTTTACTTTCGATGAGCAACACCTTCCAGGCATCGGCAATTCGCGATTCATCCAACAATTTTTTTGCCAAAAGATGAAAATGGTCTTCCAATGATTCAGCATCGTTTTTAAACCGCTCGTACATATCTTTTATCTCTTCCGAATCTTTCATTTTTTCAACCTCTTCATCAGAAGGTAATTGCTGTATGCTGGCAAGCTGCCCTAAATTATTTCCGGTTAAAATTTTACTGAGGCGAATATTTTGGGGAATACGGTCAACGCCAATGCCCAATTTGGTATTGGGTTGTTCCAACTCAAAAAGCGCACTTCCCGATGCACGGCAATAATAATTGCCGCCCATGCGTGCAACGAGGTCAATTTTGTTCGGGTCTATTTTGCCGTTCTCATCAAGTATATTATCGTTGATGTGCATGTAAATCATTTCACAAATAATAAGATTAGGCGCCCCGCCTTCCTTCCCGCATTCTATTACTTCAAGCACCTTGCATTCCATTTGCACGGGTGATTCTTTTACACGGAACGGTTTTACTTTTACTGAAGGTATTGGCGTGAATCCGGCTTTTATAAATTCATTAACCTCTTTTGGATATTCAGCACTTGCCACCGATGCCTGTTGCACCATATTATAACTTACTACATTAATGACGACTTCTTTGGTATCATAAGCATTTTGCAAAGTATGTTTTGTGGTGTTATCACGAACCCGTCGTGCCGGAGAGAAAACCATGATAGGCGGATTGGAGCCAAAGGCGTTAAAGAAACTAAACGGGGATAGGTTGGGATTCCCCTCTTTATCTATTGTGCTGGCAAAAGCAATAGGTCGTGGACCTACCGAACCTAACAGGTAGCTATGAAGTTTTGGGGTGGGGATTGTGCCCGGAATTATCTCCATTTACAACTTTTTAAGTGATAGTATTGAAAAATCCGAATCCTCCTTTTTTATTGTATTTTTTAAAACACCGATTTCGTCTATCTCACATTCCACTACATCGTCTTCTTTAAGCCATTGCTCTTGATAGTTAGGGTTGTTTAGTTTTCCTGTTCCGTTCAATTCTAAAAAGCAACCTGTGCCAACAGTGCCGCTGCCGATAATATCGCCCGGCTTAATATTCACGCCATAAGCGCAACGCTCGATAATTTCAGCAAATGTCCAATCCATGTCGCCGAGATTGCCTTTAGAAACTTCCACGCCATTTACACGGCAAGTCATTCGTAAATTGTAAGCATTGCCGGTATGATTTTCTTTACAGGGAATTTTAAAGGGTTCCAGTTCATCCATGGTTACCAGCCAGGGACCGATAGCTGTTGAGAAATCTTTTCCCTTTGCGGGACCAAGATTTAATTTCATCTCTTCCATTTGCAGCACACGGGCGCTGATATCGTTCATTATCATCAATCCGCCGATATAGCTGTCGGCTTCATCGGCGCGAACGTTACGTCCTTCGCGGCAAATGACAATAGCGGCTTCGAGTTCAAAATCCAGTTGCTGAAAGTGGTCGGGCATACAAAGTATATCGCCCGGACCCTGTATGGCATTATGATTCGTGAAATAAAAAACAGGATACTGGTCAAATTCAGGAATCATGTCCACCTTCCTGTTACGCCTTGCTGCGGCGACATGCTGGCGAAAGGCATAGCCATCGCGGCATGAGGTGGGATTAGGAACCGGCGCTACTACTTTCACTTTATCAATTGGAATGGGCTTAACATGCTTTACAGAGCCCTCTTTAATGCGCTGGTCATATTTTAGGGTAAGTTCAATGGCATCATCCCATGCGTACATAAATAATTCCATGTTGTTGGGCAGTTGCCAGTCCAACTCATGCATATCATAAATGTTGCCATCGTAATAAATGGCAAGCTGGTCTTGTTCATCAACTAAATAGGATACAAGTTTCATAGCGGAGTTGTAATAAGGACGGTAAAGTTAAAAATTAGGGGATGAAAATTTTTATTTTAAGTCGTTTGAGAATCTTTGTACTATGGTGACTCACCCGCTCGGCTTAACGGGCTTTATGCCCCTCTCTTTAAAGAGAGGGGCACGCGGCAATTGAGCGTTAGCGGGTGAGTCACCTGGAAATTATTATTAAACTTTAGAAAATGAATTTTTAGCACTGAACTTCAATACCACTTCCGCAATTTGCACGGCATTTGTTGCTGCGCCTTTGCGAAGGTTATCAGCCACTATCCAGCAGTTAAGCGTATTGGGTTGAGAAAAATCCCTCCGCAGCCGCCCTACAAACACCTCGTCTTTTCCTTCGGCATATAAAGGCATAGGATACACATTGTGCGCAACATCATCCTGTAACACGACTCCCGCAGTTTCAGATAAAATGTTTTTTATCTCATCCAAATCAAAATCCTTTTCAAATTCAATGTTCACGCTTTCACTGTGTCCGCCTTTCACCGGCACACGCACACAAGTGCTCGATACCTGTATGTTTGGCGCGCGCATAATCTTGCGGGTTTCATTTACCATTTTCATTTCCTCTTTGGTATAGCCGTTATCAAGGAACACATCAATATGAGGTAATAGGTTTAAATCAATAGGGTAAGGGTAAACCTTTACCCCTGCTTTATTTTCGCGCTCATTATATAGTTGGTCAACCGCCTTTTTTCCAGTGCCGCTTACACTTTGATAAGTGCTAACCACGATGCGTTTTATGCCATAGCGTTTATACAAAGGATTTAATGCAACCACCATTTGTATGGTAGAGCAATTAGGATTGGCGATGATTTTATCTTCAGGCGTAAGCACATCTGCATTTATTTCGGGCACTACTAATTTTTTGGTGTCATCCATTCGCCATGCCGATGAGTTGTCAATTACCGTGCAACCCGCTTCCGCAAATTGAGGCGCCCATTCCAGGGAGGCTTTCGCCCCTGCTGAAAACAATGCTATATCCGGCCGGCGGCTTATAGCTTCCTTAGCCGAAACAACCTTATATTTTTTATTTTTAAAAGAAACTTCTTTGCCAACGCTTTTTTCCGAAGCAACAGGAATAAGCTCATCCACCGGAAAATTACGCTCTTCCAGCACCTTAAGCATTACCCGCCCCACCATTCCTGTTGCTCCGACAACTGCAACTTTCATATAATAAATTTAATGAGGTGCAAAGATAAGTTAAAAGTTAAATCCGCCATACCGAATGGGTGCGTTCAGGAAGGGCTCAAAAGTCAAAAGTAAAATGGGTTAAGTATGCATAAAAACGCCTAACAGCAATAATTACTGGCTAAAGAATCCGTATAATTTTAGAATAGCTTAAAATCTTGTCTAATTATATTTTATTGGTATTCAATTAATTATTAAGTTATACCAAAGTTATTTAATAGTTACTAATTTGTAATTTTATATTTTATCTATTATGAAAAGATATTATCTTTAATGCCCGTTTTAAAAGGTTGGCTTTAGAGTAGTAAACTACTTTTTTGACAAATATTTTTTTGAAGTTCATCAAATCAACTTCAACGTATTATTGAACAATTTTAAGATATTTTTTTGATTAGACTAAAGAAAGATTGAAAGAGTTAGGCAATTTTCAATTATTTTTTGCCAGCTGAATATAATCTGCATCCTAAAAAACAGATTTTAAGATAAAATCTGTTTTTTAGACGATTTTAGTATTAAAAAGTTTAATACATTTTCGTAATTAATTAAATAAATTTTTATGAAAAATTTTACCCGTATTTTAATTATCACATCAGCTGTGCTGGTGACGACATTTACCTGCTATTCGCAACAGACATTCTATATGCCAAATGTTGGAATAGGCACAACCAACCCCAGCCAAAAATTGGATGTTACAGGTAACGTTAAATTTTCACAGGCATTGATGCCTAATAATCTTCCCGGCTCACCAGGCAATATACTGTTATCTGCGGGCGCGAATACAGCCCCAACATGGCTGGCTAATGGTACAACCGGACAGATATTAACAGCCAATTCAGCCGGTGTACCTACATGGGTGACACCAACCGACGGAACAGTAACAAGTATTGGTATAACAGTACCTTCCGCTTTCTCTGTAACGCCTTCAACAATAACCACAAGCGGTACATTCGCAATAACAGGTGCAGGTACAACTTTTCAATACATTGATGGAACAGGGGCTTTACAAACATTCCCTGCAATACCTGCGCAATTTAATCCTATAGCCGGAACAAATATCACTTTATCGGGAACGTATCCGAATATAACTTTTAATTCAAGTAACCCCGGCGGAACAGTAACTTTAGTGGGGTTAACCGTACCGGCTACAAGTATTTTTGGTGTTACGGGCAGCCCTGTTACCGGTTCGGGTTCGCTTGGAATAACTACCACAGGCACTTCAGGGGGTATTCCCTATTTCAGTTCAACATCTGCTTTGTCATCCTCTGCGCTTTTAACTCAATATGGCATTGTTTACGGAGGGGGGGCAGGTAATGCACCTGCCACTACTTCTGCAGGCACCGCAGGCCAGGTATTACAATCCAATGGAACAAGTGCTCCCACATGGGTAACTCTAACTGCTGCAAGTGCTAATGCCTGGGGACTCTCAGGTAACAGCGGGGTAACTTATGCTTCTAATTTTTTAGGTACTGTAAGCGGTACTGACCAGGGACTTAAGTTTGAGGTGAATGGCACAACGTCAGGACGTATTGAAGATATAAATACAGGCAACGGAGCTTATGGAAATACATCATTAGGGTACCTGGGATTAAATGCCGCCACTACGGCGTATTCCAATGTTGCAATAGGTAAAGAAGCTTTAGAAAAAAATACAGCAAATAAAAATACAGCGGTGGGCGATAGCGCACTTGCGACAAATACAACCGGTATATTTAACACGGCAATCGGGTATCAGTCATTGACTAAAAATTCAACTGGTAAAAATAACACAGCCTTAGGTTATGGCGTTCTCAAATCAAACACAACAGGCAATTCTAACTCGGCATTTGGTTTAAATGCACTTGCGGCTAATACTACTGGTGATAATAATGTGGCAATGGGTGACTCTGCACTTATTAGTAATACTACTGCAGTTTCAAATACTGCTATAGGATATTCAGCATTATCCTGGAATACGACCGGCAGTTACAATACTGCTGTTGGTGACAGCACCTTACAAACAAATATCAGCGGCTACCAAAACACAGCCTTGGGCTATTATGCTTTACAAACCAATACATTGGGTCATAATAACACGGGTATTGGCACGAATGCTTTAAGTAGTAATACTACAGGTAACGGAAACACTGCAGTTGGCTTTAACGCCCTGGAGAGTGATGCGACTACGAACTTTAATACGGCCTTTGGAATGGAAGCTCTTTGGAGCCTTACCGGTGGCAGTGGCGATTGTGCCGTGGGATATCACTGTCTTGGGTCAATAACTGGTGCAAGTTTTAATACGGCAATGGGTACGGCAGCTATGTATAACGCTACCACAGGTAGTGATAATACTGCTGTAGGGTTTAGCGCCCTGTTAAACAATACCGGGGGCAATGATAATGTGGCAATAGGAGATGATGCTCTTTTATCTAATACAGGCGGAGGTGATGATAATGTTGCCATAGGCAGTAATAGTCTTTACTCAAATTCGGGCTCGGGGGAATATTGCAGTAGGTTTTTGGGCAATGCGAACTGCCATAACCGGTAATAATAACACGGTTAGCGGCGATTCATCATTATTTAATAATTTAACCGGGAGTGATAATACTGCTGCCGGTTATGCAAGTCTTTACAACACGCTTAGTTCAAATAATACCGCTTTTGGATTTCAGGCGGCTCACGATAATACGAGCGCTACCAGCCAGACTGCGGTAGGTTATAAAGCCTTATATGGCACAACAACAGGCTCGCATAATACAGCTTTCGGCGACTCAGCACTTTTTACCAACACTGCAGGTACTTATAATACTACTATTGGTTATGATGCCGACGTGGCATCTGGCAACCTTACTAATGCCACCGCCATTGGAGCTAATGCTGTTGTCAGCTCTAGTAATTCTTTAGTATTAGGTAACGGTGCAAATGTGGGTATAGGCGTAAGTAACCCTCCACAAGCACTGTCTGTGGCTGGTAACATTGCATTTACAAAAGCATTAATGCCGGGCGCCAATGCCGGTTCAACAGGACAGGCATTACTTTCTGCCGGCGCCGGTGTTGCACCAACGTGGACAACAGCCACTTACCCTTCAACTACGACAATCAACCAACTTCTTTATTCTTCTGCCGCAAACACAATAACAGGCCTTACTACTGCAAATAATGGTGTTCTCGTAACAAGCGCAACAGGGGTTCCAAGTGTAGGTACTACATTGCCAACGGGCGTTCAAACCAATATTACCGAGTTAGGTACAATTACAACAGGAACGTGGAATGGAACGACCATTGCAGTTGCTAATGGCGGAACAAATTCAGGCACTGCATTATCGGGCAATTCCATTATGGTATCAAATGGCACACAGATTGTTCAAGGTGCAACAGGAACAGCCACTCAATTATTGCATGGCAACTTGACTTGGAGTAAAATTAGTTTAACGACTGATGTTACAGCTGCAAGTGTTCTTCCAATAGCAAATGGTGGAACAAATTCAAGCACTGCATTATCAGGTTCAGGCATTATGGTATCAAATGGTACACAAATCGTTCAGGGAACAGTAGGAACAGGATTAAGCTTTTCCGGCACTACATTGAATTCTTACTGGACATTAAACGGTAGCAACAATCTATATAATAATAACAGTGGCGGCAAAGTAGGTATTGGCACTAATTCACCACTTAGTGCACTTGACGTTAACGGAGGAGAAGCTATAGGCAGTTATGCGGGTAGCACAGCAGCGCCAAGTAATAGTTTAATTGTATCAGGTAGTATAAGTGCAAGTACAGCAGCCCCGGCAGCCGATGCAGCAATTGCCTTTAATAACGGGCATTTGGAATCTCAACAAACCACTGCGCCGACTGATGCTGTGCAAACCAATGCTGGAACAGGCGCCACATCTACGTTAACAACTGCTACCGATGTTGGAGGGTTACTTACTCTTACTACTGGCAGTACCTCTCTTGCCGCAGGCGCCCAGGCAATTATAACCTTTAATAAAGCATATACAACAGCGCCTGTTGTTGTTATAACTCCCGAAGATGCTAATACGGCGTCTACAATGGTATCAAATCAGACTTATGTTACCTCTACTACAACAACGTTTACCTTAAATTTTGGAGTAGCATCAGCCGCCAGTCAGATCTATAATTTTAACTATATGGTATTAGAAACCAAATAAAAATTTAATTGTCTATACTTAAATTTATACCACCACCTTCACCATCTTCGCCAACTCAATTGCCTTTTGCCTTACCACTTGTACATCAGTTCCCAATTTGTCGTAAGCCAAAGCAACACCCATGCGGCGGAGAACGCGGGTAGTTGGCTTTCCGAAAATGCGCACATCGCTTTGTGGGTGAGCTAATAAATCATTTACACCTTCATAAGTTGGGTTAGTTCCTTCTTTATTTGCCAGAATTACTGCACTGGCTCCAACCCGCTCTAAGGTGATAGCAGGTATGGGTAAACCTAATATAGTTCTTGCATGAAGCTCAAACTCCGATAAATTTTGTGTTCCCGCTAAAGTTACCATGCCGGTATCGTGCGGGCGGGGAGATAATTCGGAGAAATAAACGCCTTCATCGGCTAAAAAAAATTCTACACCCCAGATGCCTGCGCCGGTTAACGATTTGGTGACCTTATCCGCTATTTGCTTTGCTTCATTTAAGTGGTCAGCGGTAATTACTGCCGGTTGCCAGCTTTCCTGGTAGTCGCCGCGCTCCTGCCGGTGACCGATGGGAGGGCAGAATAAAGTGACACCATTTTTTTGTGTAACGGTTAATAAGGTTATTTCAGAGTGAAATTTTATAAATGCTTCTACAATCACTTCCACATAATCGCCGCGCTTGGCAGACTGGGCATAGTTCCATGCTTTATCAATGTCGTCAGTAGTTTTAATATACGATTGCCCCTTTCCTGATGAAGACATAAGGGGTTTTACCACGCAGGGAATGCCTATTTCTTTAACAGCAGTTCGCAGTTCATCCAGTGTGGAGGCGTATTGGTAACGGGCGGTGCGCAATCCCAGTTCTTTTGCAGCAAGGTCGCGGATGGCTTTGCGGTTCATGGTGAAATTGGCTGCGCGTGCGCTGGGAACAACCTGTATGCCCTGTTTTTCATAATCGTAAAACCGTTCTGTTCTTATGGCTTCAATTTCAGGAACAATAATATCGGGGTGGTGTTTTGCGACGATGGCATCTAGTGCATTGCCATCAAGCATATTAATCACCTCGCGCTCATCAGCCACCTGTTGGGCAGGGGCATTGTTGTATGAATCTACGGCGATTACATATTGTCCCAATCGTTTTACAGCGATAACAAATTCTTTTCCCAACTCTCCCGAACCGAGGAGTAGTATTTTTTTAATGAATGACATTTGTCAAAAGTAATTTGAAAATTTGAAAATGAGAAAATTTGAGAATGGAATGAAGGAATAATAATAGTTGATACAATTCATTTTTGTTACAAAAAATATATTATCTTTATATAAAGGATTCTTTTTCATAACTGCTTTTATATGGTAAAAAGGACTTTACTCGCTCAAAAGCTCACCTCTTATTCTGTGCTGGCAACAGCAGTGCTTGCAGCTGGTAAAAGCGCTGATGCACAAATATTATATACAAAGGTGAATGATACTATTTGCCCCAATAGCAGTTATAATCTTGATTTGAATGGTGATGGGATAACAGATTTTGTTATTAAGGTAAATTCCTTCTCGGCGGGTTGCACTGCATCTGAAAAGTTACGGTCTGCAATAATATCACATCAAGGTATTGATGAATCTATTGCCGGGGTTAAAATGTCAAAAAAAATGGGGATAGTTGAGGCATCACAAGCGATTTTTAATTCACAACAGACAATAGGAGGGTCTGATATATTTTTTTCAAAATATCCCGGAGTATTAATTTATAGAGCTGATAATGACTTTTACTTTCGCTATATGTATTATGGTTTGTGGGATACAACCGTCATTGATAAATTTGCCGGCTTACGGCTAAAAATTGACGATAAATTTTATTATGGCTGGGCGCGGCTTTCCATATTAAACCACCCCGGCAAAGGTTTGCTCAATGGTTATTGTGTCGTGTTAACGGATTATGCAATAATGGAAAGTCCTAATATACCTATCAAAGCAGGTGAAGAAGATAACAGTATATCTGCAGAAATAGAAAGTAATGGCAGTCTCGTCGTTTTTCCTAACCCTGCTGACAGGGAAATGCCATTAAACATTACCTTCAATTTAAATTACGCCAACGAGTCGGTAACAATAAGAGTTTATGATATAATGGGTAGGCAGGTAAATGAAACTACAACATTTAACGGAATCTTGGGCTTAAATATATTTCAAATACCAATTACAAATCTGCCAGCGGGAATTTATCAGGTTAAAATATCTACCGACGAATTTGTGGCTACTAAAGAAATTGTCATTAGCAGATAAATTACTTGCTTCATACACTTGCAAATAAATTTTATTTTTTATCCTTTTTCGCCTTTCTCTTCCGTTTTCTTTTCAGCCGTGCAGAAGTATTGTGCTTAACATGTTCTTTCAAACCATGATGACGGCGTAATAAAGGGTCTTTCTCGTATTCTGCTATTTCTGCCAATATATTCATAGTTGTCAATTTAAGTTTATAAATCAAAAACACTGTTTACCAGGAATGTGTGAGATATTCCCGTCTCAATCTTTATCAACTATTCCATTAATTAAATACCTAATAACGTGCCAACAATTACAAATAGCATGTAAAGACTATATTTTTTATCTTTGAAAAAAAATATAATATGACAGATGAGGAGCATATATTTATCAAGGACACTAACCAGCCGCTTGACATTCCGCCGGAGGGATGCCTTGGACTTTTAGCTTTGGGTGATATAGGATTGCAACTATGGCGCGAAAAAGTTAAAGAAGCCAAAGCAAAGGAAATTGCTGAGCAGAAACCGGACGAAAAAAATAAAACCAATGAGTGAGCGGCTTGCAAAAAAAGTGTTGCTCATCGGGTGGGATGCGGCTGATTGGAAAGTAATAAACCCATTGATGGATGCGGGTTTGATGCCAACATTACAACAATTGGTGAATGGCGGAGTTATAGCTAACCTTGCAACACTCGACCCGCCTTTATCGCCTATGCTTTGGACTTCAATAGCTACGGGCAAGATGGCTGACGACCATGGTATTTTGGGTTTTGTAGAGCCCGATGCGGAGACAATGGAAATCCGCCCTGTGTCGTCCCGCTCGCGAAAAGTGAAAGCGATATGGAATATCCTTACTCAAAATAATTTAAAAACAAATGTGGTGGGCTGGTGGCCCAGTCATCCTGCAGAGCCGATTAATGGTGTTTGTGTTTCAAATTTTTATCAGAAAGCGGAAACCCCTATTGACAAACCGTGGGAAATGATGAAAGGAACCGTGCATCCTCAATCTATGGAAGAAACGCTGAAAGAATTAAGGGTTCATCCCGCGGAATTGACGCTGGCTCATATTTTACCTTTTGTTCCTTTAGCAGAAAAAGTGGACCAGGAGAAAGACAGGCGGCTCGCTTCCGTAGCTAAAATACTGGCACATGCCGCCAGCATTCATTCTGCGGCAACATACATCATGCGAAATACAGAATGGGATTTTATGGCTGTGTATTATGATTCCATAGACCATTTTTGTCACGGCTTTATGAAATTTCACCCGCCACAGCAAAAAGGCATTCCCGATGATTTGTACGAAACTTATAAAGATGTTGTGAACGGCGGTTACCGCTTTCATGATATGATGCTTGAACGGTTACTGCAACTTGCGGGAGATGATACGACGGTGATATTAATGTCTGACCACGGTTTTCACTCTGACCATTTGCGCCCTAAACGAATTCCCAAAGAGCCGGCTGGTTCCAGCATATGAGCATAGTCCCTATGGCATTTTTTGCATAAACGGACAGAACGTGCAAAAAGACGAGCGTATTTACGGTGCATCGTTATTAGATATTACTCCGACGCTGCTTACACTTTTTGGATTGCCCGTTGGAAAAGATATGATGGGCAAACCGTTGGTACAGGCGTTTTCAAAACCGGTTTCGCCCGATTATATTGATAGCTGGGAAAATGTGCCCGGCGAGAGCGGCATGTTACCCTCTGATTTACGTGAGGTACCCCTGGGCAGCCAAAGATGCCATGAACCAGCTGGTGGAATTAGGATACATTGAAAAGCCCGGAGAAGACAAGGAAAAAAATTTGAAACGTGTGGCGGATGAATCGCAATATTATTTATCGAGGGTATTAATATTTAAAAAGAAATATAAAGATGCCACTGCGATTTTAGAAAAACTGCATAGTGATAATCCGCAAAACCTTCGTTATGGGTTGTCGCTGCTAACCTGTTACGAATCCACAAATAATATTGCATCGTGCCGGAAATTAATTGAAGAATTGCGCACGGCAGAGAACGTGGAGATTGCGCGGCTCGATCTGGTGGAATGTAACCTCCTTCTTGCCGAACATAAGCCGCGCAAAGCATTAGAGGTGTTGCAAAAGTTGGAAGAAAAATCATCGCATCTGCCATGGCTGCATATTCAAATCGGAAAATGTTATCAGCGGCTAAAACGGTGGGCTGATGCCGAGCGTTCTTATAGAAAAGCCATTGAACTGGACATGAATAATGCCAATGCTTACCAGGGATTATCTCTCTGCCTGCTTCGGCAGGGTTTTTATGAGGAAGCGGCAGAAACGGCGCTGGATGCCATAGGATTGCTGTATCATTTTCCGTTGGCGCATTTTCAATTGGGTGAGGCATTGTATTATTTGGAGGAATATGGGCAGGCGGCTAAGGCATGGGAAGTTAGTGTAAGTATGCAGCCGTCATTTCGCAAGGCGCATCAATGGCTGGTGCGGGTGTACAGGAAAAATCTTAACGATGAAGAACACGCCCTTCAGCACGAAAAAATAATTATGGAAAAAATAAAAGGAACCATAACCGTTGTAAGCGGTCTGCCGCGCTCGGGCACATCAATGCTTATGCAGATGTTACAGGCGGGAGGCATGGATATTTTAACCGATAACCAGCGAAAGGAAGATGAAAATAACCCGCATGGTTATTTGGAATATGAAAAAGTAAAGTCATTAATAACAGACAAAAGCTGGCTGTCTGAAGCGGTGGATAAAGCAGTTAAAGTAATAGTGCCTTTGGTAATGCAATTGCCGGATGCGTACCAGTATAAAATAATTATGGTGCACCGCGATATGGACGAGTTGCTTCGTTCTCAACAAAAAATGTTAGGGCATAATCGTGCAGTACGGGAAAATGCTTACCCTGTGATGCTTGCCGAAGCATTTAAAAAGCAATTGGAGAAAACCGATGTGTGGCTGAAGAGCCATCCGAATGTGGAAGTGCTGCATGTAAACTATGCCGATGTAATAAATAACTCATCAGAGCAGGCGGAAGCGATATGCGCTTTTTTGGATGAAGAACTTGACCTTGACGCTATGGCTGCTGCTGTTGATTCTAAATTATATAGAAATAAAGTTGTCACCTGATGAATAGATTATAGCTTTATTCTATTTTTACATATTTGAATTTATAAACGAAAGATGCCGCTATTAGGACAAGTTATTAAGCAGGGAATTTATCTGAGGAGCCGTCTTAAATACGACAGGTACACACCGGAGCAACATCAAAAGAGAGCTTTAAGACGGTTGTTGCGCAAGGCAGAGTATACGGCTTTTGGCAATCAATTTGGGTTCAGAAACATATTAAGAAGCCGTAATAAAGTGCGCGAATTTCAGTTGCAGGTGCCGGTTTATAATTACCAGAAAATTTATAATGAGTGGTGGCACCGCTCACAAGCCGATGAAGATAACGTTTGTTGGCCCGGGCGCGTGAATTATTTTGCACTTAGCAGCGGCACCTCTGAATCAGCCAGCAAACACATACCTGTTACGGAGGATATGATACGCGCCATTAAAAAAGCCAGTATTAACCAGATACTTTGCACGGCACATTATAAATTGCCCGCCGGAATTTATGAAAAGGGCATACTGATGTTGGGCGGCAGTACGCACCTCAACCGCCACGGCTCTTATTTTGAGGGCGACCTTAGCGGCATAAGTGCGGCAAAAATCCCATTCTGGTTCCAGCATTTTTATAAACCCGGCAGAAAAATTGCCCGCCAGCGCGATTGGGAAACCAAACTAAAAGAGATAACGCGCAAAGCGCAAAAATGGGATATCGGTTACATAGCCGGTGTGCCCGCTTGGGTGCAGATTCTTATGGAGCGCATAATAGATACCTATAAGCTGAATTCTATTCATGATATGTGGCCCAACCTGTCTATCTATGTTCACGGCGGTGTTTCCATTGAACCGTATCGTAAAGGATTTGAAAAACTGTTTTCAAAGCCGATGATTTATGTAGATACTTATTTAGCATCGGAAGGATTTATAGCATACCAGGATAGCCCCGAATCGAAAGGGATGAGGTTGATATTGAACGACGGGATATTTTTTGAGTTCGTTCCGTTTAACGAAAAGAATTTCGACGGTGAAGGAGAGATTAAAGACAACCCCGAAACTCTGACTATTAAAGATGTGGAAGAGCATGTTGAATATGCGCTGCTGTTAAGCACCTGTGCCGGCGCATGGCGGTATTTGATTGGCGATGTGATAAAGTTTGTATCTAAAGAACGAAGTGAGATAGTGATTACCGGGCGCACAAAATCGTATTTGAGTTTATGCGGCGAGCATTTGTCGGTGGATAATATGAATAAAGCCATTGAAATGGTGGCTAACGATTTTAACATTGCCATAAAAGAATACACTGTTGCCGGAATCCCTTACCAGGGCATGTTTGCGCATAAATGGTATATCGGCACGGATGATGGTGTGGATGCCGCGCGGTTAAAAGAGCGCCTGGATTTTCATTTAAAACAGGTGAATGACGATTATGGCGTTGAACGGATTGCCGCATTAAAAGATATTTTCATTGAAATCATACCAACTCATTATTTTTACGACTGGCATAAGCAGCATCACAAAGAAGGCGGGCAAAATAAATTTCCGCGGGTGATGAAAAACCAGCGGTTTGCCGAATGGGAGCAATTCATTAAAGAACAATCGCAACATTGAATTAGAGAAGCATGGGTGGTATAGAAGCATATTTTAAGGGGCTGTTATTCGGGCTGATATTGGTTATTACATTAGGTCCTATTTTCTTTTTCCTTATTCAAACCAGCATAGAAAAAGGGTTCTTAGCCGGTTTATCAGTGGCGTGCGGTACATTAATAAGCGACAGCATTTATATCACTATTTCCGTATTCAGTATTACACAAATTATCGGCAGCCCGCATTTCAAAGTAACTTTGGGTATTGTGGGCGGCTCGGTGCTTATCGCTTTTGGCATTTACAGTTTTTTTAAGAAGACCGTTATTAAAGATATGCATATTGAACTGCCTAAAATAAATTACTCCAGCATTGCCCTGAAAGGTTTTTTAATCAACACGCTTAACCCGTTTGTATTTCTTTTTTGGCTGGGCGCTTCAGGAGTGGTTACCTCGCAGAAACATTATACCTCATTTCATTATTTCCTGTTTTTTGCCGGCACGTTAAGCACCGTTTTTTCCACCGATATTCTTAAAGCTTACCTTTCGCACCGCATCAAAAAATTCATCGATCCCAGTCATATTACCATCGTAAACCGGATAGCAGGTGTGGCTATGTCTATTTTTGGCATTAAGCTGATATGGGATGTTTTTCACGGCACGTCGCTGCTTTAGGGTTTAGATTTTTTTGACAATCATTTTTTTTGTTGTTTAGTAATCAATGCTTTACAAATGGTGCGTCAGGAAATTTTGTTTTTCATAACATTATTAAAATAGGTTATGGCGCCAAAGTTTTTGTGTATGGTATTTTGCAGGTGCAGGTAAAGGCGCACCCTTAAACGAATATCATTTTGCTTATCATCGGCAAAGTTTATCAACCCCGCCTGGCACCGGTCGGCAAGAAATGCCTGTAGTTGTAGTTTCACTTCGGGAAATTTTTTTGCCCGCTCATGCACCGATTGGCGTGTGTAGTATATGTTGTGATTGAGCATAATATATCGTGCAGTTCCGGCGCAATTGCCGTTGCACTCCATGTAGGCATGTAAAAATTCTTTATCGGTGAGCTTGTGGGTGGGTTGGTTAAGCATGTTTAAATTGTTTGACAGCAAAATTATAGCCGGTAGCAATGTGTTTAAACAAGTTGGGACAAGAAGTTTAATAGGAAAAAAAGTAAAATAATTGCGATATTTGATTTAGAGTTTCTAAATTTTTAGGTTCTTTGACATATTATTTATTCAAAGGGGGATAAAATGTTATTTCTCATAACTCTATGATTTATTGTGGTTTAATTTCAATAGAGGAATAAAAAACATTGGTGTATTCTGTTTGGTTATCAAACTCTAATTGGGGTTTGATTTCAAAGAGGGATAAAAAACATTTTTTTTCGCTGCACCTTGATTTATCGCGGGTTGTGGTTTGATTTCAAAGAGGGATAAAAAACATTCATTGAAAGCCACTCCCGCCGCCTGTGCGGTTGTGGTTTGATTTCAAAGAGGGATAAAAAACATTTATTTTAAGAGGTAGCCTTCAAAGCATGTGGTTGTGGTTTGATTTCAAAGAGGGATAAAAAACATTTTTGGAAGTGCAATCGTTGGAGGACTTGTGTTGTGGTTTGATTTCAAAGAGGGATAAAAAACATTCATGGGGTTAGATGTTAGCGCCGATACCTGTTGTGGTTTGATTTCAAAGAGGGATAAAAAACATTTTGTCGTGTTGCAGGTATTCGTATTGGAGAGTTGTGGTTTGATTTCAAAGAGGGATAAAAAACATTGCCGCGGCAGGCGCAGCATTTAATACCGCAGTTGTGGTTTGATTTCAAAGAGGGATAAAAAACATTAACATTTCAAAAGTTCCTATTTGGAAGAAAGTTGTGGTTTGATTTCAAAGAGGGATAAAAAACATTGGTGAACCGGATTTAAAACGTACGTGCTTAGTTGTGGTTTGATTTCAAAGAGGGATAAAAAACATTTTTTAAATATACTTGATTGGATAGTTAACAGTTGTGGTTTGATTTCAAAGAGGGATAAAAAACATTAAAGATTACATAAATAAAATAACCCTACAAGTTGTGGTTTGATTTCAAAGAGGGATAAAAAACATTATACCTTTGTCCTACCAAATAATAATTACAGTTGTGGTTTGATTTCAAAGAGGGATAAAAAACATTTAACCATTACAAAGCACACTATTAAGTTAAGTTGTGGTTTGATTTCAAAGAGGGATAAAAAACATTAAAATAACACACCAAAAAGCACAAACCCAGTTGTGGTTTGATTTCAAAGAGGGATAAAAAACATTTTTACTTACGCCCTGCCTACACATATGCCGGTTGTGGTTTGATTTCAAAGAGGGATAAAAAACATTATATCGCGGTTTATAAGTTATTACAACCTAGTTGTGGTTTGATTTCAAAGAGGGATAAAAAACATTTAAATCCTGGCATTACAGATTTACTTATAGTTGTGGTTTGATTTCAAAGAGGGATAAAAAACATTTAATTACCAGTACTTGGTGTTAGATGTACGATGGGTTGTGGTTTGATTTCAAAGAGGGATAAAAAACATTTGATAGCGATTCGTGTCGCATTAACTAGTTAATCAGTTGTGGTTTGATTTCAAAGAGGGATAAAAAACATTTACGTTCGCATAATCATGAAGCTATCCAGTTGTGGTTTGATTTCAAAGAGGGATAAAAAACATTAACGGACCAGTAGAAGTGACATCCTCGAAGGTTGTGGTTTGATTTCAAAGAGGGATAAAAAACATTTCATCGTTGCACTTAGGAAGCAGTTGTGGTTTGATTTCAAAGAGGGATAAAAAACATTTGATATGATCATGAGCTAAGATCACTTAGTTGTGGTTTGATTTCAAAGAGGGATAAAAAACATTAGTTGATAATTTTATCTTCTAATGCTCAATTAATTACAACAAAAAAATGTTTTTTAAAACAATAGAGTTTTACGATTGATAAACGTGATTCTCCGTTTTTTTGCATCAAAACAACTCTAATTGTTGTAGTGCGGCGGGCAGAGGTTGTTTTTCAGCGCCCCAATAATTTAAAATATTGCCATATTGTTTATCGGTAATGCGTAATATACTTATTTGCCCCTTTTCGGGAATTGCTTTTTGCACACGGCGCAAATGAACATCGGCATTTTCACCACTGGGACAGTGGCGCACGTAAACGCTAAACTGCATCATGGTAAAACCATCTTTCATAATATCTTTGCGAAACCGGGTTGCCGCTTTACGTTCGGTAGCTGTTTCAACCGGCAGGTCAAAAAATACAAATAGCCACATAATTCTATAGGCATTTAAACGTATCTGGTTTTCTTGAATCAAGAAAGAAAATTAATTTATCAATCAAGCGTTGGATAGTCCAACTCCTTCTCATCACCCTTAAAACATTTTGCAAGCGAGGCGGTGGTGCTGTTTATGGCTATCTGCAATGGGCTTATCTCTTTATCTATTTTTACATCGTGTGTAAGAATAGCAAGTAATTCCGCCTTGCGCTCTTTTGTGATGTTATGATAATCAGGTATTTTTTCTCTTTGTTCCCATACTATTTTATCTACAAACGGGCGATAGGGTTCCATAATATCATCGGCAAGGCAATAATGATTGTATTTGTTATGATGAAAAATACCGAGTGTTGGCAACAAGCCGCTGCCGCATATTGCACGGGCAACAGCCGCCCGCAATATGGCATAGCCGTAATTTAGCGATGGGTTAGGGGGCATACCTTCCCTGTCGCGTATAAAATTTTCGCCGAATAAATTAACCCAGTATCTTCTGCTTGCCTGTGCTTCTTCATTGGTTGTGTCTCCGCTTTTCACATTTGAGGCGTGGCGCAACAATGCTGTATCGCTATTGCCTGTGTAATTAAGTAAAGCTGCCTGGTTGCGTATTTTGGCTTTTACTGTTTGCTGCCAGAGCTGTTTTTTTAATGGTTCGCTGGCTGCTACCTGCGCTCTGAATAATTCGTTTTGAACTTGATTGGTATCCAAATGAAACATCATACTTGCGGGCAAATGCTTGTTATTGCAAATAATAATGGCAGTATTATTTGCCGCCAGTTCACTCATCACACTTTGGGTAAACGTTATTTCAAGATTATCCAGCACCAAATAGCCCAAATCCTCAATTGGCGCAGTTATTTTCTCACCGGTTTGCTTGTCGGTAATTTCAAGCTGACCAAGCTTAACACTCAAATGGTAGGGATTGCTAAAAAACAGCGTTCGCTTGAGCATGGAATTTTAGTTTTTCAATTTTGCCGGTGGGTGTGAGAATAAAATCATAATTCTGAACTAATACATTAAATTTCCCTAAACCAATTGCAAGTTGTGGAGATCCAATCTCGTTTTCCGAACTGATGTTTTCCTTGATTTCTTTATCAGAACGTGATTCCTGATGGAATCTAAGGGTTATCCAAGGGCGGTCATCAAATTTTTGAATCTTATACAGTCTTTTGTTTAATTCAAGATTATCTAACTCCCAAATTTCTTCTGGAGTATCTTTATAAAATAGTACCATTGTGCCCTTTTTTATAGTTGCTTTAAGATGCAGTTCAACTTGTTTCTCACCTTTACCTATTATCATATTAGGTTTAACCAATTCAAATTGGTTTGATTTATTTGAAAACTTGAGTTGCTCACCTGCTTCAAGCATATTAACAATTTTAAAATCACGAATCATTTTTCCCTTTTTATCAATACCTTGATAAATTGCCATCAGATAATTACCATCATTCATGACATGGTAGTTAAGCTTATATTCAAAACGTGATTTGTCTCGATGCTCTTTCAAGAAAATAGGTTTTGTAACAGTAGGAGCATAGGTACGAACTTTATGAATGGGAACTCCGCTTTCCATAAAGAATCCATCCTTAATAGCTTGATTTAACCCTTTGTTATCAACTGCCTTTTGAATAATAGCCTGTATAACGGGGTCAACAATATTTTTTATATCTCCAACGGTAAAGCGCTCATCAATACTTTTTCTTACAACATATTTTGGTGCAAGGTCATCTTTTTGATTAGGTTTAATTATTGCTCCATAAAATGTTTCCTTGTGAATAGAACCTCTTACTGTATCACCTTGTTGGTAAATAGGGTTTCCATTTTTATCATACTGTATTTTTCCTCTTTTGCGAAGTTTCTTTTTTGTTTGTTTTTTCATATTATCAGAAGTATAATGTGAAACCAGCACACCATTTTCAATAGCCTTTAAATCTTGTGTAAATTCTTCCCATGGTTTAGATTTTTCAAGAATTTTTTTTGCTTCTTGTTTTTTACCCTCATCATCTTGGCCCCATGCATATGCTAACGAATCATATTTATCCTTAGTCATACAGGCTATTGTAATGGCGTCGATACAATGATGAATATGATTATTGCGTTCTTTTTTCTCATAGTCATTTTGCAAACCCCATGCCTTACGAAATTCAGCAGTCATACTGCCTTTTACAGAATATACTTTTTCAAATACTGATTTTAAATATGCTCGTGCATATTTTGTAATAATACCCGTATCAACCATTTGGCTATTTTTAAAGCCTTCCGGTACATTTGTTATTATAAAGCGCTCATACTTTCCTTTCCAGTAGTCAAGATATAATTTGTAATAATGCTTTTGACGAATACGTTTATCTTTTTGTTCCTTGGTTTCTGTTCCTTTTGCTTTTTTTCTCGAATTGAAAATCTTTTCGTAGTTTTCAATATATTCTTGCCATTTTGCAAGTCGGGATAAAATTTCTTCATGGTTTGATAATTCACTGGGCAGTTTGTTTCCTTTCACTTTTCTGTTAAAACTCACATCACAAAGTGTTAGATTTTCCTGAGAGTTATCCAACCCTAAGCTTTTCGGAATGGTGTGTTCCATATCAAATAAAGGGTTTCCACCAATGAAATCACAAATGTTAATTGTTTTTCCGGTGTAGAGGCAAATACCGTTTTGTTCTTCCCGTAATTGAAATTTTAAAATTTCATCTTCCGATGGTTCAATATCTAAACCACATTCGGATTTATACAAATCTTTTATTTTCTCTTTATATTTAATTCTATTTTCTTGCCTGTCTTTTTGCCAATCCTGTATTGCTTTGCGCCTGTTTGCATCATTTAGTTCACGTGCAAGTTCAATGTGAATTTTTGTTTCTTCATCTATCATACCTTCCTTTATTAAAGTATTTACCAACTTTCTTAGTTGGTGCATGGTGCGCATAGCCATGGGGTTTTTGATAGAAGATACAACAGGGCTTCCCAGGTAAATTTTTCCATCTTCATTCCGTTTAGGGGGCTTAAATATTTCAATATCAGAAGGATGATATAATTTTTTTAAGTCATTATCTGAAACGTTAAAATTATCATGCAAAAACTCACCTATTTGTTCATCAAGTCGTTTAGGTTTAATAAATTCACTTCTGTGTTTTCTTAACTGTTCAACATATTTATTTTCAACCCAATAAATAATTTCATTTTGATTTTCAGAAGGTAAACCTGCAAAATATGTTTTGCCATATACTGAAAGTATTTTGTTTTTTACATCTTTTTTATCCTGCTCGTCAAGTTTATAATCACTATGAGCGTTATTATATTTATCCCTAAACATTGCAATTAAATCGTTAACAATGCTTTCACGTTTCTTAATTTCAGAGTGATTATCAATCAGCTTTTTTATTGCGTTGCGGATTATTTTTTGATTTTCGAAATTATCCCAGATTTCACTTCCAATAACTATATCAATATTAGCAAGGAAGACTGCGTATGAATAAATTAATCCTTCATGTAGATAAGGAAAAATTTTATTAATGGCTTTTAGACTTAGGCTTCCATAATCTTTTCTTAAAACAATTTTGCTGAATTTCTTTGCGTTAATTTCGTCAAGACCCAATCTCTTTTTTGCAAATTTTTCTAAGTTATCATCTTTATTAAATGTAAATAACACATGCCATATATCGTTAATTACCTCATCCACACTTTTTTTTGTTCCATTCTTCATTTGTTTATTCGTGTACTTATCATAAATTGATTCTTTCCAATTTTCACCAAAAACACTTATTAGTTGGGCGATAGTTGGGCATCCGCTTATTGCATGATTATTTTTATAATTGAATTTTCTTTCTTTTCCTTTGGGCGTTAGTTCCTTTGCAATATCCTCAAAATCGAAATTAGGTTTGCTTTTGAATTTATTCCATATTTTTTTCCTTTCATCCTTATTCAGAAAATCCATCCCGCCGTTTTCATTAGCCGCTTTTATACTATTAATGAATTGCAAAGCTCGATACTCTTCAAAAGCCGGGTGAGAAACAGGACAACGTGGTTTATTTTTCTCAAATGAGCATTTACCTAAAAGTCCCTTTTGAGATTTTAAATTACGCTGATAAAAAATTGCATCTTCAAGGTTTTTACAAGTCTTTTCAGATAATTGTTGTACTTCGCAAATTTTTTTGAATTCATTCAAATAATGTTCTTCCCGTGATGTATAGTGTGTTCTTATTTTTTCTTTTTTCTGGTAGCATTTATAAAAATATTGTCCTAAAGTTTCGCATTGGGCATTTTTTATTTTTTTAGTTAATTCTGCAATTCCCTTTTTAACTGCACCAAGATTTTCTGTTTTATTTAGAAATTTTAATAACTCACTTTTTATTTCTTCGATTGATTTCGTTTTGGGTACACCTAAAATTTTTTCCAAACTTTTAAGAAATTTTTTTACAGCTTTATCGTCATCCTCTGAATAATTTGATAAAGTGATTTCAAGCATACCTTTCAATTCTTCGGTATCATTCTCATATTCAACACTTCGCAGTAATTCACTTCTTATTTGGTCAACTAATCCATCATCTCCCTGGTCGAGTCTGTTGCTTAAAAAACCTCTTCGTT
This sequence comes from Chitinophagales bacterium, assembly GCA_963770495.1. Taxonomy (GTDB): domain Bacteria; phylum Bacteroidota; class Bacteroidia; order Chitinophagales; family CAVYQA01; genus CAVYQA01. The sequence goes on along the minus strand of CAVYQA010000030.1, from coordinate 12,379 downwards.
GAGACAAATGATAAAATGCTCTTCCTAAGTCCTTTAAAGGGAGTTTTTCTCTAATCGCTTTGTCCCTAAAATAATAAGGGTTTATATTGGTAGCTTCATCGGTTTTTAACCATTTTAGAAATTCGAGATTTTTAGGATATGCCTTTTTGTTGTGCTTCCATGCATTTAATTCATCTATTGTAAGCGGGCACATATTGTTTTCAATCAAAACCTGTAGCGTTTTGATTTTTCTTAGTTTCCTTCTGAATTTGATTCTTCTTGTACTTCTAAAAATTGTTCTTTCAGCCGCCTTAGAAGATTCAATCCCTTTTTCAATTTTTACTCCTTCTGAGAAGATATGAACTCCTTTATTTTTTAAAGAAAAAACATTGCTATCCGTTTCTACCAGCGCCCATCCAATAGAATTGGTGCCTAAATCAAGTCCAAGTATTTTAGCCATAACATAAAGGTTTTATGTACTATATAAAAAATGGGTATGCAATTTATATAATATTTACTATCTTTGTATAAAGAAATCAAACGAGATTATATCCCTCTTTGAATTTTCTTATCACAATAAGGCTATATGCCGAAGGTGAAAACCTTGAGCCCCGCTTCGGTGGGGCTTATTTATTTTTTGTAGTATCTCACCTTGCATGCCTCCCACGTCCCCACCCGGCTGCATGCTAATTTTAATAACTATAATTAATAATATATAATTAATTTATAATCAATATCTAAAATTCAAAAGTCGACAAGGTTTTCAAGGTACTCACCGTCCCGCGTCTCATATCTCACATCTCATGTCTCATGTCCCATATCTCATATCTAATAGTCTTAATTTTTCCCCTATAAATTTTAAGTCATTTATCATACCTTTGCGGCGCGATTTTAAAAAAATTGCATTGAATTCTGTAACTTCTTAGTTTATATTGTTTTATGGCTAATATTGGTAAAATTAAACAGATAATAGGTCCGGTGGTGGATGTGCGTTTTTCCGGCGCGGACAACCTGCTTCCTGAAATTCTTAACGCGCTTGTGGTGACGAGGGAAAACGGGCAAAAACTGGTTTTAGAGTGCCAGCAGCACCTTGGCGAGGACAGCGTTCGCACTATTGCGATGGACTCTACCGACGGCTTAATGCGCGAGATGGATGTGGTGGACACGGGCTCGCCTATTCAAATGCCTACGGGCGACGATATTAAGGGACGCCTGTTTAACGTGATTGGCGATACTATTGACGGCATGGGCGCGGTGCATTCGAAGAAGGGCTATTCCATTCATCGCCCGGCGCCCGCTTTTGAACAGTTATCTACTGAAACAGAAATACTGCTTACGGGTATAAAGGTTATTGATTTGCTGGAGCCCTATCCCAAGGGCGGGAAGATTGGCTTGTTTGGCGGCGCAGGCGTGGGTAAGACGGTTATTATTATGGAGCTGATTAACAATATTGCCAAGGGATATGCCGGAATTTCGGTGTTTGCGGGCGTTGGCGAGCGGACGCGTGAGGGCAATGATTTATTGCGCGAAATGATTGAGTCGAATGTGATACGGTACGGTGAGGAATTTAAGAAGAGCATGGAAAAGGGCGGATGGGATTTGTCGAAGGTGGATAAAGTTGAGTTGGGCAAATCGCAGGCGACGCTGGTGTTCGGGCAGATGAATGAGCCGCCGGGAGCACGCGCGAGAGTGGCTTTGTCGGGGCTTACCGTGGCTGAATATTTCCGCGACGGCGAAAGCGAAGAAGCGGGCGGGCGCGATATTCTTTTCTTTATGGATAATATTTTCCGTTTCACACAGGCGGGCTCCGAGGTATCGGCTCTGCTGGGGCGTATGCCATCGGCGGTGGGGTATCAGCCTACGCTGGCTACTGAAATGGGAGCGATGCAGGAACGTATCGCCTCCACAAAACGCGGGTCAATCACGTCTGTACAGGCGGTGTATGTACCTGCGGATGACCTTACCGATCCTGCACCGGCTACAACCTTTGCGCATTTGGATGCTACCACCGTATTAAACCGTAAAATATCGGAATTGGGTATTTACCCTGCTGTTGATCCGTTGGATTCTACGTCGCGCATTCTTACGGCTGATGTAGTTGGCGAACAACATTACAATACAGCGCAACGGGTGAAGGCGATTTTGCAGCGCTATAAAGAGTTGCAGGATATTATCGCCATTTTGGGTATGGATGAATTAAGCGAAGATGATAAACTGATAGTGAGCCGTGCGCGCCGTGTGCAACGCTTTTTATCGCAGCCGTTCCACGTGGCTGAACAGTTTACGGGTTTGAAGGGTGTGATGGTTTCGATAGAGGAAACCATTCGCGGATTTAATATGATAATGGATGGCGAGGTGGATGAATATCCCGAAGCGGCTTTTAACCTTGTGGGCACGATTGACGATGCCATTGAAAAGGGTAAAGGTTTATTGGCGGCGGCTAAGGGTTAAATAGTAGTTGAACCATGACTGTTGAAATAATTACACCGGAAAAAAAGGTTTACAGCGGCGAAGCCACGGCGGTGATATTGCCGGGCGCCGCAGGCTCGTTTGAAATTTTGAATAACCATGCGCCGATTATATCCGCCCTGAAAAAGGGAGTTATACGGCTCGAAAATAATAACGAGAAATTATCCTTTAAAACATCGGGCGGCTTTGTGGAAGTGTTGCATAATCATGTGTCGCTGCTGGTGGAATCGGCGCAGTAGCCGCCTCATCCCTAACCCTTCTCCTAAAGGAGAAGGGCACTCTGTTAGCTTGGTTGAGAGACATAGATTTAGTTACAATTCTAACTATTTCTATTAAGCCTTTTCAGTCTACGTGTTAATTAATTTGTAAATTTACCTCGGTAGTTTACACTTTAAAATAATTTTGGATGAAAAAAATACTACTACTGTTATTTTTTTTCATAGCTGCACAACGGCTTTTTGCAACTCCTGTTACGGGCATCACTGCATTTTACAGAAGCGGGCAGGTATTTGTTACGTGGAATAATCTTACAATAACAGGGGTAAAGTATAATTTATACCTGTCAACTGTTCCGATTACATCGGGTGGGCAACTGGATTCGGCGCAAAACTTAGGCTGGGTACCTGACAGCTCCGCAATTAATCAACGAATGACTGAAATAGGAGGCGGTGTTATAAACACGCTGGCAATAGATTCTCTTGGAGCGCCGCTTTCAGTGAACACGGGTTTATTTGTCGCTACAAGCACAGGCAACGGGAATTTTTATTACGCTGTTACCACAACGGTAAATGGCGTTGAGGATACTACAATTATTCCCGGAGAGAATTCGCTTACCGATTCTGTTTCTGAATTGGTTACCATGCCAATGCCTGTATTGCAGCAGGTGAGAACCGTGAAGGGACTCCCGATATTATATTTATATGTGCAGTTCTTAACCGATGTTACTTCTGATATTTACCCGAGAATGACAACCTACGGGTCACTACCTCAGAATTTTTCTATTTTGGAAGTTCCGGGAACAGCGCCTTATACGGCTTTTTATAAATTACACGGCGGTGCAGCCAACTTTATTGCAGATACCTCGGAAGATACGCTTAACGGCACCTATCAAAATGCGTGGGACATTGGTTTAGACGATTGGACGCAGGGGGGAGCCGGAGGCACTACGTGGATTGGCTATAATCAAAATGATAATGTAAATGGCGCTGCGGGTGTTCCACCTACAACGGGATTGGATTTGTTACTTACCCAAATAAATATTGCTTATACCATACAATGGATAGACGAGAAATTTACCGGTAGATTCAACTAAAAGCATTGTTTACGGTGAATCGGATGGGGGAGTGGGCACGATATTTACTTTCAGCACCATACCGGAGCAACTTTCATTGGCGTATGAATATACGGGCATGTTCAACCTGGCGTTCAGCGACGACCCTAACGGCTATGTTGCAACCAACACGGGCGAGGTGCAACGAAGAAATCTGAATTATCTTTTCGGGGGTGTATCTACCGATTTAACGGATAATGAAGGGTTGAATTTTTACAACCAGGGTAATGCCGATTATATGGCGCGGCTGGATAGAGATAAAAATTATCCTGTGCTGTTTGGCATTAACGGCAAAAACGATGAGGCGGTGGGATGGTATGAAAAAATTGCTTTTTACGACTCTGCCAATGCCAACCGGTTAGGCGGATTTTTTTATTGGGATGAAAGAAGTCATGGCGGCGGTCCGAAAGCATGGAATATCATTCCTGATTATTCAAAATACAGCACAGCAATTTCATACCCGGCTTTTTCCAATTGTTCGGCTAATAATAACCCGGGTGATGGCTATGCTACTAACGGAGATTCCGTGGGAACCATAAATGGTATGCTGGATTGGAAGAGCGAGATTGTTGATTCACCGGCAGTATGGCAGGCATCTGTTTATATCCGAAAGGATGTTAAAACACAATATGGTCCATTTCCAACGCCTGATTCATTAGTGGTTGATGTTACTCCGCGCCAGCTGCAGAATTTTAAACCCATGCACGGTGCGACCATTTATTATCAAAATATAAATGACGGCTTTGTTTTGCAATCGGGCACTGCTTCCTGGGACGGCAATTTGATTGTGATTCCCAAGCAGGAAATTTACAGCGATACCAATATTTTGCGCTTAACCATTGATGCCAGTTCTATTGACACGGAAACATCAATTCCCATACAGGTAACAGCAACGGATACGGGTCAGTGTGATGGTGCAGCCGATACGCTTACTGCCAGTGGCGCCGCCACCTATTCGTGGACGGCAAGCCCGAGTTATGGCTCGCCGTTCATTGGAATTGGTCCCACAATTATTGTTACCCCAACGGTTACAACTACTTACATCGTGACGGGAAAAAACAGCAACGGTATTCCGGGCACGCAATCTATCGTGGTTAATGTGCCCGCAGCTTTTAACGCGAGCATTACCACCAACGGACCTTCGGTTTTTTGCCCGGGTAATTCCGTGGAACTCGTTGCATCGCCTACGGGCAGTAATTACAGCTACCAATGGTATGGCAACGGCAAAGCACTTTCCGGAGCGACCAATTCCACTTACACCACCAGGAAAGCGGGCACTGCTTATGTTGTGATAACTTCTTTGTTAGCGCCGGGATGCCCTTCCACTTCCAATTCTATAAAAGTTACGGAGGGAACCTATCCTGCCGACACCATTACGGCGTTTGATTCAACGGCAATTTGCGTGGGAACGGACAGCGTTGAACTTTCAGCTACAACAGGCGCAGGTTATACCTATCAATGGGATGTCAATAATACTCTTATAGCAGGTGCCACCTCATCAATATACTATGCCAACGATGCGGGCAATTATACCTGCGATATAACAAATTCATCGGGCTGCATCAGTTCATCCAATACTATAACGGTAACAGCGAAAATATGTTCAATCAAAGGAATTGAAAACCCGCATCATACGATACCCTATACGGTGGTACATGATTTTAATGTGAGCCCTAATCCCGGTAACGGTGATTTTTACCTCACATATAACCCGGGTGATGATGCGGGCGATTTATCAATAGCGATTATCAATTTATTAGGACAAGTAATTTATAGCCAAAACGGAGAGACTACAGGCGGGTTATATACCACGCAAATAAATTTGCCTCCGACCATTGTCAACGGATGTTACCTGGTGAAAGTGGTTAGCAGGGATAATGTGGTGGCGAAGCAGATAGTAGTGTTGAAGTAAATAGCTACTACTAACTGTGCCTGTACAACAATTTTTCCGCAAAATTTTTCAAAACTTCTTTTTTTGAATCGGGAATTGCCAGTTTAGATAAATGACTCATAGCGCTATTGTGATAGGATTCCATTTTTTCAACGGCAAAATCTTTTACTTTTAATTCGGAAAATATTTTTTTCATTGTTGCTATTTTTTCTCCGGAGTTTACAGTAGTGGATTTATACCATTTGTTCAGTTCTTTTTTTACAGGAGCATCAGCTACTTCCATTGCACGTATCAGTAATATTGTTTTTTTGTTTTGAGCGATGTCACCGCCGGTTTTTTTGCCGAAAACTTTTTCATCGCCGAAGCTGTCGAGAATATCGTCCTGCAACTGGAAAGCCATGCCGATGTTAATACCGAATTGGTAAAGCTGTGATGCTTCTGTTTCCGACGCTCCCGCTATTATTGTTCCGAGTTGTAAGGCAAAGGCAGGTAATACGGCGGTTTTTAATTCTATCATGTGCAGGTAGTCGTTCATCGTTACTTGCTCCTGTGTTTCAAAATTGAGGTCAATTTGCTGACCTTCGCAAACTTTAACGGCGGTATCATTAAATTGGGTGAGACATTTTTTCAGAATAGAATTGTCAAGACGGTTTAAAAATTTATAGGCATACACCAGCATCACATCGCCCGAAAGCAATGCAACACTGGGATTATATTTTATATGTACCGTTGGCAGTCCGTGGCGGATGGGCGCTTTATCCATGATGTCGTCGTGCACAAGAGTGAAATTGTGGAATAACTCAATTGCCATGGCGCCGTCAAGAGCTTGCTCCATATTTCCGCCAAACATATCGCAAGCTATAAGCGTTAAAAGGGGGCGCATCCGCTTGCCACCCAGTGACAGCATATAATTAAACGACTCGTAAAGCTCTTTAGGCTCGAGGGAGAAGTTTTCTTTTTTCAGTTTTTCAATGAAAAGCCGGTGCAGGTCTTCAACAGTGTGCATACCGTAAAAATAGTATTTTTCCTGCCCCCTCTAAATCTCCCCACTAAAGTTGGGGTTTGGGTGTGAGTGTGATGGATGTGTGTATTTTAATAGGGAGCCACCATGCTTATGCCAATAACGTTAGGGTAATAATTCAAAATCAATTTTCTTTTTGCCCCATCTAAATCTTCCCCAAAGGGGAAGACTTTAGGTAGTGCTGATTTTTTAGATTTTTCTGTAGTATGGCTGACTCCTTCCTCCGCCAGCCGGCGGACCGGGATGGGGCAGTTATTATTGCAATAATTCAAAATCAATTGTTCTGTTGTTGGGATTTACACGCAGTACGCGCACCCTTATTTTATCGCCCAGCTGGTAAACGTTGCCAAACCGTTTGCCTTTTGCGCGGTGCTTTTTTTCTTCATAGACATAAAAATCATCGCCTATGCTCTCGTAGCGGATTAATCCCTCACATTTATTTTCAATTATCTCGGCGAAAATACCAAACTCTGCCACTCCTGAAATGATGGCTGCAAATGATTGCCCTACCTTATTCTCAATAAACTTCACCTGCATATATTTCTGCGATGCACGCTCTGAATCCATTGCCTTAATTTCCTGGTCGGTGCAGTATTGGCATTTTTCCTCCAAATCTTTCTCAACAGGGTTTCTTTTGTTTGTTAAAAGATTAAATAAAATGCGATGCGTGAGCACATCAGGGTAACGGCGGATAGGCGAGGTGAAATGACAGTAATCCTCAAATGCCAATCCATAGTGACCGATGTTTTGGGTGGTGTAAATGGCTTTTGCCATGGTGCGTATAGCCAGCGTTTCTATCATATCCTGTTCGGGCTTGCCACTGACATCATCCAATAGTTTATTCAGCGATTTTGCAATTCGCTTGGGCGTGCTGAAGTCGAGTTTATGACCAAATGCAAGAGCAAGGTCAGCCAGTGATTGTAATTTATCGGGGTTGGGTGTATCATGGATGCGATATACAAACGGAACCGGCTTGCCATCGTGTTTTTTCTTCTTTGCAAATTCGGCTACCGTGCGGTTAGCCAATAACATAAAATCTTCAATCAGCTTATTGGTTTGAATGGACTCTTTAGGAATTATTTTAATCGGATTGCCGGCTTCATCCAGCACAAATTTCACTTCAGTGGTCTCGAAATTTATAGAGCCGCTTTTAAAGCGTTTTTCGCGCAGTTTTTTTGAAAGAGTATTAAGCGTATTTAATTCATTGTAATAAATTCCTTCGCCTTTATCTAAAATTTCCTGGGCTTCTTCATAGCTATAGCGCTTGTTGGAATGAATAACCGTTTTAGCAAAATGGTGGTGAAGAACATCGCCTTTTTTATCGAGTATGAATATAACGGAGAAACATAATTTATCTTCATTGGGGCGTAGCGAGCATACTTCATTACTCAGTTTTTCGGGAAACATAGGCAGCACCCTGTCAACAAGATATACGCTGGTGGCGCGTTGCAGCGCTTCTTTATCCAGCGCCGAACCGGGGTGGACATAATGGGATACATCGGCAATGTGAATACCGACTTCGTAGGTGCCATTTTCCAAATCCACAAATGACAGGGCATCATCAAAATCTTTAGCGTCAACGGGGTCAATGGTGAAGGTGAGTTTTTTTCTGAAATCCTCGAGCAATGAAATCTCCGGCTTGGGAATTTCAAGCGTAATTTTTTCAGCTTCATTCAGCACCGGTTTCGGAAAGTTAAGCCTGAAACCGTTTTCCATTAAAATAGCTTTCATTTCAGCATCGTTACTGCCGGTTTTGCCAAGAATCTCGGTTATTTCACCTACCGGATTTTTTGCATCGGGGGACCAATCTATTATATGGGCAACGGCTTTATCGCCGTTTTGGGCATTGTGGAGCTTATCAATGGGAATAAAAATATCAAATGCGGCAATACGGTCGTCAATGACTAAAAAAGCCAATGTTGGCGAGGCGTGTACAATGCCAACAAAGTTTTTTGTGTGGCGTTCTAATATTTCCACCACCTCGCCTTCGCGGCGTTTTTGTTTGTCAATCCTGAACAATTTAACACGCACGCGGTCGCCATTGATGGCGCGGTTAAGGTTTTTTTGAGATACTCTTACATCTTCACCTTCATCTTCTGCTAACACAAAGGCGTTGCCCGAGCGGGTGAATTGCAATTTACCCTCTAAAGTAATATCCTGAAATTCCTTTTTATTTTCGGACGCTTTACTGATGAGCCTGACATGGTTTTGTGAAAGATTTAATTCGCCCGCGCTCTCGGCTTTTTCTAATGTTTTCATTATATCGGGCATCTCATACTTCGTATTGAGTTTTTTCATGAGGTGCTTTAGCGACATATTGCGATGACGCTCTGAATGCAGCAGTTGAAGTATTTCGTGTTTTAACGGGTCTTTAGCAGGACCTGGATGGTGTTGTTTCTTACTTGTGGTCTTCAATTAATTGTGATTATAAAGCTTGAAGGTACGATTTTTTATGAAAGGGACGAAGGACTGGATGGGACGAGGGATTTAGAAATAGAGCATAAAATTTTCTTTAGCCTGTTCTTTTCTGAAAAAAACTATACCGAGGCGATAAAGGTCAATGGTGACAGTTACATTGGGGTGATTGCAAATGTCGCGCCATGCCCGTTGCATTTCTGCTGACCAATGAATGTCATCGAAAATTAATATGGAGTTGTTATTTACATGAGCAAGGATTTGGTGGAAATAATCCATAGTCGGCTCATAATTGTGGTTGCCATCAATAAAAGCCAAATCAATAGTATTGAGCTTGTTAAGCGCCATGGGAAGTGTTTTTGAAAAATTACCGGTGATAAGCGCTGTGTTTTTAAGGTGAAGGTGCTCAAAGGTTTTTTCAGCTAATCGGACAAGCTGCTCAGCCCCTTCAAGGGTAATTACCGTTGCCTTTGAATTTGCTGCGGCAAGATAGGCGGTACCTAACCCAAGACAGGCGCCGAGTTCGAGAATAGAAGCGCTCTGAAAATGGTCAACAATATGGCTGAGCAGTTGCCCGTATTTTTCCGGGATAGAAGAAGTTTTAGCTATGGATGAGATTTTTCTTGTATTTGTGGATATTATTTTTGAACCTGCGCCGAAATCTTCAATGGTTATAACAGAGCTGTTTTGGAGTAGTTCATGGCACGCTTTTTTTATATCATCGAAAAAATAAAATTGCCGTTTATCGTGGAGAACCTCATTAATAAAGCTGAAAACAAAAGGAGAATGAATGTAGAATTTGGTTCTGCCCTTCAGTAAATACATTAAATAAGATTTTACGGAAAAAAGCATGTGAGAACTTTAACTATCTCAAAGAAAGATAAGATAAGTAATTTAAATTTGTAACATAAAAATAAATAGGCATTAAACTTTTTTTTCTGAATTAATCTTATTTACTTTGTGATAGACTTTATAACCAGTTAAACAAAAAAATCATACTTATGAAAAAAATTACTATTGCATTACTATTATTCACATTGGCTTTTAGCGTATTCGGGCAACAAAGTACTGTGAATTATACAAATCCCAAGCCGGTGCCGGCCAGTAAATATCTTTTTAATTATAATAATAATGGCTCTAATGTGGGAACAAGATCTTCATCGGGTTCCTGGTGGTTGAGTTACCAGGCTGCATTAGATACTGAAATCGGAGGTTTGAAACCATATATTGCTCCCATGTATTCTGACTCAACCGTTTATTTTTCTTATGGAGTAAGTAATGGCGTAACTCAATATGGTAAAGCATTTGCTTATGGTCTTGGCCAGGAATTTAACGCTTGGTCGTCATTTTTTAGTCTTGCATATGGTGCTTATGGTTTCAATCTACCCACTACAGAGGATTATACATTGGATTCTGTCTCAGTGGCAGCAGGTTATTCGAGGCTTGACCCGGATACCGGAGTAGTTGATACTTTATTAATTGACTTAATCCAGGGAGCTTATAAGAGTAATGCCTTTCCCGATGCTTATTTTACCTCAACACCAGACACTTACTGGGTAAACCATTTTAATGCGGATACCGTATTTTTCCCCATATTGTTTTATTACCCCAGCTCATTTGGTTTGGGAGAATGGTATTATGGGAACGCTAAAGTTAATGTCAAAATTACAACAATAAAAGTTCCATTACATCAAGCGGATACTGCAGTGCAAGATCCGCATTTGTAACACCGGTTCCGGGTGGTGGTATGTTAGTTAACAAAGGAAATTTAGTTGGAATGTCAGTAGCTTTTAAACCGGGTTCAGCCTATAAACCAGGGGATACGATAAGCCTTCATTACAACAATTTCGAATTTGTTTCATTTGATGAGAATTATTCGACGGAAGAGCCATTATATACCCCCGGAGACAATGATATTTCTTTTATTGTTCCTTCGGATGTACAATATAACCAAAGCATAAAAGAATGGGATAGCTTATATATACCTTCTTTAGCCTTCTTACCGCCCTTCCAGTTGCAGGATCACGATTTTTCTTATCATATTACTTATACCACAGGGATTCAGAATATAGCCGGCATTGTATCCGGTCAAACCATTTATCCTAACCCTGCATCAGATCTTGCAACGTTAAAATATACACTTAAAACAGGTGCACCGGTTATCATTAATGTGTATGATATAACGGGAAAACTTATCCGAAGCAAGAACGAGGGTAATGTTGGAGCAGGATTAAACCAGCAACTTATCAATACACAGGATTTGGCTGATGGTGTTTACCTGGTTTCAGTGGAAGCCGACGGAATCACTTCGGTTAGCAAGCTTGTTGTGGCGAGATAATTCAGTAACTAATTTATTTAAAAACGTCCCGCTATAGTGGGACGTTTTTTTTGCGTAACTTTAAAAGTTTTATCACTCTATTTAGTGAAACAACATTATTTTGAGCAAAAAACATGAAGAAAATTTTAGGTATTGTTTTAATATTTTTGGTTAGTACGAGCTATGCCCAACAGGGATTTAACATTGGAGCTGCCACGGGTTTAAATACGGTATGGATATTGCACCAGGATGATTATGGGCAAATCGGTATTGAACACACGCTGGATTACGGAGTGGCTCCGGCAATAACTTTAGGATATAATTTTACAACTGATTTAGGGGTGCAATTAGATTTTATTTATTCTTTCCAGGGCGCTAAATACCAGCAAACATTGAAAGCGGGAACACTTAACCGGCTGGTTGAACTTAATTATTTTAAGATTCCGGCATATTTTAAATACATAGCTACACTGTCTGATGAAAAGAGTGTTAAACTCTTTATTATGGGAGGAACCGCAAATCGGGATTTTACAATCTGCAACAATAATTGCAAATTATATTGATGCGCCTTTTGCAGGGGATAATGAAAAATACAGGTTTGAACCGGTGGATGTTGAATTAGCGGGAGAGGCAGGCGCCTATATTTACGCAACTAAAGATTTATATTTTACGCTGGGTGCCAGGATGGATTATGGACTAACGGATATGAATGCACCCGGTTACAGAAATAGTACTCCAACTGCGCCCTATTCACCCGGATATAATGCAACAGCCGGATTAATAGTTGGGATTACCTATTCCTTTAGCAAGAACTAATTAAACTTTTACCGTTGATTGAAGTTTTGTTATCCATTTAAATGTATCGGGGGCACGGGACACCATTATGTTCCACATCTCTTTTTTAACCAACGGGTTGATAACACGTGTTTCAACCGGTGATAATTTATATACCTTGCC
>CAVYQA010000029.1:0-12278 GCA_963770495.1 Chitinophagales bacterium | reverse complement strand
AAGAAGGATTAAAAGCATGATACAAAATTACCTGTTGAATTAATGCGTTGAAACAAGTTGGGACAGAAAGTTTTGCCTCACTCCCATCCTCTCTCCAATACTGGAGAGAGGCGCCTGGTTGTGCATATATTCAGAAGCTGATTAATATTGAATGTCATAAAAAAAGTAAGTGAGTTTACTCCAATTTTTACAGCAGATTATAAGTAACCCCATGCTTTAGCATGGGGCATGACTATAGCACTACTTAAGGGCTTTAGCCCTGACCAATACATTTCATGGCTAAAGCCGTTTGCTATGTATCGTAGTCTCCGCCATAAATGGCGGAGTTATAATTTTTATTGCTGACCCGAAAATTTAATGCACTTTCTTCAAAAGCGATTTTAAATCCTGGAGAAATGCGCGTTCATCGTCCCATGCTCCTTCATATTTAGCTCCGTTGATATAAAAGCTTGGAGTGCCATTAACGCCACTTCTTACGCCGCCCTCAAAATCATTTTCTATTTTAGCAGAGAGAGAATTATTTTTCATATCATCTTTAAACCGCTGAACATCTAAGCCAATTTCTTTGGTGTAGGAAATTAAGGATTCTGAGTCCAGGCTGTCCTGGTTTTCATAAATAGTGTCGTGCATTTGCCAGAATTTATTTTGCAGCGCCGCCGCTTCTGCCGCCAAAGCTGCATCAAAAGCATCGGGATGTACATCCGTCAATGGAAAATTGCGGAAAACGAATTTCAGGTCGCCTTTTAATTTTTGTTGAATCGCTTTTATAATGGGGTAGGCTTGTCCGCAATACGGACATTGATAATCGCCATACTCTACCAACTCTATTGGGGCATTACGGTCCCCCTGGATATGGTCATTGCTGCTTACAGCATTTTTTAAATGTGAACTCATTTGCTTTCTATTTTAACGTTATCCAATTCCTGCAGGGCATCCAATATTCCGTCGGCACCGGGGTTTACGCCGACAGGAGATAAATAATTCCATCGAATAATTCCTTTTTCATCCAGCACATATATTGCTCTCCTGCTTTCTCCCTCAACTTCATCATACACATCGTATAACCGGGCTACTTTTCCTTTAGGCTCAAAATCGGCAAGTAGCGGAAAATGAAATTTATTATTCTGGCTAAACGCCATGTGGCACCATTTACTGTCCACAGAAATACCTAATAGCTGGGCATTATATTTGGTAAAAAACCTCAGCGTTTCGTTATAGAGTGTCATTTCGTCACTGCACACTTCGCTCCAATCTGCCGGATAAAAAGCTATGATAACTCTTTTGCCAAGCAACTCGCTTAGTTTCAATTTCTGATCCGGGGTGGTGTATAATTCAAAGTCGGGGGCTTTTGTTCCTATTGATAACATGGCTTATTAAGTTTTAAAATAAATAACGGGTAACAAATCTGCATCGGATTTTAGCAAAATGCAACTATTTTTAATAAAATATTATACGCTTATAACCCCATGTTTTAGCTTGGGACAAGGCTATCATAACTTTAAGGGCTTTAGCCCTGACAAATACAATTCATGGCTAAAGCCGGTTTACTACGTATAGTAGTCTCCGCCATAAATGGCGGAGTTATAATTTTTATTGCTAATTGTCTGAACTGTGATTTATGGGATTAAGATGATTATTGTGAAAAATGAGATAAAACCTAAGCCAGTGGAAAATTTATATCGCAACAATAAACGGTGTAAATAGTCAAATAGAAATCACTTTTTTCTCCATGCTACTAAGTCAATATAGAAACCAAATGCATATTCCTTAGGGAAAAAATTTTGTGCATGGAATTTAGCACGTTCTTGATATGCAAAATAAGTTGCATTATTTAAACATTTTATCGATTTAAAAGTAGGCAAGAATTTATATTTCTTTTTGAGAAATTTGGCTACTTTACTATCAATTGGTACCTCGAGAAATTTTTTAATTCTTTCAAGTTTATATTCTTTGTTCAATTCTTTATTAAGATAACATTCAATTAAAAAAATATTTAAAGCCTTAGTAGCTATACCAAAAGTATTGCTATTTTGTTTATGGAATTTCTTTTGCAAGCGGTGAAGAGTTCTGTTACAATAAGAGCTATATTCTTTTTCCACCCCTCTTTCAGATTCCTTTGTAAGGAGTTTAAGATTTAACGATTTCATGAAACGCCACGCTTTCTCTACTTTTCCTCTCCCTTGGTTTCTGAAAACCCGAATATTCATTGTTGAATACGCAAGACGCTCTTGTATTAAATTAATTATCTTTTCATCTGACAATTTTGCCACAAATTATTCTTTAACAAATTTATATTCTGGTCTTTCTACATTAAAGAAAATATATCTTCCCTGTTCATCAACTATCAAAGTATCTTGGAAAGTATCCTTATGAAAACCGAGACTATATGAACCATCAAAATGTCCTTTAAAGTCAAATGTGATTTTATTGTCTTTTACCGTGTAATCACCAACAATTTGCTTAGGAGCGCTATAAAAATGATCAGGTTCGCCATAACCACTGTTGGGGCTCGTATAGCTAGATATATCGTGAATAAATCTACCCCCTGTCATTAGTTGATAAGATTGATTACCTTCTGGTATTGACGGACCATGGTATTCGTATACGCCAGTAATTGAATTTAAATCAATTGAGTTCTTATCAATATTTTTACCTGTGATAGAGATAATATAATCTTTAATTCCTTGAATTGAATTCGGTTTATTAAAAATTATAACCAAAATAATTATCAATACAATTACGAATGCGAGTCCATATCCTTTTTTCTTTTTTGGGTTCGTGATAGAAAACGGAGGTGGGGTTGCTTTTTTTAATACCCCTTTTAATTCATCAACATTATTTGCCGTCGTCCAATCATCAATTCCTTCATACCAAATAGGCGTATTTTCGCTAACGCCTTTTAATTTTAGTTCTTCAATATCAAAAGGACTTTCTTGGTTATTGCCGTTATGTATAAAATACTTTTTCATATAATGTACTTATAAATTTCAAATTCCCTTTTCACTAATAAATATGGTATAAATATAAAATTTATTTCGCTCCATACGGAGCGATTATTTGAGGGCAATTATTTTTTTACCAATATATAACTCCTAACGGAGTTTACACGGTTTAAGCTTGAGTTACACCGCGCCAGGGATTGCAGTGGAAACCCCACAGCGGTTGAGCCTTGTGCAGGGATTCGCGAGGAGTTGTAACGGAAAGCCCGGCCCCGATTTTTATCGGGGGGCGCCCTAAGAATTCTCCAAAAAAAATTACAAAAAAGCGCAATAAAACCACACAATTAACGGTTAACATAACTACCCCCTTCACCGTCCACTACTCACCACAGCTATGTTAATAAACAAATGCCGCTATCCGGGTTTATTCATGGCAATGCTGTTATTTTTACTTATTATTAATACGTGTCTCTAAACGAATGGCTGAAAAAAATAAAAAAGCTGCTGAAGAAGATATAGACGTTTTGGAAGAGGTTGAGGAAACAAAACCCCGTGAGAAAAAACCGCGCAGGCGCCAACCGAAGGCAAAATCCGTTTCTATTCTAACGCGCCTGAAGGATGAGCGCGTGCACAGGGTAGTGGGGCTGGTATTGTTGCTCACCAGCTTTTACCTGTTCGTATCGTTTTTCTCCTATCTGTTTACCTGGCGGCAAGACCAGGTGAAACTGCTGACCTTTAGCTGGAGAACGTTATTTACCAAAGGGCATGATTTCACTAACATCATGGGCTCTTTGGGGGCTTTTATGTCTGATTTTTTTATCCGCGGCGAGTTCGGGCTGCCCTCTTTCATTATTCCTTACCTGCTTGGCATTTACGGCATTAACCTTCTTTTGAATGCGCGCATTATTAACGCTAAAAAACACAGCGGCTACGGGCTTATTTTTCTCATATTCTTTTCGGTGGCGCTGAGTTTTATTTTTGATATAAACGGCAATAACGCTTTTCCGTTCGGCGGCTATTTCGGTATCACGCTTAACGACTGGATGACGGGATTTATAGGCAGAATAGGCACGGGCGCATTGTTAGTTGTTGTTGCTTTGGCTTTTGCAGTTATCGTTTATAACCTGTCGTTCAAAATAAAATTTCCGGGAAAGAAAGCTGTAGACACAGCCCCTGCGGCTGTGCCGGTTGAACAGGTGTCAGACCATAACCTGATCATAGAAGACCATTACGGCAAAGAAAAAATAAAAGAGGAAACGCCTGAGCCGGTTTTAAGTGAAATAGATTCGGAAGAACAAAATGAGCCTGAGATTTTAAATTCGGCGCCGGAGTCGTCAAATAATATTTTAATTACTAATGAAGAGCCGGTTGATGAAACGCTGGACATTCAAACAGTGCCCGAAGAGCCGGAAGCTGAAGAAAATAATCCCGAAGCCACCAACGAAACATTTCCTTACGACTCCACACTTGACCTTTCAAATTACCAGTATCCGACTCTGGATCTGCTTGAAAATTATGATTCATCAAAAACACCCATTGACCGTGATGAATTGCTGAAGAACAAAGACCAAATTGTAAATACGCTTAGAAATTATAATATTGAAATCCAGGAAAATCTTAAAGCCACCGTTGGACCAACAGTAGCGCTGTATGAAATTGTGCCTGCTCCCGGCGTGCGCATTTCTAAAATAAAAAATCTTGAGGATGATATTGCTCTCAGCTTATCGGCTCTTGGTATAAGAATAATAGCCCCCATACCCGGCAAAGGCACCATTGGCATTGAAGTGCCTAATAAAAACAAGGAAACGGTTGCCATGCGCAGTATGCTGGCATCCGAGAAATTCCAGAATACAACAATGGAGTTGCCTATTGCTCTCGGAAAAAATATAGCCAGCGAAATTGTTATACAGGATTTAACGAAGATGCCCCACCTGCTGATAGCGGGCGCAACCGGGCAGGGAAAATCGGTGGGCATTAATGCCATACTGATGTCGCTGCTGTATAAAAAACATCCGTCGCAGATAAAGTTTGTGCTTATTGACCCGAAAAAAGTGGAGCTGTCACTTTATTCAGCTATTGAAAAACATTTTCTTGCCAAGCTGCCCGGTGAAGAGGAGCCGATAATTGTGGATACAAAAAAAGTGATTCATACGCTTAACTCGCTTTGCATAGAAATGGATTTGCGCTACGACCTGCTGAAAGAAGCCGGTGTGCGCAACATGAAAGAATATAATGAGAAATTTACAGCGCGGCGGCTGAACCCCAATAAGGGACACCGTTTCCTGCCCTATATTGTTTTAGTGATAGATGAATTTTCAGACCTTATCCTGACTGCAGGGCGTGAAATTGAAACGCCCATTACCCGCCTTGCACAACTGGCGCGCGCCGTGGGCATACACCTTATCATTGCCACACAGCGCCCGTCGGTGAATATTATTACGGGAACTATTAAAGCTAATTTCCCCGCCCGTATTGCATTTAAAGTAACTGCAAAGGTGGATTCACGCACCATTCTTGACCTTGGCGGCGCCGACCAGCTTATAGGGCGCGGCGATATGTTATTATCGCTAGGAGGAGATTTGCAACGTATTCAATGCGCTTTTGTTGATACTGCTGAAGTGGAGCGCGTGGTTGAATTTATTTCTCAACAACCGGGATATCCCAGCGCTCATTTATTACCGGAGTATATTGACCCGGAAGAACAGGGTGACAGTGACAGTTTTGATTCCAACGAACGCGATGAATTGTTTGAAGACGCGGCGCGGCTTATTGTACAAAACCAGATGGGTTCAACGTCCCTGCTTCAACGCCGTCTAAAACTGGGTTATAACCGGGCGGGGCGTTTAATGGATCAATTAGAGGCGGCGAAAATTGTGGGACCAAATTTAGGAAGCAAATCAAGAGACGTTTTAGTAAAAACCGAATTTGAATTGGAACATTTTCTGGATAATATGAGTAATAGTAATTAATTTTATCCCACATTATGCGTTTCAAATACCTGTTATTAATAAGTTTTATTGCTTATTTTCTTACCGGGAATGTATGTGCCCAAACCACGGTAAATGATCTGAGGGCAAAAGATATTCTCAATAAAGTAAGTGCAAAATATAAATCCTTTAAAACCATACGGGCTGTTTTCGTTCAGAAAATTGATGACCCTGCCAATAAATCATCCGATGAACTCACCGGCACTATTTATATTAAGGGCAATAAATATAAAGTTGAGTTGAACAACCAGGAGATAACCTGTGATAACACCACCGTCTGGACATACCTGAAAGACAGTAAAGAGGTGCAGATAAATACTTACGAACCTGATGAGAGTACCATTTCTCCCGACCAGGTATTTAATATTTATCAAAAAGGGTTTCTATATGCTTTTAACCAGGAAACAATCATTAATGGCGTTCCGACCTATGTAATTGATTTAACGCCTACCAATAAAAACAAGCCGTACTTTAAAGTGCGGCTTGATATTGACAAAAATAACAGCACCATTACCAGCGCCGTATTTATGTTCAAGGATGGTAAAAGATATACATTTGAAATACAAAAAATGGTAACTGATTTGGTGCTTAATGATTCATTCTTCACATTCGACCCTAAGCAATATCCCGGCACACAAGTGGATGATTTGAGGTGACACGGTTATCTGTTAATATCAACAAATTTGCGATGCTGCGCAATGCACGCGGCGGTGATTTACCTAATGTAGTGAAAGCGGCAAAGGACTGCGAGCGTTTCGGAGCGCAGGGTATAACGGTTCACCCGCGACCGGATGAGCGGCATATTAGGTACAAAGATGTTTATGACCTTAAACCTGTTGTTACTACAGAATTTAATATTGAAGGTTATCCAGCTAAACAATTCATGGATTTGGTTCTAAAAGTGAAACCACATCAGTGCACCCTTGTGCCTGATGCGCCTGAAGTGATAACATCTAATGCGGGTTGGAATACGATTAAACAGGCATCCTTTTTAAAAGAAATAATTAAGGAATTAAAATCCGCCGGTATTCGTGTTTCTGTTTTTATTGACCCTGATGAAAAACTAATTGAAGGCGCAGCAAATTGCGGCGCTGACAGAATTGAACTATACACAGGACCATACGCTGAATATTTTTCTAAAAATAAAGAAAAATCAATTGCCCTCTACATTATTGCCGCTAAAAAAGCGATGGATGTAGGATTAGGTATTAATGCAGGACATGATTTAAACTTTGATAATTTAAAATATCTGAAAGATAATTTATGTAAGCTGGATGAAGTGTCTATCGGTCACGCATTGGTTTGCGATGCGATTTATTTGGGGTTGGAGAATACAATACAGTTGTATTTGAATAAACTTACTTAGTCTTTTTATACGAATTACTAAAACTGTTCCATTTCATTTTCAATACGCCGATTACCGCCTCTTTAAAAATGCCCTTACTCATTTTGCTGCTGCCTTGCACCCTATCGGTAAAAACAATAGGCACTTCTTTTAATTTAAATTTCAATCTCCATGCGGCAAATTTCATTTCAATTTGAAAGGCATATCCTACAAAGAGTATCTTATCCAAATCAATTGTTTCAAGCACTTGTCGCTTAAAACAAACAAAACCGGCAGTTGTATCTTTCACAGGGATGCCTGTAATAATTCTCACATATACCGAAGCAAAATAACTCATCAATATTCTATCAACAGGCCAATTCACCACTTTTCCGCCCTTGCAATACCGCGACCCAATTGCAACATCGGCGCCGCCATTGGCGCAGGTATCATAAAGGCGTGAAATATCTTTTGGCGGGTGCGAAAAATCGGCATCCATCTCAAAAATATAATCATAATTACGTTGTAATGCCCATCGGAAACCAAAGATATATGCCGTGCCAAGACCGGCTTTGCCGGGGCGTTTTTCTAAAAATAACCGCCCGGAAAATTTTGGGATCAGCCCCTCAACTATTATAGCCGTGCCATCGGGAGAATTATCATCAACGATAAGAATATGTATGTCATTATCCAGCGAAAATATTTCGGTAATGATTTTAGAAATATTATCGAGTTCGTTATAGGTAGGTATAATTACAAGAGCAGATTTCACTGTGATTAATCGGTTGAAATAATGTTATAAAGGAAATTATTTTTTTTCGTATTCCTCAAGAATATCTTTGAGTTTCTGTTTAAACTCAAGCGGAAAATCGCTTTTAAATATCCAGTCAAAGTATTGGGGCTCCGACTTAAGTAGTTGTTTAACACTTTTGCCTTTATGTTTCCCGAAATTAATAGCCGGTTCGCCATTAATAAATACCATGCGGCGATTCATATCCACAAAATCACCGTCTTTTGTCAGGTCGTGCAGGAAGTCAACATCATTTTTAAGTTCACCATTATAGCGGTCGAGTTGCGCCATTAATACTTCATACGCCGCTTCGGCATCGGCTTTGGCGGAATGAGCCCCCTCAAGCTTTTTTCCGCAGTAAAATTTATATGCTGCTTCAAGATTTCGTTTTTCCATAAGATGGAAAACCCGTTGTACGTCAACATGTCTCCTACCCTCCATATTAAAATTCATGCCGCAACGCAGAAACTCTTCAATAAGAATAGGGTAATCAAAGCGGCTGGAATTAAACCCCGAAAGGTCGCAGTCGTTTAGAAAAATAAAATAATCTTTGGCAATTTTGGAAAACGGCGGTGCGTTTTTTACATCCTTGTCATAAATGCCATGTATTAACGATGCCGATTCGGGAATAGGAATGCCCGGGTTGACACGGTCGGTTTTCAGCGCGCGGCTTCCATCGGGAGATATTTTAAGTACCGCTATTTCAACAATACGGTCTTTAGCGGGGTCGGTGCCGGTGGTTTCAAGGTCGAGAAAGGCAATCGGGCGTGTAAGTTGGAGCTGCATTAATTTTTAGGAGTATTATGGTTAATTACAAATGTAGCTAATTCGTTCAAATTCAAATTGTCAAAATTTCCCGAACTCATCATCAACAGGTTTGTTTCCGCATAATCCATAGAAATGAGAAAATCTTTTAATTTGTCTTTATCGGTAAAAATTTTAATTGAATCATCTGCAAATCCTTTTATCACATCTGTTTCAGGGATGAAAGGTAATTTTTTTATTTGAAATGCGTGCTCATTGTAATAAACAATTTTCACGTCCGCCTGTTTCATGGTGCCGGCATATTCGTTTAAAAAGTTTTTGTTCAGGCTGCTATATGTATGTAATTCAATACAGGCAACTAACCTGCGGCGGGGAAACTGTTCTTTTACAGCGGCAATAGTGGCTTTAAGTTTGGAAGGAGAATGTGCAAAATCTTTATATATAGAGGTTGATTTGTTTTTGCCTATCAATTCTAATCGCCTTGAAGCTCCTTTAAAAGACGAAATAGCCGGAAAAAATTCATCATCGCTTATACCCAATTGATTACATACTGCTTTTGCACCCATACTATTCTGTAAATTATGTTTACCAAAAACCTGCATAGGTATTTTTTTAGAATTATAAATTAAAAAAGTTTCCTCTGCTTCAACCACCGAATTGGGCGTGTAATAAGCTATCTTTTCTGCTTTGGAAACGGTGGAAGAAATTACTTTTTTCAATTCCTCATCCTCCTTATTAAAAATTATTTTCCCGTTTGAAGGAATGTGGTCAACAAACAACTGAAATTGCATGACATAGCTCTCAAACGAAGGAAAAACATTTACATGGTCCCATGCAATGCCGCTTACAAGACCGATAGTTGCCTTATAAATCAAAAATTTCGGCAGCTTATTAATGGCGGAATCAGGATATTCATCCCCCTCTATAATTATAAAGGGCGCTGTCTCCGACAAGTTTATAGTGAGTTCAAACCCCTCAATAGGCGCACCCACTATATAGTCAAAATTTTTATTATTCCGTTTCATTACGTGCATAATCATGGAAGTGATAGTGGTTTTGCCGTGGCTGCCACCGATAACAACACGCAACTTATTTTTGCTTCTTTCGTATATAAATTCAGGATAGGAGTAAATTTTTAATCCAAGTTCTTTGGCTTTTTGAAGTTCAGGATTGTCATCATGGGCGTGCATTCCAAGTATGATGGCATCGAGCTGAGAGGTAATCTTTTCAGGGTACCAACCTAATTTGGGGGGTAAAATACCCTGCTTTTCAAGATTAGAAAGGGCAGGATTAAAAATTTCGTCATCTGAACCGGTTATAATATGTCCATTTTTATGCAAAGAAATCGCTAAATTGTGCATAACGCTGCCGCCAATAGCTATGAAATGTAATTTCATTCTTTGCGGATTAAAAAAATTGTACGAATTTTGTATTTATATACCATAACAATTATAAACAACTTTATGAAAAGTATAACGTCGAAAAAACTGCTTGCCCTATTAGCAATTTTATTAACAGCAGCAATTTTAACCGAAAGTTGCGGTGCCGATCGTGATGGCTTCCCGGGCAAAATTACGCGTTCAAACCCGCCTGTTCAACATTCAATATAAACACTCTTATTCGTTTATGAAACGAGTTTAAACCACAGGGCACGTGCTTCTGTGGTTTTTTATTTATAAGTTATTAACAATCATTACCCCTAAATCCCCTAAAGGGGACTTTTAATTATTGGGGTCAGTATTAAAAAGTTACTTAGCAAATAAAAATAATTAGGCTTTATCTTCACTCAAAGCTCAAATTTTTAAAGTCCCCTTTAGAGGGATTAGGGTGATAAACATGTGAATTAATTTCTCGTTCCTCTGGTTATAAAACACTAATTTTGTGATAATAACAGTATGAGCAGGCATGGAAAAATATTAGTAGCAATGAGCGGTGGTATAGACAGCACCGTGGCTGCCGTTATGCTTCATAATGAAGGATACGAGGTGGTTGGTATCACTATGAAAACGTGGGATTATGCTACCAGCGGCGGTACAAAAAAAGAAACGGGCTGCTGCAATCTTGATTCTATTAATGATGCACGGCAAGTGGCGGTTGAATTGGGGTTTCCTCATTTTATTGTTGACATACGCGCAGAATTCGGCGATGCTGTGATTGAAAATTTTGTTGAAGAATATATTGCGGGACGCACGCCTAACCCCTGTGTAATGTGTAATACGCATATTAAATGGAATGCCCTGTTAAAGCGCGCCGACCAGATGGATTGCGAGTTTATTGCCACCGGTCATTATGCACGGTTGAGAGAGGAAAACGGCAGAATGGTTGTTTCAACAGGTATTGATGAAAGTAAAGACCAATCGTATGTGCTTTGGGGATTATCGCAGGATGCTTTACGCCACAGCAAGTATCCTATCGGAACGTTTCATAAAAAAGAAATACGCCAAATGGCATGGGACTGGGGTTATAAAGAGCTTTCAAAAAAAACGGAGAGCTATGAAATTTGCTTCATCCCCGATAATGATTATCGCGGCTTTTTAAAACGCCGGGTTAACGGGCTTGAAGAAAAAGTGAATGGCGGCAAATTTGTTGCACCGGACGGAACCCTACTTGGCGAGCATGAAGGGTATCCGTTTTATACCATAGGGCAAAGAAAGGGCTTGAAAATTGCCAAAGGCAGACCAATGTATGTAGCGGATATTGACCCTGCAACAAATACTGTTGTGCTTGGTGATGAAGAAGACCTTCGTAAAAATGTGATGCTTGTTGACAAAACGAATTTGATTAAATATCCGGAAATTACGGACGGCATGACTGCCGTAACGAAAATTCGCTATAAAGATAAGGGAGCCACTTCCAGGCTTTATAATGATAACGGGCAGATAAAAGTGGTGTTTGACTGTGAAGTAAAAGCCATAGCTCCGGGGCAATCAGCCGTTTTTTATGAGGGCAATGATGTGATTGGCGGTGGTAACATTTTTAAACAACTTGTCGTATAAATAATATGAAAAGTTTTAAACTGTTTTTTCCTATTGCCGGTATTCTTCTTTTTTGCTTTTTTTACTCTTGTAAAAAAAATACTAATCAGGTGGTTGATTTTAAATATGGTTACTTTCCTACGGATATTGGGCATTATGTTATTTATAATGTTGATTCAATTTCTTACAGCGATTTCTACACACCTAAAATAACTATTGATACATCTCATTTTTATATAAAAGAATGCATTCAATCAATTTTCACAGATAATACAGGACAACCAACTTGCTGGATTGAAGGCTATAGAAGTTCTTCGCCTAACGGACCGTGGAGTAATTATTATGCATGGACATCGAACCGCACTACAACAATAGCTCAAAAAACGGAAAATAACCTTCGTTATACAAAATTAGTTTTTCCCCCTACTCTTACCACGTCATGGGCAGGGAATTCATACATTGATGTGGATGCATCTGCAAATGCCTATTTAGCAGGAT
>CAVYQA010000028.1:0-47339 GCA_963770495.1 Chitinophagales bacterium | reverse complement strand
TGATATTGTATTAACTGCATTAGTTGGATATGCAGGCTTAAAGCCAACGCTTAAAGCCATTGAAGCGGGAAAAACTATTGCACTTGCCAATAAAGAAACCTTGGTTGTAGCAGGAGAATTGGTTACCTCCAAAGCGCTGGAACATGGAGTAAATATTTTGCCTGTTGACTCTGAGCATTCGGCAATTTTTCAGTGTATGGTTGGCGAGTGGCAAAACCCCATTGAAAAAATAATTCTTACGGCATCAGGAGGACCCTTTAGAGGCAAAAATGCTGATTTTTTCCAAACTGTAACTAAAGCTCAGGCGCTTAATCATCCCAATTGGAAAATGGGCGATAAAATCACCATAGATTCTGCAACACTTATGAACAAAGGACTTGAGGTGATAGAGGCACGATGGCTTTTTAACCTGAACCCTGAACAAATAGATGTTGTTATACACCCGCAAAGCATTATTCACAGTATGGTTCAGTTTAAGGATGGTTCAATTAAAACTCAAATGGGGTTGCCCGATATGCGGTTGCCGATACAATTTGCTTTAGGTTACCCTCTCAGATTGAAATCTGATTTTCCGCGCCTTAGTTTTGATACATTAAATACCCTAACGTTTGAAAAGCCCGATACTAAAACATTTCGTAATCTTGCTTTAGCTTATGAGGCGCTTCGCAACGGCGGCAATATGCCCTGCATAGTAAATGCAGCCAATGAAGTGGCTGTCCAGGCATTTTTGAGTGACCGTATTCCTTTCACGAAAATTTCAGACATTATCGAACAAAGCATGTCGCGCGTTGATTTTATTGCCAAACCTTTTTATGAGGACTATGTTTTCACAGATGAGCAGGCAAGACAAAAAGCCGCCGAATTAATCTAATTTTGCACCCCTCATGGATATTCTTATTAAAGCAACACAGTTTTTTCTTAGCCTTTCTATACTGATAATTCTGCATGAATTTGGTCATTATATCACAGCTAAGATATTCAAATGCCGTGTCGATAAATTTTACCTGTTTTTCGACCCCTGGTTCTCATTATTCAAAGTAAAGAAAGGCGAAACCGAATATGGTATAGGATGGATTCCACTTGGCGGCTATGTGAAAATTGCCGGCATGATAGATGAATCTATGGACAAAGAAACCTTAAAACGCCCTCCCGAACCCTGGGAATTTCGCAGTAAGCCTGCCTGGCAGCGGTTAATAATATTATTGGCTGGTATTACAATGAATATGTTGCTCGGTATTGCAATTTTTTGGATGCTACTTTATTTCATTGGCGATGAATATATACCCAATGCTAATTTAAAATATGGCATTGCAGTTGATTCACTGGCGCATACATTCGGATTTAATAATGGCGACAAACTTGTATTTCTCGATGGCGATTCAATAAAGAAATTTGATAAAGTTATTCCAAACATTATCATCAATCAATACAAAACTGTTGTCGTTAAAAGAGGTGATTCACTGGTACTCATTAATATTACACCCGAGGATTTGAAAAAGATTATTGACTCGAAGGATATGAATATGTTCGAGCCAAGAATGCCTTTGATTGTGGATTCAGTTATAAATAATTCTGCCTCTAAGCGAGCCGGATTTTTGAAAAAAGACAAAGTGTTGGCTGTAAATGATTCACCAATGATTTTTATTGATGAAATACAAAAACAATTAAAAAAAAATAAAGGAAAAACGGTTTTATTTACAGTATTACGCGGCAACGATACAATAAAACTTTCTGCTCTTGTTCCTTCTTCAGACTCAATAGGAACGATAACCAATATCTTAAAACATATTAAACTTGATACCACTCACTACGATTTACTAAGTGCCTTTCCTGCGGGAGTAAACAAGGCTTATACAACATTGATAGATTATATCAAGCAGTTTAAACTTATTTTTTCATCAAAAATTCAGGGCTACAAACAATTAGGTGGTTTCGCAAGCTTTGCTAACGCTTTCTCGCCTAAGTGGGACTGGGAATCATTTTGGTCATTCACCGCCCTATTTTCAATTATAATTGCGTTTATGAATTTATTGCCTATTCCTGCACTTGACGGCGGTCACGTACTCTTCACATTATACGAAATAGTAACCGGGCGCAAACCGAAAGAGAAGTTTTTGGAATATGCCCAAATCGCAGGTATGATTATTCTTTTAGCCTTATTATTGTTTGCAAACGGTAATGATATTTATCGCCTTATAACTGGTAAGATGTAATAAATACACTTATTTTTGAACCCTCATTGATGACTTATACCACTTTAATGCCCGGTGGCGGAACTGGTAGACGCGTCGGTCTCAAAAACCGATGGCTTTACGGCTGTGCCGGTTCGATTCCGGCCTCGGGTACGCAGGCACCAATATAATTAATTGATAATCAATTAATTATATTGGTTTTTTCCTCCAAGTAACAATAGAGTAACAAGAATTGTGAACTTTTTTGGGTTCGTCAAAAAAATTTAAGAAATTTCATATTATTAATAATAAATATATGATTTAAGAAAAATAATATTTTATTCAAGATTAATACCCTAAATAATTATTCTGATTTTTTAATCAGGGTCTCTTCTACAAAATCAATTAGGTGAGACTTTGAGTTTACAAGGACATATAATTATGCTATGAAGGATTCTAATTTAAGTGTTACGCTTGTTCTCATTAAAAATCTTTAAAAGACCTGGATGGGAATGGATAGCAGAGAGTGTGTTAATTCTGTTTCACCAATGGAAACACCCCACGTCCTGTTTTATTTGCAACAGTTATAAAATACATTCCGCCTGGCAAATTCGATAAATCAATTTCATTAGTATACTTTAATGAAGGCATTGAATACAAGGTTCTCCCCAACACATTACTGAGTTGCAAAGTCCAGTCTTTCACATCTTCAACCGATGAATTTATTGTAATAAATATTTTATTATTAAATGGATTGGGATAAATTGATAATTGATTGTTAATTGATACCTGTTCAATTGATGTACAGGTTTGTACACTCAAAACCGTAGAATCTGTAGCTGAACATCCGTTTGCATTTGTTCCTGTTATATAGTAGGTTATTGTTGCACCGGGACTTGCCTTAACCGAATCTCCTGTCGTTGTACTCAATCCCGTTGATGGGGTCCATGTATAAGTATTTCCTCCCGACACAATTAGTAATGATGTGTCACGGTCACACATCGTATCAGGAACGGCAGAGAGAGTTAAAGTTGGGTTTGAATTTACCGTTATGGTTACCGCTTTTGTTGCTGAACATCCATTAGAGCTTGTTCCGATTACTGTATATGTTGTTGTTGTTGTTGTATTTGCTATTACAGTATCACCTGCTGTTGCATTCAAGCCGGTTGATGGCGACCACGTGTAAGTACTTCCACCTGATGCCGTAAGAGTTGAACTTCCTCCTAAACAATATGAAGCAGGACTTGTAGTAGCAGTTATCTTCGGCATTGGATTTACCGTTACGATTACAGTTTTTGTTGCTGAACAGTCATTGGAGTTTGTTCCGGTTACGGTGTATGTTGTTGTAACTGTAGGATTAGCTATAACAGTTACCCCTGTTGTTGCATTTAAATTTGTTGACGGGAACCATGTATAAGTATTACCGCCACCGGATGCTGTAAGAGTTGAACTTCCCACCGAACAATATGAAGCAGGACTTGGAGTAGCAGTTATTGTTGGCTTCGGATTTACAGTTACGGTTACAGTTTTTGTTGCTGAACAGCCACTTGAATTAGTTCCGGTTACAGTGTATGTTGTTGTAGCTGTCGGATTAGCTGTAACAGTCGCTCCCGTTGTTGCACTCAGGTTCGTAGATGGCGACCATGTATAAAAACTTCCACCGGATGCAGTAAGAGTTGAACTTTCCCCGGAACAATATGAAGCGGGATTCGGAGTAGCAATTATTGTTGGCGTCGGATTTACCGTTACGGTTACAGTTTTTGTTGCTGAACAGCCACTTGAGTTTGTTCCGGTTACAGTGTAAGTTGTGGTTGTTGTTGGATTAGCTGTAACTGTTGTGCCTGTTGTTGCACTCAGGGTCGTTGATGGCGACCATGTATAAGAACTTCCACCGGATGCAGTAAGAGTTGAACTTTCCCCGGAACAATATGACGCAGGGCTTGGAGTAGCAGTTATTGTCGGCGTCGGATTTACCGTTACAGTTACAGTTTTTGTTGCTGAACAGCCACTTGAATTAGTTCCGGTTACAGTGTATGTTGTAGTAGCTGTTGGATTAGCTGTAACTGCTGCTCCTGTTGTTGCACTCAGGTCAGTTGATGGTGACCATGTGAAAGTACTTCCACCCGATGCAGTAAGAGTAGAACTTCCCACGGGACAATATGACGCAGGGCTTGGAGTAGCAGTAATGGTTGGTATCGGATTTACCGTTACGGTTACAGTCTTTGTTGCTGAACAGCCGCTTGAGTTTGTTCCGGTTACAGTGTAAGTTGTGGTTGTTGTTGGATTAGCTGTAACAGTTGTGCCTGTTGTTGCATTCAAGTCTGTTGATGGTGACCATGTATAAGTACTTCCACCGGATGCAGTAAGAGTTGAACTTCCACCCGGGCAATATGAAGATGGACTTGGAGTAGCAGTTATTGTCGGATTTGAATTTACTGTTATATAAGAGGTTTTGGTTAAGCTATCGGTGCCGCCGGTATTCGTAACTTTAAGTTTTACGTTATAGATGCCGGCAGTGCTATAAACCTCGCTTGGGTTTTGTGCAGTAGAAGTTGCAGGCGTACCGCCTGTAAAAGTCCAGTTCCATGATGTAGGAGAATTCAGAGAAGAATCGGTGAACTGAACAGTATTTCCGGCGCATAGTGTAGTCGGGCTTGCCTTAAAATAAGCTATAGGCGCCGCGGATGAAGATGTGTATAAAGGGGTTTCCCACGTCCCCCTGCCGTAAGTGGCTGCAAGCAATTCTTCCCCGGGTTCATAAATCTTCAAGTCGCCTATCATTATCATAGGCAGTCCTGTATTATAAAATATCCAACTGTTAAGTGTAGTATCATGGTAATAAACACCCTGATCAGTTCCAACATATATACCATTAGGACTGCCGCTTTGCGACACGATACAGTTAACGGGAAGATTGGGAAGCCCGCTTGAAATATTAGTCCATGTAGAGCCGCTGTTGGTAGAGGCGAATACCTTAGTAGTGGAAGAATATCCGGAAAATGTAACCCACACATGCGAAGGGGATTTAGCGCTAACCGCAATGGCTGAAATGAAGGCAGAACTTACCGGTAATGTTCCTGTAATATTAGTCCAGCTTGTTCCGCTATTAGTGGTAACTTCAATAATATTTGACTGCGCTGCATAGATATAGCCGGTATTGGATGAATCTACTGTAAGTGCAGTGATAAAGCCAGTACCGCCCCAAGTGCTTATTGCAGACCAATTGCTGCCGCTGTTGGTAGATTTCCACACGTTGGAGAAACCACTGTAAAGAGTGGTACTTGTCTGGGGATCTTGCAGCCACTTGGTAACCCAGGGACCGGTTTCGGTAATGCCGGTTACAATATTTTTCCAGGTGGCACCGGCATTTGTAGATCTTACTAAAGCGCCCTCATCGGTTTCTGCATAAAAGGTGTTGTTATTCGACCAATCAATAAAACAATCCATACCGTCTCCGCCATATACCTGCGACCAGGGTGAAGCAGAAAGGTTGGTGCCGTTGTCCTGCCATCCTGTAAGCCATCTTCCGGCCGTGGTTGCAGAGGGACCAATACAATATTGCTGACTGTTTTCAAGATTGTTGCTTATATCCGTCCAATTTGTGCCGCTGTTTGATGTAATAAATACTCCTCCGTCACAACCCACAACGTATTTTTTCGAGCTACCCGGAATAAATTGAATATGGTGAATATCAGCATGAACATACGGCGTTCCTTCCCAGTTGGCATTCAGATTCCAGCTAGTGCCTTCATTGGGAGAAGCCCATATATTTACACCACCTACCCACACGGAATCTTTGCTGGTTTGCGAAACTGCTAAAGAAAGTGTGTACCATCCTTGCCCGCCTACATCACTGCCTGTAGATGACCATCCGAGCAGATTAGGAGTAGTTGATTGAGTGGAAAAAGAAACGCCATGATTAGTGGAAAGGTATAATCCCTCAAATCCATAGTTGGAAGAATTATCGGCAAGCACATAAACAACAGTTGAATCGGCAGCAGTAACACCTATCTCAAATCCTTCAGCAACGGAAGAAGAAGGGAGTCCTGAAGTTATTTGGGTAAAACTTACTCCGTTATTTGTGGAAAGATAAAACTGGGCTCCTCCTCCGAATACAGTGGAAGTGCCGGCATATACAATGGAAGGATTACCCGGATCGAATTCCATAGAATGAAACCAACCGGTTTGGGCTTTAGTCCACGTGGCTCCTGAGTTTGTGCTGCGATAAATTCCAAATGTAGTAGCTGCAAGAATAATGGCTGTATCGTTCGGGTCAATTAATAATTCGTTAACCGAATAGTAATTTGCTCCTGCTGTTGACAAAGTATAAGCCAGTCCTGTAGCATTCCATGTATTTCCACCATCTGTAGATTTTAAAACACCGATGGTAGCAGGGGTAGGATAAACGGATTGTATTCCGTCGCCATCACCTGTTGCGAGATACATGATGTTTGTGTTTAACCGATTAATGGCAATGTCGCTGGTAGATAAATCACCAAGCTGGTCTGTATTAGTTGACCAGGTAGTTCCTCCATTGGTGGTTTTCCATAACCCGCCGGAAGCGGCACAGGCATACATGATATTATTGTTACCCGGAAAAACCCTCACACGGTTAACCCTGCCATCCCCACCGTTTCCTGAAGAACTGTTTGAAGGAACTGTGGTATTTCCTGCATAAACCCATGATCCGCTGGGAGCGGGGACATAAGATTGGTTTTGAGAAGAATTTTTCTGAGAAGAATTATTGAGCAGGAAATTCTCAAAATCGGAAGCAACCTTATATTGGTCTGCACGGTTTCCGTTAATATCAGTTCGGGGCAGGGTATACCATTCCCATCTTTTAAATAATTCATAAGGTCCGTCTTCTTCACCTTTTCCCGTCTTAGTTTTATCCTTATCTGTTGTATGATTAGTTTTATACCACTTGTAGAAAGCGTTTTGCACATCATGAACATTTACGGTATTGTCTCTCATCATACCTACCCAATCGGTGGGTGAATAGTTTTTTTTCGCCGATTGTGCGATAAGAGTGAAAGGTGAAACACTCAGGAAAGTTAGTAAGATAATAATGGTTAGCTTTCTCATATATTTATCAAAAATAATTCCAGTCAACAATTAGTTGAACGGGTTAAAATAAAAATTTGTACAATAGATAACTTATCTATCATTTGTAAAAGGTTTTTTATTAGTGGTTTCAGTTATAAGTGCGTAAAAGCACGACGAACAACAAAAATTATATATCTGTTTTTTTATTGCTTACTTTGATATATATCATCGTCGTTTTAGTCGTATTAATATTACGAAAGATAGGGGTTGAAGTTTTAACTTTCGATATACTTTTGTGACTAAGTTGTATAGTATTATTACTAATTTATGCTCATAGCGATAAAGTAATAATTTGAACTGAGGCAGGTATAAGCTATAAAAACAAGTTTTCATTCCATGAGCAATTAGGATTAATAGAAATTTAGAATAAGATTGATTGAATTGAAAACCCACTAAACTGTTAATGCTCATAAACTTCACAAATCGGGGCACACCCTAAAATAGTGCTTAGTGCAAGTAGTTAGTGTAAAGAAACCTTCCGCCACTGTTGTAAGTGAACTCCATTCCTTATAAAAATGAGGTAAATAGGCGCAAGTATGTCAAAAAAAACTAAATTTGCATCCCCTTTATAAACAAAACACGAATTTTTAAAAAATTAAAAACTCTTATGAAAAGAATATTCATCCTTGGATTATTTAGTCTGAGTGTATTTACACCTCTAATCAGTAACGCACAAAAGCCAAATTATAGCGCAACCGTTTTTACGATAGGCGATGAAAGCGTTTCACTCGGCAAATTTGACAGTGTCTACCGTAAAAACAATACAGGAAAGGAATTGGATTACAGCCAAAAAGCTCTGTCTGATTACCTGAATCTGTATATCAACTTCCGCCTTAAAGTGAAAGAAGCCCGTAATCTTAAAATGGATACCATGTCGTCGGTGAAAAGCGAGCTTGCTCAATACTATAATCAATTGGCAAAAAATTATATGGAGGATAAACCTGAGGAAGACAAACTTTTGCAGGAAACCTACGATAGAATGAAAACAGATGTTCATATAGAGCATATTCTTATCAGGGTGGAAACCAACTCTTCGCCTGCTGATACACTTAAGGCTTATAACCTGGTTAATGCTGTATATGATAGTCTTAAGAATGGCTCAGATTTTAATTCAATAGCATTACGGGAATCAAAAGACCCGGCAGTGAAGGATAATAAAGGCGATTTAGGATGGATAACAGCTTTAGGAGTGATTTATCCTTATGAGAATGTGGCATATACCACTGAAGTTGGGCAAATATCGAAACCTTTCAGAACACAATATGGGTGGAGCATTATTAAAGTGTTGGGTACCAAACCCGATCAGGGTCAGGTGTTGGTTGAGCATATTTTTAAACGTGTTCCGCAGAAGGCTACTGATGTTGAGCAGGCGTATGATAAAAGGATGATTGATTCTGCCTATCATTTATTGATGAGCGGAGCTAAATGGGTTAGTGTGGTTAAGCAATTTTCTGATGATAAATCTACAGCAAACGATAGCGGAAAACTGGTAATGTTCGGCGCCGGTAAAATGGTGCCGGAATTTGAAGAAGCTGCCTTTGCCCTTAAAAACCCCGGAGATATTTCACAGCCGGTAAGATCGCCCTACGGATGGCATATCATCCGTCTTGTTCAGAAAAAGCCATTAGGTTCTTTTGATGATATGAAAGAGGCGTTGAAAAAACAGTTAGATCATGATCCAAGAAGCGCTGTTGTGCAGGAAGCGTTTATTAACGATATAAAGAAGGAATATAATTTTAGAGAGAATACCGCTGCCAAATCAGCCCTATTTGCTAAAATGGATTCATCGTTAAAGAAAGGTCTTTGGAAAACAAGCAGCATTGGCTCAATGAACGAGACTTTATTTTCACTTACTGCTCCCTCTGTTGATGGGAAAGGTAATATGGACTCAGCTTTCACACAGTCTGATTTTGCTAAATACATTGAAGCTAACGAGCGCCGTTGGGCATATCTACCCAGCCTTGAGGCAATTTATAATAAATTATATGATCAATATCTCAGCTCAAGCCTTTTGGGATTTGAACAGGCACGGCTGCCTTACAAATACCCTGCTTTCAGAGATTTAATGCGCGAGTACCAGGATGGTATTTTATTATTTGAACTTACCGATAAAATGGTGTGGAGCAAAGCAGTAAAAGATACTGCCGGACTTACTGCCTATTACGAGGCTAATAAAGATAAATACATGTCAAATGAAAAAGTTAAAGCTTCTTTTTATTTCTGTGCCAATGCCGCTATTGCTAATCAGGTGAGCCAGATGCTAAATAGCAATATGGGTGACAATGATATAATGGATAAAGTGAACACTAAAGACCAGCCGGGTAATGTTAAAATTGAATCTAATTCCTATGAAAAAGGGCAGAATACAACCCTTGATAGCATTGGATGGAAAGTGGGAACCTATAACATTAACAAAAAAGGCGGAACTATTGAAATAGTAAAGATAACCGGAATATTACCTCCTGCCCCTAAGCCGCTCGAAGAAGCTAAAGGCTATGTGGTGGCTGATTACCAGGAATATCTTGAGAATCAATGGATAAATGAACTCCGCCAGAAATACCCGGTTACTGTAAACCAGGAAGTATTAAACACGTTAGTTAAAAACCATTGAATAAAACAATAGTTTATATTTTGATTATTTCGTTATATGGATCATGTTCTTTTTTTAAGAGAACTAAAGAAAAAAATGGACAAGAGCCCATTGCGCGTGTGTACGATGAGTATCTGTATAAATCAGATATAAAAGGGGTGGGGGCCGGCGCTGCCAGACCAGAGGACAGCCTTATGGCAGTGAAGAGTTATATTGACAGTTGGATAAGACATGCCCTGTTATTGCATTATGCCGAAGAAAATCTACCGGAAAACAATGACCAGATAGACCGGCAGCTGCAGGATTATAAAGAGTCGCTGGAGATTTATTTGTATGAAAAAAATCTTGTGGCGCAGAAATTGGATACCTCAGTTACCGGTGATGAAATAACGAATTATTATGCCTCAAACAAAGATATATTTAATCTGAAAGACCCTATTTTCCAGGTAAAATACCTCATTCTTAAAAAGAAATTTTTTGTTAAAGGAATTACCGTTCCACTTGATTCGGTTCGTAAATGGATTAAAACAGCTACGCCATATAATTCTGTGAAGCTGGCATCCTTTGCAAAATATAATGCTGTTAACTCATCGGTTGCCGACAGTTCATGGTTTACTATTGACCAACTACAGAAATTATTTACCAATGTGGTGGTTGATTTGGTTAATAACCCTTACAGCAGCGCTTACCAGGAGGTTACTGACAGCACCTATCAATATTTAATAAAATTCAACGGTTATAAATTGAAGGGCAATGATGCACCGCTTTCTTACGTTAAATATGAAATAAAAAACATTATTCTTAACAAACGGAAACTCGCTTTCATTAATGCTATTCAGAACAGCATCTATAAGGATGCATTGAAATCTCAAAAAATTGAAACGTATTAATATGCGCAAATTAATAGGGATTACTTTTCTTTTTATAGCCAATTGTCTTTACGGGCAAACCCAGCAGCCCAAAGTGATTGACAAAATTGAGGCGATTGTAGGCGATAAAATGGTGTTGTTATCTGATGTGCAAACCCAATATCAGCAAATATATCAGCAAAATAAAGGCGTAGTTCCCCCTAATCTTGCCTGCTCTATTCTTAATGATATTATGACACAAAAGCTTTTGATCATCCAGGCGGGTATTGATAGTATTGATGTAAGCGAAGATGATGTAAACGCCGAATTAGACAAGCGCATCCGTTATTTTACTAACCTTATAGGGTCTACCGAAAAACTTGAAGCGTATTATGGCAAAAGTATTTTGCAGATAAAAGATGAATTCAGGGATGAAATAAGAAACCAATTACTGGCGCAAAAAGAGCAACAATCCATTATTAAAGATGTTAAGGTTACACCGGGCGAAGTTCAGGATTTTTTCAGCAAAATACCCGCCGACAGTTTGCCGTATTTCAATGCACAGGTGGAGGTGGGGCAAATAGTAATATACCCTAAGGTAAGCAAGGAACTAAATGATTTGGCTTTTCAAACCATAACAGATTTACGCAACAGGATAATAAATGGAGAATCTTTTTCTAAACTTGCTTCGGTGTATTCAGAAGATCCCGGTTCGCGCGACAATGGAGGCGAATTGGGATTTGTGAACCGAACCGATCTTGATCCCACATTTGCTTCAGCCGCCTTTGCCTTAAAAAATCCCGGAGATATTTCAGATGTTATCCAGTCAAAATTCGGCTACCATATTATCCAATTAATAGAGCGAAGGGGTGAGCGTATTAATGTAAGGCATATTCTTATTAAGCCCAAAACATCCAGTTTTGATTTAGATAGGGCTAAGATTACCTGCGATAGCATTCGACGTCTTATACTTAGCGATTCTATGACTTTCGGACAGGCGGCAACGAAGTACTCGCAGGATGAAGCTACAAAAAATAACAGCGGAATGCTTATTAATCCGCAAACCGGAACCGATGTTTTCGAAACGAGCGATCTTGATAAAGATGTTTATTTTGTGATAGATAGTTTGAAACCGGGACAAGTATCACCAGCCACGCTTTTTACAGATCAGGGAGGTAAGCAAGGATACCGATTGCTGTATCTAAAAACTCAAACCAAGCCACATAAAGCCAATCTCACTGATGATTATGACCGGATTGAGCAAATGGCTTTAACCCGCAAGCAGGCAAAGGTTTTAGATAATTGGATAAAAGGCAAGGCGCAAGGCACATATGTTTTTCTTGACCCCGATTATAAAAGTTGCGATTTGATGAAGCACTGGCTACCATAAAATTTAGAATTTTGAATATGGAAAAATTTAATTCTGACGCTGAAGCAATAGATTTCTTCGCTAAAAAATATAAAACTCTTACTACCGAGATTGCTAAAATCATTGTAGGGCAGCATAAGGTTGTTCAATCTGTTATCATATCTATATTTTGCGACGGTCATAGTTTGCTCGTTGGCGTGCCCGGGCTTGCAAAAACTTTATTGGTTAAAACCATTGCCGGCACTCTCGACCTGTCGTTTAACCGCATACAGTTCACACCTGACCTTATGCCATCGGATATTACCGGCTCTGAAATTCTTGATGAGACACGCAATTTCAAATTTAATAAAGGCCCCATTTTCGCCCACATTATCCTGGCTGATGAAATAAACAGAACACCGCCTAAAACTCAAGCCGCACTGCTTGAAGCTATGCAGGAGCGTCATGTTACCGTAAGCGGGCAGTTGCATCATTTACCCTTGCCGTTTTTTGTTTTAGCTACACAAAACCCCATTGAACAGGAGGGAACTTATCCTTTACCTGAAGCACAGCTTGACCGCTTTATGTTCAATATCAACCTTGATTATCTGACCTTTGATGAAGAGGTACAAATGGTTAAGAATACCACAGCCAGCCTTGATGTGAGTGTAAATAAGATAATGAACACGGAAGAAATTATCTTCTATCAGAAACTGATACGTAAAATACCTATTGCCGATAATGTGTTGCAATATGCCGTCACTCTTTCTTCAAAAACACGCCCCAATGAGTCACAGGCGCCGCAAAAAATAAGCGATTATGTTACATGGGGTGCAGGACCCCGCGCTTCTCAGTTCCTTGTTTTAGGCGCCAAATGTCATGCAGCTATTCATGGTAAGTATTCTCCCGATATTGAAGATGTTAAAGCCGTTGCCCAATCTATACTGCGCCACCGTATTGTTCGCAACTACAAAGCCGAAGCCGAAGGCATTACGGTGGAGGATTTGGTGAATAGTTTATTGTAATAAAAAGGGACGAGAAAAGGTCTACTGAATAACATCGGGTATAAATTAGTTTCCAATAATAAATCATTTTTTAATAAAACAAATAGTTATCTATATTTAGGCAAAGTAAATTAAGTCTTTTGTCTACGAAGAAAAAGCCTATACCTGTTAAAATAAGCATAGCAAAACCAACGCTAAGCATTAAACCTGTTCCCGATTTCTTTGATATACTTGGTAAAAAGGCAGTGTTACTTGTCTTAGGCTTTATCATAGTTGCCGAGCTTATCATTTTTAAAGATTATTTTTTTGATAAGGTTTATTTTTTTAAAGATATAGGTAGTGATACATTAAATGCATTATACCCGTTTATGTATCATACGGCTGATTATATTTCTAAATACGGTACTCCTAAATGGTCATTCAATGTGGGAATGGGGCAAAATCTGTTCCCCCTTTTTTTGCGTGACCCGTTTGATATTTTTCTTTATATCGCAGGCAAAGATCACATCTTATATGGCACACTCTATAAAGAACTGGCAAAAATTTTATTTGGCGGCATTATTTTTTTCTATTATTTAAAGACAATAAGATTATCAAATTATACTTCACTTATAGGCAGCCTGCTGTTTGCTTTTTGCGGTTTTATGATAGTTGGAGGGGGTTGGTATATATTTTCATCCGAGGCGTTTGACATGTCTCTACTGCTACTGGCATTCGAGCTTTTGTTTAACAAGCAAAAGTGGTTCCTGTTTCCCATAGCTATCTTTTTTATCGGAGTATCCATGCCGTTTAACTTATATATATATGGCTTGTTTTTAGTATCTTATGCCATATTAAGACATTTGCAAACAAGTACTTTTAATGTAAAACAACTCGGATTTTTACTTTTGAAGATGGCGGGACTTGGAGCTATTGGTTTATTGCTTAGCGCTCCGTTTTTAATAGAAAATATAGTCCAGTTATTTCAAAGCCCTCGCGTAAATGGCGGCAGTTCTTACTTTCACATTTTATCCTCCACACCTATGTTTGGCATTGCTGATAAAGTGCAATTAGGCACCAGTATAATGCGGTTTTTTTCCAGTGAAATATTAGGGAGCGGAAACGCTTTTAAAGGATGGGGAAATATATTAGAAGCACCCACTTTTTATTGCGGACTTCCCTGCCTGTTGTTAATGCCCCAGGTATTTCAGTTTTTAGATAAGCGGGTAAAAAGAATTTTTATCGTATTTCTTATTATATGGTTGTCGCCTGTTATTTTTCCGTACTTCCGTTATGCATTTTGGCTATTTACAGGTGATTATTACAGGGCTTATTCCTTTTTTGTTGCACTTGTATTTTTGTATTATTCATTACAGGCGTTGGATTTTATTATTCAAAAGAAAAAAATAAATCTGATTCTTCTTATAATAACAGTTATCATTTTATTTATAGCTATTAACTATCCGTTTTTTGATAATGATGCAGTTAATACCGGTGTTTCATTTTTTGCAATGTTTATGCTTATTGTGTATGGTGTGCTGTTATTTTTTATTGCTAAACAAAAAAACGCTATCCATGTTAAATGGGTTTTTTTATTTGCCGTTATTTTTGAGCTTATTTATTTAACAAGTATTTCAGTAAACGATCGCGATGCCGTTACATCAGCAGAGTTATCACAAAAATCGGGGTATAACGATTATACGGTGGATGCCGTTAAATATATTAAGAAGAATGATAAATCACTGTTTTACCGTATTGATAAATCCTATACCTCTTCACCTACCAAATACACTTCCTTTAACGATGCCATGGTACAGGGCTATTACGGAACAGGTAGTTACAGTTCTTTTAACCAGGAATATTATATTTATTATTTAGAGTTGATGGGGATGATTGATAAAAATAAAGAGCACGACACCCGCTCAACATTTGGATTATTAGGCAACATTACTCTTGAGGGAGAAAACAGTGTAAAATACCTTTTGGTAAAAGGTAATATCACACCATTTGGACGCGTCTGTCTTGATTCTTTAACCCGGTTTGGAGATGTGAAAATATACCGGAGCAAATTCACACTTCCTCTGGGGTATACTTATAGTGCTTTTGTCAGGGAAAGCTCTTTTGATTCACTTTCACATAAGCAAAAAGATCATGTTAGTTTAATAGCTTGTGTGGTTAAGGATAAAGATGCAATTAAAGTAAAAGGGTTAAAAGAATTTTATTTAAAAGATACTACTAATGTAAATATATTTAATCTAGGTGTTTGGGATGAAGATGTTAAACAGCTAAAAAAGGATACCCTAATTATTAACCAAATTAATCAAAATTTCATAGTAGGAAAAATTAACGTGAATGAAAATAAAATGATGTATTTATCCATACCTTATGATATGGGATGGAAATTAAAAGTGGATGGTCTCCCAACAGACAAAATTATTTTGAATGCCGGAATGACAGGCATAATGCTTAAGAAAGGGAATCATACCATTGAACTTAAATATGACCTGCGATTTTTTAATACCGGGTTGATTCTATTCTTATTTGGGATTTTGATTTATTTTGGATATTGGTTTTATACCAAGCGAATGCCAGTAAGTGTTTCTTAATCCATTTTACAGTTTACCTATACACTTCATTTTTCTCAATAAATTTTTCAGGTTACGGCTTGCTATAGCCATTACTTGTTTTCGTTTAAGTTTCTGAAATACAGGGGCATAGAACATAATATCATCCGTGTAGCATTGCTGCATTTCCTTATAATCAAGTTGCATGAAGCGGGTATAAAATTGATCTATTAACTTTTCCTCATTATTCAGACAAACAAAGTTATTAATAAGTTAAGGCGATTTTGTAAATTTAAAGTGTCACCGGGTAATTAACAGCATTATTTATGTTTTTTATTACCCAACCTTTTGAAAGAAATTTTTATCTATTATTTAAAACCTGAAGCTTGGAGATTTCTGAGGAGGAGCTGGTAAAAGGTTGCCTGACAGGGGCAGCATCTTTTCAGCGAATGCTTTATAAGCGATATGCTGCTAAGATGCTAACAGTGTGCCTGCGCTATGCTAACAGCAGGGAAGAAGCCGAAGACATTTTGCACGAGGGATTTATATTAGTGTTTGACAAGCTTCACCAGTTTAAAATGAAGGGCTCATTTGAAGGGTGGATACGGCGGATAATGGTTAATAAATGTATAGAATCGTACAGAAAAAAGGCGCGTATTTTCCGCGTGGTGGATGTAGAAAATGTGAAGGATGTTTTTATAAGTTCCGAAGAAATATTAAGCACCATTTCAGCAAACGACTTGTTGACAATGATTCAGGAACTGCCCCCGATGTATAAACAGGTTTTTAACCTGTATGTTTTTGAAGGGATGCTTCACAAGGAAATTGCAGACGGCGCTTAATATAACCGAAGGAACATCTAAATCGAATCTTTTTGATGCAAGGGCAATACTGAAAAAGAGGATTAAACAGAGTATGATGGTTGCCCAAAAAATTATTTACGACAATGAACAACAAGCATCCTGAGAGGGACATAGACAGCATTTTTAAAAACGCCATAGACCCGGTGGAAACCGAGCCATCGGATAAATTCTGGAACCGGACCTATGAAGAAATTATTAAGCGGGAGAACAAAGTGTATAACAAACAAATGCTCCTTTGGAAGATAATTTCATCTATTTTAGGCACCGCCATTGTACTGCTGGCATTTTATTCATTTTACATACACGATAGGGTAAACAATGTTGAAAATCAACTAACGCAGGTAGAGAAAAAACAAACGGGTGGCGCCGGAAATAAAAATATGGTGAACGTTACCACTACAACTCCCGGTAATAAAATAGCAGCAGTATTAACTAATACACCAACCGTTAGCCATGAGAATGGAGGAGCAACAACCCATTATCCGGTTGCGGGCGCTTCTGTAAATAAACCAACGACAATAAATAAAAATATAACCGCAGCACAAAATGAGCCTGCTGCATTAACCCGTGTGAGTGCAACTAATAGTAATCCCGGGAGCAATTATGTAGGAGCTGATAAAAATCCCCTAAACAACAGTTCTTATGGTTTTGGTGATAAATCGCTCCCGGGAAATTACTACAGTCCGTCAAACACGAATGCAGTTACATCTAAGGACAATAATAATTCGTCCTTACCTGCTGCCACCACTTCTGCACTGTCTTCTGCCGCTCAGAATGAGAAACCGGCAGTGACCGGGCAAAAGGATTCCACACCAACATTAGCGGATAATAAAAACGGTGCGGACACCTTAAAACCACAGGCGCAAATGACTATGCCAACCGCATCGAAAAACTTCATGTCTCATCTTTATATTGCTGCATTTTTTTCTCCGGAATTAACGGATAATATAATCAACGACAATAAACCGTCAGGTAATGTAATCGTGAACAATATTAAAGCAAGCGAGCAAGGAGGTATAACTTTTTCAACAGGATTGAAGGCGGGATACGATTTATCGAAACACTGGTCAATTCTTACCGGGTTAAATTATCATACATCATCTTTTTCAATATTGCCAACGGAGGTTCATGAACAATGGCAGAGCAATTTGAATTCGAATGGCTATTCAATTGTTACCAGCGATGGCACTGTAGAAATGCCCACATCAGTATTACAATACGCTAATGACAGCCTAAAGGCCTACGGCAATTCATCAGTGGCTTATCTTGGTATTCCTCTACAGGCAAG
This sequence comes from Chitinophagales bacterium, assembly GCA_963770495.1. GTDB lineage: Bacteria > Bacteroidota > Bacteroidia > Chitinophagales > CAVYQA01 > CAVYQA01. The sequence goes on along the minus strand of CAVYQA010000028.1, from coordinate 29,578 downwards.
ATATGATGTTTTACCCGGCAGCAATCTTGATTATTATATTGAGGCAGGATTTGCGGCAAATATTCTTTTACAAACTCAGACAGAAATTAATTGGGAAACCCCTTCATATGCGAACCATTGTAATATACCCAGTTGCGAAGGGCTGGAAAGTTATTTCGTTTACAACATGGGAATTGGTATAACGTATAAGTTAAAGAAGGGGATTACAATTTTTGTAGAGCCGGGTATGCAGGGTCCTCTTACTCCGATAAGTAAAAATGAGCCAGTTACAACCTACCCATATGTTTTTGATTTAACGTTAGGGCTTATATATCATTTTTAATGCTAAACTACAAAAGTCTTTAAGACTTTTGTAGTTGGTTATTTCTTGAAATTCTTTAGGGTATAGGTGATATTAACCATGAAGTAGCGGGTAAGCACCTCGTTTTGGCTGTCCTGAACATAAGTATCAGTAACCGTTCTGGTTACGCTCTTGTTTTGTTCAAGAATATCTGTGCCGCTGATGGATATTTCGAGTACCTGGTTTTTTAGAAATTTATCGCCGATAGAAGCATTCCACAACCATATATTTTCATTATAACCGGTACCTAAGCCACTGTAAAGTGTTTCAGTGAGCTGGGTGTTAAATACAATGCCTTTCCACGTTATCCAGTTAAATTTAAGATAAGCTGTGTGGTTATAATAGTTTTCGTTGGTTTGGGTTTCGAGCGTATTTTGAATAATGTTATAACTCCCGTTATAAGAAAATGTAAAATCAACTTTCTCGCTAATGTTGCTTCCTAATACAATGCCCTGGTTAAGCGCATAATTGCCTGCATAATTAAGGTCGTTGTTTATTATGCCCGGCGTGCGCGTATAACTGATACCTGAATTTATATTGAGATTCGATTTAAAAAACCCGATGGGAAATCCATAAGTAACAAATGCTTTTGTATTTAAGTAACCATTTAAATTAACCGGCAGAGTTATTTGAGTGCCTTTATTTACTACATAACTATTAACCGTACTGTCTTTTAACGGGATAAAATTAGCGTTACCAATATAGTCGTTAATGTAATTGGCATATAAATAAATAAGAAAGGTGGTAGCTCGTTTTGCATTGGTGGCACCATAGCGGGTAATGAATGAACTCTCATAATCCTGCCTGAGTTCAGGATTACCGGTGTTAAGCAATAAAGGGTTACTATTATCCACTACATTTTGCAGTTGAGAAATGGTTGGCGCTGTAATAGACGTGCGGAACATAACACGTAAATTCTTAGTCTTGGAAAACCTGTAATTAAAGATTGCCTGCGGCAGCACGTCAATAAATGATTTTTGAATAGCCATTGAATCGGGATATACCTGGTTACCGGTCAAAGTGGCATCCTGTAAATTGGTGCTAAGAGTGAGGAAATATTTTTGAGCGGGGCCATTCAACCGGTAACTTACACCCCCGCGGTCGGTAAAGTAAGTATCATTAAATTTGTTGCTGAGCAGTGTGTCTAACGTAGAAATATTTTCGTTTATGGTATCGGTTTCCTTATCCGTGTTATTTTTACTTACAGATGGGGTATAATTAAATTGCAATAAGCTTCTTTTGCCAAGCGGTTCTGTATAATTAAGGCTCGCTGATAGGGTTTGCCCGCTTGTAGTTTGATTATACAACTCATTTAATACCTGGCTTGATAAGGTTGAATCGGTAAGTGCATATTGATTGAGAGAGTATAAATTCCCTTTAGCAATTTTATTATTTATGTCGGTGCCAATGTTAAGTGAAATAGTCCTGCCCTTTTTTTTGAATTTGTGCATATATAACAGGTTTCCGGAAAAATCATAGCCTGAATTAGTGGATGGGATATTACTTACAGTAGAACTCTGCAATTCATTTCCTAAAACATCTTGCCCCGAAATATCCGACGTAATAGTGGTTTTTTGCACACTTAACTTAGGCGTAAAAATAATCTCATTGAAGGAATCAATATTATATATAAAGCGAACATTAAAACGGTGGTTATAATTAACGCTGCCCGCGTTACTGGTTTGATTGTAAACTACTCCGCTATCAGCGCCGGAGGCAACATAATGATTGGTGAGGGTAGAGTTGTTTGTATTATTGGCATTATTAAAAAAATAACTGGCTGTTATTTTAATTTTTTTGCCCCACATGTCGCTGTAATTAATACCAAAAGCATTGGTGGTTGTAATGCCGTTTTGCGTGCCTACAAGAAAATTATTTACACCTGAATTAGTAAACCCGCTCCCTCCGCCTGAAGGCAGTCCGCCTCCAAAGCCACCTCCATAGCCAATTCCGCTTCTTCCAAATCCACCCCTTGCACCACCACCTCCTCCAGAACCACTAAGCACCCCTAGTAAATCCTGTGTGCTGAAATTTTGCTGGTTAACATTATCTGCAATTCCAATAATTGAAATTCTTCTGTTGCCATCAAAATAATTGAGGTTCCCCCCAACAAGATAACGCCCGTCAGTGCCATAACTGGCATATATTTTACCAAATTCACCGTTGCTCATGCCTTTCTTAGTAATAATATTAAGTGTCTTTTGTGTATTGCCATCATCAAATCCTGTGAATTGTGCCTGGTCACTTAGCGCGTCGAACACTTGTATTTTATCAACTACTTCGGCAGGTAAATTTTTTACTGCCAGACTGGGGTCGTCGCCAAAAAACGGTTTACCATCTACAAGCACCTGCTGCACCTGTTCGCCGTTTACAGTAATTTTTCCGTTTTGAGACTGGATACCCGGCATTTTATTAATAAGGTCTTCTGTGGTTGCATCAGGGTTTGTTTTATACGCCAGGGCATGATACTCCGTGGTATCTTCCTTTTGCTCTACATACGTTTCTATAGCTTTAATCACTACATCTTGAATTTTAGTAGCATAAGATTGCAACAGTATCTTGCCAAAAGAAATATTACCATTGGTTACTGTAAATTTTTTTTCAAACGCACTGTAACCAAGATAGGATGTTTTGATTTTATAGGTGCCGGGGTTTACATTATTAAAAACAAATTTTCCTGAAAGGTCGGTACTTGCAACAATCCAGTTAGCTGTATCTGAAACAGGGAAATATAGAACATATACTCCTATGAGAGAGGTATTATCAGTAGCGTCACTAATTTGACCTGTTAACTGAAAACTCTGGGCAAAACAAATCCTTTGCCCGAACAATAACAGTAGAAATAAATTAAGTTTTTTAAAACTCAATTGTAATGCTATTTATTAGCCAAATGAAAGTTTATCCAAAAACTTTGGTTGTCATATAATCCGGATTTGTCATCGCCGCCACTGCTATAGCCACCGCCGCGTTCGCCACCACCATGCATTCCGCCTCCGCCCATTCCTCCTCCTCCTCCATGCCCACCACCATCTTGATGTCCCCCTGTGGAATTGCCTTGGCTTGGAAGAGCATTTAGAAATATTCCTAACGCAAAAGTTTTTGTGCTGTCTCCCAAAGAGGAGCAAAATGTTTTAAACGGAATAATAGCTTCATAAATCAATATATCTGAGGAATCCCATGCCATGCCGATTTTAATGCCGTATGTATTAACGAGTGGTATAATACCCCCTATAGGTGGTTTGAAACCGGTAATCTGCATTTCGGTGGCTTGGGCTAAAAATGAGGCGTGTACTGATTCTGCGTTTGGCACATCACCCGTGCCTGAAGAGCCGGAATAGGATCTATCCCTGTTTTTTTCACCACCGCCGTTTTTGCCGACGCGTGGCATGGGAAATATGATGCCCATTTTTTTGTTGTCCTTAATTGTTGTATCAATCCATAGTTGCATTCCTGCACGCATTATTTTTACCTGAGTTCCCTCATCAGAAGCTCTTATGCACAAGTAAAGATTTTCCTTATCATTAGAAACTGTATAGTTAAGTTTTGTTTCCGGATCGTAAAACCGCAATGGAATTTTCCATTCATTAGCTATGCCGTCGGCAACGACAGGTTTAGATTGCCACGCGCTTTGATAAACAATTTTGGGTGAGCATCCCGCCAGACAAATAAGCAGAATGGTTATTACACTATTTTTTAATTTCAGCATATAGTTCATAGTATTCTACTCATGAATGGCATTAAAAATAAGATTTATGGTTTATATTAGATAATTAACGGAATTAGAAGTTTATTATAAACCCCGCATAGAATAACTTATTTTTTCTTTTTCTTTCTAACCCTTACCCTATATTCTTCCGCAGGTAGTTCAGATAGCCTGGCATCCATAAATAGCAGTGTGTCCAAAAATTCATTTTGTCTTTTTTGACTTAATCCTTCCATTACAATGGTATTAACGTGCATTATTGCCTCGCGTATATCAGGTATAATTTTTTTTGCTTTAGGTGTCAGTTGCAACATATACTGCCGGCGGTCAGTGGGGTTTACTTTGCGTTCTAAAATATTTTTACTGGTCAGGTAATGTATCATTCGAACAATAGCTGCTTTATCCACGTGAAGATAATCGGCTAATTCCTGTTGTGACATGGGCTTACCCGATTCTTCAATCAGAATAAGCACGGCAAAATTACGCTCTATATCAAGATGAGTAAGACTACGGGCAAGAACACCAATATATTTTCGTGCCGTGCGAAAAAGCAATCGTCCAACTTGTGTGCTTTGGGGGTGGTTTAATGCTACCGTCTGGTCATCCATATCTGTCGCAAATTTACTACTTTTTTCCAAGTAGTTGATAGTGTTAACTATTTCCAGATTACTTTATGGTTATTTCCCAATAAAAAAACGCCCCGAAAGAGAGGCGTTTTAAGAAAAGGCGGTATTAATTATTATTGATTCGTGTTCGTATCATAAATAGTAAACTCTACGCGGCGGTTAACTTGTTGTTCACTTTCTTTATAAGGATAGATGGGCTTTAAGTCGGGAACTAACGGATCATTCTTGCCTGAATACTTCACAACTAACCTGTCAGGGTCAATGCCATAGGTTTTTACCAAATAATCTTTAGTATTCTCTGCTCTCTTTTCTGAAAGATCATTATTAAGTTTTTCTGAACCTCTTACATCAGCATTGCCGGTTATAACCACCTTCATGTTAGGATGAGACTTCATAACAGTTGCCACATACTTAAGTTCAGGATAGTATTCGGGTTTAACATTAGGCTTATCAAGGTCAAAGAAAATCATCGGAAGGAACCAGTTTACGTGACTTACGGCTTCATTAACTTGCTTCTGCATATTATTCATTTGATTCTTTATGCTATCTAAATCGCTTGAAACAAGAGTGCTTGGTGTAAAAGTGCCTTTTTCATCGTAATGAGGAACGCCATTTTTATCCAGCTTTAAAGAAACACCATGGGTGTCAACAGGCCAGCCGGCGGGGGTATTAGGTTCCTGGTCAAGATAGTCAGGAACGCCGTCGCCATCAGAATCCTTTAGCATATCAGCCAAACCTTTACGAACCGTTTTTAATGCATCATAAGTATAATCTATGGGATTTTGCCAGTAAAGCGGCTCTACGCTGTGCCCGCCAATGGCATAACCTACACTAAGAAATTCATGATGATAGGCGGCAAAGCGGGCTATGGTGTTATTGAACTGCCAGGGGTCTCCCGTAAGAGCATCGTCATGAACCATAGTAAGAAGAAATTCTGCTCCTATGTTAAAATGTTTTGATATATGATATTGAAGTTGAAAACCTGCATTGAATCCGGGGTCAATCCACTGGCTTCCCAATTTTGCATGTCCTGCCGCCTGGTCTCCTTCTGTTTCATAAGTATTATCAAGCATACCTTCTAAAATAGAAATAACTTGAGTTTTGGTATCTGCTGCCGGTATTTCGCTGTAATTATAAGGCTGTCCGTTAGCATTTAACTGGTTAATATGGGTGTTATAGAGTAAGCCCGCCGCACCAACAATTCCGTTAAGTATAAGCTTTCTGTCTTTTGCCGAATGATGGAATCCGATATTATTCAATGCAAAAACAGCATCAATGTTCAAGTTTTCCATTTGGCAATAATAATTATCATAAACATACCCTGGAGATTTAGAATAATTTAAAACAGGATTTGTTGTTCCGTTTAAAACAGTATTAAATTTCAGGCTGGTCTGGCGTTGCCAGGCTAATCCATATTCAACGTCATATAAACCTTCAACTCTTAGTGATAATACATACCCTAATGACTTACGCACATAAACTCCACCGCCCCAGCCAAGTTGAGTGGGAACATCAGAAGCAATAAAAGCCATACCTCCCGTAAGACCTATCTCCCACATATTACGTGGTTTTGGGGGGTAGGTATTAGTGCCACTCATAAAGTCAGTCTGCTGTTTCGCCCTGCTTTTAGGAATAATGGTTGAATCGCCTTTAATCCCACGATAATCGGGGACATTTCTCAGTTTATTCATTATAGAATCTTCAGGAATAATCGTGGATTTTGCATGCTTAGAGGTATCCGGTGTATTTTGGGCAAATACATTTGAGCAGCTAATCCCGGTAATTACAGCAAAAAATAGTATCCTTAATTTCATAGGTGTGGGTTTATTTTAATATAACATCATTCAATCAATATGTGACAAAAGTATAAGTTTTTTTTAAATCTACCAACTTTGTCAATGCATCAGATACATTCAACACAATAAGCAGCAATAAAAAACTAAAATATCATTTAATTACTTATGATAACTGCTATAAATGTCGTCAATTATTTTTGATAATTTTCTATCTTTTTCAGTAATAATATCACCAGCATCATGTGTAGAAAGGCAAATGTCAACTTTATTGTAAACATTTGTCCACAGCAGATGATAATCCATCTTTTCGGCTGCCAATGCAACACGTGTCATAAAAGAAAAAGCCTCACTGAAATTTTTGAAATTGAATGTTCTTTTAAGTTGATTGTCCGATTCTGTCCACATAAAAATATAGTTTTATTCAAATATCAGGTTCTTTTTTGACTTTAATTTATCAACTTCTAATTCAGTAACTGCCAGCACCTGGGGCATATTTTTTAATGCTGAAATAATTTTTTTTATTTCTTCTCCTGGTTTTTCGTTTACTACAAGCAAGAAGTCTGCCACTCTTACTTCGGGAAGGAAAAGATAATTCCCCGATTTGTTCGCTACAAAATAAAAACGACTCATATCGGTGTCGTCAATACATGAGTAAAATGAAAAATAGGTCATTTGTTGCTTTTTAGCATCAGAAATCTGCAAATCAGTCCCCCGTTTCAGGTTTATTGTTAATTCCCGGTTAATTTGCCAGCATAAATGATAATCGCGGCTTTGCGATGCTATTGCTAAGACGGTAAAGTTGAACTCAAATGAGTCGTCAATAATCCTTAATTTTTGTTTAGCCATGCCCTTAAAGCAATATTTAACTCAAATTTGGTAAAAAATACGGTGCGATTTGTTAATGAGTAACTAAATATTTTATCTTTGCACGAAATTTATATACTTTTAATCCCTTAAAATAACAAACTATGTCAGACATAGCAGCAAGAGTAAAGAAGATCATTATTGAAAAATTAGGTGTTGAAGAGAACGAAGTAACACCTGAAGCAAGTTTTACTAATGACTTAGGAGCTGATTCCCTTGATACGGTTGAGTTAATCATGGAATTTGAAAAAGAATTCAATATTTCTATTCCTGACGAACAAGCTGAAACGATTACGACCGTTGGCCAGGCCATCGGCTATCTTGAGCAACACGCCAAATAAGTTTACTTTTTTTTAGATGGAACTAAAAAGAGTTGTGGTAACAGGATTGGGGGGAGTGACGCCATTAGGCAATACAATTCCCGAGACGTGGAAAAATATCTGCGCCGGTGTGAGTGGTGCAGCCAATATTACACGGTTCGATACCGCTAAATTCAAAACTAAATTTGCCTGCGAAGTGAAAAACTTCGATCCTACGGTGGCTATTGACAAAAAAGAAGTGCGCCGCCTGGATATTGTTACTCAATATGCCCTTGTTGCCGCACAGGAGGCTGTTCGGGACGCCCGTTTAGATACAGATAATAATATTGATAGAAACGACGTCGGTGTTATTTGGTCAAGCGGAATCGGTGGACTGGAAACCTTACAAAATGAAGTTCTTGAATATGCAAAAGGTGACGGTACTCCGAGGTTTAGCCCGTTCCTGGTTCCTAAAATGATTCTTGATATTACAGCAGGTCATATTTCTATCCGTTATGGGTTCAGGGGACCTAATTATGCGCCTGTTGCAGCATGTGCATCCTCAACTAATGCTATGATTGATGCACTTACTTTTATCCGTTTAAATAAAGCAAAAGTTATTGTGGTAGGCGGTACTGAAGCCTCAATAACTATTACATCTGTAGGCGGTTTCTCTTCTATGAAGGCATTATCTGAAAGAAATGATTCACCACAAACAGCATCGCGTCCGTTCGATTTGGACAGGGAAGGTTTTGTTTTAGGTGAAGGCGCTGCAGGATTAATTTTCGAAGAATACGAACATGCTAAGGCGCGTGGAGCCAGGATATATGCAGAAGTAGTTGGCGGTGGCATGAGCGCTGATGCCTATCACATCACAGCGCCACACCCTGAAGGATTAGGCGCCACATTGGTTATGCAGCGCGCATTGGAAGATGCTGGCTTGAAACCTGAAGATATTGATTATATAAATGTTCATGGCACATCCACCCCGTTGGGAGATATAAGCGAGATAAAAGCTATACAAGCTGTATTTGGCGAACATGCTTTTAAAATGAATATATCGTCCACCAAATCAATGACCGGGCATCTTTTAGGTGCGGCAGGAGCTATTGAAGGTGTGATTTCTGTATTATCGGTAGTAAATGATGTTGTTCCTCCAACCATTAATCATTTTACAAACGACCCGGCATTTGATTCGCGGCTTAATCTTACTTTTAATAAAATGAAGAAGCGTACCGTTAATATTTCATTGAGCAATACATTTGGGTTTGGCGGGCATAATGCATCCGTAATTTTCAAAAAAATATAAGCTCTTATTTTGAGTTTTTTAAGAAACTTCAAAACCTTTTTTCACCGGGAGATACTTTCCAAAAAAAAATTACCTCTATAACGGGAATACGCCCGTCACGCCCCGAACTCTACCAATTGGCATTCCGGCATTCCTCTTTGTCATCGCGCCCCAATGAAAATAATGAGCGGCTCGAGTTTTTAGGCGATTCTGTATTTAATCTCGTTATTGCCGATTTTCTTATTCACCGTTTTCCTGAGGAGAATGAAGGCAAACTAACCGAGTTCCGTTCCATGGTGGTAAGCCGTAGCCATTTGAATGACATTGCCAAAAAATTGAATTTGGATGAGTTGATAGAAAGAAATCAAAAAGATTTTTTTACACTCGACAACCGTATTGCCGGCAACACGCTGGAAGCGCTTATCGGCGCTATTTATATTGCTGAAGGATTTAACACCGTGAAAAAATTTATTGAAGAAAAAATAATGCTACAGCTTGTAGATTTTGAAGCCTTGCAGGAAAAAGAATTTAACTATAAAAGCCGCATATTGGAATGGGGGCAGCGAAATAGCCGCCGCGTAGATTTTATTTTAACGGAAGAAAAAACGTCGGGAATATCTAAAAAATTCTATGTAAGTATACACATCAATAACGAAGAAGTTGCCACAGGCGAAGGCTCCAACAAAAAGGGCGCGGAAAAAGCTGCCGCTGAAGCCGCGTATAAAAAACTTGGGATTTAAAAACAATTTTTGATTTAAGAGGGACTAAAACTGAAGGGGCTCTGCATTAACCGTTTCAAATTGTCACATTTTCAAATTCTCAAATTCTTTCTTTCTTATTCCTACATTTGTTTTACAGAACTAAGATAAAACATGCTTGCAAAAACTTACGGAGGCGCTGTTCATGGTATAAATGCCATCACCATAACTGTTGAAACGGCTGTGGGCGGCGGCATGGTAGATCCGAAATATTATATGGTCGGTCTTCCCGATAGCGCGGTGAAAGAAAGTTTATTTCGCGTTGAAACGGCATTAAAGCAGGTAGGACTTAAAATGCCGCGCCAGCGCATAATTATTAATATGGCGCCGGCGGATATTCGCAAAGAAGGCAGCGCGTATGATTTGACTACAGCTCTTGGTATACTGGCATCTTCGGAACAACTAAACCCTGAAAACCTGGAGAAATATATTGTTATGGGTGAACTGTCATTAGATGGAAGTTTACAGCCGATAAAAGGAGCATTACCCATTGCCATACAAGCGCGACAGGAAGAATTTGCCGGTTTTATTTTACCTAAACAAAACGCCCGCGAAGCCGCCATTGTAAGTAACCTTAAAGTGTTTGCTGCCTCGCACATTAATGAAGTGATAGCATTTTTTGAAAACGGTTCTCCCCTTGAAGAAGTTTATGTGGACACGCGAAAAGAATTTGCAGACCAGCAAAGCAATTATGAATTTGATTTTTCCGACGTAAAAGGACAGGAAAATATAAAGCGCGCCCTTGAAATTGCAGCATCGGGCGGGCATAATGCCATTCTTATCGGTCCGCCGGGCGCGGGAAAAACCATGCTGGCGAAACGGTTGCCTACAATTCTTCCACCCCTTACATTGCATGAAGCACTGGAAACTACAAAAATTCATTCCGTAGCGGGTAAACTGCCCACACATTCATCATTAATATCAGTGCGCCCGTTTCGTTCGCCGCATCATACTATTAGCGATGTAGCTTTGGTAGGCGGAGGTAATTATCCTCAACCGGGCGAAATTTCTTTGGCGCATAACGGCGTTTTGTTTTTAGATGAATTGCCTGAATTTAAACGCACCGTTCTTGAAGTATTGCGCCAGCCAATGGAAGAACGGCGCATCACTATTTCGCGCGCAAAATTCAGCGTGGAGTATCCTGCAAGCTTTATGCTGGTGGCGGCAATGAACCCCTGTCCTTGTGGCTTCTATAATCATCCAGATAAGGAATGTGTATGCGGGCCCGGTGTTGTACAAAAATATCTTAATAAAATTTCAGGTCCATTAATGGACAGAATTGATTTGCACGTTGAAGTAACTCCAGTTCATTTCAGCGAATTATCTTCAACACGACAGACAGAAAAGAGTGAAGTGATAAGAGAGCGTGTAATTAAAGCAAGACAAATTCAAGAGGAACGTTTTAAAGGCAAGGATGGTGTATATTGTAATGCGCAAATGTCATCGAAGATGATAAAAGAATATTGCCAGATAAACACGGCTGGTTCTAATCTTTTAAAAACAGCTATGGAAAAATTAGGACTTTCCGCCCGCGCTTATGACCGCATCCTAAAAGTATCGCGCACCATTGCCGATTTAGCTGCTTCACCCGAAATAAAAACCGAGCATTTAGCTGAAGCTATTCAATATAGAAGTTTAGATAAAGAAAGTTGGGCGAAATGAAATTTCAAAATTACTTCTTTAAGAAAGAAAGTTTTTTCTCCAGTCCATTTACCAAATCATCCACTGTAGAATGTTTCATCATCTTGCTTAAATCATTTCTGACCTTTTTGAATTGATTATGTATAGGACACGGTTTTCTTTCGGAGCACTCTTTCATACCCAACCCGCAGCTTGTAAATATTTTATCGCCGTCAATTGCGGTGACGATATCATATAAGTAAATGGGTTTTCTTTTTTTGTCAATAAAAAACCCTCCGTTACGACCCTTAATTGAATTGATAATACTCCGGCGGCTTAAGTCCTGTAATATTTTAGCTGTAAAATCCTTAGGGGCATCGGTTGCTTTGGCTATCTGGGTTACGCCCGCAAGCTTATTTCTCCTGCTTTGGGCAGCGATGTAAATTACAGCCCTGATACCGTATTCACAAGATTTTGAGAACATAAGTAACCAAGATAACTTTTTTATTAGTAAGTATTAACAATTTCTTTCACTATAATTTTCAGTTGCAAAATAATCTTTGATTTAACTGAATCAATTAAAAATATTCAATCTCATGCTTATTTAATTAAGTTATTTGCAAAAATAGCTCAATGTCTCTTATAAGAAAATGATAAATCTCATTTTAAAAGTTGACTCTAATAATATTATTATAAAAGGACAAAAAGGTCTTATTATATTTTATTGATAATGAGCTCATAGTGTAAAAATTGATTTTCCTCATGTAATAACATGATTTATATCATTGAATGCATGTAACATTGTCGATACATTCGCACTCTAAAACCAAATTTTATGAAAAAACAAATTCTAAAAATCATTACTGTGGGATTAGTTATGTTAATATCTGCCTGCGGACCTTCGACATCTAAAAAGGGCATGTCACTCTCTTCCGATGCTGCATCTAAAGTATATGTGGCCCCCGGAACTTATGATGAATTTTACGCCTTCATGTCCGGAGGATATAGTGGTAATATGGAAGTTTATGGGTTACCATCGGGGAGACTGTTCAGACAGATACCTGTTTTTTCTCAGGACCCACAAAGCGGTTATGGGTATACCGAAGAAACAAAGCCCATGCTAATGACCTCATATGGATATATCCCCTGGGATGACGCTCACCATCCCGAGCTCTCTATGAAAAACGGTGATGCCGACGGGCGTTGGATATTTATAAATGGCAATAACACGCCGCGTATTGCACGCATTAGTTTAAGTACATTCAGAACGGAAGAAATAATTGAGATTCCCAATTCAGCCGGTAATCACTCCTCTCCTTTCACAACAGAAAACTCGGAGTACGTTATTGCAGGAACGCGCTTCAGCATACCTTTGAAAACTAAAGATGTACCTATTGCCTCATATAAGCAAAATTTCAATGGTACAATCTCGCTGATTAGCGTTGATAGCAGTACCGGTAAATTAAGTTTGGCATTCCAGATTATTATGCCACCATTTGATTACGATTTATCACATGCCGGAAAAGGACCTTCGCATGACTGGATATTTTTAACCTGTTACAACACAGAAGAGGCTCACACGCAATTGGAAGCTTATGCCAGTCAAAATGATAAAGATTTTGTGATAGCAATAAATTGGAAAAAAGCAGAAGAATATGCCAAGACCAAAGCAAAAATAATGAATACGCCCTATTATCATAATAGGTATGATGAAACAAAACATATGGCAGTTTCTGAAGAAATTAAGAGTGAAAAAATACTTGACCCCGCTGATTGTCCCGGCATGGTGTATTTTATTCCCTGCCCGAAGTCACCTCATGGTGTAGATATTGATCCAAGCGGTGAATATATCTGTGGTTCAGGTAAATTAGCGGCTCAGGTTACTGTTTTCTCATTCAGTAAAATGCTAAAAGCGATTGAGGACAAAAAATTCGATAGCACTGAATTTGGCATTCCTATTATTAATTATAATGCTGCTCTTGCAGGTGAAGTACTAAAATGCGGTCTCGGTCCATTACATACTGAATTCGATGGAAAGGGTTATGCTTACACGACCATGTTTATTTCATCTGAAATTGTAAAATGGAAATTGGGAACGTGGGAAGTGGTTGATAGGATTCCAACATACTATTCCCCTGGGCATTTACTTATTCCCGGCGGTGATACCAGGCACCCATTCGGAAAATATTTGGTTTCGCTTAATAAAATCACCAAAGACCGTTATCTGCCAACAGGACCTGAATTATGCCAATCTGCTCAACTGATTGATATATCCGGTGATAAAATGAAGATGCTGCTCGACTTTCCAACAATGGGAGAGCCGCACTATGCACAGGCTATACCTGCCGACAAGATCATGAAGAATTCATTAAAAATTTATTCTCTTAATGATAATAGTAATCCTTATGCAGTGAAAAGCGAAGCAGAAACAAAAGTTGTGCGCAAAGGTAATGTTATCCATGCCTATATAACTATGATTCGTTCGCACTTTAATCCGGATAATATTGAAGGGATAAAATTGGGTGATACGGTTTATTTCCATGTCACCAATATAGAGCAGGACTGGGATGAACCGCATGGTTTTGCCGTAATGGGTAATCGTAATTCTGAAATGACGATTATGCCCGGTGAAACACAAACCTTAAAATGGGTTCCTCAATCTATAGGCATTTTCCCGTTCTACTGCACTGATTTCTGTAGCGCTTTACACCAGGAAATGCAAGGATACCTCAGGGTTTCATTGCCAAGTGAGAATGTGGCATTAAGCTACAGTATGGGAAAGCAGTGATTGTGTTGGTCGAAGGGAGCAATAAAATGCTCCCTTCTTTTAGAGTTTTAAAATAGAAATAATCATGAAGAAAATAGCAAGAATTGGTATTTTAATAATAGCAATTGCATTGATTCCTTCTTTGTTTCTTCCTTTATGGAAGATTGATTTGCAGGCGCCGCAATATCCTGAAGGTTTAGAAATGAAGATATGGCTGAATCATCTTTCCGGCAATATCTCCATTATTAACGGGCTCAATCATTATATAGGGATGAAAAATATTGTAGAGAGCGATTTTCCTGAATTGAAATATATGTTGTTCTGCGTTATTGCTGTTTCCTTACTCTCTTTATTAACTTTTATCATAAATAAAAAATGGCTGCTTTATGCCACATTCGGCATTTTTCTAATTATGGGTATTTATGGCTTCACCGATTTTTATCATTGGGAATACGTCTATGGTCATCACCTCAATCCGCACGCCGCTATTAAAATACCCGGCATGTCTTACCAGCCCCCTTTTCTGGGTGCGAAGCAATTGTTGAATTTTACTGCATACTCTTATCCCGATATAGGTGGTTTTTTCGTACTTAGCGCGGGAGGTTTATTGCTGCTCATTACACTATATGAGTTGGTTTTTCATGGATCCTTAAAAGCTAAAAAAATCATTACTTCCCGACTGTCCGCTGCTGCCGCAATTTTTATAGTTTTGTTACTTGTTCGCTGCACTCCTTCTGGTCACCCTTTAGATTATGGAAATGAAAGTTGTCAATATTGCAAAATGGGAATAACGGATAAACATTTTGGTGGTGAGATAATTACAGGAAAAGGGAAAGTATACGAGTTCGATTGTTTTGAATGCATGGTTAATTTTGCAAAAGTTTATACTAATAATATTGGTGATAATGCAAAATTCCTTGTGACAGATGCCTCACGAAACGGAGAACTAACTGATGCTAAAAGCGCCATTTATCTTCTCAGTCATAATTTTCCCAGTCCTATGGGGGCTTACATTTCAGCATTCGCCGATGAAAATGAATTTAACCAATTTCACCAGAAATATGCAGGAGATAAATTAACATGGAATGAAGCAAGGGATTCTGTTCTTAAAAACCCCTATTGAAATGAAATTATCACTCATAATCGTTTTTTTTCTTTTTTTGTCTTCAATTTTAACCGCTTCTACAATTATTGTTGATGCAAATGGCGCGATAAAAACGCCCGAAGCTGCACTTCAACTTGCAAAACCCGGCGACAGGATTGAAGTAAAATCAGCGATATATCATAATGTTGAATTAATAATTAATAAGCCGGTTGAACTTATTGGTGATAATTTCCCAACATTGGATGGTAATCATCTTGGCAATGTAATTTCGGTTCAGGCTGATAATGTTAGTATTTCCGGATTCGTAATAGAAAATTCAGCAGCAAACGAGGTGGTTGATTATGCCGGCATTAAGGTGGTTAATGAACATAATTGCAGGTTCAGTAATCTTCACCTGCTTAACAATTATTTTTCGCTTCTTTGTGAGCATTGCAGTACTTGTATCATTGAAAATAATGTTATTATGAGTAATGCCACGCAGGAAGCATTATCCGGGAATGGCATTCATTTATGGAATTGTGATTCTATGCAAATTATTAACAATACTATTTCTCATCAGCGTGACGGCATTTATTTTGAATTTACCAAAAACAGCGTAATAACCAATAATTCCTCGAATAATAATTTGCGCTATGGATTACATTTCATGTTCTCAAATAATGATATATACCGCAATAATGATTTCTTTAATAATGGAAGTGGGGTGGCTGTAATGTATAGTCACGGCATTATAATGAACGGAAACAGCTTTCATGATAACTGGGGAGGAGCGGCATATGGATTGTTGCTGAAAGAAATTTCAAACTGTATAATCGAAAATAATATTTTCAAAAACAATACTATCGGAATTGATTTGGAGGGGGCAATCAGGCTTAACGTAACAAAGAATGAGTTTACAGCTAATGGGTATGCACTTAAAATATTTGGTGATTGCAGTAATGACACAATAGACAATAATGATTTTACCGATAATTCTTACGACGTTGCAGCCAATACAAATACATCAGGAGCTGTCAACATATTTTCAGGAAATTATTGGGACAAGTACGATGGCTATGATCTGAATAAAGACGGCATCGGTGATGTGCCTTACAGACCTGTTAGTTTATTCTCAATGATGGCTGAATCGAATCCAAACGCTACAGTTTTATTAGGGAGTTTTATCGTAAACCTCTTAGATGCTGTAGAAAAAATATTGCCGGGATTTATTCCTGAATCAGTAATAGATAACACCCCCCGAATGCGAAAGAATTGTTCAATAAAAACTAATATCATTGGATACCGTTCGCATTGAGAATCTGCATAAAAAATTTGTCAGGCAGGAAGTACTCAAAGGGATTAACCTGACATTGAACAGTGGCACCATCACAGCTTTTATTGGGCCTAACGGTTCAGGCAAAACCACCCTCGTTAAAAGTATTCTCGGATTAGTATTGCCTGATGAAGGAAATATTTTTATTGAAGATAATTCCATTAATGAACTGAAAAACTACCGCCGCAAGATTGGCTACATGCCCCAATCAGCTCATTTCCCTGAAAATCTCAAAGTGATAGAGTTAATTAATATGATAAAGGACCTTCGTGGACAGGATGCCCGCGAATGGGAACTTATTGATTATTTTAAGCTGAATGATTCCATGTATAAAAAGCTTCGTGTGTTATCCGGAGGAACGCGCCAGAAAGTAAGCGCTGTACTGGCTTTTTTATTTGATCCACCTGTTTTACTTTTTGATGAGCCGACCGTTGGTCTCGATCCGATAGTCAAGCTTAATTTTAAACAAAAGTTAATAGAAGAAAAGAGCAAGGGTAAAACTATTCTCATTGCTTCACACTTTATGCGCGAGGTGGAAGAATTAGCTGATCGTATCGTTTTCCTTCTCGAAGGCAAAATTTATTTTAATGGCACTATTGCTGAATTGAAAGCTCAACAATCTGAGGATAATCTTGAAAAAGCCATTGCAAAAATTTTATCTCCCGCTGCCGATTCTCTTGCATCATGAAAAAAATACTCAAATATTCCATATATGATGTAGTGCGCAGCAAATGGGTATTTACGTATACTATTTTTTTCGCCATCATTTCATTTTCTCTTTTTTATTTTTCCAATAGTCCCGTTAAAGCTATAATGAGTCTGATGAATGTGGTTATTATCATTATTCCGCTAATAAGCATGGTATTTGGTATAATGTATTATTACAGTACGCGCGATTTCATTGAGCTATTACTTACCCAGCCTGTCAGTCGCTCCAATGTCTTTTTAGGTCAGTTTATTGGCGTGTCCTTGTCGCTTAGCTTGAGCTTTGTAATAGGATTACTTTTACCGCTGGTCTATTTTGGTATTGAATCTACATCGGCTTTTGACAGTTTGCTATTATTGCTTTTCACCGGAATAGCACTCACCTTTATTTTTTGCGCTTTTGCCTTCTGGATAGCATTACGCAACGAAAATCGGATAAAAGGCTTCGGACTTGGGATACTTTTTTGGTTATTTATGACTATAATCTATGATGGAATTTTCCTTCTTGCACTTACTATTTTCAATGATTATCCTCTGGAAACGCCAACTATCCTTTTAACTTTACTGAATCCTATTGACCTTTCACGCATTTTGATATTACTTCACCTTCAAATATCGGCTTTGCTTGGGTATAATGGGGCTGTCTTTAGCAAGTTTTTTGGAACCTCCGGTGGACTGGTTGTTTCTATACTGTGTTTATTATTTTGGGCATTTTTTCCTGTAATACTAATAATACGAACTGGTAATAAAAAAGATTTTTGATTCGCTTAATTATAATCGGACATTTTTGTCCTTTATTAATAATTTTTGACTATCTTTGCATGTTAAATCAGAATATTGATCCCAAAATAAAATTCATAACATTAAAGTGAAATGGAAAATTTAAGAACAAAAAGTGTTGGTGAATTTGTAGCCGATGACTATCGCACCGCAGCCGTATTTCAAAAATATGGTATTGACTTTTGCTGTAAAGGCAGCAAAACAATTGAAGAAGTTTGTGAAAGCAAAAAAATATCTGCCGATGAATTGATTTCTAATTTGACTGATGTTTCAAAACAAAAAGGTGATCAAAAAATTGATTTCCAATCCTGGCCATTGGATTTACTGACTGATTATATCGAAAAAAAACACCATAGGTATATCGAACAAACTACACCTATACTAAATCAATATTTGGACAAGCTATGTAAGGTACATGGCAATCATAATCCCGAATTGTTTGAAATAAAAGAACAGTTCAATGCAGCAGCAGCAGAATTAGCTATGCACATGAAAAAAGAAGAATTTATACTATTCCCGTTTATAAGAAAAATGGCTGCTGCAAAAAATAACCATGAAAATGCAGGACAACCAGGTTTTGGTACTGTTCAAAATCCCATACAAATGATGATGCAGGAACATGATATAGAAGGAGAAAGATTCAGAAAAATATCTTCAATTAGTGATAACTATAATCCTCCTGCATATGCCTGCAATACTTACAAAGTTACATTTTCGTTATTGAAAGAGTTTGAAGACGATCTGCATTTGCATATACATTTAGAGAATAATATTTTATTTCCAAAAGCAATTGAATTAGAAAAAGAATTAATGTCCCTGACTTGTCCTTTGGACTAACTGTTAATTTTCTTTCAACTTCGTTCTTATTTTGGTTAAGGTGAACAACCTATAAATTTAGTAATAGCAGGCATGTATCTCACCTGTGGTTTTGCCCTATTTTTCTCCCAATTTGTAATGCAATCCTCTGGTACCCCGATAATATGAGCCACATCTTTTTGGAGCAATCTAAGTCCAAGCCGTTTATTTCGGATACGCTCTCCAATTGTTTGCGGATTTGCTATATATTTGTTACTAAACGGTCTAATCGGGAAAAAGGCAATGAACCCCCCCTGCCCCTGCGGGTATTATAATCATTCCGAGAAGGAATGTGTATGCGGTCCCGGCATTGTTCAAAAATATCTGAATAAAATATCCGGTCCATTAATGGACAGAATTGATTTGCATGTTGAGGTGACCCCCGTTCATTTCAGCGAATTATCTTCCACCCATCAAACTGAAAAGAGTGAGGCGATAAGAGAACGTGTGATTAAAGCCCGTAAAATTCAGGAAGAACGGTTTAAAGGCAAGGATGGTGTTTATTGCAATGCTCAAATGTCATCTAAAATGATAAAAGAATATTGTCAAATCAACACAGCCGGTACCAATCTTTTAAAAACAGCAATGGAAAAACTCGGTCTCTCTGCTCGCGCTTACGACCGCATTTTAAAAGTATCGCGCACCATTGCCGATTTAGCCGAATCACCTGAAATAAAGACTGAACATTTAGCCGAAGCTATTCAATATCGTAGTTTGGATAAAGAGAGTTGGGCGAAATAAATTTTATAATTAATTCTTTAAGAAAGAATACGCCCTATAAATCCTCCGGATTATGATTCCGCAAGTAATTATCCATACTAACCTGGCCAGAGCCTTCAATGAAAAAAAATACCAGCAATAAAAAAAGAAGAATAGTAAATGGCAGGTTAGAGTATATAAAAAGTAATCCTTCGCGTAATGACGGAGATATAATTGCAAAAAATAAAACGGGCAGTTGAAATAATATAGATATCCGTGTAATTAAACCAACCGCAATTAATAAACCGCCAATAAACCCAACCAATATCATGTAGAATGCAAGAAATGAAGAATATAAAGTGGCGTGACCTGTGTTCATTAACGTGCGCACATCGCGGTGACTGTGTACATACCAGGCTGTCAGTGCCGCAATTGTTAAACCCAACATAATGCGAATAAGGGCTAACCATTTAGGATGATGTTCATCACCCCACTTTTCAAGCTGATAAATATAATTCATGATATAAAAAATTTACTGCAATAGCACGTATTGCGCCATGAAACCAACAAAAAAAATGCCAATAACAGTTAAAAACAAATAAAATTTTATAGAGGAAGTTTTTAGTTTATATAATTAATAATCTAACAGATGATTAGAATTTATTTCAGAATA
Organism: Chitinophagales bacterium; assembly: GCA_963770495.1. GTDB lineage: Bacteria > Bacteroidota > Bacteroidia > Chitinophagales > CAVYQA01 > CAVYQA01. The sequence continues at coordinate 9,388 of CAVYQA010000028.1, read as the reverse complement.
TTTTTTTTATTACGTTCCCTGCACAGTAATTTTGCAGTGTCTAAAATATTCACAGATTAATTTCCTCGCGGTTCGCAGATGAAAAAAGAAAATAGCTTAAGTAATGGCATTCCTATTACTGATTCTTTGGAATCGGCGCCGGAAACTGATGACACTAAACTAAAAATACCGCAAGATAAAAAACGGCTTTTCTTCATATCCTTTATAGCTGTTTTAATTGCAATTGCCGCAAGCTTTATTGCAAAACTGCTGGTTTACCTGATTAATTTTTTCACCAACCTTTCATTTCACGGAATAGTCTCAATTGCAAATGCAAGCCCCGCTGGTAATTCATTAGGGGTATTTGTAATTATCATCCCTGTCATCGGTGGTGTTATCGTGGGGCTTATGGCGCTTTATGGCTCAAAGGCAATTCGCGGACACGGCATACCTGAAGCTATGGAGCAAATACTGGTTAATCAAAGTAAAATACATCCATCAATTACATATTTAAAACCGTTGTCGTCAGCTATTTCAATTGGAACAGGTGGTCCGTTTGGTGCAGAAGGTCCTATTATCGCAACAGGTGGGGCATTGGGATCGACCATAGGGCAATTAATAAAAATTACTAATAACGAGAGGAAAATACTTTTAACGGCGGGCGCTTCTGCAGGCATGGCAGCCATTTTCGGAAGCCCTATTGCAGCCATTTTTCTCGCCATAGAATTATTATTATTTGAATTTTCTCCGCGCTCAATCATTCCCGTTGCATTGGCATGTATAACAGCGGCAGCCGGGCATCATTTATTATTTGGCGCAGCTCCTGTTTTTCCAATGCCCAATATACTGGCGCCCAATAATATTGCTATCGCAGTTTATAGTGGTATAGGCATTATCATAGGTGTGTTTGCGGCCCTTGTTACCAAAATTGTTTACTTTATTGAAGATACATTTGAAACATTGCCCATTCATTGGATGTGGTGGCCAGCCATCGGCGGTGTGGCAGTTGGCGTTATCGGCTATTTTGCTCCGCGCACACTTGGCGTTGGCTATTATAATATAACCGATGTTCTTTCCGGCAGCATGTCGTTAAAAATACTTTTTGCCTTATGCTTTTTAAAATTTGTGTCCTGGGCAATCGCTTTAGGCAGCGGCACATCGGGTGGTACACTTGCGCCGCTGCTAACTATTGGAGGTGCTGCGGGCGCACTGTTGGGCAGTTTAGCATTATATCTTTTTCCGCATTGCGGCATAACATTATCGTTAGCGGCTTTGGTGGCTATGTCGGCAATGTTTGCTGGCGCATCAAGAGCATTATTAACCTCCATCATTTTTGCGGTGGAAACAACCTCTCAGCCTCACGCTTTATTACCACTTCTTGGTGCCTGCACAGCGTCGTATTTCATTTCATTTTTTCTGATGGAAAATACAATCATGACGGAAAAAATTGCACGCAAAGGAGTTAAAGCGCCTCATTCTTTTGAACCCGACATTTTAGAAAAGTTTACAGTAGAGCAGGTAATTAAAGAAGATGATATTGTGTTCAGCGCAGATAATTCCATCAGCGAGATCCGCGATTGGCTGTCAAAAGAAAGTAAGTACAGCCATAATTTTTTTGTGGTGGTTGATGATAAGGGTATGTTTAAAGGAATTATTAATTCTTCAAGCTTAAATAATAATCATGATGACGATATGCCAATAGGAAGTTTGATCAAGAAAAGATCGTTTACAATTTCCAGTGTCGATAATTTGAGAACTGCCGTGGAAATGATGGCTAAAGAAAATATTGATGTGTTGCCAGTTGTATCCAACGAAAATAAAAATTCGGTAATAGGCGTATTGTCATATAAGGATATTCTATCCGTTTATAAAAACCAAAACGAAGATATTCATAATCTTCACCCGAATATCTCCCTTAAAAGAAACAGCATTAAAATCCTTTTACACGGGCAAAAGCTTATTGAGTTAATTAAAGCGAAAAAATAATTGATAGTAGTGTGTTAGTAATAGATACTTAACCGGTTACCTACTTTTTATTTGTAAAATCACTGATTGTTGATACAAGTTTAGGGTCAATAGGCAGATTCGGCATATTATAAGTTGCCACGTTTGCCTGCTTGTCTCCTGTCACTATTCTGAAGATATGATTCATATCTTTCAGCAAAACCAGTTTTGCATTTTTATTTCCCTCACTTAGTTTTTTTGCATCATCTGTGGTTATCTGTATATCATTAGTGCCCTGGATAATTAATATAGGAATATTTAGGTTACTTATTTCTACAGCAGGGTCATGTTTAATCCAAGATATCACATAGGGTTGAACACTTGGTCTGAATAGGGAATAAAGAGTGGGGTCAATATGGCTAACCGTTTTTCCCGCAACAAGACTATCAATAATCTTATACGCCGTGTCTTTTTCATTATCCGGGAATGAGCTTAATTGTCTTTTTAATGTTTTGTCAATGCGTTCTCCTGTCCCCGCAATTGAAATATACACATCGGCATTGGCTTGTTTTGCAGCTATCATACCAATGAGCGAACCCTCACTATGTCCAATAATAATGACCTTTGTAAATCGCTTGTTGGATTTAAGCATCGTTATCCAATCCGTGGCGTCATTTATATAAGTATCAAAACGTAAATCAGATTCACTTTTCATGGCAGCCATGCTTTCGCCAACGCCTCTTTTATCATATCGCACGGTTGCAATATTATTATCCGCCAATTGATGCGCGAGTAATTTAAACGCATCTGATTTTAATCCCATAGAACTATTACAATCTCTGTCTGTAGGTTCCCGAACCGGCAATTATTAGGGCTATGGGACCACTATTAAATTTGTTGGGAAGACAAAGTGTTCCGAATAGGTCTCCTGTTTTGGTTTTAAGAGTAATTTCAGATTCCACCCAGTTGCTGTCGCTTTGAGTGGGTTTAGATGTTTTCGTACTGTTCAAATTCACAGCATTAGTCTTTTTCAATATCAACGGAAATGTATTTCCAAATTGTTCCCAAGTTCCGTTAATGGTAGAATCATTTACCATCAAGCCTTTAAAGCCGCCGCTCACAGAAAAAATTTTTACAATAACGCTATCTCCGTTTATAATTACATTATCGCAATGAATACCTGTTGCCCCCTGGTCAGGGCTATCCATTGAACCCGAATAGCTGCCATCGCTTTGTTGTTCAAAATGAAAAACAACTCGTAAGGAAGCGCCATTAACAGACAATGTACCTTCCCATTTGCCTGTAATATTTTTTGTCGTGATTGTATTTGTGGCTTTTAGAGATGAATTCCAACTGAAAACAGATGAAATGAGTATCATTAAAAATAGGTTTTTCATGTATTAATATTTAGCTTAAAGTGCAAAAATATGAAATAATATTCAATTAAATTGATATTTAGTTAAATAATATTAAAATTATGATTACCTTTGTGTATTATAAAATATGATATGTTAAAAAAATTGCCCCATTTTTGCCCATCCTGTTCTGCCCCGCTCTATGTAAAGAGTCTATCATGCGGAAATTGCAAAACAGAAGTTACAGGAGAGTTTGAATTACCGCCGCTGGCACGGCTTGAATCTGAAGACCGCCGGTTTATAGTTGATTTTGTGAAAAGCAGCGGCAGCCTAAAACTAATGGCTGAAAAAATGAAGTTAAGCTATCCCACTGTCCGCAATATGTTGGATGACATTATTGCACGGCTTAATGAAATTGAAAAACCTTTAAAACCTGCCAAATGAAAACATGGTTATTTAACCCTTTTAAATTTATTGCCGGAAACAAAGCATTGTGGCTTGGCATTGGCGCCATGATTATTACTGCTGTACTATGCTTATTTGGGAAACAGCATTTAGATGGGGTGCTTGATGTACATACAGGAATAATAACCCCGTCTTATTTATACTTTGTCGAACCTGTTATTGACTGGTTATGTCTCGTTTTGCCTCTCTATCTTTTCGGGCGTATCTTTTCTGTGTCATCTATACGATTTATAGATGTGGCTGGTACTTCCGCTCTTGCGCGTTATCCCATGTTCTTTGCAGTTCTTCTTACCATTATATTTTTCCCCAATCAATTTAACCAGGCTAAAGATCCACTAAAATTCATTAATGATATTCAAACCCACCCCGTTTTGCTGGCACAAATTCTTGTATTGGGTTTATTAAGCGTCACGTTTATTGTATGGACTGTTGCCCTTATGTACAACGCTTATTCTATATCGACAAACCTGAAAGGACCCAAAGCAGCATGGAGCTTCATAGCCTCAATAATAATAGCCGAAATACTTTCGAAAATTATTATTTCTGCAATTATTTGATTTTTAACCTTTATAATAAAATAGTAACTCTAAAAAGAAAGTGAATTGCTTTACTAATTCAAACACGGTTTCATCGTTCGTAAATGCAATGTGAGAACAGCATGTAGTAATTACAATGATTGTTATTTTTGATGGCGCTATGAATAAAAAAGTTACCATCGTAATCATTTACCTGCTTAAATGTGTACTTGGTATTTTAATTGCTTATGAGGTAACTAACATTTTGCAGTTAAAAGATATTGCAACCTGGTGCCTGCTATCAACCCTTTTGGTTCTTGCACCCGATACAAAAGACAGTTATAAATTGGCTGTCATGCGCATCAAAGCAAATCTTGTGGGCGCCGGTGTGGGATTATTGATATTAACGGTTTATACATCAGGCATCGTGTGGGTAGTTATAGGAGTTGTAATTGCCATCACTATTTGCTACCTCTTAAAAATTGAAGCGGGTGCTCGCTCGGCTGCTGTTGCTATAATTATTATTTTAATACACGTGAAATGCAACATTGGTGGCTGGTAGCCATTGACCGCGCTTTTGGCGTGTTATTAGGATGCGCGTTAGGCATGATGATAACTTTTATTTTTCACCAAATAGAAAAATGGTGGGAGAAAAAATATCCTTCAACAGAAATTAACGAGCAGAAAGATGAAAGATAGTCCGTTATTTTTCTACAAACCCTTTCAACGCTGTTCCAATAATATATGTCCATCCTTCCACAAAATTTTGTTTTGCGAAATCGGAGGTCTGCGGAAAAGTTTCTAATCCTATATGTGTTAATTTTAATCTTGTTTTATTCCCTTCATCAAATAATTCAAAAGTCACCGAAGAATTTCCTTCATAGCCATCATATCTCCAACTGTGTGTGAGTTTTTTACCGACAACCACTTCTGTTATTTTACATAAATGCAAAAATCGTTTGTTTTCTTTTCCGATGGCTTCAAACTGAAATTCAAAACCAACTTCCGGTTTAAATTCTTTCAGGTCGAAATACCATTGTTTCATTTCATTTTTATCAGTAATAGCTTTCCACACTTTTGCGGCGGGGGCGTTGAGCGTGCGTTCAACTATAAGGGGTTCTGCTTGCATATTAGAAATAGAGTTTTAAATTAGTTAGTAGCAATCAATACTTCCGTTTTCATTTTTTTATGATAATAAATATAAGAGCCGATTAGCGGAATAAACCATATAATCATGAACAACCACATACCATGACTATCTCCTAAAGCAATTTGCGAATAGGTAGCGCCTATTAAATCAAAAGTTATCCCGGCATAAGCCCACTCCTTAACTCTGGGGAACCCGGGAATAAGAATAACCACGGTAGCTAATAATTTAGCAATCCCTAAAAAAGGAATAACATAGATGGGATAGCCTAACCTGGAAGAAATCATAGCAACAGACGATGGCAACCGCAGTATACTCGTAATTGAAGACATCAACATGGATGCTACCAGCAATCCGGTAAATATCCAATAAGCAATTTTTGTTTTTTTCATATGGTTTAATTTTTAGTGAGTAAGGTTGTTAATTTTTCAAGGCTTTGGCTCCATCCTTGCTCCATACCTGCAAACGCTCCTTCCCATGACGGAGCTAATTTTGTAACCACAACATGAAGTGTTAGTTTTGTTTTGCCATTTTGTTCTTCAAAGGTAACAGTAGCTAAAGCTTCCAGCCCTGCTTCTTCATTACCGGCTGAACCATTAGTTGTTAAAACCAGTTTTTTGGGTTCAATAATTTCTTTAAAAATGCCTTTTGTCCAAAGGTTATTGAATCCCATTTGTGGTGCATCCATTCGTATTTGCCATTTACCATTGGGCTTTACATCCATTTTACAATCAGAGCTGGTAAATCCATGTGGTCCCCACCATTGCTCCATTTGCTTAGGGTCAGTCCATGCTTTAAATACCATTTTACGCGGCGCATTAAAAATGCGGGTGATGGTTACTTTGCGCTCTTTTACATTGTTTTTCGTTTCCATATTTTTATTTTTTAGAAGTTAGTTTAGAAAGATATTTTTCAAGCTGGTCAAATGTTCCGCCAAATCCTTGTTGCATTCCACTCATCATATTGCTGAAAGACTTTTGCTCATCCTCCGTTGCGTTAATTGGTACAGCTCTTAACGTGAGTTTAGTCTTTCCTTCATGTTCGGTTAGTGTCGTGATATTCATAATTTCCATTGGAAATGTGGGACTGAATGGGGCACGTATTATATTACCCTCTTTATCTGAAAATGAACTAATGAAAACAATTCGCTCAGGTTGGACTATTTCACGGTAAATAAATCTGCCCCACATTATTTTACCGTCCGGTGTTTTCATACTATAGTGATACATACCACCGGGCGAAAATCTAATTTACTGTCGCACAGGTCCGTGCCTACAGGCCCATACCATGCCTGTGGCTCGGAAAAAGCCTTAAATACTAGTTCTCTTGGCGCATTAAAAATACGTGTGATGACTAATTCTTTTGCTTCGCTCTCTGTAGTAAGATTATTTGTTGTCATAATGTTTTCATTTTATGAGTTTATAAATAATTTCTATTTTAAATTTTGAGCCACGTATTCTTCCAGCTTATCAATATTCTCCTTAAAGCCCACGTCTGCCTTAAATTGCTCTTTGGCTTGTTTGAACTGTTCTTCACTTTCAAACAGCGACCTTACATTAAGCATGGTTTTATCATCACCCTGAGGAATAAAAGAAAACGTGAGTCGAAATTTTGGATCCGTTGAGTGGCGCATCACAATTTTTTCATTGGGAATTATCTCTTCATAATAATGGGTGTTAGGAAAATCTTTTCCATCAGGACCATGCATAACTAAATCCCATTCGCCCCCGGTTTTAAATTCCATTTTATTTATGGTGTTGGTAAAACCACTTGGTCCCCACCATTGTTTTATATGCTCAGGTTTTGTAAACACTTCAAATACCAGTTCGCGTGGGGCATTAATAATGCGGGTTATATTCATCTCGCGGTTGGCAGTCGAGTTGCCAGATAAGAAATTTTCAAGCCTCTCAAACGCTTGCCTGGTGCCCATGTCGGCTCCGTATTTCATCATACCAATCTTCTCTTCAACAGATTTCAACCGGGTAGTTGCGGTAATCAGTGTTTTTCCCCCTTTGTCCTCAAATTCCAAAATGCCGATGGATTCACTGTCAGGGAACCCTTCATATCTAAACGTCCACACAATACGCTCATTCTTCACCACTTCCTTATACACGCCGCCGAATTTATATAGCTGCCCATCCGGTCCCTTTTGTTCAATGCGCCATTTGCCACCCACTCTCACATCCAGTTCGCAAACCGGGTTAGTAAAACCAAATGGTCCCCACCATTGCGCCATTTGTTCAGGCACGGTGCAGGCTTTATATACCATCTCACGAGGCGCATTTATCAGGCGTGACACAACAATATCTTTGTCGCCAACCGCTTTAGCTTTTTTTTCTTTTGTTTCCATGGTGTCCATATTTTTTGTTTTTAGATTGTAGTTTATTCAAATACTCTTCCAGTGAATCCAGTTTTTCATTCCAGAATTGGTGGTATTGCTCCACCCAATCCGCCACTTCGCTAAGCTTATCCAGCTTTGCTTCGCAGTACCGTTCCCTGCCTTGTTGTTTCACAACAACTAAGCCACATTCGGTTAGAATTTTAATGTGCTTATAAACAGCGGCGCGGCTCACATCAAAGTTTTCCGACACTGAATTAACATTAAGCGGTTTGTAGGCAAGCATACTCAATATCTCGCGCCTCGTGGGGTCGGCAATTGCCTGAAATGTGTCTCTTCTCATTTTGTCTTTCCTTTATTTTTTTTCATAATGAAGCCCGACTATACCTGAATCGGAGTTCATCATTGACACTAATTTTAAATTTATTTTTTTCTTGAAATCCTTAAAAATCGGGATACCGTTTCCTATAACCACAGGCGCCACAAACCACCAATACTCATCTATTAAATTTTCCGGCATCAGCAGGTTGACTATGCTTGGGCTTCCAAAAATTTGGATGTTCTTTCCTATACCTTGCTTTAGTTTAATAATTTCCTCTTTAATATTAGTACTGATAACAATAGCATTATTCTGCTTATCGCTTTTCATTGTTTTAGATATTACCACCTTGTTCACTTTATTATACCAGCCGGAGTGTTCTTTATCATGCTTGCTGGCATTAGGCTTGTCCGCCGCTGTGGGCCAATAGGCTTGCATTATGTCATAGGTTTTTCGCCCGTATAAAGCTGTATCAGCCTGCTGAGTGAGTTGGTTAGCTAAATCAAAAAATTTCTCATCAACGGGAAACATATCCAATTCACCGTTCGGACCTGCCGCAAAACCGTCAAGTGTCATAAGTATAGATGAAATTATTTTTCTCATAGTTATATTTTCAAATATTAAAGTTCAATTTATTTTTGATTATACGCTTTCTTCAATCCCGCAATATCAATCTTATTCATCTTAAGCATAGCCTGCATAACCCTGTTGGCTTTCACCGGGTCTTTATCATATAGCAGTTCACCCAGCACCTTGGGAATAATTTGCCATGATATGCCGAATTTATCATGCAGCCAGCCGCATTGGTCTTTCTTGCCACCCGCGGAAAGTTTCTCCCACAGTTCATCCACCTCTTTCTGTGTGTTGCAATCCACGAAAAAGGAAATGGCAGGGGTGAATTTGAATAGCGGTCCCCCATCCAGAGCCATAAACTTTTGTCCTTCTATAATAAAGGTTGCCGTCATCACTTTTCCTTTTTTTGCCGGCGATTCGCCGGGCAGGCGGTTCATGCTGATGATTTTTGAATGTTTAAAAATAGAGGTATAGAAATTAACCGCTTCCTCCACCTTGCAGTCAAACCATAAAAACGGCGCTATTTTTTGTTGATTATTTTTTGCCATAGTTATAATTTTTATTTATTTTTTAGTTTATCTGTATTTTCCTTCATTCTTATTTTCACAATTTTTTTAACCAAAGCCGCCGGAAGTTGCTTATCTAAAGTAAAACGAATAGTTCCTTTTGATTGGCTGAAATCTTTTAGCTCATCTTTAAATTGAGTTAACAATTTTGAGCTGCACGGGAAAAATGAGCAATGATTTTTAAAAC
>CAVYQA010000027.1:0-13878 GCA_963770495.1 Chitinophagales bacterium | reverse complement strand
CTATGTATTGCTCTACGATATAACGCTATATCTAAACGAGAAAAAATCGCCTGTCTTATAATTTACTTTGTTTTCAATAGTACGCACCTCTCACATTTTATATTACATTTAATTATTCTCACCTTTATACTTATTACCTGGTTGGTATCAGGAAAAAAAATAGTGTTTTCACTTCATAACTGGATTTACCTTTTCTTGATAACCTTTAATCTCTTGCTAATAAGCGGTTCAGCTATTGCCAAAAGCAGGGCTGTTTTTCAAATGAGTGCATTGGCAGAAAACGGAGTATTATATCAATATCTCAATAATGAATGCAGTCATTACAATTATAAACTATGCAATTATACAAATAAAATTCAAGGTATTTCAGGGAATGAGTTTATCTGGTCTGAAAATAGTCCTGTGATGTTAACCGATGGCTGGGGAAAGGGCAAAGCCGAATATCACCAAATTATTACACGGATTTTTTCTGATCCTAAATATTTAAAAATATTCTTTTCTAACTCTGTTCAACAAGTACGAAAACAGTTTTGCTCATTTAATATTGGCGACGGAAATGATCCATATAAGCCGGGCTCCACTCCTTATGACGCCTTATCGGACTATATGCCCTCACAATTAGCGATTTACGAAAAGTCACTCCAATATGATAATTCTCTTCAAAATATATTTCCTTTTTGGCAAAAGACAAACACCATAGTTTTTTGGCTCTCTCTTGCGCTTTTACCAATTGTTCTATTGATAACAAAAACAATGAGAACGTTGTTTTTCCCTTCGTTAATTCTATTACTAACTCTTGTCATTAATGCATGGACAGTAACCACATTTTCATGCATTAACAACAGGTATCAAAGTAAATATACGTGGATGATAACTCTCTGGCTCATTTTAATTGCAACCAACAAATGGTTTTCATTAAAAAAAATAAATGTACCCCACCAATAAAAAATCCCGGAAAAAACAGTTTTACCTGTACCTCCCGGGATTTCTTTATATAAAATCTTCTTACCTTACATTTGTATCAATATCCAAATCATTATAGTGTGTTGTTGCAGCCCTGTCGTCTTTCAGATCTGTATCAATACCTTTTGATCTAACTTCTCCGTCTAAATCCTCCTTTGCGGGAGCCCTTCCTGCATAACCCTGTTCTCTCTGGTCAAACTGCCATTCAGCTTTAATAACAGCTTTATTAGCTCTTATAGCTGCAAATGCATAGTTCCTTGCAAACATGCACTGGTGAATAGCGCGTTCATATTGCCCCTCTCTGTACAATCGCACAGCCATATGCTGATGAGCAATAGCTGCAGATAAATCGCCGGTATAAATCCTTCCCCTTGTTACATCGTTTTGCGCTTCTACAATTACCGGCACTGAGCGATGAATAATGATTTTAGCGTCTTCACGCAGATTTGGTGCTGGCGGCGGGGGTGGCGGAGGCGGAGTTGGCTGCACCGGAGCAGGTCGGGCTTCTACCTCAACATCCAAATCATCATAGTGTGTTACAGCTGCCCTGTCGTCTTTCAGATCTACGTCAATGCCAAGTGATCTTACTTCTCCTTCCAGATCAGCCTTTGCAGGAGCCCTTCCTGCATAACCCTGTTCTCTCTGGTCAAACTGCCATTCATCCCTGACAACAGCATTATTGGCTCTTATAGCAGCAAATGCACAGTTCCTTGCAAACATGCACTGGTGAATAGAACGCTCATATTCCCCCTCTCTGTATAAACGCACTGCCATATGTTGGTGAGCAATGGCGGCAGATAAATCGCCGGTATAAACCCTTCCCCTTGCCACATCGTTTTGTGCTTCTATAATTACAGGCACTGTGCGGTGAATAATGATTTTATCGTCTTCGCGCAGGTTTTGCGGCGGTGGCGGTGGCGGGGGGGGTGGTGTTTGTACGGGTGCCGATTGTACGGGCACGTCAATATCTAAATCATCGTAATGTGTTACAGCAGCCCTGTCATCTTTCAAACCCACGTCAATGCCAAGTGATCTTACTTCTGCTTCCATATCATCTTTTGCATGAGCCCTTCCTGCATAACCTTGTTCTCTCTGGTCAAACTGCCATTCATCCCTGACAACAGCATTATTGGCTCTTATAGCAGCAAATGCACAGTTCCTTGCAAACATGCACTGGTGAATAGAACGCTCATATTCCCCCTCTCTGTATAAACGCACAGCCATATGTTGGTGAGCAATGGCGGCAGATAGATCGCCGGTATAAACCCTGCCACTTGCCACATCGTTTTGTGCTTCTATAATTACAGGCACTGTGCGATGAATAATGATTTTAGCATCTTCGCGCAGGTTTTGCGGCGGGGGTGGCGGAGGCGGCGGAGCTTGCACTGGAGCTGGTCGCACCTCTGCTTCAACATCCAAATCATTGTAGTGTGTTATTGCAGCCCTATTATCTTTCAAATCTACATCAATACCGCGTGTTCTGACTTCTCCATCCAAATCAGCCTTTGCAGGAGCCCTGCCTGCATAACCTTGTTCTCTTTGATCAAACTGCCATTCAGCCCTGATTTCAGCTTTATTAGCTCTTATAGCAGCAAATGCATAGTTCCTGGCAAACATGCACTGGTGAATAGAACGTTCATATTGTCCTTCTTTGAATAAACGCACTGCCATATGTTGATGGGCAATGGCTGCCGACAAGTCGCCGGTATAAATCCTGCCCCTTGCCACATCGTTTTGTGCTTCTATAATTACCGGCACTGTGCGGTGAATAATAGCCCTGGCATCATCTCGCAACACCGGGTTTTGTGCCGCCTGCACATTTACCAGTGTTGTTATAAATAAAAACACAGGAAGAAATTGCTTAACGATTGTTTTCATATAAAGTTTTTTGCAAATAACGCAAAATAAATGTCAAATTCATATTTTTAACTTATCCGTTGTGCCCGCTTAATACTATGTTAATCTCTACTATTAAACCCGGTAAAATCCGGTTTATAAACCAAGCACTTCTTTAAACTCAAAGCATCCTTTTTTCCCGATTATCCAGTGCGCGGCTTTTATTGCCCCAAGTGCAAAACCATCGCGCGAGAATGCTTCATGGCGAAGGGTTATCACATCCACAGCCGATTTATACTGCACCTCGTGTATGCCTTTTACATCGCCCTCGCGAATGGATACAATGGGCAGTTCATCATTTTTTACTGTATCGGAATTCACCCACTTCTTTTTTTCCTTAGCGAACTGCAAAATATCCTTTGCCAGTGAAATAGCCGTGCCGCTCGGGGCGTCTTTTTTTTGTGTGTGATGAATTTCAGTAATAAGCGGCTGATAATTTTTTTCCGTAGCCATCAACTCAGCCAGGTTGCGGTTGAGGGCGAAAAGAATATTCACGCCGATGGAAAAATTGCTGGCATAAACCACTGCCCCGTCTTTTTCCGTGCATTTTTTCTTCACCCAATCCAAATGGTCATACCACCCAGTGGTGCCAACCACAACAGGCACACCGGCATCGAGGCACATATCAATATTGCTCATGGCTGATTGCGGCGTGCTGAATTCTATTGCCACATCTGCATGGCGCAAGGCATCGGTGGTTAGTTCATAAATGTTCTGCACATCAATGATAAGAACTATTTCATCCGCCTGTTCTTTCTCAACAATGGCTTCAATGGTTTTTCCCATTTTTCCAAATCCGAGTAAAGCTATTTTCATAATTTAATTTTCAATCAAAAATAACTAAAAATGCAATTGTATAGCAAGTCCTGTGCCGCCTCCGCCGGCAAGCGAGCCTAAATGCAACGGGTTTACCGTAGGGGTAACCGTCATACTCAACTTTGTGCTTATATCATAATAAAATAAATGGGCATCCACAACGGCGTCAAGAATATTAAGCGCATAAATAGCCGCACCTATAATAATGGATAAGTCATAATATTTTTGATAATATCCCTGTATAGATAAAAGATCAGAAGCTGAATAAACAAAAGCATAAGGATTGGTAGTGCTGCTGTCGCCATTTATATTAGCAAGATAAGCCTGCCTGAATTCATTATAATTTTTCAGGTTGGTAACAATAAAGTAAATATCAAGAGCCGCGCCGGCATAGAGAACAGGAATCTTCCAGTATTTTCTATTATAAAACTGACCGGCGCCCGGCAAAATGGCAGAGGCGAGTCCTGCCGTAAGCGGCGAATGTTTTTTTACATTAATCGTATCAGGTGGAGTAGTAATTGCAGAAGCAGAATCAACACGGTGTATAACGGCAGGTTTTTTAAGAGTATCCTGCGCACGTGCCGACAGGCATATCCCGCTAAGAATAATTAAAGTGCAAAAGAATTTTAACCGCATTTTACTCCGGGTTAATAATCTCGATGATGCGTTCAAGGTCTTCATCAGAAAAGAAGGAGATAACGATTTCACCTGTGCCATTATTACTTCGTTTCAGAAAAACCTTTGTCCCCAGGTGCGAGGTAAGCTTGTCCTGCAGCTTACGCAACTGCGGATTGGTGATAGACACTATCACCGTTTTTTTCTTTTCTTTTATTTTTATGCCGTCGCGCACTAATTGTTCCACCTGCCGAACCGAGAGTTCCTTGGAAATAATTTCTTTAAAAAGATGCAATTGCAAAATCGTGCTGTCAATATTTATCAGCGCCCGCGCATGTCCATAAGTAATTTGCTTGTGTTTTAATGCCAGTTGAATATCAGGCGGTAATTTAAGCAGGCGCAGGTAGTTGGTCACCGATGACCTGTCCTTACTCACTTTTTCAGCCACTTCTTCCTGCGTAAGATTGCATTCGTCAATAAGCCGTTTATAATTTAATGCAATTTCAATGGCGTTTAAATCTTCGCGTTGTGTGTTTTCAATCAGCGCCATTTCAAGCATCTGCTCATCATTGGCGGTGCGCACAAATGAAGGCAATTCTTTTAAACCCGCTATCCGCGATGCTTTCAACCGGCGTTCACCGGCTATAAGCTGGAACCGTTTTGCCGAAATTTTTCGTACGGTTATCGGCTGAATGATACCGTGAATTTTTATTGACGCCGCTAATTCCTCTAACTTTTCTTCATCAAAATCTGTGCGCGGCTGAAATGGATTTGCTTCAATCAGGTCAATACCAATCATGGCAATGGGCAATTCACTCACTTCCGCCCCACCCTGTTCTTTTATATGCGGATGAACATCGGTATCAATAGAATCCAGTAATGCACGAATACCTTTACCCAGCGCTTCTTTATTTTTATTCGGCGTCGACATCAATAATTTTTTCTGAGGATTTCATTTTCGTCTTGTCATTCTTCTGCAATATCTCTCTTGCCAGGTTCAGGTAATTAACCGCGCCCTTGCTTTCCGCATCATACATAATAACCGATTTGCCCACGCTGGGCGCTTCGCCAATGCGCGTGTTGCGGTGAATAATAGTATCCAGCGCCAACTCATTAAAATGGCGCTTCACTTCTTCCACCACCTGGTTGGATAAACGCAAACGGCTGTCATACATGGTGAGTAATATGCCTTCAATATCCAGTTCAGGATTGAGGCGATTCTGAACAATTTTTATGGTGTTCAACAATTTACCCAAACCCTCCAATGCAAAATATTCGCATTGCACGGGAATAAGCACAGAGTCGGCTGCCGTTAAAGCATTCACGGTTATTAGCCCCAATGAAGGCGAGCAATCAATTATTATAAACTGGTAATCGCCTCTTAACGGCTCAAACACTTGCCTCATCAGCCGTTCCCTGTTCGGATGGTTCACCAGTTCAATTTCGGCGCCAACCAAATCGAGGTGAGCCGGCAATAACCACAGGTGCGGTGTGTTGGTTTTTAAAATAATATCTTTTGCGTTGGCTTCACCAATCAGGCATTCATATAAGCTTGTTTTTATGTGTTTATGGTCAACACCAATGCCGCTGGTGCTGTTTGCCTGCGGGTCGGCATCCACCAGCAGTGTTTTATATTCTAATACGGCAAGGCTTGCTGCCAGATTAATTGCAGTGGTTGTTTTGCCCACGCCGCCTTTTTGATTCGCTATTGCTATAACCTTCGCCATGACTGGATTGATTTATTCAGTTGAATTAATTAACAGAGCCGGTAAAAAATGTAATAAACTATTTTCTGTGTAAAGATAGCGTAATGAGATGGAATTATTATTTTATGATAATCATTTACTAACAATTTATACACAATTTGGGAGATTTGATGTGCCAATATGCTAATGTGTCGATTAGTAATTTGATGATTTGATAATTTGGTGATTTGATGATTGGTGAACCTTGACGAACCTTGTCGAGATTGAAAGGCATGGTATTTATTATAAGTTAATTATATATTTTATATAAATTAATTTATTGGGGCATGCCGAAATTGTTTGAATCACTCCCCGCAATTCGGGATGCAAGCAGATACACGCTCCCGTCCGGCAATCAAAACAACCATTACAAATTTATGTTAATCAATAATGTATAAACAACTCATTATCAATTCATATTTTTAATTCTTGACAAGAATGACAAGAAAAGTAATGCCCTTTTCAGGCTAAAATAACATAGTCACTACATAGGTATAAGTGTCATAGCTGGCAATAGCATTTATGCCGTTCTTGCGTAAAATAATTCTAAGAGGAAAGCAGATACCTCATTGAATGAATTTAATGACACGAGCACTGCAATGAGACTTAATTTATACAAAAACACTGCACTGAACGCAGTTGCCCAACAGGGAAATACTGACATTCGAATGCCGGACAAGTTCCTGCATGGCATTCTGCATCTCTTCCAAAGCCCCGCCCAGCTAAAAAAAGAAGAGCTGTCCATTGCTGAAAAACATGTGCAGGACACCGGCGAGCTTTACCGCAATCTTATCGAATTATGCCACGAACTGGTTCACGTTTTAAGTCCTACCGGCGAAATTCTGTTTGCAAATACCGCATGGAAAAACGCATTAGGCTATACGGATGAAGATATTAAAACGCTCAACTTTACAGATGTGCTTGAAAAGAGTACGGAAAATCATTTCCATAAAAATATGCCATTGGTTATGGCAGGAACATCATTGAATGATGTTTCACGGGTATTTATCACTAAAGACGGCAAACGGCTTTTTGTTGAAGGAAATGTCGTCCCCTTGTATGTTAATGGGAAAGTAGCAGGAGCGCAAAGTTTCTTCAGAGATGTGAGTCAAAGAAAAAAAGCCGAAGAATTATTAAAAGGACGCGAATCGTTTTACCGCGCAGTAATTGAGAACAGCACCGATATGAAAACGCTGGTTACTGCTGACGGCATATTCGTTTATGGCAGCCCTTCTATTACAAAAATACTCGGCTATGTTCAGAAAGAATACATAGGGCATCGTGGAATCGGCGTTGTACACCCTGAAGATGTTTCATTATTGATAGGTAAAACCAATGAAATAAGGAAAACCCCAGGCAAGTCCGTTTTTTTTCAATTACGCATTCTGAACAAAAGAGGAATGTATCGCTGGTGCGAAGGAACGATAACCAACCTGTTGGAAGACCCGAATGTAAAAGCATTTGTTACCAATTTCAGGGATATAACCGAAGAGAAACACGCCGAAGAAGAATTAAATCAAAGCCAGGCGCAATTATTGGCATCACAGCGTATCGCTCGCATAGGTAGCTGGGAGCTCTACCTTGAACAGGTGGATAATGTTGACCCGAACACCTTAATGTGGTCTGACGAAACTTACCGCATTTTTGGATTTGAACCCGGCGAAGTGGAAGTGACCAATGAGCTTTTCTTTCAAATGGTACATCCTGATGACAGGGCTCTTATTGAGGCAGCTATTAAGAAAGCTCTTGAGATGCACACTCTTTACAGTGTAGAACACCGCATAACCCGCGATGACGGCAAAGAATGTATTGTGCATGAGCGCGGTGAAGTAGTATATGATATTACAACCGGCAAACCGATAAAAATATTGGGTAGTATACAGGATATTACCGAGCGAAGACTTGCCGATGAATCGCTCCAAAAATCCGAGGCTAACCTGCGCACCATTTTTAATAATGCCGATACGTCTTATATACTTTTAGACGCTGATTTGAGAATAGTTTCTTTTAATCACCAGGCAAATGAAGGATTTATAAAACAGGTGAATAAGCCGCTAATTGAAGGCGAACTCTTTACGCACTACCTGTTTGAGGACAGAAAAGAACAGACCAATGAAATGTATCAAAAGGTATTGAAAGGCGAACACATTCATTATGAAAATAACTTCGTGCAGCCTGATGAAACCATATCATGGTATAGTATGCGGCTTTCGCCGGTATCGGATAATAAAAAGAAGATAATAGGTGTACTGATGGCGATAACGGATATCACACCTCGCAAGCTATCTGAATTAGAGCGCGAAAAAATCACCACTGACCTCGTGCAGCGAAATAAAGACCTTGAACAATTCGCTTATATCGTTTCGCATAACCTCCGTGCTCCCTTGGCAAATATCATGGGTTTTTCCGAGGCTATGGATAGTCTCGATGAATTAGATGAAGAAAGCAGGAAACAAGTGCTTTATGGCTTGTCTCATTCCGTGCACCGTTTAGATAATGTCATCCTCGATTTGAATCAAATCTTACAGGTTAAGCGACAGATAAGCGAAATGAAAGAGGTCGTTAAATTTTCCGATGTGGCTGAAGATATTAAAAATGACATTAGCCGCCTCATTCAACATGAAAATGTTACCATTAAAACTGATTTCAGCGCCGTAGATGAATTATTCAGTCTTAAAAGCTATATCCAGAGCATCTTCTACAACCTCATGTCAAACAGTATCAAATACCGCAGATCTGATGTGCCCCCGGTTATAGAAATTACCAGCAACAAAACAGACAAAAAAATAATTCTTACATTCAAAGACAATGGATTGGGCATAGACCTGGCTAAAAAAGGCGACCAGGTATTCGGGCTTTATAAGCGTTTTCATACCCAGGTAGAAGGAAGAGGCATGGGATTATTCATGGTTAGAACCCAGGTTGAAACATTAGGCGGAAAAATCAGTATAAATAGTGAAGTAAATAAGGGCACCACATTCACTATTGAATTTAACAGTTAACTATTATTAACCTTAAACAACTATAAAAATGAACTCAAAACCCTTGCGTTACATTGTTATTGACGACGATCCTCATAACAATTTGTCCTGTACAATAGCAATCAAATCGGCAGTAACTTCTGCAAGTATTCATTGTTTTACGGTACCTGAAGAAGGGCTCGACTACATTGAAAATGAGTATACGAAGACAAGAATTGCTATTCCAACAGTTCTTTTTCTGGATATCAATATGCCGAGCATGACGGGCTGGGAAGTATTGGAAAAATTCAAAAATTTTCCCGTACCGGTAAAAGAACAAATTACGATTTATATTCTCTCGTCTTCGATAAGCCCTATTGACCAGGAACTTGCTCATGCAAATCCTTTTGTGGCTGATTACATTATTAAGCCGCTTACCAAGTCAAAAGTGTTGCAGATTATTAGCACGAACGAGATGCGTAAAGTTTCCTAAAAGGAAATTACCGCTCTCCTGAAAAATAGTGATAGTTTACTTTGATGCTGCTAAGCAACTCATACATAGTGGCGCGCCGAAGGTAAGCATCCGTATACCCGCAATAATTAATAAACGCATCCATTTGCGAATATTTGAGGTCAATAAGATGATCCCTGATGCAAATCTTTAACAGTTCGCGTATCACCCTGTGCCGCATATCTTCGTCCTGTAATTCCGCAACTTTACGTTTTTGTCTTTCCTGGCTGGAGAACATCTCCCATAAGGCTGTAAGCGGGCTTGCAGCAGCGTCAACATTTCCATAATCATTCGTACTACGTACGCCAAGATTATCTATTTCCTGCTGAATCTGGTCTATGGTTTTTTGTGATACTATTACTACTTCTTTTAAGTTAACCTGCGGGCGATGAAGAAGAACATATGCTTCATATTGCGGCTTCCTTATCGAATCTTTGTAACACAATTGAACCGCTGAATATCCCTGGCACAAAAAGATGAAGGTATCAGACTTGAACCCGTATAATTCAAATGAGCCGTCGCGCCCTGGTCTTACAAAATCATCCATTCGTTTATTGAATATTTTAACAGATAGAAAGTCTTTTGAACTGTCGGCAAATACAATCTTTCCCGTCACGTGTGCTGTGACGGGAAATTGCGCCTTCGCTGTAAAGGATATTGAAAATAAGAAAAGTAAATACCAGTGCTTCACCGCTGCAAAAGTAGTGATTCGAATATATTCATAAGGTTTCCATGAATAATACTTTCAAAGATTATACCTAAAAAAGTTGATTAAGTAACGATTGGTTTTTCGGGTATCCCGGGTAAGAACAAACCACATGATAGGGTTGGTTACGCAATTGTTTTGGAATTTCACCCACTCGTAGTAAGTCTGTTAACTCAGTGGCTTCACACAGGTAATATCTTTTATTATCATAAACAATAGCAGTTGCTTTAGGAAAAGGCGGACGGTCTAAGGCAACAGCCATGGTAAGATGGTTGGGATAGTTAAGCAGAATTACCGGTAAATTGTATATCGCCTTTACCAGGTAAACCATAAGCGGAGCCCTGTCGGCGCAATCGTTATTATTATAATACAAAGCCTCTTCGGGTATCATCCATTTCACCTTTCCAAATTGCTGCAAATCCCTTTCATAATGTGTTGACGTGCGCACAAATGACAGGATAAACGATAAGCCGCTAAGTGTATCCATATCAGCTACATCATGCTTAATTTGCAGGATGAGTGAACGGTAGGTTATATCGGATGCATCTACATTGCAATTAAACCCTTCATCCACGCTAGGATAATTGCTAAAAGCGTCGAGCATATTTTTACTTAAATAGTAGGTGTAAAAATAATCTTTACCCTTGTGATTAAAATGTACGGTGCGTTTTATGCTGTCACCAAGAGGTATATGCGGCTCACCATAGAGTTGAAAAGAAAACAAGGTAGTTCCCCCTACAGACATTCTTTCATCGGGAAATGCCGAAATAAACGGATGATTATAGTTATCCTCCGGCGCATTAAGCATCACGTAAGATTTATCATTGTAATTATAATAACTAATATTCTCCGGGCGCTCATCGGTGGCTGCACTCAGCAGCAAATGGTTGCCCCGCGTAATAAGCAACCGCACATCATAGCCCGATTTCGTCATAAAAAACCAATCGTAAAATGCAGCCAGGTCATCATCATGGAATAATGATTTGTCGACAGTGCTTACCAGTTTGTAATAAAAATAATCGTTCAGGTTAAGCTGGTTCTTATAAGTTAATAGTTGCACTAGTATATACTGATAATTTGAACGGCAAATTTTATTGTAATAAATTTTGATAGAATTTGGATTCAAATCAGCGTAATTGACCAAACCCGCATTTGCCGGTATAGTGAATTGAACATTGGAATTATAAAAATTCACATACACTACGTTCGACCGGGTAGCGCCCGGTTGTGACATACTGCGCTGGCACAGTAATACCATGCAAACTATCGCAACTATTCTTCTAAACATACAGTTTACGAATGTGATGTAGAAATACAGATGAACTTCAGGAAGGTTTACTTATTATTACTAAGTTAAGTGAATTCTCTCATTTGACCAATTCTTTTTTAAAACGCTTAATCCGCCCTGTTATTGCAAGGTTTCCCTCCTATATGCCAGTCATTATTTATAACCCAAATACATATAAAATTGTGCCAAATAATCTTTATATTTATAGTGTAAGTGCATGTATTTGCAACATTTAATGCATATGGTACGTAAACTGTTTAGTCACTAAATGACAGAAAATGAAACGAATCGGACTATATACTAAGATTTTTTTATTTTTTGCCTTGTTATGGCTTAACAGTTCATTAACAGTAAGCAACAACAATCAATTAAAACTGGATAAGGTTATTCCTCTGCCCAATTTACAGGGAAAGATAGATAGAATAGCAGTAAATGAGGAAAAGCAAATCGCTTATATAGCTGTACTCGGAAATAATTCGCTGGTGGCAGTTGACCTCCAAAAAGGGCAAATAATTCATATTATCAGAGAATTAGATGAACCACAGGGAGTTGCCTATATTCCTGAAAATCATTCTATTGTTGTTACCAATGCAGGAGATGGCAAATGCGCATTATTTAATGATAGTGAT
Organism: Chitinophagales bacterium; assembly: GCA_963770495.1. Classification (GTDB taxonomy): domain Bacteria; phylum Bacteroidota; class Bacteroidia; order Chitinophagales; family CAVYQA01; genus CAVYQA01. The sequence continues at coordinate 1,749 of CAVYQA010000027.1, read as the reverse complement.
TATAGCGAAATTAAATCCATTTCACTTGCCTATGATGCAGATCAAATGCACTATTACCCTTCCATGCATAAAATTTTTGTGGGATATGGCGATGGAGGGATTTCTGTTATTGATGCCGATTCGTTTAATGTATTATTTGACGTAAAACTTCCGGCACACCCCGCATCTTTCCAGGTAGATGAGAACGGAGAAAAACTGTTTATAAATGTACCCATTCAAAAAAAGATATTTGTTGTTGATTTAAATAAACTGTCAGTCATTGCGGAATGGAGCCCCGAGGCTGTTTCCAATTACCCGATGGCTTTGGATACAGCCCATCACCGCTTATTTATAGCATGTAGAAAACCTGCAAAGATTGAAGTGTTTAACACACAAACCGGTGATATTGTTTACTCGATGAGTTGTGCTGAAGACCCTGATGATATTTTCTACAATGCCGATAGGAAAGAAATTTATTTGAGTTGCGGCGAGGGTTATATAGATGTGATTAAGCAGCGCGACTCCAGCCGCTACGAAAATATGGCAAAAATTCCAACCCGCCCCGGCGCCCGTACAAGTTTATTTGTTCCCGGCTTGAATGAATTACTGGTGGCATTACCAGCCGTACTTGGAAAAGATGCAGAATTGCGGGTTTATAAACTGGCTCCTCTGCCTAATTTGGCGAAGAAATAGATTAGTTTAATAGACTTAAGTTCATATAGTCCTCAAACTTTCTATTGATTATTTTTAATTTGTTATCCTTTCCTGTTTTCTTAAATATTTCTTCTTGTATTGCCAAGAAACAACTGTCATGTATGAAACCGGGTCACCAAATGGAACATCAGGAGTAAACGTTAATATATTCAGTGCCTTTAGCTGGCTAAGAGTAATACTCTTTGGAATATCAATATTACCAAGGTATAAATTTGATATGAAATAAGAATTATAATACAGTGAATCTATTGACTTAGCAGGCATTAAAGACTTAAAATCTGTGATGTGATAAAATCTTATATCCCCTCCATTTTTAATTTCTTTTTTTAGGAAGTAATCCCTTGCTAATATATGTTTACCGTGAATAATGTTTAGTTTACAACTTGAATCACCTATACCAAAATAATTTGTAATATTCATTGAATCTGCTGAATATGCCTTACGACCATTAACCTCAATATTATATTTATAATTACAATTGTGTTTAGTTTTTTTGTCATTAGTATATACAGTCAGATAAATAAATTTAGGGTATTTGTCAAAATCTCTCTCTAAAGAATCACTGTATTCGGTATATGACAGCTGGTGCTTTCTAAATATTATTGTATCCAAAACAAGTGTATCCTTAAAAGTCGGATTATATATAGTGGGATGAATTAAGTAATCCGAACGAGATGAATCTAATTCATAAATAAAAGGAAGTATTACATATTGTGCAACTGGTTTCTTGTATCCCGTAGCAGTTCGCCATGAAGGCATCTGCCGCAATACTCTCTCAATCTCATATCCACACCCACCTCCTACATTTTTCTTTTCAATGAAATCGATAGCCCTGCCATTAGTGTCAATTTTAAATTTTATAACAACTTTCCCTTCAATGCCAGCATTTACAGCCTGAATCGGATAATGAATATTTTTTTCTAAAAACCGATATAAGGAATCCTTTCCTCCGGAAATTGCGCAGGAGCTTTTTGTGAAAAAGATACTTGGCTCACAGCCATTAAACCCGCAATTAAAATTAATTTTCTATTTAAAAATAATTGCATAAACCCCATT
>CAVYQA010000026.1:0-4686 GCA_963770495.1 Chitinophagales bacterium | reverse complement strand
ATTTACTACTTATATTGATACATTTTATAAAAATATAAGCGACTATAACCTTTTAAACAACAAACTCTATACGTCTATATATAAAAACCTGATTAATGATAGAATTGTCCAATTGTTATATGACAGGATGGTCAAAGAATATAATTCATATAAAGATTATAACATTAATGGGGATGAAAAAGAAAACTTTAAGGGATATGGCATAGAAAATTGGAAAAATATTCCTAATTACGCCATAAAGCAGCTTGAACCATTTTATACGAATATAAAAAAATATGGCCTTGAGAATAATAATGGTTATACATCGATTTACAAGAAAAAATATTGCGATTTTATAAAACAAGAACAAAGCGCACATAAAGATAAAAAATTCCATAACGAACTGCTCAAAAAAACTTCTTGTTGAATATTATTGAAAATTCGCTTGTTTTTTAATTATATGCTATAATAAACTTTATAGTGATATAGTTGGAAATTCAATATGGTGGTATATGTCGTTATTAAAAAAATTCTTTGCGTATAAAGCAATTATCCTTATTTTCTTTATTCTGCCCCTTGGGGTTATGGGCGGGCGAACCTATTATATTTATCAAAAAAGTGGGTCATTTGCTCGGTATCATGATTCAATTAATTATATAATTCAACACAAATCAACTTTTGTTGCGCTTTATACCATAAAACCTTATATAGAAAAAATCTCTATTCTCTTTTCGGGTAAACAAACAAAAAAGACCACAGCTGAAAAATTGGCTGATTGGGTAGAGGCACGCATTATGTACGCGATTATGCACCATGAAAAAATTGAAAGCGTGAGCGATTTGCCTTGCTTAGAACGCAGCGTTATTAAAGCTCTTGACGGCTCTTCATACCTCAATAAACTCTACCAAGATGCGCTTTATTACCTTACTCGGGCAAAACCGGTACCTAAAAAATAATATCTAATTTTTTTACAAAACCTGGGCACAGTTTATGGGAAATAATTCAATAGCGCGTGTTGTTGCATTATATAATGCAATATCAAATACCGTTCTGAACGATGCATCTGGAACAAAAATGAACCGCTGCACGGATTCATACGGCGCAATTTCAAGCACATCGTGTGCTCCAAGGGTCATTTTTCGCAATGTTTTTGACGTTTTGGCGTTATACTGCTGACACGCAAAACCGTAGGGAACAATAAAACATGGGATCGCAGGCCACCAGAAAATAATCGCGGGCCAGGTCAACCAAAATACGCGTTGATACGTGTCATAATGCATTAATTTCGAAACTTCTTTGCCTGAAACACGCGTTAAGGCAAGATAACTTGGCCGCAACACATAGGAATCAGAACTTTTATTGTTAATGCTCAATACCAATGGCCGTACCCCTTCAGCAATTGCATCAAAACCAAAATAATCGCCACATTCTTTTCGTGACATAACAGTAACCGCGACTTCAATCTTTCCTTTTGCAATAACTGCTTCTTTGCTTGCTCTTAAACGGGGAAAAAAGCGCACGTCGCGCGGCCCGCATCCTACAAGAAAAAGAATACAAAAGACAAAATGACCCAGATATGATAGTTTTTTGTTCATGAGAATACCTTCATGTTTAATTTATTTTATACTCTATAGTTAACAGGGAGAATATATTTGAAGAATCTAATTATATCTTATATACTACAACTATTAGCTTTTTTAATCAAAATAATACAAAACAAACCCGAGCTTTTTATGAAAAAAAATAATGTTCTTTTTTTTACGGCAATCCTTTTAATGCTAACTCCCCTTTCTGCAGGTCCCCTTGTAGATTTACTTTCAGAACTAAATGCTCTGACCGAATTTAATGCAAAAGCGCGCAGCGCCCTTTATAAAACTGTTGCAAATGCGTTTACAGGAAACACGTCAAGCCCTGAACCTGAAGATACCCGTTCTGCAGCAGAAAAAGTGCAAGAAAACCTCAACCAAACATTTACTTTGCCGATTTAGGTGGCGAGATTTCACAAGATATTAAAGAAATTATTGAATTCATGAAAGACCCTGCACGCTTTGCTCGTGTTGGCGCAAAAATGCCCCGCGGTGTTTTATTATATGGCCCACCGGGCACAGGGAAAACATCGATTGCTCGTGCTATCGCGGGGGAATCGGGAGCTGAATTTTTTTCTGCAAGTGGTTCTGATTTTGTTGAAATGTATGTTGGTGTTGGGCCAATGCGCGTGCGCGAACTTTTTGAAAAAGCAAAAGCGTGCAAAAAAGCGATTATTTTTATTGACGAAATTGACGCAATTGGCGGCAAACGAAGCGGGGAATCAAACTCGGAATATCGCAACACGCTTAACGAATTACTCAAACAAATGGATGGCTTTGAACGAAGCAATATCACCGTAATTGCTGCAACTAACCGCGTTGACGACTTAGATGAAGCGCTATTACGCCCTGGCCGCTTTGATCGCTTGGTGGAAGTTGGGTTACCAAGTCTACAAAGCCGCATCGGCATTTTTAAACTGTATTGCAGCAAAATAACTTATACGGGTGAGAATGATTCAATTTTTACTGAACTCGCACAAAAAAGTACTGGATTTAGCGGTGCTGATATTAAAAATGTGATTAATGAAGCTGCAGTTTTGGCCGCGCGAGAGGAAGCCGATTCGGTGAGTGAAGCACATTTACGTCAAGCTCTGGACAAGATAGTTAAGCAAAAAAGAAGCCGCCGGTAAGTAATAAAAGCACTAAAACTTCCTGCCCTTATTTCAATTTTTGACTAATTATTGAAATAATGGTCCAATGTATGCTATTCTTATTTCAAATACATTGAATCTCAAAAAAAAGGGGGGCTTCTCATGAAACGAAACTGTGACATATACGAAAAACTCGGTACTTTAGAATTTTATATTCCCAATCCATTACCACCGCATGATCCGGTGTTTGAATTATCACCACAACTTTCCGAGTTATATGGCCAAACTATGCTTAATCTCGGTAAAATAAATGAAATTGCCCATCGGCTGCCTGATATAAAACGTTTTATTAAATCATATGTGATCAAAGAGGCGCTGCTTTCTTCAGAAATTGAAAATATTCATACGACGGTTCTTGATATTTTTACGCAACCAATTTCAGGCGATACTGCACAAGCAAGAAAGGACACACAACTCGTTTTGAACTATATTGATGCCACTGAATACGCAGTTGCAATGATCCAAAAAGAAACTATGCCGATTACACATCGACTTCTTATGAAAGCTCATGAAATTTTATTGGGCAACACTCAATCTGACGCAGGAAGCTATCGAAAACATACGGTTCGTGTCGGTAATTTCATTCCTCCACAGCCGCATCACATCAGCCAATTAATGTCTGATCTCGAGCAATTTATTAATACTGATGATACTACCAAAACATCACTGCCTGCACTTATAAAAGCCGGGCTTGCTCATGTTCAATTTGAAACCATTCACCCATTTTCCGATCGGAAATGGTCGGCATCGGCCGACTTCTTATTATTCTCATGCTTATCGAAAACAATATCATAAGCGCGCCGATTATATATCCATCCTATTACTTCAAAAAAAATCGATTTGAATATTACACGCATCTTGATAACGTGCGAACACGCGGTGACTTTGAAGGCTTGGATACATTTTTTTCTTACCGCAATCAATTACAGCTGCATCGATGCGTATCAACGGGCACACGCTATCGAGCAACTGGAACGAGGATACACAAAAAACAATAATGAATCTGACCTATTTTCCAAACAGAAAAAACATCTCAACAAACAAAAAATGTTGTGACCATTCTTTTTCAATCACCGGTAATAAGCGTACAAGAATTTGCAGATCGAATGGACATCAGCTACAACACCGCACAATCGCTTATCAAAAAATTTGTTGCATGCGCCATTTTATCTGAACTTACTGAACAAAAACGTAACAGACGTTTTTATTTTAAAAGATATATCGAGCTGCTCGAAGAGGAACTTGCATGGTTAGCTCATTTTTATTACACTTAAGTCAGAATATGAGAGTATGTTAAAAAAAGGGTTCATATCATGAAGAAACAGGTTAATTTTTTCGGTATTCTGGCATCGTTATTACGTACTTATGACATTGCCGAATTGTTACGGAAAAGAAAGCAAAGACAATACCAATAAAAAATCGCACAAGGCTCAAAAAAATATGATTACATTACCATCAGGTCTTCGTTATGAAGTACTTACTCCCGCAAAAGAAGGCGGAATTCAAGCAACTCCCGGCAAAACTGTCTATGTTCATTACACCGGTTATTTAAATAACGGTTCCGATGGACTTGGCACAAAATTTGATAGTAGCGTTGACCGTGGCCAAAAATTCAGCTTCCCTCTCGGTGCTGGACATGTTATCCGCGGTTGGGATGAAGGTGTTGCACAGATGAAAGTGGGACAAAAAATTCGTCTGTATATTCCTGCAGCTTTAGGCTATGGCAGCCGTGGCGCTGGCCGCTTAATTCCACCAAATGCTGACTTAATTTTTGATATCGAATTGTTCGACGTTCGCTAATCAAAAAATACTAATCTAGATGTTTTAATTCTAAATTTAAAAAGGACCTGAGAAATCAGGTCCGTTTAATTAGACACCTTTTTTTGAAATGTTTTGCCAAAAGCAGAACCGAACAGATCAAGGGCTTGTTTCTCTGTCTTAGCATGTTTTTGAGCTTTTTGTAGATTTAT
>CAVYQA010000025.1:0-70753 GCA_963770495.1 Chitinophagales bacterium | reverse complement strand
CGGGAAGACGATCTGGATCTGCTGGACAGCCAGATGACCCTGGTGGATATCGACCTGTCGCGGCTGCAGGCAGTGGCTGATTTCGACACGCATCTTGCTGACCTGGAACTTGCGACTGGCGCTTCCTCAATGATTGATTCCCAAAGCAGAGGTGAAACGGTGAAAACACGAAGCTATCAGATTGCATTGGTGGTGGCGGTTGGAGCATGCCTGCTGCTTGGAGCGGCGCTCGCGTTCGATTTGATGCGTGAGACACTTGTTTTCACATGCCGGTAACTCCTGCGGAGGACGTGGTGGTGGCTCGTGGGCCGGACAAGGATTCGAAGGCTGCGCCGACCAACAGCCTCCCGCAGGCTGATGGAGAACCAGCGCTCACGCCGATTCAGATTTCGCCGGAGCGCTTGCAGCAGATTGGGGTGACCACGGCTCTGGTTGATCAGAAGAATATCAACGACACGTTGAGCGTGCCTGGAGATGTTGAGATCAACGAACAGAAGTTGTCGTATGTGCAAACCCGCTTTGCCGGATGGATTCAAGACGTGAGTGCGAATGCGACCTACGAGTATGTGCGCAAGGGGCAGAAGTTGTTTCGTTTAGGTCCCGAGACATTGTGAGTAGCGAACAGGAGTACTTGTTGGCTAAGGGAAGCGAGAAGGCATTTTCGCAGGATATGCATGGCGCGGCACAACAGGAAAATGGATGGATGGTGCAGGCAGCAGAAGAGCGGCTTCTACGGTTTGGCATGCAGGCAGATGAGATTGCGGAGTTGAAGAAGAGCAACAAAGTGCAGCGGAACGTGACGGTGTATTCGCCGGCGTCGGGGTATATTACGGAGCGCAACGCTATGCCCAACGCCTATGTGCAACCGGAGATGAAGGCTTATACGATAGCGGATCTTTCGTCGGTGTGGGTGTATGCCAATGTTGGGCAAAGCGACATCGGCAGGCTGAAGCCGGGCGATCCTCCCAACTCCAGCAGGCGGTTAAGCTTCTTCGCGCCTTCCTTGATCTCGCCCATGATCTCTTCGTCGGTCAGCTTCGTCATGTTAAGACAAATGTCCTGGCGCTCCGTGATGGCGGTCAGAAACGCGTCCTCGTCGGTGATGAAGCCGTTTTTTCGCGCGTAATCGTACATGCCGGTGTACGGCAGCGGCAGAAGGAAGCCGATGCTGGGGTAAACCTTGGCTTCCAGGCACATGTCGAACGTCTTCTTGATCGTTTCCTTGGTCTCGATCGGGTAGCCGAAGACGACGCTGGTGTTGCAGGCGATGCCGGCCTCGCGCAGAACGCGAATTTGCTCCGTGAAATACTCGGCCTTGATCTTCTTGTTCATCAGGGTGAGGATTTCCTCGTCCCCGGATTCCAACGAGAACCCGGTGGCCACGCAGCCCGCCGCCTTCATCTTGCGAGCGATGGCCAGGCGCCGCTCGTAAGCGATCTGCGGGTTGCCGAAAAGGTCGACGCGCACGGCCGCGTCCCAATTGAACTTGAGACCGGAGGCCAAAATGGCGTCGGCCATTTTCTCCACCTGCGTCAGAGAGAGAAGCTGAGATCGTCCCAGAACGCCATGTAGTTGGCGCCGTACTTCTCGATGTTGCGGCGGATTTCCGCGATGACGTTTGCGACGCTGAATAAATGGCAGAACATCGGAATTGGAGGGAGTCAATGTATAGTTTGTAATGGTCGGGGTAAGTGGATTATCAGTAGCGCGCGGAATATTAAGATTTCTGTTTATCATGGAACCGGTGAGAGGCACTTGTGAATTGGTCAGCGAATTTATACCCTCGGCCTGGTGAACTATTACGCGCCCGTTAGCGCCAATGCCATTTTGCACACCTAAAGAAACGTTGATATTTTTCAAACTTAATTTCCCGCCTTTTATGTTTTTAAAAACGGAGAACGGAATAGTTACCGGACCATAGTTAAGCGTATCCCTGCCTGTGTAACCATTAAGGTAACTTGGAACAACATTGAGTATAGCATAAGACACATATAAACTGTCGTTAAGCGAAATGCTTTCGATCGTTCCTGTAGAATCAATACGCGCTATAAGCTGGTTATAAAAAGTGTTAACGGTATCTTTTTTTGGACCTGTCATGTCAAATGTATATCCGGCTAAGTTATAGTTTTCAGTATAGGAACTGGTTTGCTTGGGTGGGGCGGGAGGCAGAACACTGGTGAGGTTTATTTTATTACCGTTGGCATCTGTAGCGCTGGGCAATATATAGTTAAAATGAATACTGTCATCTATTGTACTTTTTAAGATAATTTGAAGGTCGCCCGATAAAAATTTCACTTTTTTCAGTTCTGCACCGCCGGACGATGCCAGACTCACGCTCTGCGATTGATTAACTATATCCTGAGCCGGAAAAACTGCCGTTGCAGAATACACTGTGACATCGGAAATGGAAAGTGTGGCTACAAGAGAATTGGCGGTATCAATTAATACTTTGCCGATACTTGCCAGGGTTGACATATTAACTATTCTTGCGTACAGACTGCCGTCAACGGTTTCACCTGCAAGATTAATATTTTTGCTTTGTGTTGAATCCGGGGCAATATTTAAAAAGGTATCTGTAACCACAATGCTTCCGCCGGTTTGATTAGTTATTTGAAAAACAATTTGAGATATAGTAACAGGAAAACCATTATGCAGTGAAACCGTAAGTGTTCCCGTTTCAAGATGAGCAGTTTGAAAAAATGAATTGGCGTTAACGGCATAATTAGTAGTCGAAATGTCGTTAAGCGCCGGCACATTCTGGTCAGTGCCATTCAATAAAAGAATAAATCCTAACCCTGAACCCGGCTGTTCGGCTATTTGCCCAAGTGAAATAGAATCAACAATAGTCCGGTTGGCTAAATGCAGTGAGTCCAATTTGAAATCGTATATAAGAGTAGTATCGGGAATATCAACTACCTGCTGGGCAAGATTAAGATTATACAGATTCGTTTTATAAACAAGACTAATAGAGCTGTCTGCATTTTTATGAATTAATGAATCAGCTACAATTTGGTTTATGTTAAGATTGGTTGTAATCAGCGGCAATAAAAGATTAGTGTTCCATGCAGGGTGGGTTTCCTGTTTATTGCTTCTACACGAGAATAGAAGCATACCTGCCACAAGAAGAATGGCTGTAATAGTAAATGAAATCTTTTTTTTGTGCACAATAATCACTTTGATTGCGGATTTCCAAATACGTAAATGATACGTAAAGCAATGACGTTGTTAAATTCACCGTAATTGTAAAAATGGCTTGGCGAGGTGGGGTATAACGACTGCCCAGTACTGTAATAAGGATTATAAGTAGATTGATTGATATTGCCCGTAGCGCCGGGTGGGTTTTTTGCAATATATCTCATACTATACATCCATCGTGCATTTATCATCCAATGCCCTCCTTTAAAAATATACAGCCCGTCTAAAATAAAATTAACATCCCAAGGTTGGTAGTCCCCGTCTTGTATTGAGTTTCCTATTGGAACGGAATATTCCAATCCATTATACACCTCATCGCCCCCAACAAGCTTGCCGAGTGAAAATCCGAGACCTATGCCATATCTTTCCTTATATACATAATCCACAACAATAGGAACTTCAAGATAATTAAGGGTTAATGAATAGGGTGTAACTGCTATTGCATTTTGATCATTCGGATCTGAAAATAAATAAGGTGCGGCGCCTTTCTGGCTAAACAGCATATCCATGCGCAACAGTAAGTGATAAGGAGAAAATGGCAATTGAGCAGTTATACCGGCATTTAAGCCGGGTTTATTGTATCCCCCCAGGTTGTCGCCGTCCACCTGGGCGGCATTTAATCCAAGTATTAAACCGCCTCTTATGTTTTGTGCAGAACCATAAAATGTGGTAAAAATCAATAATGTTATTAAAACATAGCGGGTGAAATAGTTAACTTTCATAAAAAATTGTTCTATTTGCAATGTATAAAGATACGTAAAATTGAAATTTTATCATTGAAATAATAAATAACTCCATGTTCAAGTATACACAACACACGTTGGATAAATTAGAAGACCTGCTGCATGAGACAGGTTACACTATCCGGTTTGAAAAGGGAAACTTTAAATCGGGTTACTGCATTTTAGAAAATAAAAGAGTGGCTGTAGTCAATAAGTTTTTTGATGTGGAGGCAAGAATCAACGCGCTTATTGATATTACCGTCGAGATTGACATTGATGAGACACTGCTCTCTGAAACATCGAAAAAATTATTAACACAGGTTCTTCAAACCCGCTCTGAACGTTGACTATTACCTTACTGGGCACCGGCACTTCTACGGGCGTTCCTATGATTGCCTGTCATTGTGAAGTTTGTTCTTCCACCGACCCGAAGGACAACAGGTTGCGCAGCTCTGTTATGATTGAAGATAACGGCTTAAGGGTGGTAATTGATGCCGGTCCCGATTTCAGGCAGCAAATGCTGCGCGAAAAAGTTGACCGCGTTGACGCCATTGTTATAACCCACGCTCATAAAGACCATGTTGGCGGGCTTGATGAAATTCGGGCTTTTAATGTTTTTCAGAAAAAGCCGATAGATGTTTATGCCACAACCGAGGTGCAGGAGAAAATAAAAACCGAATTTTATTATGCCTTCGGCGATAAAAAATATCCCGGTATTCCGCAAATGAATCTTATAACTATTGATGAAAAGCCATTCACCATAGGGCATTTGCAATTTATTCCGGTTAAAGTGATGCATTTGAATATGCCCGTGCTCGGGTTTCGTATCGGCAATTTCAGTTATATTACCGACGCCAATTACATTGCACCGGCGGAACTTGATAAAATAAGAGGCAGCCGCATTCTTGTGCTCGATGCCCTTCGTAAGAAAAAACATATCTCACATTTTTCATTAGATGAAGCTATTGCCATTGCAAATGACATTCATCCTGAAAAAACATATTTTACGCATATCAGCCATCAATTAGGTTTGCATAAAGAGGTTGAATCATCGCTTCCCGAAGGGATTCATCTAGGATATGACGGATTGAAATTTTCTATTTGATAATATATTGACGTGTTTAAGCGGCTCCAAACATTTTTAAAAGATTATTTCACCTTCACTTCACGTGAACGAAGGGGTATCATAGTTCTGTTATCCATTTTGCTTTTAGTGATTATTGCTCCTTATTTATGGAACAGGATATTTCCGCCCAAAATGAAGCCACTGTCTGAATTTGAACAGCAGGTAACGTCTTTAAAAAATAATACAACAAATGAAAAAAAAGCTGATTCCTATTCTTATAAAACGGATGAAGCCTTTACCATAGAGATTAATAGCGCCGATTCTAATTCTTTTGGGCGTATTAATGGGATTAAAAGATATATAGCGGCACGGATTATAAAATTTCGCAGAGCTCTTGGCGGCTTTTATTCGGTTTCACAGTTAAAAGAAGTATATGGCTTAAATCCTGAAATAATTGATTCCAATATGCAGCATTTTACCGTGGATGAATCCAAAGTAAAAACAATAAATATTAACAATGCAGATATTAATGAGCTAAAACATCACCCTTATATAGGGTATTCGCTGGCAAAAGTTATAGTGGCATATAGGGAACAACATGGCAATTTTACTTCTAAAGCCGATTTAAAGAAAATTGTGATTATTACAGATGAAGAGTATGAAAAATTGGCGCCTTATATAACGGTTCAATGAAATCCATGCAATTTTATTTGGAATGATCTATTATATAATTGACTGAATTGATAGAATCTCTCCTACGATAATAATCATCATGCATTTTTTTGTATTCAGGATTTTCAGGATAAGTGAAATATAAGTAGTTTATACGGGCTAATTCAGGGTTGTCCCAATATTGAATTTTTAGAAGAGTAGCATTAGAAGGTAAATAGAATAATAAAGTCAAAACAAAAATAAAACCTGTTCGTCTTAACATATTTCTATAATATATTTTAAGTTCGGGTAAAGCCTTGCTTTTGAGATATAAGGAAATAACAAAAACAATAGCCATAGCCACAGAACATATTGCAAGATAGATACTGAGCCCAGGCCAGTATTGAATTTTAAATAATAAGCCAATCAGTCCAACGCTTATAAAAATTCCAGTAGGAATGGATAATCCAAAATTCTGTCGCTTGATATCCTTATCACAGAATAAATAAAATGATATGGCGAAATATGCCATTGACATAGTGGATAAAGAAATGATAAGCAAAGTAGAAGCACCGGGGAAATGAAATAATTTTAAAACTATTTCGATAATGAAAATTATTAAAAATGCTTTTTCTATTCTCATAAAAGTTATTTTTTTGAGTAGTTAATATGAATAGCCAAATATAAGAATGATATATGTTTTATTCTATTTTACTAATTAATCTCTAACCTTTTAGATTTAAGATAACTGTAATTAACCCTATATTTGCATCCATGAATTTTGAATTGAACGACAGCCAGCTAATGATCACGAATGCCGTGCGTGATTTTGCGGAGAGAAATATCAGGCCGCATGTGATGGAATGGGACGAAACACAGCATTTTCCTAAAGATGTTTTGCAGCAGTTAGGCAAACTCGGTGCTCTTGGCGTTTTTATTCCGGCAGAATATGGCGGCAGACGGGTTGGGTTATTTTGAATATGTGGCTGCTATTGTTGAAATAGCTAAGGTTTGTGGCTCCATCGGTTTGTCGGTTGCTGCGCATAATTCGCTGTGCAGCGGGCATATCAATTATTTTGGCAATGAAGGGCAAAAGAAAAAATACCTCACTAAGCTCGCAAGCGGAGAATGGATAGGAGCATGGGCGCTTACCGAACCAAATACCGGCAGCGATGCAATGAACATGAAATGCGTGGCAAAAAAAGAAGGCAATAAATGGGTCATTAACGGCACAAAATGCTGGATAACGCATGGCAACAGCAGTGATGTGCTGGTTGTTATAGCCCGCAATGGCGAGTTAGGAGATAGCCGTGGCATGACGGCATTTATTGTGGAACGGGGTACACCGGGACTTTCAGCAGGTAGGAAAGAAAATAAATTGGGGATGCGCGCTTCGGAAACTACTGAAGTGATTCTTAATAATTGTGTAATTCCTGAAGAAAATGTATTGGGCAAAGCGGGTGAAGGTTTTATCCAGGCAATGAAGGTGCTTGACGGGGGAAGAATTTCGATTGCAGCGCTTGCGCTTGGTATTGCAAAAGGCGCTTATGAAGCATCCCTTAAATATTCCAAAGAGCGGCACCAGTTTGGCAAACCTATTGCAGAATTCCAGGGTATTGCTTTTAAATTAGCTGACATGAAAACGCAGATTGAAGCGGCTGAACTGCTTATTATGCAAGCCGCAGATTTGAAAAACAGGGGAGAGCAGGTAACAAAATATTCGGCAATGGCTAAATATTATGCCTCGGAAGTTGCGGTGCGCGTATCTACGGATGCGGTGCAGATATTCGGCGGCTATGGCTATACTAAAGATTTCCCCGTAGAGAAATACTATCGCGATTCTAAATTGTGCACCATCGGCGAGGGCACCTCAGAAATTCAGAAATTAGTTATAGCCCGTGAAGTTTTAAAAAACTAAAACCTATGAAATACACTTATTACGGTCACTCCTGTTTCAATTTAGTTGCCGGTGGTAAGAATCTTCTTTTTGACCCGTTTATTATAGGCAACTCTTTGGCAGAAAAAATTGATCCGAACAAAATCCCGGCAGACTATATCCTTATTTCCCACGGGCATGGCGACCATGTTGGTGACGCGGTAAATATTGCCAGGCGAACTAATGCAACTGTGGTAAGCATATTCGAGATAGGCAGTACTGGTTTGAGGCGCAGGGGCATAAAAATTATCACCCGATGAATATCGGCGGGGCAAAGCAATTCGATTTTGGTAAGGTGAAAATGGTATCTGCCATTCACTCAAGTGTATTGCCCGATGGCACTTACGGAGGTAATCCAGCGGGTTTTATCATCCAGGCGGATAAAAAAACAATTTATTATGCCGGCGATACTGCGCTCACTATGGATATGAAACTCATCGGCGACTATTATAAAGTGGATTGCGCCATATTACCTATCGGCGATAATTTTACAATGAGTTATGACGATGCCACTATTGCCGCTGACTTTGTGAAATGTAAGAAAGTTGTAGGCGTGCATTACGATACTTTCCCTTATATTATAATTGACAAAAAAAAAGCAATAGCTAATTTTAAATCAAAAGGCAAACAATTGCTGCTGCCCGCAGTAGGAGAAACAATAGATATATAATCTGAAAAATTAAAATTTGCTCCTTGCGGGCGATGAATTTACGCATTAGGTGTGGATATTTTTTATACTTGTTTTTAAATCTATTTGATGAAAGAATATTCGGTACTTATTCTTTTTCTCTTTGTTTTAGTTACATCATTGTGTCAAGCTCAAACCCCAAACCCAACTCTATGGGGCATGACTCATTCCGGCGGCACAGGTGATTCAGGCATAGTTTTCAATTACAATATTGCAACAGGCTCAGATACGGATTTACATAACTTTAACGGCAGCATCGAAGGGGCATACCCTTACGGTTCGCTCATACAAGTAAACGATAGTTTGTTATATGGAATGACTTCACAGGGTGGAACTTATAATTTTGGCACCATTTTCCGATACAATATTACTACACATGTTTATACTGACCTGTATAATTTTAGCGGCGATACTGACGGTCAAACCCCTTATGGCTCACTACTCCTGGTAGACGATAGTATGCTTTATGGAATGACCGCTTATGGTGGCTATAATGAAGATGGTATAATTTTCAGTTTCAGTATTTCCACCGGCGCGGAAACCGTTTTGCATAGTTTCGGCAATGACACTGATGGCGAATATCCTTATGGCTCTCTTATTAAAGCAAGCAACGGATTGCTTTACGGAATGACTGAATTAGGCGGGGGTTATGACGGAGGCATAATTTTCAGCTTTAACGATACTACAAACACAGAAACCGTTTTACACGATTTTAATCCCTTCGTCGTCACTGACGGCTATGCGCCAACCGGCTCGCTTATACAGGCAAGAACCGGATTGCTTTACGGATTAACTTCTGCCGGCGGAATTAAAACAAATACCAATGGCGGCACTAATAATTCAGGGGTAATTTTCAATTATAATATTTCTACAGGAACTGAAACTGCTGCTTATGATTTTGGCGTTGGCACTGACGGTCGATACCCTTTTGGTTCGCTCATCCAGGCAAATAACGGTTTGTTTTATGGTATGACGTTTGAAGGCGGTACTAAAGATTCAGGTATAATTTTCAGTTATAATGATTCTACGGGCACAGAAACCGATTTACATGATTTTGGCGCCCGTACTGACGGGTTTTATCCTCAAGGCTCGCTCATTCAGTTGGGCAACGGGTTGTTTTATGGAATGACTTATGCGGGCGGAACTAATAACAAAGGCACAATTTTCAATTTCAGCATTCCCACAGGTATAGAAACTGACATACACGATTTTACGGGCGCTGACGGAGTACATCCTTTTGGCGATTTGCTCGGAATAGATACGGCTACCATCTATATAATACCATTGATAGCTGCTATCTGTGAGGGAAGTAATGTTATACTTACCGCAATCGGCGCATCAAATTACACCTGGTCGCCCGCAACAGGACTTAGCGCCACGACAGGAGACAGTGTAACCGCTAATCCAACAGCAACAGTTACCTACACATTAACAGGTACAAAAGGCGGGCGTACTTACACAACGACTATAATCGTGACGGTCAATCCCAATCCGACAATTACGGTAGATACACTATTATTGCCGATTTGTAGCGGAACAAGTGCGACACTAACCGCAAGCGGCGCAATAACTTACACATGGGCGCCTGCAACAGGGCTTAATGCAACAACAGGAGATAATGTAATTGCCACCCCTGCAACAACAACTACTTATTATGTTAGGGGCACGGGCGCATTCGATTGCACATCAACAGACTCGGAGGTAGTAAACGTATTGCTTTCTCCTAATAAGCCAACCTTCAGGCAGCATGGAGACACCCTTATTTCAAGTTCCCAATATGAAAATCATTGGTATCGTAATGATTCGCTCCTTAACGACACCGGTCAATATCTTATAATTACTTCAATGGGCGAATATCGGGTAAATGTAACTAATGAGGCTAACGGGTGTAGTACATCGTCTGATTCACTGACTATTGATACGGTCATGGGCATAAATCAATTATCAGCGGGCAATAATCAATTATTAATTTATCCAAATCCATCACCAGGAAAATTCATATTAAAATTACAAAATAACCAAAATGGTTACACTATGGAAATTTGTAATGTGATGGGTGAAAAAATTTATCAATCTGTTTTAAGCAATGCACAAAACACTATAGATTTTACTACTCAACCTGCAGGAATGTATTTTATTTATTTTAAATCTGATGAAGGTATAGAAATAGGGAAAGTCCTTGTGACAAAATAAGAATTTCGGTTTAAAATTAATCTCTACGAGTAACAATGAATTTACGTACAACAAAATCATTTCCTATGGTGATGTGGCAAAAATATAACCCTGCCGGAAGTTGCGACACTTGCATAGATATTTGCATTTGTTGATTTTCATAAGAATGAGAAAGAACCATGCGCCCTAATTCATCTTCCACATCTATATTAACAATATCGGTATTAGCTACGCCGGGCATATTAATTGTAATTTCATTATCGGAAGGATTTGGATACAGAACGCAGTTCATCCATAGTTTTTGCACCTGTTGAATGCCCGTAGGTCCTCCGCCGGTAGTATAAATTGTTACGCCTCCGCGATAATTACCTACGGCAATTTCAGGATTAGCTTTGCCAAAAATGCTTGCACCTGAAATTGCGCATTGTGTTTCAAACCCGGTTTCAATATTGGCAAAAGAAGTATTAGTTAACACGAACGTTCCTCCGTTTATATTTTTCTCAATGCTGTCGTAGCGGAATATAGTGCCTTCGTAATTTGTACCCACTAATAACACAAGTTTGCCTATGGAATCGTGATAAAGAAAAGGATGGCTGTACCCGGAATATGTATATATAATAGTATCTATATAAACATAAGGCGTATCGTTAATAGTATCGTAAGAAGTATAATAAGACGTATCGTAATGCGACACATTTACGCTCCCCCAATTGGAAGAAACAAGGTCAAATTTTGGTGAGCTTGCAGTTCCATCATTATGGTAATAAGAAAGTGTTCCGTTCTGGCAGCCGATGATAAGGTCAAGCAACCCATCACCATCCACATCAACCAGTTGAGGGGCGCTATACCCGCTGGCAACAGAAATGCCATCGTAGTTCTGCCCTGCTTCAACGCCATTGGGAAGCACATATTGAGCGGGATGTCCCATGTCAGCCACATTTTCAAAATAATACAAGTCACCCTCACTATTTCCAAGTATCATATCTTCAGCGCCCGTGCCGCGCAAGTCGCCAAATGCAGGCACAACAGCCGATAGCAGATAATTAGAAATAGAATCAAAATCTTTGCTCACTAATTGAAACACGGGGTGATTACGCGAACCGGTGTTCCTATATAAAGTAAGGCGACCATTGGGAATGGCATTAATATTATAACTACCTATACTCCCAATAACAAGGTCATACACGGTATCGTCACCGTTAAAGTAGTGGAAGAATGCGGGGGCGGAGCCCGAACCCACGTCAATCATATCTTTTGAAAACAAGGAATCATTTTGATATTGGTAATATTGCTTGTATTTAGTGCCGGTATAATTGTATAAGCTCGGTATTTGCTTGTAATAATGCACACAATTAAAATCCTGTGCGCCAAATGTATAATTGGGTGCAAACAATAAGTCTTTATATCCGTCATTATTCACATCGAGAGAAAAGGCGGCGGGCCAGCTTCTTATTGAATCGCGCACATTGTATGAAGGAAAAGTAGTATCCTGCCAGTCAACGTAAAACGTATCGGGAAATCCTGCATCGTGAATAAAAACAGTAGAAGAAAAGGTAAGACCTCCCCACAATGCCGATTTATGCCCGCTTGAATCTTCGTCAAACGTACAAAGCGTATTACCTGCATGGTGTTCCACCTGGTCAGGGCCACTTTTACCCTGCGGTCGGGGAGAACCCAGGAAGCCCTTACAGGTATTCAAAAGCATTGTCAGCCAGTAATTATCAAACACTTTTCCCCAGCAGCCCGATTGCCAAACATATCTGAGACTGTCGCAGCCCCAGCCTGAATCTTCAGATGTATTTCTGTAATAATTAATAAATCCGCCGAAAGTGCCGAACGCTAATATACCCATTGTGCCATCCCCGTCAATATCATCAATAGCGGGCAAATCTGAGCCCGGTACATAAACATTTGATGGAGCAAGTCCTGTATTGTATAAAAACGGAAATGTTAATTGCGGGCTCGCCAGGGTAAAATCCAATTCATTATTTTCATTGTAAAAACCCCTGTATACATCAATACCGTCGTCGGTGCTGCTAAAAATATCGGGAATACCGTCACAGTTGTAATCGCGAAGAAGTGCAAAATTCTGACAGGCAGGGAAATTTTTTTCATACTGCGGTGCATATATATAAGACGCCGAATCCGGTATGCCCTCGTTTAAAAAGGTATAAAAATGGTTGCCGCAACGGTCGAATATCACAAGAAGAGAAACCCCCTGGCTCACAAGATTGGCAGGTGAAAACTGGGGGCTGTTTATGCCGCCCACCCACGGGAAGACTAATTTTCTCCCGTAGTTATAAACAGGTATTGTGTCTATGCGGTTATATTCCTGTGCATGGCTCATAAAACCGGTAAGAAGAATTATGAAAAGAGTAACTATTTTTTTCATTCGGTTATGTTTTTCACGAATTAAAGCTACGAAAGTTTAATTGTGTTTGTTAAATCATAAACTACTTTTACATCCGGTATTTATTATTGATAGGTTAGAAGGGAATTGCATCAAAAGGTTTATTCTGAAAAAATAAAGCAATAAATAAAACATATTATTTGCTTATAATTATTTTGCTTGTTGTTGTTTGGGTATCGGAAGTAAGGGTTATAAAATACATTCCTGTTTCCTTAATGTTAAGGGTTAAATTATTTTGCTTTGGTGTTGATGTATAAATAACACGACCTAATAAATTAGTAATTCTTACAGTGCTTATTATAGTCGGACTTATAACAGTTATTAACCCGTCTGCTGGGGTTAGGAAAGATAGAATATTGATTTTTAGTAACAACTGCAATACCTGTTGCACCCATTATATATGGCGTTTCAGTAAGGTTGCCATGGGGCGTTCCGGCAAGGGCATTGTTAAGATTAAATACATCGGTATATATATTACTATCAGGAGCATAGCTGAATATTACCCCGTTATAATGTGTGCCGCCCGATTGTGTGGTGGCATATAGCTTACCATCGTGAGCTTGTATAAAACTGCCGGAAGGAGTTGCTCCTACCGAGTCATTATAAAAGACATACAGAATTGAATAACTATTGCTATCGGGATTATAACTGAATAGTACTCCGTCAGAAACACTGTCAACACCATTTTCCGTCATTCCATATAATTCCCCATTTGATGCCTTAAAAAGACTGCCTGCGGGATTTGAGCCGTTTGCATAATTAAAATCAAGAAGGTCGGTATAGGTACTATCAGATAAATTAAAACTAAAAAGAACACCGTCATCATTTGCGCCGCCATAAGGAGTCATTCCATATAATGAATTGCTGTCTTGTATAAGAGCGCCGGTTGGCAGCATTCCCAAAGTATCATTAAAATCATAAAGTTTTATTATACCATGTGTGACTGGATTATAATTAAAAATCACACCATCGTTGTTAATGCCTCCCAATGAAGTCATACCGTATAGGGTAGAGTTATTTGCCAGTAGTAAATTTCCTAAAGGCATTTCGCCTCTTACACTGTCAAAATCATGCAGATCAGTGTATGGTGTATCACTATGGAGATTATAACTGAATATTACCCCGAAATTATGAGCGCCTCCCTGTGATGTCATTCCATACAATACGCCGCTGGCAGTATCCTGAACAAGACTGCCATTAGGATATGAACCATTCGGTCCGTCAAAATCTACAAGGTCAGTATAAATTCCTGTCACGGGGTTAAAGCTGAATAACACCCCTTCGCTGTCTGCGCCGTCATATGTTGTCATACCATAGAAGATGCTGTCCTTGCCGTATAAAAGATTGCCCGTTGGATATTCACCGGTGGGCGTACTGAAAGAATAGGCTAATTCAACGCTGGAGGTATCTAATACAGTTTCATTAATGTGCATTATAGTACCGGCGTCATTCAGCCCTCCCCGATACGTCATGCCCCACAATTCATACGTTTGCGCTTTTGCCGGTAGCCCTGCAAGCAAAAATAAACTGCAAATGAGCGGTATAAATTTTTTCATTAATTACAATAGTTATCCTGCAAAGGCAAATTTACTTTTTATCTGCTTACATTCAATGTTTAAGCATATTCAGTTATAAACGTTGGTTGTGGATATAAGGTGTGAGGGATATGGTACTTCATCAACGCTATAAAATCAATAAGCCCTCACGAAACCTTGCGAGGGCTTACGACAAAAGGCAGGTTCCAGTAAGCGCAAAACAACCGGTAATTAACCTAGCCTTTTCTCAATTGCAGCGCACAAATATATAAAATTCGGAAAATAATTTTTATTATTTATGTTAACAATTTAAATGTGCATTAGCTTTGTTGCAAATAAGAATTAGATTAAAATTTCCCCAATCATCCTATATTTGAAATCCAAATTAATGTTACTATGTCACTGTCAAATTTTGAATTAATGAAAGCCGTTTTCACTTGCGGCTCGATGCCAAAAGATGCAAGACCTGGTTTTACCTTTCCGCCGCCCATAGCTAAATTACTTGGATTCCGGCTTACAAATATTACTGCCGAACCAAGCGCCACTATGGAAATGGAATCAGATAGTTCTATCCATGCTAATCCTATGGGAACTCTTCACGGTGGAGTGCTTTGTGATATTGCCGATGCCGCCATCGGATGTGCGCACTGGAGCACATTAAAAAATGACGAATCTTTTACCAGTATTGATTTAAAAATAAATTTCTTCCGTCCTATGCGGAATGGAAAAATTAAAGCAGTATCGCATCTTATTAATGGCAGTAGAACTATCAGCTATTATAGCTGCGATATTATACGGATGGAAGACGGTAAACTAATTGCCACTGTTACAAGCACTATAATGACATTGCATGGAGAAAAAGCAAAGGGAAGATGAGTGTATTTTTAACATAGAGGTACAAAGAGTGGTAAAATTGAATTATGAACAGCAGAATATTGAATTGCGAATGGAGAAGTTAAGTATTTCATTATTCGAAATTCAAAAAACCTTTTAACCTTTAAACCCTTCAAACTGTCACTTAGTACCTCAAAAGCTCCCCAACCCTTTCCGCCACCATATCCGCATTTGGCAGCATGGCTTTTTCAAGTATAACACTTAAACCCACGGCGGGTAATGGTTTCGCGCCAATCATCTGCACAGGCGCATCAAGATATTGAAAACAGGTAGAACTTATTTTTCCTGCAAGCGCTTCGGTAAATGAATTTTTAAGCGGCTCTTCAGTTAGCACAATACATTTACCATGTCGTTTTACGGAAGAATAAATAAGCTCTTCATCCAAAGGATTAAGAGTGCGCAAATCAACAATCTCAACACTGCCCGCAAATTGTTTGCTTGCATTTCGCGCCCAATAAACGCCCATGCCGTAAGTTATTATAACGAGGGAATTACCGTTAGCAATTTCTTCATCAGAGGCGTATTGCGTAATGGCTGCTTTGCCGAGAGGAAGAATATAATTTTCATCCGGCTCAATGGTTTTGGCATCTTCAGTGCCTGGCACTTTGCTCCAGTATAATCCTTTATGTTCGAACATAACTACAGGGTTGGGGTCGTAAAAGGCACCCTTTATCAATCCTTTTAAGTCGGCAGCGTTGGAGGGATAACACACTTTTATTCCTCTTACCGCGAGAATGCTCGATTCAATACAACCCGAATGATACGGACCGCCGCCGCCATAAGCGCCAATAGGAATACGAATAAGCGCCTGAATAGGATACTTACCCATAGTAAGGTAACACGACTTGGATAACTCTGTTACCAATTGGTTAACACCTGTCCATATATAATCGGCAAATTGAATTTCAACAATAGGCTTTACACCGACGGCCGATAACCCCGCACATGAACCAACAATATAGGCTTCCTGTATAGCAGTGTTGAAGACACGATCATCGCCATATTTTTCAGCCAATGTTGCAGCCTCACGAAAAACACCGCCAAGCCGTCTTCCTACATCTTGCCCGAAAAAAATGGATTCAGGTGTCGTACGTAAAATTTCATCTACGGCGTGAAGCGCGGAATCCACCATAACCACCTTTTCGCGCCCTTCAGGTGTGCGGTTGCCACTTTCTTCAATAATGGGAGTCGGGGCGAATTCATGCAGCATCACACTTTCAGGGGAAGGGTCGGGGGCATTAACGGCGGCATTAAAATCCTGTTCTATCTGCTCTTTCGCTTCTTCATCAATTTTATTAAGCACATCCTCACTCACCTCAATCTGCAATAAAAACTTTTTCAGTTTGGGCAGAGGGTCATTTGCAAAATGGGCTGCAAGGTTTTCTGGAGAGCGATACCATTCTTTTCTCACACCGGAGGTATGATGCCCCAGCAGTGGAACTTTTGCGTGAATTAATACAGGGCCTCGTTGTTCGCGCACATAGGCAATTTGTTCTTTCAGGCAGCTATACGATAAATAAAAATCGCTGCCATCCACACGCACGCGTTTCATGCCTTTAAAACCTGCTGCATATTCATAAGCGTCCATGCTGCGCATTTCATCAGCGCTTACAGAAATGCCCCAGTTATTATCCTGTATAAGATAGATTATCGGCAAATTTTTAAGCACGGCAAACTGAAATGCCTCACTCACTTCGCCCTCAGTAACAGCACCATCGCCAAGCGAGCAAACAATTACGGGCTTATCAGGCGTATTAAGCAATTCTCTTTTTTCGAGATACTGAATGCCCTGCGCCATGCCTGTCGTGGGAATTGCCTGCATTCCGGTGGCGCTTGACTGATGTGGAATTTTTGGAAAATCAGCGCGTTTTGAAGAGGGGTGGGAGTAATAACTTCTTCCGCCCGAAAAAGGGTCATCGCGTTTGGCAAGCAATTGCAGCATCAGTTCGTAGGGCTTGTAGCCAATAGCCAATAACATAGATTCATCCCTGTAATAAGGCGAAATGTAATCCCACGGCTTTAGCTGAAATCCCATGGCAATCTGTATAGCCTCATGTCCGCGCGATGTGCTGTGCACATATTTGCAGATTGGGCGGTTGTCGTCATAGGTCTGCGCCATGTATTTCACACAACACATCAGCTCATAAGCTTTCAGGTACAGATCTTTGTCGAGCATTAGGTAACCAAATTTATTTATAGATTTATAAAGAATCAGCAATGATAAGCATTTGTCGAAATAAAATGTTAAGCGGCAATTTAAAAATGCAGCGCAAATTTGATTATTTTTGCCCGACTAAAAAAGATTATTCATTCACTAAACGATAAAAGATGGTAAAAATCGGGGTGCTTGGTGCCGGTCATCTCGGTAAAGTTCACATCAAGTTATTGAAGGAAATAAAAGATGCTTCTCTGGTCGGATTTTACGATTTGAACGAAGCTACAGCTATTGCCGTTGAAAAAGAACTTGGCGTAAAACGCTTTCCGGATATAGATTCATTGCTTAATGAAGTTGAGGCGGTGGACATTGTAACACCAACCTCCACTCATTTTGAGTTAGCATCGCAAGCCATAAAAAAATCGAAACATATTTTTATTGAAAAACCGCTCACCAATACGCTTGAAGAAGCCCGCCAGTTGCTTGCTTTTGTTGAAGAAGCGCACGTAAAAGCGCAAGTGGGACATGTGGAGCGCTTTAATCCCGCATTTTTATCGGTTAAGAATTATGACCTTCGCCCGGTATTTATAGAAACACACCGTTTGGCACAGTTTAACCCGCGCGGCACAGATGTGGCTGTCGTCCTTGATTTGATGATACATGATATAGACATCATTCTGCAAATTGTAAAATCGCCGGTAAAACGAATCAGTGCCAGCGGGGTAGCTGTTATCAGCAATTCCCCCGATATTGCCAATGCGCGTATCGAATTTGATAATGGTTGTGTGGCTAATATTACAGCCAGCCGCATTTCGTTAAAGGTCATGCGCAAGATGCGTATTTTTCAAAGAGATGCTTACATAAGTATAGATTTTTCTGAAAAAAAATCGGAAATTGTGCGGCTTTCGGATTCGCGCGATAGCACTAACCCTTTTTCTCTTGAAATTAATACGGGTAAAGACGGTGAAACAAAGTACATTACTTTCGACCGTCCTGAAATTTTACCTATAAACTCTATTAAAATGGAATTGGAATTATTTATAGATGCTATTCTTCATGATAAGGAAACCCCTGTCACTATGCTCGATGGCTGCAATGCTATGAATGTAGCGTACCAGATTCTTGACCGGATTGAAAAAAATAATCCATCGTAGATACTAAATAATTATTTTATCGTTTAAATACTTAATGTGTCACTGTTTACGTTTAAAAAAATCATAATTTATCTGATTAGCGGTATAATGTTTTACCAGTTGACTTCCTGTAATACATTTCAGCCCGACACCTCTGTGCCGGCTTACCTCTCCGTTGATTCTGTAACCTTTTCCGACAACCTTTTTAAGCAGGGATATCCTACTTCAAATATTACTAATGTTTGGGCATACTATAATAATAATCCCATCGGGGTTTACAACGTTCCGGCATTGTTCCCTATACTTGCCCAAGGCGGAACATTAATTCAGCTTAGCCCCGGCATTGAAGATAACGGGCTCCAGGAGACCCGTGTTGTCTACCCGTTTTATACCGATGACACAATGACGGTCAATCTCCAGGCAGGACATACCTCTTCATTTATTCCGCATTTTACCTACCGCCCGAACACCCTATTCTCATTTATAACTGATTTTGAAAACGGAAATAATTTTCACACGTTTGACGGCAGCGACACTACGCTCATCAGGCTGACTAATTCGCCTGAAGTAAAATATGGTAAATATTGCGGCTATATTTGTGTTGATGCTAATCATCCTGTTTACCAGGGTGAAACAATCAATGCCGACTCATTACCTTCTTCAGGACCCGTATATGTTGAAATGGATTATATGTGCAACATTCCTTTTAATATCGGATTAATAGGCATTACATCAGGTGATACTGTGGACAATTGGTTTGAACAGATTAATCCTATAAGCAATTGGAATAAAATATATATTGATTTAACCCCTTATATAGCATCGGTTGATGCAAGTGTTTACCAGGTAGCGTTTAATGTCACTCTGCCCGCCGGAACACCTGTAGGACAGGTTTATCTGGATAATATAAAACTGGTTCATTTTTAAAAAAAATCAACGATTCTGAAACACAACCACTACATACTATCTTATATTTTGGCAGATTTGTTTGGTGTGCTGGTTATAAGCGAGCTAATCTCGTGCAATAAGTTGTTTCCTGATACTGCCGTGCCCGCTTATCTTAAAATAAATTCTGTTGTTTTTTCTACGAATAACTCTATGGCTGAACAAAACGGCGACACCACTTCAAACATTACCAATGTTTGGGCATATTATAATAATAATCCAATAGGAGTTTACAATGTTCCTTCATTATTTCCTGTACTTGCACAGGGCAATACCTTTACCCAGCTTAGCCCAGGTATTGAAGAAAATGGACTTCAGGAAACCCGCAGTATTTATCCATTTTATACTTACGATACAATGACTGTTAACTTTCAGGCAAATCATACCTCTACATTTATTCCACATTTTACCTATCGTTCAAATACTAAATTTCCGCTTATAGCTGAGTTTGAAAACAATAATGGTTTTCAAACTTTTGATAGTGGTAATGTGAAATTGAATACTTACTCAAATCCTTCCATAGTAAAATACGGAAAATCGTGCGGTTATGCATTACTTAATTCCCAGAATAGTAATTTCCAGGTTGAATCAATTCAACCTGACTCATTACCCAACTCTAGCCCGGTTTATGTTGAAATGGATTATATGTGTACCATTCCTTTCAGTATTGGTATAGTTGATATTCAGAATGGTGTCACATTTTCTGCCAATTATTTTGAGCAGATAAATCCCATAAGTACTTGGAATAAAATATATATCAATCTGTCTCCTTACTTGACACAAACCGGTAAAAATCTTTATCAAATAGCTTTTGGCGCCACTTTGCCTCAAGGCAAGAGCGAAGGGCAAATTTATTTGGATAATATAAAATTGGTTCATTTTTAATTAATATTTTTTTCTGAAAAAACGTAACGGCATAGTATCTTATATTTTGTCAGATTTGTTTAGCGCCGCGCTAACATGGGTGCTTTTTTATATTTTCAGAAAATTATATATTGAGAAATTATCGTGGAATCCCATATTCCTGCACGAAAAAAAATTATTTGAAGGCACCATTGCCATAACCATTGGATGGCTGCTGCTTAACCTGGTGCTCGGAACGTATATTAACATTTACCGCAAGTCGCGCCTTAGCGAAGTTATTAAAACATTTATAATTACTACAGTAGGATGTATAGTCATATTTTTTGCTTTTGTTTTAAATGATAAGGTTACTTCCTATTCCGATTACTACATTGATTTTTTGGTATTGTTTTTTACCCAGTTCCTGTTAACCATATTGGGACGGATTATTATTCTTAATCGCGCCAAGCGCCGCATGAAAACCGGCAGGTTCGGCTTTCAAACACTTATTATAGGCGGCAACCAGCGCGCTGTAGGGCTTTATAATGAAATAAACCACAGTAAAAAAGTGCTTGGTTACAAGTTTGTCGGCTTTATTGATACCAATGGCAACAGCACTAACGGGCTTTCCTCATACATTCCTAATCTTGGCAAACTGCAATCGCTTGGCGATGTGCTGAAAAATTCTTCTATTGATGAAGTTATAATAGCCATTGAAACATCGGAACACAACCGAATACACGATATCATTAATCAGCTGGCAGGTAAAAATGTAGTGATAAAAATAATTCCCGATATGTATGATATCCTGTCGGGCTCTGTGAAAATGAATCATGTTTTAGGTGCGGCGCTGATTGAAATTTATCCCGAGTTAATGCCGCAATGGCAGCATAACTTCAAGCGCATTATAGATATAACTGCATCCGCTTTAGTGTTGATTCTTCTTTCCCCGCTTATGTTTTTTGTTGCCATACGTGTAAAGCTTTCTTCAAAAGGACCCATAATTTACAGCCAGCAACGTATCGGGTGGCACGGCAAACCGTTTAAAATCTATAAATTCCGGTCAATGATACACAATGCTGAGCCAGATGGTCCTGCCTTATCAAGTATTAACGACCCCCGCATAACACTTTGGGGCAGATTTATGCGTAAGTGGCGGCTCGATGAATTGCCTCAATTTTATAATGTGATACGGGGCGATATGTCACTCGTAGGTCCGCGTCCCGAGAGAGAACATTATATTTCACAAATCGTTAAAGTGGAGCCCGATTATATTCACCTGCAAAAGGTTAAACCGGGTATAACGTCATGGGGTATGGTAAAATTCGGTTACGCCGAAAACATACAGCAGATGATAGAACGGGTTAAATACGACCTTATTTATATAGAGAATATGTCGCTTGCCAACGATTTTCGCATTATGCTTTATACTACGCTCACCATTTTACAGGGAAGAGGAAAATAAATTCGTGTGCTTCATAATATAAATTGTTAGGATTTCTTTGGATGTTTACCGGACCAAAACCTGTAACCAATTCCAAAGTCTGCCGACCAAAGTGATAATGAAGTTGGTCGCCCAATAATATTTTCCCCGAATATCATACATCGGAGTTACATAAATGATAAGATGCCCTAAATAATATTCAACCGGCAGCGATAATTCATAATTCAGAATTTTGGCTTCCGATGCCGCTTTCTCAAGCTTGGTAGCAGCCTTTTTTAATGCCGCCTCCTCTTTAGGGTGTTCCGCCAGTACTTCTGTATTAACATAGCCAAAGTAAAAATTTTGAGTTCCTGCCGAAACGCTTGCCGACGGGGTAATGCTTAAGCTGTCATTTAAAGAGAGAAGGGCATATAAATAAAACGGGTGAGATTCTGTAAGCGTAAACACGTAATCCGGCGTATTATCAAATGAGCTTTTATTAATTAAGAACTGGAGGCTAATCTCGGAGGTGACAATATCGTTTATATAGTCTAAAGCAGCTTCTCCCTCGAACGTTACGGTGCTATTAACCCGCCTGGTTGCAGCCGGATACAAATTTTTAATTAATTGGATATCAATTGTAAAATTATCGGAGATGGTTTTATCATACCCGCCTATAAGGCTTAATCCGCCATAAGCTTGTTTGGTATTTTGTTGAAAAAGGGTAGGAGCTAATGAAAAGAATAAACCCGATTTAAGATTAACTGCAATAGCCGGCATATAATAGCCGGAACCGATGCTGTCGGTGCGCCCGAGAAATACAGACCTGGTGTAATAATCCAAAGTTACATCCCATTCGGTTCTAGTGGTGCTGTCCGTTTTAGGAGCATTTTTTATGGCTGGCTGCGCGAATCCCTGCATAGTTATCGGACCAACAATAACAGCCAATAACATAAAACGGTGTACAATTTTCATTTAATAAATATGAATTAGACTAATATATTATAAATAAGTTAAATGTCATTGCCTTTATTTGAAGCAGTATTTAAAAATTCCTTTTATTTTTGGCGGAAAAATAGTATTTTTGCAGCCTATTTTTAAAATCTATATATACAATGTACGCTATTGTTGATATTGCAGGACAGCAATTCAGGGCTGAGGAGGGCAGTGAATTATTGGTGCATCGCCTTGAAGGCAAAGAGGGCGATAAGGTGAAATTTACCGACGTATTATTCCTTGAAAAAGACGGTAAATACACTGTTGGAGTTCCCACAGTTAAGGCAACCGTTAATGCTACCATCGTTGACCAGCTTAAAGGCGACAAAGTAATAGCTTTTAAAAAGAAAAGACGCAAGGGCTTTAAGCTGAAACGCGGGCATCGCGATTTTCTTACCAGAATTAAAATTGATAAAATATCCTAAGTCATGGCACATAAAAAAGGTGAAGGTAAAGTAAAAAACGGTCGTGAATCACGCGCCAAACGGCTTGGTGTAAAAATATATGGCGGTCAGCCCGCTACCAATGGCAACATTATTGTGCGCCAGCGCGGCACTAAATTTCACCCCGGCACGGGGGTGGCTGTTGGCAAAGACTATACTATTTATGCCATCCGTGATGGCATAGTTGAATTTAAAGTAAAAGCTAAAGAGCGCACCTACGTTTCAGTAGTAGCCCCCAATTAATAAAAAGGGTTTTCCGGTTTACAACAGGTTTAAATAAGTGTATATTTGTATTACTATAAAATAAATAGTTATGCAGGTAAAACAATTTAACGATGAGAATTTAGCGCATTATTCTTATGCCATTCTCATAGATAATTCGGTTGTAGTAATAGACCCCTCGCGCAATCCGCAGCAGTATTACGATTTTGCTAAGGAAAATAATGCCGCTATAACGCATGTTATAGAAACACATCCCCATGCCGATTTTGTGAGCGGGCATTATGAAATTGGGCAAACAACGGGCGCCAAAATTTATGAGCACCCGCTTATTAAACCGGAATACGATTTTGTTCCTTTTGATGATGGCAATACTATTTCCATCGGCAATTATATATTCCGTTGTTTACATACACCCGGTCATTCACCTGACAGTATCTCCATTGTGTTGGAAGAAAATAATAAACCCTTATATCTCTTTAGCGGCGATACACTATTTGTAGGCGATGTAGGTCGACCCGATTTACGTGAGAATACGCCCTCAAGCGCGGCAACCCGTGTCGAGCTGGCTAAGAAAATGTATCACTCCATCCATGATAAACTAATGAAATTGCCCGATGATGTTATAGTATACCCGGCGCATGGCGCCGGGTCGTTATGCGGCAAAAGTTTAAGCAAAGCAAATTACACCACAATAGGGGCGGAGAGGGTGTCAAATTATGCGTTCAGTAATATGACTGAAGATGAATTTGTGAAAGCATTGTTGGAAGACCAACCCTATATCCCCAAATATTTCATCAATTCGGTTGAGATGAACCGTAAGAAAATCAAATCATTTCGTGAGTCAGTTGATGCGGTTAAAATTTATTCTCAGCCAATCACTCCCGAAAAAAATGCGCTAGTTGTTGATACGCGGCAGAAAGAGCAATTTGATAGAGGTCATTTGCACGGAGCTATTAATAACCCCTCTGCAAAAAAATTTGAAACCTATTTAGGCACTGTGGTGGGACCAAAGGAAAAATCTTATCTCATTACTGATTCCCCTTTAACAGCAAAACAACTTATTGAACGCGCAGCGAGAATTGGATATGAAAGCAACATTATTGCGGCAATTCCTAACCCAACAGAAGGCTTGGTAACATCGTCCGAATTTGATTTAGATGAATTTCTTTCTCACCAGTCCGATTACACCATTTTAGATGTAAGGAATGATACAGAATGGAAAGGCGGTAAAAAATTTGATTCTGCCTTTCATATCCCATTAAATGAATTGAGGGAGCGCACCGCTGAAATACCCAAAGGCAAACCCATTGTTGTTCATTGCGAAGGCGGAGTGCGTAGCGTAATTGGCGCCAGCATTGTTGCCGCTGCAAGAGGAGAAAAAGAGGTGCTTGATTTTGGAACGGATATTAAAAAGTTTAGCAGCCAACCGGTTGCATCATAATGGATTATTTTATTTCACTCAAATCTCCAAAAGGCAATCCTCCCTTCACGCGGTCAAAGTCATAAATCTTTTTAATTGAATTGTTCTTAGTATCAATTAAAAAAATAATGCCGCAGTTATGTGTGCCGCCGCGGGTAGTCATACCATACAACTCGTTATTTTTTACCAGTATTAAACTGCCGTGCGGGTAGGAGCCGTCGCTATCGTTAAAATCATGAATGTCGGTAAAAGAGTTATCCGAAGGATTAAAAACAAACACCACGCCGTGTTGGTAAGCGCCGCCATACCAGGTTAACCCGTATAGTTTGCCGTTCTTTGCCTGTAACAGGCTGCTCTGCGGCGTTGCGCCCTCTTTCCATTTAAAATCATGTAATTTTTTATAACTGTTATCGGCGGGGTTAAAACTAAATATCACGCCGTCGCCGTGGTTCCACATAGCCGTATCATTAACGCCGCCGCCCGAAGTCATTCCGTATAGTTTCCCGTCTTTTGCCTCTATCAGGTTGCCCCAGGGATGTAATCCGTTTACTTTGTTAAAATCATAAAGCTTTTTATACGTTTTATTTAACGGGTTGAAACAAAATAATTCGCCGTCATTGTAAGCGCCGCCATAAGCGGTCATTCCATACAGGTTGCCGTTTTTAGTATAAAGCAAGCCGCCAAAAGGTAATCTTCCATCTGTTGTGTCAAAATTTAAAACTCTTATGCGGCTATTATCAGCTGTATTGTAGCATAAAATACTTCCCACGCTGTCGGATGAGGTGGCTAAATATAATATGCCATTAGTCGCTTTCACAATACTGCCAAATGAAGGTGTGCCTTTATGGCTGTTAAAGGCAAACAGCTTTTTACAATTGTGAGTGGTTAAATCAAAACTATAGAACACACCCGAATCGGAAGTAGTATTGCTGAAACCAAGTATACCATACCACTTGCCGTCATCCCCCGGCACAAGTTGCCCCGCAGGGGAAAAGCCAATTGACGCATTTACTTTATTAAAACTATAAAGTGTATCAAAACCGGTTCCATCCGAATTGATTTTAAATATAACGCCGCCATTTGTTTTACCCCCTATAGATGCTACTCCTAATAATTCGCCGGTTTGGGCATTAGCTAATTGCGCAAAGCAGATAAATAATAGTTGGAAAATTAGTAAAAACCTTTTCATTATATTTGCTTTGCCGATTTAAAAATTAAAACGGTTCATGGCGTATAAAATTATTTTATTTAATAAATCAAAGGTATATGAAAGTTGCAATCAAACCACAAAACCCGATTGAATATATTGGGCTCAAAGCAAACCTAGTGCCTGTACCGATAGTCCACACACAGGTATTCTTTATTCTGTCAAGGGCGGTAATGGCGGCATTTAAGCTGAATATTTTTGAAGCGCTTAAAGATACTGCACAAACTTTAGAAGAGTTGCAGCAGAAAACTGCCCTTAGCAAGAGGGCATTGAAAAGTTTGGTTAATACATTAACGGCATCAGGATATTTCAAATACAGCAATGACAAATTTTCATTGACAAAAATGGCAAGAAAATGGTGCCTTAAAGAAAGCCCGGTAAGCATTTACAACTATCAGTTATTTAATTATTTGCAATGTGATTGGATGGATCACACGGAAGACTTTTTAAAAACGGGACAGGGGCTGCAAATCCATAATACTCTGAATGATGAACAGTGGAAATTGTATCAATTATGTATGGAAGATTTTGCGCGCGACCCCTCAAAAGCAGCAGCTAAGATGACGCCAATGACCGGAAATCCGGTTGCCATGCTTGATATTGGCGGCTCTCATGGGTTATATTCTGTTGAGCTTTGTAAAAAATATTCAACCTTAAAATCTACTATTCTCGATTTGCCTTCGGCTGTTGAAAAAGCGAAACCTATCCTTGCAAAATTCAATATGGGCGATAAGGTGCAGTATTGGGCTGGAGATGCTTTGAAAGAAGATTTGGGCGAAAACAAATTTGACCTGGTATTGATATCAAGCCTTATTCATCATTTCACGCCTGAACAATGTCAATTGCTATCTTCAAAAGTTGCCAAAGCGCTTAAGCCGGGTGGATACTATGTTATACAGGAATTTTTAAGACCGGAAACATCCAATAATATGGATTTGCTGGGGGCCACCCTCGATCTGTTTTTTAATTTAAGCAGTACATCCGGAACCTGGAGCTTACAGGAAATAAAAGACTTTCAAACAGGAGCAGGACTTAAATTTTATAAGGTAAATAAATTCATGTCGCCCCCCGGGTATGTGCAGGTTTGTGCGAAGAAAGTTTAAAGTTGACAGATGATAGTTTAAAGATGTGGAATATTAGACGAGACAATTAAATTAATTAAAATCTAAACCTATAATATCAAACTAACAGAGTCTCCCTCTCTTTTAGGAGAGGATTAAGGGTGAGGCTAAATTGCCCCCGGTTATGTGCAGGTTTGCGCGAAGAAAAGGAATAAATGATGTTGGAAATTGTTAACTGATTACTGTTAACTGATCACTTATTGAATTCATCCCCAAAATTGGTGGTTTTTTGCACCTGTTGCTCATGGTTGTATTTGCTGCAATCGGTTTCTATGGTAATAGGACCCGGTGGGAGTTCAAATGGGGCATCTTCAGAAATACCAAGTTTTTTATCGGCATAAACTTTTTGAAGAAAATATCCCCAAATAGGCAAAGCCATGTTAGCACCTTGCCCGTAGAACAGAGATTTAAAACGCACCACCCTATCGTCGCCACCCACCCATGCGCCACCCACCAATTGCGGTATAACACCCACAAACCAGCCATCGCTGTTGTTTTGTGTGGTGCCGGTTTTGCCGCCCATTTCATTGGTAAATTTGAATGTGTTTCTTAAACGAATTCCGGTACCTTCATTAACCACATTTTCAAGCATGGTGAGCATTACATAAGCGCTTTGCTCATCCAGCGCCTCAACATGGCTGGTGTGAAATTCCTGGAGCACGTTGCCGTTTTTATCTTCTATACGTTCTATATAAATTGGCTTGGTATACACACCCTTATTCACAAAGGTGGTATAAGCGCCCGTCATTTCATAAACTGAAATATCAGGAACACCTAAAGCAAGAGAAGGATAAGGGTCGAGGTGACTGGTGATGCCCATTCGGCGAGCCAGGTCAATCACCGGTTGTGTGCCCACCTGTTTAATAATATAAGCAGTGACTGTATTTATAGAGTTAGCTAAACCCTGGTATAGTGTTAGCATACCGCCATATACATCCTCAGCATTTTGCGGCGACCAGTTATTGAAATTTTCAAAAACAACACGCTCATTAGGCACTTTGTAACAAGGTGAATAGCCGTTTGTGATAGCCACTGAGTAAACGATGGGTTTAAATGTAGAACCCACTTGCCGCTTTGCATTTATATTAACGTGGTCGAATTGATAGTAATGATGATTAATGCCGCCTACCCAGGCTTTCACAAAGCCGGTATAAGGATCCATGACCATAAATCCTGTTTGCAAAAAATATTTTGAATATTTTATAGAATCCATTGGCGTCATCACGGTATCAATATCACCATGCCATGAGAATACCGTCATTTTAACTTTTGTGTTAAATACTTTTCGTATTGAATCATCGCCGGCATTTTCCTTAATCAATTCCTGGTAGCGCGATGTTTTACGCATCGCATTAACAATTATAGTGGTGTCACTTCCCCATGGCGGAGTTCTGCCTCTCCAGCTGTGGAAAAATTCGACCTGTAATTCTTTCATGTGTTGAGCAACGGCTTCCTCGGCATATTGCTGCATATGCGAATCAATGGTGGTATAAACCCTAAGCCCGTCTTTGTAAATATTATAATTAGTACCATCGGGCTTTTTATTTTCACGGCACCATTGCATTAAATCCTGCCGCAATTGCTCGCGGAAATAAGTTGCCGCTCCTTCATTATTATCAGGACTTACATAACTAAGCACAATCGGCATCTGCCGGTATTTTAAATACTCGGCATGGGTGAGGAATCCGTATTTTTCCATTTGACCCAGCACCACATTGCGGCGCGCTATGGCATTTTCCGGATTGCGCTTGGGATTATATAGTGTGCTGCCCTTTAACATGCCTACAAGCATAGCGCCTTCATCAATAGTAAGTGAATCGGGAATTTTATTAAAATACGTGCGGGCTGCGCTTTTTACTCCATAAGAATTTTCACTGAATTGAACAGTATTTAAATAAAGATTAAGAATTTCATCTTTAGTATAACGGCGTTCCAGCTTTACAGCAGTAATCCACTCCTTAAATTTCTGAAAAACACGGACAACTTTATTGTTTGAAACTTTTGTTGTAAAAAGATTTTTAGCCAACTGTTGAGTTATGGTGCTTCCGCCGCCATCTGTGCCTAAAGTAATGATGGCGCGGAATAAGGCTTTAAAATCAATACCAGAATGTTCGTAAAACCGCTCGTCTTCCGTTGCGATAAGCGCACTTTTCATCGCTTTTGGAATTTCCTCGAAAGAGGAGTTGGAGCGGTTTTCGTAATAATATTTTCCCAGCAAAACACCATCGGCAGAATACACCTCGGTAGCCAGCGAATTAGAGGGGTTCTCCAGTTCAATAAAGGATGGCATTTTACCAAAAGCTCCGGCATCTGTCAGGATGATGAGCAATAAAAACAACCCGAACAAACTTAGTAACGTATACCAAAAGTATACTACATATTTTTTCAGGTCTTTAGTTTTACTCATACTAAATAGTACAGAAGATTAATGCGATAGATAAGCAGACTGGAAGAAATTGTTGTAGCCATCCACATCCTTGGAATTATAAAAATACATATAATCCTTGCTGTCCATTACAAATAGTTTATAATTGAGTTGCTTGGCAATATCAATAATACCTTGCTGCTGCTTTATTTCATTATAATAGGCTATTGCTTTGGCTGCATTGGTGAATGACTTTATAATAATCATTTGACGTGTCGTATTAAGCAATGCTGTTGTTGTATTAAGATTATCTGATGAATGAGATTTGTTATTGAAGTTTACAAGCGAGTCATTGATACTTTTTACCCTCGGATCAACCGAAGAAAACACCATCACTACTTGTTGCGCCTCATTCGGCATATATTTATAAATAGTTTTCTTCAAATTTGTGAGTGAATCTTTGTTATGTTTCACTTTTGTGCTGTCTTTGCCATAGCCCATGTCTTTAAGCACTTGCATAGCAAGGGTGTATTCTTCACCTGAAGGATATTTTTTTATAAATTTTATCAATTGGGTTTTCATGCTATCCTTGGTTTGTATCTGCCCTATGCAAAAAGCATTCAGTAAATCAAACTTTGCCTGTAACGGGTTGGGCTTAAATAAAGAATCAGCTTGTCGGGTGCGCTGGAACACCGTGCTATAATCATCATTTAAATAATCATTGTATGTAGAGGCATAAAAGGTGTTTAACTCATTTTGTTTTTGATTAAGTGTATTGATATAGTTGGGATCATTTATAATTTTATAGATGTCGGAATTCGGAAACCTGCGCCCGATAGAATCCTTATACCTGTTTGCTTCTGCCATGTTTCCCTGGTCTTTATTCATGATATAAAGCTGGTACCAAACAGGCAGCAGTTGCGAATTTTGCGGATACCTTGCAAGCAGCTCATTTAAGGTTTCAATAGCTTTGGGCTGGTTATGCAACTGGTTATTATAAATATCGGCAACTTCATAATAAGCTTTAACAATACGGTCTACTGATGCCTTCATTTTTTCATCGGTAAGCGGAATTCCAGAAAGCAATGTTTTTTTCAGGTCGTTTTTTCCTGATTTAGATGTGTCGGAAGCGGTGGAATCAATTCCTGCAGTTGACAAATCTTCCGGCTCAACAGAAGCTTTGTTACTTCGCCTCCAATTATCCTCGTTTACTCTTTTACCCCAAACCTGGATAAATTGATTATACCCTTGCCCTTTTGCCGCCACATTATAGAAATACCAGCCCCCGGCGGTAGAATTATTATTTTGTTGTGTAGTAGTATTTAAAAGATTATTGCTTTGAGACGCTTCTTGTTCCTCTTCTTCTTTTTGTTTTTCAATTTTTTTGCGTAAATCTTCAACATAGGCTTCGCGGTCTTTGTCAGACATGTTTGCGATTTTTTGCACCGAATCTTCACGCTGAATTATGTTGAGATTTTTAATCAGGTCGGTTAATGCAGTATGACGCTCTTTAATCACATTAAGACTGTCATAATCGGGTTTAAGAGACTGTAGTGCACTGTCATAAGCGAATTTGGCGGGTTTATATAGCTCTTGTTTAAAATAAATATTGCCTATTGCCACATAGGCTTTCCCTTTTTGCATCGGGTTAGTTGTGCTTTTGCGGGCTGCCAATTGATAGTTTTCTACTGCCTTTTTGGTGTTTCCTTCTTTTTCATATATAGTGGCAATAGCGTAATAGATCTGGTCATAGTAGTCATCATATTTTTTATTCTGAGCCATTTGCTGCAGCATCGCTATGATTTTATAATACGACTCCTGTGTATTTCCCTCAAAAGTGTAGGCAGAATAAAGCTTTGCATAAAATTCCATGGCTATGCTTGGGTCTCCTTTCAGTACGTATGCAAATTGCTTTGAAGCATTGGCATCATTCATTTTCTGATAAAGCTGGGCTAAGATGAATATATAACGGGTGCGCAGTTTTTTATTTTTCGTCAGTATAATGGCATTTTTCAACGGCTGAATAGCGTCAGCGTATTGCCCCTGTTGTATAAACAGGTTAGCATGTAACACTTCCAGTTGTCCCCTGAGCTCATTCGGAAAATCGGTTTTTTTCATCACGGCTTGTATGATGGTATTCGCCTCATCATATTTTTTCATGGTGATGTAAGTTCGTATCAGCCACAGGATGCCCTGGTTACGGGCGGACGGATGGTCTACAAAATTAAACAAACCGTGTTTCTGTTCAGGTAGTTTATAGGGCAACCTGCCCTCCTCTTTACAGCTTAAATAGCCGGAAGAATATCCTGAACTCTTTGGTTTTTCTTCACTTGCCATTTTTTTCATAGAGGAAAGGTATTGAAAGGCGGTTAAAGCCCTGTCGTAATCTTTTTTAAAATAATGCGCCTGCCCGAGCAGTAAGTAACAATCCGGTATCCACTGGCTTTTTGCTTTTCCCGATTTGTTATCAGTATGGAGTTGAACAACCAGTGATGCTTTTTTAATTACCGAGTCCATATCGGAACTAACGGAACTGTTGTCCTGGTTCTCTAAATAAAGGGGGAGTAGATTGGTATAATCATCCTTTTCGTTTTTTTGCATTTTTTCGAAATCCCCCTGCATTTTCATGTGAGCATAATAATAACCATTGTATCTTGACGTTGTATTATGATATCCCCGGCTTATAGCCGATTGGTCCATACCATATTTATTTTCAACGCAGGATGACAGTAGCAGAAAGGATAAAAACAGTAACCGGTAAAATGTTTTAACTTTGTTCAAAGACGGGCTTATTTATGTACTGAGTATTAAACAGGATTTCTACAAAAATATTTCAATTTTTTGATAAAAAATAACGACCATGAAAATGGAAGGTGAACAAAAGCCTAAAACCAGGTTTTTTAAGAGGCTCAATAACAAATACAGGCTGGTGGTTCTTAATGACGAAACATTTGAGGAAATATCGTCTATCCGCCTGTCGCGCGTTAACGTTTACATTATTTTAAGCACCACCCTTGTCATTCTTGTATTCATCATTACAAGCGTTATTTTCTATACCCCCATTAAAGAATACATTCCCGGCTATAGCGATGTGAACGTCAAACGCCAATTAATGCAGTTGACGTTAAAAACAGATTCTTTTCAAAATGTTATCATGGGGCAAAATAACTATGTTAATAACCTTCGCCGGGTTTTGTCGGGCAACAGCCCTGTTGATACAAATAGTAAGGTAACCGCTGCGGAAAATACTAAATCAACTAATTATGATTCTATTGATTTGTCCCGCGTAAGCCCTATGGAATCTCAAATGCGCCAGGATGTGGAAAACGACCAAAAATATGCTGTCCGTATCCCCGTCGGCAGTGCGCAAAGTTTACAGGGAAATGCCGCCAGCGGTGTAACCAATTTTTACTTTTTCCTGCCGGTAAAAGGCTATATAACCGGCGATTTCGACCCCAAAAATGAACACTACGGTGTGGATATTGTTGCCCCTGAGAATGCCCCCGTAAAGGCTACTCTTGATGGCGCAGTAGTCATTTCAACCTGGACACCCGAAACCGGGTATGTCATAGGCATACAACATGAAAATAATTTAATATCTTTGTACAAACACAATTCAGTTCTGTTGAAGAAAGAAGGTGATTATGTTCATGCCGGCGATGTGATTGCAATTGTGGGAAACACCGGCGAATTAACTACAGGTCCTCATCTTCATTTTGAATTGTGGTATAATGGAATTGCATTAAACCCAAAGGATTATATTAACTTTAATTAAAAACCTTCTCCTATGTTCAACAATAATAACAGCAACAAAGAAACACCTGCTGGCGGCAAGCCCGTTTCAACACCAAGTTCTGCACTGAATATGATTAGCCAGGGCACCAGTGTTGAAGGTGAGGTCGTTTCTGATGGCGATTTTCGCATTGATGGTAAAGTAAAAGGCACCGTTACCTCAAAAGCCAAATTAGCTATCGGTCCGACAGGCATAGTAGATGGCGACCTGATTTGCGAAAATGCAGACGTATCGGGCAAAATATTCGGCACTATTAAAGTTAATGATTTGCTGTTTCTTAAATCTTCCGGTTATATTGAAGGCGATATCATTGCCACAAAGCTGGTGGTTGAAGCGGGGGCAACATTTAACGGTAGCTGCAGTATGGGAGTAAAAGAAATGAAACATGCCGACAAACCAGCAGCCGCAGCAGCGCCAGCCCAGAAAAAGGAAGCTATCTGAGTCCTACGCCAGGTATTCTTCACTGGCTTTTCAAATCATTGCATTTATTGCAGTGGCATTATTAATTGGCTGGGGGCTGGATAAGCTTTTTCACACCACATTTATTTTTAAACTCATTTTTGGCGTGCTCGGCGTTATAGGAGCCATGTATGTTATGATTAAAGAATTCTCTAATGATGACTGATGCAAGTGGTGACTCACCCGCTAACCCTCAATCCCACGTGCCCCTTATTCCCCTCCTTTTTCAAGGAGGGGGCAGAGCATTTAGCGGAGCCGGGGTGGTTATTAAAAAGAGGGGCGCAGAGCCACGAGTCAAGCGGGTGAGTCACCATGACAATTTTTAAAATCTGATCCAACTAATGCTCACACGCTTTCTCAAACGCTTACTCATTACCGATGGTATACTTATTGTTCTGCTCATCATTTTACAATTGCTTGCCCTCATACCGGCGTTCATTGCATTCTCATGGTTCTGTTTAGTATTTTTAACTATTGTCAGCGTTATTAGTTTTTCACTCACTGCCCGCTCGGCTTTGCAAAGCAGCACTCAGCAGTTTTTAATGGCTATCACTCTTTCCTTTATTGCAAAATTTGTACTCTGCATTACCGGAATTGTTGCCTACATTCTAATAGTAAAACCTAAAAGTCTTTTAATAGTAATTCCGTTTTTTATTTTTTATTCCGTCTTCACTTGTCTTGAGGTGAGTGAACTATTTTCCCTGTTAAAAGGGTTAAAAGAGAAACAGGATTAATGAACCCCCTTTTGCTGCGCGAAAAATTAACGGTGCTTATTGCCAAATACATTCCGGCGGCAACCGTTCCCATTGTGGTTAAGTGGATAATAGACTATAAAATAGTTCTCACCATAACGGAAAAGAGAAATTCTGTTTTGGGCGATTACCGTCACCCGTATGGTAACATGGGACACCGCATTTCCATTAACGGCGACCTGAACCAATATGCTTTTCTCATCACCTTCATTCATGAAGTGGCGCATCTGATGTGCTGGGAAAAATACAGGGGCAAAGTAAAAGCGCATGGCACTGAGTGGAAACAGCTTTATAGTTTTTTACTAAAAGATTTTTTTGCTAAAAATATTTTTCCCGAACA
This sequence comes from Chitinophagales bacterium, assembly GCA_963770495.1. GTDB lineage: Bacteria > Bacteroidota > Bacteroidia > Chitinophagales > CAVYQA01 > CAVYQA01. The sequence goes on along the minus strand of CAVYQA010000025.1, from coordinate 35,867 downwards.
ATTAATTACGCCGTTAAAACGATATACCAGCGACCCTTCTGCCAGCACCTGCAACGACCCGCACCTGATGAAAGCCCTGCGCCACTTTGATACACGCCTCAACCTTCTCTTAGAAGAAATTGCCAAAGACGATTTTTTCAAAACCCACGACGGACGCGTATTTAAAAAAGGAGAGCGGGTGCGCATTCGCTACAAGTGCCTTGAAGTAAAAACCAACCGCATCTATTTGTTTCACCCGGCGCATGAGGTGAAAAGGGTGGAGGGGAAGGTGTGATAGGTGTCGAACGGGGTTAGTAAATGAGATTTAGTTTATATAAAATGGTGAGATGAAATATTTGACTAAATTTGTAAGATGAGACAAGAAGTAGATATTTTCCCTTCCGAACGACAAAAATTATATGACCGACTGGTTGATAAATTAGAAATCGCATATAATTTTAATAGAAAAGTTGTAAGTTTTCAAGCAAACAAAGATGAACCTATTTACCGTTGGTTTAAATACAAAGAAGGTTTTTCTGCTAATCTCGTTAAATACTTTCTAACAGAATATTCAAAAAAGCCTGGGAAAATTTTAGATCCTTTTGCAGGTAGTGGTACAACCTTGTTTGCTGCGCAGAAACTTGGGTGGGAATCTTATGGAATAGAAATTTTGCCGGTGGGCGTTTTTGTAATGCAAACACGTGAATCATTAAATAACATTGATATTGAGGAACTAAAGAAAATTACAAAAAATATTTGGATAGAATTGAAGATGATGACCGATTATAAAATACACATTCATCATATTTCAATCACCAAAGATGCATTTTCCGAGCAAAGTGAAATCATCCTAAACAAATACTTAACATTTTGCGACACGGTTAGAAATAATCAAATAAAAACAATCCTGCGTTTTGCCGCTTTTTCTGTACTTGAAGAAATTAGCTTTACCCGAAAGGATGGGCAGTATTTACGCTGGGATCATCGTTCAAAAAGAGATTTGGCAGGTAAGCCATTTGACAAAGGAAAGATACTTTCGTTTGAAGAAGCTTTAAAATATAAACTTTCTCATATTGTCACTGATCTTCTGCCCCAAAACGAACTACTTTTCAATAAAGTTGAAAATAAAATAATTAAAGAACACCCGGTTAATATTATTGAGGGGTCTTGCCTTGAAGAACTCCCAAAGCTTAAGGATAACTTCTTTGATTTCATTATTACATCCCCACCTTATTGCAATCGATATGATTATACTCGAACCTATGCTTTAGAGTTGGTATTTCTAGAGTGTAATAATGACAAAATTCGCAACTTACGACAATCAATGCTTTCTTGTACAGTCGAGAACAAAGAAAAAATCCATTACTTAAATCAATTTTATTCTTCTATGGGCAAACCAGTAGTTTTTGAAAATGTAATGGAAGTTTATAATAGCTCAAAAGCCATGACAGAAGTAAATTTTGTACTTGATGAATTAAATAAACTTGAAAAATTAAATAACAATAATTTACCTAGAATGGTAAAAAATTATTTCTTAGAATTATGTTTTGTAATCTATGAAATGGCAAGAATTACGAAAAGCAATGGTTATTGTGTAATGGTTAATGATAATGTGCGTTATGGAGGTGAAGAAATTCCTGTCGATTTAATTCTATCAGAGTTTGCAGAAAACTTTGGATTTAACATCAATAAAATTTTTGTACTGCCAAAAGGTAAGGGCAATAGTAGTCAGCAAATGGGAAATTATGGTAGAACAGAAACCCGCAAATGTATTTACCTATGGCAAAAAAGATAAAGAAAAACAATAAAGAACTTTTAATTGAAGCACATAAAATTAATTATCGACTTCGATCTACCTTTTTTTATAGAAAACTTCATGAATATAAAACACTTGAATTTCCTACAACAATAACCCAACTTATTCCTCATTCTAAACATTATAATTGGGATGATTTTAAAGAATGGGGTATTACAGAATCAGCTTTTGACATTTTAAGAAAAAGTGATTTAGATTTAATACAGGTATTTACTCATCCCAAATTAATAAGAGAGCATCCCCATTTAATTGGATATTACAGAAATGTTGCAGTATTATCACAAAAAGCAACTAAATACATGTGCAATATTGATCCAAGCCGTTTTGAGGAAAATAATAAGATAGACATTACAGAAAGCCAGGCATTATGTCTTGCTTTATTTTTTAATGAACATATTTCATTAATTGTGGATAGTGCTTTTGGTGAATTTAAAGAAAGCGAAATTCATGGATTATTATTCGCCTCAACCGGTGCTCAAATTGATGGCTCTTGGAGAAATTCAATTGGAGATGAGGCAGAAAAAGTAGTTAAGACAATGCTATCTCAAGAAGTAATAAAACGAAATCTCTTACAAGCGTTTATTATGCGAGCAAATGGGAATATTGAAACTCCTGACAAATCAACAATTGATAATATAATTAAAAATATTAAGGAAGTAAAAGGATTGATGCTTACTAATCAAAAATCAATTATATTTTCAAGTGAACCAGACTTAACTATAATTGATAAATCTGGCAAGTCTGAAATGGTAATTGAAGTAAAAGGGGGTACAGACCCAGTGGGGTGCTTTAGAAAGGTATGGTGCTGCAAAAAAATCGTTTGAACATTCTCTTAAAGAGAATAATAAAGTGAAGACTTGTTTAATTGCCTCTTGCATTACTAATGAAGTTGAACAAAGAGTAAAAGCAGATAAAACAATTTCAAAGTATTTCAATCTTACTAATATACTTACAGATGAAGATTATAAAATGAACCTTTTAAATTATCTTTTAAAAGTTGTGCAACATTGAATGGATAAAATCCCCACTCGGCGTAGGCTATTTCTACGTCGTTCTTTGTCGTGAATATTCCCGTCCGAACGGCGTTCAGCCGGGCGGGCATTCACCAAACCAAAAGAATTTAATTAAACCACCCCGGCTACGCTCATAGCTCAGTCCCCTCCTTGAAAAAGGAAGGGAATAACCTGCTATTCAAGCACTGTGTATAATCAATCAGCACATTAGCATATCAGCACAACAAACTTCCTGTCCCAACTTTGCCAACCGCGTTTAGTTACCCGTTAATTTTAGAGCAAATTAAATTTTATGCTAAACCAAAAACAAACCCACAAGCTACCCACTTACGCCTTACCCCTTACGACTTATGCCTTAGTTAATCAACTGACAACAATGCCGACAAGAACCCGACAACAACTTTTCCTGACAGCTATGCCTGGGCGCATTGAAAATCAGGCGATTAAAAAATTAATTGTCAGGAAGTTAAAAGTTCTTGTCAGCACCACTTACGCCTTATCCCTTATGCTTTACGCCTTAATTAAGCGCATTGGTAAGCAGCCGAATCTCAACCATTGCCGAAACTTTTTGATAGAGGATATTATACACCGCCTCGGCAATCGGCATCGGCACATTATATTTTTTATTCACGTTGTGAACGCAGTTAGACGCATAGTAGCCTTCAGCCACCATATTCATTTCCAGTTGCGCGGCAATCACGCTGTAGCCTTTGCCAATCATCATTCCAAAGGTGCGGTTGCGGCTGAACTGCGAGTAAGCCGTCACCATCAAATCGCCCAAATAGGCAGAATCATTTATATCGCGGTTAATGGGGTGAACAACATCCACAAACCGTTTCATCTCGCGAATGGCATTGGAGATAAGCACAGCCAGGAAATTATCGCCATAGCCAAGCCCGTGGCAGATTCCCGCACAAAGAGCATAAATATTTTTCAGCACAGCGCCATATTCAGTGCCGTAAATATCATCGGAGGGAACGGTTTTAATAAAACCGCAATTCAGCAAATCACAAATGGTTTTGCAGCTTTTTTCACCTTTAGAAGCAATAGTGGGGTAGGAGAGTTTCTCCAACGCCACTTCTTCAGCATGGCACGGACCGCTGATGACCACCACATTTTCCAGCGGCACATCATAATAATGGTTAAAGAATTCTGCAATAATAAAGTTGTCGCCGGGAATCATTCCTTTAATTGCCGAGACAACAATTTTATTTTTAAAACAATCTTTGGGCAGCTCTTTCAACGTGTCTTTCAAAAACGCGGAAGGAATGGCAACAATAATTATATCGGAATTATTAACCGTTTGCAGCAGGTCGGTGCCGGCATTTATTTTAGAGATATCAAATTCAACAGAACTTAAATAATTAGGATTGCGCTTATTTTCATTTATAAATTTCACCGTTTCGGTTCGCCGTATCCACCAGTTAACCGGTTGGTTTTTTAATGTAATAATTTTAGTCAATGCCGTTGCCCAGCTGCCACCCCCTAATACACCGACTTTTAATTCACTCATTAATTATAGTTTTCATAAATATGAAAGACTTTTGCAGTAAGTATTATCTGCCCCCCGGCTTTTTTCCTCCGCCTTGCTTTGCGGGTGCGCTTCGCTGGGGAGTTGCACTCCGTTGCGGCGCCGCGCTGTGGGCAGGTGCTGCACTGTGCTGCGGAGCGGCACTGCGTGAAGGCGTTGCACTTCGTTGTGGAGACGCGCTTCTCTGCGGTGCAGCAGCAGGTTGGGTTTTAGCCGGATGTACCGTATAAGGCGCCGGATACTGTGTGGCAGGTTGATACTGTGGCTTGCTGATAGGTACGTTCGTAGTATGTTGAGCGCGATTAGCGTTTGGCAATGCCGATACCGGATGTGTTGCACCGGTGCGCGTGGTTTGACCGCGGGCTGGCGTTGCAACAGTACCACTTTTTTGAGCAACAGGTTTCACATCTCTCAATGTTGCTACATGTGTGGGTGCTGGTCTTGCTCCATTAGCTGTTTTTTGTACGGCAGGTCTGTAGATAGTAAGCGCCCCGCCGCTTACAGATGACTTTTCCTCTCTTGAGCTTTCGCGTATGGCAACAGGTCGTATAGTTGTATGTGTCACCCGTTCCACATCATCTCTTCTTGGACCGTAATAGTAAGTAGCATGACGCCCTGCATCTGCATAGGTGCCGCCGATTACTGTAGTTCTTGCATAAATAGTTGCATAATTTCCTCTCGGTAAATAATAACGGTAAACATAAGGGTCACAAAAATGCGCCTGGTCACAGAACAGCCATCTATCGGGCGGAGCATAAAAGTCAACGCCAATGCCTATTCCGGGGACCCAGGACGGTGTCCATCCATAGCAACCGCCGCCCACTCTCCACGAAACCCAGGCAGGACCCCACACGGTATCAGGCACCCAAATCCATCCATAAGTAGCATCATAATACCAGCGCCCATAGTGAAAAGGCGCCCATCCCCACGGATAATCCGACACCCACGTCCATCCGGCATCAGTTAATACCCAATGCCCGTTAGTGCCGTAAGGCGTAAAATCGGCGCCGGCATTTGGCACCCACACATAACCGTAGGTCGGGTCAGTGACCCACGTGCCGTAAGGGCTTAGTCCATCATAAAATACCTGGAAACTTACTTGTGCCTGTGCTTTTTGTGGCACAATTAAATTGCCCATGTAAAGCGCCACTGTTACTGTTAAAACTTTCAATAGAGTTTTCATCGTTTTATAAATTTTACTAATTAGACTTTTGCTAATGTCGTATATTATGCAAATTCCTTGCCTACAATTTTATATACTTATATTATGTTGATAGCCAAAATATTAGATTATTTATATATTCAATTCTTTAATAAGCTTTTAATATCAAATAACGTATGATGGGTTTAAAAATAGGAAAAAGATAGACAAAGTGTATATGGCGATTTGAAATTATTGGCAGGTGTCAATAATTTTCAGGATTATATTATGTAATATTGTAAACTAACTTTTATTTATTCTTCGACAGTAAATAGTCTTGCTTTGCTTTGTAAGCGCGCTCGAGAATAACCAAGCCATACAATAAAAGAGCAATAAGCGTGGCTAAGCCGCACCAGAACCAATAGTCGAGCCAGGTAACAGGTGCATAACCGGAGGCGGCAGCAGTAGAAGCAACAACTGGAGCAGCGGCAGGTGCAGCAGTGGCAATCATTTCGCTTTGCGCCTTAACATAAGCAATAATATCTCTAATCTGGTTGTCATTTAAATCAACCTGGTCGGGCATTATAATCGGTGCAAAACGTTTGGCTAAATTAGCTGCTGTGGTGTCGCCGCTGTTAATTTTTTTTACGGGAGAATGCACAAATGAAATTATCCAATCCTCACTTTGCGATTTATACACGTCTTTCAAAGCGGGACCTACCAATCGCTGTCCAATCATGTGGCAGCTCGAACAATGGCTGATGAAAAGTTTTTTGCCGTCATCGGCATTTGCCGCCTGTAATGATGTAGTGCGCATCATGGCTGCTGCTAAAATGAGTGCAATAAAAATTGTGTTACGCATATAAATTATATTTTAATTATTTTTCTCTAACCGTTTTATATCTTTTATAAGCTGCCGCACATCGCCGTTGCTTGTTCCGTCGTAATAGCCGCGAATATGCCCGTCTTTATCCATCAGCACCAAACTTGAACTGTGTATAAAATCATTTTCACCGCCATCTCCCATAGCAGCGGTTATAAATAAACCATTGCGCGCAAAACGATAGAGCTCCGTTTTTTCGCCGGTTAAAAACTGCCATTGTCCTATTGTCGCGTCAAACTGTTTTGCGTAGGAAGTTAACCGCTGGGGAGTATCATGTTGGGGGTCTACAGAAAAGGAGAGGAGCCGCACATTATCATCACTCTTAAATTCTGTTTGAATTGTTTTTAATGATTTGGTCAGCTTAGGACAACTGCTGCCGCAACTGGTGAAAAAATAATCAGCCACCCAAATTTTATTTTTTATAAATGAAGAAGTAATCGTTTGCCCGTCCTGGTTGGTGAATGAAAACTGCGGCACAATAAAATGGGCATTGGCGGAATTAATTTTACCATTGTCGCCATAAAAAGGAAGCCCGGCTTTATTATTTTGATACCAGTGGACTACCCCATAGGATAAGGTTGCAATTAAAACAATCGAAGCGAAATAAATGAATACGTGCGTGTCGGCAAGGAAAGTCTTTTTTTGAATTTCAGTTTTGGCTTGCGCCCCTGCATCGTGTTCGTTATATGAAATATTTTGTGCCATTTCTTATACTATCAGAATGTCATAGGAATGGGATTATCAGGAGAAAACGGCTGGGCTCCGGGACCGATATATTTCATGATGCTCATTATAGCAGGCACATAAGCAAGCAGAAGCACAATAAACATTACAATAATCCATGGCGTAAATCTGTTTAATATACTAATCGTCGGCTCCTCATGTAATAACTCCGATTCAGGAAATTCAAGAATGGGTTCTTCCTTCTTTTTGCTGAATACCGTTCCAAAAAACGTAATGAAAAAAGATAAAGCAGAAATGGTCATGATTGTGCCGCCCACTAATGCAAGTGCCGTAGAAGGTATCCAATCGGGTCTGTATTGAGAGCTTGCGGGATTAAGATAAGTTAATCCGAGGTTGGTACGGCGCGGCTCGCCTATTAAACCGCCCGACATTAAACCGTAAGAGAAAATGAGCATTCCAATCATCCATAAGTAAGGAACCATTACACTAAGATTCTTAAAGCGAACAGGTTTGCCGGTAAGTTTTGAAGTTAAGTATAAAGTCATTCCTAAAATTGCAAGAAAAACGGGACCTGCCACCGTCATGTGGAAATGCCCCGGCACCCACGACGTATTATGCACCATACTATTTAATGAATACGATGCATTAACCATTCCGGTGAGCCCGCCGAAAATGAAAAGAATGAGCCCGCAGATTAAATAACTGAATAAAAAATTATTAGTATCTAGGTAAGGCAATCTGGCCACCCAGCCGAATAATCCTTTTGACCCCCGCAGCCTGCCGGCGTATTCTAATGTTGCGGCTATGGTAAATGCGGTTATAAAACTCGGTAAAGTAATGGCGAAGGTTAAAATAGTCTGGAACATCCTGGTTGAAGGAAGAAGCCCCGGTTCGCCAAACTGGTGATGCACTCCCACAGGAATGGACAGGATTATAAACAACATAAAGCTAAACCGTCCGGCAACGCCTGAGTATAATTTTCCACCGGCCAGTTTAGGCAGAAAGGTATAAAACATGATATAAGACGGCAATAACCAGAAATACACTAATGGGTGACCGAAAAACCAGAATAAGGTGCGGCAAAGAGGAATATTAATAGTGTGCGTCCATCCCATAGACCAGGGAAGAATGAATACAAGCACCTCTGTTGCCACGGAAAGTGTACATACCTGCCAAACCGTAAAGTTTACCATGTTGCCTAAAACCGCTAAAGGTATTTTCTCGGTTTTATGTTCTTTACGCCAGCCGATATACAAACTTATCCAAGCCCAAAATGCCACCCATGAACCAACAATTAACAATACAGCTCCAATATAAAATATGGGATCAGCCCTTAACGGGGGATAAAAAGTATACAACACCGAAGCATTTCCCGACAACATTGCCCACGCTGCCAGCAATGTTCCCACTGTCATAAGAATTAAAGAGAGTTGCACTAATCGTATACCGGGTTCTTTTTTCAGGTAGTAAGCCATTATGGCATGACCGAAAGCAACAGCGAAAAATGTAGTTAATACAATGGCATTTATTACACCATGCAACGTTAGCCCCTGGTAATAATCAAGATGCACCTCGGCAGCCGAGTGAATAAGCCCCAGCGGTAAATGGTTTGCATTAACCCGTGATAAATGCCGAGTATAAGCAGCACTGCGGGGAAGAATAATTCAAACAGAATTACAAAACGGAGTGGTTTACTTATTTTCATGGTGTATTATTTTTGTTTTTTTGGAGAAACTACTACCTTCCCTGTCATACTCTGATGCCCGGCGCCGCAGTATTCATGACATAGAATACTATACGTACCGGGCTTATCAAAATGAACCGTGGTTTCAGTAATACCACCATAAACCGCCATCATATTCACGCTTTTGTCGGCAATATTAAATCCGTGGGTCACATCTTTACTGGTAAGATAAAAATCAACAGTGCTTCCCACGGGCACATCAATTTCCGGCGGGTCGAACTGCCACATTCTTGCAACTACATATACCTGGTAGGTATTAGAATCGAGCTGCGTGATTTTTGATGTGGCATATTTGCTGTCATAAGGAATACAGGCGGGCACATCAATATGCCGCTTATCGAGCGCCCATAATACTGAAAATAAAAAAGAGGCGAGTAAAAGACCTGTAACTACTATGATTCTGATTTCAAGTTTGTCCATAATAAATAGTTTTTAAGCCGTTCTTGATAACATTAAAAAAAACACACCATACCATATTGCACCGCCAAGCAGTATTAATAAAATAAAGAAGGCAATAGCCCCCTTTGGTACAAATTTTTCTTCATTGGTTTTATTATCTTCCATAATCGTTAGTTTTTATGAGTTTGATGATTGCATTCTTTGTCTTTGTGCCTATGCCCTTCCTTTTTGCAAGCGCCACCGCAACGGCATCCATGTTCCAGCAGGTTAAGCTCATATAAAAATTCTTTTGCAATTTGTGCATCAATCAGGTAGGCTTTTTCTTTTTCTGTGTTTAATAATTTGCTTTTGGATTCTTTTGTATCTCTGGTTGAGTGTTTCATGTTTTTTAATTCGACGGCAAAACTATTTGGGTAGGGTAATCAAAAAAATGAGGAATATCATTAATGAATATGATTTTAGTCATATTTATGGTAATTAGTAAAAAGCAAAAGCCCCGCCGAAGCAGGGCTTTTTGCATTAGGGGTTTTACCTCTTAGCTGATTAGTTATTCTTTAACCAGCTTATTTATAAGTACATTATCATCGCCAATAATTGTGCGAACAAAGTAAACACCTGCCGGCAATTCAGCAACATTCAATTGAACATCCTGAACATTATCTTGCGGAAGTGTTGTTAACACAACCTGACCCGTAACTGAAATAACTTCAATTTTTACATTGGTGTTATTTGGATTGGTGTAATGAACAGTTACCATATTATTGGTTGGGTTTGGATACAATACGGCTTCAACGTCGTTATTACCCGTTAATGTTGTAACAGCGTTGGTGTTACCATCATCTGCATAAACAGGTGACGCTGTGCCTCCACTTATATTAACCGTGTAATCCTGCACATCGCCATTAGTGAATGTGGCGCAAGCATTGGTTTCATAAGTGCTGCGGTGCATTACAATTCTCATTCTTGTGCTGCCGTTAACAGAGGTGCTCGGAACACTAATGGTGCCCGAAACTGTTCCTGTACTTCTTCCTTCTGCAATCAATTCAAAAGTGCCGGTGTGGTTGTAATCAATAAAAATAGTCCAGGCTTCTGTATAAGTAGTGCTTTTGAATCCGGGAGAAACTGATACACTAAACCCGACACCTGCTGTAATATTGGTGCTAAGGTTGGTGTAATTGCCATAGCCTCCATCATTGCTCACGGTGTTGCTAATGGTGTTAGCTTTTACAATATGAATATACTCTGAAGCTGTTGAGCCTTTTGAAGAGCAATAACTAACAGCTGCCGGGGTTGTAAAGTCTGTAGAAGCCGTAAATGATGATGTTCCGCCGCCGGAGCAAACGGTTTGAACCTGCCATGCGTAATTTGTAGAGGCTGTTAAACCGCTGATAGGATATGATGTTGAAGTGGTTGAAGCGGTTGTCCATGTGGATGCGCCTACAACCTGGTATTGCATATTGTAACTTGCTGCTCCCGATACTGCTCCCCATGATAGCGTGGCGGAAGAAGCAGTAATACTTCCGGTGGTCATGCCTGTGGGAGCATTGCATGGCGCAGTGCCTGTTGTGGTAAAATCGGTTGATGCCGTATATGCCGATGAGCCGCCATCAGAACAAACGGTTTGCACCTGCCATGCGTAATTTGTTCCCGCTGTTAAACCACTCGCATTATATGAATTGGTTGATGTTGTTCCTGTAGACCATGTGGAAGCGCCTACCACCTGGTATTGCACATTGTAGCTTGAAGCACCCGAAACTGCTGTCCATCCAAAAGTAGCAGAATTGTTTGCTATGTTGGTTGTACCCATACCTGTAGCTAAACTGCAAGGCGGAGTGGTGGTAGTAAAATCTGTTGAACTGCTGAAAGCAGATGAGCCGCCCGCAGAGCAAACAGTTTGTACCTGCCATGCGTAATTTGTACCCGGTGTTAAACCGGTGACTTTATATGATGTTGAAGTGGTTGAAGCAGATGTCCATGTGGAAGCGCCTACAACCTGGTATTGCACGTTGTAGCTTGCTGCCCCTGAAACTGCCGCCCATGAAAAGGTGGCAGAGTCTGTTCCAATATTCGATGTTGTTTCACCGGTTGCAACAGTGCACGATGAACTCGGCGGAACATTTGCAAGGGCTGTTGCCCAATCGTTGCTTGTATTTGCCCATTCATTGGAAGCCCAGAACGAATTATTTGCCGGGTCAACGGCAACACCGCTGAAATCTCCCCAACGGTTGCGCCCGCTGCCGTAGGTTTTGTAATATCCTGCTACACCCGCTTTAAATACATAACCACCTTCCATAGTATTGGCTGCATCAGATGAAGCGTGGAAAGCATAGGCTGAACCGGCATATTGCGTAGATGAAGAAACACTATAGTCTAACAAAGCATCGCCATTACTATTTACATTAATGCAGGGATAATAATAAAATGTACCGCTTACTGCCAAACGTCCGTATTGTGTAACTGATGGAGTGGCAGGGTTTATCTCCCACCAGTCAACCCCGCTGTAAGTGGGTGATGTAGCGGGCAAAAATGCAGTGTGGCTGAACCACATTGAACCGTTGCTTACCACTGCATAGTCTATTCTTGTATCATCGGTATTAATAGCATTTGAATTTCCTTCTTGTTTAGCATTAATGTCGGTTTCACTCCATGGAGAAGTTACTCCCAGCGTACTTCCCAATGCATAAGCGGGTGATGATACCGCTCCGGTTACAGTAGCTAAACGCACATAGCCGCTTCCGCCGGAATTACCGTTCCAGTCCTCTACAAGGTATTCGGTAGTTTGGGAATTATCATTGGTTTGTGCGGGGCAAACACTAAATGAGCTTTCGTCGGTAAATGTGGTTACAGTGCCTTCAGTGCCGCTATAAAGGTCAGCTTTGTTTAATACATATATTTTTGCATAAACAGGACTGCTGCCTTTAATAAAATCATTGCCGGTAACTACAATCCAGTTGGCATTAAAACCAAGCATAGGGAAATCCAAGAAATCGGTTTTGTCGCCAATGCCATCGAAGGAGTAAACATACCAGTTACCCGTTGGGTCGCTGGTTTGCGAAACGGCAATGAATATGCCGCCGTCGCCATTAGAGTAGGTTCCGTCCAATGCAATAATAAACCTGCCGCCATTAGCGTCGTACTCAACATGAGGGTCAAAAAATCCACTGCCTCCGGTTGGTGACAATAGCGTAGTAATGGTAAGTGTGCTTTGTAAGGTACCTGTTTTAGTATAAATATTAAATTGCTGATTAGTGGTTTCAAGCACGTAAGTGGGAACGGCAGCCGCTTCAATATCGGGTGGTATTAATGTACCATTATCCTCTACGCCGTTAAATGATGCGGTAGGGGCAGGAGAGGTAGCGCGCGATGAAACAGCCGGCAGTGTTACAGGAAAAGTAACTGCATCTGCAGGAACCGGTTTAGGAATAAATTTAAAATCCTTATCCCTGTCTTCACCCTGCTCTATGCTGCGATGAGTTTTTCCCGTGTGTAATAACTGGTAATCGGCTAATTGTTTAAAATTAACGACTAACGGTGTGCTGTAATTAATTTTTGTAGGAATAATCTGGGCATAGAGTGTTCCCGTACTCAGGAAGACGCCAATACATAATCCTACAACGGATTGTAGAAACTGTGATTTCATGTAAGTTGATTTTTTGGGTTAAGTTGAAATTTATATTGAAAAGTATAGCTTATTATTTTGAATCAATGGATTCATTTTTAACGCACATAAAAAAGTAACAATCTATTGATTAAGCAAAAACAAAACTAATTTTTGTGTTCCATAATTCCTAATTAAATATTGCGCTGTGTGAATAAAAATTCAGGAGAAAAGTGACGAAAAGTTAATCTCAGGATTGATAGACAATTGAAAACAAAATAATAATATATTTTAAAAATTACCCTTTCATTTTATCGGCAAAAACGAAACTAAGCATAATGCTCATGGCGGCAATTCCGGCAAAGAATATAATTATCGTTCCCCAATTAGTTTTCGATATTTTACCTGCCCTGTAAAGCAGATAACCTATTACCAGGTTTGTTAAACCCCATAGTACATTAACGGTAGGTGATGATAATCCTTTACCGGGAGGTGTAGCAAATGGAGTAGGGAATTGGTCGCCGGAAATACCATGTATAAAGTGCGGCACTGTGTTGGCGATGAACAGCCCTGCAAAGAAGCAAAGCACATAGTTATACCATTTCATAGTTAGTGGTTTTGAGAAGCTAAAAATAATAAAAATTACAATGGCTCTTCAGTAATAGTATCAACCGGGCGATTGCGGCTGCCAATAAGAGCCAGCATCATAATTAATAAAGAAACCAGCACCACAAAAAATAAAATACCGGCTCCGAATTCGGGAATAGCAAATTGCGCAGGTATGTTATAAAACAGGAGTATGGTGACCAAGCCGCGCGGGGCGATGAAAGCAGCCGGAAATAAATTTGAGCGTGAAATAAACGGCAGGTAGAAAAGCCGCACAATTAAAATTATCGCCATGATGCAGGCGCCAATCAGTAATACATTTACGTTCATCAGCACCTCAAGATGAATAGAGTACCCGAAAATGATAAAGAAAAAAGTGCGAATGAGAAAGGCGGATTCGCCGGTTATCATTTTTAACTGTGTTAATTCCGCCTGAATTTTTTCCACTCTTAAAAACTTCATGAGTTTTCCCCTGATATATAGCCTGTGATTATTAATGGCAATTCCGAAAACAAAAATGAGAATAAGCGAAGAGAGGTTCATGGTTTTGCCAATTGAATAAACAAGCACCAGCAGGGAAATGATAAGGAAAAATTTTATATGGTGTTGAATACGTTCCATAAAAAATATAAATAGCATACAACACAAAATGGAAATGGTGATAATAATCCCTATGTCACGCCCTAAATTTAAAAAGGCAGCGCTGTCAAGACGTGTATTTTGAATGGCGAAATCGAACATCATTATACCGAGTATGTCGGAAAAGGTTACCTCGTAAACTATAAATTCGCTTTTGGATTTATGCAGCGATGCCACACTCGGAATGGCAATAGCGCTGCTAGTTATAGCCATTGGAATGGCATTTACCAGGCAGCTTTGCATGGGTACGTGCAGCCAATAATGAATTAAATAGGCAATGGCAAATGAGGAAGAAAATAAGGTGAATAGGGCTGTGGCGAGCGATTTAAGTATCATGGGCACTTTTTCACGGCTGAGTTCAAGGTCAAGTGTTCCTTCAAGCACAATTAATATAAGCCCAATGATACCGAACAGTTGCAGGTAGCGGTCCATGGGCGGAAGAGCGATATTAAAATAATCACAAACGAACTTGAGCACAATGCCTGTGGCGAGCAGCATAACAGTAGACGGTATTTTGGTGCGGCTTGCCAGCAGGTCGAACAAATAAGAAATAATTACCACGCCGCTTAAAAAAATAAGAATATAGTAGGCATTAAAGCTCATTGGCGGTTAAAAATTAGTTTAAAAATAGCATGTTTAAAGCATTTTATTTGTCAAAGCTATTTCGGAGATTTACAGCTTATAAAAAATTTACATGAATAGAAAAATTATACTACCCTCAGTTCTAATTTTTTTAATTGCAGCTAAAGTAAGCAGAGCACAATCTTATGTTATTGAGCCGGTAGCCGGCATTGAAGCTCGCAGCGATACAGGAGATAACGGGCCAGCCACTGCATCGGGCTTATCTGCGCCCTGGGGTGTTGCCGTTGACGACTCAGGTAATCTTTATATAGGCGACCAGCTGAACAGTCGTATTCAAAAAGTAAATACCAAGGGTATTATAACTACTGTTGCAGGTTCTGATACTGCATATCATTTGAATGACGGAGGACCTGCAACTGATGCAGGTTTGTCAGAACCATTGGGAGTAGCTATAGCACCTTCAGGAGTATTATATATTTCTGATTGGAATCATCGCCGCATAAGAAAAGTAGATAAAAATGGTATTATAACAACTTATGGAGGTACTGGAACGGATGGTTATACAGGTGATGGCGGTCCGGCTACCGATGCAGAAATTAGTGGCGTATATGGAATTATTACAGATAAGTATGGTAACCTTTATTTAGCTGACGATTATAATTATGTAGTAAGAAAGATAGATACCAACGATATTATAACCACTTTTGCCGGTAATGGTACTGCGGCTAATAATGGGGATGGTGGTCCTGCTACTGACGCCGGCATATGGGGTCCCACAGGTGTAGCAGCGGATAACGAGGGCAATATTTATATAAGTACTGCCGGATACGTTAGAAAGGTGGATACCAATGGTATTATTACTACAGTTGCAGGTAATGGCACAGTTGGGCATACTGGTGATGACGGGCTTGCCACCAACGCTGAAATAGGAGGGGCGTATGATATTGGTGTGGATGATTCTAATAATTTATACATTGTTGAAGAATTTAAAAACTATATCAGAAAAGTATACCCGAATGATACTATTACCACTATTTCCGGTGATGGTGTGTACGGCTATTCAGATTATTACGGCAATCCCGATACAGCTTCTATGGAGTGGGGTCAAGGAATAATAATAGATTCATTTGGTAACGTATATTTTGCCGATAACAATCAGGTAAGAGAATTGTCGCCCTGTTCGCCTATTGTTACTACCAATCCTGCTTCACCATCCATATGTTACGGGCAAAGCATAACCCTTTCTGCAAAGGGCAGAAATGATTATTCATGGTCGCCGGGCACGAGTTTAAATTACGACAGTACGGGGTTAACAGTTAGCGCTACACCAACAGTCACAACTACTTATTCCATATCCGGTACGGTTTGTTATGCTTCAACAAGTATAGTAGTTACTGTGGATACCTTACCCAACCTGCAAATAAATCCATCACCTGCCTCCACTTGCCAGGGGCAACCGATTCAATTGGTTGCCAGCGGAGCAACTTCATATCAATGGAGTCCTTCAGAAGGTTTAAGTGATTCAACAGGCAGCAGTGTAATTTTTAATTTAAATAATTCAACCATTTATTATGTTACAGGATCAAATTCATTTGGTTGTTCTGTTACAGATACTGAAACTGTTTCAGTTACATCTTCTCCAAATAAACCAACATTTATCCAAAATGGCGATACGCTAACTTCAAGTTCAGAGTATGATAACCAGTGGTATCATAATGATTCCATTTTAACCGGAGATACCAGCCAGAACCTTATTTTTTCAGTAAACGGCAATTATTTTGTTATTGTTTCAAATGAAGCTAATGGCTGTGGCACGTCATCTGATACTATGGACGTAACAGCAACGGGCATTAATCAATTGACGGTTGACAAGGGACAGTGGACTGTGTATCCGAATCCTGCCAATGAACTGTTAACGGTGAACAGCGAACAGTTATCAATTAATACTATTGAAATTGTAAATGTGATTGGACAAGTTGTTTATTCGTCTTTATATAATTCAGAAATCAAAAAAGAAACTATTGATGTTAGCGAATTGCCGGGCGGTGTTTATTTCTTATCGGTTAGCAATAATTCTTCCAGCGAAATATTTAAAGTTGTAAAAGAATAAGCCTCGTCTGCGGTAAGGTTGGAAGTGAAGTAAAACAAACAGCCCTGCATTTCTACAGGGCTGTGCAATATAATTAAATTTTAAAAACTACTACCAAATCTTAACCAATAAGCTATCGGGGTTTTCCATTTTCTGCCCGGCTTTCACATCAAATGCTTTTGCAAACATGGGCACATTAGGCATAACACCGTCTACACGATACTTGGCAGGCGAGTGCGGGTCAATAAGCAGGCGCTGACGTTGCGCCTCATCCCTTATGTTTCCGCGCCATATTTGCGCAAAGCTTATGAAGTAGCGCTGGTCGGGAGTTAACTCGTCAATTTTTTCAGTATCAGCGGGATTTTTTTCTTCGGCTTTCTTAAACGCAAAGTATGAAATTGTTATGCCGCCAAGGTCGGCAATATTTTCGCCAAGCGTAAAGTGACCGTTTATGTGCATGGTATCAACCGGCACATAACTGCTGAATTGTTTTGCCAATAGTTCAGCGTGTTGCACAAAGTTAGCTGAATCTTGTTTTGTCCACCAGTTTTTAAGATTGCCGTGAAGGTCATATAACCTGCCCTGGTCATCAAAGCCGTGTGTCATTTCATGTCCAATCACTGCGCCAATGCCGCCGTAGTTCACGGCATCATCGGCTAAGGGGCTGAAGAAAGGCGGCTGTAATATACCTGCGGGGAAAATAATTTCATTATTTGCAGGATTATAGCCGGCATTTACTGTAGGCGAAGTCATTTCCCATTCGGTGCGGTCAACCGGTTTGCCGATTTTATTTAACTCGCGATAGAACTCAAATTTTTGACTGCGCATTACATTAAGCACATACGGGCCACGGTCAATGGTAAGGGAGGAATAATCGCGCCATGTGTCGGGATAGCCCACTTTCACAGTTATAGCAGCAAGTTTCTTTAAAGCATATTGTTTAGTGCTATCGCTCATCCAGGTAAGCTCCTTAATACGCTCGGCAAGTGATGCTCTTAAATTACTGATAAGGTCAAGCGCTTTAGCTTTAGCATCGGGCGGAAAGGCAACTTTTACATATTCCTGCCCAAGCGCTTCGCCTATGTTTCGGTCTATAACAGATTGTACCCGTTTCCAGCGCGCCTGCTGTTGTTTAACGCCATTCATAGTTTTGCCATAGAAATCAAAATGAGCATCCACAAAATCTTTACTTAAATAACCGGCACATCCGTTAACTGCACTAAAGGTTAAATACGTTTTCCAGTCGTTTAATTTAACTCCGGTAAACATTTTGTTCACCTGCTTAAAGAAATCGGGCTCGCCGACATTTAACGTATCAAACTTAGGACCCTGAATAGTGGCGAAATAAATATCCCAGTTAATGTTCGGGGTTAATTTTTTTAGCTGGTCAATTGTCATGAGGTGGTATGATGCATAGGGGTCGCGCAAGACAACACGGTCGAGTGAAGATGTTGCCAATTGTGTTTCCATGTCAAGAATTGAATTTGCCGCTGCAGTGGCTGTTTTATCATCATCTCCGATAAGCTTAAAAATGGAAACAATATAGCGCAGATATTTATCACGGATTTCCTGTGTTTTGGGGTCTTTGCGTAAATAATAATCGCGGCTGGGCAGGTTCAATCCGCCTTGTTCAATGTCGGCTTCTTCCTTATCACTGTTCTTGGCATCCTGAGTAACGCCAAAATTAAAAATGGCGCCGTCTGCCGTAAATGTGCTCCTGCGCTAATACACGGATAAGGTCGTTCGTATTTTTAATACCATTAATCGAATCGAGCCAATGCTGAATAGGTTTATAGCCGGCGGCGTTAATGGTAACGGTATCCATGCCGCTGGCAAAAAAATCACCTACTTTTTGAGTTACGCTTCCTTTTGCGGCAGTAGTGTCTTTAGCATCATTAATAAGAATACGGTGCAATACCGCCCTGTTACTGTCAATAAGAATATTAAATGAGCCCCAGACGGCTTTCCGAGGCAGGAATGGGATTGGCTTTTATCCATTTGGCATTTACATAGTCGAAGAAATCATCGCCGGCATTATAAGTGCTGTCAAATTCTTTCACATCAATGGCTGTGTAGGCGGGTGCAGCCGGTTTTTGTGTGCAGGCGCCGAACACGCACACAATGGTGAGGGCAATAAATAGATATTTCATACTGGTTTTTGTAGGTTATAAAAGTTTGAGGGTGCGAATTTAGTATTTTCTTCTTTTGGTTGTATAAAATAGTTAATCGTTAATTGTTAAACGTTAATTGTTGAGGTAGCATAACGCTTTGCGCCTTTGCTGGTGTTTTTTCACCAATAAAGATTGGGAAGATAAAACCCCCCTGCTGTTGGTGGGCAATGCTTGTTGCTTGCGCTAACACCAACCAACGGCGAAAGGGGTTACACAGCAAAGAAGGAATTATATTGCTTTGAAATATTTTCTGACAATTTCCTTAAACTCATCCTTATTAGGTAACAATATTCCATTTATAAAAATATCTTCTTGATTTATTTCTCTTTCTTTATAGAAAGCCTTAGATGAGCCTTTTCCTTTAGATAATCGATTAAATAATTGTTCTGCAGTTTCGTGTCTATCCAAATTTATTTCAATAAACCCCTGGGTTTTAAATGATACGAGTTGTGATGGTTTAACACATCCTGAAATACTTATTTCCCATTTGTTTTTGAAATTAATTTCGATTCCAATTCCATAAGGGTCTTGCCCATCATAACAAAATAATATACTATCATTAATATGCAAAATAGGTAAGTCAGTAGCTTTTAAAAAATACCAGCAGATCTCTATAAAGTCCTTGCATTTATTTAACGTAGGTGGCGTTTCATCATGATGTTCAATTTTGTTTCGAAAGGTAGTTATCTCATTAATTAGTTTTGGTCTTAATATTTCAAATTCCCCAAGCTGATTGTATATTTTTTTGTCCCTTGTTTTAAATGGACTTTGATTGAAATGATAAATATCATTTAATAATTTTATTCTCAATCCAATAACCTTATTGAGATTAGAAATTGCATCAGATAAAAAATCTTTTGTCGAATGGCTTTCTAAAATATCTTTAGCATGATTCCAGAGTTCGTATGCCCTTTGTATTAATTCTGCAGAAGAATCCGAAAAAGATTCAACGAATATTCCTCGTTTAATAAATTCATTATTTATCCAAAAAGTTTTATTTAATTTCATTATCGAAATTATTTATTTTTATCATGAATTAAATGAAATGGAAATTCTTTAATATTTGGATGTTTTTCTTTTTCTACTCCAATTAAAAAATCAACAAATTCAATAGTATTATCTACATACATCCTTGGCTTACCAGAGACAGTGGTGTAGAATTTTTTAATTGTTTCTCTATCTTTTAAATCTAACGCATAATGACTTTCACTATTTGGTGTTGGAAATGATAAAAATGGCCATTTAATACAATAATGATATATTCTTCCATTCTTGGTTGGAGTTTTATATTGTATAGCTTCAAATTCTATTACTTCTTTGAACCTTTTAATTAAAATGAATTCATTTAATTTATTTTCAGCATTATGATCAAGAATAGCACCAAACATATGCAATTCTTCATGGAGTAAATATGCATCAATAATTGGTTGACCAACAAAAATAGAATTCTTAAAATCTGCTGTAATCACTCCATGCGATATAGCTCCTTTAATAGGTATTTTATATTCAAAACAGAATCTTAATAAAATTCTACATTGATGTAAAAGATTGGAAAAATCTTGTGCAGTATCCGATGCAGAAAAGATGAAAGTAGAATCTGAGAATTGGAAAGACCTAAGATTAGTTGTCATTTCTAAACCCTCTTTTGTACCATCAATCAATAATTCCTTTAATCTTTTTGTAATTGTTACTTTATCTAAAACATATTCGTGACTAGTCTTCATCATCATATCTTTAAACCCCATTATATCCAAGAAAGCAACAAATCTTTTTGCTTTTTCTTCCCATTTTATTTCTTTTTTACTCATTTAAATTTTATTTAGATAAATTATCTTTATCAAAGATAAATATTACACCCCACTCGGTGTAGTTTGTACCTATTTCGTTTTATTGTATTGAATACTCATTTCCCAATCAGCATGCTCATTTCACAGTTGTAATAAATAAATATATAATTAATTTATAATCAATCTCACTTTTTCATTCTTGACAAGAATTGACAAGAAAAAAAGTGGGGTAAAACTACAAGGCTTAGTAAGCACGTAGCTCTCCTCCTGTTTTTAGGAGGAGGCATAGCCATAAGCAGAGCTGAGGAGGTAAAAATAAAAAACCTCCCCGCCTCCGCGCACAGCTCTATCCCCTCCTAAAAACAGGAGGGGAGTTAAAAGGCTCCGCAAACTTTCTGTCCCAACTTTTCTCACTGCTTTTAGTTACCCGCTAATTTTGGGGCGAACTAAATTTTATGCTAAACCAAAAACAAATCCACAAGCTATCCGAAAAGCAGTTTACGCAACATGGGAAATCCGTACAACTACTGACAACAATACCGACAAGAAACCGACAACAACTTTTCCTGACAGTTATGCATGGGCGCATTGAAAAACAGGCGATTAAAAAATTAATTGTCAGGAAGTTCAAAGTTCTTGTCAACACCACTTACGCCTTATGCCTCAACTCACAACTCCGGAATTTCTTCCATCATCTCAAACGTCTTATTTTCAAAATCTATCTTGCAACAATACACCTCATGCCCGTTGGTTACAAGCAGGTAATTTACTTTAAGAGCGAGGTTATAGCGCGCAATCTGGTCAAACACTTTTTGCGTTATTTTAACCGAAGGCGCTTTACACTCGGCAATGAGGCAGGGCTTGCCGTCTTTATCAAACACTACCACGTCGCAGCGTTTCACCATCGTGTTAAAACTAATGGTCATCTCAACGGCAATGCGCGAGCGGGGATAGTTTTTATAGTGAATCAAAGAATGAATAAGGGTTTGCCGCACCTGTTCTTCGGGCGTGAGGGCAACGAATTTTTTGCGGATGATGTCAAAAATATAGTCAACACCATTGCGGCGCTCCATCCTGAATGCATACTGTGGAAAAGTGATATTGACCTTTTTCATTACGGCAAAGAAAAGAAGTGTTAAATTTAAGCGGAATTTATGACACAGAAATACGAAGAGCTTTACCGCGACCTAAAAAATAAGATCTACTCGCCCGTTTACCTGCTCGACGGAGAGGAATCGTATTACATTGACCGCCTCACACAGTTGTTTGAGGAAACGGTGCTTACACCGGCTGAGCGCGATTTTAACCAAACGGTGCTGTATGGAAAAGATACTACTCTGGAGCAGTTGGATGATGCCTGCCGCCGCTACCCGATGTTCTCGAATTACCAGGTGATAATACTTAAAGAGGCGCAGGAGCTGAAGAAGCTTGAGGAGCTGCTGCCTTATATTGAGAAGCCGCTGAAATCAACCCTGCTGGTGCTGTGCCACAAGCATGGCAAGCTGGATAAGCGCACTAAATTTGCAAAAACCATTGCGGCAACGGGCGTGGTTTTTACTTCGGACAAATTATATGAGAACAAGGTGCCGGCATGGATTGCGGGCTATTTGCAGCAAAAGAATGCGCGCATATCGCCCGATGCACAGGAATTGCTGGTGGAGTATTTGGGCAACGACCTTTCTAAAATCGTCAATGAACTGGACAAGCTGCTGCTGAACATAAAGAGCGGCAAAGTGATTGATGTGGGAGATATTGAGCGCAACATCGGCATAAGCAAGGAGTACAATGTGTTTGAACTGAATAAAGCCATCGGCGAAAAGAATATTTTAAAAGCCAACCGCATCGCCGATTATTTTGCCTCTAACCCGAATGACAATCGTCTTGTTGTGACACTCGGCTCACTTTACAGTTTTTTCTCCAAGCTGTTTATATTTCATTTGATAAAAAACAGCTCTGAAAAAGAGATTGCTGCAACGCTTGGCATTAACCCGTTCTTTTTAAAAGAATACAGGATAGCGGGGCAAAAATATAACCAATTGCACACGGAGCGGGCGATTAGTTTGTTGCAGGAATACGATTTGCGCTCTAAAGGCGTTAATAGCGGCACGGTTTCTGAAGGAGAGTTATTGAAAGAATTAGTGTATCGTATTTTACATTGATGTAACTCACCCGCTTGGCTTATGGCTCTGCGCCCCTCTCTTGGAAATAGAGGGGCAAGTGTTGAATAGTTGAGCAGGAATTAAAAATTAAGTAGTGTCATAAGATTTTATGAAAAATCTATTGTTAGTGATTTGGTTATTGTATTTCAGCGCAACCTGTAAACAGATAGGTACTAAACCGGATTTGATTTTTATAAATGCCACGTCGCAGGATTGGAGCGGAGGGGCTGCGGGGTCGGGGCAGGGGACAAATTATAATTTTTATTTTATAAAAAAGAGCGTCTCAGTAACCTGCGATTCAGTGTGGGTGAATGGATTTGTTTTACCTGTTAAGTCATTCTTGAAACCAAATAACGATACATTGCGTATTACCGCAAGTGCATTTTTTCGCCGCAAAATGGGTGCTCAAGACCGTATGCCGGTTATAGAGCCAAAAAAGGAAGCGTCGCCGGTAGCAGTGACGGGTGCAGCAGTAATAAGCTATACGAGTGGAAACGTTGTGAAATATATAACAGTGCCGGCTATTAAGCGGCTTAAAGCAATGGCTTACCCGTGAGCAGTAGCTTTTTGCAGAATGGGAATGGTGGCTTTTTTATCACCGTCAATTTTTTGTTTCAGCAGTTCTAATGAATCAAATTTTTGCTGGTCGCGGATTTTACTCACTAATTCTATTTTAAGTTTTTCGCCGTAAATCTGTTCATTGAAATCAAGAAGATGAGCCTCAATTAAATGTGTTGAGCCTTGTAGAGTAGGGCGATTGCCAACGCTGACCATAGCATTATATTTCTTGTTCCTGAAATATGCAAAAGCGGCATAAACGCCATCGGCGGGTATAAGCTTGTAAGCATTATCAATGAAAAGGTTGGCAGTTGGATAACCGAGTGTGCGCCCGATTTTATCGCCGATAGTGACCGTGCCGGTGAGAGAATAATAACTGTTTAATAAATGTGTAGCCCGTTCAATATCACCTTCAACCAATGCAATGCGGATTTTTGTTGAGCTTACTTCAATGTCATCAACCAATTGGCGTGGTATTTCTTCCACCTCAAAATGCAGTTCCGGAGCGAGTTTACGCAGCAATTCAATATTGCCATCGCGATGATGCCCGAAATTATGGTTGTAGCCGATGACAATGATTTTAGGATTGAATCGCTCTTTCAAAAAGTCGTGCACATAATCTTTTGCCGACATCTGCGAAAATTCTATTGTGAAAGGATATACAACAAGATGATCAACGCCGAGGGCGCTTATTTTCTCAATTTTTTCATCCAGGGTTGTAAGAAGTATTAAGTTATGTTCTTCGGGATGTAACACTAAACGGGGATGAGGCTCAAAGGTGATAATCACACTTTCGCCGTTAATTCTTTTTGCCTGTTGTACGATATGCTCAATAATGATTTGGTGACCTTTATGCACACCATCAAAGGTGCCGGTGGTGATAACGGCGTTTTTAAATTCGGGTAAATTATCAGGGTGCGTATGAACCTTCATGCAGATAAATGTCCGGCTTTTTTTTCTTCTTTGATTTGTTCAATAAGTGCGTCAATTTCAACAGCATCTTTAAGAGAATAAGAACCAATGCGTGTTCGGCAAAGCGAAGCAAGATAGGCGCCGTTGTTTAGCGCTTTACCAAAATCATCGGCTAATGAGCGCACATAAAAACCTTTGCCGCAAACAATACGGAAATGAATAAGCGGCAATTCAATTTTGGTTATTTCAAATTCCGTTAATTGTACTTTGCGTTTTTCTATATCAAATTTTTCACCGCGGCGGGCTATGTAATACATACGCTCCCCGTCTTTTTTAACAGATGAATAGGCGGGGGGAGATTGCAATATTTCACCCGAAAAAGTTTTAGTTGTTTCGATAATTTGTTGTTCTGAAATATTAGTTATGTCTAAGAAGTTCTCAGGTTTTGTTTCCAGATCAAAAGATGGGGTGGTGGCGCCTAAAAAGAAAGTGCCGGTATATTCTTTTTCCTGGTTTTGAAATTCGGAGATGCGTTTGGTGAATTTGCCGCAACAGATAATCAGCAACCCTGAGGCAAGAGGGTCAAGAGTACCTGCATGACCTACCTTGCAGCGAAGCTGGAAGTTGAGCTTATTAACGATATCGAACGATGTCCAGCGCAGAGGCTTATTAACCAGCAGCACCTGCCCATCGGTATATTTTTTTAACATTATACAACGCTGATATTAACATGCAACGCATATATCAAAATTAGCAATATGCCGCCAACTACAATACGATAATAGCCAAATAATTTTAAGCCGTGATTGGAAAGAAATGCGATAAAAGTTTTAATAGCGAACATAGCGACAATAAAAGCCACTACGCCGGCAATGCCAAGCATGACATAATCGTGATGAGAGATGCCGATAGGTCCCATATCTTTGTGATACTTATATAATTTATATACGGTTGCTATAAACATGGTGGGCACGGCAAGGAAAAACGAAAACTCTGCCGCCTGTTTGCGTCCTAATTTTTGGCTTAACCCGCCTATAATAGTTGCCGCGGAGCGCGATACGCCGGGAATCATAGAGATAACCTGGAAACAGCCAATGATAAATGCCATAGGGTAGGTGAGAGGCAATTCGGGATTTTTTTCCGTTTTGGCAAACAGCCGGTCTACCCAAACGAGAATAATTCCTCCCACAAGCAGGGAAGTGGCAACCACCGTTATACTGCCCAGAAGCTCATCAATTTTTTTCATCAATAAAAAACCGATAATACCGGCAGGAAGAAATGCGATGAAAAGTTTAAAATAGAAAATTACAGCTTCTGAAAGATTTTTAAAATCAAAAAAACGTTTCCAGTACAGCACAACTACGGAAAGTATAGCGCCAAGCTGAATAGCCACGGTAAATGTTTTAACAAAGTCGGTGGGCGTCATACCAAGAATGGCTGTGGTAATTATCATGTGACCGGTAGAAGAAACGGGTAAAAATTCAGTTATACCTTCCACTATTCCAAGAATAATGGCTTGGAGAGTAGTCATGTCCATATAATTATAGTTTATTGGTTTGTCGGTTTTTGATTAGGAGAGTGATTAGAAGTATTATCTTTTCCTTCTGACTTTTCATAAGCTTTAATGATTTGTTTCACCAGCTTGTGTCGCACCACATCGCGCTCATTTAAGAATACAGTGGTTATGCCTTCAATGTCTTTCAACAGGTCAATAGCCTGGAATAAGCCACTGGTTTGGTTTTTGGGCAAATCAATTTGTGTGAGGTCGCCGGTGATAATGCATTTAGCCGATGCGCCAATGCGTGTAAGAAACATTTTTATTTGCGAGCCGGTGGCGTTTTGCGCTTCGTCGAGCAGCACATAGGCATGGTCGAGTGTGCGACCACGCATAAAGGCAAGCGGCGCTATTTCTATAACACGGTTGGCAAGATAATAATTGAGTTTATCGAGCGGTATCATATCATCCAATGCATCATAAAGAGGGCGAAGATAAGGGTCAACTTTTTCTTTTAAGTCGCCGGGCAAAAAACCGAGACTTTCCCCCGCTTCCACTGCCGGACGGGTGAGTATAATCTTTTTTATCTGCTTATTTTTTAAAGCTCTCACTGCCAAAGCAACGGCAGTGTACGTTTTACCTGTTCCTGCGGGACCGATGGCGAAGATGATGTCATTTTTTTCAGAGAGCTCAACCATTTTCTTTTGATTCTCCGTGCGCGCCTTTACCACATTTCCGTTTGGACCATATACAATGGCATCATCGGAGAATTGCGGAAAATCGAAATCGGTGATGTTGTCGCCGCTTTCAACGTCTTCTAAAAAATCATCCATGTGTTTTTCAGAAATGGCGCCGAAACGCTCAACGAAGCGAATCATTCGCATCACTTTATCTTCCAGCATTTCCAACTCCTTCTGATTGCCCTCGGCGCGTAAGCGATTGCCGCGGGCTACGAGTTTTAACTTTGGAAAGGCATCTTTTAACTTATTCAACCTGGTATTATTGACACCTAAGAATTCCACTGGATCTATGGTGTCGAGAGGGATGGTGAGTTCAGTCAATTTTTATATTTATTTATAATTAATTTTACTGCAAAATACATCAAAAACTGAAGCAAGGTTCCACATTTATACATATAAATTTGTGGATAATACACTACAAACAACAACTATGCCCATTATAACACTCACATCCGACCTTGGCTTAGAGGATTACTATGTGGCGGCTCTAAAAGGAAAGATCTTATCAGAGTGTAATAACGCTCAAATTGTTGATGTTTCTCATACCATACTGCCTCACAGCATAGGACATGCGGCGTTTGTGTTGCGCAATTCATACAGGTATTTTCCAAAAAACACCATTCATCTTATTTGCGTTAATAATGAAGCATACCGTGATAATCATTACCTGCTGGCGCTACACCAATCGCATTATTTCCTGGCGGGCGATAACGGCATATTCTCCGTGTTGTTTGACGGGATGCCTGAAAAAGTTTTTGAGCTGAACCTGACTGAGAAAAAAACGGATACGTCATTTGCATTTTTGGATACGCTTTTGCCGGCTGCCTGTGCTCTGGCAAACGGAAAAACAGTTGAATCATTAGCGCGCCCGATAAATGCTATCAGGCAAATGTATTTTATGCAGCCGTCCATCGGCGACGATTATATTCGAGCCAATGTGTTGTATGTGGACCATTTTGAGAATGTGATTTTAAATGTAACCAAACAACAATTTGAAACGGCAAGGCAAGGGCGAAAATTTTATTTATCGTTTCGCAGAAATGAAGTGATAGACCGCATAAGCCATGGTTACGCCAATGCGATAGACGGCGAGAAATTATGCCTGTTTAACAGCGCCGGGTATCTTGAGATTGCCATTAATCATGGAAAAGCCAGCAGCCTGCTTGGATTGTATGAAGGGGAAAGTGTGAAAATTGAATTCAAATAAAAGTTAAAAGTCAAAACTCAAAAGTCAAAAGTTTTTGTCTTTGCCGCTTATTTTATAATTCAAGAACAGAAAAGAAATAAAATATTTATTATAGAACTTTAGGAAAGTGATTGTGCGTATTGTTAAAATGACGTTTGCACCTGACAGGATGGATGAATTTCTGCATTTGTTTTCAGAGATGAAAACTAAAATTTCATCCTTTGATGGATGTAATCATCTTGAACTGTTAAAGGATACCAAAGCCAATAATATCTTTTTTACATATAGTATATGGAAGGATGAAAAATCGCTCGACCACTACCGTTTCTCCCAATTATTTAAAGATACGTGGTCGAAAACCAAAATGCTTTTCTCAGAGAAGGCGGAAGCGTGGAGTTTGGAGCAATTGATTATTTAATCTGGTCCCAATTTGTGCCATCGCTTTGAATTATAATGCTATTACCCGCCGGAATGGAAGTGCTAGCTACACCATTAAAATTCAGGTAACTGCTTGTAGTAATGGAACCCGATGCCATTTGAGCGATAATATTATAAATTCTGCCTGCACAGGTGGAAGCAACCGGCAAAGTAACTGTTTGTCCGGTAGCGGTAATAATTACGGTGTATGTTAAAGGAGATGTTGAGAGATTTATGCTGGTGGAAGAAACTGTGATAGGCAAACTTATATTTCCACTTGAAACTTGCAAAGTTGAATTAGGTGTGCCAGTACCAATACCAACATTTACAGCAGAAGAGGTACCACTTGCGCCTCCTAAAATCAAAGAATTGCTTTGCCCCGCTTTTGCACCGGCACCAATAGCAGTTGCAAAAGATAATCCGCCTGAAGTTAAATCAGCATCATATCCAATTGCAGTGTTATCGAAACCGCTGGTGTTTGCTTTTAAAGAATTGTTACCAACTGCCGTATTTTGGTAGCCATTAGAAGTTGAAGTTGGATTATTTTGAAAAAGTGCAGAGTTGCCAAGTGCAACATTATCACTATAAAAAGCAGAATTGTAAGATTGGTTATACATTGCGCTATCTCCAATGGCAATATTACCGCTTTGCGCTGTATTAGAATAAAGAGCAATAAAACCAACGGCAGTATTTTTTGCTGAAGAGTTGATTTTAGTGTTGTTGGAATTCATTGACTGGTAACCAATGGCGGTATTTTGATTAGTAGATTCAATGCGACCGGCATTATTGCCACCTACTGCAAATTGAAAACCTGCACCTCCTGAAGAGGCAGTACCTACATAGGTAGCAGGTGCAGAACTAAACGTATAGGCAACATCATTACCTGTTAGTTGCCATGCATTAGCCGATGTTCCGGTTGATGTTTCCCATGTGGGAACGCCACCTGATACTGTCAATATCTGTCCGCTTGTACCTATAGCAAGTGGTGAAACAAGTCCGCTTGCCGCAGAGGTATAAAACATTTCACCGATAGTTGAATAACCCGGTAAATACAGGCTTGTAGCCGTTGAATTACCCAAGGTTATTGAGTTGCTTGCAATCGCTGTTGCATTTGCACCAATAACTGTTGCATTAATTAATGTGCCTGAGCCTACATTGGCATTGTAACCTAAAGCTGAATTTTCGGAACCGGTGGTATTGGCACTTAATGCCTTTGCCCCCAGAGCCGAATTTTTTGTACCGCTGCTGTTAGAATTTAAAGCCTGGTATCCCAAAGCTGAATTAAAAGTAGCGCCTCCCTCAACACGACCGGCATTATTGCCATTAACTCCAAATTGAAAACCTGTCCCTCCTGAAGAGATAGTACCTAAATAGGTAGAAGGTTCAGCACTAAAAGTATAGGCAACATCATTACCTACTAATTGCCAGGCATTAGCTGATGTGTTGCCACTATTAGCGGCATATAAAGCATAAGGTACACTAAGAAACTGCTGTGTACCCATATCAACATAATTTGTTCCGCCGTTAGGGTCCATTCCCACCTGTAAATATTCACTATTGTTACCCCAGTTAATGCTCGCAAAGGTGCCACTTTTAACGGTACCGGCGCCGATGGCAACTGAAAATAATCCAAACTGATCAGTGCTATCCGTTTGAGTTTCCTGGTAAACTATAGTTCCGGTGGATGACCCCTGGTGAATGGTAAACTCAAGCCCTATTAATTGATTTGACAATACTGTCCCTGAAGAATTGCGGGCAACACCCTGGTAATTAATTTCATTTGGTGCTTGTGCTTTCAAATCTAAAGATAGCAATGATAAAGTTGTTAAGAGTAAGTAAGTATATAGTTTCATAACACTATTTTTTAGTATTTAAATATTATAAATACAGCAACTTAAATGAGCTTGGGATAAAGCTAAGATATTTTTTATATTTTCTACAAAAAAGTTATCAAGAAGTTAAACTTAATATAATTTGGAGTTTGGAATCAGTGAACAGTTATCAGTTAAAAATCAAAAGTGTTCATCGCGTCATTTAAATTAATTATTTTTTGTTATATAGTCATCTAAATCTTTTTGCCAGGATAAATCACCGTTAACAAATTTCTGATAAATAGGATGGTTGGTATCGAGTTGTTGAACAAGTGCTATTTTTCTTGATTCTTCGTCTACATACCTCTTATACTGCTCTTTCCAGCTAAAATCACCCTGAAGTATAAAATTTAATTCATTTAATACCGCCGCATAAAATTCCAATTGGGATTTGAGACTTAGGTTTGGATCTAATTGAACAGGAATTTCTTTATCCGGGCGCAAAGCGCTCCATATAATTCCGACGTGAAAAGTCTCTTCCGGTATCGCGGGATTCAAAGCAAAGCAACTAATATCTTCTCCGTCAAAATCAAAAGTTAAAATACAGTTATTATTTTTTAAATAGTAGACGCCTTCTTTTTTTTCGTAGAAATGAAAATTATACGTTCTGATTATATCAGCAAAGCAGGTTTTAATGTCGTTATCAAAACCTTCATAAGTATTATTTTCCGTCATAATTATTTTATTACGGTACAAATTTAAAAATTCTGTTTGTAATACTCTTTTTCTAAAATAACGGGTAAGGAGCTTTGCTGCCCCACTCTAACTCTTCCCGAAGGGGAGAGAACTTGCTTATCTTGTTATTGAGAATTTTTCAGTTGCCACTATGACGCAAATTCCTAAGGCTTTATGGCGAAAAAGAAAAAACTTCTGCTTATGTAAACAAGAGGTTTGTATTCCCCGAAGGGTTAGAATCTTCGGTCCGATGATTAAGAGCCAAAACGAGTGGTTAGTTCTATTACCGGTATTAGTCGATTCCAGTTTTGTAAGAAGGATAAGCCTCTGACTTCGGCTTTTTAATCAGGTTGTAGAAGATTGCACCAAATAATGACCTGAATGCGGAACACTATCATAATTTATTTTCCTTTATGAGGGGAACCTCTGCCGGTTCTCCAACCAAAAGGGGCACTCTTTCCAAAACCAGATTATTATAATCAAGCCCATAGCCCTCCGCATCGGGCAAGCTGATTTTATCAAGTATGAAATAAAACTTCATGATAAGATTCTTCCAAAAAGGAAGTTCATTTTCAAAAGATAAGAAACTCTTCATAACTACAAAACGAAAATCCCCGCAGGTATCGTGCTGATCAATCATGCAATAATTCTTATCCACCTTTATCTCATGGTTGGCAATCATATTATTCACCACCTTTTTAAACAAAAAATTAATCCTTGGAACTATCCGGAATCCTAATTTAAACCTTACGTATACAAAGTCATCAAGCGCAATTATTTTTGTATCATAGTCCATAGTATAAGGCGAGTCGTCCACATCCACATGCACCAGCCAGTAAAGATTGGCGCGTTTAGGCTGTCCGCAAAACACAGATTCAATAATTTTTTCTTCTATCAAACCCGGTTTGTCCGCTGCGGTAAGATATACAAGATGAGTTGCAAATTTCGGAACTGCAGAATCATTGCTAAGTTTTATAAAGGAAGGAATGTAATCACCAAGCTGAACATATTTTTTATACCTGTTTTTAATCCGTCTTCCCATTTGCCATACAAACATGATGGTTACCAATAATGCACCGATGAGCATTGTGAGCCAACCCCCATGTGAGAATTTTTTAAGATTGGCTGCAAGGAAGGAAAGTTCAATGCTTAAATAAACGATTAGAACTGCAAAAGTAAAAAGCATAGGCGCTTTACGGGTATAGAGGTAATAGCTCAACAAAACTGTTGTCATCAGCATAGTAAATGTAACGGATAAACCAAATGCCGCTTCCATATTACTTGATTCCCTGAAGTATAAAACCATCCCGATACAACCGGCCATCATCAGCCAGTTAATAGTGGGAACGTAAACCTGTCCCCGTAATTCAGTAGGGAATTTAGTTCTTAATTTTGGCCATATTTCCAGGCGCACCGCTTCATTAAACAGGGTATAGGTTCCACTGATGAGCGCCTGGCTGGCGATAATTGTAGCCAAAGTAGAAATGGCTATGGAAGGAATTAAAAACCACGCAGGCACCATGCCATAAAAAGCATCTACATCATTAAGCGTTTGACCGATATGAGATTTCAGTAATGCCGCCTCGCCAAAATAACAGAGTACCAGGGAAATTTTAATGAATATCCAGGCAATTTGTATGTTTCTGCGACCCACATGCCCCATATCTGCATATAAAGCCTCCGCGCCCGTACAGCATAAAAACACTCCGCCAAGCACCCAGAAGCCGCCGGGATATTCTACAATCAAGCGGTAAGCATAGATGGGATTTAAAGCGCGGAGCACGGATGGATCTTTAACAAGTAAACTAAACCCAAGCACAGCAATCATCGCAAACCACAGCACCATAGCGGGCCCGAAAAATTTACCGATGCTTCCTGTGCCAGATTGCTGGAATATGAACAATGCCACAAGTATGCTAATGGTTATTGGTAATATAGATATTTGCGGGTACACATCTCTTAGCCCCTCAATAGCGGAAGTAACAGAAATAGGAGGTGTAATAAGGCTATCTGCGATCATAAAGCTGCCCCCGATAATGGCAGGCCATATTACCCATCGAGCTTTCTTGCGTATCAATGCAAACAAGGAGAATATCCCTCCTTCTCCATTGTTGTCAGCCCGCATGGTTATCAGCACATATTTCAGGGTGGTCTGAAAAGTGAGAGTCCAGAAAATAGCTGAAACACTGCCCAGGATTAAAGTTTCTGTTATGACATGGTTTCCGATGATGGCTTTATAAGTATAAAGGGGAGAAGTGCCCAGGTCGCCAAATACAATACCCAACGCAATTAATACTCCGGCAAACGATATTTTCTTAATGTCAATTTCTTTCATATTCCCTTTTACAATCTTTTTCTTAAAGATTCAAAAACTAAAAACCCGGTTTTAATAACGGATTATTTCAAAAAACGATTAAATGTCTGCAAATAACAACAAAAGGTTTCAGTGATAATGCTGAAACCCTTTTGCTGCTGGTGTCCCCGACAGGGCTCGAACCTGTGGCCCGATGATTAAGAGTCATCTGCTCTACCAGCTGAGCTACGGAGACTTTTTATTAACGGGCTGCAAATTTAGTTATTAGCGGCAAATTATAGCCAACAATTTTCCCGCACTTTGAAGCAAAAAATCTATTTCAGTTGATTTAAATAAACACAGTTACAAACCAAATAAACACGCCCATAAATTGATGTTATATAAACAATTAATTATCAGTTAATAACAAAGGTTACCTAACTTGTTTATTGTCACATACATCACCCAAATGTTACGGCAAAAAGCACTATTCATGACGAAATTTGGACACATAATAATGAGTTGAATTGGGATTAATTACAAAAAGAGTTTAAAGTGGGAAAACTCTTTACAAAAACCCCCAAACTAAATCGAAACCATCTTTACTTTTTACTTTTAACGCTTAATCTTAGTTTTTTCTTGCCGGCTAAAGCCGGTACACCGCCAAGGATAAAATGGACGGCTAAAAACTCTTTTGAACAAAAAGTTTTTGTTGAGAACAAAGGACAATACCAGATACCCGAAAAAAATATTTCTTTAAAGCAAATAATTTTTGGCGCACGCCAGGATGGATTGCAGTATTACTTTACAACAACCGGTATTTGGATTGGAAAAACCACGAAGGTAGAACTCACAGAAAAGGAGAGGGAAGAACTCGAGAGTAAAGCCGGGAGAAAAGAAGACGACGGTAACGATGATGATGACGGAGAAACAAACTATAAATACGTTGAAGATTTTCACCAGATTAATTTCGTCGGGGCTAATCCGGCAGCAGAGATAACCAGTGATGATGAAATAAGCCAGGTCTACAATTTTACTTTAAACGGCACCACCAATGTTCAGGCTCATGCGTATAAAAAAATCACTTACAGAAATTTATATCCCGGCATTGATATGGAGTTTTATTTCCCCACAGACAAACAGGGATTTAAATATGTTTTTGTCGTACATCCCGGCGCAGATATATCTGCAATAAAAATTCAATACCCGCTAAGTAAAGACATCACTCTTTCTGAGGAAGGCAATGTTATAATAAATTCAGTTTTCGGTGTATTTACCGATCACGCACCAGTTGCCAGCCAAACTCCACCGTCTAAACCGGTTTGTGTTTTTATATTGAATCAAAACACCATTCAGTTTACGGTTAATGATTACGACAAAAAACAGGTACTGATAATAGACCCATGGACTACGACTCCCATACTTACTTCGAATAACGATGCCTATGATGTGGATTATGATGATGCCGGTAACTGCTACGTATATGGCGGCACATGGCCTTACCAGGTATTGAAATTTAATAGTGCAGGTACATTGTTATGGTCATACACAACAGCATTTACATCCGGTCAACCCTATTATGGAGCTTTTGCGGTAGATAGAAATTCACAATCGGTATATATTGTTGACGGGTATAATCCAATTACCGGAACACAAATTATTAAACTGAATTCATTGGGTACGCAGATTAAAATTTTCCCCGGTAATACTAACTTTACAGAAATGTGGCGTATTGCATTCAGCCGCTGCGCCAATGAACCGGTTATTACAGGAGGCGGCATAACAACACCTTCTTTCGAAGCTTCTTATCTCGATACCAGTTTAACAACACTTTCACCTGTTAATGTTTTGGGAACAAATAAACCACATCATGATATATGGGGTTTGGCATTTGACGATTTTGGCAGTTGTTATATGGCTTCTATGGAGACTGAACCGGGAATACTGGATACCACCTTCAATAATGTGCTTCTCAAATTGCCGTTGCCTACACTTTCGCCAACTACATGGGCAGTATATGACAAATATAAATTCAGAGAGATATCCAGCACCAAATATACTTCATACGTAGCCAATGGTTTCAACGGAATGACAGTTAGTAATACACACCTTTACACTTATGATAGTTATGTGTTGAAAGAATGGAATATAGCCAATGGTGCATTAATGAATACTTTAAATATAAACGGCGCCAGCCAGGTTGCAATGGATTGGGCAGGACTGACTTCTGATGATTGCGATAATCTTTTTGTAGGGTCGAAAGAAAATATTTTACAGTATAACAGCGGCTTGAATTTAGTGAACACTACTGCAATGAGCGATACGGTTCATGATGTTGTTCTTAGCAAGAAAAAAATTCTTTATGCCTGCGGCAAGGGATTTGTGTGTGCTATACAGGAAACACTGCCGGCATGTTTTACGGCAACAAATAACATAGTTAATCCATCGTGCGGAGCCACTACCGGGTCAGTAATTATAACACCAACAGGCGGGAACGCTCCTTATACTGTTACCTGGAATACTACGCCGCAACAAACGAGTGACACACTTACAAATCTTTTGCCGGGCACCTATATTGCGACAATATTAGATAATTCATGTCCTCATGATACTATTTATGATACGGTGTCGATTGCTAACGGTACATCTACGTTTACCATTACAGTAAATAGCCCGGCAATATGCCAGGGAAATTCAGCAACGCTAACGGCTATGGGTGGCGCTGCTACTTACAACTGGACACCATCAACGGGATTAAGTGCAACAAGCGGCTCATCGGTAGCAGCTAATCCGACAGTTACAACTACTTATACAATTATAGGTATTGCAACGGGAGGGTGCACGGATACAGTTCAATCAGTAGTGACGGTTAATCCAAGCCCAACAATAGCAGTTGCAG
>CAVYQA010000024.1:0-69570 GCA_963770495.1 Chitinophagales bacterium | reverse complement strand
GAAGCGTTTACCCAGAAGTGGTCAGTTGTAACTCCAAAGCCGGTTGTAGCAGTAAAGAAACCAGTACCCCCGGTATTGACTGCTCAGCCCATAGCACATTTCCGTTTGGGTCATATTTTACAAGAAACATGGCCTGGCGGCTACACGAAAGTTTATACGAACCAAAACTAACTGTGCTACAAAAAAATAACCTGTTATATAGGCGTTACCTTCCTTATCGGTAGTTACCCAATCGGCCTCAAGGTCTGCGCCTGATGTTGATGATGGAACAACAGATTGATGGGCCCATAATACATTTCCGTTAACATCATATTTTATAATAAATACCGAATGTATAGCCGGACCGCTTTTAAGAATATATGCTCCAATAGTATCAATACCATTGAACCACCCGGTTAAAAACGAATTTCCATTGGCATCGGTTGCTACAGATACTCCTTCAGTTATATTTGACCCGCAGGTAGCTTCAGTTCCCCATATCCAGTTTTGAGCTGAAGCAGTTAAGCAACTAAAAAGAAGTGTTAATAAAAGAAATAGTAAACGATTTTTCATAACAGTGATTTTAAAAACTCAGTTATAAAAGTATAAATTTTTATTGAATATTACTAACCTTTAAAGCGTGAGATAACCGGGACACACACACTCATAAAAGAACTCCGTCGTCACGAGGAGGAACGACGAAGTGATCTCTTGAAAATATGGCGGGATTGCTTCGCCGCGAAGGGGCGGCTAGCAATGACAGTACATTTTGGCATTAGCGTTGTTTGCCGTATTGGGTTTGCCCGTCTGTTCTTTCGGGCGGATTGAAAGTGTCTTTTTTTATGGAGTCGAGCAGGATGGAATCGCGCGCCTGAACCATTTTTTCAATGGAATCGAGTTCCTTTGCCTCGCGTTGCGCCTTTTGCTGTGTGCTTTGGCGGCAGGACATGAGGGTTGTCGCCAACATCAATTGAAGTATAACAGTTATTAATTTTGTCCGCATATATCAGGGACAAATTTACGATGACCGGAGCCGGATTCCTATACCCATTTGTTGGTATTTTTAAAATTCACTGTTTTTGGGTAGTGATAATAAAAGATTACAAAAGTCTTTAAGACTTTTGTAATCTAAAATCACAAATGAATTTTCCAGCCGAGATGCAGCTCTAAATTGGGTTGTTTGAGCGTCAGGTCGTTGCTGACGGCATAGAGATGGTCGGATTTTGTGAGCAGCGCTATTTCGGGTCCGAAATTGAACTGGGATGGAGCAGCGCCTACCTGTAATCCAAAAAATACTTTTAAATTTCCGGCAGCAGGGGCGGGGGATAACCGGTTAATAATTTCATCGGGAGCCAGCCACTGCACGGTGAGCTGCGGCTTAAATAAGCTGTCGTGCGTAACAATGGTGCTGAAATGCGCCTTGTATTTTTCATCGGTAAAATCCTGGGTATAGAAATAGGGCTTTAACCAGGCGCTCACAATTTGCCCGGTATCCTGCAGGGTTAATTTTTGCGCCACATAAACGGGATACCATTTAACGCTGCCGGTGTCTACATAACTGATTTGCGGCTTTTGCGGCTGCGACGGAATGGAAAGGGTATCGTGAATGACTTTTGTGGTGGTTTTAACCCCTAAATCCCCTAAAGGGGACTTGGGCGAACATTCGCGTTGCAACAGTACAATTACCAAAAGGGTAACAATAACGATGTCTTTTAATAAATCGGTACCGGATATGGAACCAAAATTAATATTCATGAGAGACCAATTTGATGATTTGGTAATTTGATGATTTGATGATGAAAAACATTTTAACCTTATAACTTTCTAACCTTCTAACTTGTTGCCTCCTGCGAGGAATAGGTTTGAATTGTTAACGTTCCGGCTTTTACCTGCTGCCACCGGTGAACTCGATATGATCTATGTCTTTAAATGAGCCGGTATAATCGCCTCCCCATAAAATATTTTGGAATTGACGCGCCGTGGTGCCAATGATTGATTTGGCATAAATGTTATCCCAGTCAATATCGCTGTTATCGGCTTTCATCACCCACAAATCAACGGCACAGGCAAAATTATGCGCTAACAGCCCGGGCGGGGCGTTGGTTACTATTTTGGTAACATCACTTACCACCCACTGGTTATTTTGCAGGGTGCGTCCCTGCTCATACAATTGTTGCTGTTCGTCGTTGCTGCGGTAGCCAAAAACTATAAAAGTGTCCCTGTCTAATTGTTTCTTAATGGCGGCAGCGATTGCCAGAGCGCAATTGGCAACATCAAGTTGTAATCCGTTTAACCGTTCAGGATGAAAAATCATTGGTTAGGTTGGGGTGATTAGGTTTGGGTTTGTGTGAGGTGGAGGTGCGGCATATTATTAACCGAAAAACTTATTGATGATTTGTTGTATAACAGGGAGCAGTTTAATTATTGCCCATGTGAGAAGTATAGCGCCAAGCGCTTCAACGGGTATGAAAATTAAATGGGTGGTATCAAAAATTACTAACTGTTTAATCCAGTAACCGCCGCCAAGTGCCATAGCGGCTATTCCCCCGCCGAAAAAGCCGATATAGTATACTACGGCAAGAACTTTGTTCCACCATTTGCTGGCGCTTGCCGGCAGTTGTTGCTCGCCTTCGGCATCGGCTAAGCTGAATTGCCAGATATAAGCAAAGAACCCGTCGAATATGGTGCTGAATACCATCCAATACCACAGCAGCCACCACCAATGATTGGTGATGTAAGCCAGCGCCGTTGGTATCGCCATGTTGCGGATAAAATCGAAAAAATGCCAGGCATCGGTAACAAAAACAAGAGGACCGTTGAACAGCCATTTCAGTATGGGGTTGCTGCTGATGGTATTTTTATTATTCCATGTGTTTTGCGGCGCGCCGAACCACGATTTGTTTTTCCAGGTGGAGAAGATGGATTTGTCGTAATAAAAATTCAGTTCATCCTGTATACTTTTTGCCCATCCCGCTAGAGCCGATGTGAGCAAAATAAGGAGCAGGTTAAAGGTTGCTGTGGTCATAAAAGAAATATATACCAAAATTACCGGATGAAATGACGGGATGTGGGAAGTTGGGACAGGAAGTTTTAGGCTGTTAGATATTAGACTTTTAGACTATGAGATAAGAGATACGGGATATGGGACAGGGTTTCAATTTTGATGATGGAAGACTGCCCAAACCAATCCGCCAATTGGCGGAGGAAAGAGCTTGCTTAGTCTAATCGAATGTAGACTACAAAAGTCTTCAAGACTTTTGTAGTTTTGATTTACTCAATAATCTGTTTTGGCTGATAAAAAGAAGAATAAAGAGGTAAAAGAAAGCAAACCTGCAAAAGTTGTTGCTAAAAAAAATAGCAACAAATTGCTGCCATGGATTTGCGCGGCAGCAATTGCTGTTATCACTTATTTTGTTTTCTCACCATCTATGGATGATGGGTTTACGAACTGGGATGATAATGTTTATGTGTCCTATAATCCGTTAGTAGTAAATAACTCGGTGCCGCTGGTAGAGATATTTGAAACACCTGTATCAGCCAACTATCATCCTCTTACCGTTCTTTCATTCGCTTTGAATTACCAATTTGGTAAACTCGATCCATCGGGTTATCACGCAGTAAATGTGTTTTTTCATATACTTAATACCATTTTGGTATTTCTGTTTATTTTTTTATTGACGCGCCGCAATTTGTTGATGGCGGCAATAGTGTCGCTGTTCTTTGGTATTCACCCTATGCATGTGGAATCGGTAACATGGATTAGCGAGCGCAAAGATGTGTTGTATGTGTTCTTTTTTATGGCGGGGCTTATTACTTACCTGCGGTATAGTGAAACGAAGAAAATAGGCTGGTATATTTTTACGTTTTTACTTTT
Organism: Chitinophagales bacterium; assembly: GCA_963770495.1. GTDB lineage: Bacteria > Bacteroidota > Bacteroidia > Chitinophagales > CAVYQA01 > CAVYQA01. The sequence goes on along the minus strand of CAVYQA010000024.1, from coordinate 65,717 downwards.
TATCCTTTCCTGTTTATCTAAGGGAATGGCAGTGGTGTTTCCTGTTATTCTTTTGTTGATTGATTATTTAAGAAAAGTAAAATGGGAGAGAAGGTTGATAATTGAAAAAATACCGTTTTTTCTTCTCGCTCTTGTATTCGGTATCATAGCAATTAATACACAGAAATCTGCTATTGATGTTATAAAAAACCTAACTATTTTTCAGCGATTACTATTTGCCTGTTATGGTGCAATAATCTATATTGTAAAACTCTTCATTCCGTTTAAGTTGTCGGCATTTTATCCTTATCCTAAAATATATTCTATTCCGATGATATACTATCTCTCACCATTTATAATTCTTGGAATTTCAGCGGCACTCATTTATTTTTTTCTGAAAAAAGAAAAAGAGATTGTATTCGGATTGCTTTTTTATTTTGTATCTGTTGCCTTAGTGCTGCAATTCATTTCCGTTGGCGCTGCAATTATGGCTGATCGGTATAGTTACCTTTCCTATATAGGCTTATTTTTTATTGTGGCATATTTAATTAATAAAATATGGCAAACCAAAAACACTAAATGGGCTTTAATGAAATATCCGATTATGCTAATTGCCATTACCGGCGCGGTTACATTTAGTTACCAGGCGTACTTACATACACAGGTATGGAAAAACAGTGAAACATTATGGACGGATGTGATTGAAAAGTACCCTAATGCTGCTATGGCATATTATAACCGTGGGAATTATTACTATGTTAATAATGAAATGGACAAGGCTATGTCTGATTATACTACCGCCCTGCAAGTGGATTCTTTGTATAGAGATGATTATTATAACAGGGGTATACTTTATGCTACTTATAATAAAGATGATTTAGCAATAGCTGATTACACTAAAGCCATTGCGCTGGATTCCACGAAAGCAGATGCCCATACTAATCGTGGATTGCTTTATTCTAAAGGGGGTAAAAATGATTTGGCAATAGCTGATTACACTAAAGCCATTGCGCTGGATTCCAGTAATGAAAACGCCTATAAAGACAGGGGAGTCCTCTTCTTAAATACAGGTAAAATGGACTTAGCGCTGGCTGATTTTAATAAGATTATTATACTTGATTCCACCAATGCCGATGTATATAGTGATATCGGATTAATTTATTTAAATACCGGAAAAATTGATTTGGCAATAAATTATTATAATACAGCCATTGCACTTAATCCTAATTCCCCGATCTATTATTATAACCGGGGGCTATGTTATAAAATACTTAATCAATATAAAAAGGCGGCTGATGATTTTACAAAGACACTCCAATTAAACCTTCAAAATGCAGTAGTATATAACGTGAGAGGGGTGTGTTATACCAATCTACAAAACTATAATGAGGCGATTAATGATTTTTCAAAAGCTATTGAAATTAATCCATCGGTGCCGGATTATTGGCTCAACCGTTCATTTGCTGAAAGCAAAATGGGGCAAAATGAAATGGCAAAGGCTGATGCTCTAAAGACGCGGCATTTGCAGGGGAAATAGTAAACTACAAAAGTCTTGAAGACTTTTGTAGTATTTTATGACTGAGGCGGAGTGTTTTTTGTAATAGTGGATTTATCCAGCGACTTTAATCCGAAGAATGAGATAATAAGCCCTGTGATATAAACATATATTACCTCGGGCATCTGGAATTTAATGGTAGCGCGCAAAATAATATCGGCAGCCACTACCAGGAAAAAGAACAAAAGGCAAAGAGTGCCGTTTACACGGTTAGAGCTTATTTTACCTCCTTCGCTCATCATGTCGCAGATGAAATTTTTCATATTTTTATTTTAAATCATGTTCAATAAACCAAGCTCTTACCTGGTTTTTTATTTTATTCCAATGAAGTATAAACCACCCTGCAAACATTATCAATGAACATAATTGCAGTATTATACCAAGTATTAAATGAACATCATCATAAAATATATGTGTTCCTGTTATCCCTGTTGCAATAGTAACTACCAGGTAGATAAGATTAATTAACCAATGTCCGTTATCGTGCGGTTCCATTTAAAAGATAATTATTGTTCTAATCATTATAGCAGAAATATAGTCCTACCAATGCCATTTGCCATCTTTATTAAATGTCAAATGCAAATTCTGTCCCTGTTTTAGTGTTGTGACGGGTTTAGATAAAGTGCCGCCTATAAAATAAACCGTTGTAATGGTTGGCTGCGATTGAACAATTACACTCTCACCAACTACAGGATTGGATGGCAGTACCAATGTTTTTATTGCAATTGGAGCTATCGTGGTAATCCCTTGTACCGTAGTATAGCCCTGTTGCAGTACAATAGTATCATTTGAAGTTGCGGGGAATGTGGCGTTCGAACTTATAGGTTGCCTGTAATGAGCGTGTTGGGCTTGTGCCCTGAACGCTGTAAATAATAAGAGAATTAAAAGTAATTTTTTCATTGGTTACGTTTTAAGATTTAATTAATAAATTGAATAGAAATTCCAATATCATAAGATGGAATTGGCAAGGCAGTTCCATGAGTGGCAATCCTTATTGTTTGCCCGGCTCCCACACGTATTGGTTGTGAAATGCAAGGGAAATAATAATCACTTCCTCCTGAAATAAAATCGTTCCCAAAGGTTAATGTTCCATGAGTGTGGTAGTACATAACAAATGTGTTTTGATAGTTACTATTTTCATCATAAAAGTAGATTGGAACCCGAAAGCTATTACCGGTATTGGTTGTTAAATTTACATAGCAATTAACCATATAACTATGAGCATTTGCACCATCAGGATTAGTATATGAAAGTATTGTATTTGTATCAGTAACAGATAGTGAATCCGCACTTGCAATTATGGCGCCACCTACCCAAGATAAATTGCCTGTTCCATCGTTAGTTAAAACTTGTCCTGCTATTGTTGCTTGTGCAGGTGGTGTTATATAAGATATTGATGAATTACCTACAAGTCCGCCATACCACGATAAATTTCCACTTCCGTCATTAGTTAATACAGTATTTGCAGAGCCTTGTGTATTTGTCCAATTATAAGATACACCATTTATATCAAATTCATTTCCTGTCCATGCCATTATATTAGAACCTGTAACTCCAATTTGTAATACGTAGCCACCGATAACGTTATCTATATCACCAATTGTTGCATTGGGCGCAGAAGCACCCTCTGCAGTTAAAACTCTACCTTGACCAGGACCTGTTCCTGGTACTCCTATTGTAACTATACCACCAGCACCAATACCCTGATAGGTAAACCCATCATCACCCGTAAGCACATTACTTCCATTTCCATAGCCGATGTAGGTTGAGTTTAAAGAAGCAGATGCACTTGGTGTTGCCCAGCTTAAATTACCGCTGCCGTCATTGGTTAAAACTGTGTTTGCTGAACCTTGTGAAGTTGGTATTACATAGGAAACACCACCTATTTTCCAATTCACTATGCTTGGGTCTACTGCAAATTGATGAGATTCAGTTATTAATGGGGTTAAAGAATAAAAAGAGCCTATACCCACACTATTACTTAATCCATCTGTACTTACATCTATTTCACTTCCTATAGCAATCAGGTTATTTCCGGTACTATTTGAAGGAAGTGTATTAACCCCAATTGCTGTATTTTGATCTCCCCCTGTATTTCCAAAGAGTGCATTTTCTCCAATTGCTGTGTTAAGACCTCCTGATGTATTTGAAATGAGTGCTTCAGTTCCAATTGCTAAATTTTCTGTTCCTGTTGTAGCACTATTACCTGCGTAAGCATGTAATGTTCCTATAAACAGATTATAATTAGTATTATTATCTTGTAATTGAATTCCCCATGAATTTCTTATAAAATTCGCATCGCCTCCGAATGCACCTGAATTATTGTATTGAATATCAGTATTGCTTCCTCCGGGTGAGCCGCCTCCGCTTGGCGCTGCCCATGTTCCATCCCCTCTCCAAAAAGTAGATGAACTTGCGCTTGTGCCGCTATTTAAATTAGTTATAGGTAAATTACCAGTAACATCAGTGGCAAGATTTACTGCGCTCCATGACGGGTTGCCACTTGAATTACCATGCAGCACGGTGGTAGTTGTTCCCTGGTTGGCAAAGTCGGCGCTGGCTAAGGTGGGTGAGCTGTATGACGGCGCACCCGATGAGCCGGTAAAATTCCCAAAGAACGTATGTGCCGCGGCATTGGATAAGGTAAATGATAAAGCCGGGGTTGTAGTTGCTGTTCCAATACCTGCAGTAAACAGGGGAGAAAGATTGCCTGTGCTGACAGATGTTACCGTTCCGGTACCCACTGTTGTCCAGCTTAAAGTACCGCTGCCGCCATTATCGGTTAATACGGTAGCGGCTGCCCCTTGTGCCGACGGCATGGTATAAGGCACATTATTTATAACCCAATTACTTACCGGGGCAGAAGCGCTCCCGACAACAAGCTGGTCTGATTCCGTTATTACTGCCCCGGAGCCAAGCGCTATACTATTACTTAAACCGTCTGTTGCAACATCGGTTTGAGCGCCAAGTGCGGTGAGATTACTGCCTGTTATGTTACTGCCTAATGCCGCTGAGCCCACTGCGACGTTTAATGAGCCGCTTATATTTGATGCTAAAACAGCTGGTTCCCGCAGCCGTATTTGACGAACCGGTGGTAGTGTTATATAATGTGCCGTTTCCTAACACTACATTATTTGAACCCGATGTTAGTGCGGTGGCGCTGCCGACGCCCGTTACCACGTTGTTTGTGCCAGTAGCGCCGCTTGCTGAAAGGAGTGCCCACGTATAAATTTCCGCTTACAGTGGGATTACCGGTTATAAGACCACAGCACGGAGCTGAAACGCCGATGGCGCCAATGGTTGTTTGTTTGGTGACGCCGTTTTGCACCAGGGGTATGAGCTCTGTTCCTGATAAAGGCGTAGTGGCAACGGGCAGTTGCGAAATTTTTAAATTTTGCCCGAAACATACTGACGATGCCGTTAAAAACAGAAGTACTAAATTTTTTTTCATAGGTGTTATATCTAAAATATTAAAAACTAAATAAGTATTCCCGATTCATCTTCCTGCAATATTAAATCGCTGTCTTCCTGCAATAAAAATTGTTCTACAATTGCATTTTGCTCTTCGGGTGTTAATGCCGTGCCTATATTTAAACTGTTACGCTGCAGGTAACCGTAAAATGAATTGTCGGTTACCCGGCTTGAATCCCATTGTAATGTTGTGCCGGGTTGCAGCGTGGCATTTACGGTAGGGAAATTATTATCCTGTATTAATTTATAAAGCAAATCAAGAGAGCCGTAGGTTTGCACACAGATATCATAAATGCTCTGCCCGTTCTGCGAGGTGATATACACAATAGTGCCTGATGCCGTTGACGATGATGAGCCGACTTCCAGAGGTGCTGCTAATGCCATGTGATTAATTTGAAAATTTGAAAATGCGCCAATTTGAAAATGAAGATTAGCGACATTAATAATTTATTATTGTTCATTGTCTTACTGCATTTGGTTGAATGATGACCTGGTCGGGGTTAATAGTTACCTGTGGGCTTTGCACCGTGAACCCATCCGATTGCAATTGAATCTGGATACTTCGCGCCAGCGCCTGGTCTTGCCCGTTGCTGTTTATAAACGACTGTATTCCCACACCCACCAGCGGAAATTGTTTCCACCAGCCGACAAAGGATTGAATAATATCCTGTATATGCTGGTTATCCGATGCCCCAATTACAAAATCGCCGTTTGTTACCAGTAAATCATAATTCACATCTAATAAAAAATCCTGCGCAACCATACCCAAAATTAATTTGGATATGGACTGCTATAAAGAAGTTGGGACAGAAAGTTTTTAGAGTGTTAGTTATGAGACACGAGACACGGGAAATTAAGATGTGCCGATAAGAAATATGAGAAGGAAATTACTTATAAATAACAATGCCTGAAGTAACCTGCCGCGGACTCAATTGGAACTTAATGGGTAAATAATATTTAACGCTCACCGCATTTCCGTTTTGTTTTCCCGGCTTCCATTTAGGCATAAGTTTTACAACACGAACCGCTTCGTCACCACAACCGCCGCCAATATCACGCAGTAAACTCACGTTATCTATGCTCCCATCCCCGTTTATAACAAAAGAGACATAAACGGTGCCTTCAATACCTGCTCCCGCTGCATTTTCAGGGTAATGAATATTTTTCTTTAAAAAATTATTTAACGCCGTATCTCCGCCGGGGAATTGAGGCATGTGGTCTACGACTGTATAGGTCGAATCGTGTTTTTGAGGAGCAGGTTTTTGCGCCCAACACGCTGACGATGTCATCAGCAAAATAACCAACAGAAATTTTTTCATATAAATTTACTTTTAGTTGTATTAAAGGTAGTAAATTTTTAATTTGAAAATGTGATAATTTGAAAATAGAACTGGTGCTTTTACAACAGGTGCATTAATTTAAGAGATTATTTACACCCCATGCTTAATTTTGGCATTTTCAATATCGCTGCCCGAAAAATCTCCCGTTTGCAATCCGATTAGTGCTTTAACAAGTTGAGTTTGTAATCCACTTGTAGCCCCATTACCTGCCTCAGGAACAGGAGCGCCATTTATTACACTCAAAATTGCATCTAATACAGCTTTTGTTTTCGCATATTCACTTCTTAAACCTATAATATTTACCAATCCTCCGTAACTGCCGTCATTCATTTGTATTGTTCCGTTCTCAATAATCAATTGCGAAATAGTGCCGTCAGTATTTTGAATAACACAAATCAATCCCTGCAATAAATCCCAGCCGATGAGGTAGGGTGGATTATTTTTTGTGCTCACAGCAACTAACACTGTACTGTCTTTAGCCGGTATGGGTATAAAACCTTTATTATTATTTGCAGATAAATTTACCACCGGAAGAACGGTGGTACTGTCTCCACTTATGGGAGTACAATTGCAGGTATATTTTGTTGTATCAACTGTGTTCACCGTTGCCTGTATAATGTGCACATTATCTTTATTAAATGTGCCGGCAAGGCGTTGCACGGCTTCTTTTATCTCCCTGTTATATTGCCCGGTATCGTTCATAGTCCATTATTTACATCTGACGGATTCAATTCATCCACCCTCATATCCAGTTCAATTTCCTGGCGCAACCCGCCGCTAATGCTCATAGTGGTTTTAACACTTTTTACCATGTAGGTGCCCACACGTTCAGGTATTACTTTATCAACTAATTTTACGGCATCGCCATGTTGTATAAAAGGCAAACCAAAAGTGGTTAGTTTACCGCTCCAGCCATCCACATTGATGCGGTTAAGCCGCCCTTTCGCCAGTGTAGTTAATTTTGAGACATCACTGGTATTGGGGTAAAAAGCATTCTGTACTTCGCCGTCCTTTTGCCCAACAAATACACAAATGCGTTTATTTTTATTTTTGCCGTTAACCACTTCGGTATAATAAGAGTGGGCATCCACTCCCAGCTTAATGGTGTTGGCGCGTTTATATTCTAAGCTATCGGAAATAACATTATACTGAAAATCCATTATCCAGGGGTTTTCCGCCCCACCCGCATCGCTTATATTATAAGGATAATACACAACGGTGCCCACCCGCAACGTATCATCTTTAAAATAACATTCGAGTTGATAATTATTTCGCAGCGTATCAATAATCTGTGCCACGCTTCCGTTAGCCACACTTAATGTGCCCACATCAACGTGCTGCCCCAGGTCGTCAACTGTAAATTGACTGCCTATCTGTTGTTGTAAAACGTCTCTCACATTATCGGGGCTTTGATAGGTGGCGGGTGTGGCGGCAAGTTGTTTCAGCGCAAACATATTATCCTCGCAGCGTAGTTCTATGGGCATCCGGTTATTTATCTCGGTAATATAACCGCTGAAAATGGTGTTGGTTCTCACAATACCATCAGAATCGCTAATGTAACCCGCTGTAATGGTTATTTGATCGCCTCTTAATACCAGCGGTGCGGTTGTACCGGCTTGGGTTATGTTTTGTTTTTCAAGGGAGATAACTTTGTTGGCGGATTTATCAAGCACATAGATATTTTTCGGAAATTTTACCACAGCGGTATCGGTTAAATTTTTCCACGATGAAAACACTTCAATCTCTGCCGCAAAATCAAAATTTATTATTTTGCTACGCGCAGTACCGTTAAAAGGTGTAACCTGTGTGATCTCAAAACTTGTTACTACTTGTAACATATTACGCAGTTATGGGTTGTTTAGCCAATATTTGCACCGGCACATCGCTAAGACAGTTTAGCTCGAAATTCTGATAGCTTATGCCGCCGGATTCCTGCGGAATGGAATAATCGGTTATTACCAAATTGGTAATTTGAAAATCAATTAAATACCAACTGGTAACAGCAAACGATACGGGTGCGCGACAAAGCAGCGACAGGGCAAGCACCTCGGCTTCGGGATAAGCGCCATTAGAACCGTATATGGTGCCCTTTATGTTTACTTCGGCATCGCCGCTGCTGATATATTCTTTAACCGAGCCGTTGCGCCCGTTAATTTCCGTTTTCACAATATGCTTGGGAAACTTAATAGTATACAGCGCCTTCTCCACTATAACGGGCGGCACAAAAATTCTTCCCAAAACGGGATCGGTATAGGTGAAGGGCAGGGTAGCAAAATCGGAAAACACCGGGTTGCCCAACTGGGCAGACAGGTATAAGTAATTGCTTCTAACTGTAGATGCCGCGCCTGTTGCGGGGGCGCTGTTTGTTATAATTATGTTGCTCATGGTAGAAAATTTGCCATGCTCAAAATTAACGGCAATGGAAACGTGAATTGTGTTTCTGGGACAGAAAGATTAAGGAACAAAATTAAGTTATTAATTATCGCCACAGCTGAAAAACGAAAGTAAAAAGTAACTTACTTGAAGCTTGATGAATTTTTTTATTTTATTGATTATCAAAAGATTCGTTAAAGGTCATCAAGCACAGTTTAAAGTTCATCAAGCATAAGTCATTTTCATTTTGTTTTTCATTTGGTTACTGTAACAAAAGTTTATGGTTCCCCCTATATCCCCTCATTTCTTTCATTGTTAAGGGGTTACAAGGTTCCTGTTAACCATGACCATGTTTTTTATTGTACTGTTCTTTCCATGCCTCAATACCTGTTCCCGGCATAATAATTTTGAGTTAGGTAAAAATATCCTGCTCAAAATTAATGGCTATAGGAATGTGAATAGTAATCTTGGGACAGAAAGATTACCGCAGCAACTGTGCGGTTACTTTAAAATATTTAAAAGATATTTTCTTGCTCAATTAATTCCCGTGTCCCCTTCCTATGCACAAATTCCCTGGCGGGAGACACGGGGAGGACGGAAAGATTATTTGTTTTATCACTAAATAGCCCGGCTGCGGTGGCAGGTGGGCTTTGCTTTGGGCTGGGCAGAACACCTGCCACGGCGGAAAAAGTTTTGAATTTTGGAAAAGTTTTTGAAAAAATAAACACTCCGATAAAAATCGGAGTAAACGCCGAAAACTAAGAAATTGCCATGTCTTTCAAGGCTTGGAATAGGAATAAATTTAAACAGGCTTTAGCCAAAACTATTTTTGCTTTGATGAATTGCGGAGCGTGGACGCTGCGCACGGCGGGGGTGACTGGAAAATATTTATAGGTATTTAAATATGTGATAAATTTTAATACCAACAGAATAATAAAATAAATATATAGTTAAAATAATATATAAAATCACTAAAAATGTACCTGTATGTTTTCTCCATCCTGATTCTTTTCTATATTTTTCATATATTTTTTCATAATTTTCATTTCTAATAAATAGTCTATAATTTATTATTCCCAGTAGAATAAATACTAAAATAATTACATATAAATCAGGGAGAAATTTAATATAATTAAGAAGTGTTATAATATTTATAATGATTAGAAGTGAAACTATACCAGCAGATGCAGCTTCGGGTACAATACGCTTAAATTCTGAACTTAAATACGTACGTAAAAAGTAATATATTTTATAAAGTAAATAAATATATGGGTTGACTTTCATATAATGCTACCAGTTTCCTTGTTTTAGTTCGGCATTATTACCATCTGGTCTAGGGTAAAGTGAATTAAACAGTGAATTATACACATCTTCCCAGTATGTATAGTCTTCTCTATTATGGTAAACTATATAGTCATTTCCACTTTCATTTCTAATTCTGTCCAAGTTTTCTTCTGCTGCTTCCATCATAGTTCGCTTACCTTCGTCTGTACTCGCGATGATGCTTTCAAAACCCCAAGCTACACCAAATTCAGGAGATAAAGCACCTAAAACATACCCCAGCCATCAACAATTAAGTCAAATTGTGCCTGATCTGTATTACCTTTTAGCCACTCTTTAGAGATTGAATATGCATCTTTTACAATTAAAACTCCAGTAACGAGCCTACCAGCATAACGTAATACTTTATCTGCTCCTTCTATGGCACCAGTATTACTAACAGATTGATTTCCATAAAATCCTTCTGAATTTTTATAAAATTTTCCATTAGTGCCTAACCAATAAGATGATTTCAACTTATAAGCCATAACCTCAGCAGAATTAACTGTCACATCTGCAATTTTGCCTAATTGAGAAAGATCAATTTTTATATTTGAAGTACCAATTTCTCCATTGACCCCCCATACATAAATTGGTGTTGGTATCGCATCAGTTTTACCTGCTTGACTACGAGACTTATTTTCCTCTTCTTGAAAGAACGTTTCTCCCGTCTGTCCACTATCAGTACTATCATGAACCAAATTTTGTACGTTATTTGCAGGAGTTTGTTTTGGATTAGCCGATGAATTTGATGCAGGTATATTTATTTTATCCCCGACATGTATAAAATCATAATGACCTTTCAATTGGGGATTTGCCTTTTCTAAATCAGATAAGGATACATTATTATTTTTAGCAATGGTATATAAAGTATCTCCGTTTTTTACTGTGTATGTAGTTGGGTTAGTTCCCCCATTAACCGTCTTTCCCAGCATGGGATTATTCTGCCAAAACTTCATGGGGTTAAGATTTCCGAAACCTCCAACATCATTACCCCCCATCATTCCTCCAGAGCCAAATTTGTATAATAAGTCATTTAATGAACTAAAATTTTTTACCTGCTCTTGCATCTCAAACAGATTATGGTAGTCACTAATACCCATCATACCGGGTTGATAGCTACTAATAGCCGGATAAGTATTTTGTTCTTTGCTACTTAACGTGAATGACTTTTTTATAGTAAAAGACCCGCTCTGCACAGGGGGGTTAGCATCTAAGTCTTTTAAGATACCAGCAATTTCCCGGGTTATTATTTCCGCCGCTTCATTCGATAGCTTTTTAAATTCTTCATCAGCTCCAAGCTTTGCTTTAAGTTCCAACATACAGTTTGAGTAATTGTTGGAAATGCCCTCCTCCCCTGATAATTTATTCATGTATGGTAATATTCTTTATAACAAATTTAACTGAAAAAATGAAACAGTACACTTACGCCAAACTACAAAAAGGGTTAAAGACTTTTGTAGTTTTCTTTGCCGATGAATACCGACTACAATATACGGTGGTAATGCAGCCTACACCGAGATGGGATCTATCCATCACTTTTGAGACCTTTTAGTAGTATTTTGAATTGATAACTTAAAACCCTGTCGACCACACATAATAGTATCAAAAAAATTTACTAAAAATATACCCTAAACCTAATATCGAAAAAATAATGAGAGTAAAAACTAATACTAATTGATGAATTACATATAATATTGATAAATTATATATAATATGGGGGAAATGGTTAAAATAAAAATTATAATTGATTGTATCCATTTAGTATTGGATACTATTTCCTTATTTCTAAATTTAAGCACTGTTATCCATATCTCAAAAGGAATTAAATAAATTAATATTAAAAAAAGAGGTCCAAAAAACATAGCATCTCCAATTTCTCCGTCTATTGGATAACGCATAAATAAAAATAAGATTATAAAGATGATCGTTGTTATAAAGTAAAAATTAAAATTAATTAGAAATCTTTGTCGATTCATATTAGTAGTTTATTTCCGCCGTGGCAGGTGGGTTTAACTCTTTACCTTAAAGAATATAATACCTGCCATAGGAAAAATTACTTCTCATCATCATATACTCGTGTAAAATTCAAATCATCTATCTTTAATTCATGCTTTTTTGCCAAGAATTCTTTCATGGTATAAGGACCTAATACACCCTTGCTTTCCTCCTGGTTAGGGTCATTACCGTAATCATCCATGTTAACTATATAGTACTTAACTGAATCCATATTTATTTCACCTGCAGATACTTCTTTATATGTTTTAACAATTATATAGCTTTCATTAAAACCCATTGCACCAACAATTTGTCTACTAAAAATTTCCTGATCGTTATAGAGAACATTTCTATTATTTGGGTTTCCTTTAAAACTATAAATTTCAAATCCATTAGGTAAATATTCATCAATATCGGAACAACCTGCCAGAAAAACCAATAGGAAAATTATTAATATACCACGCATAAAAAAATTATTAAATATTATTTTATTATTTGGTCATCGGGATTTAAATAATTACCTTTAAATTCAACTCTTCTTCCATTGTTCAATTCGTTATAATACCAGTTTACATTATAAGGTTCAGTCCAAATATACTTTTGCCATGTATTTCCTCCCGGTGTAATTTGTCCATCAACTCTATCATAACTTGACGCCATATGATAAAATTCCGATCTGTTATCCTTGTTATCAGTAATCACAAAAATTAATGATTTTCCATCTTCAGATACAAAAACATCACCTGTAAAATTACCTATAAATTGGGCTATGAAGTTAAATCCTGATTCAAAAGGATCAAAGGCATTGCTAAATTTTGTATATGATTGGTCATTAATACTAATTCCTTTTTTCTTTAAGTTTTCAAATTTGTTATATGCCATAAACTTAAGTCTTTGAACATCATCCCACTCTTGTAATTGTTTGATATAATCAGGATGATCATATTCAGTAAAAACTGAGTTTTTAGGACCTGTTCCAAAATTAAATTCATCCAAAATATTTGTGTTATTGCCCCATACTAAATTTATATTGGACCCCCTTATAGTATAATCATTATTAGTAAAGGGATGAGAAGACTTCTTGTTGATTATATTTTGATATTCAGGAGATAAACGTGGTGATGTTATTGTTATCTGTGGAGTTGAGTCATTTATAAATAACTCACCACGATATGAAGGCTCCGCAGGTGGTGATTGTACAAGCCCCGTAGATGGTGACCATGTATATGAGCTGCCATCTCTTGATGTACTTGCAGGGATTTTAGAATTATTTACAGGTATATTTATTTTATCCCCGACATGTATAACATCGTAATGACCTTTCAATTGGGGATTTGCCTTTTCCAAATCAGATAAGGATACATTATTATTTTTAGCAATGGTATATAAAGTATCTCCGTTTTTTACTGTGTATGTAGTTGGGTTAGTTCCTCCATTAACCGTCTTTCCCAACATGGGATTATTCTCCCAAAACTTCATGGGGTTAAGATTTCCGAAACCTCCAACATCATTACCTCCCATCATTCCTCCAGAGCCAAATTTGTATAATAAGTCATTTAATGAACTAAAAATTTTTACCTGCTCTTGCATCTCAAACAGATTATGGTAGTCACTAATACCCATCATACCGGGTTGAGGGCTACTAATATGAATAGTCGGATAAGTATTTTTCGCTTTGCTGTTTAACGTGAATGACTTTTTTATAGTAAAAGACCCGCTCTGCACAGGGGGATTAGCATCTAAGTCTTTTAAGATACCAGCAATTTCCCGGGTTATTATTTCCGCCTCTTCATTCGATAGCTTTTTAAATTCTTCATCAGCTCCAAGCTTTGCTTTAAGTTCCAACATACAGTTTGAGTAATTGTTGGAAATGCCCTCCTCCTCTGGTAATTTATTCATGTTTATATAATATTCTTTATAACAAATTTAACTGAAAAAATGAAACGGTGCACTTACGCCAAACTACAAAAGTGTTAAAGACTTTTGTAGTTTTCTTTGCCGATGAATACCGGCTACAATATACGGTGGTGGCTATAGCCTACGCCGAGGGGGAAACACGGAGGTGACGGAATTGCTTTTTTATCTTAACTGTTTTGAATTACCTGTCCTATTTTAGGGGTACACTATAGTGACAGTCATTCCAATCACGACAAAAAACATAAATAAATAAATAACCTTCTAAAGTGCTTACATAAAGCAATTTCTTTCCTCCTAAAAGATTAGGATACGATATACATAATATTTGAAGAACTTCATCATTTTCAGAATCCATAAATTCAGTAGACGAATTCTTAACTGTATCAATAGAATTGCCCAGCTTATAATTGCAATATTCAACTATCCGGGCATTAGGCGAAAAATAAATAATATTACTATCAGGGTCAAAAGTTATGGAGTAAATGGAAGTATTATGTGTACATATTTTTCTAAATAATTTTCCTTTACTATTAAATACTTGTATAGTATCAAAATCAGGTACAACAGCGAAATATTCACCATCTTTTGATAAAATCAATGATGTGACTGCCGCATGAAAACCTTTTATTTCCTTAATTACTTTTTTAGAAAATATACTGTAAAGTATTATGCTGTTTTCTGTGCCAATATATAAAACACTATCATTATTAGAAATGTTTAATGACCACATACTATTACCAAAAACTTTTTTCTTAAAAATAGTATTCATTTTCGCAAGACCTAAAACACTATCATTATTAGAAATGTGTAACGAGTACATATGATTATTACTAATCTTTTTCTTAAAAATAATTTTCATTGTCGCAAAATCTAAAACCTGCAGATACCCCCAATCATCAACTGCATATAATAAATTTCCGCTTTTATTAAAACAAACTGCTTTAAAAGCAGTAGGGTTTTTATTGTTAATAGTTCGTAATAAAGTACCATCATTTAAATCAAATATTTCAATTGCCCCTTTTTGAAAGTTACCGGAAGTAGCAACATAATAATATTTATTATGGGTAGTATTATATAGTCCAAAATCTGTTTCATAATAGTTTTTAATATTTGTAGTACCCCACCATGCAATTCTACTGGCGGAAGTACTTTTTAATATCAATGAATCTTCGGCATCGTACAATGAATCGATAGTACTAATACCCAAAGGCAAAACATCATCAACTAGAAAATTAATACCGGTTCTTCTGGACTAAATTCAAAATCACCTTTAAATTCATATTGAGCTTTAAGGTTTTGAGAAATGCAAATCAATAGAATGATGACTATTTTAAATTTCATAATTATTAAGTTATTTCTTTTTCTTAAGAATTATACCTTTATCATTATAATCAACACCCTTAACAGGCATTTCTTTTCCATAAAGACTCATATTACTTAATGCAGGGACTGTAGTAGTAGAACCAGATGAACTTGAAGCTGGAATGGATGATGTAACTGACAATTTAACATAATAGTTGACTGTCGTTCCTGCATATTTACTAACTACTCTGAATGTTATTGCGGCTCCTAATGGAACTGTAGCTATACCAGTAAGCTTACTTGAAACCTTATCACTATTTTGCGATGCAATAATATTTCCTGTTTTTGCATCGTATATTTGTATTATACCCGATGCACCAACACCAGTACTTGTTACATCTGTTCTTGTTGCCGTTAGCGAGTAGGTAATATTTGAGGAAAGCGGATAGATAATTTGATATGAACCTCGACCAGTAGAAGTAATAATTCTTTCCTCAATAACATCTTCGTGTTTTATTGATGGAGCAGATGAACTACCTGTACTTGATGAAGGACCATGTACATGACTATCAAATTGATGGGAATTTTTCTCATATTGCTCATATTCCAATGGTGTTGCCGGGTACCAGCCATTTTTCGTCACCGCGTTACCTTGATAGCCAGGAGTACCTTGACCACCGTAAACTTGTTGAGGTGTAACATTCTGATAATATCTTTTTTTTAGATAAATAAAAGTACCATTGGGAAGTTGAACTCTTGTAACAAATATTCTCTGAATGCCACCGCCAGAACCACCGCCAGAACCACCGCCAGTACTATCGGGTGTTAAATTACCTCCCGTTCCATTTCCGCCTCCATCATCACAACTTGTGGTATCGGCAGTAATTGTAGCTTCAGTTCCCCCATTAATTGTCTTTTCCAACATGGGATTATTCTCCCAAAACTTCATGGGGTTAAGATTTCCGAAACCTCCAACATCATTACCTCCCATCATTCCTCCAGAGCCAAATTTGTATAATAAGTCATTTAATGAACTAAAAATTTTTACCTGCTCTTGCATCTCAAACAGATTATGGTAGTCACTAATACCCATCATACCGGGTTGATAGCTACTAATAGCCGGATAAGTATTTTGTTCTTTGCTACTAAACTTGAAAGACTTTTTTATAGAAAAAGACCCGCTCTGCACAGGGGGGTTAGCATCTAAGTCTTTTAAGATACCAGCAATTTCCCGGGTTATTATTTCCGCCGCTTCATTCGATAGCTTTTTAAATTCTTCATCAACTCCAAGCTTTGCTTTAAGTTCCAACATACAGTTTGAGTAATTGTTGGAAATGCTCTCCTCCTCCGGTAATTTGTTCATGTCTATTATAATATTCTTTACACCAAATTTAACTGAAAAAATGAAACGGTTTTGCGACTTTTCCAAAGTTTTGAATTTTTGGAAAAGTTTTTGAAAAAATAAACACTCCGATAAAAATCGGAGTAAACGCCGAAAACTAAGAAATTGCCACGTCTTTCAAGGCTTGGAATAGGAATAAATTTAAACAGGCTTTAGCCAAAACTATTTTTGCTTTGATGAATTGCGGAGCGTGGACGCTGCGCACGGCGGAGAAATTAAAATTAATGAAAATTTTTTGCCAATTCATATAAATGATTTATTTATAATATTGCATTAATAAAAGATATTTTCTTGCCCAATTAATCCCCGTGTCCCCTTCCTATGCACAAATTCCCTGGCGGGAGACACGGGGAGGACGGAAGTATTTTCATCATTACCTTCATATTTAAAACCTATTTCAGAAGCTACTTTAATTTGGCAAGACTACGCTACCCATTAGCCTGGACCATATGGAAAATTATCCTTCAAATCTTTTAATCTGTTCAATATTGCATCACAGTTACACTTCGATTGTATACTTTCTATAATCGCATTTAAGACTTCAATTGATTCTTTTTTCAGAATCTGTCGAAAATTGTAAAAGTCTATTATTCTCTATAAGGTAAAATCTTGTTCTCCCTAAAATACTCTTAGTAGTATCATTATGGTTATTTGAAACTAACATGATATCATAAATACTGTGATATGTAATATCATATGTAAAAGAATCACAAATAGTAGCATTTTCTAAGCCTAATCTATACCGCATCAAACCTGTTTTTGAAGAATTATCTTCCAATATTTTTCTTAATAAAACTGTATCAATTTTTTTACCAATAACAATAGGAAGATGAGTCCCTGCCCCCGGGGCCTCTATATCCCAGGGCGGTCTAATTACAATCATATCTTGCGCAATAGTATAATACGAATTAGACAAAATTATTAATATTATAAGGTATTTTTTCATATTATTTAATTAGCTTTTTTATTTAACGACGAAATAACTTGATTATGGTATTCAGATGCTTGTGATTCTTTTTTCAAAGGAACAGTGCTTAATTGTCCGTTAGAATATATATTAAATCCCCATGTAAATGTAATAAGCCTTACTAATGTGCCATCACTATTCACCTTTACAAGTGATGTTTCCGCTCTCCAATAGACTGTTCCTCTGGGGCTAGCAGGCCTTCCCGGATCGTCAAAAAATTCATTATTAAAGTTATTTGAATAAAAATGAGGACTATTTAAATCATTATAATGTGGCGGATCTACGAATTGCATAGGCTTAAGTGGGGGATTAACATCAAATATATTTCTTGCATCATAATTTGTTTGAACAGTTTGTACCCATTTCATGTTATCTGACAACCCAGAATTAGGAACAAATTTCAAATCAATTAAAGGTCCATACATATCTCCATTTGGGGTTGCTTCAGAATTACCATGTGAATCCTTATAAGGACCTGGTTGCTGCGTACTTTCTGCAGGTAGATAATCTGCTTGTACACTACCTCCACCAGCTTGGTAGGTTCCTGGGCCTGATTGTCCAGAACTTGCTGGATTTGGTTTCTCATTGCTTTGCGAATTTGATGCTGGAATATTTATTTTTTGCCCTGGATATATTAGATCTGGATTTTGTATTTGTGTATTTGCCCTCTCTAAATCCGATAGAGAAACATTATTATTTTTAGCAATGGTATATAAAGTATCTCCGTTTTTTACTGTGTATGTAGTTGGGTTAGTTCCTCCATTAACCGTCTTTCCCAGCATGGGATTATTCTGCCAAAACTTCATGGGGTTAAGATTTCCGAAGCCTCCAACATCATTACCCCCCATCATTCCCCCAGAGCCAAATTTGTATAATAAGTCATTTAATGAACTAAAATTTTTTACCTGCTCTTGCATCTCAAACAGATTATGGTAGTCACTAATACCTATCATATCGGGTTGAGGGCTACTAATATGAATAGTCGGATAAGTATTTTTCGCTTTGCTGTTTAACGTGAATGACTTTTTTATAGAAAAAGACCCGCTCTGCACAGGGGGGTTAGCATCTAAGTCTTTTAAGATACCAGCAATTTCCCGGGTTATTATTTCCGCCTCTTCATTCGATAGCTTTTTAAATTCTTCATCAACTCCAAGCTTTGCTTTAAGTTCCAACATACAGTTTGAGTAATTGTTGGAAATGCCCTCCTCCTCTGGTAATTTATTCATGTTTATATAATATTCTTTATAACAAATTTAACTGAAAAAATGAAACGGTGAGAAAAGTGGGGACAGGAAATTTCAGTGAACAATTAACATTTCACTTTTTATTAGCCAAAGGACGAATCCCGGCCACTTCCAAATAATTATTCGTCTTATACTGAGGCGCCGCTTCCAATAGCAAAATCTTTTACTGCATCAGTTATTACTTGTGCCACCATTTGTTTAATATTCGTCACAGTATCTTTTGAAGATGCTGTATTTGTTTCAGGTTCTTTTTTAGGGTTTTGCACATTAACTGTAACGTTTACATTCGTAGCGCTGCCGGTTTTGTTGGCAGGGGCGGGGTTAGTTTTAAGTACAGGTGCATTTGCAGGAGTGGGTTGAATTATACCGGGTTGGAAAGGGGAATATTGAGAAAAAAAAGGCAGGGCAGGTACATTAAAATCAGGGTGTATATCTTTACCGATATCTAAGGCACTATTATTAGTTTTGAAAGGATTATAACCACCAACTTGCAAACTGTTGTTGTTAAATAGCCCGTTACCTGTAAAATTTTTACTAAAATCCCAGTAGTTGCCAGTGCCACCACCGCCTGAAATGCCGCCACCAAAACCTCCTTTAAAGCCACTAGTAGTATCCCATGTGCCGCCGGCACCACTACCACCGAAGCCATCATAAGCGCCACCAAACCCACCAAAGAAGCTGTTATCCGATTTATTGCCGCCAAACCATGGGAAACCACCGTTACTCTGTGAGCCTAAAGAAAACATTTTATAAAGACCATAGCCTAATCCGGCTGTTGTGAGCCCCAAACCAACTTCGGGAGAGGCGAGTGCACCCACAGCCGTGGTACCCACAGCGTCCAAATTAGCAGCCACATAAGCACCTATTACAGGCAAAGCAGCCTTCCATTGCGCCCAATAGGGCTCTGCTAAGTCATATATTTCCTTCGCTAAAACAATCGGTTCACGAAAGTCGTAACTTTCAAAGAATGAATTATTATTTGAAGTCTTAGCACCCAAGGCATTAGTAAACTTAGGGTATACACTTAAAGCGTCAGTGGGTAGAGTAAAATTAAAGGGAAGTGAAAAATTGGGAGGTAAGATGCCGGTAGGAGGTCCGGCTTGCTTGGTTAAACCCTCAAAACTTTTTTTAAAATTGTTAAGGGATTGAAGACTGTCAGCCATTGCACCCAAGCTGCCGCTTAAACCTTGTTCAGGAATATCATCAAGTGAAAGGATGTATAATTTTTGGTTAGCCATTGCAATTTTGAGTTTATGAATAAATTTTTACTACCCTAAAATTAACATTGCAATAAATGTGATTTGTGTTTCTGGGACAGAAAGTTTACTGCAGTAAAGTGCCGGTTACTTTAAAATAGTTAAAGGCTGCTTTTCTTTCACCACCCGGTGAAGCCTGGTCAACAAATGCGCCAATAAAAGGACCAAAAAAATCAGAAAACGGTTCTTTATCTACAAAGGTATCATTGATGTAAAAACTAAGTGAGTCTTCCTGTTTTTTAATTGCTAATTTATTTTCCCTTTCGTAATTTATTGAACTGCTAAATGTCCAGGGTTTAATAAGCTTAAATTTTTTACCGGTCATTGTACCTATACTGTAATGTCTGCCATCACAATTTATAATGAATCCATGATAATAACCACTGTCGTCGCTGCCCCATGATATGCCGTAGCTGGTATATACATCTCCCCTAATTTTAGTTGCAGTTGTTTCTATCGTAAAATTTTTACGGGGATCAATACTAATAGGGCAATAGCATCTTCTTGTTGCGGCAACACACCGGTTAACAAGAACTAATTGGTTATTTTCAATAACCGCAGAAACGCTGTCATTATGCCCGGTATTCCAGTTATTTTTATTTCCATTAGAAAAATCATCATAAAAAACATAGGGCTTAAATTTCTCTGAAATGTCATTATTCTGTTGTTTTAAGTTACAGCTTTGCAGGGCAATTGCCATAGCTAAAACTGGTATTGTCCATTTTATATTAAAATTACTCATAATAAAATTTTTAGTGTTAATTAAATTAACAAATACAACCGGACAATATATAAAATTTTTTAGAAAGGGATAGAAGATTATTTGTTTTATCACTAAATAGCCCAGCTGCGGTGGCAGGTGGGCTTTGCTTTGGGCTGGGCAGAACACCTGCCACGGCGGAAATATCTTACTCAAAATTAATGGCGATAAGAGTGCGATTAGTGTTTCTGGGACAGAAAGATGTAGCGCTTATTTCTATTGCTTCATAAGCTCTACAAAAGCCGGATTATATCTTATACTGATAAAATAAGGGTCATACATTATGGTAGATTTTATTGCTCCGTTTTTAATACTTTCTTTTAAATACTCAATTGTCTCATTAGGTTTATTCATTACAGCCATAAGGCAAGCTGCTATATAATAATCCTGGGGCAATCTACCGTGAGAGTCAGTATGAATTTTATCTGTAATATTTTTTACCGCGGCTGCGGAGTCACCCAAAAAATATAAATCTAACGGTGTAATATCTGAAGTGTCTAACTGAATAGATTTTTTAAAGGCGCCCTGCGCTTTTGTTTTTTTATTCATTAACCGGTAAGCCATGCCCAGTTCCAGGTATAATACCCCATAACTGGGTGTATATAATGTTGTATCCCCTTTGGGCTTAAAATGAATGGCTTTTAATAAATCCTTAACAGCATCTTTATATCGCCCCAGCAACCGCTCATCAGTTGCTTTCTCCTCATATATAGAACTTTCGTTTGTAACAAATTCAGAAAAAAGTTTAGGCGAGCTGAGGTCATTAATGGCATTCTGGTAATCTAAAGTATCTTCATAAGCAATTGCCCTGTCCAAATAGGCACCTCCGCCTTTAGGGTTAAGTGCCAGGGCGTGGTTATATGCCTCAAAAGCTTTACCTATTTTTCCAACGAAGGGCAGACAATTGCCGAGCAGGTCGTAAAACGTTGCCAATATTGCGCTATCATTAGCATAACGCGAGATAACGTCATTGGAATGATAGAAGGTGTCATTAGAACAATGCAAGATACCTGTATCACAGGTTTTTATAGCTGCCTCATCATTTCCCAATTCTATATAACAGTTAATCACAGAGAATAAAGATGAAGCATCGTGATATAAAGAATAAGAGCGGTCATAAGCGTTAATAGCATCATTGAAATTATTTAAATTACATAAATCATCTCCCAATTTATCATAAAGTTGAGACAATGAAATAGTATCATTAGTGTAATATGGTATGGCAAGTTTTATATCATTTACGGCGGCGTTGTAATTTTTAAGCTCCTCATAACAATTGGCTATTGCCTGGTAAGCCTTGCCATTGTCGCGGTTATAGGTAAGGTATATTGAATCATCTGCAATAGCTTTTTTGTATTCATTCAAGGCAAATTCAGCCTGTGAGCGATTTAGGTATATTTCAGCCAGCGTGTCTTTATTACCTGTACATTGCAAAGCCAGATTGAAATTGGCAATGGCTCGCCGGAGTTTATGTTTAGCCATTTCTTTAAGCGCTTTGGTATTATAATCGCAGCGAGTTTGGCTATAGGCATTAAAACCAAAAACGAAGTATATTATAGTGATAATTAATAGCTGTTTCATATTTAGTTAATTTGGTTAACAAATAACGGCAGTCAATATATAAAATAATTTATAAAGTTGTTTGGGATTATTATTTTGCCACTAATAGCCCGGCTGCGGTGGCAGGTGGGCTTTACTGGGGCTTTGCAGAACACCTGCCACGGCGGAATATATTTTCTCCAGTCGTTTAAATTACTCACCACGTCGCCAGTGGTGCTTATAGTGTCAAGGTAACCTTGAAAACCGGAGGTATCGGACTGTTGTGCTTGTGAAGACTGTTGCAGTGAGCCAAATGAAGGATATGATATAGTGGTGGTATCATTAGATAGGGTACTGGTATCGCTATTTTGAGACTGACCACTAACCACGCCGGTTGCAGTTGAATTTTTGGCTGCACCAGTAGTTGAGGTGGTCGTGTTGTTAGAATGGTTTACACTATTTATTTGTTCGCCAATATATTTTGGAATACCATCATTATCGGTAGTGGTCACATACTCTTTAGCTTCAAAAAAACTATTTGTAGATGGTGTTAACCGGGTTAAAAGTTTTTGATATAATCCATAATATTTATATTTATCGAGTATCTTAATATTAGGATCAGGCTTCACGCCTTCAATATTACTTTTAAAATTTTCGGCATAATCATCATTGGGCTCGTTCGATGAGTAATAAACAGTGTTTTCATCCCTCCAATACCATAAATTGATTTTAGGTGGCATAGTAGCTTTTTAGTGTGTAACTATTTTTTAACACCCTAAAATTAGCTTTGAATCATACGTGAATTGATTTTCTGGGACAGCAAATTAAATGGCTAAATGCCTGATAAGCGCCTGAACAAAAGTATTTTTATATTCATTTCTTTTGCCAGTGCAGCGTCATTGGCGCTTTGGGCAATTTCCTCAAGATAATAGATGGTATATAATGTGTAAAGAATATCATCATGATTAATTTTTTTCATAACCGAGTCAAATGGTTTATAGGTAGTTATAATTGCCATAGCGCGGTTGGCTATTGCCCTTGCCAATTGACGGGCTTTTTCGGGCTGGTTAAAGGTATAATAACATTGTACCAGGTAATAATATTCCCGGTAATATCTTAAATGCTGTGGCGGCAAAGCAGTTATTAATTTGTTAAATAACAACTGTGCTGTATCGCGCTTGTTATTATCCATGTAATACCTGATAGTCCGGTCAAACAGATAAACTATGTTTCCATACTTTATAGTTTCTATATTGTCAGTTATAGAATCGTTCTTATCCAATCCTACGCAATGTAATTTATTCATGAGCCAATCATAACAGGCAGGAGCATCTAATATACCATTATAATTATTATTATCTGTTCCGCTCATGGTTGCCGGAAAAAGCCGGTTCACCATTCCTTCGCAATAAATATTATCAGTATCTAAACCATTGTAAATAGAAATAATATCGGGTGCGGCAAATTCAATTGGGCGCTGCCATTCATTTTGTCTTATTACATCAAGTATAATCATTTGATACAGCAAAACAGGGTTATCGTGCAGTATCCAATGTAAATCCGGAACAATGTTATATTTTATGTTTGAGTTTACTGAAGAATCTTTATAGGCAAATTCAGTTGTTTTAATATCAAAATAGCGCCGGTGGAAAATACAGGTTGTTGAATCTTTTAAGATTTGTTGTTCTACCGGAACCAGCAATGAGTCGGGACTTACATAATCGTTTTCAGGATATGGCTGGTAATAATAAGCCGCAAGAAAACCATAATAAACCACCTGGGGAATATCAATGGGAATATATTGAGAAATGTATTTAACATAATCGTCTATACCCAGCAAAATGGCATTAACAACCGTAACATCTGTTCTAAAGTGCAGTTTTTTCTGCACATATAACAGCGGATAAGTATCTTCCGCACCGCAGGTAAATAAAATGGCATGGGGTGCGCAGCTTGACAAGTAATTTTTGCCCATGTTTACTAAAAACGAATCGAAAGGACAAGTGGTATCATTTATAAATTGTGCAGCGTAGCTGTTAAACCCTTGGTATGTGAGGGTGAGCCATGCAGTCATACCATCAATGGCATAGAGATTACCCGCATTGGACTCAAGAGTTTCAAAAGCGGCATTTTTGGCAATCAATAATTTTGTATAGTGAAGCGAAGAGTCTACTAACTTAACATACAGGGCAGGGTTTGTTTCATACAACGTTCCTGTGGTATCGGCATAATTAATAATAGTGTAAAAATTTTTTGTTACTCTTAAATTTTGCGCGTAATTAAAATAGGCATCGCTTAAGGCAAAAAGCAGTGAATCGGTTTTTACAGGATAATTGGTAAAATCAGTAATAACATCTTTAAACCAGGTAGGGTAGCCGTAGTAGTTATCTAAATTGAAATGTTGACATTCAACGTAATCTGATAAATAAGTTTTCACCAGGTTATCATTTTCATTTGCATTAATCGCCGCCGGTAAGCTTACAGTAACATAATCACCTTTTGCGGCGCTCCACACATCATATTTTTTTAAAAGCTTCTGTGTTTTTGTTGCCGTGTCGTAAATATTCAGTTGCACAGAATAACCTTTAAGGTCCTTTATAAATTGCAAGTTCAAATAATTGGTGTTACGTAAAGAATAAGTGGTGAAAAAGTGATACACCACTTTTTCATAACAAGGATAAACTGTTAAATGATTACCGGCTTTTGCCGCCGAATAATTAATAAAACACCATAAACTAAAAAAAAGTAGAAGTAGTTTTTTCATATGCGTTCGTTAATTTGGTTAACAAATTTTACCTCTAAATATATAAAATTTATTGAACTGCCAAAGTTAACATATATTTTTTTAGGATAACGGGGAAGTACCTGCAATAATGGTTACCTTTTATTCATCTCATTCATCACATATTCCACCTCCACCCAATGAGCAACAACATCATCAACACTCATGGTGCGGGTGTCCATTTTAAAATGATATTGTACCCAGGCGCGCATTTGGCGTAGTGGGTTGCTCTCCATATTAAGTCGGCTTTCGTCTATTTTTTTTTGAGCTGGTCATCATACGCCCCGCACAGGTTGGAGCAAATCGTCATAAAAGATAGCTTCACTTTACCGTTCTCATAACGCTCATCCAATATACGAGGGTCACTGGCTTCTTTAATAAGGTTGCCTTCTAAAAGCATTTTTGATGCGCCGGTGAAACTCTGTGCGCTTTTATCCAGGGCTTTCATCTTATAATCGAACGAGGGGTGTTTAATATAACCCACTATCTGGCTGCCTTTTGAATCTTCAACACAACCGGCTACCACTTCGGTATTCAGTTGCTTTTGCAATTCAAGGCGTTTTTCTTCGATTTGTTCGAGAGTGAGTTTTTCTGTGGTTAGTGGTTTGGTCATGTGGTCGTTAATAGTTAATTGTTAATAGTTAATTGTTAATTATCTAATAGTCTTATGTCTAATAGTCTCATGTCCCGTATCTCATGCCCTACGTGTAAATAAAAACCACTGTGCCATTGGTTTGGTTAATAACCGTTGATATAATGGTAGATGGCTGCGCAGAGGCAATCCAAGCCTGTATGGCGCTTTGCGTAATATCTAATACCGGTGAAGTTAGCATTGGGTATTATTTAAGCGTTGGGGTAATGAATAACATTGGCAATAATCAGGGTTGCTGTAATTAACAGCTTTGTATTGCCCTGGTCGGCTTTAAAATCATCATCCGTAAACTCACACGATTGCAACACATCTTTTTTAAGAGGTGTGCTGGTGCCGTCGCCCATAACAATTATAATATCGAACGGCGACATCTGCAACGGGTCGTTATTAGGGCTGGCAGCCTGTATGGCTTTCCATTCGTCCAAATACAGCTC
The DNA here is from genome assembly GCA_963770495.1 of Chitinophagales bacterium. Lineage (GTDB taxonomy): Bacteria > Bacteroidota > Bacteroidia > Chitinophagales > CAVYQA01 > CAVYQA01. Next base: position 39,426 of record CAVYQA010000024.1, on the reverse strand, counting down.
AATAGAGCCTTCAAATTCATAGTTGCCATAGCCGCGGCTGATGGGCTTGGTTCCTAAGCCGTAGTTATTTTCTTTTTTCTGTTTGGGCTTGTAGTTCACTTTAGTGATTCCCACAATGGGAACGGTAAGACCCACGATTTGTATCTGTAGGTCCTGCCATGAATAATTTACTCCGTTAATTAGTGGCATAATTCAATTTGAAAATTTAATAATTTGAAAATTTGAAAATTCTTTATTGTCTAATATCTAAAATTCTAATATCTAATAGTCTCATATCTCATGTCCCAAATCCCGTGTCTAATTCGCGTATCCAATCGGCACCAGTATCTGTCGTGCTGTTCCGTTTTCAGTGGGTTGCACGGTTATTGTTATGCCGTTATTTGCCACCACGTTTTGATTCGGGTCAATCTGCACGGCGGTGGCGGCAATGTTGCCGATGGCATCGCCGGCTATTTCGCCGTCACGCGCCATTTGCTCCATCGGGTTGCGCGCCAGGCTGTCTAATTTAGCCAGCGTTAACGGGGGTATGGTTCCATCGGCATTTAACTCAATGGGACCGTTAACCAGGGGCAACAGGTTAGTATAAACCACGCGCTGCACTTTATCAATGGTGCGGTTATCATTCATGTTGGCGAATGAGTCGGTGGGAGAGGTGGCTGTTTTGTCGTCGTTAAAATAAGTGCCCACTAAGCCGCTGTAATTCATTATGAAGTTATAGCGGTAATTATCAACCTGCGTGAGCGTATTATTTTCGCTGCTGAAAACAAAAGAATACAACTGCCCGTTGGCAAATGCCGGCACATTAAGTTCCGTGCCATCGGTAATATTATATTGCTGAACCCATCCGATATCAATATTTACCGCGGCATTTGAAGTGGCGCCCAATGTTGCTCCCAATGTGGTAATAGAATGTTGATACACGTAAAACAGCGTTGCACCCCCGGCTGCGCCATCCTGCCCCACAACTACTCCAATACCGGCGCAATCATATCCTGACATGTCGGGTAAAAATGAAACATCTTCAAAAAAAGCGGTACCCTCGGTTCCCGACCTTGTCCAGGGAGTACCGTTTGTTGTTAAGGTTATTCCATTCCATGTGGCGCCTGAACCCACCAGGTCCATAGCTAAATATATTTCAGCCGGCTGATTAATGCCCCCAAGCGTTGTTTTCATTTCTTTGGCGCCGTGTATGATGGAATAGGAGTATAATTGCTCGGTATATACTCAGAATTGTCTTATCTGCCCCTGTGCGAAAGATTGGGCATTATAGATGTCAGGGAATGACGGGCTGAAACTATCAGCAGGTGTCACGGTAACAAATACTTTGCCGTTGGGCATCAGTCGAAAATACTCGCTGATATGATAATACCACACATCAATCTGGGAAGAAACACCGCCGGAAAATTGCGTGGGTGTGACCGAAGTGCTGTCGCTGTATAATATAGATATTGGTGTTCCTGTGTTTAAGAAAGCGCCCAACCCCAGCCGTGCGGTAATGCTTAATGTGCCTGTGGTGCCGCCGGAGTTAGTCATTGCATAACCTGTCGCCAAGGCGCCCATGCTGTTGATTAACCCATTTGCAATTTTTATTGCTGTATCGCCGGTTACGGTTGTGTATTGTGCAATAAGCACATTTTCGAAGGGCTCTTGCACATAAATTTGAACCGAAGTGCCAACCGATGGTACCGCAATACTAATCGAGCCGCCTGATGCCGGGGTATCGCCAACATGATTATTATTTATGCCGGAATTAACAGCTTGTTGTAATGACAAAAAGGCAATAGTGGGTTGTGAAGATGAAAATTGCGGTTGACCGCTTAATGCAGCAGGATAAGCGCCATAAAAATGTAAGCCGCTGATATAATCGTTATCAGTGGGCTGGCGTTGCGCCGGGCTTTGGTTCTGCTGGAAAATAACACGATTTGGGAAACTCATATGTTTGCTGAAACAGCGTTTAGGTTATAATTATTTAAAATTCAATTAGTGTTGTTCTTTAGCCAGTCCTGCGCGGAAATTTTTTCTGAAATTTCATTTTCAGGAAGTGGTTTTTCGGTGCGGATGGTCCTGTTTTTGTCGTCTTTAGTATACTCAATGTGAAAGCGTGAATACCGTTTGCCGTTATTCGCCTGGAAACTCCTGAAAAAATGCCGCCCTGTTTTGTCGAAATAAATAACTTTAATACGCGGGTCGTTAAGCAGGGTATCGCGCAGTTCACGCTTTCGCTTCTGTTCGCCGGTTTCGGTATTAATTTCTTCGGTAATTATTTTTTTTGCCATGTGGTTGTTAAATGTTAATTGTTAATCGTCACCCCTAAATCCCCTAAAGGGGACTTTCAGGTTAGCGTAAATACAAATGTTGTTTTTTTCATTTTCAAATTTTCAAATTGTCTCCTATCCCCTGTCCGGTTTACGCAGTCAACGTTGTATACAGCACTATCTGGTCGCCGAATCCTGTTTGCGTATCCATTTTGAAAAGCCCTTTTATGAAGAACAATTCAGAATTATTCTGCAAACGCTGCAATTGCAAACTCATATCGTCTTCCGAGTTCATTCCTATCCACAACTGCCCGTCAATATCGGGTTTGGCAAAGCACATGATGAAGGTATTTTCAGGCAAGCCGGCAAGAGGCACCACATCATACCCGCTCCATTTATTTACGCTGGCTTCAGTGGTGTTTTCATTTTTAAAGGTATCCTCGCGCAACGACTGTTCGTATTTAGCCTGATCGGCATAGCTTACCAACAGCCGCAATCCTTTGCTGCCGTATTTGTAACGCAGCGCATTAGGCACGGTATTAAATGCATTTTGAAAATAGGTGCGTATATTTCCACTTGCACCACCCGTTAACACAACGGGCGAGGGGTAAGAAAGAACAGTAGCATCATTTAATAATTTTTCCAGCCACCCGTCGAAGAACCAGAATTGCCCCACCAGGCCTGATGGCTGAGTTTCTGTGCCGCCCACCGGGTTGTAAGCCATGCGCGACTGCCACCATGCCGTTTCCCAATATTCATTTAAACGCTTGGTAAGCTGCATCACAAAATAGGCTTGTGCCGGTTCGGGCATTTCACGGGCAAGAATACGGTCGTCTAAATTTTCGGCGTAAAAGTGCGCCTCAAAATCGCGCGGATTAAATTCCATATAAAGCATCAAATCCTGCGGATCCAGCACTTTGCCGTCAACCGTTATCACCCCTTGCGACGTGGGCGTTGCCTGGCGGGCTTGCATAAAATTTGAGGTTTCGATTCTTGGAATCGTGTATTGTTTGCGAATACCGCCTTTGATGTAAGCGCAACCTTTATCAACGGTGTCGGTAGATACCACGGCGCGGGTTATCATTTCCTGTGCGGCTGGTCCGACCACGACGTATCCAGTAGTTGAATTGAATCTGACATGTTTTATTTTTTGTTAATTGTTAATAGTTAAATGTTTGCCTCATCCTTAATCCTTCTCCTAAAGGAGAAGGACACTTTGTTAGCTTGTTTTAAAAATTATTCTTGAATTACTGGCATTTTTCATTTTCAAATTGGCACATTTTCAAATTCACAATTTTCCCATTCTCTCATAATATCTCTGCATTGAGCGGGCATTTATTTCATTTATTTTAGATGCCGGGCGTTTTGCAGTGTCTGCTTTATCTTTCAATGCCGCCTCAAAATCCACACCCGATTTCCTGTTAATGGGAATAGCGGCAAGCATTCGCTCGGCTAATTCAGGATTGGCTTTGTAGCTGTCTTTCCAGCGCGCCACCACGTCGGGCTTGTTCACAATTTTTTCCTCGGCAACGGCTTTGTTTAAAGCGGCAGTAGCTTTTTCTTCCACTTCCTTATCCGCTTTATCGTCTGCGTCTTGTTTTAGTTTATCCAGGTCTTCTTTTATGGCATCGCACTCTTTTTTCAATGCGGCAAGAGCCTGGCATTTATTGTCGTAATCTTCCTGCAGTTTGTTAAGTTTGTCGTCATCATCTTTGTTTTTCTTCAAAATATTTTCAATTTCTGCTACAACAGCATCTTCGGTGGCGGTGTCATTCAGCCCAAGCTTGTTGATTATTTTATGCATGGTAGTATTTTTTTTAAACGCAGTATTTACAATGGCATCAGCCTGTTTCCATGCCATCTTCACGTCAGTGCTCAACGCATTTTTTGTTTCGCTGTCTTCCACGCTGTCGCACAGCCCGCTGCCAAGCGCTTCACCGGCGGTTATCCATGTTGTTTTATCCATCATGGCGCTCACTTCATCGGCGGTTTTGCCGGTGCGCGAGGTGATCATGGTAATTAATGATTCGCGCAGTTTATTTAATTCCTCATCATCGCCGCCTTCGGGGTTGTGATACATCAGCAACCCATAATCGCTCATGATGCGGTTTTTACCTGCCTGGAAAATCACCCCTGCAATAGATGCGGCAATACCCACACATTTTGTATCAACCGGAATAGTAGAATCTAAAATGGCGCTGTAAATGCTCATCCCGTCAATCACGGTGCCGCCGGGCGAATTAATTACAACGGTGATTCCCGTTTTGCCCATCGCATCAAGCGCCATCAGCTCAGCCTGGAACTGGTCGCCCATAATGCCCACGCCGTCTGTTTCATCAAAACCGATATGCTTATTAATCAGCATCACCGGTTTTTCTGCGGTCACGTCAACGGTATAAAAGAATTGTGTCATTGCACAGCAAAATTGCCGCGAAATAGTGCTGCTTCATTAAAGTTGGGACAAGAAGTTTGGTTTGCCTCTGAAAAAAGGGGCGAATTTGGGAATTGGAGAATGAGAAAATTTGAGGATTAGGAGTAAGACGTAAGTGAATTTAATTCGTTATGTAATTTAACGAATCTATTTTATAGATGGGATTTATGCTATCCTTATAAGAAGGTTTAATAATTCTTATTAGATAATAATGCTTTATTGATAGAATATCTTCAAAATAAATTAAGATTCTATCAGACCAAATTATTTCTTCAGAAATATTTAACTCCTGAAGATCATTTAGAATTGAAGTTGAATCTGAATTAGACGGGAAAATAATATTTGATGTCGGCAAATTGGTAGAATCAAACTCTCTAATTACCATCCCAGGGACTTTGTAGGTATATAAGAAGTCAATTTTTGAAAAATTGTTTCTGTTATATAAGTTAATACTTGATTGAATTAAAGATTTATAGCTATCTGAGGTTGCTCTACTTTTTATTATTGAGATAACATTTTTTTGGGAATACTTAATTGTTTTATATGTACAAAAGCTTATCACACATAAAACGAATACAATAAATGCCGTTAATATTTTTCTCATATTTCATCAAAGATAATAAGTAGTTTATAAAACTCCATTCGGACATAATACGGCTATAATACGGACATTTTAAATTTTGCCGTTTAAAAAAATATGGCTATATTGCGGACATAATACGGACATACCCTAATGGATAACAAACTTTTATTTACCGCCAAAACCATGCGGCACATTATGCGCCAAATAGGGTTTATTGACTCGTTTAAGGGGCAGTGGATGACTATTGAGAAAAAGGAAAACAGGTATTTAAAACAACTAAAATACATTGCCACCATAGAAAGCACCGGCTCATCCACAAGAATTGAAGGCGCAACGCTGACTGATGCGGAAGTGGAGGATGTGCTAAAATCCGTTAAAATCAGCAACCTAAAATCGCGCGATGAGCAGGAGGTGGCGGGATATTATGAGGCATTGGAAATTATTTTTGATAATTACGCCCACATTAAAATAACTGAAAACTATATAAAGCAACTGCACGGCATTTTACTTAAACCCAGTAAAAAAGACGCGCATCACCGGGGCGAGTATAAAACGCTATCCAATAAAGTGGTGGCAACTTACCCGGGCGGTAAACAATCTGTAATTTTTAACACCACGCAGCCCCATTTGGTTAAAAAGGAAATGAGCGACTTGGTGGCGTGGACTAACCATGAATTTGCAAAAGGGGAGTGGCACCCGTTAATTATTATTGCTGCATTTGTTTATGAGCTACTTTCCATTCACCCGTTCCAGGATGGCAATGGCAGGTTATCGCGGCTGCTCACTACGCTGCTGTTATTACAGCACGGCTATCTTTTTGTGCAATATGTTTCATTTGAAAATCTTATTGAAGAACGAAAAAGAGCGTATTACAAGGCGCTTATGGCGGCGCAAAGGCATCGCTATAAAAAAGAAGAAAAAATTGACCAATGGACAATTTTCTTTTTCGACGGGTTGGCAACTCTCACCAAAAAGTTAGAAAAAAAATATGAAGTTTACAGTAGGAGAGGTTCTTACTTAAACGACAGGCAAAAACAGGTTCTTTCAGTAATAAAAAAACAAGTGCCTGTAAAATTAAGCGATATTATGACGGCACTACCACGCATAAACCGCAGCACACTTAAACAAGACCTTAACTACCTGTTAAACGAAAACAGTATAACCCGCCTGGGGCGCGGCAAAAGCACGGTGTATGTTATAAAAGGGTAACTTTTTTATGGACATAATGCGGCTATAATACGGACATTTATTCCTTAATAAACGCCTCCGTTAAAACACTATTATCATCTGTGGCTTTAATGATATATAACCCCGCAGGTAAATTTTCAATGTTTAAACTTTTATCTATTGCAGTATTATACGGCAAATTAATTTGCTGCCCTATGGCGTTGTAAACAGTAATTTCTGTTGGAATGAAGTTTTGTGAGAATTTTAAAAACAACTCATCACTGGCGGGATTAGGAAACACCTTCATTGATAATTTTTGAGAGGTTGGAGTATTTATGTCGGCAATTATAATTGTATCGCAACCACCCTGATGATTTTGCGGATATAAAACCTGATTGTTAATTGAAAAACATTTCAGGTAAGGTGGATTTCCCCCTCCTTCACCACGGATAAAAATATTTAGATAAGTACTTCCTAATAACCCCAGTCCAATACTGCCAACTCCTTCTACCCAAGCATCAGTGCCGGCATAATATTCACCATAATATCCAATGGCAATGGTGTCTTTTACATCAAAAGCTTTCCGGTAGGAGTTACCTATTTGAACTGAATCATACCCGGTGATAAAAGTTGAATCCACCTGGTACATTTTTGCGGGAGTTGTATCACCAACATTCAAACTAAAATCGTAAAGCAAAATATCGCTATCTATTGGAAAGGTATCAGGAGGGCTAAAGGGGTATTCGCCTGAATAATCAATACCACTTGTAAAAGATCTGTAATAGATGCGGTGTAATGAGTCCTCTAGCAGAGCCCCAACAGTTTCTTCTGAAAATGGAGGTCCAAAATTTTGCGCCCAACTAGTTCCAGGCTCAAATTCTAAGTAATAGGATACCCAGGTATTTGCAAAATTAATTAAATGATAAGTTAACGTATTGATAACTGTATCATGTGTTTCTCTAAAATAAAACCCAAAATTGTAAATTGTCGGATTCGGTTCCCCATTACACCCCATGCAATAATCATATTCACCATTCCATTTAGCTCCCGAATCAGGGAAAGGCACATAAACGTTTGTCTGCGCCTTTGTGAGGGTTGCAAAACTTAAAAAAAACAGGGTAGTAAGTAGAATACTACGCATAATTATTTTTTTACAAATATAGGGATATTTTGGGAAAATAATTCCTATTCTTTATCTGCCTTATAACCAATCCTACGTCTTGGCGGCTGTGGCGGGTTGAGTAATTTTTTCAGGTAAGAAAAAATCAGTTGTATTTCTTCGTCATGTTTGTTGCTCTTTTTCTCTAATTGTTCCAGTTTTAATAAAATGTCTTTATGGGTTAATGTCAGTTCCCGCATTCGGGTAAATACCCGCATAATCTGAATATTAACTTCTATAGCGGTTTTACTGTTTAATATGCTTGATAACATTGCTACTCCTAACTCAGTAAATAACATTGGAACATACCTGGCGCCTCCCCAACTTGAGGTGCCAATTTGGCTCCTCAAGATTTCTAATTCTTTATTGGTTAATTCAATTATAAAATCTCCCGGGAAACGACCTATATTACGTCTTACCTGCCTTTTAAGCTGCTTGGTTTCTATCCCATAAAGTTCTGCAAGGTCTTTATCCAGCATTACTTTTTTGCCTCTTAAAATAAATATCTTGCTAATAACTTTTTCGTCGGACAGCGCTATAGATTTACTCATATATAATTTTAAATATAAAGCAAATCTATAAAATGGATATCACAATTTGTGACTTCCATTTTAAGATATATTGGGTCTCGCATTTTGCGATACCTTTCTTTCAAGCGTCTAAACTTGAGGTGCCAATCTGGCACCTCAAGTTTTCATTCACATTTTGATGTCGCAAATTGCGACTTCAAGATTTCCACTTTATTCCTGTTTACAATTAATTATAACAACTAATTGTAAAATTTCTTATCTTTGTATCAAATGGCAAAGGACAGGCGTTTACGAATACAACTCAATGATAAATACCATAAGCTGTTCATTGCACAGGCGCGCATCATTCGTCAATCCAAGTCGGAACACGGTGCGCACATTATTGTGGCTCATTTAAAAACACTTACCGACAACCAGCAAAAACAACTGCTGCGCATATACGACAGACTTACCGGTGAGCAGCGCCAACACCCCGATAGAGATTGAAAACCACCGGCTTCTATATAGAGTTTAACATTAACACCACCTCTATAGACGATGTGTTTCAAATTATCCGCACCAATTACGGCACAGGCAAAATTTTAAACTACTGCATAAAGCCGCTCAGCCCTCAAAAGCCCTGGCTGAAATCAATCGCCGGAAAAATTGAAGTGATTGAAGCGGAGAAAATGATTACTGCTAAGGCACCATGATTTTAAACGACAAATTAACAGTCTTTAATTGGGAAGGATATGCAGGATTAGGCGTTGCGCCAATTGGTCCCGGCTCATATAATGTATAATATTCTTGTCCAAGGAATAGGGTAAGGTCAACTCCCATTTCGGGTGTATGAGGAAGAACAAAATAAAAATAAAATCCAAAAGCCGGTCCAACATCATATAGGGGCGGGGTATAGGTTGCAAAATTACGAGAGGCTAACAGCCCTAACTTTATTTCTATTGATATGGGATTGTACGGCGCCACATTAACAAAGAAATAAGGCGCAAATGCGCCGGTGGTGCTGCCTAAAACAGGCGGTGAAGCATATAACAATAAATTACCCTCTATGCCGAATGAGCTGTCCCTTAAAATATATTGTGCGCAAAACCCGCCGGCGAGTGCGCTGTGGTTATAATCCGGTGCATCTACACTGCTGAATCTATATCCTAAATCGCCTAAGCTTAAACCAAAGTTGAAATGTTGCGCCGAAACCGTTTTAGCGCAAAATAAAAGCAGTATGAGAACTACCTTTTTCATTTCGGCACTAAAGGTATTAAATTTTATGAATATATTTTAGCGAAAAGGTTACGTAGTTTATATTAGAATTGCCCGGCAGAGTAAAGGATTGGGATTGCACATAGCCCTGTATCAAATAGTTTTGTAAGCCCCACATGTAATCCACATCTAAACCCAAATACGATTTTTTCGAGAGTTTAAAAATACCTAAATACACGCCGACAGCAGCTCCATAATCGGGCTTAGGTAAATCGCTTGAGGCATCGTAAGTGGCATAAAACAACCCCGCCTTAAACTGGAGTATTAGCCCTTTGCGTTTAGGGAACGGGTTAACACATAAATATTCTGCCGAGGCAAATCCCTTGTAAGGGTCCCATAAGCCCGTGCTGTTGTTTATACCCGATGGGTAACAATCAAAATTTGCTTCAATAGCCCATGCGCCGCTCGTCTTTAAAAATATATTGTCCGCACAGCCCGAATGAATAATACGAAATGCCTAAAAAAGCGGGCTGCTGCCTGAAATGATAGTCCAAACCACCTGCGGTTATGCCAATGTTAAATGGTTGTGCGGTTAGGGTTTTAGCGTAAAATAAGAGTAGAAATAAAGCGGCTTTCTTCATTGCCGCACAAGGTATTAAATTTTGTGGATGTATTTTAATGCTATATTTAAACACTAAATCTCCACCATGAAAAAATCAACCATTTACGAAATAGCTATTCGCATTATCGGAATTTATGCGCTGACATTAATTGTATACCAACTTGTTGCGGCTCTGGATTCTGCAGTAAATTTAGTTACGTATGATAAAACAACTGATAAGGGGGAATTTGGCATAGTGACCTTGCTTATTGGGATTGCAATATTTATTATGATTGCAATTATACCATGGTATTTGTTGTTCAGAACCCAATGGATTGTAAAAAAGATTTGCCCGCCTGAAGACTTTGAAGAAAACGTGTCGTTATTTGCCGAGCCGAAAGTAATTTATGAAATAGCCATTATGGTGGCGGGAATTTTATTAATAATATGGTCGCTTCCCGATTTTGTATTAAAATTTATTAATTACCTTAATATGAGAAGAACCATGTTTCCGGCAAATGACAACTTTGCCTTTTTACAAACCTATGTTGCCAAAATAATCATCGGTGCAATTGCCATTGCTTACGCCAATCCTATTGCCGCTTATTTTGCCAGGCGCACAAAAAATATTCCGCGCGACTGATGTTAATGCGCATCAAAGCTTTCGCAGATTAATTGTAAACTTTTACATGAACGAAAAAGTTACTTCCTATATCACAAGCAGCTACCGGACCGGATGTAAATTGAAAAGCATTTACATATATTTGAGTAGCAGACCCTATAACAACTGTAAGCATTCCTGTTTCAAACGCCTGTGTTGAACCGTAAATAATTGTTTTATTGGTGGTAAATATTGGTGAAGAAACTGTTCCGACATATACACCTGTTCCGGTCCGTGTCCATACTATATTTATTGTACCGGGGAAAGTATTTGTAATTAGTGTTGTCTCCGTTGGTGCATTCGTGCCGCTTTGTGACATTATCGCCTCCCATTCATTAGTATATATCAAACTACCCACCGGGCAAATAAGGTTAGAGGACGTGTCATTATCCGTTAATACCGCCTGGCGGATATTATGCACGTTATAATTATTGCCATCCGTAAATTGAACCGGGTCGGCATCTGCGCCTGAATATTGTGTTAAGCCAATACTTAACGTCGGATTTGATGAGGTTACCGGGTTGCCGGGAATAAGAAATATTTCCCCGTTGAATAAAACAGCCCCTGGGGTTATTGACCATGATGTTCCGCCTCCCAAAATATAGCCTCCGCGCAGAACATTTACATTGGCAGGGTTAATGTTCGGATTCATTTCCAATAACAATTCCGCAAACAGTTCCTGGTAAGATAATTGAAGAAAGTCAAGCGTTCCTTTCTTGATAGGCATAGCCGCATTATCGGTAATATTGCCTGTATATAATTGTTTCATTTTATAATTTTTTTAATATATTTTTTATGAATAATGGAATCACTGAATAAATACAGGCAACTTGCGAAGCCCGAAACAAAGCCGGTTAAATAAATCAGTAGTGTCATTTAATACGTTTTAATATCATAGATCATTCCGGCAATAACATATTTATCTGCCACAGCACGTATAATGGCATCACGGGGAGCGGTTTGTAAAATTGCCGTCGCCGTTGCACCGGAACCGCCGCCGCCTGTTATTGTTACTGTTGGCGCCGAGGTATAACCGTTTCCCGCGCTAGTTACTGTTACAATAATAATATAGGAGGGCTGCCCGAAACCAAATCCGATATTGAAACTAAAAAGAGGAGGAAGCGGAAGAACTACCGCCGTGGCTGATGCCCCGGTGCCGCCCCCGCCGGTTATTGCCACCGTGAGTGTTGAGAATATGGAGTAGCCAGAACCCTGATTAGTAACTAGTATACTGCTTATGCCGGTTGGTGAAAGGGTGTCATAAAATGCCTATGGTACGAATATCGTAAAGTCGGTGGCGTCAAAATTATAATCACAGCCTTCTTTTTCTACAAAGTCTACCGCTTCGCCGTTCTCAAAAACCGCCACACTGCTTTCTGCTTCAATAATACCCACTGTAAAAACAGAGTTGGGCAGAAGGTGGTTATCAATAAAAATATCCGGATAGGCAGTGCCCGCCATGAGCACTTCCCTCACCCTTGCGCCAGTACCATCGCCTGTGATGTTCACGGTTATCGGGCTCAGATAACCGAAACCGGGATTCAACACTTTAATTTCCGTTATTTCACCCCCTGAATTTATTTTCGGCTCGGCTACGGCATCAATACCTGAGTTTTTATAACCCGTTAAGGTGGCATTGGCATAAGAATACCCGCTTCCGTCACTCTGCATTATTATAGCGGTTATATGCCTGTAAGGCGGCTGCCTGAACGTGGTTCTGAAATATTGGTTTAAGATACCCTCTAATACCAGCTTCTGGCTGTTAAATAATGTGCGTGGTCTTACGCCCCTGTAATCAGAATTAACAAGCACCCACATTGATGGCGTTAAATGCGGATTAGTGGGGCTCCACCATTGGCTATTGATATAATCGTTGGGCGAGGCAACGATAACGGGAACTTGGTCAAGATTGCCGTTTACCAGCGAGATGAACATCTGCCCGTCATAGGTGGCAAAATTTCCCGCCTCGTAATAAAAGGTGGAATTCCAGGCAAAGGCAGGTCCAATATTAGCCAAACACTCATAAACTTTATTGTCAATATCTATTACCCGGTCGCCAACAGTATAAGTTGATGCATAATTATAAAAAACATCGGCGCTGCCATTGGCATAATCTAAAAAAAAATTATTATGCAGCCATTGCAACGGGTAGAGCAGCGCTTTAAGCCATGCCAGCCAAACCGGTGTGCGGTGATTGGGCGGGGTGAGATTGGTTTCTACCCCCTGGTAGTTCACATTATACAGGTTTGGATTTTGAGCGCTCATTATGAATTCACGTAAAATGAAAGTGTATTTGCCAAGGTTCTTCCGGAACCGGTATCGGGTATTGCCCTTCCCGAAAATGTTCCCGTGTTGCGGTAAAATACCTCCTGGTTATTTACCATAATGGTTACATTACCGTTTGCCTGGTTGGTCAGTTCCACATCGGTAAACACCACATCTTCCACGCCCGGCACATTCATTATGGCGCTGATTAAACCCGGGTCGCTGCTGCCGCCGTATAGCGTTATTAAGCCGTTAAAAGGCAAGGTGGCTAAGTAATTGGTTATTGCCGTGGTTACCGATGCCGCCATGGTAGCGCTGTATTGCCCGTCATAATAAATATTAGCGGCGCATTTAAACAGGTCGGGCGGCTCATTCACCAGTGAAAATTGAACCCCTGCAAAATTTATCAGGTCAAGATAGGCGGCAAGCGCTATCATGGTTGGTCCGTTGGCGCCCGGCGCCCCATCAAATACAGTTGTCGGGTCTGCCGGCGCTATTTTAACTAATACATTTTTGTTGGTATCGGTTATAACAGCACATTGCGCCACCACATTATATGACGTATTAATAACCGGGTAGACGGGAACGAAATTTAACAACTGAACCACCTGCGGATATGTGGCATTGTATTGAAATGCCAGCACCTGTTTCACTATCCATTGCGGGGTGCCCGGCGGCGCATTGGCAATATCCGTTTCAATTTCTGTTTGAAAAATATCGCGCAACTGTTCCTCAATGCTCAGCGCCGTTGCCACGATATAGGCATAAACCTGGTATATAGCCACCTGCGACGGGCTGGTTAATTTTGTTCCCAGAACGGGATCGGCGGCAATTTGCGCCATTATTTGACTTTGTATCTGTGAGATGGTTCGCGCCATGGATGTAGTTAATTGTTAATCGTTAATTGTTAATGGTAAGAAGTGAAATGAAAGCAAACTGAAATAATTGCGAAGCTTGATGAATTTTATTTTTATTCATTGATTGACAGTAATTTTTCAGATGTTCATCAAGTACGTTCAGATATTTATCAAGTATGTTTTTTCGTTTTACTTTCTTAAGTTTTACAGCCTGTTTCATTTTATTTTTTTCTTTATTGATTTCATGTTTAATTTTTATTAAATATCAGCCATGCCTGTAGAATATAACTTAAAACAATTTGCAAACAATCCGTCTCCCAATGTGGGTAGGGGGCGTTATCTAAAAAATGCTCAAGCTGGTGTTCTGTTAATGGTTCGTTCATTTTATAAAATCAATAATTCATTGTAATAAGTATCAATCAGTATTAAGTAATTGCCAATGTGCCGGATTCCATGCCTCACCACCTGAACCGATGGCAGTTGTATTTATATATAATTGTCCACTATGTGAAACAACACTATTAAGCGCATAACTCAGTGTTGGATTATAAACAGAGCCTGTATTAAGTAATTCCCAATGCGCCGGATTCCAAGCCTCACCACCTGAGCCGATGGCAGTTGTATTTATATATAATTGCCCGTCATATGAAACAATGCTGTTAAGCGCATAACTCTGTATTGGATTATAAATAGCTGCCGTTAATGAAATAAGTGTTGTTGTAAAGTTGCTTGGTGGACCATAAGTTGTTCCGTCAACAGGGGTTTGCATAGAATTGTCTATATAATTAGTGCGATAGGTTTGCACGTAGTGGTACAGATTATCATGGTCGTAATCCTGCCTTTCGCTAACGCGGAAAAGCGGCACACAGCGCGTGGGTTTAAATTGTTTCAGCAACAGGTAAACCTGGTGCTTAAAATCAAAGATGCGCAGGTTCTGGTCTTGTGTGCCGTCACCGGCATCAATCATATTATCAATGATGTGAATTTTTATATCCAGCGGGTCAAACGATTCAACCCCCTGGCTAAGCACCATCACATTTTCAGTAACAAACTCTATAAATATGCCCGGCAGTTGTGTGCTGAATGATGAGCCTTCGCTCCACCCCATCGAGCTGGTTATTCCACACGGCGATGAAAGGCGTAAGCTGAACATCGCCTGTACCAATAAAAAACGGCGTAGCCACCCAATAGGGAATGGAAGTACCGCTTATATCCGTGCCGGGTGCATTATTATAATTATTATCTGCATTCAGACCGGTAGGTGACGCCGCTATATGAAACATACTGCCCTGCAGAGTAAGTAACTGTGCTGCTCCATGCCGTGCTCACTGAATTAAGCTGGTTTAATATGTCAAGAAAAATTTGTTTCAAGCAGTTAATTGTTGATCATTTTATATCTTAAATCCTGAGTTTCATACCCCGTTACCAATTCTGTACCATCGTATTCAATAACCAGCGCCTCGGTTTGCAGTATAGAATATTCTACCGGTATACCGTTGAAATCCAGTTCTTCTCCTTTATACTGTGCGCCGCTTTTTTCCATTTCAATAGCCACATACTCCATTAAATGCCCATAAAGCTTTTTGCGTAAAATAAATTTACGTATCGTGCGCCCCGTTCTCAGGGCGTGACTAAATGCCGCGCCCAATATATCGGCAGCCAGCACACCCGTGGGTTCATATAAGGAATCAGAATTTGACATCAGCAGCAAAACTATTGCAGAAACAAACTTGGAAGCAGAAGTTGGGACAAGAAGTTTTTTGATAACTTAAAAGTCAAAACTCAAAAGTCAAAAGTTTTGCACTTAGGGTTTTGACGGGAATGGGGTTATGGCGCCGGAGTAGTTATTTAAACCTCCCTATCGATCGTCGACATGGTTATCCAAGACAAAAGCAAGGATGTATTTATTACTAAGGCGGTAACAGGAAACCACCAGGCTATAAAAGTGGTGGCAAGATAAATAAAAAATCCGGCGCGGGTGGATAGCACTGCTCTTCTGACAATTTTTTTATTTACGCCCGGCTTAACCAGCGATACAGGATATAGCATAGTCAGTATCAGCAGGTTCCATCCTACATTTACCAATGTGCCGCTTGCACACAAAAAAACCACTGCCGGCTGCACATAGGGGGTGCCAATGTATTCTCCTAAAATTGCGGTGGGGTAAGGAATAAATACAGTAGTAAGCAGCAAAAAACCGTTAGCCCACATAAGTGGCTTGGTAACCTTGCCCAACAGGTTGAAAGCCGCCGAATGGTTTACCCACGATATAAGAATATTTCCAAAGCTAAAGGCAAAAGCAAAATAGAACGTCCAGCGCTTTAACAACTCGTGCCATAAATCCCCTACCGAGTTGATAGAGCTCAGCGGCGGCACTTTTAAATCAAGCACCAGCAAGGTGATGGCAATAGCGAACACACCATCGCTAAACATCTCCAGCCGGGCAAGCCCTTTTACTTCTGATGACATTATCCGTAGAATTTGTTATGCAAGTATAAAAATTAAATATGAAAAAAATATGAATTTTTTAGGAATATGACGGCACTGTGGTTACGGCGCAGAAGTGAATTTTTTCTTTTTACGGAAACTTCGTTTTATAAAATAATCCCAAACAATATTTGTAACAAACCCGATGAAACCGATGGCTAATAACGTAAGGCGCACACCCCGCCACGGAATCAGCTCATGAAAAAAAAGATCAACAGACATAATGCCAATACTCACCGCCCAAATACTATAAGTGACCCACAGTTTTTGCCTGTATTTAGAATAAACGAGCCATGAGTTATAGGAATCGTTCTGCGGATCGTGCGCTACAAGTTTCCTGAATATTGTGGTGGCTGTTTTAAAGTCTCTCAAATTATAACTTGCCGCGCCCTCCATAAAAAGTACTCCATAGTACCAGTCATCTCTTAGTGCTAACAGCTTAAACCGTTTTATTTCGCTGTCAATTAATGTGAGATGTTTTATGGCTGTATCAACCGTATCATTATAGCGTTCTTTTTTAGTAAGTGCATTCATGTAATGCCATGTCAGTTCAATATAAAGCGTTACTTCAGCGGCATCATTAAAACCGGCAAGGTTATCGAAAAAGAGATGGTTCGCCGAAAAAAAATCAATCATAGAGCCGGGCGTGGGGTCGGGCATCGCCTTAAACTCCCTGTACAACTCTTTTATGGGTGCGGAATTCATGAATAATTATCGGAGTTGATTATTATTTCAATGCGCCTGTATAAATAACAATTAATATAACAACACTTGTTATTAATAAACAGATAATTAAAGGTTTCCAGATAGGTTTTTTCCCATAATTATTTGAATCTCCTATGAAATCGTGAAAAAAGTATTCGTTGAGAATAAAACTTCCAATAATATTTAATAAAAGCGCTATTGCACCTGCTTCTTTGCTGAAATAATAATTGACAATTATTGTACCGAGGGTATAAATAATTGAAAAGGTTATGACATTGTGGGCAACCTTATCATTGCCTATATCTTTTAAGTTTTGCCTTAGAAGAAAACCACCGGCAAGTGTACTGAATAATATTGAAAATACCCTTATAGCTCTTTTAGAATAAAGCTTTGGTTTATCAGCCGGCGGCGCCACCGGCACTTCTTCAAACGGAGTGATATTGTTTTCCGGTTCTGTCATAACCTTGGTGGTTTATTTTTTATGTAAGTATAGGGAAATTAGTTCAGAAAAGACACACCCCAGGCCCTCTTAGCAGAAGGGAGTTGCCACGCACAAAGCCGCATCAGTGCTGTGTTGATGCTTAATTTTTTGATTTTATAAGTACCCTAATAAAACTGATAAGGCTTGAGTTTTAACAGGTATGAGGGCAGGTTTCCCCTCTATAAAGAGGGGATTAAGGGGTGTGTAATTTTTTTTGTATTTTGGTTACAGAAATCAGCCTTATGAAGGTTTATTATAAACCCCACTTAAAAGAATTTGCACGGCAATTGCGTAACAACAGCACCAAATCCGAAATAAAACTCTGGAAATATTTAAGAAGAAAACAAATGGGCGGGTATGACTTTCACCGCCAGAAACCTATTGATAATTATATTGTTGATTTTTATTGTAATAAATTAAATCTTGTGATTGAATTGGACGGGCTTACTCACCAATGGGAAGAAACTTTTGAAAAAGATAAATTAAAACAAAAACGATTAGAAGAATCAGGTTTTAAAGTGATTCGGTTTAGCGATGATGAGGTGATTAATGATATAGATAATGTTTTGCGGGTAATTAGATTTTATATTGAAGAATATCAAGAAAAGACAGGACACACCCCCAACCCCTCTTAGTAGAGGGGAGTGCTCCGCGCAAACCCAACGTAGCTAATACCCATAAAGCCTGAATAGATTTACTACGCCGTTTCCCCTCTATAAAGAGGAGATTAAGGGGTGCGTTTTTCTACCCCGCCTCTCTTCACCGGAATCCCCGTCCGCTCCGTAATATATGCCGGGTCAACATCAAAGCCCGCTTGTTTCAGGGCTAATACAATGTTACTCACCGTGGTGTTAGTGGTGTTTTCATACGCTTCAATATCCTGCTGCTCCTGGTCATTTTTATATTTAAAGGTATAACCGGCGGGAATGGGAAAGCCCAGTTTAATCATTTTTGGGATGAGCAAATTATTAATGTTGTTCTCGGCTAAGGTGTTGTCGTAAATTTCTTTTTTATCCATGGCTTTTTCCGCATCGCTTTTTACACCCGTGGCGCCCAGGTGCCCGGGCTTGCTGTCAATGGCATCGGCATGACCTAATATCAGCTTCGATATTTTCTTTTCGTTGCGCATCTCAAGGTTATCATAGCCCTGGTAGCCGTTACCAGCAAATTTCGATTCTAAAAACTCCACCTCATCTCCCGGGTCGGTAACCAGGTAGCTGTCGCTGGCAAGGTGTTGGGCAGCTTGTTCCAGTTGGTTGCGCTCATCATCGCTTGTCTTTGCCGATTTGAGCCAAAACGTGGGCATGGAATATTTCTCCACAAAATCATTATTGTAACCAAGCAGGTTACGGTTGTAGATGGCATAGGGCGCGCATTTATACAGTAAGCCATAGCCGCATTTGGTAACGCCTATTTCGCTGGGAGTGGGAATGTAGCAGCTCCAGTCGCAGTAAGGCTCTTCTAAAAAGTTAACCCCCTCGAGCATATATTCAAACGGCACCAGGTTCAGCCGCTCCGGCGATATTAAATGCCGGCGGATAACCGTTAAGTTCGGAAATTCATTATTCACCACATCACCCAACCCTATTAATGTGTAACCAAAATAAATACTGTCGAGCATATAACTAACGTACTGCTGAAACCACTCTTTGTTTTTAAATAACCCGGTAAGTTCCTCCGCCTCGTTGCCGCCGGTATCATAAATACCGAATTTTTTAAGCAGCGTCAGCTCCTTACGTTTGCTGATACACGCCCACACCTGCGGGTCTAAAATGGTGTCAATGTACACGCGCTGCATTTTCACGCGGTGCGGAAAATACGCCAGTTCTGTTTCCAGTATGGCTTGGCGCCAATAGAGTATATCCTGCTTTAATGCGCGCAAACTGCAGGGGCGCAATAAAGGTGTTCAGGTTTTTAGGATTGTTAGCGCCCCATTGCTGCGACGGGTCTTTCGATATGCCGCCTGTTCCGTCAGGTGCAGGGAAGAATGAATTTTTAGCGCTCTTAACCGCGCCGCCCCGCGCCAGCAATTTGGTAACACTGCTTTTTGCCTTATAGCCAAGCATAGGCGCTATTTGTTCGTGAGTGTAGCCGCGTTTCTTTAACTCAATTGCTTTTTGGTAACGTGAAATGTTTTTAGTCATTAATTAAATTTTTAAAATCCTTTGCCAGCCCGCACACAAACGTACACCCAAACCTAATAAGGGATTTAGGGGTCAGGAAACAAAACTATTGAGGAAACAAACATGGAAACGTTTCTTGGGACAGGAAGTTTATGAGTCATTTTAGCTCCCCTCCTGTTCTTAGGAGGGGACAAAGCCATGCGCGTTGCCGGGAGGTCTTTTTGGGCGTGTGCGCGAAAAGCGCACCGCGCTTTCCGCTACAAGTCCTCACTTCGCTGCGCTTCGTTGTGGGCTTTCCGCTTCAATCGCTCACGCGAATCAAGGTTAGTGGTGCTATTCCACACTTACAATACCTGGTCGATTGATATGATTTGATAAACCAGCTTGTAAATCAGTTAAAAGTTGATTTCTGATTTTATAAGTAGGTTTTTTAAAGTGTTTCTCAAAAACTTCTTTTTTAAAAGAAGCAAAATACCTATAGTCAAATATCAAATAAGAATATTTATCTTGAATATTTAGAACTGGACATAAATCATAAATGAATATAGGGCTTTGACTCTTTTGATATTTTTTATCATGATATTTTCCATCAATAATTATACCTCCCAAAACCCTCGTATAACCTTTATCTTGCGAATAGTCACAAGCTGGAGTAACATCTACGTGAATCATTTGAGGTTTTGATTTTATAATTTCATCAATAACACTTTTATCAAATGTTTTTTTTATAATCTCTGTTATTAATTCTTCATCAGTATAATCTTTAAAATAAAGATTACCTGGTTGAAAGTGACTTAAATTCGTAGAATAGAGCAAATGAAGCTTTGTATTTATTAAAGCCAATCGTTCAGCACTAACAGGAACATCTTTACCATTTATTTTAATATCTAAAGGATTGTCAGATAACTTAATATTTTTTTCAATTGAATCAATCAAAGCCGAATTAATTGTTTCAAGAGCTAATTGAAGCTTTTGGTGGTCGCCTATGTTATCAATTTTTTGTTCACCAACATTCGCCTTTGCCAACCGATAGAAAAAAGCATTAATATTTTTATCCCAATTGCCGTCGAAATCAAAAATCTTGGTAAAACCATTTGATATTTCACCGCATGATTTGTTAACTATAGATTCCCAAAGTAAAAAAGCATTGAATGAATTGAATTTTGATAATTGATTTTTTAATTCATTTCTTATATGTTCAATGATAACTTTGGCTTCATCTCCCATTTTACTTATCGTCGTCTTATCAAGACTGCAACTTGCTATGGGTTTATATTGCTTAAAACCATCTTCAAACTCCTCCATTAAAAGCTTTTTATATCTATCTTCATTTTTACTCCAAATTACAAGTATATAAGGGGTATTAGGTGCAATGATTTTCTCAATTCTACCCTGAATAGTACGGATTTTACCAGTATCACTTCCATCTACGCCTAAATCTAAGTCTAAAAAAACAAGTCTTACATTTTCGACCGGGTTACCCTCTTCAGGTAAATCTTCGCCATCCACTTTACTATAAAAGAGAAATGGCATTTTTTCCTTGGTTAAAGCAATCATTAAATTTTCTACCTCGTCAGGTCTATCATCAATAATGATTACCTTTCCATTATTGGGAAGAATCATAGCTATAACTTTTTAAATCTAAAAACAATTTTGGCACCGTTTTGAAATTCTTCAGGTATATCATAATCGCCTTTTTGGGGGAAAAGTAAATTAGCTTTTGCGACTTTGAGTATTTGATTAGCAATATGTAAACCTAATCCCATTCCATCATCTTTAGCGGTAATGAAAGGAAGAATGATTTTATCGGTTGGTAAAGTAAATCCATTTCCATTATCGGCTATTAAAACACTTATCATTCCATTTTTTTCATTAATAATTCCTATGAAAATTTTCTTGTGAAAATCTATACCTGTCTTTTTTAGTGCCTTAAATTTTTTTTCTAACCAATATATGGAATTATCAATCACATTTAAAACTGCACTAATAAAGAACCTTTTTGAACATTCAATTATAGGATCTTCTTCAAATTTCGAGAAATTTTTTATGACTTCAATATTATGTACTTTTAATCTATACTCAACATTGTTTAGTGTTCCCTTTATTAGCTCCTTTAGTTTATAAGTTTTTTTATCCTCCTGCTTTAGAAGATTCAAATAATTATTTACCGTCTCATGTATATCCTGAATTAAGTAATTAACCTTATCTGAAACTGTTTCGCCATTTTTAATTGCAGATATAAGCTCTTTAATAAGTTTCTCAATTTCATGGATTCCAACACCAAGAGTTAATCCAGCACCCGCACTGGTTAATAAAATTTCATTGATTTCATTATAGTCTTTTTCGATTTCATCAATATATTCATTTAACCTATCTCTAACAGCCTCTTCTTTCACATTTTCTTGTATATAGATTTTTAATTCGCTCGTGTGATGCAATACTGGTTCTTCTTGCTCTGTTGGGCTATACTTAGCACGTAATTCTGCCTTATCAACCTGTCGTAATTTTTCAATTAAATTTATTACATACATTATTGCTGCTCTGAAGTCATTATAAGCTTCATTCTCGACGAAACCCTCCCTATTAGTTTTTTCAATCAAATCTGAGCTATCTTCCCGTTTCAGATTAATTACTGATAATATAATATTATTGCTTATACGTACTGTAGGAACATTTACTCTTCTAATATCAAGGTTTAACCAATCATTCCCCTTTTCACCATATTCATTTATTCTTAAATTATCTCTATATACTCTTATGCCTCCATTTTCATCCAGATAATTTTTAATCTGATTTACAACACTATCTTCAATTATGCTCAGTATTTTTAAATCACGATCAAAAATATAACCCTCAAATCCCACCTCGCCTATATTATGTTTTTCTAAATCTATTTCAACCTTTACTTTTTTGTTCTCAGCAGAAATAACTTCCATGGTTTTATGGTCTTGGATAAATTGGTTTTCAAGAGTAATTGTTTTTGCTTCTACTTTGTCCAAATCTTTCCAAGGGGTAAACTGGTATTTAAATTCCGTAATCTCACTCCCCTTTACTTTTACCTTGAAATAATAAAGTGCGTAGTTTTTTACATCATCCCAATTTATCAAGCCAGAAATCCAGTCCTTTCTGTCTGTTTCAAATTTAATAGTAAAATGATCGACTGTTTTAAAAGGTGAGGATAACGTAAAAAGTGACTTGTGAAGTTCACGAACCATTCTACGGTCCCAATCAGTTCTGAGATTGGTTATAATTATTCTTGTACCATGCCTATCTCTTAAGAAATATTTAGGAATTTGTGTAATAATTTTAATTTCAGCTTGTTCAAGATATTTCTTTTTAATGAACTCTACCCAATCTATGGTAACAACGATTTCATTTTCATTTTTTTTTCTTGTTATTAGTTCAATTTTATCACCAAGTTTATGAACGCCGAATCTTCCAATACCTTTTTCACCTATTGGAAGTCTATGGTAAATGTCTGAGCGCTTTCCACCTTTATACAATTTCTCTTTATAATCGCTTCCTGGTTCAAGCCAAGCAGTTTTTATTATTGTATCATCCATTCCACAACCATCATCAATTATTTCTATTTTTCCCAATTCTTTTTTATCAACAGACTCCATTTTTATCGTCACATTTCTTGCGTCTGCATCATAGGAGTTTTTTACTAATTCAAGAACAGCAATATTTTCATTCTTAATTAATTGATCACCTAATTGAAGTAAAAGTCTTGCACGTGGTTTAAATACAGGATTACTTGGTGTACTCATTAAAAATTGTTTTTTAATTCTTTTGCAAGATAATTTGATAATTGAGGTGGTACAGCATTACCAATTTGTTTAAAAGCAGCCGTTCTGCCACCTTCAAAAAAATAATCATCGGGGAATGATTGTATTCTTGCCGCTTCACGGACAGAAATAGAGCGTATTTGTTTCAAGTCAGGGTAAATATAATAATGACCGTCTTTAGATATATGGGCTACCACAGTATGAGAGTGCCCTATCGGGTCAACTACCTTAAAGCGGTCAAGAAATGATCTTGTATTATGGTGAGTTTGCAGCTTTGAAGGCAGGTCGTTGTATTTTAGTCTCATTCTGTCATTAAGCCATCTATTAATAGTCCTTTCGTAAATTTCCAAATCTCTGTCATTATGCTGGCGGGTTATATGTTGAGTAACAAAATCAACTCCATTCCTTATTGACGTCTCCTTTAAGTAGTCATTCGTTGGTTTTGTGTATTTGGCAACATTCATTACCTGACCGGGTTGTAAAGAAGGAAGATCAAAAAATAAATCGCGTTTGGTTTGCCAGTTATTTTCAATCCTGTTTAATTCCGGAAATTTAAATTTTGCTTTTCCTTTTCTTCCTATTATAAATACTCGGCGCCTTTTTTGAAGTACTCCAAAATCCCCAGCATTCAAAACTTTGACATCCGTTGAATATCCTAAATAGGAAAAAAGATTTATCATTTCCTGAAAGTACCAGCTATTTCCGGCAGTAAGTAATCCAAGTACATTTTCAAAAACAAAATATTGAGGTTTATACCGCATTAAAAAACGGGCATAATAACGAAATAAATAATTTCTTTTATCCTGTTTCATCCTATGCGGATCTCGGCTTCTTCCTACAAGTGAATATGCCTGGCATGGAGAACCGCCGACTAATACATCAACTTTTTGAGAACCGAGTTGAAGGTCAATCCGGTTGAAAATATTTCCAATTGAATTATTTGTGATTTCATCGTTAATTATTGATTGTAATAATTCATTTGGAATTTTACTCCAAAATTCATTTGATGGAATTTCACCTGAAATATAATTATAATATAAATTAAGATTATTTTTTTTATTTAAATAGTGAAATGAAAGTCGCGTTCTTAAAGTATCACAGGCTTCTTTATTCATTTCAACATGAGCAACAGGATTAAATCCTGCCCAAATAAATCCTTCAGACAAACCTCCAGCTCCGGCGAATAAATCAATAAAATTCACCCCTAAATTTAACCTTTTATTTTATATATCAAACTCTTTTGGGACGATACTTTATCAAGACTTTTAAGTGAACAATTCCATACAGTAATTACTTTCCAACCCAGTTTACGCAATTCTTTTTTCTTTCGCTTATCATTCTCAACATTCCCATTAATCTTATCCAACCACCATTTCGTTCTTGTTTTGGGTATAACGAAATATTTACACCCTTTATGCCCGTGCCAGAAACAGCCATTAACAAAAATAACGGTTTTATACTTTGGTAAAACAATATCGGGCTTACCGGGCAGTTTCTTATCATTCAAACGGAAACGGAAACCGTTTCTGTGCAAAAAGTTGCGCACAATAAGTTCGGGCTTTGTGTTCTTGCCTTTTATACGGCTCATATTATAAGAGCGCGCCTCTTTTGAATGTACATCGGCCATATTCGATTATAAAGATAAATTCTTTCACACAAACTTTCTGTCCCAACTCGTCAGTTCGCGTTTGTAGCATAGCTAATTTTGATTTTTGACTTTTAACTTATAAAATGCCCAAAGATAAAATCACCGATGAGCAGTTCATCACAGCTTATATGGCTTCCGGTGGAAGCTATGAAGGCACTGCCAGGTACATACAGGAAAATTATAATGTGCCATACACACGTCCGGCTGCGCTGAAACGGGCTAAGCGTTATCCCGATTTGCAAAGAGAGGTGCTCGAACTGCGGGAAAATGAATTCGATGATCACCTGGTGGGGTTTGCAAAAGATGTAACGATAGATATGTGGCTTAGGATAAGAATTTATTTGCAATTAAAAACCCAGTTGCACCGCATAAACATGAAACAGCTAACTAACACAAATAAAAAAAGGTGGGATTTTTTGATATTGACGGCAACATAATATCGTTTATTGATGATGAATTGGATAAAGAAGCCTTTGAGCGCATTAAAAAAGGTGAAAAGAACCCGGCTTGAGGCATGGAAGGAGCAATACAATAAAAAAATGGGTGGACTTGGTTAACCGAATTTGCATAACCGCTTGGCAATGAAAAAACTACATAAATTTCCGTTTACCAAAATTTTTTGCTTTGTTTTCGTTTTATTTGTGTTGCTGTGGCTCTGTGGTAAATTCAAACTATCCCATCCCGGTAATTCATTTCCCAATTGGTAACACCAGCCCAACACCAAACCTTTTAACCTTCAAACCCTTCAACCTTCTAACCCAATTTCCGTTACCATGTTAGTAATTAAGAAACATTACTTATATTTGGAGCCCTTAAACCATCTAAAACCAAATACTTATGGCAACTTTATTAATTCGTAATCAAAAACAATACGAAAAAACATTAGACCGCATTGGAAAGCTGTCGAAAAAGAAAGCAAAGAAAGGCTCCGATAAAGCCGAAGAGCTGGAGCTGCTTACCGTCCTGGTAAATCATTATGAAACCACGCAGGGACCGTTGTCAAAATTAAAACCCATTAACGCCATAAAATACAAAGCCAAACAACAGGGCTTAAGTGAAAGCCAGCTCACCAGGGTATTCGGCTATCGTAGCCGCAAATCCGAAATTTTTTCGGGCGCCCGTAAATTAAGTTTGGAAATGATTCGCCGTATTCATAATAAACTGAATATCCCGGCTGAGGTGCTTATTAAGAAATATTAAAGAATTTGAGAATTTGAAAATGTGCCAATTTGAAAATTAAAAGAAAACTGGGCATAGCAATAATTATTTTAGCATTTCTTTTAACGTGTGGAACAGCTTATATACTTTACACGGTTTATGTAATGGCTTCTGTTTTTGGCTACCTCTTTAATCAGAAACCGGATAACAGCAATATTATAATAGCCGCAATAATTGCATCAGTGATTTTAATTTTCCTGTTTTATTTAGGGATACGGCTGGTAAAAAAACCTAAAGCATAAAGAAAATAAATTGGCAAATAACCTTCAAACCTTTCAACCTTTCACCACGCTTAATTCTGAGGAATACTGAATTCATTAACATTTTGCGCCACTTCATGTTCATTTTTTTGGCTGTTGTTGTTTCCTTCCTGTCCGGTTCCCGTCTCAGCGGAGGGAGCGTATTCTATTAATTCAATAGATGTTTTTTTCGTGCGGAATAATACCTCCCATAATTGAAATAATAAAGGAGCAATCTTTCCGTCAACAAGTTGCGCGGGTAATCCTAAACTTTGCAGTTCTTCGGCATCAATCGCAAAATCGTGCGACGGGTAATGATACACCAGTTTATTTATAGTGTTCTCCGCGCTGTCGCCATCCCAGCCCATATAACGGGTGAGGAGCAGTTTGCCGTATTTTGCGCCCACTTCAAGCGCCAATCCGTATTCACCCAGCCGCGCCGGGTTGAGCTGGTTATATAATGCCTCGCTGGTCTCGCCCGAAAATTCAGAGGCAAGAGTTATCGCTTCCACCTCGTTTAAGCCGTCTGCGCTCTTCAATCAATTCCCTCACGGTATCCATGGTATCAATGGTAAATTTCTGAATCTGCTCCAGCGTTTTAAAACCATTTAAGGCAGAACTGTATTGAAGCACATCGCTGTTTTTGATTTCCCTGATGTGCGTATCCAGCGGACTAACTTCCGACAGCTCCGTCATCAATATATTATCGGCAACGAGGCACAGCAACGTTCCCGCGCATTTGGTATAAGGAGGGATGATGATATTTAATTTTTCCTTCGCTGTTTTCCTCAGTAATTTTGCGTAAACAAATGCCGTATTAATATCGCCGCCATCCGTTTGAAGTATCACGTCTAACGAGTCATAGGTTTTTCCCCCGAGTAATTTATGCAAATGCAGCAGGTCGAGTTTCTGCACATATTTTAAATCTAAAATTAACACAGGGTTCTTCCGCTCGTTCCTGAATTTGCTTGGCAATATCAATTAGTTCTTTCATGATTTTATTTTTTATGCGGCAAAAGTAACTGCGCAATATAACGGCTGCCTTTAGTTTGTGTTAAATCTTTAATAATAAAAAGCATAAGTTATTTTCATTTTGTTTTTCATTTGGTTTCTGTAACAAAAGTTTATGGTTCACAACTATACACCTCATTTCTTTCATTGTTAGCAGGTTACAAGGTTCCTGTTAACCATGACCATGTTTTTTATTGTACTGTTCTTTCCATGCCTCAATACCCGCTCCCGGCTCGCCTTTTTTAATACGCTCAAAGGCTTCCTTATCCATCTCATCATCCATAAACGATATGATGTTGCCGTCAATATCAAAAAACCCTTTTTTTTCATTTTTCACCGTTTGCACTTTCATGTTAAACCGATGAAGCTGTGCTTTCATTTCCAGGTATATTCTTGCCCTAAGCCAAATGTTCACTGTTTCATCTTCAGCAAAATTCCGCAGGTGGAAGTCGAAATCATCTTCCAGCAGTTCACTCACCTCCCTTTGTAAATTGAGGTTACCTTTAGCCCGTTTCCTCACTGCCTGTCGTGTAATAGATATGTTATAATGCTGTTCAATATACCTGGCAGTGCCGGCATAGTTGCCGTAAGCAGCCGTGTAAGCTGTGATAAACTGCTCTTCTGTTATTTTTGGTTTTGCAGACATAGTTAAATAGTAAAAGTGCTTTGAAACTAAATTAGCAAGGAAAGAGACTGGAATTAATGAGTTGGGACAGGAAGTTTTTTACCCCTAAATCCCCCTAAAGGGGACTGAATATTATTTGTAGTTGAGTCCAACCTAAGCAGAAAGTATATAAACAGTCGCCCCTAAATCAAAAATTGGACAATTACTTTAATTTCCGTCCAATTTTTGAAATTAATGCATTGATAATTAGTTAGTTGTAAAAAAATAAAAAATTGAACCTATTAATCAGGACACTTTGTCCCGATTAATGTCCTGATTATGGTTTTTACCGTATAAATCTATAATAATCAGGACAAGGTGTCCTGATCATTGTCCTGATATTGATAACTGGATGATGGCCCCTTGCCTTTTAGTGCTACCAAACCCAAATCAACAAATTTCAATAAGTGACGCTGGGCTTTTTTATCATTGAATTTGAAATGCTCTGAATATTGTTTTTTAGAAACATTTTTATTTTCCATTATATAAGCTAATCCGGTCTTTTCCTCGTCATTTAGTTGACTTAATTTAGAGCTATCAACAACAGATTCAAAATAATTTTGATTCCTGGGAAAGGTAATATTTATATAGGGATCTTCCCATGTTATGACAGGTGAAGGCAGATTATATTTATTGGGTAAGGATTTCATCTCTTTCATTCCTATTCCCCTTTCTTCAGCATAATGCATTTCATTAAAAACCGCCATTAGCTTTGGATTTCTACTAAGAGATGGGGCATTCAGATTTTTAAAATCTTCAAATTTTATTGGGTTAACCGGTAACCCCGGACTTTTAACAACAATTTTATCATTATCAATTATCAAATAGCATTTAGCACCTTCAATAGCATAATCTCTATGTGCAATTGCATTAATAATTGCTTCGCGTAACACTTGAATAGGATAAGCATATTCAGTTGTTCTTACAAATTGTGCGCGCGATATTTTTGAAGATAAAACTTTTTTAAGCCAGTTCTCTACCTGTTCAGGAATTAAAACTAACGGACCAGCAAAATCATGAATTTCGGGTTCATTATTTCCATAATGAGCTTCAACTTTTAACACTGCTTGTGGAAATAAGTTAGAAGGGTTTTTACCAAATAGCAAGAATCCTAATCCAGTAGGATTGTATCTATTATTAATGGAATTAAATAATTTAGGCTCAAAAACTGATGGTTTACCAATGCCGTAACGTGAAAATTCCTGACTATATGTTCGTCCATCTTTATCTTCATATAAGATTTCTACGTGATAGCCCTGAGAATTGGTGTTAACCTCAGATTTTCGGTTTTTACCTGAAATTGTAAATACTTTTCCTTTTTCAACCCAGCCTTTATGGATAGTTATATAGGAGGGATTATCTTCAAACTCTTTATATGATATAATATTAACCCGCTCGCCATTATTTATAAATGTATCGCTAAGAGAGCCGTTACCGTTTATTCCGCCCTGGTGAACAAAAAATGGCATCATATCAACTCTACGAGCTTCATCGGCTACACTTGAGGATAAAGACGTGATTTCATGTTGTACTAATTCTTTTTGCTCCAACAAAGAAATAAACTCAGGGCTATCAGGCTCTATTTTTAAATTGGTTCTTTGAATATAGAGCTTTACTGCTTCTGTGGAAAATTCGTCAATGGTAATATTGGGAAGAGGCTTTTCAAGTGTCGTCAATTCTATTTTTTTAGGTGATAATTTGGCTTCGCTTGCCCGATGTAGCGCCTGTTTAAGAAAGTCTTTATTTTCTTCTTCAATTATATCCTGAAAATCTTTATCAAACATTTCAACTTCTACACCACTGTCTTGAAGAAATTTTATACCCTTTCGTGCAACTAAGGGGTCCGGGTCTTCAATACCAATCCAAACTTTTTTTATACGCGCATTGACTATCCTTTTTGCGCATTCAACTTTAGGTGGTTTCCGTGCGCCATCAGCACAAGGCTCTAATGTTGCAAAAAGAAAACAACCCGTCAGATTTTTATCTCGTAATTTTCTTTCAAGTAATGTAAACTCTGCGTGGTCGCCTTCCCGTAACTCACCTCTATAAGCAGACTCAATAACTTTTCCATCTGGGCTAACCAAAACTGCCCCAACTTTTGGCGTAGCCTTTCCATCACCTCTTCTTTCAGAAACGGATTTTCTCATGACTTCAATTGCCAATTCCATACATTTTCTTTTATCGAATTGAGCATATCTATTAATAGCTGTAAGTTTCTTAGCCACCTGTTAACATTTGATTTTACTTTGATTTGGTTAAGGTAAAATTTAAACTATAAAAATAGTAATAATGTTAAAATCAAAGTTTTTTATGCTAAAACTCTGTCCCAAAACCCAAAAACCACCCTCATCCCTCCGTAACTTAGTTATTTGGAACTGGACGAGCTTGAACTATTTTTTCACCCCTTCGCCCAACAGAGGCAGCTTATTAATATGGTTGTTAAAGGCGAAAAGGATGTTATACTGTATGGCGGAGCCATACGGGGCGGGAAAACGTTTGCCGCGCTGGGCGCACTGGTGGCGCTATGCCAAAGGTACCGGGGAAGCCGGTGGGCCGTGGTGCGCACGGATATGCCCACGCTGAAGAAAACCACTATACCCAGCTTTATTAAAATTTGTCCACCCAACTACCCGGTGTCATTTAACAGGGATACCAATGTGGTTACTTTTGACAATGGCTCGCAAATCATATTTTTTGCAGAGGGATACGACTACGATAAAGATTTGAACCGCTGGCGGGGGCTTGAGGTGAACGGCTTTTTGTTGGAGGAAGCCAATGAGCTGACGGAACGCGCCTTTAACAAAGCTATTGAGCGCAGCGGCTCGCACTTTATTGCCGACCAACCAAAACCGCTTATTATATGCACGTGCAACCCCACGCAAAACTGGGTGAAGGAAAAGTTTTATATACCGTGGAAAGAGAACCGCCTGAACCCGCGGTGGGCTTATATACCGGCAAAAATTACCGACAACCCTTATGCCGATGAGGACTACAAAGCGCAATTGAAAAATTTGCCCCGCTATGAGTACCGGGTGTTTGTCGAGGGCGAATGGGATTTGCTGCTGAAAACGGGTGTGGAGTTTTACAAGGAGTTTAATATGGAAAAACATGTGAGACCGGTAAGGTATGATGCACGGTTACCAATCTGGTTAAGCGTGGATGAGAATGTGCACCCTTATTTTGGCGCCAGTGTGTGGCAGGTGCAGGGCAAACGCGCTATGCAGATTGACGAGCTGTGTATGAGACCACCACTAAATACGGTGCGTGATTTGGTGATGGAGTTTAAGCAACGCTACCCGAACCACCAAAGCGGGTTGCTGCTAACAGGCGACGCCACCAGCCGGAAGCAGGATGTGAAAACGGGCAATCAAAACTTATATATGCTGCTGCAAAACGGGCTGCGCGAATACAGACCTCAATTGAAGGTGCCGCCGGGCAACCCTGAGGTGTATATGCGCGGACAATTTATAAACGGCATATTTTTCAACAACTTTGACGGCATTGAGATTGTGATTGGGGACCACTGCAAAAACACCATACTTGACTTGCAAAATGTGAAACAAGACGCCGACGACACGAAACTGAAAACCACGGTACGCGACGCTGACACAGGAGTGAGCTACCAGCAGTGGGGGCATTTGAGTGATTGCCTGGATTATGCGGTTACGAGCATTTTTGCTTTGGAGTTTGAACACTTCAAGCGCGGCGGACGGACGTTTATACCGTTTTCGGGTAAGGTGGTGCCGAAACAAAGCTGGTAAGGAAGATAATTTGAAAATTAGGGAATTTGATAATTTGAAAATGAATAAATCACCACAGAGACACAAAGGCACAGAGAAAAGTTTAACCGTTAATGCACAAAGACGCTAAGAAGATTTTAATAATGAACCTCCGACTATCATCTATTTATTAAAAATAGTGTATATTTATACTAAATATTCAGTATGAAAAATAGGGCTTTATTTTTCTGTATCACCTTGTTTTTAGGGTCTTCTGTTGCTACCGCCCAAGTAAATAAATATCATCCTCTAGTTGATTCGGGTAATGTATGGAGTAATGGATTTGAAACCTCTGATTGCAACGGAGGTGAATATTATTGGGGTTTTGATATTTACCAGGCATTGGGAGACAGTATTATAAATAACCTGACATACCGAAAGATATATGAGGGTTCAGTTGTAGCAACCGGCCCTGACTATAATGTCGATGGACTTATAAGTATTTCTCCAATGTCTTATACAGGTATATTGTTAAGAGATGATACAGTTAATAAACAAGTATTCATACGCCAATATGGTGTATATGATACAGATGAAGTGCTTTATGATTTTAACTTAAATGTGGAAGATACGTTTCCAGAGGCTGGTCTTTCCGATAATGAAGGTTTTACGGTAACATTTATTGATTCTGTACAACTTGATGATGGCACCTATCGTAAAAGGTGGGGAGTTACAGCAGGTAAAGATACTGCTTATTTTATTGAAGGGATTGGATTTACCGGCGGTTTCGATCTCACTGACTTGGGGGCGTACTTTTATGCGGAGTGTTCGGGTAGTGCGTTAAATTGTTTTTCGCAGCAAGACACTAATCTTTATGTAAT
This sequence comes from Chitinophagales bacterium, assembly GCA_963770495.1. GTDB lineage: Bacteria > Bacteroidota > Bacteroidia > Chitinophagales > CAVYQA01 > CAVYQA01. The sequence goes on along the minus strand of CAVYQA010000024.1, from coordinate 6,759 downwards.
AGAGAACCCCACGGTCGTACAGGCTGTTTATGATTCATCCCATTATAAACCCTGCCAGGTACCCACAGCCACTGGCATTTACAACCCCAATTTGGTAACAGCTAAACTATTTCCCAATCCTGTAGCACAAGGCGGCAGTATCACTGTTAAAGGTATTTCAGAACAATATACTTTTACCTTAGAAAATATATTGGGGGAACAAGTTTTTTCGAAAGGAATAACTTCACCTGCTCAACCTATTAGCTTACCCAATTCAATACCGGGGGGTGTTTACCTGTGCCGTATAAAAACACAAAGCAATTTAATATTTGTGAAAAAGATTGTAATATTATAAGTCAAAATACTTATATGGAAGAGCAAACCACCTCACCGGAACCCGTTAAGCCGCCCAAAAACGTAACCTATGCAATAGGGTTATTATTCTCTTCTCTTTATTTAGGGTTGGCGCCCGGCTTTGCCTGTAAATTTTTGACGGGAACCAATGTTATTCCAAATGCATGGGCGCTGATAGCGATTATACTGATGTACGCGGCACTATGGTTGTTTCTTTATTTGCTTACCAAGGGCGCCAAATGGATAAGAACTATTTTTTTGGTTTTTTATTTTATCGGCTTAGCCGTGAGCGTGTATACTTTAATATATTATTTTTTAATTACGCCAATAGCCGGTTTGTTATTTTTGCTGCAAACTGCTGTTCAAATCTTAGCCGTTATATTGTTGCTTACACCCGAAAGCAACCGGTGGTATAAGGAGCAAACCGAACTAATGCACTATTAATAACTATTCACATTTTTAATATTACTTCCCCAGCGTATCTGCCGCCCCTGTGGAGGTTGCAGCACAGGTATGGCGCTGGTAACATCGCCTTCCATCACCATTTTCAGCCAGGCGACGGCGTCGTCGTAGCGTTTTATACGCAGGTCGGGAATGTTGCGCGGCGAGATGCGTGAGTGAATATGATACAGCGAAATATCAATCATGTATTGCACTAACTGCTGGTCGCGATTGTCGCCGTAGGTCCAGGCAACGGGTTGCCAGTTGATGATATCGGCGCCGGGTGTGAAATTGAGATTGCCGGTGGTGAGCGATTGCCACGTCGCGCCGTTGTAAGTAACATATTGCCCGATGGTGTAGGTGGCGGCGTTGCTCCATGCGGCAGCGGCGGGAGTGTTGGGCGCAAACCCTGTAATAGAATAGGGTGTGCCCGTGCCCCAGTATTTTAAACCGAAGGCAGGGTCATCGGGAAAATAATTCTGGTAAGGCAAATTACTGTAGGTGCTGTATTGCAGCGCCACATCCTGCGTTAATACCAGGCTGGCGATTTGGCATTGATAAATTTTTCCGTTCCAGAACACTACATCGCCGATAACATAAATAGAACTTAAATTAAACAACGGAAAAGGATAGGGGATGTAATAGTAATCATAGAGGTTGCCCAGCAACTGCCAATTACCTGGGTTAAACGTGCCGGTGGTGCTGCCCGTGCAGATATAACACAAGTTGTTATACGTAACCATATCGGTAGCCGTGTAACTGTTGGCGCTTACATACATGGGGTAGTTAAGCGTTATTAATTGCAGCGCATTATACAGCACCGTTGGCGACCACACCAGCGTGTCTTCAAACTCCTGTTGCACATCGTAGCGCTGGGTAAGGTACGAGGTTAGCTCAGCCTGTGCTGCCAGCTCGCTTTGCACACGCACACTGTCGTCGTTGCCAAGTATCTGGTTAAGATTGTCGGTTTGTATTTGCTTGTTGTAATCGCGGAGAGTTAGGTAAGGCATGGGGTTAAAATTTGAAAATGAATCAATTTGAAAATTTGAAAATGAAAAATGAACATTGTATAAATAATTAAAACCAAAGCGGGGAGGGAAACTAAATTATGCAAAACAAAATATGATTATGAACAATCAAACCAAACTCCCTCCTCCCCACAATGGAGCCCTCATCCCACCCGACGAAAATGGGATGAGAGCTTACTGGTTACAAAATTATTGCATGGAGGAATGGGGTGGGGGAAGTTGGGACAGGAAGTTTTAACCCCTAAATCCCCCTAAAGGGGACTTTATAATGTAAAATCATTTTATATTAGAAGCAAGAACTTTACGTTCAACTATAGTTCTACCCACTGAATAGCAATAAATACTTGCTGGAGCAAATTCATATTCTATATTATCAATTATATTGATTCTATCAATATCAATTGTAGTTATTGTTGCTCTGGTTAGTTTATGTTTAATACAAAACTGTTTAACATTTTTTAATTCTTTAGGGTTTTCAGCAAAACGGTTCGACCATTTTATTTCTGTAATTCCATTTACCTTTTGCTGGGCATTTATTAATACAAGATCTATTTCTCCTGTTCCCCATCTTGCATAATGCAACGGGGCATATTCATTATGTTGCCACTGTGAAAATATAGCTGTTTCAACCATATTTCCAATATGGCTATCTGTTTTATCTATTGGCGAAAATAATGCGCTACGCAAAGAAGGATTAGTTAAATATATTTTAAAAAAATTAGCTCGTTTAAATTTTTTGGCGTTATTATCTACCCGCTGAATTATTTTAATAAGGAAGGCAGCTTCAAGATACGAAACATATTTTTTTATGGTGTTTTTAGCAACGCCTGAATTTTTTGAAAGCTCATCTAGCGACATTTCATTGCCGGAGTTATAAGCGATATAAGTAAAAAGGGAATTCAGTTCTTGTATATCCTGAATACCATATAAACTTGGTAAGTCTCTTAACAGCACTTTGTCAATAATATCACTCCTGATATACCTTCCCGGGTCAGATTGTATTGTAGGTGAAAGCGTAACTTCCGGATATCCCCCATAATTGATGTAGTCAATAAAATATTTGTTTAAGGTATCAATATTATCTGTGTTTGATCTCCATGATGAATTATCAACCATAATATCTTTCCCCAAAAGAAAAATATATTCATGAAAAGTAAGAGGCGGCAAAATAAAATCAGTGAACCTGCCGGCGCCTGATTCATTGCTTTTTAATTTTAAAGCAGCGGCAGCTGAGCCTGAAACGATAAACTTTATATTGTGATACGAATCAACCAGTGATTTTAAATGTATCTCCCAATCCTTTAAATATTGTATCTCATCAAAAATTATAAATAAACCGGAATGGTCTTGATGATCATTTATTTCTTTGAAAAGATTTACCAGTTCCTCAAGACTAATTCCGGTATAGATGGGAGTTTCAATAGAGATATAACAAATCCTTTTTGCATCAGCTTGTTTGGCATCAATTAATTCCTGTATGGTTTGAAATAATAATACCGTTTTTCCAACACGCCTCGGTCCCATTAACACAACAGCCCGCTTGACTTTTTTTTCAATAACAAGAGGATAAAACAATTTAAAATATTCGCGTTCGGGCGGGGCTTTGCCTCTCCGATAAAAATCGAGAGTCAGAGACCTCCTAAAAACAGAAGGAGAGCCGGGTGCTGTGCGGGGTGGTTTAATTTAAGAGGGCAATTGGCTTTCTTCTACCTGTTTTCAGGTATATTGTAAAATACCTGTTTCTGGGTATAGAATAACATCAAATATTATATCATATTTGTCGGTGAAAAAATATCAAAATATTATTAAATTGGAAATTAATTATAAACTAACTTACTTTATATGAACTACGAATCAAAATGTATTAGGGACATCATAACTGATGAAATAAATAAAATAATTTATTTACCCGCAATTCAAAGAGAATTTGTATGGGATACAGAAATGGTTGAAAAACTTTTTGATTCCATTATGGGCGATTATCCTATCAGTTCATTTCTATTTTGGAAAATAAAGGAGGAAAATAAAAAGGATTGGACTTCCTATGAATTTATTAGGAATTTTAATGATGCTGAACCATACAATAATGAGGCGGATTTATCCGGCGTAAATAAGGATGTATATTTTGTTCTTGATGGTCAACAGAGATTAACTGCTTTGTATATTGGCTTGAAAGGGACATTTACCTATTTTTATTACAGAACTAAAGAGACAAAACTTTACCTTAATCTACTTAAAGAACCAATAAAAAATGAAGATGACCCCACTGAATTAACATATAGATTTCAGTTTCGAGAAAATCCTGAACCTGATGATGATCAGAATGAACATTGGTATTTGGTCAGTAGAATTTTGGACTTTGAGGACGCGGAAGACGCTAAAGACGATATTGATAAAGAAATTGCAGGGTTCACCACTAAGCAAATAACAAATGCAAAAAAACTAATAGGTCAATTGCATTCCCGAATTCATACCCATAAGCTTATAAATTATTATGAAGAAAAATCACAAGACTATGATAAAGTAGTCGAGGTTTTTATTCGAGCTAATACAGGAGGCAAGAAATTAGATTACTCTGATATTCTTTTATCTACCGCAACTGCTAAATGGAAAACTTTAAATGCGCGAGAGGAATTACAAGAATTTACGGAATCAATAAATAATATTGGTAATGGGTATGAATTTGAAAAAGATTTTGTTTTAAAAGGATCATTGTATTTAACAGAAGACTTGCCAATACAATACAAAATAAAAAACTTTACAACTAAGAATCTCGAAAAGATTGAAACCAATTGGACTGAAATAAAAGAAAATATAGAATCCACGATTAACCTTGTAAGTAAATTTGGATTTTCAAATAAAAATATTACTTCTGCCAGTGCATTATTGCCGATTTCTTTCTTCATAAGAAAATTGAATAAGAAGAATTTTGTATTATCAAGTAGTAGAAGTGATGTAGAACTTCAGAATACAATAAATATTTGGCTAATACTTGCGCTTTTGAAAAATGCATTTGGAAGTTCTTCAGATACAACTTTGAAAAACTTGCGCGATATTCTGCTAGCTCAACCTTCGTTTTCTGAATTTCCATTTGAAGATTTAAATAAAAGCCTGGAAATAGAACCCAAATTTTCAGATGTTGAGATTGATACGAATCTTAATATAAATTACAAAACTAAGTATAGCTATTTAGCATTATCTCTGTTATATCCCAATAGAGATTGGAAAGACAACACTTATCATGAAGATCATATTTTTCCTAAATCGCAATTTACGTCTGCTAATTTAAGAAAAAAAGGAATACCTAATGATAAGATTGAAAGTTATATGAAATCATATAATACTATTTCAAATCTTCAATTACTTACTAACTCTGAAAATTTAGAAAAAAATGCTAAACCATTTGATGAATGGATAAATACGCGTGATGAGAATTTTAAAGAAAGGCATACAATCCCCGATATACCTGATTATAGTCTTTCTAATTTTATTGAATTTATAGAAGAAAGAAAAAAAATGTTGAGAAAAAAATTCAAAAAGATTGTTTTGCATTAATCCACTGCTGCTATAAATAATTAGATTATGTCTTTATTGTTTTTTTCATTGCTAAAGCACAAAGGTTAAAAAAATAATTAATGGGAATAGAAGAATTTAAAAATAGATTCTTTATTAGGATAATATTATACGTTATAATATCAGCATTGATTGCAGGCATATGCCACTTTTTTTTGTGCAATTGTTGTGTGAATGAAAGAGTATATTCAGATATTCTTATTTCACTTATTACTTTTTTGGGTGTATTGTTTGGTAGTATTATAGTTGCCCTAAGTGTTGCTGTTAGGCGATTTCAGGAAAAGTATGACAAGGCAGATAATAATTATAAGGCTTTGGAGAAAAGGCAAACAACGGATGAGATAAAGCAAGAAATGGATGAGATAAAGCAAGAAATGAAGAAGATTAATGAGTACTGGGAGAAATACTACATAAAGGATTTTTCCTATATACTTTATACTCTGTTTGCCCTTATTTTTCTTTTTATTATTTTTCTTCTTTTCAGATGTATTTATTTTCTTTCATTTTCTTTTATTATTTCAATGTGTATAACTTATTATTCAATTGATATATTGATGAACGATATTTTTGGAAATCCTTTTCAAAAAAAATAAAATCTTCCCAATCTTTGTTGGTGAAAAAACACCAACAAAGGCACAAAAGGGATATTTCCACATGAGATACATTAATGGCACAATTTGTAGTCTCTCTTAATTTAAAATTGTAAATTTGAATTATAATTTTAAATAATTTAAGTCAGATGGACGAGAAAATAGAAACAATAAATACTTTTGGAAAGGATTCTGATTCTTTTTGTGAGTCGTGTACAGGGGATACATACAACATTGCCATTGATTTCTGATATGTTAAAAGAAACACACTTAAAGGCTGAAAAACAACTTGTGGATTTTTATAAGACAAAATGTGAAACTGAAGTAAGGAATGGTAAACTTTATTATATCATTGAGGCTGGTCAGAGATTCAAGCATCGGACATTGAAGAGAAACGTGAACCATGTAAAAATTGCAAATTCTATTGTTAAAGAAAACTTTATTGTTTCTTTAGTTAGTCAATTTGATGCATTTCTTGGCTCATTGATAAGGCTAATGTATATTTCTAAGCCAGAAATGCTTAATTCGTCAGAGAGAGATTTAAAATTTTCTCAAACGCACATCCATAGTCACATCATCTGCAACAGCCATCACCTGCTCCTGCAATAGTTGGCACAAAGCCGGATGGTCTTGTCAACCAGCTCGGGGGGTTTGTTCACCCGGTCATCCACTGCCTGTCGGGTGTAATGCACTCCATAGGTTCGCTCAATATATTTTGCAGTTTGTGAAAAATTGCCGTTGCACTCAATAAAAGCGTCGGCAAGCAATACTGTAACCGGCATCGGTGCCACAAA
>CAVYQA010000023.1:0-3975 GCA_963770495.1 Chitinophagales bacterium | reverse complement strand
AAAATTTCATTCACTGCCGATGCCTGGACATCATCGAATATGATACCTTTCTTGGGAGTTACAGCACATTGGATTTCAGAGAATTGGGAATTAAAGAATTTACTTTTGGATTTTATTAAACTTGAAGGTTCACATTCGGGTGAAAATCTTGCAACAGTTTTTTTAAAAAGTCTTAATGATTTCGGTATTACAACTAAAGCAAGTATTATTTTTAATGCAAAAATAAAAAAAACATTAATTCTAAATTTTTTTAAACAGGTATTGGGTATAACAACCGACAATGCAAGCAACAATTTAACATTTCTTAGAGCTATTGAAACTGCATTTTTGGAAGAAAATATTGAATTTAGTGCTGAAAATCAACATGTCCGATGTCTTGCCCATGTAATTAATCTCGCTGCACAACAAATATTACAAACATTAAATGCTGGAGCCAATATTGAATTAGACAGTAATAATATACAAATTACTGGAGAAACTGGAGAAACTGCTGGCATTTTATATAAAGTAAGTTTACAGTAATTAAATATACATGTATATTATATTTATTAATAAATAAATTAAAAATTTATAGCTTCGTAAACTTATTTTTAAAATACGAGCATCACCACAACAACGAGAAAAATTTATTGCACAATGTCATGTTGCTGGAATACATGATAAAATGGCTATATTAGATATTAAAACATGATGGAATTCAACTTTTGATATGTTAGTTAGAGCTCGTGAACTTAAAGAAGTAAGTTTTTTTTTTTTTTTTTTTAAATATTAATAACAATATTAATTTTTTCTATTTATAGCCTTTAAATACATTAAGCAACAGCAATTTAAATCTTCGTTGTCTGGTAATTGAAGAGAATGAATGGACATGCCTGTATGAAATTGAAAAATTATTAAAAGTAAGTATTAAATTTATAAAAAATTATATAAATAAATATTTATTTATTTATATATATTTATTTAAGAATTTTGCAAGAGCAACAAAACAAATATGTGGAGAAACTTATCCAACACTTTCATATGCAATACCGATTTACAATATTTTATTAAATAAATTGGAAATTTTTTGTGATTCTGAAAACCACTCCGAAACAAATAAAGTAAATATATATTTTATTTAATTTATATAACAATATTTTACTTTATATTTATATTTATTATTATTGCAGCAAGCAGCCGAAAGTGCAATTAATAAATTGAAAGAGTACTATACAAAAACAGATGCATCGGTATATACAATTGCTACAGGTAAACCAATGTTATAATTTTAGAGTTTTAATGCAATTAAATTTTATGAATTTAAATTTTTTACGATTAAATTCAAGTTTTGGATCCACGACTTAAATTACAATATATGGAGGACCATGAATGGGAAGGCCACTGGATTGAAGCAGCAAAAACTAAGGTACTGAAATATTTGTTATAATATTTTTCTATTTATTTAAATATTTTATTTTAATTTAAAAGGTATTAGAAATTTATTTCGAGAAATATGCATCCCGAGAACATGAAAATATTGATACCGAATATAATTCTTCCGATGAAGACCTGGTGTCACATATTTCACAAAAGCAGAATTTAAATTTAAATGAGCTGGATGTGTTTTTAAAAACTGATCGTGCACCAGCTCTTAATGATATTTTAAATTGGTGGAAAGTAAGTTTTAAAATTAAATTTTAAAAATTTTTAAAAATTTTAAATTTAAAGCAACTTTTTTTATACAATAGCGACATGCAGATGAATTTCCACAGGTAGCTAAAATGGCAAGGGACTATTTAGCAATTCCAGCATCAAGTGCACCTGTTGAAAGAATTTTTTCAAGTGCTGCAGATACAGTTACTCCAGACAGGGCTCACCTTTCAGCAGAAACTATCAGTGCTATCATGTGTTTAAAACACTGGTATCGCTTGGATATTTTTAATTAATTTATTCAATGTACATGTATTATTAAGTAGATATAATTTTGCATTAAAGAATTTTCAATTTCAGTCCATTTGGGGCATAACGATATATGAATATTTCAGTTCTGCTGTATTGTTAATTCTTTACATTTATTAAGTTATTCTTCGCTACAAGAAGTATTGTCTATTTATTCATTGAAACATTTAGGTTCTAATAAATACAATGTATTGTAAAGGAAATGTTGGGGGCATTGCTGATTGTTTGCCAAATTTGTCAGTATACAGCATTATTTAAACACGAAACACTTCGTAGATTTACAAAACAAAAAGGCATTGCTGCCAGCATGCAGTATTGTTGGAACAAGAAACACTTTGAAGATTTATAAAACAATAAGGCATTCCTGCAATTGCTTGCCAAATTTGTCAGCATGCAGTATTATTGGAACAAGAAACACTTCGAAGATTTACTTAACAATAAAGCATTCCTGCAATTGCTTGCCAAATTTGTCAGCATACAGTATTATTGGAACAAGAAACAATTAGAAGATTTACGACAACTCATTGATCATTTGCAGTGGCCCTGTTGGCAGGTTTTTTTTTTTTGCGATCGCTACACAGTATATTAAGCTGCAATTCTACCGATCCTGCACCCCTAATTTCACTTGCCAAAAATTTTTGTCGAATTTACACTTGTAGAATTTCACTTGTCGATATTTTTCACTTGTCGATATTTTTCACTTGTCGATATTTTTCACTTGTCGATATTTTTCACTTGTCGATATTTTTCACTTGCTTTTATTTTCACCTGTCGATATTTTCACTTGCTTTATATTTTCACTTGCTTTTATTTTCACCTGTCGATATTTTCACTTGTCGATATTTTCACTTGTCGATATTTTCACTTGCTTTTATTTCACCTGTCAATATTTTTCTTGCTTTCCTGCTGCTACTTTGCCTGCCACTTTGCCTGCCACTTCCTTGCCTGCTGTTTCTTGCCTGCTGTTTCTTGCCTGCTGTTTCTTGCCTGCCGATTCCTTGCCTGTTGATTCCTTGCCTGTCGATTCCTTGCCTGTCGATTCCACCACCACCCCACCACCCCACCACTCTACACAAGTAAGTATATATATATATTGCATTAAATAACTTTATAATCTTTACTAAATGTCCTGTAAAACAGCAATGGACCCTTCCTCTTCTACAAATATTTCCCAAAAAAAGTTTCGTCGTGAAAACCTGCCTGCACTTAACAGTAAGTAGTTAATTGAGTGTCGATAGAGTTAATTGAGTGTCGATAAAAAAAAAGCAATAAGAAGTGGGTTGTATTAGTTGAAGTACTTGCAAGAGTGTCCCATGTGGGCAACTTCCAAGTGTCGACAGGCAACTGTACAGTTTTATTGCAATGGTATTGTATATAGCAGGTCCATAAAACTTGTCGGGACTGCGACCAGTGGGCAACCCTGGTTTGATGTAGGGCAAGGCTAATGGACATGTATATATGGTGTTTCTATTAGGCAGGCAGCAACTTGTCAGGACTGCGACCAGTGGGCAACCCTGGTTTGATGTAAGGCAAGGAGTACTTCGATCATTTACCTAGTTAATGCCATTGGTGTGAACTTGTCAGGACTGCGACCAGTGGGTAACCCTGGTTTGATGTAAGGCAAGGGTACATCATTTGGATAAAGTGAAACTTGTCAGGACTGCGACCAGTGGGCAACCCTGGTTTGATGTAAGGCAGTACACTTTGTTCAAATGTTAAGGTATAAATATTGGTATCGTGCAATAAGTATTCATGGACACTGTTTGGCCAATTAAACTTAAAAGAATTTTACTGGTACAATGTTACACCTGTATTTTAACGATTTCTGAATATATATATATATATAGGTACCTTCGCTGCTGCTTTGGACTTTTTTACCTCTCTGAAAAACAGCGATGAACAGGAATACTGGAGCATTCTCGAAACACCTCTCTTGAAAATTGGCAGTACCTGGGAAAGCCTTGGAATATCGAGTGACTCAGGATATAGCCCTGTAAGTTTTACAACAATGTTTATATATACTGTATATATACTGTA
>CAVYQA010000022.1:0-6773 GCA_963770495.1 Chitinophagales bacterium | reverse complement strand
CCGCCCGGCAGTTTTTGTTTTTATCTCGTCTACACTTACTCCCGGCGCCCGTTCTATAAGTTTAAATCCCTGTGGCGTCACGTCCATTACGGCAATTTCAGTAACAATGCGTCTTACACATTTAACTCCTGTGAGCGGCAATGTGCATTTTGGAAGCAGCTTCGATTCCCCTTTCGGATTAGTGTGCTGCATAGCCACAATAATATTTTTTGCTGATGCAACCAGGTCCATCGCGCCACCCATGCCTTTTACCATTTTGCCCGGAATTTTCCAGTTGGCAATATCGCCCGTGTCGCTCACTTCCATGGCGCCAAGCACAGTAAGGTCCACTTTTCCGGCGCGTATCATGCCAAAGCTTTCAAATGAATCGAAGTAAGATGCCCCCGGCAACACAGTCACCGTTTCTTTCCCGGCATTAATCAGGTCAGCGTCAATTTCACTTTCTTTTGGATAAGGACCGGTGCCTAAAATACCATTCTCCGATTGAAGAATAATAGTCATTCCTTTAGGAATATAATTTGCCACCAGCGTGGGAATACCAATGCCAAGGTTTACATACATTCCATCGCGCAATTCCTGAGCGATTCGTTTTGCAATACCGTTTTTATCTAACATAAATATTAATTTGATTATTCGATAATTTGAAAATTCATCCGCTTGTGGCGGATTATATTGCTTTAACGATTTTAGATGATGAAATAATTTTTGTTATAATTCTGATAATTTCTTTTAATTCATTAATCAATATATCACAGTTCGGGTAATGTTTTGACATTTGGCAAAGTATCAACCAATATTCAGTTTCATCAGCTTCTTTGACTGCAATTTTCATTTTGTGAATGAAGTCTAATTTACTTTCTGCATTTTGTGCTTCCCGTACATTTGCTCCAATAGACGTTCCAGCTTTTAAAATTTGATTTGCAAGTACAAATTTATTTTTTGAGTTTAGCTGCTCAGCAAAGTCAATAATTTTTAGTGAAAACTGTAGCGTTTTCTCAACAATTATATTTTTTCTGTCATTACGCATGATCTTGATTTACATTCAACTCACTATCACCACCTCATTTTCAAATTTTCAAATTGTTTTAACCCAACACCGTTCTCCTCTCAATCCTCTTCTCATACCCTTTTCCTTCAAAAATGCGATGAACATAAATACCCGGTACATGTACCTGGTCGGGGTCGAGTTCACCGGGCTGCACTAAATGTTCAACTTCTGCAATGGTAATATCACCTGCCTTTGCCATTGGCACACTAAAGTTGCGTGTTGTTTTTCTGAAAACAAGGTTGCCAAGCGTGTCGCCTTTATAAGCTTTCACCATAGCAAAATCGGCATGTAGAGCCAGTTCCATTAAATATTTTTTGCCGTTGAACTCACGAACTTCCTTACCCTCTGCTATTTCTGTTCCATAACCGGCGGGTGTAAAAAAAGCGGGGATACCAAGACCAGCCATTGCCACGCGTGTTGCCAGTGTGCCTTGCGGCAATAAATCAACCTGCAATTCACCTTGCAAAAACTGGCGCTCAAATTCAGCGTTCTCACCCACATAAGAAGAAATCATTTTTTTTACCTGCCGGGTTTTTAATAATAATCCTAACCCGAAATCATCTACACCGGCATTATTAGAAATGCACGTTAAACCTTTTATTCCCTTTTTCAGAAGCGCAGATATACAATTTTCGGGGATACCGCATAACCCAAAACCGCCAAGCATTAGTGTCATATTATCCTTAATATCGGCAACAGCTTCATCGGCATTTTTATAGACTTTATTCATAACATTATTTTTTTTGTAGTGTTTTAATACGATATGTGCTTACATTTTTACCCAGTTCATTTACCATATTCTGGTACATGTCGTCCATTATATCAGGGTGTTGAATATAATAATCAAAGCTGTCTAAAAATTGTTGTGCTGTAACATGATGTAACCGGAAAATGCGGTTATAATAAATAACTTCCATCATTTTTGCAGAATCAGGAACAAGATGGTCTATATTTATCTTTATCTGGGCATAGTGAATATCTTCCAGTATGCCTTGCATTTTATCTTTAGGAATAACACCGGCAGGGGTACCAATTTTTTGCTGGCATGATGCTATAATAAACAAACTCACTACAAAAAATATTTTCCTCAATTTTACGGTATAATTTTAAAGGCGAATTTAATCAAGTTTTACTTCTTGTGGCTATGACCGATATAAAAGCATATAACGACATTAGAAAATATTTGCATCAGTTTAACGCCAAATTAGTTGCAGTATCAAAAACCAAATCCCCGAAAGAGATACTGGAACTATACAGAGCAGGACAGCGCGCATTCGGTGAAAATTATGTGAAGGAGTTAGCAGATAAATACGAGCATTTGCCAAAAGATATGGAATGGCATTTTATAGGACATTTACAAACCAACAAGATAAAATATATTGCCTCTTTCATTCACACTGTGCAGTCTGTAGATTCTCTTAAACTATTACAGGAAATTGATAAGCAAGCGAAGAAAAATAATCGTACCACCAATTGCCTGTTGCAGATACATGTGGCTAAAGAGCAAACCAAATTCGGGTTGTCGTTTGATGAAGCCCGCCAGGTACTGCTTTATGAGGAGCTAAAGGGATTAAAAAATGTAAAAATTACAGGCTTAATGGGCATGGCAAGTTTAACAGATGATGAGACACAGATACGAAAGGAATTTCATTCGATAAAAACTTTTTTTGATGAAATGAATAATCTTTTATCACATACATCACCTCTTGTCACCCTGTCTATGGGCATGAGCAGCGATTATAAAATAGCCCTTGAAGAGGGCAGCACTATGGTGCGCATTGGCAGTTTGATATTTGGAGAGAGAGAGACAAATTGAAAATTGGATTGTGCTTCAATCCGCCTCACTTTACTTATGTAAAGCGAGGCAATAGGATTGAAGTATATTTCTACATCAATTAGTCGCAATAAACTTGGGAACTATTTATTGCTGATGCAATACTTGTTGAAATAAACCCCCATTTATTTCACGCTTAACAAATATCTTAATCCTTTTCCGGGTGCGCAACCTATAATAGGTAAGTGATGGATATGACTTAGTAAGTGTAGGGAATATGCTGATAAGTGCGATAAAGAACGGGTGTTTTTTGGGAGGAAACCCCCGTTTATTGACTTTTATTGGTCAGTTAACGGAAAATAAATAGTAACTCTTGTTCCGGTGGCAGTATTGTTATCATCCACCAGGTCGGTAATTTCCATGTTTATTTTTTGCTTTTGATGGCTACTCAGTAAATCAATTCTTTCCTGTGTAACTGTCATGCCTAACGATTTATGCCCTTTCCATACCCTTTGGCTCCGGGCTTCGGCAGCTTTTTTCCTGCCGATGCCATTATCTTCAATCACACACACTAAAAAATTATTTTTCAGGATAAAACTGATGGTTATTTTTCCGCCACCTGCTAATGGTGATAGTCCATGTAAAATGGCATTCTCAATATAGGGCTGGAGTATCATGGATGGAATTTGCACATACTCTGTATCAATCTGTTCATCCACAATAAACCGGAAGGTGAAGTGGTTGTTGAAGCGAAGAGCCTCCAATTCAAGATAGAGTTGTAAGGAAGCTATTTCTTCTTCAAGACTGACAGTGGAAGAACGGGAGTAAGAGAGGATACTACGCATAAGGGTTGCAAACTTCGTCAGGTAGAGATTAGCATCTTCTTTTTGATTTTGTAGAATAAAATCCTGGATGGCATTAAGGGAATTATAAATAAAATGCGGATTTATCTGCGCACGCAATGCTTTTAATTCTGATTCGGCGAGAGCCCTTTCACGGTTGATTCTTTCTTTGTAAACAGATATTCTCCATTTGATAACCAAGACGATAATACCGATCAAAATTAAACCGGCAACCGACTTGAACCACCAGGTTTGCCACCAGGGAGTTTCGATATAAAAGCCAAGTGATGCTGTTTTGGGATTCCACGAGCCATCGGCATTTTGAGTCGCTACAATGAAATTATAATTGCCGGGGTGCAGATAGGAGTATTTTACGGAAGTGTAGGTGGTATAATTCCAGTCGGCATCAATTCCCTCAAGCTTATAGCGGTAATAGATATTGCCGGCGGAATTAAAATTAATAGCCCCAAAGTCTATTCGTATATTGTTTTCGCTGTATTTAAAATTATAATTGGTAGCTAAAGGTTTAAGGGTATCATTAATAACAATTGCATTAATATAAGGTGTGCTAATGGAAGAATGAGGAAGTTTTCTTTCATCAAATTCAACCAAACCTTTATCGGTTGCAAGAATTATAGTATTTTTTCCCATTTTAACTACCTGGTTAATACGGTTGCTTACTAGACCATTGGCAAGAGAATAAGAATTTATTTTCATCAAATTCTTTTCTTTGTGTAAAACGTTTAATCCATTATCAGTGGCTACATAAATTTTATTACTGTCAACAAACAGACTATTGCAATGGTTGCTGAGCATGTGGTTACTTGTTGTATAAGATTTAACTACGCCGTGGCTAATACTTAATAGTCCGTAATCGTTTGTTCCAATCCATAAGGTAGAATCTGCATCAAAAGTAAGAGCATTTATACGGTGAATAAGTAATGGGTTACCATTATTATCAGGCAGCATTTTACCGTCTTTGAAATGGTAAAGTCCTTTATTGGTACCCAATAAAAAATCATTGTTATCTAATTGCTCTATTGCATAAACACGATTTACACCGGTATCTGCGTAAATAATAGAAACAGCGTTGTCAATAATTTTTTTTAAACCCCTTCCCCATCCAATCAGCGGCGTGCCGTCGTGTGAAATAAAAAGTGTTTTGTACCATGTCGTTTGATCAATAAAATTGAGCTTAGTAAGTTTACCATTGCGATATTTATAAATAGCTTTTTCAGTTAATATCCAAATTGTACCATGCCTGTCGTTTCCAATCTTCAAAACACGTCCTGTTGGCGCCACCAGGGAGTGACCATATTCTTCAACGCCACTGGGATTTAGTATCTGTATGCTCCCGTTATTAGACCCCAAAAGAAGAGTACTATCATTTATAAATGCAACAGCAGAAATATCATTTTCTACCAATCCGCTTTTTTCATTAAACAGGTAAATAGCTGTTGAGGGAATTATGAATACACCTTTTGCAAAAGATGAAAACCAGAGATTATTATCATGGTCTCTGAATACTGATGTAATGGAGTAATTTTTAAGATAATCATATTCATAATCAGGAGAAATTATTCCATTCCTGAATTCAATTGCTCCCGATAAAGTACTAAGCCAGATATTTTTTTTATTGTCATCGTATATATTTCTAATAATTTCAGATTTAAGTTTCAGTGGAGTATTAACCGGACGTAGTTTACCATATATCTTATAGGTTTCAAATCCACCGGATGCTTTTAGCATTAACAAACTGTCTTTTGAGATGAATAATCCACACGCCCATGCTGTAGGTAAAGTGATATGTGTAAAATGGTTAGCATTGAAAAAATAAATTGATTTAGTTGAAGAAAATATTATTTGTCCCTTATCTTCCCACATATACATAATTTTGGCTATATTTTTATATATTTTTACTTCACCTGATGCAGATATCATTGCTATGGAATAATCTATAGAACAAATCCATATATTTTTTTTAGAATCCTGGTAGAAACAAGTAATAAAATCCGTAAATTTTATTTTTCGTAAAAGTTCACAATTTGTACTATTATAAATTTTATCATTTTGATAAAATGATAATTTGCCATTAAAGGTTAAAAACCACAATCTGCCCTCGGCATCCTCAGCAATTTTTAATACATCGTTATCCGTTAGTCCGTCAGCTAGTGTATAATTTTTAAAATGTGTGCCGTCAAAGCGGCTTACACCATTATCTGTGGCAAACCAGATAAAACCCTCCCTGTCCTGCATTACGCTATACACATTATTGCTGGCTAATCCGTCAGACGTAGTATAATTCCTGTAAGCAGGTTCCTGGGCATAAGCGAAAAAGGAAAGCAGAGAAAGAAACCAGGTAATTTTTAAACGTAGAACTATCAACTTCATAAAAGCTATACTATAAAAATACTAAAACCTATTTAAGTTTTATGTAATTGTACATATTTAATATTATTTTACTATCTTTGATAAAACATATACCTATTCTATATGAAACACAATGCTATATTTTTAGATGACTTTTACTATTGGTGATTGTCACATCGGCTATGTCAGTTGCGCAAAACACTGATACATCGTCCTACAAATACAAACTCGCTAAAACATGGTATTATAACTATTCCGAAAACTTTGGTGTGAGAACAAATCCTGACTCAACACAAAAACATGATTTAATTATTTTTAAACCAAACATGACCTATCAAATGACCCTTAATGGTGTAAACAGCACGGGCACCTGGAACGTAAGCGAAACTACCCATTTTCTCACCATGTCCGACAGTAAAACAAGACAAACACGCACCATTAAAATCCTGGGGTTAATAAAAGACCAATTAGCGCTTAAGTGGCAAGCCCCCGATTTAACATCGGAATACAAATATTACTACACCAAATAAGCACCCTATAAAAAGATTCATATAAAAATTCCTGAAGTCAGTTTCATTGCTTTGGCAAAAGCTTCTTCGTTTAAAGACAAGGGATTTTTTTCCTTTTTGAAATAACTGATAAGATTTTCAGTAGGCATATTGCCGACAAGAGCATCTTGTGCCATAGGGCAGCCGCCATATCCTTTTAAAGCGCCATCAAACCTGAGGCAACCGTTGGT
>CAVYQA010000021.1:0-147612 GCA_963770495.1 Chitinophagales bacterium | reverse complement strand
ATATGGAAAAGTTATGGCATTTTCGGCAAAAACATTATTTAACGGCGATAACCTCGGGTTGCAAACATACTCCGTAGTTCGTGTATTTGATTATGTGACTAAAGTTTTAATAGATTTTCTTAACCGTAGGGCTTTCGAAAATTGGAATACTAACCTTGAAAAAGACCTTAAAGGTCAAATCACAAGGTTTTTAGATAGTATTACCGGACCCGGAAAGCTTATAGAATCATTTAATATTAAGAGATTGCAGCAAGACCCTATGCAAAAAGACAGGATTTACCTTGATATTAATATGATGCCCTATTTCCCTGCAAAGAACTTTATGATAAAATTGGATGGACAAAAAGGCGAAGACCAGAATTCTGCCGCATGGAAAGCCCAATATGAAAAAGCTTGATTGATAATAGACCCTAAAGTTTTTAAATGAAAATTTAATCTATTGGATTTTTAATTGAATACACTACTCAAACATAATACCTTTATCAATAAATATTTCTTAACCAAAAAAACTAAACAACTATGGCATTTAAAGCAGATTTTGTTGTAGATGGAAAAACTTACAGGGTTCTCCATTTTACGTATTCATTCCATCAGTCAACCGATAACACAGGAAGAGTATCATCCCTAGTTCAGGGAGGTACACTTACATTGGAAGTGGAATCCACAAAGGACACAACTCTTCTTGAATGGATGACTGCTGACGATATGAAAAAGGATGGTTCCGTGAAATTCTATTCAAGAACTAACCAGGAACAGGTATTGAAGGAGTTGAAATTTAATGAAGCTTACATGGTATCATACACCGAGAACTTCTCAACTTTCGGAGATAACCCAATGTCTGAGCAATTTACTCTTTCAGCAAAGAAAGTTTCTATTAATAACGCTGTTCATGAAAATGAATGGCAAGAAAACACCTAGTAATTAAATGTAAAATTAAAAGCAAGGTAAAGCATACCTTGCTTTAATTTTTTGATTTTTCCCCTTTGCTGTTTTTGGGGGGTAGGTCTTTGTATTTAAGTATACGAAATATGTAGTATTTTCTTTTGCATAGACATTAGTGAAATATGGGATTAAGTTCTATAGTTAAAATAGAAATAACGGACACCAGTTCAAATGTTATTTCAGATATTATTTACTCCAATTTGCGGGTTGAACAATCCATTGGCAATCATCATTCCTTTAAATTTAACTGGAGTGCTGCGGGATTTGTTGCTGATCCTGCAAAACAGCTTAATATTGTGAATACTTATTTGGGAGGTAGCGTTAAAATCTCTTTTGATAGTAATGATTTTATCGGCATAATCACAAATATCACTGTGGATGAACAGGATGGTAAGACGCAATCTTTTGCCGTGTCAGGATACAGCCCAACTATATTACTGGAGGATGCTCCCAGGTGCAGTTCATATTATCACAAAAATCTCACGGATATAATTAATGCAGTTTTAACAGGAATTCCTTCTAATACCTTATCAACACAGATTAATCCTGATACTACCGATGTACAATTCTACATTGTTCAATATAATGAAACCGATTTCAAATTTATACAACGGCTATCCAGGCGTTTTGGAGAATGGTTTTATTATGACGGGCAAAACATGGTTTTTGGACCATTAGGTCCCGATTGCAATGACCTCACACGCGGGCTCGATCTAACCAGTTTCCGTTTAACCGCAAAAATGAAAGGAATGAATTTATCATTTTCAGGCTATGACCCATATCAGGGCGCTTCACTTTCTGATAGCGTATCAGGAAACGGCAGTGGAAATGATTATCTCAATGCTGCTTCCCAGACCTCCAACAACATTTTCTCAAGACAAGACACCAGAACTTACCATCTGCCGATTGCCCATAATCAGCAGCTTCTTACTAATATTAAATCTGTTCTGAATGACGCTGCTGCTTCCGATTTGATAGAATATCTTGGTAATAGTAAAAATACTTCTCTCAAGGTGGGCTCTAATGTTACAATTAATAAACCCGATGGAACCGTAGATAATAAATATCTTCTGATTTCTGTTACTCATTTCTCAAATTCTTCCGGCAATTATACTAACTCTTTTGTAGCTATCCCCTCTTCAGTTAATGTTCCCCCTTATACCAATCCTTTAATTACTGCAAAAGGTGACACTCAAAGCGCTATCGTTATTGACAATGCCGACCCGGATAGTTTGGGGCGTGTTAAAGTACAGTTTCCCTGGCAGGGAAGTAATGATACAACTCCCTGGATACGCATTGCGCAACCCCATGCCGGCGACAGTAAAGGGTTCTATTTCATACCTGAAAAAAATGAAGAAGTGCTGGTGACTTTTGAGGATGGAAATGCGGAAAAACCGTTGGTTGTGGGAGCAGGTTATAATGGGGCTGCAAAACCTGATTCCAGTTTTATTTCAAGTTCCAATTATTACAAGGTAATACAAACCTTAACAAACCACACTATATTTTTCAGCGATGACCCTAATAATCAAACTCTGCTTATCGCCAACGATCAAAATCAAAACCAGATATTACTGGATTATACCAATAACCAGATTATTATTAAATCGCAGGGAGATATTCACATACAGGCAGACCAGGATATTGAACTAAAAGCCGGGCAGGATATTAACATAACCGCAGACGGAAATATTAATATACAGGCACAGCAGCAGATGCAAGTGCAATCAACACAGGCTATGCAGCTTAGCACTGATGACCAATTCAGCCTTCAGGCAACCAATGGTATTAGTGTTAATTCGGATCAGGGAATAACTATGGAGTCGGTTATGGATACGGATATAACTGCTGATATGAACCTGAATTTGGAAGCTACAATGCAGGCATCACTGCAGGGATTACAAGTACAGGTTGAAGGTGATTCACAGACAACCATTAATGGGGCAATGGTGATGATTAATTCGTAAAATTCCGGATAAATTATGAAAGATATATTACCTTCGGATATAAAGGATACAATTGATAAGCCATCAAATCAAAATATTGAATCTTTCAATAATTTTAAGAATGCAAAAATCAAATTAATTGAACCCGGTGACAAATTATGGCGATTTTCAACTGATAATGAAAAATTCTTCAGTGATTGTTGGGTTGATACAACTGAAATGGAGCAGGTTTTTTATTCATTTGTTCAACAAAAAGCTCAAAACAATTTTGGGACCAGTGATACTCAGGCATTGTTGAAAGATAATTTTCGGAATTTGTTGGCTGTTTTGGCAAATTGGGAAACTAATCCAAATTTTATTGTCGAAATTGAATTTAAAAAAAATGTAATTGCATATCATGGTGGAATCGGGAGTCAGCAGTTTTTTGCACCCATTATTGAAAATGCTAAAGCTAATATAGGACCAGTTTATATGACGCATGCTAATTTGATGATTTATAATAAAGCAAAAACTTTTGACCCAAGGGTAAGACCCGAGGATGTTAAGGTTCTAATTGAGCGCCGGATTGGTGGATTAAATCAATATGTTATACCTCGTTTTAAATATAATATTATTCAAAACAATGCAGATGCTAATTTTGATTTTGTAAAATACAATGTAAGTAAACTAAAGGAATCTTCCTGGTACAAAAGATTTACCTGGTGATTTTAAATTTATAAACTAAAAAAACTAAAATTATGTCTTTACAAAACCAAAAAATAATAATAGCAGCATGTGAAAAACATTTTCAACAAAACTATGATGATTGTAATCATTTTTTAAAAGCAGTCGCAAAGGAACTTAATATTCCTTCAAATGATCTTCCACAAGGCGTAAATGACAATGCCGATAGAATTGTTAAGTATTTAGAACATTATAGAGATAAATGGCAAAGCGTAACCCTTCATGAAGCGGGAAACAAAGCATCAAGAGGTTACTTTGTTGTTGTTGGACAATATGGAGCGGACCATAAACCCTACCCACACAATAATGGTCATGTGGCAGTTTTAGTAAATCATAACTTGATAGGTTATGCCGGAAGTCTGGGAGGGGCGTATCCATGTAAAGGTAAGAAACTTTTTGGTCATGCTTGGAATTCACAAAATAAAAACAAAGATGCAAACATGCATTATTTCATATATATGTTATAGTCAACATATAGATTTTAATAATGGGGTAATAAAAAAATAATCTTATGGGACAACCTGCCGCCAGATTAACCGATATGCACGTTTGCCCGATGGTAACACCGGCAGTGCCACCTGTGCCTCATGTGGGAGGACCGATAATCAGACCGGGTGCCCTACTGTAATGATTGGAGGTATGCCGGCTTCGGTTATGGGCGATATGTGCACCTGTGTCGGACCTCCGGCAACCATTATTTTGGGTTCTATGACTGTTCTTATTGGTGGTCAGCCCGCGGCAAGGATGGGTGATTCAACCGACCACGGAGGTACAATTATTTTAGGTGAACCAACCGTCTTAATTGGAGGATAACATTACTTATAATAGACAGTTGAAGTATGACAGACCGGGCTTTTGAATTAATCTTAAATGCCATAAATAAATTGCCTGAAAATAACAGGATTAAGGCTATGCAGGCATTTTCACTCAAAAAGGCTGCCCGAGAGGGTGTTGCTTATGTGGACATAACTGTTTTAGAGAACAGGAAAGACATAACCGCTCAACAGCAAAAGTAAATTCTATAATCAGTGAATCGGCATGGGAACATTTTATTTATTACTTGACGGGGCGCAGGCGGAAGGCAGCATCATTCATGCACAAAAACTAAACCCTTCTAATTGTTCATTGTATGAAGGGAAAAAGATGCGGCATTTAATCTCCGTTTCTCCTTTTCTTTTCACGTTTGAAGAAAACACTGAATTTGCAAACTGGTATTTTCAAAACGGATGGGGAAAAAGCTGGGGAATTTTATTATCATCCTCAGCCTCTTTTGACTTTTTATTAAACCACTTCCGCCGGTTTTTAATTATGCCCGGTGAGCAGGGAAAGGATCTGTATTTCAGGTTTTATGACCCGAGAGTATTGCGTGGTTTTCTTCCCGGGTATGATAAGAATCAGTTAATTGAGTTTTTTGGTCCCGTAGATACCTTTTATTGCGAAGATGAAAGTCCCGAAACCGTACTATTATTTTCACAATCTAAAGGCAGATTAAATACTGCAAAAGAATCTTCCAAAAAATTCTTCAATGAATTAGGGGTTAAAACAGATACACAAGAAATAAAAAAACCTGTTGAAGATAAGGTATTAGAAAATCAGGCAAAAATAGTTAATCCTGTTACAGACAAACCAGCGAAAAAATCTAATTCAGGCAGGTGGGGCTGGGTGGATAATAATTAATATTATTTTCGGAAATGAATAGTATTAATTGCCAATTTCTCAAGATAATTAATTAGATGTACCCCATGTTTCATCGGGATCTGTTAAATTAGAGCTCGCTGGTCCAATAGTGTCACCCGTATTGCTACTACCCAAATTCGTACTATCACCCGACGTACCTTCAGTTCCAGGAAAAGAAATACCATCACCTGTGGGATCGCGGGTCCATACACCGCCTTCACCATTCTGTTTTCCATCTTCATCTTTGTCAGCGTCAATACTATATAATCCAAAGAGAAATTTTCTTGTGTTATTTGTATCTTCAGCAATATCTTTAAATGTATATATGAATTCTTTGAACGTTCTCTTGCTGAATTCTTGCATTTCTCTTGTGGTAAAATATTTATCAACTTCAGTTGCGATAAGTCCGGCTTTTTTCATATCAGCTAATAATTCCAATGATTTAACATGATTGAATTCAAAAACAAATTCTTCTAAATACTTCGCATAATGCATTCTTTTAACTTTATATAGTATTTCTAAAATTCCTTTATTTGACATCGCTTTTACGCTCTTCAATGCTGCATAGGTTTTCCATGCATTCCGTGCAGCTTTAGGAACTTCAGCTAACCCAAGCCATCCCAATACATTTTGTGCTTGCTCTAATTTTTCAAAAGGTATAAAACTCTTAAGAATCTGATTATTTTGCTTATTAAAAAGGGCGTTATCCATATGCTCATTTGCAAGCATCACAACGCCTACGCCGAATAAAAACGCACATACAACGCCAGTACCAACTGTAGCGAAGGTACCGACAGCAGCACCTGCTTCTAGCGCCCCCGCACCTAGGCTTACTCCAAAAGCTTCCGATGTAGCGGCAATAACTTCAGTTGTAGCAGCTTTTTCTCCAAATCCAACAACCATTCCCCCGGCAGATTTAAAAGCTGCAATCCAAGCTATGCCTGAAAGTGTATCAAACCAATCAATTGGTATTGCTTCCTCCTCTGATTGGTCTGGTTCGCTAATAGTGAAAATCAGCTTATCCCCCTGTCTACAAACAGAAGGGTCATATAGAATTTCAACTTGGCTTGGATCCTTTCCATTAACAATAACTAGATAAGAATAAGATAAATCGGAATTCTCCGACCATTTTTTTTTTAAAAGAGACTTTTCATTATCAGAAAGCATAGCAAGTAAAGAATGAAAGTTTAAACTATTTTTTTAAAAATCGTTATTTTACCAAACTACGTTTAAAGCATGTCTGACAAATATATTGCAAAATGCCGTAGTTGGATGTTTTGTCGCAACAATTTTTAAAGGTGAATATACAAATCTTATTCTATATCTATCTATTAATTTATTATCTTTATAGCCCTTTTATAAAAATATAAAAACCGTTATTACGAGCTAAATTTAAAGAACTATTATGTCCGATAGATATTATAGCTACCCCATTAACTTTAAAGAACTGACAGCGGGAAAAGAGATACGCACTTCCACCCTGCCGGAATCCATTGCCGAAAGAATCCATTTGATATTGGTAACCCATTTTGGCGAAAGCCGCTTTGATGAGGAATTTGGGTGTGGCATTTGGAATTATGACTTTGAGATGGTAAATAATGAAAATTTCTGGAAGGAACGGATGATAAAATCAATAATAGATGCAATAAAAAAGAATGAAACACGCCTCTCAAAGTTGCAGGTAAAGGTTGAAATTGCACAGGAGGAATTCACAAATCCGGGAGGGGGCGATGCCAAAAGAATCAAAAATCGCCTCGATATTAAAATTTCTGGCGATCTTATAAAAACAAAAGAAGGATTCACTTATAATGAAAGGCTTTATATTAGTCCCGTTTGGGTAGATTAAAATTATATTATGGAAAGTACTACAGAGAATTTAAGAGATTTTTCAAGTGAAAGTATCCGGAGCCGGATGTTGAGGAATGCTGCACGGTTATGGGGTGTGGAAGGCAATGAAATTGAATCGTCTTTTGACCCGCTCGTCAGTATGCTCATAGAGTCCTGTTCAATTGAAATTGCAAAGATAAATTCCGAGATCTCATCAAGTCAAACCCGCATTCTCAATCGCCTGGCTCAACTGCTGTCACCCGAAACATTAACCGGCGCAAGACCTTCGCACGCTATTGTACACGCAAGGTCTATCGACCCCGTATTGTTATTAAATAATACCATCCAGCTGTATTATTTAAGAAAAAATACTTCCACTTCCATCCTTAATAAAGATGTAAACGAGCAAATATACTTCTCACCTGTATCTCCTTCTTCTATTTTCGATGCTGAAATCCGTTACATGGCATCAGGAAATTTGTTATTTGAATATAAATCGCCCAATCAAAAAGATATAATTGCGGAGGCAGTTAAAGACGGATCAACGGCGTCAAACGTGCTGTGGCTGGGAATTGAGGGTAGTTTAAAGATAACATCTCTTAAGAATTTTTCCTTTTTTTTTGATTGGAAAAACGACCCCGAAAAAAATTTATATTATAATCTTTTACCTTTAACTAAATTGTTTTTATCAGACCGGCAATTAGAAATACAGCAGGGAAATAATTCCGTGAATGCCGATGATACGGATGAATTGAAAAGTTATTTGACTTCTCAGTTTGATATATCTAAACGAATTGAAGATGAAATAAAAGAAATCTACAAAAAAAGCTTTATTTCAATATCCGCTGACCAGGGTGATATTAATTTGAATTTTATCAGGCAGCGTTATCCTTCAGAGTTTGAAAAAATGTTTAATGAGAAACACCTTTCTAAGATGCAGGGAAATTATATATGGCTAAAGGTGGTTTTCCCCAATTCATTTCCATTGCAGGCGCTGCCCGATACTTATGTATCCTTAAATTGCTTTCCCATTGTCAACAGAAAGTTGAATAAATTTAATTACAGGTTACAAAGCAGCTTAAATATTGTTCCCCTTTCTACTGAAGATTATTTCCTTGATTTAAAATCCGTGCAATCGGCGGATGGAACACCTTATATCAATAATCCCTTAAATTCCGGAATTAAAAATGAAGCAGGATATTTTACAATGAGAAACGGAGGTGTTGAGCGCTTTGATTCGCGCAATGCACGGGAATTTATAACCTATTTCCTTGACCTTATGAGGGACGAGAGTGCCGCTTTTAGTTCACTCGGAAATGAGTTTCTCAGTTCTAACATTCGCCAGTTAGACCAAATCATTGCCCAATTCGAACAACGGATAGAATCAAAAGGAAATAATAGTCCCGTTTCAAATTATCTTATGATTAATTCAAGGGGACAGGGTGAGAATATTTATTTACAGTTCTGGAGTACAAACGGAACTACCGCTAATCACATAAAAGCATCATCGAAATTGAATCTATCCACCGGCAATGAATTACGATCGGAGGGTTTGATGATGATGACTACTTCTTTCGGCGCTAAAGACCCATTGGACGATAACGAAAAGCTGAGCGCCTATAAAAAGGCACTGCTAACCCATGACAGGATAGTTACTATACAGGATATTAAATTAACTTGTTATTACGAACTCGGCGAACTTATTGAGAACGTAGAGGTTAAGAAAGGATGGCAGCAAGGTATAAAAGAAAAAGAAGGTTTCATGAGAACCCTTGAAATAATACTTACACCTTCTCCCCGAAAAGATAATAATGCCGAAGAATGGAAACTGATTTGCGAGGAACTAAAAGTAAAATTGGAAAAGCGTTCTTCATTCATGATTCCGTTAGTTATAAAAACCAAAGATAAAACTTAAATTCAATTCCGATGTTACCCGATTTGAACTTTGAAGAAATAATTAACAACATCCCATTGGATTTAAGAGCGGAAGTAGTTGTTGCCGACCTGCTAAGAAACAATCTCTCACCCGATGAGATATTTATCAGACCAATGAGCAATTTTAAAAGACCTCATAGCCGGGATATTTCCGGTGTAGAAAAAAGCCATGCCGGTAAGAAGGAGTATATTTTTATTAATGCTCACAGGGATGGCTTATACGATGCCCTTCCTCAAATGATTTTTCATGGCGCAACCAACAAGAAACCAAAGGCATTTAAAAGTGTTAATGAAATGGTTTTAGAAGTAAAACAACGCATTGAAGAGGAGAACGCGGCAAGAGATTTTTTTCTTCCTTACGAAATAGAATTTTTTAGACAACGGACTTATCTTGAATTGGAAGAAAGAGATACCCTTGATAATTTGTCCCTCAATATGCAATCTAAAGACTTAATAGCATTTTGGAATTTTCCCGATAACTTCAGCGAGCGCCAGAAAGGCACTTTATTCTATTTACTCCCCATTTTGCATAAAATAATCGGCGATTTACACCTGATGACATTGTGTTACAAATCTGTATTGGGAGTAAACATAATCTTAGAAATTATAGGCGCTAAAAGAGAATCGGTTCCCGATGAATTTTCATTACCCTTGAGTATAGCTCATCTTGGTACTGATTTTATTATCGGCGACACCTTGCAGCGTTCTTTACCCGTATTGAAAATTAAAATAGGTCCGTTAAATAAGAAAGAAATGTTTGGGTATATATTATACGGCAAAGGCAAGAAAGTTTTAAATAAACTTAACGAATTTTTTATTCCTGCTGAAATAACTCCCGAAATTGAACTCAATATTAATGAAAATGATGATGATTTTATTTTAGACGAGGTAAATGAATCTGGAAGGTTGGCTTATACCACAGTAATCTAATAATAAGTTCTCGTCACCTTAAAACATCAATACAGATATTTGAAGATTATTTTTTAATCATTTCAGTTTATTGCCGCAATTCATGCAAAACACATCATCCGTTCCAATAATGTTTCCGCATTTACTGCATCGGGGTGGTTGCGGTTTTTCTACAACTATTACTTTAGGTTCTACCTTATTGAGCATCTCTGTTATAACCTCTTTTGCTTCTACCCTGACAGGAGTTTCTGCTGCAACTTCTTTAGACTCTGCTTTATTAACAATTTCTACTTTTTCTGACAACTTAATATTCCTTATATTTATTGCAATATCAGCACCAACTACTACCAGCTCAGCAAAGAAATAGAAAATAAATAACACTAAAATAGTTACAATCAGGGCACTAAACAGTGTAATAAGGCTTCCTATTATTCCACCACCCCCGGAAAATAAATGATAAGGAATGAATCCGCCTAGATAACCCGTGCCTATGTTTTCCAAGCCTCCGGTAAATGATACAATGATTCCAAATAGTAATATTATCGTTGCATACACCTCTCCTATAGTCCTGATGAAAATAGAAACAATTGGAATAATGGTAAATGGAGAATCTGTTAAATGATCGATCTGCTCAGCATGAAAAAAGTGAACCTGCAAAAGAATCCAACCTGCCAGTAAGATAAGAACGGCAGAGAATATGTCAGATAAAATCCTTGTTATTTCAATATGGTCAAAAGTATTCTTTAGTACCGTTATCACTACAATAATACTTCCCATAAAAGCAAGTACACCAATTACCCGGAACAAAACAATCATAAATTTCCTGATTAGTCTCCCTTCGTTCAGGGCTTTTAATACAGGATAGGAAAATTTAATGAGATTAAAGTCTTGCACAGTTAAAATAAATTAAATAAATTAGAGTAAAATTTTATTATTTTTATACTCCGGAATTATATTATATAAACACTATAATCTTTAAATTTTAACGTATGTTTTGTCCGTCTTGCGGTTCTGAAATTGCTGCCACCACCAAATTTTGTCCCAAATGCGGCCATCCCATCAAAGCCCAGACAAATGATGAATCCATCTCACCATCTCAAACTCCAAGTGCATCACGCTCATCTTCAGTACACCCGTCTTATGCCTCTATAAAATATCAAAGACCATCTCCTGCAGCTTTCAGGAAACTATTCTTATTACTCTTATTTTCTTTATTTATTACAGAATTAATTATAATGATATTTTTTATTCTGGTGCATATTTTTTAATAAATAACAATAAGTATTTATTTACTATTTATTCTGGCATTGAAGGTACTCATTATGCAATATATCATAATTTTGCCTCTGATTTATTGAATCACTTTTCAATGCAGCAACTCTCTTTTCATAAATGAGATAATCAGTAATATTTAGATAGTCATTATTGTAGTTTGAATATAAATCTTTAATTTCAGCCGAGTTGGCTTTATCAGATAAAATCCCGAAATTTGCTATTTCCGTTCCTAATTTCCCTTGCAATAAGGCTTCTTTATCTACGGTGCAAATTTTATACTGTAAAAGTTGTGATTTAATAGAATCTGACAAATTAATTATTTTATCATCAGATGGAACATTTTTTATATCCGCGCTTATTGCTTTTGACAATTGTGTATTAGGGTAGTAAGCGAAATAAACCACTAATACTGTAACAAGAAAGAACAAAGCAAATTCCAGGAAACTGCTGTTCATTTCTTTTTCATTCAAAGGTTTCATAAACTAATTTTTTAAATTATTACTAATCGAGCATTGGTCTCCACGGTTGTTTTTTCTTTTTATCCGCCTGATCAGAATCAATCCGTGTTTCCCGAACAAATAAATCTTTTTCTTTATGCTTGCCGATAAATTCAAGCGTACTAAGCTTATTGAACAAAGCGGCAAGAGGATTTATAAAAAGTGATATGCTTTCAAAAGACAGATTGATATTATTATGATCATAATCCATATCGGTTAAATTAGTAATCGTTTTTTCAAATGCACTTGGATTAAGATCTGACCATTCATTAAAATAGTTTAACATTTCTTCCTTTTCCTTTTCAGGTATACTAGCCAAGCATAATCGCATAGTATTTGATAGCCGTACAAAATATTCAATAAGAAAAATGGGGGGTAACTGGTAAGATATAGTTTTATACTGGAAAAATATATCACCAATATAGAATGCAAGTCGTTCTGATAAATTTTTTACATTTTCAGATAAAGGTGTTTTCTGGTTCTTTTTAATAATCTTTTGAATGATAGTTAAAGCACTTGTTTCTATTTCACTTAAACAAGATGCAAATCCGCGGTAATATTTAACAAGTGAAGGATGGCTGTTAACAGCAGTGCTGGGAGGTATATATGTATTATCAATCAGCCATTCACCGGCTTTAAAAGTAATCCGTGAAAGTATCAGGTAATGGTCTCCCAAATCAGCTGTATTAACCTGTTCTTCAGGTAACACCCATAGTTTATATTCAAAAACAGAGTTAGGATGACGCGGTGGGCTTTCATCGGGATCAGGATTCCCAAAGGGAAATCTCGAAAAAGGATTTACTTTTATTAATACATTATAATTTCCCGGTTCCATTTTCCCGGTTTCAAATTTGCTTTCCAGGTTAGCATTAATATTGAGCGAATTCAAAAGTTCAGGTGTAAGTTCAATTCGACATCCCCCGGGAGTAATCCCAGGCAGGAATTCAACTTAATTAACAAACTTTCTCCTCCCCTCTTTAAAATCTCTAGATCAAGAGATAATTTATCGCTGCTTACTGCAGGCAGCAAACCATAATTGAAATCTTTTAAAGTTAGTGCATAAGAATCCCTGATATTATCCAGGAGGGCATTTTCCATGCCAATGAAATGATCTTTAGTTATTTTCATTCCATCAACCCAATTAACACTAAAATATTTTAACGAAGGAAGCATTTTACCTGCTTTTTATTTAAATGTTATTCACTCACTACTCGGTCTGCAATGATTACTAAATTCTCTCTAATCTTATTTTCTGAAATTGTCATTTCAGGATCTAAATATCTTCTGTCTCTATACCAGGAAGGCTTTACAAAAAATTGCCATTCATAGGTCTCACCATTAGCATCTTTGGTTTCAATAGGGCTTTCCGGCTGACGGTAATTATAATCCTGAATGATAGAATAAAACCAATCGGATAATATCATATCCCGTAGCGCCTTAACTTTCAGATTAGATTCGGTTGTATCTTTTATATTTTTCCGGAGCTCTATTTCAACTAAAATTAATTTATCCAAATTAATATTATCTATATCCGGCTCATAAAAATCAGCCGGGTACTTCCAGATTTTATAGATTGGTTTCGGTATTTTCAGATAATAAAAGAACGTTTCCCGGTATAAAAACGGGATAAAAAACGAAATTATTGATGAGGAAAAAAAAAGACCGAATGAAAAGTTATTTTTTACATTAAAAACAATTATAAATATAACTATCCCGAATGCCGCTGTTGCTAAAAGCACAAGTAGTTCAGAAAAAAATAAGTTCTTAAGATTCACGGAATATTTTTTATAAAAAAAATACGTAAAAAATGAACCTAATATCAGAAAATAAAACTGGTCGAGAATGAAAACGGTTTGCGGGGATAATGAATATTTCGCGAATAAAAACTCGCTGAATCCCGCAAACCCGATAAAAAATATATATAACAGCGCAAATGGTATGACATCCTTAGGTTTGATTTTACTATTCTTTCTTTCACTTATAAAGAACATAACGCCGGACAAACCCCCGCATGCACCAGTTGCTGCCACTTGGTAAATCGTATCATTAGACATTTAAGGTAATTTATAAAAATTTAGTATATTATATTACTTTAATATTAATGAACTAAACTTATTAACTCGTATGCTCAATATTTAACAGTTTAGTTAAATATATTGTAATAGTACAATCGTCATGCTGACATTTATACATTCACCAATGCAAATATAAAAATATCTTTACTATAATGGTATTTAAATTCATTTTTTTTGACATTTTCATAATAGGTATAAAGAATTGGTTTATAGTTATTTGTTTAACAGAACTATATAAAAATATTAGCTCTTACCTGTTATAGATCAGGTCTCCGGGCGATTTGGCTAATATTCTCTTTATCACAAAAAATGAACTGATTAAGCTGATAAAAAATACTACAGATAATGCGATATAGGTATTAGTCTTAAACAAGCTAAAATAGCTTACACCTTGCTCAACAACTCCGGAGTGTATAAGTGCTTTATCTAAAATATAGCCCATTACTTCAGATAATGCAAATGATAATACAATTCCTAAAAGAAGAAATGCAAGAACTATAGAAAAGTAAATAATAAAAGATTGTTGATCGCTTAATCCTATTGCTTTATAGGTTCCAATATTCATTTTTACCTTGTTCAGGTGCTTTTTCAATAAATTGAAAAGAAATAGGCTAACACTGATAGTTCCTATCAAAATTACAAGGCAGGATATAATGTAAGCAATTTTGCTTAAAAAATCATAGTTTTCTTTATCAGTTATATCTTTTTGATCCACTTCAATAGGATTCAATCCATCGCGCTCATTAAAATTTGGATTAGTGGCAATAAAATTTGCAAAACCTCTTATGCTATCCGGATTATTAAAATAGATGGAAAAGTAGTCATCACGAAATTGCTCATTCCCATTTTGAATCCCTGAAAAATCATTAATCTTTTTCATCTCTATATTCAAATCCTTAACGCTCTTAATTTTAAGAATCTCACTAAATAAATTATCTATTTGCTTTGGCGAATATGCCGAATCTTGAAATTCCATTAAAATATCATACCCATTAGCCCAGGTATCGGTATGAGGCTTAGGGTTAAATACATTAATTTCATACTGTTTGTAATCCGGCGATTGAGACACAAATTCTTTGATAAGTGTAAAAAACTTCATTATTTTTAGGGAATCAGTGGTATTACAATATATTTTTAATCTACTAACATTGTCTTTGAAATTATAAGAATTTTCTGAGTTTTGGAACCAAGTATCTCTAAACCATTTTGTGCATCCTAATTCAACGTTTCCGGGTAACTTGTCAACAATTGCCCTTATGGGTATTTCAACAGAACTATTATACTCTATGTTCTTTATAGATAAATATTGGGCATCGGGTGGATAATGCATTAGTCGCAATAATTTTTTAGTAACAATAATTCCGGGATCCTGATTATCTCTGAAATTATTTTCTCCTGCTTTAGCATGAACAACGTTATCCTCTTTAAGAATATATTCTCCAATAAGTTTCCCGTCAGCGTCACGATCAAATGTTCTACCGGGAAAAAATCTGAATGAGGAATCAGTAATAAAATCCCGAACCCAAAATTCCCTGATGCTAAAGGCAGAAACCCTATTATAATTAAATTTTTCTTCTGTTTCGGTGTTTTCCAAATTCCTTTTCATCCTACCAACGTTAGAAGTCTCGTTTTTTTGGTAAGGAATAGGAATCATTAGCCAATTCACAAATGCGCTACTCACTTTATTTTTAAGGTAATCAATGCTCCCATTGGCAAAGCCCATTGCTATAAATGTAAAAAACAACAACAAACAGAGAATAAATAAATTAACAAATGCTTTATCTGCAAGCGCTTTAAACTCTCTTAGAAAGAACAAATACCGAAAAGAGATTTTTTTATTTTGCAGGCTGCTCCTCACAGCTTTTACCTCATCTGTCTTTTTAGCATCTAAGTTGGGTGTGTAATAAGACTGTAATTTATGTCTGAACACCGTAAGTTCCTGGGGAGGTAAACCTTCCCAATCCCTCCTGTCAAATATATTTTCTGGTAACACCTCTCCATAGCCATTCCGGGAGTCTTTGGTAATTACTATTATTTTGTCGGCAAATTCCATTGCCAAATCAATATTATGAGATACAATTATACCGGTAGTCCCCTGTCCGATTCTTTCTTTTAATAACCTGAAGAGTTCATTGGAATTTTCTTCATCAAGGTTACCCGTAGGCTCATCTCCGAATAGAACCAAAGGGTTGGTAGAAAAAGCACGTACAAATGATAATCGTTGTCTTTGACCACCCGATAAATTGGTTGGAAGGGTTGATTTATTTACTTCAGTTAATGGTAATCTCACCTTTTCAAGCAGATTCGTAACATTACCCGTAGTTTCCGATAAAAAAGTTCCTGATTTAATCATTTCAGCAAGACTTATATTTTCATAAGCTGTGAAATTTTCCATCAGGTTGGTATTCTGAAAAATAAAACTATAGTATTTCTTTCTAAGTAGGTTTAATTCACTATCACTGTTCTCTTGCCAGATGCTTCCATAAGAAACACCACGATCATTTTCATCAAAAAAAGTTATTTCGCCCTTTGCAATGGTATTATTCATTAACCCAAGGGTTTCAAGCAAGGTGCTTTTGCCCGAACCTGATGCGCCTAAAATGAAAAAAAGTTTATTTTTGGGTATGTTAAGTTTTTTTATTCTTAACACTTCCTGCCCCCCTTTAATATTATAACTGCAAATAAGATCTTTAACTATAAAAAGAGGCTTGGTTTCTTCTGTCATGGTAAAATATCTTGGGATACCCATACATAACGGCCCCCTGTATAACTAAAATGGACAATATTATTATTCTGATCAGCATTTACTAAATTCTTATAATATTCTTCAAGGGTGTTGGCAATTTTATTAATATCCTGATCACTAATTTTACCACTCTTTAAATCACTTAAATGATATTTTTTCAATATGCTGTTTTGATTGGTAACGGGTAAGCGCGTAACTAATGTTGTAAGGTCTGCAAATGAGTCTTGCTTTTCCAATTTATCAATCGTTTTTTTATTTTCTGTCCCGTAATAGCTTTTTAAAACTTGTTGCCAGGCGGTAATCAGCTCAGTTCTCAATCCACTACCTATCGAAGTTCCTTCAAATTCTGCAAATGTAGTTTGAAGTTGTGCAAATTCAGTTTCAGTCATTAAAATTACCACCTTAAACATTTGGGGGCAACTAGGTCCATCCCTTCTACAATATGCTCTTCCAAAGAATTGGAAATTAGTATTCCTATATTGAGATAAGGCTTTGGTTTCAATTCCTTCCATTTGGTTAAGCTGCCTCATGTATCGTGCAAATCTTGCATTTAACGGTTGTTCCTTTGTGCCAACGCCGGCTATTTTATTATCAAGCCATTGTAAAGTTTTTATTTGATCACCAATAATCTGGTTTAAGGACGTATCAAGAGAACTAGTGAAATCATTATCTCCTAAATAACTATTGGCATTCGCAATAGTAATATAGGCATAAATGGGAGATTCATCCGGTGATTTAAGAGACCATATGCTCTTGTTTGGATATGCTTTAGGATAAAATTTTGGGACTTTAGACGGGCTATAGTGAATCATTCTGTCACCATGATCAAGACTATCAATATTCTTACTTTCATACAAAGCCAAATCTTTTATTTGGATTAAAAATTGCTTATCCTCTCCGTTAGGCTCTATCGCTATAAATTCTGCATTACTTTTAAGTGCCTTTTGTTTTATTTTTTCCAGGTCTGCAGAAGGGGTTGTCTTACTATCTGACTGGTTTCCGATTATTACTATAAGATTCACTTGACCATTGGTACCTTGTGTAAATAAATTCAATCCCTGTTGCAATCCGGTGTACAATGCCTGGTGGTCAGGATCACCATCAGTACAAGTCACCTGTTGATTTAGTGTCTTTCCTAACCAATCAAGTAAGTCTTCATTGTTCGTAGTTAGCGGCGTTGATTCATAATCCTTGCCACAAGCACTTTGACTTGCATCACGGTAAACTACCGCTCCATACTTGAATTTAAATGTATTTTCGCCACCTAAATTATTCATACCATTCATATCATTCACAAATTTATTTATGGAATTAGAGACATACTTAATATACGTATTACCTCCTCCGGGCGCCCCATCCATTACGAACACAATATTGAAAGAAGAAGCTTTTTCTCTTAACTTATTATATACGGCTACTATGGTGTCTTGGTCTCCTACCGAAAGAACCTGTTTTCCGGTTACATCAAAAATTGGAGTAACAAACCCTGTCTTAATACTGCCTGACGGATTATCATAAAAGTTGCCCGTCAATACAGGAAATCTTTTCTCATTAGGATCCATCCGGTGTGTATAGGTATCATTATCCCAAATTGCAGTATCTTCCGGTGTATTTCCCGAATAATATGCAGTTGCATCCGCTTCATTCGTGAATAATGAGCACTTTAATTTACGGTCTCTTCTATTTTTTGCATACAACGGATCCCAATTCGGTTCAAGGCAAACCCTGTCAGTCCACAAGGTCATTGAACTTTTACTTACCCAGCCCAGAATAACCTGAGGGTCCCTGAAACCAAAAATATAATTGTAAGCTACCAGGTAATTACCTGTTTCAGGGTCTTTTTTAAAAACAAATAAAAAGTCCGCTAAATGTACCTGGCTTAGATTTTCCATTGTCAATTCGGGGTCATCAAATACTTTTAAATTTGTCGAATCAGACTCCGGATTGTTTAAATAGGTCTGAATATTCTTCGCCTTTAAAACATCAATTTCATTAATCACAGATAAGGCTTTAATAGTCACTCCCGTTTGCTGGGCTACCAATGCCTTTTCCCATAATAATAAATATTTTTTATTTACCCAGCCATAATCTTTTGTATCAGCCGGTAAATATCCGTTCTTTGTATCTATTCGTCCTTGAATGTCCGCATTACATTCAGCCAAACGCAAATAATCTCCCGATTCCCCTATAACATAAAACGGATGCATAATATTAATTTTTTCATTCGTTGGTGTAACTCCGGTTGAAGAAGTATATGATATAATATTACTTCTGTCGGAATAAACAACCCAGGGATCAAAAGGTTTAGTATCAAGTGTAGAATTTGGTAAAATGGTCATATCAGGGTCATTTAAGTATTTATTAGGATAATTATAATACTTAATGTTTTTACCAATTGTTTGCCCTATACATGAATTGTTTACTTGAATTGTTAACAGAAAAATAAAAACAGTAGTTAGAATTTTATTGAACTGGCTCATAATTATATATAATTTGATTATTGGAATGGAACTTAGCTATGTACTTAATTTGGTCTATTTGGTCTTCAAAAGATAAAGAATATACAATGTGAATTTTTACTACAGTATTGTTACTGGCGCTATATAGAGTTTTAATTTGTAAAGGCATATCTTTTATTAAGGAAGCCACCTCAATTGGAGACTTTAATAATAATTGCCATTCACCCGAGCCGAACAAAATATAAATATTTATTGCGCCGGCTACAAACTTTTCATCATTAAGACTTGAGAGTATGGTGTCCCTGTCGCTCAAATAATGAACCGAACTTCCATACCCTCCACCATAAAGACTGCTATTGAACACATCACGACTGTATTTGATTTTTTTTAGAATTACGGGGCTCTCATAATTTGGGTAGTAATAAAGAAATTTAATATCGGTTAGTTTAAAAATAGAATCACCAATATTTGTAATGTATTTTTTCTGCCCATCGGATAATCCTGATAAATTTGAAGAGTTATCGGCAAAAATAATAATAAGAGAACTGTATGATTTAGGAGCTGTGTTATCCTGGCCAACCACTTTCAGGTTGATAATAATCTCCAATAAACATATAAAAAAAATCATCTTTTTCATTTGAATAAATCTGATTTAACTTATTTTTTATTTGGGTTCAAGGGTTATTGTTAAACTTTTATAGAGTTTAGTTTCTGGATCGTATTCAGGGTTTTCTAAATGAACTTTATAAGAATTCAAACTTAACTGATTCATTAAATAATCAATATTTTGTGTCTGATCCTCAACTCCCTGTTGCTTTATAATTACTTTGGTTTGAGACCCCATATTAAAATATTTCTGGATAAAAGGTTTATCAGTCTTATTATTATAATTCCCCATTGCAATATTGTCTAGCCAGTCTTGTAATACTTGTTTTGTTGGAAGGGGGATCGGGGTTGGACCCGGTGGGGGAGCTGTTACTATAATTTGATGGCTTTTTATATTATCTCCCAAATCTGTTTTTAAGGTAACAATAAATTTCCCACCGCTTTTAAAGGTGTGAGTTGGGTTGGGGTCTTTTGAATCAATACCGCTGTTAGTTTCTCCAAAATGCCATTCAAATACTTTTGCTCCGGCCGCATTGGCTTGGAAAGGAATTTTTTGTCCCGCCTGGGCTGTAGCAGGGCAGGTAAAATCAAAATTGGCTTCACTAATCCCACGAGTTAAAATTTCAATATCTGCAGTTTCAAAGCATTTATCATTACCATTGATTGTAAGGGTCAAATGATATTTATCGGCTTTGTGATATACATATTTGCCGCTTTGATGAGTGTCTGTATTTCCATCCCCAAAATTCCATAACCACTGCTTGGCTGAAGGAGTATTATCCGCAAAAAATACAGTATCACCTACATAACTCTTGTCTTTTGGAAAACTACAATTAATTACAGGACACTCTTTCGATTTTCCCGAATTAAAATATTTTATTAGTTGGCTAATTCCTAAGATCAAAACTAATAGCAGAAGAAACAGAAATAGAAATCTTTTATTCATCTTATATTGATTTTGGTAAAAATATTAAACCATTAAAATTATTACTATTTCCTAAATATTCTCTGATGCCCGAAATTAAATAACACATTTTTTGGAATTTGCAATAATTTAATAACTCTTTGTTGAGAATACTATTACCATGTATATATCCTATCATCCTCGCTGTAGCCTTTATAAATTCCAAATGTTATTCCCACAAAAACCGAATAAACATATGAAGTAAGAGTTGAAAACCCGTTAACCAAAGAATGATAATAGGCTCCGCTTTCATGAGTATATTCAGTATAAACATAATTATTATTGGAATTATATTTATACTCCCCAAATATAAACATTCCACCAAAATTTAGATATGTAGAGCTATTTAAGCGATAAACCAATGCAGGCTTAATGATTGCAGACCCATTTAAACTAGTACTGTTTAATGTAAAAGTTTGATGAGTATTGGCAAGTGACTGATCATAAAGTACGTTAGCGCCAATTTTATTCAAATCAGCAAAATTTGAACTGGCGCTTAAACCCTTCTCATTAAAAAAAGCTGTTGTAACATCTAATCCGCTGTTTTATAAATAGCCCCATAAGTATAATTACCACTTTCTATTTCACTGGTTGAAGGCAATAACAGAGAATAGGCAATTCCACCTGCAATCTTTAAGAAAAAATTATTTCTTTTCCCAAGACTTACTTGAATCTGTGCCATTAACGGTATCATTAAAAAACTATATCCGATTTTTTCTTTAATTCCCGTGGCATTAATTACACTAGAATAAGGTCCTAAAACATCCGCCCCAGTACCACTAAAATTAAATTCATTAAGTGAAATTGTGGAATTATAATGAAGATACATAGCTCCCAGGGAAAACCCTAACCAGCGCTTCCTGGTTAGAAAATACTCAATATCTCCCGAAATAAAATAATTCAGGGCGGTAGGAAAGAAAGAAGCATTTTCTGAAATATCACCTTGCCCATTTAGCTGACCCACCGGGTGGCCTAAATTTCCATTTGCTGCTAAAAAACCCGTAGAAAAACCAAGACAAATACTGGGGGCATCAGGCGGAGGGCACCCATGATATTTAATTGCTCCCGGTTTTGAGGGGCAGTTATCGTTTTTATTAATCACAAAGTCATGGTCATCATCATTTTGAATGGTACAATCCGCCTTACCTATAAGCGCTATTTTATTAATTCTAACTAAACTAAGATCATCAGAGTAACCAATAGTCATGAATAAAGTGTCAATACATTGCATATCATAACCGTCCCGTGATAATCCAACGGTTTTTTTTACCAAAGAAACATAGCATTTATTATCTTTAAAATTATTATAATCAATATCAAAACTATTGATGTTCTGTCTAAAACCCTGCGGATAAAAATCCTTTACTCTTTTTAAGTAGGTTGAAAGGGTGGTATCATTTAGCTTTATCTTATTTTTATAATCCTTGTTGAAAAAAGTCGGGCACATATCATCAAAAACCTCATCATTATCATTTTCAAAAAGTATAAGATATTTATAAATTGCATCTTTTGAGATGCTGTCTCCGTCAGTTTCGCTGAATTTACCAAAGGTTTCATAATCTCTGATAAGAGAATCTATTGTACCCATTAATTGCATTTTCTTTTCAAATGACATCTCTTTAGTTTGGGCAGAAGCCGATGTTTTGATGATGGAAATAAAAAAAATACCAACAAAAAATATTTTAAAAGCCCTAATAGCCAAACTCTTATTAAGAGATATCATAGAAATAATATTAAAATTTTGATTCAAAACATTTTAATTTTGAATTATTATCTTAGCCTCAGATTCTATCTTGCCCTTTTTATCATTATACATTATTAAGTATAAGCCGGAAGGCAAATGCACGTTTACATCCATAGTATTTTTGTTTCCCATATATTGTTCAAGCACCTTTTGACCATATATATTTACAATAACAAGTTGTCCGTCACTCGGCTCGGGAATCTGTACACGGAAATTTCCACCATTAGGATTAGGGAAAATGAGTAAGGAATTTAAACTGGTTGGGGGAGTATTATTTATCCCTGTTGGTATTTCATAATAAGTTTTAGTGGTACACTTATCCCCGTATGTTGTAATTACCCAATAGAATTTGCCTGTAGAATCAGAAGGTAATTGATACCATTGGTTATTTGCACCGGGAATTGAATCTTGCACATAACCTAAATCATAGCCCCATTGGTAGGTAATCGATGTAGTATCAGAGCATATTAATAAACCCGACTCATCGGTAATGTGCACGACAGGAATTTTATTATTATTTGTGTTTATAGTTATTTGAAATGAAGAATCACAGCCAAATGCAGTTATGACATGAAGATTGATTGTAAAGCTTTT
Organism: Chitinophagales bacterium; assembly: GCA_963770495.1. Taxonomy (GTDB): domain Bacteria; phylum Bacteroidota; class Bacteroidia; order Chitinophagales; family CAVYQA01; genus CAVYQA01. The sequence continues at coordinate 124,696 of CAVYQA010000021.1, read as the reverse complement.
GTCTACCTCATCCGGTAAATTAATATAGCAATCAGGGGATGTTGTGTCATAAATGGTTAAAGCAGGGGTAGAACTCCAATAATACGTTACTGCTCCTCTTGAAGCGGGATAATAAGCCGAAACCTGAACACCATTTTCTCCTGCACAAACAGTATCGGGATGGGTAAATAGAGGACGCCAGGGTTTTGGGTAAACTGTTACAGTATCTCTTCCAATATTTGTACTGGCGCATTGCTTATTGTTATTAGTAAAAAAGGCAGTATCAAAGTATATTAATTCATGATATTCGGTATCTGTGTTTGTAATAAATGCGCTCGGTATGCTATCGCTTTTCCCCCCGGAATTATACCCCTTTAATGAATCATTTGGATTTACTACCTCCCAGTGATTAGTAATATAAATGGAATTATCATTGGTTTTCCAATTCACAACATTTATAAAAGTCCCTGAACAAATAGATTGGGTATTTATAGAGTCAGTAATAATAGGATTGGGATTTATTGTATCAATTGCAACCGCAGAATCTATACAACCATAAGAATCTGTTCCTCTAACAGTATAGGTAACTGTGCCCGACGATTCTCCGGTATTTATTATTGTCTGCTGAATTATATCAGTGCCTGAATCTGGACTTGCATTAGAAATGCCACTGCTTTGAATAACTCTCCAGCCAAAAAAGGTACTTCCAAATCTACTATTTAATTTTATATTAGTCGCAGAACCACTGCATATTGTTTGTGTTGGAGGAGTTACCGATACGCCAGGATTAGGATAAACCGTAATCGTTACAGATATAGGAATACCTGCGCACCCATTTGCTGTGGGCGTAATGCTATACATTGCAGTACCGGGTGAATTACCAGTATTGGTCAAGCCTGTCTGTGATGACATATCTGCGACATCACTTTGCGCTGTTCCTCCGCTCACTGAACCGGTATAAGTAGGCGCTGACCACGAGAAAGTGGTGCCTGTCACTACAGGATTTGTTGATAAGATGACCGTTGGTGCAATACCCGGGCAAACCGATTGTGATGACGGTGTGGCTGTGGCAACGGGGGTAGGATAAACCGTAATCGTTACAGTTACAGGGATACCTGTACAACCGTTGGCTGTGGGCGTAATAGTATATGTGGCTGTACCAGATGAACCATCATTATTGGTCAAGCCTGTCTGTGATGACATATCAGTAACTCCATTTTGCGCTGTTCCTCCACTCACTGAACCCGTATAAGTTGGCGCAGTCCATGAGAAGGTAGTGCCTGACACTAAAGGATTTGTTGATAATATTACCGTTGGCGCTGTACCCGGACAAACTGACTGAAATGATGGTGTAGCTGTTGCAACGGGTGTAGGATAAACTGTAATGGTTACAGTTACTGGATTACCTGTGCAACCGTTGGCTGTGGGTGTAATGACATATTTGGCAGTGCCGGATGAACCACCATTATTGGTCAAGCCTGTCTGTGATGACATATCTGTAACATCACTTTGCGCTGTCCCCCCACTAACTGAACCGGTATACGTTGGCGCAGACCATGAGAAAGTAGTGCCTGATACTAATGGATTTGTCGATAGTGTAACCGTTGGCGCTGTACCCGGACAAACTGTTTGTGATGACGGTGTGGCCGTAGCAATGGGTCCGGGGTAAACCGTAATCGTTACAGTTACAGGTGTACCTGCACAACCGTTGGCTGTGGGTGTAATGACATATTTGGCAGTGCCGGATGAACCACCATTATTGGTCAAACCTGTCTGGGATGACATATTTGTAACACCATTTTGTGCTGTTCCTCCACTCACAAAACCGGTATATGTTGGCGCAATCCATGAGAACGTCGTGCCCGACACTATAGGATTTGTCGATAGTGTAAGCGTTGGCGCTGTACCCGGGCAAACTGTTTGTGATGATGGATTGGCTGTGGCAACTGGAGTAGGGTAAACGGTAATTGTTACAGTTATAGAGGTACCTGTACAACCGTTCGCTATGGGCGTAATAACATAAGTAGCAGTTCCGGATGAACCTCCGCTATTGGTCAAACCTGTCTGTGATGACATATTTGTAACACCACTTTGCGCTGTTCCCCCACTCACAAAACCGGTATACGTTGGCGCAGGCCATGAGAACGTAGTGCCTGACACTATAGGATTTGTCGATAGCGTAACCGATGGCGCTGTACCCGGGCAAACCGATTGCGATGATGGTGTAGCTGTGGCAGTTGGGGTGGGGTAAACCGTAATCGTTACAGTTACAGGGGTACCTGGACAACCTGTCGTCGTGGTGGGCGTAATGATATATTTGGCAGTTCCGGATGAACCACCATTATTAATCAAACCTGTCTGTGATGACATATCTGTAACACCACTCTGCGCTGTTCCTCCACTCACTGAACCGGTATAGGTTGGTACAGGCCATGAGAAGGTGGTGCCTGACACTACCGGATTTGTCGATAACGTAACCGATGGCGCTGTACCCGGACAAACTGATTGTGATGACGGTGTAGCTGTTGCAACAGGGGCTGGGTAAACCGAAATTGTTACAGTTACAGGGGTACCTGCGCAACCGTTCGCTGTGGGCGTAATAATATATGTGGCAGTGCCGGTTGAAGAACCACTATTGGATAGGCTTGTCTGTGATGACATATTTGTAACACCACTTTGTGCTGTTCCTCCACTCACTGAACCGGTATATGTTGGCGCAGGCCATGAGAACGTGGTGCCTGACACTACCGGATTTGTCGATAGCGTAACCGATGGCGCTGTACCCGGGCAAACTGATTGCGATGATGGTGTGGCTTTAGCAACTGGGTTGGGGTAAACCGTAATCGTTACAGTTACTGAAGTACCTGTACAACCGTTTGCCGTAGGCGTAATAATATATGTTGCACTGCCGGTTGAACCACTACTATTGGTCAAGCCTGTCTGTGATGACATATCTGTAACACCGCTTTGCGTAGTTCCACCGCTCACTGAACCGGTATACGTTGGTGCAGGCCACGAGAACGTCGTACCTGATACTACCGGATTTGTCGACAACGTAACCGTTGGCGCTGTTCCCTGACAAACCGATTGTGATAAAGGATTGGCTTTGGCAACAGGGTTGGGGTAAACCGAAATTGTTACAGTCACAGGTGTGCCTGGGCAACCGTTCGCTGTGGGAGTAATAATATATGTTGCAGTGCCGGTTGAACCACCACTATTGGTCAGGCCTGTCTGTGATGACATATTTGTAACACCGCTTTGCATAGTTCCTCCACTCACTGAACCGGTATATGTTGGCGCGGGCCACGAGAACGTCGTACCTGACACTACCGGATTTGTCGCTAATGTAACCGTTGGCGCTGTTCCCTGACAAACCGATTGTGACAATGGATTGGCTTTGGCAACAGGGTTGGGGTAAACCGTAATCGTTACAGTTACTGAAGTACCTGTACAACCGTTCGCCGTAGGCGTAATAATATATGTTGCAGTGCCGGATAAAGCACCGCTATTGGTCAAACCTGTCTGTGATGACATATTTGCGACACCACTTTGCGCTGTTCCTCCACTCACTGAACCAGTATATGTTGGCGCAGGCCATGAGAATTTAGTACCTGATACTACTGGATTTGTCGCTAATGTAACCGTTGGCGCTGTGCCCGGGCAAACTGATTGTGATGATGGTGTGGCTGTGGCAACAGGGTTGGGGTAAACTGTAATAGTTACAGTTACTGGAGTACCTGTGCAACCACTCTCTATGGGCGTAATGACATATGTGGCAGTACCGTTTGAAGAACCACTATTGGTCAAGCCCGTTTGTGATGACATATCTGCAACACCGCTTTGCGCTGTCCCCCCGCTCACTGAACTGGTATACGTTGGCGCAGGCCATGAGAACGTGGTACCTGACTCTAAAGGATTTGTCGATAATACTACCGTTGGCGCTGTACCCGGGCAAAGTGTTTGTGAAGACGGTGTAGCTGTGGCTGAATAAACTGGGCAAGTGGTAATACTTTCTGGCAGGTTGGCTGGCGGCTTGCTTGCCAACAACTCACCCGGTGTTGCAACCAAAAAAATAACCAGCGTATAAAAAATATAATTACATAAATATTTACTACGTATAAAATATTTCATAACTATTTATTTTTAAACATGGGAAACAAAATTATACATATTTATCAATTTCTATAATTTATTCTTATTTATATGTACAGGTATATTAAATCCTAAAAAGATATAGGGTTCAGAAAAAGCTCCGTCATACCCGCATTCCACCTGGAACCCTTTAAGCGCTACGGCAACTCCGGCGGTAAAAGGTATATTTGAAGAGATACCGATATTAGTTTTATTACTAAGCAGCGCAACACCTGCCTTTATATAAAGCGGGGCAATAATCCGGGCTATCCCACCTGCCTCATAGTATGTTATGTTTGCATTATCTATCTTAGACTCATTCTGCGAATAAATATAAGGTGACCCTATGCTTACAAAGCCCCCGAACTCATAAAAAAAAGACCCGGTAATAAATGAATAGGCATCCTCTCCGGATGTTCCCGTAAATCCTATGCTAAATGCAATATGACCATATCTTTTTGCGCTTATATTGTCTATTGTACTTGAGGGAATATAAAAAGAGCCGGTGTCTTTATTCAAATCGTTTTGTTGAACCTTTACCTTATAATAAAATAACGACAGGCTGTATTTTCCTGATTTATCTTTTAATAATTTATTGTTAATGGTGTCCTGTAATTTAGTAGTATCTCCTAATTTATCCTCAACAGCCCCCCACGTAGGTTTTATATCTTTAATTTTATTACCTGATTTCTTGAATACAACAACTGAAGAATCATTCGAAACAGTTAATGTAAATAAATCTTTATCATTCGCCGTAAACCATTTTGGCGGATAGGCGTCATTGCCGCTAAAATGAATCGAATCAGGTTTAAATCTCAGCTTTTTCAAATAATTGCTATCAATAACACGCCGAACAAAAGTATCGTTTGCGGAGGATGCGTTATGAATAATCCTGCCGTTTAATTTTGTCACATGCCCAAGCGTATCAATAATCATACTATCCTCCTTACCATAATAATTAAACGCAGTAACGCTTATTTCTATCAACATAATCGCAAAATCTTATTAAGCTATCCTTAATAATATTATTCAGGATAGATTGACTGTTTTTATCCGGTTCCTTAAGGTAAAGTCTCTTACTTTAAGAAATGCACCGTATTGACTCGTATCATCTTCTCTCTTCTCCAAAGCAAGACTGTCCTTTCTACGCTTCTCCTCCTTTATTTGCAAATCCGGCTCTGAGTCTCGGCTTGGAACCGTACTTATTAAACTCATTATAATAAACTTCTTTGTTAGCTTGAATATCCTTTTCAGGTATGGAAATAGTAAGATAATAAGTTGGTGGAGCGTCCTGTTTGTCTGCTATATCAGCCAAATAAGCAAATCCATCCCTCTCTTTTGCTTCAAAATATATTAAAACTTTATAAAGGGAATCAGGGTAGTTATAAGGCAAGGTATCACAACCATTAATCAGGATCATCGTACCTAAAATATTCAAGATATAGGTGCGCTTAAATAATACAGAATCCCGGCTTTATCAATAGAATCCTTACTTTTATTAATAGTATCCTGATTTTCATGATAGGTATAGGTAGTAGCATTAATTTCAATTTTATTTTCATCCGGATAATTAATTAAAAGGATCTTCATTATTTCCTTTTGTTTTTTATCAAAAATAACATAGGAGGTTAACTTATCAGAATTCTCGTCCAATGTATACGCATTAAAAGAAAAAGCAAAAGTGCTCGAATCAATATTTGCGGGATGTCCGGTTCCCCCACCTTCCCACGGGCGTTTCTGCCCGTAAGAAACCGAAACCAAACAAACAAAAACGAAAAATAATAGTATGTTTTTTATCATGATACTAATAAATGAGACTATTACGTATTTTTATTTTTTGTGTAAAACTAAAAATAAAAATATAAAATTCTATTAATTAATAATCATTTTTAATAAGTGTAAGGGTATTGTAAATAATTAATAACTTATGAATATCCGATAAGACATTCACGCCCATCTGTCGAGTTTGTAAACAACAACCGACTTGTATTCACCAGCCCTAACTTTATGGAGAAGCTATGCGAAATCCTGACAAGCATTAGTGGAGAGGATATGTAGGCTTCCCTGAAATTGGGCCATTTAAAATTAGAGTTTTTTAGCCGCAGCAACGCTTTTCGCGTTGCGAGGCGATTGAAAAAAAGCTTTAACTTTAAATACCAATTCGTATGAAAAAAACAAGATTTACCGAAACACAGATCATTGCTATCCTCAAAAAGCAGGAAGCAGGGATGAAAGTATCTGACATCACCAGAGAGCACGGTATTGGCCTTGCCACCTTTTACAACTGGAAAGCCAAATATGGTGGAATGGATGTGAACGAATTAAAGCGGGTCAGGCAGTTGGAACAGGAGAATGCGAGGCTTAAGAAAATGTACGCCGAGTTGAGTTTAGTGCATGACGCCTTAAAAGATGCTATTGCAAAAAACCTTTAACGCCTGATGAAAAGGGCAGATTAGTTCAGTGTATGACCCAGGAACATACAGTGAGCATTCGCCAGGCGTGTAAGGTAGTTAATCTGCCACGCAGCACCTTTGGCTATGAAAATAAGCCTAAGGGTGATGAAGTAATAATAGAGCAATTACAAAACCAGGTAGATAAACACCCTTCTATTGGTTTTTGGATGTGTTATCACCGGCTCAGGAAAAAAGGGTATCAATGGAATCATAAACGAGTTTACAGAGTGTATACCGCTATGAAATTAAACATCAGAAGGCGCCATAAAAGAAGATTACCGGCACGGGTTAAGCAGAGCTTGTTTCAACCCACCGCCCCCAACCAGGTGTGGTCAATAGATTATATGACTGATAGCTTATGGAATGGCAATCGTTTCCGGTTACTGAATATCATGGATGATTACAATCGGGAAGTATTAGCCATAGAAGCCGATAGCTCACTGCCCGCACTACGGTTAATAAGAGCATTGGAACGACTCAAAGAGCAAAGGGGTATTCCTTCAATGATCCGTGTAGATAATGGACCTGAATTTATATCTGAAAAACTTTATCATTGGTGTAAGGAACATCATATTGAGTTAGCCTTTATTCAACCAGGTAAGCCGATGCAAAATGGTTATGTGGAACGATTAAATGGTAGTATACGAAGAGAATTATTGAATGCTTATATATTTAAATCCTTGGCTGAAGTCAGACAAATGACTGAAGAATGGATGTACGATTATAATCATCATCGTCCTCATAAAGCCCTTGGTTTTAAATCACCCAAAGAACTGATTGCATGAAATATAATTGGAAAACTCTAATTTTGAATGGCACAAAAAATGGGGAAGCTTACAGTAATACCTCAATATATTTATGATCTTTCAACCTCCGATGGTACAACATGGAATGCTATATTTATTGATAGTATAGAAAGTCAACCAGGTTCTTCACTTCTATGGAAAAGTGTAAAGGGAGCTGTTACAGTCAACGCCCGCATTCAAGCAGCTGCAACTGCCGACCATAGTAAGGAATTTATTACCTGGCTTGACAGCAACCCAGTTACAGATGGCTACAATGATTATCCCGATATTTATGGCAAGGGTATTGACTATACTGATAATTATATAACTCCTGTATTTAATTTTACTGCTAATGCATCCCAACATAAAAATTGTTATTGGCTTTATGAATCTCCAATAGCTTTCACTAATGGAAACACCTATACCATTCCGGCTACAATATCCTTATCGGCAACCGGAAATTTTTCTGCTGATGATACCATGTATCATTACAGTGTTACAGGTATCTCTTTCGCAGATTCTGATTTTACCTTAACCGGAGCCGGAATTGCACCTGTTGCAAAAAGCAATACAAGCGTTATAATTTATCCCGATCCTTCATCCGGGCAATTCTCGGTAAAATTACTGGATAAACAAACTAATTATTCTGTGGAAGTTTATAATGTAATGGGAAAGGAAATTTATCAATCGTTTAACAATTCACAGAATGTTATAGACCTCAGTACTCAACCCCCTGGAATGTATTTTATTGATTTGAAATCGGATGAAGGTATTGAGACAGTAAAAGTAACAATAACAAAATAAATCAAGCATTAATGATTTAAACCCCGATTTAAGCTAATGTTTTACAAGTCTTAAAATTAAAGTGAGTAACTGCCAACTAATTCGGAAAATTTGTTATTTGACCTAAATAATCAATAAATAAATTATATTTCCATTACATTTGTATTATTAAACTAAATTATATTGAAAGAATCATTTGCAGTTATAATAATAACTATTTTATTTGGAGTCTGGTGTAACGGGGAAGCGCAGAATACGCAAGTACACAGGGATTCCATCAATAAAAGATTACGGCATATTCGAAAAAGAATGAATATTGAGAGGGATTCGATAAAAAATTTAACTCGAGATAGTACCAAGTTAAACCCTCCCGATACACTATTCAGATATCAACAAAAGTTGGAATTAAATGCAGCTCAATTTAGTACATTCCCAAACATTCAAGATGACGGACCGAAGTCTTCTCAAACTTATATAGAACTTTCTTTGCCTATACATAAAGATTCGCTTGCTTATATCAGAAATCCAACGGATAGCCTGTATTACCTTAATAAGAATGGGCATTCAAAAGGAATCAGTGAAAAGGGTTTTGCTCCCTATCATATTACATTATTTAGAAATATTTATTTTGAATTTACCACACCGGCTTTGGCACAATCATTAAGCCAGTATATTTCTTTAATTGCAAGCCAAAATTTGTCTTTGCCGGTATATGATTCCTCACTTTCAAATCACTCAAAACATGTAAATAAATTGGACTTGATTCAATACGCTGATTTTTCAGGGGGAAACCATTTGAATTTAGTCTCACTTATGTTTGACAACAGGGCTGATATTTATTTAGATGGCGTTCTCTGGTTGGTTAGAACAGAATTAACCGATTCAACAACAGCCACATCAAAAAGACAATTTTATACTAATGTCAACACAGGTGTTTATGGACTAAATTTAGCTTTTATATCAAAATTTAAAAATTCCCATCTCCAAGGGCGATTTTATTGTGAATTACTTTGGATACAACCCTATTCAAATGTTGTCTCTGCTGACATGAATACACAAGAAAGAGATATTATTAACGTTACTAACCCCAATGACATAACCTATTCAAATTCTAATGAACCGTATATAAGGTTATCAGGAAGTGTTAATTATCAAATTAGAAAATCCTCCAATAATAAATCAGAAATTTATGTTCGGTTCTTAGCTTATAAAAGTACTTTTAATCAAAACGATTTTGTTCAAATACAATTAGGTGCAGTACTTGATGTTGATAACCTGTTAAGCCATTTGTAAAAGCAATTTTCAGGCAAATAATCTAAACTATAAAACTTTTTAGTTAGTATTTCCCTGTTGCCTGGCAGCCCATTCATCCATTTTATTAATGAAAACTGTAAGTGGCAAGCAACCATCTTTTAAAACTTCATCGTGAAAAGCCGCAAGATTAAACTTAGAACCAAGTTGTTTTTCATAGTTATCTCTTAAAGAAATAATATTAAGTTGCCCTACTTTATAACATAATGCCTGTGCGGGTGTTGCCATGTATCGTTCAACTTCTTTTTCAGCATCGTCCTGAGTATAACTATTATTATCCGTCATATATTTTATGGCTTGCTCACGCGTTAGCTTTCCGGTGTGTAAGCCCACATCCACTACGAGGCGAATGGCACGTAGCATCTGGCTGCTTAATGCGCCTATCTGCTGAACAGGATCTTTATATAATCCAAACGGATAACCCAGTGTTTCGCAATAATGCGCCCAACCCTCGCCGTAAGCTCCGTACCATGCAAAGCGGCGGAATCGTGGCAGTTCAGTATCTTCTCCCTGCAAAGAAAGTTGGTAGTGATGCCCTGGTATAGCTTCATGTAGAAACAACGATGTCATTCCTGAAGTGATGTTATACCTGGTGGCATCAATAATAGGTACATAAAAAATTCCCGGTCGCAAGCCATCGGCACTACCAGGGTAGTATTGGGCACTGGATGAGGCAGCGCGAAATTTTTCTGTTTCGCGTATTTCAAATTTTAATTTGGGCACCTTATTAAAATACATAGGCACCTGTTTTAGCGATGCCAGTTCAATTTCCCTGAATTTTTGAATAACATCGTCATCGGTATTAAATGGGAAGAATTGTTTATCGGTATTAAGATAGTTGAAAAATGAGTGTAAATCGCCTTTATAGCCCATGCTATCTTTTACCTCTTCCATTTGTTGTTTATTCAATGCCACCTGTTGCAATCCCAAATTATAAATACTGTCGGGAGTAAGGTTGGTAGTCGTCCAGAATTTAACCCAACGGGTATACCAATTTATTCCGTTGGGTAAAGCATTGTAGCCATTGGTTGCGCGTGCATTAGGCAAATAATAGTTTTGTAAAAAATCGGCTAGCTTTTTATAGGATACGGAAACATTATTTATAATAGCCTCCTTATAATCGGTAGTAATACGTTGTTTATCACTATCGGGGAAATTGTTAGGCAACTTGGTTATTGGTCCATAAAAAATACTTTTTGTCGGCTCAGTAACTACCATGGCCATTAACTCGGGAATTATTTTTACTATCAGAGTTTTTGGCAATGTAATGCTGCTGTCAATGCCTTTTTTTAAATATACTATGGCAGCATCAACCCATGCATCGAATGTTTTCATACGTTTGAGAAACATGTCGTAATTTTTTACTGTTTTAAACTGTTGATTGCCATTACCCGAGCCAAGCTGCGCCAATATTATAGGAATTCCCTCATATTGGTTAAAGGGCATATAATAATCTTGAAATTGCAAACCTTCAATACTGTCAGTCAGCTTATATTGTAATATGTCATAACTTAATTTATCATTATCATTTAAAGAATCACGGTTATATGTATTTAAGAGATTAAGGTATTTATTATAGTAGTCGCTTAACATAGCACGATAGTCGTCAGTAAAATCAGCCGGCAATAAATCGTCAAAGCGTTCATCACCTATTAGTGTTGCATCAAGAGGAAAAAAATGCAAATGCTCTTCATAATAATCATCAAGCATTTTGTTGAAAGCCACATTTGGTGTTTGCATTGATGCTGCCATATTTTTTTGCTTTTAAAATTAGAAAGTCCCCACCAATATTTAGCAAAAAAATTTGGTAGGTGTTTGGTTAATTGTTTTTCACATTAATCCTGCCTTCTTCATAAAATCATCTAATTCTTCCAGCTGTGTGGCATTATGAAGAATCTGGTCATTCACAGCTTGTTCAAGGTATTGCATGCTTTCATCGCTGGAATTTGCCATGTCGCTGAATTGTTCGTCTTCAATGTCAACACCTATTCTAATATAATTTCCATCTTCAATTAATTCCTGCATTTCATAATCGGTGGTTTCATTAACACCATACATCATAATGTTTATTATTCTTCTTATCCACCTCAATTTTCCCCAACTAACGTTGGGTTTTTCAGTAATTCTGCCTTTATATCGCCCTGTGCCTAGGGAGAGAACATAAATCTCATCCCATTGCAGTTCATTTAAATTGTATGGCTTGCAGTGTTTATATTTATTTACTTCAACTGCAGCACCAAGGGCTGGATTATTAATGAATGTCCCTCCATCAATGCAGGTCACATCTTGATTATCAAAACGGAAGGAATAAGCGGGCAGGTAGGTAGGTGCGGCACTTGTGGCTCGGCAAATATCGTACAGATGTGCATTTGCCATCGGGCTTTCAAGGGCATGACGGGTTTTGAAAAAAAGGCATTGATTATTAAGGATATCATAAGAAGAAATAATAAGAGGTCGTAAGCAATCAGTCATTCTTGCTGTACCGAGAAAGTCACGAAGCACTTTATCCAAACCTTTAACAGGATATTGGGGCAGCCAGAGAGATGAAATACTATTGGATATCTTTTTAACGCCTTGCTGTGGCGGAAAAATTTCTTTGCTTCGTTTGAGATAAAGATTTGCAATATCTTCTAATGTATACTTCGGAGAAACGCCATCCTGGGATAAGGTAATGCCACAGGCGATAAAAGCGCCAGTGGAGGTTCCAGCAATTAAATCAAAAGACTGAAATATTTTTTTATTGGTACGTTTTTCAATATATTGGAGGATACGGATGGGTACAATACCTCTAACCCCGCCACCGTCAACACTGAGAATAACGAATTTTGCCATAAGAGCACCTAACTGTTATTTGCTTTTTGATGTTATGAAAAAGATTACAGCACCTGCCGCCAATAATAGAATTCCACCTATAAGAAAAAGGAGTTTTCCATGCATTCCACCGCCTGGATTTAAGGAATACGTAAAAATTGGTTTTCCAAATGCATCCTTATCCTGTTTGATTTCTGAAGCATTAGCCGGTAAAGTTATTTTTTCTACGTCCTGTTCCAGACTGCCCCCATCATTATAATCTGAAGTAACCATATATATATTGTCTGATAATTTTGTAATATCAGCGTTTTTCTCATCCCCATTTATCTGCCACAACCCGTTTTGATTAATTGTGCAAAAGCCAAGGGCGTCAAAAGTCAGATTATATTTCCTGTTCATGGCATCCTCTTTATAATTGAAATTATCGAGGTAATAGGATGGAGCTTTGCGTTCAATATTTCTTTTTAAAATCTGCGGGTCATTGCCCACATTTGCTTTAAAAGATTCCCATTGTGCGGCATTAAGCGTCATGCTCATATTAACATGGGCATTTCCTAATGAGTCAATCTTAGTTTCAATATTTACCTTTAACGGCTCAATCGTTTGCTGGGCATCGAGATTAAAAGAAAAAAGGAACAAAAATACAATATATATATACCGATTTTTTTTCATAATATAATTTTATTTTACAGTTGATAAAATAGACTGATAAATGGGAGACATTTGCGCGTAATTGTAATTCATTCCACCGACTGTTATACCGGCTATTCCATTACCCGTTGATTTGAATACCCCCATCCATCCTTCTGTACCTATAGAAGAAGTGCTCACGCCCTTATATAAAAAATATCCGTTTGAACTGCCTGCAGCTTGATATTGAATATTTATTCCAAGCAAAGTCGCAGCTTGTTGGCGAACATATGCCATAGCAACATTACTGTTTGCAAATCCCGGAAAATTAAATACATCAATTTCTGATGTTTTATCAGGCGTATAAATATAAGAAACATAAAATGGCATTTGAGCGATAGGATTATTCTGTTTTACCCATCCTGCAGGGTAATTGAAATTTATTATCCCATTATTATAACTTAGTACGGATGAACCCGAATTGCTGTTTCCACCAGCACCACCACCTCCTCCATTGCTACTGGCATATGTATTATTTTGTCGCTGATTATCAGGAGGGGAATTGCCGCCACCGAAATTCTGGGTAATATCATCAATCTTTTTGCGCAAAAATTCATCGTCTTTCAGTTCCATCGGTACTACACCATTTGACTGAAGATTGTCAATATTAACAAGCACATAACGTGGGTCGCCTTCTTGGGACTTTTCAGCAAAATCTTCAAATTCCTTTTGTCCGGTTTTTAAGGCATAATCGGCTGTACGAATTGCTCCAAGTCCTTCGCCTCCTATGCAAGTTGATTCAATAATTATATAATTACCATCATCTAATTTTACGCCAGGAAATGCATGACCAGGAATTAAAAAAATTACAGGGTGCAATCCCGCATCTTTTAATATGCTTGCATATAATAAGGATAATTCGATGCATAAACCGGTATTGCCTGTTAGAACCTCCCTCGGTAAACGAATATTTTGAATAAGTGATTGTACGTCCCCCAATTGTTGAGGTATACCACCACTGCTACTATAAACCATGTGACTGAGTAATGTGGCATCATAAATTCCTTCTAAAAAATTAGCCACATCCTCGGGTTTTTGGGTAACGCCAGCCTCTTCACCTTTAAGAACCTTTTCCTGTACCTGCTGGGTATAGTATTTTACAATAGGGTCCTCAGGGGTAACGAGGCATGCTAGTAAGGGGTCATTTATTTCCAAATCTCCTAAACTTGAAATTTCCTCAGATGGTATATCCGTCCAAACAAATTGGTTGCGTCCCATTATTTGAACTGGAAAATTCTCTGTCCTTGACTGACCGGAATTCCAGGTTATTTTTATTTCTACATTTTCCTGGGATTGCGTCATCTTCTCAACAATATCATCTTTAAATCTCGCGTAGCACTTTACAACAATATTTTGCCCCGCATATATTATTGGAATATCCTGCAAGTCTGTCCAATCTATATAATTGGGAATACGGTAACTAACCGTTACATTTTGTGCTTCCTCTTTGCTGGTGTTGGTCAGGAGCATCTTAAAAAGGTAATATTCACCGTTTAAAGCATCAGGGTTTGAATAAACTTTATATGCTGAAGGCATAATGTATGCCGCATGTTGAATACTATCCTTGAGAGTTGCTTTTCCAAAAGGAATAAAATACATTGCCAGCAATATTAGTCCTCCGGCTATTAGAATAGTGGGTAACAGTTTTGTCTTCATAAATAGATGATTTTAGATAATTTTATCTTCCCCAATTCTCAAGCAAATATAATTTTTTTTCTTATTCTTCAATATATTTTAATTATTATTTTTGTGTGAATCAATGTCGTTGCCATGTAATTAGATATAACATAAAAGCTCAAATAGACTCAGATAAACCAAGGATAATAGAAATTAAAACCATAATATTTTTTTTGAACTATCAATATGAAATTCTCTAACAAAACAATATTAAGAACTATTATATCCACTTCACTTGTTTGTTTTTTTGTTGTCGCTAAAGCTTCATTGCCTGTTGATTCCAATAATTTTTCTCGTGCTGAAAAATGGGTGTATAACCAATTATGCCTTGGGTTTCCTGCTAATATGATTTATTGCCCATATGGCAAAGCTATCACTTCTGGATTCATTCATGATATTATTATCACCCCCCCTGATAGACCCGTATTTAAACAATACGGGGTTGATATTTATAATGCGACCATTATAGGAATGCTTGATTTGAATTTTATACGATTTTCATACCCCATTCAGTTCGTTAATGATACTTTTAAGAACGACATATATTTTGGGAGTTCCAGACTTTTATCTATTTTATTTAAGAGTTGCACGATATTCGATGGCAATTTCATGGGCATGAAAGTGGACGATGATTTCAATGTTATGGACTGTGTAATTCAGCATGGAAACTTTAGTGAATTACATATAGGAGGTAACCTGTTTTTAAAAAACTCCGATTTTAAGAACGGTTCAGGAACGTTTAACAATAGTGAGATTGAAGGAAATGTAATAATGGATAAGGCACTATTTGAAGATGTACTAAATTTTTCAAATGTAACGGTTAACGGGAATTTTGATGCTAACTCTTTGCACTTAACCGGTAATGATAATTTCAATTTCATGGAATTATATGTTAAGGGTGATGCTTATTTTTCTGATGCCATATTTGATGTGCCTGAAATTAATTTTAATTATGCCAAATTTGACGGTAGTCTTTATCTTGAAAGTATTCATTGCAGCGGAACATTTCAAGCCGGTGGTACAACAATAGCAGGGGGCCTTAATATGGATAATTCACAATGTAGTGGAAATGTTAATTTCACGCATTCTTCCATTGGAAGTGCATATCTTTCGAATTCAAATTTTGAAAATTTAAGTTTAGGTTCGTCAACTATCTATTTCATTGATCTTTCGAATTCAAATTTTGAAAACGTAAATTTAAGTTCGTCAACTAGCAATCTCATTTATTTAGATACCATTAATATAAATGGTAGCTTTCAAGCACGTAGATTAAATGCTGCAATCATAAAAGGAAATGCTATGCATTTTAATTCACCGACACATGCAATAGAATTTTACGGAGTAGTTGTAGATGATGTGATATTTGAAAATCTGACAGCAAAGGGGAGTATTGATTTTAGCTTTATGAAAATCAGCCGTAATCTTGATATTAAAAAATGCAGCGTTAAAAGCGCCGACCTGGAATATATTGATATTGGAGGCAAGTTGGATTGCAAGAATGGTAAAATCACCGGGAATTTAGATCTTAGTAATGCTAAGATAGGTACGCTCGATATTTCATCCTTCAGCTATCCTAACCTCTATGAAAAAAATCCATCCGATACATTTGCAATTAATGGTTTGACTTATAACACTATAATAATTGGGAAACAGGATAATGAGGATTCGCTTAAAAAATTCCTTACGTTTATCAATAATGCAAAGTTTGCTGAAGATGCCTATTTTAAATTTGAAAAATATCTTAATAATATAGGACGAAAAGTTTTTGCCGACGAAGTATATGTAACGTTCAGAGAGAGAGATAGGCAGCATAAAATCTTTTTTGACAAGGTTGTTGACTCTTTGTTATATTGGTTAATTGATTACGGACGCAAACCACAATTGGCATTCGGATGGAGCTTGATTATTGTATTACTGGGAATGATAATTTTTTGGAAAGAAGAAAGGATGCAATTAAAAAGAAAAGATGAGTTCTATCCTCCCTATAATGCATGGTGGTATAGCCTGGGATTGTTTCTCCCGATTAACGTTATGGAAACCTCTGCTTACTGGACACCTAACCCCAAATACAAATTTCTAAGATTATACATGCACATTCACGCCCTGTTGGGCTGGGTGCTTTTACCCCTCGGCTTAGCCGCAATTTCAGGATTAGTGAAGTAAAGCTGATAAAATTCTCTTTATAATTATTTGGGAAAGAGTTCTTTCAGGATAAATTATTTGAATCCCTTAATGCTTTTATATATAATTGAATCCTGTGACTGGGGAGACATTGTGTAGAAGTTCTGTTTGGATAACGCCGTTAGCCAATCTCCATACATTGCATTAGGCAATACAATATAATCTTCTCCAAAAACAGAATTACGGCAGCCAACTAAACTATCTCTATATCTATCTGATTTATTATAAAAATCTCCTGAAAAATCGTTTAAATTATCCCCCAGTTGTAATAAGACTTTGTAATGATCCATTACCTCTTTAAATCGTGATTCTTTATTATAGTCTGCTAACCTTAGTTTAAGATTAAAATCATTCTTAAAATTAATGGTGTCAATTTGGGGAAAATGAAGTCTTGCAAGGTTTTTTGCAGTAGAACTAAATTGAGTTGAGTCCCTATTGGTAATATAAAATATTCTGATTTTTTTACAGTGATATCTTTTGAAGCAATTATCAACATAATTTAAATATTCTACGGCACCGGGTATTGCTGTCGCCTTCATTTCTTTAATATATAGCCCCCACTCATCGTTAAAGGAACTATCATCAAGAATTAACTGTCCCTCAAATGTGCTATTATTCAAAATGGTCTCATCTATATCAACAATAATTGCAAGTGAATCGGTTTTACCTCCATAGGCAGGTAATTTTTGGTCAATACGTAACCTTGCAAGATTGAATGCCTGTAGCGCCAATGCATGGTATTCACCACTCAATTCGTTATACAGAACGGCGTTAACAGCATAGTCGTTAATTTTATCGATTTTAGAATTGCTGTCTGACTTATTACCGGTTGAGTATGAACAATTACAAATAACAACCCATAAGCTAAGAAAAAAGAAAGCTCTTTTCATAAATTCTTAGTATTTCGTTGGATAAAGATACTATATTAAGTTTTTTTTTATAAATAAATAGTTTGTAAAGGGTTTTATTTTTTAGATACAACAAGGAAATAATTTAAAATTAAAACTATTACCTAGTTTAATTTATTTTTAAAGAAAGCCAATGTCATGCCCCATGCTTCTTTTGCTGCCCGTTCATTATAGCTGGGGCGCGCATCGCAAAAGAAAGCATGATCGGCATAAGATATTACCACATTTATATATTCTTTGCCGGCATCCCCTATGGCTTTAACTACAGTTTCAACCTTGTCGGGTGTAATATGCTTATCTAATCCTCCCCAAAAGAAAAGCTGCGGAGCATGTAGGTCTTTTGCTTTATCGGCAATGGCATCGGTGCCACCGCCATAAAAAGATACTGCTGCCGATAACGGTAATGTTGCATTAGCTACAAATGAAACCCGTCCGCCCATGCAAAAGCCGATAGAGCCAATTTTATCGTGCTGTACATTATTTTGCTGTTGCAGCCAATCGTAGGATGCCTTAGCATCTGTAGCAAGCCCTTCAAAAGTTATTCCCTGAAAATGCGGCATAACAAGAGAAAAATCACCATATGGTATTTCAAATCCGGCAGGAGCCGTACGATGAAACAATTCCGGAGCAATAACTACATACCCTTCTTTAGCAATACGGTCGGCTACGCTGCGAATGTGTGCGTTTACTCCGAAAGCTTCCTGGAAAAGGAGAATACCAGGGAAAGTGCCTTTGCTTTCGGGCAAAGAGGTGTAAGCTTGCATGGTGGTGCCATCACTTACTTTTAATGAAACATTGTTACCTGGCATAGTATTGTTTTTATTAGTGAAATAAAAAGGAAGGCAAATATAATTATCTGTATAAAAAGAAAAATTAAAATGAATTAAATTGAGATTATCTATTTCATTATCTCATGACCCATCTTATCGCGCTTGGTTTTTAGATAGCCCTTATTATATTTGTTAGGTTTAATTTCGAGAGCAACGTTTTCTACTACTTCCAATCCATATCCTTTTAATCCTGCGCGTTTCTTGGGATTGTTGGTCATTAAGCGCATTTTAGAAACTCCTAAATCGCGCAAAATTTGTGCGCCCACACCATAATCACGTTCATCCATTTTAAAACCAAGAGCAAGATTGGCTTCAACAGTATCTTTACCTTCCTCCTGTAGTTTATACGCCTTTAGTTTATTTAATAATCCGATGCCTCTCCCCTCCTGGTTCATATATACGATAACACCCTTGCCTTCTTTCTCTATTAGTTCCATAGCCCTGTGCAATTGCGGACCGCAATCGCAACGGCACGAACCGAAAATATCGCCTGTTAAGCAACACGAATGCACACGCACAAGAACGGGTTCGTCCTTTTTCCATTTACCTTTATATATAGCCAAATGCTGCTGGGCGGAGTTGGTTTGAGTGTAAGCCACCATTTTAAAATGCCCGAATTCTGTAGGCAAATCCACTTCCACTTCACGCTTAATAAGCGATTCGTTTTTCAGGCGGTAATCAATAAGGTCTTTTATAGAAATTAACTTCAGTCCGAATTTTTTCTTGATTTCTATTAATTGCAGTAACCGTGCCATAGAACCATCTTCATTCATAATCTCAACCAACACCCCTGCAGGTTCAAATCCTGCCAGGCTTGCTAAATCAACCGTTGCTTCGGTATGCCCGGCACGTTTTAATACTCCGCCGCGAAGCGCTTTAAGCGGAAAAACATGTCCCGGTCTGCCAAGGTCTTCCGGTTTTGTTTTTTTCATAATGAGCGCTAAAACGGTTTTTGCGCGGTCGTGTGCAGAAATGCCTGTTGTGCAGCCGTGCCCAATTAAATCAACAGAAACAGTGAATGGTGTTTTATGAAGCGACGTATTCTCGCCCACCATAAGGTCTAACCCTAATTCAACACAACGGTCTTCTACCAAAGGCGCACAAATCAATCCACGCCCGTGTTTCGACATAAAATTGATAATAGCCGGAGTTACATTGCGGGCGGCAGTAATAAAATCGCCCTCATTCTCGCGGTCTTCATCATCCACAACAATAATAAGCTTGCCGGCGCGAATATCTTTAAGAGCCTCCTCAATCGTATCGAAGCGAAAATCAGGCATTCCGTTTAGTTGGTGTCCATGCATTTGAATCTGTCCCTTTTAAATAATTAATAAAACCCGCCAGCACTGCAACATTCATCATATAAAAATAAGCCGCAAATCTAAGCAGACTGAGGTGTAAATTTATCTTCTTCAACACATAATCAATAATAGGAGTTAAAATCATTATCAATTGTATACTAAACAACAACAAATAAAATTTGTTTCCGATTGCCAGTAGCCCGCTACTAATGAACAATACAACAATAAAAAACGGGCCTAACCACCGTATCAACTTGTGAGAAATAAAACAAAAGCCGACTGACGTAAAAGGATTAAGAATAAAAGAACCAAACTCTGTAAGGTTTTGGTAGTTGCCGGTAGCAATTCTTTTTTTGCGGCGAAACTCCTCTTTTATATCATTCGACACATCTTCATAACAAATCGCATTGGAATTATTTATGGCTTTATTGCCCGAGCGTAAGACATTCATCGTAATAAAAAAATCATCCACGTTGAATTTATCTTTAACCGGCTTAAATAAATTTTCACGAACGGCATAGCTCGCACCAAATGCACCCATCATGGTGCCCCAGTTACGCCCTTCAAGATATTTTACCCTGTTTTCGCCCTGTATATAGGTTTTTTCCTGCCTGGAAATTCCATCAATTTGAGTTATGCTGTTAATGATATTAGCCCCTACTAAACCAATTTGCGGATTTTTAAAATGTCTTACTAATTCAAATACCGTATCCTTTCTAAAAATAACGTTTGCATCAGTAAGAATTAATACCTGCGGATGATGTTGTTTAGCTAATTCTGCCAGGTGATTGATAACAGCCGGTTTACCCCGCCTGTCATCGAATCCATACAAAACTGTATTTTTATTTTTTAACGAATAATTTGTAATAATGCTTTCAGTCTTGTCGGTTGAACCATCTGAGCCAATCAGTATAAATAATTTTTCTTTCGGATAATCCTGGCTACCCAGTGATTGTAATTTTTTCTCAATAATTTCCTGTTCATTATGAACCGACATAAGTACACAAACAACGGGCAGTGCATCTTCCCGTTCATACCCTGTTACGTTTTCTTTTTTATTCAGTGAAAAAATATATAACAAAACGGGGTAAATAATATATGAATACCCCATTAATGCAGCACCTATCCAGAATATGATTTGAAATATAATCATAATTGGTTCTGATAAAAGTTTATGAGTGATGAAAGCACCTTCTTATTATCAAAACGTTCTTCCACGAAGCGACGCGCCTGTGTCCCGATTTTTTCCGTAAACCGTTTATCGTTAACACACCTGGAAATACATTTAAGCATATCGCCTTTTTCTTTTGTTATAAGTATATTTTCCCCGTCGGTGTAAGGTATACCTTCGGCACCCAATACAGTTGAAATAATTGTTTTCCCCAAAGCCATACCCTCAATAATTTTTATTCTCATTCCTCCTCCCGAATACAGCGGCACTATCATTATTGCTTTTGAATTAATAAACTTAACAGCGTTTTCCACTTCACCGGTTAATACCACATTGGGATACTTCCACTTTTTCATCCATAAAGGCATATTCCGCCCCGCAATGTAAAATTTCAAATCAGGAAACTTGTTATGAATAGCTTCCCATTCTTCAGAAATAAACTTTTCCACTCCTTCCTGGTTAGGCATCCAATCCAATGCGCCGATGTGAAATAGTGAGGGCCATTCTACCGAAGAAGTATCGGGTTCATAATTTTTTATATCTATTCCAGCCGGAACAACCACAACTTTAGTGGTGCATCCTAATTGTTGCAGCAAACTTTTATCCTCTTCGGTAATAGCAATAATAGCATCGAATTTATTAATCACCTGCTTTTCATACCGTTTCAGTCTGCGGGTTAATAATTGTAAATATTGTTTTTTAAAAAAACCTTCGGCGTTTTGCGCCAGCCTCTGCCAGATAATGTGCTCTACATTGTGGGCGCGCATTACTGTTTTTGCTTTTGAATATTCTTTTACAATGGGCAAATACGGGCTTACATATAATCCGTCAAAATGAATAACATCGAACTTTTTAGATTCAAGAATATCCACTAATTCATCTTCAAAAGCCGGAGAAATGAAACGCTGGACATTATACGATTTCATTGTAAATAAATTCAGAAATGCCTCTTCTTTTTTTAATACGTTATCTACCGTTACAAGGTGAACATCAGCCAATGAAGTAAGCGCTTTTGGCAAATGGTCTTCATCCAGGTAATGTTTAGTGGTGTTCATTGCCAGCAATGTCACCTCGTTGCCAAGGTCGTGATACCCTTTGGTAAAATTATAAATGCCGATTGAACCGCCGTCTTTTAACGGGTAGGGCGCACGATAGGCTATCTGTAATATCTTCATCTAAACCACAAAGTTAAGAAGAAAAGAGGGTCATCTCCTTTAAAAATCCATTACAAATATGTTATTTACTTATTTTTGTTTCCTGATGATTCAAAACAAAAAACTAATAGTAGTACTCCCTGCCTATAACGCGGCGCAAACCCTTGAGCAAACCTATCGCGAAATCCCTTTCGATATTGTTGATGATGTGGTGCTTACCGACGACGCCAGCAAAGATGAAACCGTTGAAGTAGCTAAAAAGCTCGGCATAAAACATATCATTGTTCACGACAGCAATAAAGGATATGGCGGCAACCAGAAAAGCTGTTATAACCGGGCTCTTGAATTAGGGGCGGATATAGTAGTAATGTTACACCCCGATTACCAATATACTCCCAAGCTAATAACAGCCATGTCAAGTATCATTGCAAATGATGTTTATCCCGTGGTATTGGGGTCAAGAATTTTAGGTAAAGGAGCGCTTAACGGCGGTATGCCGGTATATAAATACATTTTTAATCGTTTTCTCACGTTCACGCAGAACCTGCTTTTAAACCAAAAACTTAGTGAATACCACACCGGTTACAGAGCGTTCTCAAGCAAGGTTTTACTAAGTATTAATTACGCAGCAAACTCCGATGATTTTGTGTTTGATAACGAAATGCTGTCGCAAATTTTTATGGCAGGTTTTGAAATTGCCGAAGTCACTTGCCCCACTAAATATTTTGAAGAAGCCTCTTCTATAAATTTCAGCCGCAGCATAAAATACGGGTTGGGTGTTTTATCGGTTAGTATCAAACATTTTCTGCAAAAAAGCAAGTTGGCTAAATTTGATATCTATAAGCCGCCTCTCAAAAAACTTGACAGTTAAATCTAAACTTTCGCTTTAAGTTTTAAACTTAATATTCGGCGCTATATTTGTTGGGATGATCTGAAAAATCACTTATGAAGAAATTAACCCCCATTTTCTTAATTATTTGTGGAAGCTTTCTTTCGTTACAATCCCATGCACAAACCAGCCAGGAATTTAATCCCGGTACACTTTTGCTTAACCCCGGTATTGGCTACGGAATTAATTATGGTTACGGAGGCACTTTTTTCCCTTCTATAAGTGTAGCACTGGATGATGGACTTAAAGTAAATGCAGGTCCCGGCACTATAGGTATTGGCGGCATCATTGGATTTAAATTCGGGTCATACGGTTTTTACTCTAATTATACAAATGTTAACTATTCTAACAGCTATTCAGAAACCGTTATAGCCGTAAGAGGCACCTATCATTGGACACCTCCCGGCGCAGCCAATGTTGATTTGTATGCAGGAATTCCAATTGGCATTAGATTAGATCATTATACCGAATATAATCCTTATTATGATTCTTACTTAGGATATTATGTACCCGGTGAAACATCCGGAACTGTAGTTTATCCTTTTATAGGACTCTTTATTGGTGCATCGTATTATTTTAGTAATAATGTCGGCGTATTTGCCGAATTAGGATATGATGTATCTGCTTTTACGGTGGGTTTAAATTTTAAATTAAAATAAGGGTTGTTAGCTCAGTTGGTTTAGAGCATCGCGTCGACAACGCGGGGGTCGCTGGTTCAAATCCTGCACAACCCACGGTTGGGTTTGAGTTTAGGTGTGAGTGTGTGTTGAAAAAGTTTAACTTATTTTGTGCTTTAAATTTGAATAGGACAGCACAAAAACATGTCAAAGATTCTTATTATAGATGATGAGGAAAAATTGCGCAAACTATTAGCGCGCATTATTACGCTGGAGGGAATTGATGTAGCAGAAGCAGCCACTGCAAAAACAGGGCTTAAAAAACTTGAGGAGAACAGCGTAGATGTGATATTGTGCGACGTGAAATTGCCTGATGGCAATGGCGTTGACCTTGTGAAAGAACTAAAGCGCATTTCGCCGGTTTCGGAAATAATTCTACTTACCGCTTATGGCAATGTGCCCGATGGTGTGCAGGCAATAAAGAACGGCGCATTCGATTATATTATTAAAGGAGATGATAATGACAAGATAATCCCATTGTTAAACCGCGCTTTGGAAAAAGTGCAATTGCAAAAGCGGGTAACACAATTGGAGAAGAAGATTGGAGCTAAATACTCTTTTAATAATATAATAGGCAGCAGTAATCTTATAAAACAGGCGATTGAATTGGCAAAGAAAGTTGCCTCATCCGATACCACTGTTTTACTTACGGGCGAAACGGGAACGGGAAAAGAAATATTTGCGCAAAGCATTCACCAGGCAAGCAACAGGCGGTTAAAACAATTTGTTGCAGTTAATTGCAGCGCTATAAGCAAAGACATTCTTGAAAGTGAATTGTTTGGATACAGGGCGGGCGCTTTCACTGGCGCTAATAAAGATAAAAAAGGATTGCTGGAAGAGGCTAACGGCGGCACATTTTTTTTAGATGAAATAGGTGAACTTCCGTTGGAATTGCAACCGAAATTGCTTCGGGTGCTGGAGACAGGTGAGTTTATCCGCCTCGGCGATACTAAGACACATAAAGTAAATGTGCGGATAATTACTGCGACCAATCGTGATTTGAAAAAAGAAATTGAATCAGGCAGGTTCAGGCAGGATTTATTTTACCGTCTTTCTGTTTTTCAGATTTCATTGCCAGCTTTACGTGAACGCGTGAAAGATATTCCCCTGCTGGCTAATCATTTTCTTGAAATATATAATGCCAAAACCAATAAGAAAATTACAGGCATTAGTAATGATGTTATTCAGTTATTAATGAAATACGACTACCCGGGAAATATCCGCGAGCTTAAAAACATTATTGAACGTGCTGTAATTTTAGAAGATTCCGACCAATTGACATTTAACAGCCTGCCCATTGAGTTGCAAAGCATTCATGCTTTAAATGAACCCACTCAGCTTTCAGCATTCGATTTAGCCAGCGCTGAAAAGCTGCACATACAAAAAGTATTGAATTATACTAACGGCAATAAAACGGAGGCCTCCCGCTTACTTCATATAGGGCTTACTACGCTTTATAGAAAAATAGAAGAATATAAGATATCTTCATAACACTCCCATTATGAAAATTAACCACATCATTTTGATAGGGCTTATGAGTTATAAACAATTACCCTTAAGGCAAATATTTAATCAAAGTAACTGATTATCACTGCCTTAATCAATTTCCCGGCTTTTTATAAACTATTGGAATATTGTTTGGTGTAACCGCCATCAATATTTTGAAAGAATAATATAGTTAATGAAAAAAGATAAATCAAAGCAATTAATAATAACAGCCTTAATAACATTGATTGCATTATCAGTTGCTTTTGGTTTGTGCTATATGGTTTATTTAAAATATAAATATCTTATTCATTGATTATTTAACTGTGATACAATAACTCTATTTCATTTTAAGAATGTTTTATCATGATGTATGTCATAGAAAAGATTATTATTTACTATAAACTTTGCATCTTTAAATCAGAAAATAAATATTAAAATGTTAACTGTGTTGCTCTTTCTCCTTGCTTCCTTATGCTTCGGCATATTTTATAAATGCATTAAGTGGTTCGAAAAAATCTAAACCTATGATGATAATTCTTTTCATTTTAAGCCTGCTTGTATTTTGCTATATGTGTTATGTGTTAATAAAACCGGAAAAATTCTAATCTCCTATGAACTCAGAACTACTCGGTATATTATTTATTTTCATTGCAACGGTGGCGCTGGCAATACCGTTGGGAAAGTACATAAGTAAAGTTTACGCCGGAGATAAAACATGGCTTGACCCAATCTTCAATCCAATTGAAAAATTATTTTTCAGGGTTTCAGGCATTGATGCCACTAAAGAGATGAACTGGAAACAGCATCTTTTTGCTTTGCTTGCTATAAACCTTATTTGGTTTATATATGGCATGTTGGTTTTAATGACACAAGGTTCGTTGCCTTTAAATCCCGATCATAATCCCTCTATGTCACCTCATCTTGCCTTCAATACGGTGGCAAGTTTTATTTCAAATACAAACTTGCAGCATTACAGCGGCGAAACAGGTTTGAGTTATTTTTCGCAGCTTACTGCTATTATGTTATTTCAGTTTGTTTCTGCTGGGGCAGGTTTGGCTGTGTGCGCCGTGGTATTTAATGCATTAAGAGAAAGAACTACCGCCCAGCTTGGTAATTTCTATAACTATTTTATTAAATCGTGTACACGTATTTTACTGCCCATTTCATTAATCACAGCTCTTATTTTATTATTTAACGGAATGCCAATGACATTTAAAGGGCACGATACGTTAATGTCATTACAGGGCGATACAATGAGAGTAGCCCGCAGAACCGCCGCCGCTATAGTGGCTATTAAACAGGCGGGCACCAATGGCGGAGGATTTTTCGGAGCCAATTCAGCGCACCCATTTGAAAATCCAAACTACTTCACTAATATTCTTGAAAATATTCTCATCCTTCTTATACCAATAGCATTGGTGTTTGCATTAGGTTATTATTTAAAACGCAAAAAATTAGCCTGGATGATTTTTAGCGTGATGGCAATCGGTTTTTTGTGTTTTGTCATTCCTGCTGTGTATTTTGAAATACATGGTAATCCTGAAATTACCAAAATGGGAATCAATAACAGCTTAGGTAATATGGAGGGAAAGGAAGTCCGTAATGGCAGTGCAGCATCTGCCTATTGGATGAGTGCAACTACGGTTACATCTAACGGCTCATCCAATAGCGACCACGACAGCGCAATGCCCCTATCGGGCGCCATTGCTATGTGTGGCATGATGGTGAATTGTTTTTTTGGAGGCGTTGGTGTTGGCTTTCTGAATTTTTTCATCTTCATAATTATTGCCGTATTCATTTCGGGTTTAATGGTGGGGCGAACACCTGAATTTTTAGGAAAGAAAATCGAAGCCCGTGAGATGAAAATTGCAACCATAGTGGCTCTGCTTCATCCTCTGTTAATACTTACCGGAACAGCAATCGCCTCTTATATCTACTCAAAAACAACAGGTTTGAATTGGCTAACTAATTCCGGTTATCATGGTTTCTCTGAAATGTTATATGAATATACCTCCTCTTCAGCTAATAACGGAAGTGAGATGACAGGACTGAATGGGAACCTTCCTTTTTGGAATATAACCGATGGAGTTGTTATGATTTTAAGCAGGTATATACCAATTATAGGACCCGTTGCTATTGCAGGAATATTAGCAAGTAAAAAATATATTCCCGAAAGCGCCGGAACACTAAAAACAGATACAGCAACTTTTGGATTAATGACCTATGCGGTTATTATGATAGTTGCTGCATTGGCATTTTTCCCCGCATTGGCATTGGGACCGATTGCTGAATTTTTTACAATGAAGTAATAAATAGAAATTATTTTGATACATCATTATGAAACGACAACGTAAAACCGCATTATTTAAGAAAGAATTGGTGAAAGAAGCTTTAACACATTCTTTTGCCAAACTTGACCCGAGGTTACTCTATCATAGCCCTGTAATGTTTACTGTGGAAATAGGAACAGCAGTAATGTTAGGTGTTTGTATATGGATATTAACGGGTGAAAAATCACAAGGGTCGTTTTCTTATAATTTTGCTATATTTTTAATTCTTCTTCTTACAGTACTGTTTGCAAATTTTGCCGAAGCATTGGCAGAAGCAAGAGGAAAAGCGCAAGCAGCATCACTTCGTAAAACAAGAGAAGACACACCCGCTAAAAAAGTTTTTCCTGTGGGTGAAGTTCATGTGAATGAAATTAAGATAGTACATTCTTCTGAGCTAAAGAAAGGGGATTTGTTCATTTGTGAAACAGGTGATATTATTCCCACCGACGGAGAAATTATTGAAGGTATTGCCACTATTGATGAAAGCGCTATTACAGGCGAGAGCGCACCGGTAATTCGTGAAGCGGGTGGTGATAAATCCTCTGTTACCGGTGGAACAAAAGTATTGAGCGACAGAATTAAAGTAGTGGTAACCACTCAACCCGGTGAAAGTTTTTTAGACAGAATGATTGCATTGGTTGAAGGTGCATCGCGCCAAAAAACACCCAATGAAATTGCACTTACAATTTTATTAGCAGGGTTTACACTTATCTTCATTATAGTGTGTGTTACACTGCAGCCATTTGCACAATATGCGAAAACACCAATCCCCATTTCAGCTTATATCTCATTATTCGTTTGTCTTATTCCTACAACTATTGGGGGTTTATTGTCAGCCATCGGTATTGCAGGAATGGACCGGGCGCTTCGCGCAAATGTTATTTCAAAATCAGGCAAAGCGGTTGAAACTGCCGGTGATATTGACACCTTACTATTAGATAAAACAGGAACAATCACCATAGGCAATAGAAAAGCAACTAATTTTTACACTGCCATTGGAATTGATAAAAATATATTGGTTGCCGCCGCTGTAATGAGTTCGTTGAGTGATGAAACGCCCGAAGGAAAATCAATTGTTGAATTAGGTGCTACTGAAGGTATTAAATTAGATACTGTAGAAAGCCGTGGAGCAATTAATACGTTCATAAAATTTACCGCAGAAACCAGGTCGTCAGGCGTGGATTTGAAAAACGGTAACCGTATCCGCAAAGGTGCTTATGATGCTATTAAAAATAAAGTTGAAAAAGCCGGTAACGTATTTCCTGCCGACATAACCAATAAGGTTAAAGATATAGCTGCTAATGGGGGCACTCCATTAGTAGTTACTGAAAATGAAATGGTTTTGGGCGTTATTGAATTGCAAGACATTATTAAACCCGGCATACAGGAACGATTTGAGCGCTTGCGTAAGATGGGCGTAAAGACCGTGATGGTAACGGGTGATAATCCTCTTACAGCGAAATATATTGCAGAAAGAGCCGGAGTAGATGATTTTATAGCCGAAGCAAAGCCTGAAGATAAAATGACCTATATACGCGCTGAACAACAGCATGGTAAGCTGGTGGCAATGATGGGTGATGGAACAAACGATGCACCGGCATTGGCACAGGCTGATGTGGGTGTGGCAATGAATAGTGGCACTGCTGCCGCCAAAGAAGCCGGTAACATGGTGGATTTGGATAATGACCCCACCAAGCTGATTGAAATAGTTGAAATAGGCAAGCAGCTTTTAATGACGCGTGGCACACTAACCACATTCAGTATTGCTAATGACGTGGCAAAATATTTTGCCATTGTGCCGGCGCTGTTTATTATTACCATTCCTGCATTGCAGGGTATGAATATTATGCATTTGCATTCCCCTGAAAGCGCCATTTTATCGGCAGTTATTTTTAATGCTATTATTATTCCGTTGCTTATCCCACTGGCTTTGCGTGGTGTAACATATCGCCCTATTGGGGCAAGCGCCTTACTTAGAAGAAATTTATTGATTTATGGATTTGGCGGTGTAATTGTGCCGTTTATCGGCATCAAGATTATTGATTTGATTGTAACCTTTTTTATGTAAAATAGTATTAACAATGAAAGAGCATTTCCTTCCTTCCATAAAACTTACGGTAGTTTGCCTGGTTTTCTTTTCAGGCATTTACACTCTAATTGTATATGCAGTGGCACAGTTTGCACCTAATCATGGCAGAGGATTTATTGTTAGCAGTGAACAAACGGTGAATAACAGCCCGCTACAAAAAGGTTATTTCTATTCTAATATCGGGCAATCCTTTACAAAGGATAAGTATTTCTGGTCGCGCCCGTCGGCAGTGGGTTACAATGCAATGGGTTCGGGCGCCAGCAATTTAGCTCCTTCAAGTATTTCATTAATTGATACGCTTATTCCAGCAAGAATTGATACGTTTTTAAAGCATAACCCGGGAGTTAATAAATCAGATATTCCTGTTGACCTGTTAACGGCGTCAGCCAGCGGATTAGACCCTGATATAAGCCCCGAAGCAGCTAAAGTGCAGGTAAAACGTATTGCCGCGATAAGGCATATACATGAACAAACGCTATTACAATTAGTAGATGACAACACTGAAAAACCACTTTGGGGGTTGTTCGGTCCGTCACGTGTAAATGTATTAAAACTAAATATTGCATTAGATAACTTAAAATAATAAACACATGAAAAGCAAATTACTTACACTTGCTATTGTTGCCATTTCACTGGTATCAAAAGCACAGACTACCCAAGTTCCCCCGGCGCCAAAGGATACAGCTAAACACAAAATAGCTGACCAAACTCCTTTTGATGGAATGGATCAGACCTGGCTCAATGGAAACGACCGCCGCGATTCGTCGGTATTTCATATCCCATACTTTACTCCGGAAATATTTGTAGATGCCAATATCACCTATTCCGGTGAAAACCCTATTGACCATACTGTTGTTGGCTCTACAGCACTGGCACGTGATAATGAATTGGAAATTTCACAGTTGGGATTTGGCGGCGACTTTAATTATGACGGCGCCCGTGCAAGATTTTTAACACAATTGGGCACCCGTGATGAAGTTGTTCCAAGAAACGATATAAGCCCTTATCATGGTCAATACGACCTTGCTGATGCTTATCGTTACATCAGTGAAGCTTATGGAGGTTATCACTTTAACGTAATGCATGGTATTAACGTTGACGGCGGATTGTTTATGTCATATATCGGGCTTAATTCATATTACCAGCCGGAAAATTGGGACTATCAGGCGTCATATACATCTGATAATACACCGTGGTTTTTTACTGGATTCCGTATTCAGATTTTCCCCTGTAATAACTTGAAAATTGAACCATGGCTGATTAACGGATGGCAGAGTTATGCTACTATCAATAACCAGCCGGGTTTTGGCGGAGATATTACCTGGTGCCCTAATGAAAAAATTAAATTGCTAACCAATGATTATTATGGCGCTGATGACCCTGGTTTAGCCGGTAGAAAAAGATTTCACTCTGATAATAGTTTTCTGTTAAGATATTACCATGCGCCTAAAACAAAGAAAGGCGTAACACAAATGGCATTTTCTTTAACCGCGGATATTGGCGATGAAAAAGGTGATGGGGTTAACGGCTTTAATAATTTTAAGAAAGGCGATTCCATAAACGGTTATGCGCAATACTTTGTTAGCGCAATGATTTATAATAGAATATGGTTTGGTCATGGCAAATGGGCATGGCTCATTGGAGGAGGAGTTATGGATAATCCCGGGCGTTATTTAGTGCTTGAACCAACAGGTGATGCCAGTGATTTTCCAGATCCTTACAGCCCAACGCAAACAGTAGGTACGCACCCCTTTACTCAGAACCCGGGAGACCAGTTTGAAGCATGGGATTGTTCCACAAATATCAGTTGGCTGCCCAATCAAAGCATTGAAGTCAGGATAGAATTGGTGCATCGTGCAGCAAGTGTTCCTTATTTTGCAGGTCCCGGTGGTGTAACCTCTCCAAGCGGTTATACTTATACACCACTTACACCAGGTTGGACACCTGACCTTGTAAAAATGGAAAACAGAGCAATTCTTGCCATACTTTTCCGTATGTAATGAAAATGAAAGTAATGGCATTAAGATTGTATTTTTGTAATAGATAAATTAGTTGCCATTTTATGGTGGAAACACAAGACGAAACCGCCGAGCGCTTTCTCGACCTGATAAAAAAGTCGAGAAGGGGAAAGTTTAAGATTTATATCGGGATGAGTGCGGGTGTCGGAAAAACCTACCGTATGCTACAAGAAGCGCAAACACTGCTGCGCAATGGCATTGATGTGAAGATTGGCTATGTGGAAACTCACGGGCGACAAGAAACGGAAGCATTAATAGAAGGGTTACCCGTCATTCCGCGACGGAAGGTTTTTTATAAAGGCAAGGAACTGGATGAAATGGATTTACAGGCTATTTTAAACCTACGCCCTGAAATTGTGATTGTTGATGAATTGGCGCACACTAATATTCCCGGCAGTACAAATGAAAAACGCTGGCAGGATGTCATGGAAATTTTGAATGCGGGAATTAATGTTATCAGTGCACTCAATATTCAGCATATTGAAAGTTTAAATGAAGAAGTTAAAGCCATTACAGGCGTTGAAGTGCAGGAACGAATACCCGACAGTGTGTTGCGCGAAGCAGATGAGGTGGTGAATATTGATTTAACCTCCGATGAGCTTATTGCCCGTTTAAAAGAAGGTAAAATTTATGCGGCTGATAAAATTGAAATTTCATTACGTAATTTTTTCAAATCGGATAGTATATTACAGTTGCGTGAATTGGCATTAAAAGAAGTTGCGGGACAGGTCGAACGTAAAGTTGAAACCGAGGTTCCGCGAAATGTAGCATTCCGTCATGAAAAGTTTTTGGCTTGCGTAAGCAGCAACGAAGAAAATGCCAAAACCGTTATTCGTAAAACTGCTCGCCTTGCCAGTTATTACAATGCAAAATGGTTTGTTTTATATGTGGAAACCCCAAGTGAGAACAGCGAAAAAATTCCGCTCGACAAACAGCGTTTTCTTATTAATAATTTTAAACTGGCTACAGAACTGGGAGCTGAAGTGGTTCGTGAAAAAAGCAATAACATAGCAAAATCTATTATTAAGATAGCTGATGAAAAAAAGGCTACAACCATTTGTATCGGCAAGCCTCATTTAAGCCTTATGAAAATTATTATGGCAACAAATTTGTTTAATGAATTGTTAAATAAGCTGTCTGCTACTGATGTTGATCTTATAATTCTTTCGTGATATGAGATTTCCTATAAAATCCAAATTAGCTGTCGGGTTAACTTTTTTGTTTATCGCAATACTTTTGGTTGGTGCTGTAAGTATATTCTTTATCAACAAGTTATCTTCTGATTCTGATGCTATACTTAAAGATAATTACAACTCACTTATTTATGCCAATAGTATGTTAAAGGCATTGGATAAAATGCCTGTAAACCCGGCGGCAATTAATGACTTTGAGAATAATCTTAAAAAACAGGAACAGGATATTACAGAAGAGGGTGAAGGAATTGCAGTCAGTGAATTGCGCTCTTATTTCGAAAAAATAAAGCAACACCCCAGTGATACGGCATACTACAATTCTATTCGTAAAGAAATCTACCTGATTACCGACCTTAACCATGCAGCTATAAATAAAAAAAACCTACAGGCAGAAAATACATCCAAGGAGGCAACGACATGGGTGGCGATAGTGGCTTCGATTCTCATACTCACTGCATTTTCATTTATCATAAATTTTCCGGGATATATTGCCAACCCAATAAAAACACTTACAGAAGGTATTAAGGAAATTGCAAACAAAAATTACAACCAGCGCATTTATTTTTCGTCTGGCGATGAATTTGGAGAACTGGCTGAAGCATTTAACCAGATGGCAGCCCAGCTTGATAATTATGAACACAGCAATCTTTCAAAACTGATGTTCGAGAAGAAACGAATTGAAACTATTATCGGGCAGATGAATGACGCTATTATTGGTTTGGATGCCAATAAAAAAATTCTATTCATTAATTCAATTGCTGAATCGCTTTTGATGGTTAAGGCAGGTGATATTGTCGGCAGCTATGCGCCCGACGTGGCTTTAAGAAATGATCTGCTCAGAAACCTGCTGGTAAAAGATGGTAAAGACCATTTGTTGAAAATTGTGATGGATGGTAAAGAAAATTTCTTCACTAAGGAATATAAAGATGTGATGAACGGCAATGAACCCATCGGGGAAGTGATTGTGTTGAAGAATATCACTTATTTTAAAGAATTGGATGTTTCAAAAACAAATTTCATAGCCACTATTTCACATGAGTTGAAAACTCCTATTTCATCCATAAAAATGAGTTTGAAACTATTGAATGATACCCGTATAGGCAGCGTTAATAAAGAACAAGGGCAGCTTATAGAAAACATTAATGAGGATGCCGACAGGCTATTAAAAATTACCAGCGAGCTGCTTGATTTAACGCAAATAGAATCAGGTAAAATTGAATTGCATAAGCAAAAAGTTTTACCGAGTGAAATAATTAATACTGCCGTGGATGCAACAGAGGTTCAGGCGCAGCAAAAACAGGTGACACTGGAAGTTAATTGTGACCCGGCAATTCCAAAAATTGAAGCGGATGCCGATAAAACCTCATGGGTGCTGATTAATTTAATCTCCAACGCTATCCGTCATTCTCCCGACAAATCAAAAGTAATTATCAGCGTTAAGCCCGATACCACTTACGTCATATTTTCCGTAAAAGATTTTGGCACCGGCATTGACAAAAAATTCCAGGAAGGTTTGTTCACTCGTTATTTTAAAATTCCCGGCTCATTAGAGGATTCCGGAACAGGTTTGGGATTGGCAATAAGCAAAGAATTCATAGAGTCGCAAAACGGAACGATATGGGTGGAAAGCGAAGCCGGGAAAGGAAGTGAATTTAAATTTAAATTGCCGTCAACTAATTAATAATTCAGTTTGCAAATTTTGTATTCTCCATTTTCATAAATGATCGGCAAATTAGTTTTATACTCTGAATAGGTGAGCATATATTGCACTCCCTCTCCTTCTAATTTATATAACTGCTCACCGGTTAATGAAAGATAATATGCCTTTCCATCCATTAAAACCTGTTTATCGGGGTAATCAGGAATGGCTTTCAATCCATACAGTTCCTGCAATCTTGCAAACCATGCTATCACCTGTTTAGGCGCTCTTACATTCGCTTTATAATCAACATAGCTGCTGCGCTGCGAATAATATTTAAATTCACTTGAGTTGAGGGGTTGAATAAACAGAGCATCTTTCGGAGTAAGTTCCTTTGCTTTTATGCAACAGGCAATCAATGAGTCATTTGTTTTTTGTTGCCCGAAATCAAAATTAAATCCCCAGTGATTTTTTTCTGGAAACCATATCATGCAAACCACTGCTAAGACAGCAACACTATAAATAGTTGCATAGGAAATATTTTTAACAATTGTCCTTTTTAGAAATGGAAGATATTTATCTGCAAGTATAAATAGCGCTACTACAGAAAAATATTTTAGCCACAGCGTTGTTTTAAACCATTGCAGCGCGGCTATATAGCCAAAATGAAACCGCTCCACTCCTATTGTATAAAGGATCAGCAGCAAAAAATCAAAAAGGAAGAACAGCCACATGGTGCGCGAAATTTTGCGGTAGTAGAAAAATGCAAACAGGAACAGCGGAACAAGCCATATATAATTTTCCAATGGAAAATCGGACGGCATATAATGATGAGCGCCGCGAAAAGCAAATTCAATATTAAAAAATTGTTTCCGTTCTTCTTTTGTTACGGATGAATTAAAACTGTTCCAGAAAATAAGAAAAATGTAAACTCCCGCAGTCAATTCAAAAAACAAGCGTGGAAAAACATGGTCAATACGCAATGGCTTTTTATCTACATAAAGCTCAATAAAAAGCACAGAAATACAAATTATTGCCAACTGCAAACCAACTAATGGCTGCAGAAATGCGCTTGCTGAAAACAATACAAATGCCGACGTCCATTTATCGCGAAAGAAATAAATCAATCCCCATATACCTATTGCTTTAGCCGGCACACTGGGTATAAAATAGTTGTACCAGATGGTGTTACCGCCAAGAGTTATTTCAAATTTTACCAGCATTAGCGTTAACACTGCCAGCCAGCATAAAAGGTCGTTTTTTATAAATAACCGTGCAAATTTAAACATGCCCCACAGCAATATCAATGTAAAAATCAGATGAAAAATAAAACATGCTGCCTCCATGTGATTGGCAAACGGAGATAACAGCAATGAAAAAATATAGCGTTCATTGGGCACTTCATTCTTCACATCCTGTATAAAATTATCTTTCGAATAAAGTGAATGATCGTGCAAATACAATGCATAGGGTAATACCTCTGCCTGGTCGCTGCGCCCGAATTGATACCCCCAGTGAAACAATACCACCAGGTAACAACACACCAGCATTATACTATTAAGAAGCAGATTTTTCTTCACGTTTATAAATGATAACTCATCCAAACAAATAGGTTAGTGGTAACAAATGATACAGCCAGTAAAATAATATAGAAAAGATACCACCCAAATGAAATATATTTTGAGGGAGAGATTTTCAATTTTAGCGCAAGGTAGCTCATCAAAAATAATTTATCGAACAGGTAAGCAATAACGGTTGCTATTGCCACGCCCTCCATGCCCAGCCGGGTATTTACCCAGTAAAGACTAAGACCGACGCCTATAATTATTTCAAACACCGATGACAGTAAAATGATATTATATTTCCCAATGGCATTTAAAATGGTTTGAGGGAAAAGAATTCTGCTTACTATAAACAGGAGAAAAATATTAAAAACAACAGCGCTACCCTGGAATTGAGCATTGAAAACTACAGGGAATAACCAATAGCTGGTGAGCATTAATACGATTGACAGCGGAAATAATAAATGAAATAATTGCAAGGAGCGCCGTTTAACATAAGCTAACCCGTCGTTAATATTTACTGCTATTAACGGGATACTGGCAGAACTGAAAGCATTTGCAAGCAACATACTAAAAGGCAGTTCGCGGGCGCCATAGCGATATATGGCAAAATCTGCGGCGCTGTAATGCGTACTGATAATAAAACCATTCACATATTCAAGCGCGCCGGATATGAGCATACTACCCGTGAGAGGCAATGAATCAATAAACAACTTTTTTATAAGTATGAAATCAATATCTAATTTCTGCTCGCGGATAAAAATAACTAACAACCACCCTAACCTGAATACATTAAACACCACCAACCCTATTAAGGCGCCTTTTATGCCATAGCCCATCCACACGGGAATGACTACAAGAGCTAATTGAATAACTAAATAAAATAACCCGCTAAAAACCAATAAGCGAATGCGTTTTATCAGCAGAAGATAAAACTCCAATAGCACCGGTACAATTACTTAATAACAAGTACAAACAAAACCATTTGAAATAAGGTAATTGATTTTCCTTGGTGAATAGATGCACAACTGTCGAAGGAAACACTGCAAGAATCACAACAAGCAACGTGCTTATCAATGAAATGAGCACAAATGAATTGAAAAGCATTTTGTGCTTTACACTATCATCTTGTTTTGGGTAGGATGAAAGTAATGTATTTGTCATCCCTCCTAACCAGAAATAACTTAACCCTGTTGAAATGAGCATGAACAACTCATATACGCCTATCTGCTCTTGCGATAATGGAATTTTTGTGAAGCAAATTCCTATAAGTATGCTTGATGAAAATTTAAGAACCTGGAACAACTGCAGGGAACTGACATGGTCGAAATATTTATGATACAGTTGGCGGAGCAAGTCGTATTAGTTTGATTTAGATGGTGAAAATTACTACTTTTTGGGGTGCGGATAAGTTAAAACTCAAAAGTCAAAGGTCAAAAAGTAAAAATCCTGGATTTTAATGTAAGTAAACCGAAAGAAAAGTTCCTGTCAAAACAATATTTAGTTTGGTATTAATCAATTAATTGTAAAATTCTGTCAGGAACTTTTTAGCGCTTATTTTTTAAAAATGGTTTCTATTTTATTGCGTTTTATTTCTACTCTATTTTCTCCCTCTTTATTATAAAATACAACTCACCATGTCAAAGAACGATTATCTTATTCCACAAAATTATTACGATATTAAATGTGATGTGAGAAGTTGGGACAGAAAGTTGTCTGAACTGTGATTTATGGGATTGAGGTGATTAGTATGATTTAACCTCTGGGTTTATTCATTAATATATTTAGTTTTACATCACAGTTAAACAAGGATTATGGAATGGGTTGAAAAATTATATCAAGAAACTCGTAAGCATTGGGAGGAAAATGGGTCTGATAAAAATGGCTTTTCTATCTTTTACTCACCTGTTATTATGAATCCAAATATTATGATTATTGGTTATAATCCCGGAGGAGATGAAAAATCTTTTGATGAATCTAAAATCGGTATTATTCCAAAGGAGCATGAGTATTTTTCTCCAGATGGAAATTATCCTATGGCAAAAAAGATGAGAAAAATATTTGAGGATAAAGAAATGACCACAAAGTTGGAATCGTCTGTAAAATTCAATTTTATTTTTTTTCGTTCAAAAGATACAAAGAAGTTAAAAATTGATGCGTCACTAATGAAATTTTGTAAGGATACAACTCAAGAAATCATAGAAACGCTTAAACCAAAATTTATCCTAACAGAAGGTTTTAAAACTTACGATGAAATAATAAATTTGACGAAAGGAGCTAATGAAATAGAACTTGATAAATATTATCAAACTAAATCCAGTAAAAACAGGCGTATAATAAGAATTGGTAAAACT
Organism: Chitinophagales bacterium; assembly: GCA_963770495.1. Classification (GTDB taxonomy): domain Bacteria; phylum Bacteroidota; class Bacteroidia; order Chitinophagales; family CAVYQA01; genus CAVYQA01. The sequence goes on along the minus strand of CAVYQA010000021.1, from coordinate 86,292 downwards.
GGAAATGGTATAAAAATAATTGGCATTATTCATCCCACAGGTGCACATGGTATTTCGGATGAAATACTAATAGAAATTGGCAATAACTTAAAAACAGAATTAAATACTTAAGAAAAGAAAATACATCTATTATATGAAAAATAAATCTTTCATTGTTTTGTTAGTTTTAATTTTTTCGTGTGCGTTTAAAGGAAACTGTCAGGATACAACAGGTCAATATTATGAAACAGCAAAATATAAAATGACTGAGTATCTTCTTTCTTGCCAATCCATAGCATATTCACTACTTTCTGAACAGAATTTAAATAAAAGAGCTGATTTAGCTACAATCGGCTATCATTATTATAATTATGCTTACCAAAATTTTATCATTTTACAAAATCCTTCATATGGAAAATTGACAAATAAAATGGATAGTTCAGTTTCCATAATGCTGACATTGTACGAAAAAACATTTTCGGATGTGTCACAATTTAATGACTCACAACAGGCATTAAAATGGGTATTGGCATTGTACGTAATTGAATCCTTACAAAAAAAGACACTTTTGCCAGATTTATGGAAAAATTGACATAATATATTTTAAAAGGCAATCTACTTTTTCTACCAATATTTAACTCCTAACGGAGTTTTGCCTATACTCAACTTTTCCAAAGTTCAAAACTTTGGAAAAGTTTATCAATTCAGGTAGACGATGGTTATTACACTACGCCGGCATTGCGCGTAAGCCGCGCAAGTGATTGCAGTGAAAAGCCTCCCGACGGGTCGGGATAAACTCCACGAGCTCGGCGGGAGCTTGTAACGGAAAGCACGGTGGCGCTTTTCGCGCCATGCGCCCAAATAACCTTTTAACTTTTAAACCTTCTAACCTTAAAACTTTACAACTTTTACTCTACCTTTGCACTCCCTAATTATGGTGGCCATAGCTCAGCTGGTTAGAGCATTAGATTGTGGTTCTAAGGGTCGTGGGTTCGAACCCCATTGGCCACCCTGCTTTTTAGGATTACTTTTTTACCGAAAAAAGCCTATATTTGCACCTCAATTTTTTACGGGTATGCCTAAAATGAAGACAAATTCCAGCGCCAAGAAACGGTTTAAGATAACCGGCACGGGAAAAGTGATGCGGAAGAAAGCGTATAAGAGACATATTCTTACCAAGAAATCGAAAAACCAGAAGCGGCGCCTGAACCAGGAAGCCCAGGTAGATAAGACGAATATGCCGCATTTGAAGAAGTTATTAAATATTTGATTAATACGATAGATTATGCCAAGGTCAGTAAATCATGTTGCCAGTAAAGCCCGCCGCAAGCGGATGTTTAAACAAGCCAAAGGGTATTTCGGCAAAAGAAAAAATGTATTGTCAACTGCTAAAAACGCCGTTGAAAAGGGCTTAACCTACGCCTATATAGGTCGTAAATTAAAGAAAAGAGAATTCCGCAGCTTATGGATCGTGCGTATTAACGCTGCTTTGGAAGAAGAGGGTTTAAGCTATTCAAAGTTTATTGGTTTGGTGCATAAGAAAAACATTCAACTCGACCGCAAAGCGCTTGCCGACCTTGCTATGAATGATAAAGAAGGATTTAAAGCCGTTATTGAGGCGGTAAAATAAAGTTACTAACCCCCATTTACATACTATGGACTGATATTTATATCAGTCCATTTTTATTTTATTAAAGTCAAGAGGTTTAGGGAACGGAACGCCTTTATTTTTTGAGGTGAATACATTTTCAATATATCGCCATTTGCCTCTTCTGAATTTAAAACCTTCATAAGTTCCGTCGGGCACATAGGTGCGGTAAACCCCTTCAGAGCCGGGATTTTCAGGCACTAAATGGTCGTAAATTATTTTTTTATAATCTTTATCGTAATTGAGATGCGCCGAGGCGTCTTTTTTATATTCTATAACAAAGCGGTCTACTGTTTGGCTTTTATCTTTTGTTTTAATGTCAAAAACGGGCGCGCCGAATACGGGCTTGTTGTTTTTAAAGGTGAGAACATCTATCACCTTTTTTGTGCTGCTGTCGTTATTGCCATACCAGCCGAACAGGGTGTAATATTTTTTGCCGAAAAATTTATTCTCGACAAGATTATAATAAAGCACGCCGAACCATTTTTTATTGTCGGTAATAGTATCCTCGATATTTATAATATGTGCTGAGTAATCGAAAAGGGGAATTAACTCCAGCTTTTTATTATTCATTTGAATGGCGCCAAAGTAACGATAACCCTCATTGTCATCAAGCAGCAATTCCCAGCTGAAAATGCGGAAGGATTTATCGGGTGGAGTGAGAATAGAAATACGCTTTAATGAATCAAATGGATACGTAAATGAATCCGGCATTTTTAATGCCCGCACTAATATTTTTATAAAAGCATATGAAGAAGTTTGGCGGGCATACTGGGTGGAGCCGTCAAGTATGGTATCGGTTAATTTATGAAGAGAATCTTCATATAGCTTTAATTTTTCGTGGTTAAAATCGTTAACCTGTGCAGAAGAATTTTCTACAGAAAGAATTAGTAATAGTACGCCCAAAAAATATTTCATGCCTATACAAAAACAGTCGATATTATATGGACTGATAATTTAAAACGAAAGGTAAAACCAAAAAATTGTAAAATCAATTAAGATTCTCCACAACTATGGCTGATGCTCCCCCGCCCCCATTGCAAATGCCTGCAGCGCCAATTTTTTTGCCGTTATTTTTTAACGCTGAAATAAGCGTGGCTGTTATACGCGCACCGCTTGCTCCAATCGGGTGACCAATAGAAACTCCGCCGCCATAAATATTAACTTTTGCAGGGTCAAGTTTCATCAGTTTGTTATTGGCAATTGCGACAACGGAAAATGCCTCGTTAATTTCAAAAAAATCAACGTCTTTAATTTCTAATTTTGCTTTTTGCAATGCTTTCGGAATAGCTTTTGAAGGTGTTGTGGTAAACCATTCAGGCGCCTGTTGTGCATCGGCAAAGCTTAAAATTTTTGCAATGGGTTTAAGATTAAGCTCTTTAACTTTTTCAGCACTCATAAGCACAAATGCTGACGCACCGTCATTTAGCTTGGAGGCGTTGGCTGCCGTTATAGTGCCGTCTTTTTGAAAAGAGGGTTTTAACGTGGGTATTTTGTCTTCCTTTAACTTTTTAGGTTCTTCATCTTCTTTCAACCACACTTTTTCTTTTCCCGATGTCACTTCAACAGCTATCATCTCATTATTGAATGCTCCCTTGGCAAAGGCACTCTGCGCCCGCTTGTATGATTCAATAGCATATTTGTCCTGTTCCTCGCGGGTGATGCCATATTCTTTTGCGCACAACTCACCGGCACTGCCCATGTGATAATCTTTATAAGGGTCCCAAAGCCCGTCGCGAATAATACCATCTATTATAGTACCATGCCCCAGGCGGTAGCCGTAACGCGCCTTATCAAGGTAATAGGGCACATTAGACATACTTTCCATACCACCCGCCAGCACAATATCATTATCGCCTGCCATGATAGAATAAGCAGCGAGCATAATAGCCTTCATTCCTGATGCGCAAACTTTATTTATTGTTGTAAAAGGTATATTACTCTGCAAACCCGCAAGCAAGCTGGCTTGTTCTGCCGGCGCCTGCCCGATATTTGCCGTTAACACACAACCCATGTAAACCTCCTGTATCTGCTCCGGCGAAACCTTAGAGTGTTCTATGGCGCCTTTCATTGCCGTAGCGCCCAGTTGTGGCGCTGTTAAAGAGGAAAGCGTCCCTCCTATACTTCCGACCGGGGTACGCACAGCCGACATGATATATACTTCTTTCATAAAGTCGTTTTAAAATTGTCTGCAAATCTAACAAACAATGGTAAAATAAAGTTTTGAATAATGAACCGCAAAATATTGAATGTAGAATATTGAAGTGTCTTAACTTCTACATTCGACATTCAATATTCATTATTCTAAATTCAAAAATTTATTCTCTTAATGCTCATTTGTACTACTTCGATGTATTATTCTCCCTGACTTTAATTACCACATTTTTAAACGCTGCATCATCGTGTAAACTGTTGAATGAAGGGTCGTTAATAAGTTGTGATACCTCACTATATCCTAATAAAGCAGCCTCATTAAGAGAAGAAATCGCCTGTTGCGCATTTCCTTGTTTCATATAATAAACGGCGGTGAGATAACTGCAATCCGGGTTTTGCGGATCAGCCATTTTGTAAATTTTCAAATAGGTTTCGGCATGAGTGAGATCATTGCCGCTTAAAGCATGGTCAGAATCAAGATAGCCGATAAGTCCTAAAAAATTAAGCAACCGCTGGTTCATTTGCGATTCCTGTTTGGTTGTTGCCCTGCGAACACTTAGATTTAATTCTGCAGTTCTTTTTGTCCACCAGTTTAAATCCTGCTCGATAAATTGCCGTTCCAATATCTGTTGCTGATTTAATTCCTCCTTTTGCAGTTGCGCCTGTAGAGCAATGGCGTTTTTATAATCGTTGTTGTAAACTAAATAAGTTACTCGTTTTTTATAGGCTGATGCATCAGTTAAATTGTTGAGTACTTTTGATATACCCCACAGCAAACTTGCTTCATTAATAACATCACCTTGCGACTTCGCGGCAGCAATACGTTTGTCATAATCATTTTTTAAAGCTATAATCAACGTATCATTTTTCGGTTGCAAATTTTCTTTCATGGCATTCACCTGCATCCAAAGCAACGCCATTTGAAAATCAGCAGGTGCGGGCCAGTCGTGCTTTCCATCGAAGGTTAGTAATTGATGAGCGAAACCATTTTGTTCAAGTGTCTCATCTAATTTCTCCATTTCGGTTAAATTAAAATCATAATTGCCAACCATACCGAAATAATCGAATTTATTTTGCAGCCCATTCTCAAGTGTCGGAAATCCTGCTGCACAACCAATCACTCCCGCCACTCCCCCGTCAAAAATGGCAACAGAGCTTGCCACACGCGAGCCACCCGAAAAACCGGAAGTGTAAATACGCTGCGGGTCAATATCAATTCGTGCGCGCGAATCGTCCATAAGCACTTTCACCACCTCATTCGTGGCATCCCATTCAATACCGTTTTTTGAAACGTTGGAGCCGATGAGCACAAACCCGTATTTTTCCGCAAGGTCTTTATACAATTTCACTGGTAACGGACCACGTGCATGTGAATCGAAAAAATAAATGCAGGGAAACTTTTTATCCGGAGAATAATATGAGGGCAAATACAAAGCATAGCTCTGGGTGTTTTGGTTTTGACAAATAACGCTGTCTATTATCTTTCCTTTTGCGAATGAATTATCATACGACGGTGAAGACGCCGTAGTTGATTGACTCGTAGTTGTAGTGGTACTTTGGTTATTAGTTCCCGAACTACAGGAAACAACGAAAAATGCTGCAACGGCAGGGAAAATGGAAATTGTTTTCATATAAAAAATTAATTTGATGATTTAATAATTTATAAATGGTATTAAAGGTTAAATTTACAAAATGAAAGAAATACGCACCCAAATACAAATTAAAGCTACTCCCGATAAAATATGGCAGGTATTAACCGATATTGACAAATTTCCTCAATGGAACCCGTTTATTAAATCCATTAAAGGAACATTAGCTGCAGGACAAAAAATAACAGTGAGGATGGAGCCGCTGGGGGCAAGCGGCATGACCTTTAACCCCAAAGTTTTAAAACTCGACACCGGTAAAGAATTTCGCTGGCTCGGACATTTAATTATACCCGATATTTTCGACGGCGAGCATATTTTTGAGATTATTGATAATAAAGACGGAACCTGTCTCTTTATTCAACGGGAATTATTTAAGGGGATATTAGTACCTTTTTTAAAGAAAATGCTTGATAACAATACTAAGCGAGGGTTTGAACTAATGAATGAAAAGCTAAAAGAGATTTGTGAAAACCCGATTTGAAAATTCCCTTTATTGATGCAAATTATTTTGTCAACAGTATTTTCCCCACCTCTACCCCTTCACCCGATTTTAAATAAATAAAATACATTCCATCGGGTTGAGCGCTTAAATTTATAACCCCTAAATCCCCTAAAGGGAACTTTAAAATTGATTGATAAATTTTTTCACCTAACACATTATAAACTTCCGCCAAATAATTAGTTTGGGGACTATTGAATTTTATTGTGAATTGCCCTGAGGTGGGATTGGGAAAAACTGTCCACTGTCCACTGTTCACAGTCAACTGATTTACCCCTGTCAACGAACTTATAGTCATCGTATCTGACGATGTACTGCAACCATTAGCCTCATTATTTACAACCACCCAATATTTACCCAATACGCTAATTATCAGATTTTGGCTGGTATCGTTTATAAGCAGCGTATCATTACGATACCATTGATTGTCATTTCGGGAGCTTGAAATAAGCGTATCGTTGTGTTGGGAGAATGATGGTTTATTCGGTGAGGGAATAACAGTTACCACATCCGAGTTGGTTGCCTGGCAGCCCAAAGAATCTGTTCCTGTCACTGTGTAAGTAGTTGTTACCAATGGGGTTGCAAACACACTATCTCCGCTCGATGAACTTAATGTGGATGACGGGCTCCAGGAATAACCTGAACCCGATGGGGACGCAATAAGCATAACATTCTGTCCTGTGCACACTACCGGTGATTGCGGTTGAATAATTATAGGGAGTGAAGGTATTAAAGTTATAACCGACTGGCTGGTTGTAACACAGCCGCCGGTATACGCTGTTACTGTATAGGTGGTGGTAACTAACGGCCTGGCAACAACACTGTCGCCTGTTGTGGAACTTAGTCCTATTGCCGGGCTCCAGGTATAGGTTGTTCCATTATCACTTGCAACGAGTGTGACACTTTGACCACTGCAAATGAAAGGGGATGGAGGATTAATACTTCCTCCTGTATCGGGTATACCCAATTTCCAAATAACGGCATTGCCGCCATCAATAAAATACAGCTTACCGCAATTATCTCTGTTAATTGCAGTTTCAAAGCCTAAATTGGGTATTATTATTTGCCCTGTGTCACTCACTAATGTGATGATAATTCCTTTAGAGTTAACTTCACCTATACGGTTATTTGCCCCGTCGGCAATGTAAAGATTACCCGCATCGTCAAGAACAACGCCTTCAGGTACGAGTAATTCTGCAGTTGTTGCAGGTATCCCTGCTCCATTATAACCGCTTACTCCCGTTCCTGCTACTGTGGTAATTATTCCTGCAGTACTTACTTTACGCACTGTACCATTTCCAATATCAGTCACGTACATATTTCCTATGTTATCAAAGCATATCCCGTAAGGTGCATCCATCTGTGCACTTGTATCTATGCCATTATCCCCTGTATATCCCTGTGTTCCGTTCCCGATTACAGTACTAATATACCCGTTAGTATTGACCTTCCTAACCCGGGGTTCATTTTGATCAGTAATATACATATTACCTGCAGAATCAAAAGCAATTCCTGAAGGAGAATATATCTCTGCTGAAACAGCTAATATCCCGTCGCCATTATAGCCGGCTACACCTGTTCCTGCTACTGTGGTAATTATACCGAAAGTATCCACTTTGCGAATACGCTCATTGCCCTGGTCGGCGATATACAAATTGCCCGCTGTGTCAAAAGCAATTGCAGTAGGTGAAGACAACTCAGATGAAGTTGCCGCTATCCCATCCCCATTATAACCGCCTACTCCGGTTACTCCTGCTACAGTAACAATATTCCCGGAAGCATCAATCTTGCGAACGAGTTCATTATTAGCATCAGAAAAATATATAACACCTTTTTTATCAAAAGCAATTCCTGTAGGGTTATTAAGTTCTGTTGATAAGGCAGGTAAATTGTTTCCGTTGTAACCATTTATCCCGGTACCTGCAATTTGGACCGGCGTTTGGGCATTAACAGGTGATGAAAAGATAACTACAAAAAGGGCTAAAAAAGATAGTACATGTTTTTTCATACTGTTAAGTTAAAAAACATTATCATAACTATCCCTATTATATCATCTAAAGTAATAATTTATTTTGTAACCATGACTTTCCCCACCTCAACTCCCTCATCCGATTTTAAATAAATAAAATACATTCCATCGGGTTGAGTACTGAGGTTTATAACCCCTAAATCCTCTAATGGGGACTTTAAAACCGATTGATAAACTTGTTCTCCCATAACATTATAAACTGCCAGTGTATAATTGGTTTGGTTGCTATTTAATTTTATTGTGAATTGCCCGGATGTGGGGTTAGGGAAAATTGAGAATTGATTAGTGTTAATTGTCAACTGATTTATGCCTGTTGCGGGTGTATCAACCTCAAGCAAATCACCATACGGTAAATCTTCATTACCACTAAAATTCACTATATCGGATTCTGTATGTGTAGAAATGCTATAACTGAAAATTGTACCAACACCAAGAGTCCCACCCCAATAAGTCATTCCATAAAGTAAACCGTTGCTAGCTTGGATAAGCGAACCTAAAGGGTTGATCCCATCAGTACCGCTACCAAAAGTATGCAGAACGGTTTCTTTACCCGTAGAAATATTACAGCCTGAAAATCGTGCCATAATAATCTTCAATACCCCCAGCCACAGTCAATCCATAAAGCAAACTATCGCCTACCCGGATGAGAGAGCCATGCGGTTGTTTCCCGTCAACAGGATAGCCTTTAAAATTATGTAAGACGTTTTCTTTGCCTGTAGAACTATTGTAATTGAAAATTACGCCTGAATCCATAGTACCACCTGCAGATGTCATTCCATATAGCAACCTGCCGCTTGCCTGGAGGAGCGAGCCATAAGGGTACGCCCCGTCAGTATCGCTACTGCCAAAATTGTATACAACGGTTTCTGAGTCTGTTAAAATATTGTAATTAAAAATTGTGCCGGAATCATTTGTGCCACCTGCATAAGTCATTCCATAAAGCAAGCTGTCACTTACCTGCAGAAGCGAGCCTAAAGGAATTATACCATCATTAACCCTATTGCCAAAGCTATATAGAACGGTATAATTTCCCGTTGAAATGCTATAACTAAAAATTGTACCAAAAGAATAATTAGTGCCCCCATCAGAAGTCATTCCATAAAGCAACCCGTTGCTTGCCTGGATGAGAGAGCCGCGAGGTTCTACACCGTCAGTGTCACTGCTGCCAAAATCATATATATCGGTATAACTATCTGTTAAAATATTGTAACTGAAAATCATGCCCCGGCTATAAACTCCCTCCATCCTTGTCATTCCATACAACAATCCATTGTTTGTCTGAATAAGTGAGCCTGAAGTCAAAAACCAATCAGCACTATCCAAAACGGTTTCTGTGTTTTTAGTGATGTTGTAACTGAAGAGTGAACCTTCAGTCATTCCCCACAAAGCTGGGGTTTGAGCTTGACACAATAAAATAGAAATGATAAAAAGGGATGTAGTTGTTAATAAATGTTTTTTCATATAATTAAATTTTAAAAAACATAAATATAAATATGCCTAAAGTATCATCTAAAGTAATAATTTATTTTGAGAATGCCCTAAAAATAAACAGCCCCTCCGTTTCCGGAAGGGCTGCTATTAATAACACTAAACAAAATATCTTATTTCTTCTTCAACGGGTTTTGTCCTTCTACCGAAATACCCAAACTTAATGCCGTGCCTGCTACCATGCTCATTGCCGATTCAATGGAAAAGCAATTAAGGTCAACCATCTTGTCAGTGGCAATGGTTTTCACCTGGTCCCAGGTAACCTTGCCGGCTTTAATGCGGTTTGGCTCTGCACTGCCCTTTTGAATTTTAGCCGCCTCCAATAACTGTATAGCTACCGGCGGGGTTTTTATAATAAAGTCGAATGACTTGTCTTTGTAAACAGATATAATAACCGGTAACACCTTACCCATTTGAGTCTGTGTGCGCGCATTAAACTGTTTGCAGAATTCCATAATGTTTATACCCTTTGAACCAAGCGCAGGTCCAATCGGGGGTGCAGGATTTGCCTGTCCGCCTTTAACCTGGAGTTTTACGAAGGTATCAATTTCCTTTGCCATCTTATTTAAAGTTATAGATTAATTATTGTTAGTTAATTTATTGATAATCAATTTTGTTTAGCTACCTGATTATAGGTAAGCTCAACAGGTGTTTTCCTTCCGAAAATCTTTACGGTTACCTTTAATTTTTTCTTTTCTTCATTCACTTCTTCCACCACGCCGTTAAAATCATTGAACGGTCCGTCGGTTATTTTAACTGTTTCTCCAACAAGATAGGGTTCGTTTATTTTCAATCCTGCTTCAGCCATTTCATCCACCTTGCCTAAAATACGATTCACTTCAATTTTACGTAATGCCTGTGGCTTTGTGCCGCCTAAAAAATTTATTACGCCCGATACGTTACGAATGGTTTGCAGCATGTCACCGTGAATACGGTGCTCATCTGCCTCCAGCAACACATAACCCGGAAAGAAATTACGCTCCTTGATAATTTTTTTGCCATTCTTAATATGATACACTTTTTCCGTAGGTATCATCACCTGCCTGATAATATCCGTCCACCCCGAGCGCGTTACTTCATTTTCAATATACTCTTTCACTTTACGCTCTTTGCCGCTAATCACCCGCAACACATACCATTTTGTTTCTTCAGCCATACGTAAAGATTTATTTGAATAAGTTATAATAGGTGTTCAGCGTTATTGTTGACACATCGTCCATAAAAAATATTATAGTAGAAATAATCAATGTCGTAATCAGCACAACAATAGCGCTTGCCTGCAACTCTTCAAAAGTGGGCCAACTTACCTTATAGCGAAACTCGTGAACTATTTCGTTAAAATAATTTCTAATTGAATTCATATTCTTTTAAATTTATTTACTGCACGGGTGGAGAGACTCGAACTCCCAGCCAACGGTTTTGGAGACCGCTACTCTGCCAATTGAGCTACACCCGTAACTCTAATCTCTTCCCTCCTATGCGTTTAAGTGCAAGGGTATCCGTGAAGGATGCCCCTACAATTACAATTTATTTTATGATCTCACTCACTCTGCCGGCTCCAACCGTTTTTCCGCCTTCGCGAATAGCAAAGCGTAATCCCTTTTCCATAGCTACTGGCATGATAAGTTTTACAGTAAGCGCAATATTATCGCCCGGCATAACCATTTCAACACCGCTTGGTAATTCAATTTCACCGGTTACGTCTGTAGTTCTGAAATAGAATTGCGGACGATATTCATTAAAGAATGGCGTATGACGTCCGCCTTCTTCCTTTGACAATACATATACTTCGCACTTAAACTCAGTGTGAGGTGTGATGGAGCCCGGTAGCGCAAACTACCATACCTCTGCAATATCATCCTTTTCAATACCGCGAAGCAGTAATCCGACATTGTCGCCGGCTTCACCCCTATCCAAGAATCTTACGGAACATCTCAACACCCGTAACAGTTGACTTTAATGTTTCAGGTTTTAAACCGATAATTTCAACCTAATCACCGGAGTTGATAATGCCTCGTTCAATTCTGCCGGTGGCTACCGTTCCTCGACCAGTGATAGAGAACACGTCTTCAACAGGCATCAGGAATGGCTTATCTATCACACGCAACGGAATCGGGATTTCAGTATCAACTGCCTCCATCAAATCTTCAATTGCCTTAACAGCTGTCGGATCATTATTTAAAGCAGCAGTAGCTGAACCACGAATAATCTTTATTTTATCGCCATCATATTCATAAAAATTCAGCAAATCGCGGATTTCCATTTCGACTAAATCCAACAATTCAGGATCATCAACCATGTCAACCTTGTTCATGAACACAACAATTTTAGGAACACCTACCTGGCGGGCAAGCAGAATATGCTCGCGCGTTTGTGGCATAGGACCGTCAGTAGCCGCTACAACCAGAATAGCGCCATCCATTTGCGCAGCACCCGTTACCATGTTTTTAATATAGTCAGCGTGACCCGGACAGTCTACGTGAGCATAGTGACGATTAGCCGTTTCATATTCTACGTGAGCGGTATTAATAGTAATACCTCTTTCTTTTTCTTCAGGAGCATTATCAATGGAATCATAGCTTTTCATTTCAGCCAGACCTTTTTTAGATAACACGTAGGTAATTGCCGCTGTAAGCGTTGTTTTACCGTGGTCAACGTGACCTATCGTACCAATGTTTACATGCGGTTTGGTACGTTCAAATTTTTCTTTTGCCATAATGTATTTTGTTTTTGAGTGTTAAAATTTAGTTGTATTAATAGTAAAAAAATATTTTATTCCCTATTGATACACAAAAGTATACAAACTTTTGTGCAAATCATTGCATCTCGTTGAGCCATTGACGAGACTTGAACTCGTGACCCCGTCCTTACCAAGGACGTGCTCTACCATCTGAGCTACAACGGCGGTTTGGTTTGGGTTTGTGTGTGGGTGTGACCTTTATTTGAAATTTCAAAATTTAACTTTCTACATTTCAAAATTTTAAATGCCGTTGAGCGGGAGACGAGACTCGAACCCGCGACCCCCAGCTTGGAAGGCTAGTGCTCTACCAACTGAGCTACTCCCGCGGTTAAATGAATGTACAAACCCTACATCCAACTTAAACTATTTTAAAGAACAATTTCTCTTTCACTTTTCATTCACGCCCCGTTTTGTGGGGAGTGATGGATTCGAACCACCGAAGGCGTAAGCCAGTAGATTTACAGTCTACCCCATTTGGCCACTCTGGTAACTCCCCCTGACCTTTCCAAGCGATGGTGCACCCTGGACGTTTAATGAACACTTGAGCCGATGGACGGACTCGAACCGCCGACCTACTGATTACAAATCAGTAGCTCTACCAACTGAGCTACATCGGCAATCCGGAGCGGATGTGGTTGTCTTTTGCGTATTTTTATTAAAAATCGCCTGTTTAGACTTAAAATGTGCCAATATAAAAAGCGGAAACTCACGCCCCGCCTTACTTTGAGCCATTTTCACACACCTTGCCCCCTCAAAAAAATGTTTGCAAATATACAACTAATATTTGTTTTACAAGCCCGATTTTCAACAATATGGTTGAAAAAAATTGCCTGCCTCGAGTTTCAGGCTCCCTTCTCCACTTATGGGGAAGGGACGGGGATGAGGCTAAATCCTCATTTTTTCTTTATGCTTTTTTAGCTGTTTAACAATGTGGTCGGCTGCCACTTCTACTGAGGCTTCAAATGCCTGGCTATGCTCTTCCGAAAAAAGCACGGTTCCAGGTATTTTCACCTTTATTTCAGCTACTTTATCCCGAACCGGGGAGGAGTTTTTATCTAATTTAAGGTATACTTCAGTGCCTATTATACGGTCGTGAAGTTGTTCTATTTTCTCTAATTTTTTACGGATAAAACTTTCGAGCTTATTATCTGCATCGAAATGGATGGAATGAATGGTAATAGTCATAGTTTAAAAAATTTAATATAACATCAATGTCGTTTTCCCTTCAATTAATATTAAATTAATTGGTAATCGCAGTTATGCTTTCGGATGAGCCTGTTTGTACACCTCCTTTAGTTTTCCAATAGTGTTATGAGTATAAACCTGTGTGGCAGCAAGGCTGGCGTGCCCCAGAAGTTCTTTAATGGCGTTAATTTCTGCGCCGTTATTAAGCAAATGCGTTGCAAATGTGTGCCGCAGCACGTGCGGGCTTTTCTTATCTATGGTGGTAAATCCTTTCAACAAATCGTTCACTATCCGATATACGCCGCGCGCATACATTTTGTTGCCTGTATCGGTTAAAAAATAATAATTTTCTTTCGGCGCTTCAAATGCCGCCTCTCTTACCGCCAAATATTTCTTCATCTCCCCTTTTAACTGTTCATTAAAAGGAATAAGCCGTTCTTTATTGCCTTTGCCAAGTACCTTTATTTGCCCGCTATAAAAATCAATATCCGTCAGCTTAATATTTATAAGCTCGCTCAAGCGCATACCCGTGGCATAAAACAGTTCGATAATCATTTTGTTGCGCGCTCCCGCGTAGTCGTCGGTGTAGTTAAACTCATCCAGCACCCGGCGAATGTTCTTTTGTTCCACAAACACAGGCAGACGCTTGCTGGTTTTTGGCGACAGCACCTTGCGCATAGGGTCTTTCTCAATATGCTTGTTCTTTCAGGCAAAATTTAAAAAACGATTTTAGGGTAGATATTTTGCGGTTAATGCTGCGCGGGGTAATTTTCTCCTGCATCAATTGCACCAGCCACGAGCGTATTTGCAAATGACTTATAGCCCGCACGTCGGTGATTTGGTAATTCTTTTCTAAGTAGATAAAAAACCGGGTAAGGTCGTTGTTATACGATGTTATCGTATGTGGGGAATAACGCTTTTCAAACTTTAAATACCGTAAGAAACTGTCCTGAACCATAACTTCCGTTTATAAAGATACAACATTTGTACCCGGAAGTCAAGAAAAACAAGAAATTTATTCCTCTTCTGCGTTCAAATGAACGCGGTATTTGGCTCTTATTATCGTGGAGCGCCGCTCTACCGAGGGCTTGGTATACGACTGGCGGTTGCGCAATTGCCTCAGAATGCCGGCTTTTTCGAATTTCTTTTTATACTTCTTTAAAGCCCTGTCTAACGACTCTGATTCTCTTGCATCAATAATTAACATTCAGTATTTTTTTATTTTGAGAGTGCAAAGATATGACATTGTTTTGGTTTATCAAAATTTATGCCGAATTTGATTGACCCTTTAAAGAAAATAGAACAAATAAAAATATATAATATGATGAATGAATATTGTTTTTAGGGGGGCAATAAATAAAATAGAGGATGCCAAATCACTAAATGAAAAATAATGAAGTTGATGCAAATTAACTACCTCCTATTTTTCCCCACGACTTTTCTCCAACATAGTATAATTGAGGGTCCACTTTTATTCAATGAAGTTGAATATCGTGTATTGGTAACAATAGAATCCTAAATTACGAAACCGTTCTTCTTGATGGTGATCATACATCAGATTTCTGAAATAAGTTAAAACAAAAACTTATTTTACCTCTGCTGGTTCAACTAAGTTGACCACATAGTCGATTCAAGCTGACCGGGTCAATTATCAAGGTATGATAGCATGAAAAATCCACTGTTTAAAAATGATATCATTTATTTCGCTTCAATCACCTGGTAATTGAAATTATAGGTACTGGAGGTACTTGCTATTCCAAAGTTAATTGTAAACGTAGTGGTGGTAGATGTAACATACACCTGCTGTCCACTCATTGCTGCTGCACTGGCTGCATCGGTTGGGGTCATAACCACTACGGGCTTGTAAGTGTATGCCTTGTAAAAGGTCACTGTTGCCTGTGCGCCGACAGTTGCTGTGCTTCCAGTCGTTATAGTTATTGTTCCTGCTACATCGCTTCCACCAAAGTTATTATCAAAACTTGCAGCAGCTCCTGTGCCAGTATTGCTGGAGCCGACTGCTATAGTGGTTGCGGAATTACTATAATTACGCGACTCAATATGGTATCCTGCACCTAATGCAACACCTGCATCGGTTGCCGGTGTTGCTGTTCCCACACCAACATTAACTTTTGTGCTTGTGTCACCTAATATAATTGTATTGCTTTGGCTTAACTCTGCCTTATAACCGATTGCTGTCGCGTTGTTTAATCCATCCTTAGTCACATCTGTCAATGTTCCCAACCCCGTAATATTATTTCCACTAACATTAGATTGTAATGCCAAGCGTCCAAGGGCTGTATTGCCATTGCCACCTACGTTGTTTAACATACTTGAATCGCCAATTGAAGTATTTAAACTGCCTGTTGTGGAGGATGACAATGAATTAAATCCTTCCGCAGTATTATCGTTTCCACTCGTGCTGGATACCATCGCCTGATAACCTATTGCGTTATTCTCATATCCTGTAGTATTTGAGAACAAAGAAATATAACCCAATCCAGTATTATTATATCCTGTAGTATTGTAATATAACACTGCCTCACCAGCCGCTGTATTAAAACTGCCCGTGCTGGTGCTGCCTCCTCCTATGGTATAACTACCCAAGGCGGTATTATCGGTTCCTAAAGTATTTCCGTAAAGTGCCTGTATACCAAATGCCACGTTATTAGCGCCACTGTAATTGCCTAAATAATAGCCCGTTCCTACATCGCTGTATCCTGCCTGATACCCAACGAATTCATTCCATTCAGCCTGAGTGTTATTATAACCCGCTTGGTATCCTTCAAAGAAATTTATTACCCCAGTCGTATTATGATAACCTGCCTGATAGCCGTTATACTGGTTCCATACATCTCCACCGCTAACAACGCCAACCATTGCTGCTGTGTTATCAGAATATCCCGTTGCATGACCGATAAACACGTCTTTGCCTGTTGATGTAGTTTTGTATCCTGCTGAATCGCCAACAGCTACATTGTAATTACCTGTATTAGCATTAAGAGCCACTTGACCTATTGCAACGTTACTCTTCCCTGAATTATTACCGGCATTAGTGCCATAAAACGCATTGTAGTTGTTCGGGTCTAATGTTCCGGCAAATAACCCATGAGTTTTAAATACTAATGCATTTGCATCTGTTGTTCCTAAAAAATTTGTTCCCGGGGTTGTGCCTGTATTACCTGTTAGCTGCCATGCGGTGGCTGATGTAGTTGGTGTTACCCAATTTGGTGCTGTACCTGCTCCATTGGCTTGTAATACCTGTCCGCTTGTGCCGTCTGCAAGCCATGTTGGTGCAGTACCTGCACCGGCAGATAGAAGTATATTACCCAAAGTTCCGGGAAGAGCATTAGGCATTAAAGCCTGTGAGAATTGAACATTACCCGTGACCTGTAACGCCTGTGTTGGAGCATTTGTTCCGACACCTACATTTCCTGAAACAATTAACCCGTTTGCAGGTGCTGCATTGGTTCCTGCATAAGTGCCAAATGCCGCGTTGCCTTTTACATCCAAAAAGTTTTTAGGAGTTTGGGTTCCTATACCAACACTGGTATTGGCACCAGCACCATTAATGCCGCTAATTGCGCCCAATATTAAACTATTAGCTTGCGTAGCATCGGCCTCGTAACCTATTGCAGTTGCATTTTGCCCTGCAATTGTATTATAACCTATCATTGTAGCGTAACTGGATGAATTAGTAGCTACATTAGCATTAAACCCAATTGCTGTGTTATTACTTCCAAAATTATTTGTGTTTAATGCAGTGGCACCAACAACTGTATTTCCACTAGGTCCAGGGTAAGTTCCAAAAGCATTTATCATTGAATTTGAACCTATGATGGTATTATTATTCCCATCATTTCCTGACATTACACCTGCACCAATACCTGTATTATTACTACCTTGATTAATTGAAAGAAATGCTAATGAACCTATGCCTGTGTTATTACTTCCAGTACCACCAGGTAAAGCCTCACCTCCTACTGCAACGTTATCGGTACCGCTTGTATTTCCTGATAAAGCAAAAGCACCGACAGCAGTATTAGGATCTACTGCCGATGTGGTAGTATTAACATTTAAAGCCTGGTAACCAATTGCAACATTATATGCACCACTGCTAACATTTGCTGCAAGCGCCTGGTAACCCATGGCAACGTTTTGTGAACCCGCATTATTACCCGCACTAGTTCCAAAATATGCATTTTGATTAATAGGATCAAGAGTACCTGAGAAGATATTATCAGTTTTAAATTGTAATGCCTTATTATCAAAGGTACCAATAAAGTTAGTACCCGGTGTCGTTCCTGAATTACCTATGAGCTGCCATGCAGTAGCTGACGTAGTTGGAGTTACCCATGTGGGAACGCCGCCTGATACTGTCAATATCTGCCCAGATGAACCTATGGTAAGAGGTGAAACAAGCCCGCTTGCATCATGGGTATAAAACATCTCACCTGTAGTGGCGTATCCAGGTAAATAAAGAGCATTGGCTGCAGTATTACCTAATGCTATTGAGTTGCTTACAGGGGCTGTTGCCTGGTAACCGATTGCCGTAGCATTAGTTAATGCTGCAGAAGCTACATTAGCCTGATAACCTAAAGCTGTATTATCATTGCCTGTAGTATTATTATTCAATGCTTGGTAACCAAGAGCGGTATTAGATGAACCAGTTGTATTAGATGCCATTGCACTATCACCAACAGCAACTTCCTTACTGGCTATATTATTATATAAAGCTTGTTTACCAATTGCCGTATTACTTGGAGCTATAGAGTCAGCAAGTAAGGATTGATAGCCAATTGCTACATTCCAGCTTCCTTTAGCAGAATTATATAAAGATTGAAAACCAATGCCAATATTATATTCGCCTATGCCACCAGATATAGTTCTGCCATATAACGCCCTCCAACCCATTGCCACATTACCTCCAATTGAGCCACTACCAATTGCAAATGCACCAGCCTGATAACCTACAAATGCATTATAACCGCCCGAAGTATTTAAACCCGCCTGATATCCTAAAATAGAGTTAAACCCGCCCAAAGATGTTGCAACATATAGGGCTTGAGTACCCACAACAGTATTACTGCTTGAAGCAAGGCGAAATCCAGCAAATGCACCCACTGCTGTATTTCCTGATATTGAGAAAGGTATAGTACCTTTTAAAGCAGAATGTCCAATAGCTGTATTATTGGTTTGGGGATTATTAAATGCTGCGGAGTCACCAATTGCTACGCTATTTACATCAACCTGTTGAACAGAACTATTGTAAGAATACATCGCCGCTGTTCCAATTGCAGTGATACCGGAACTTCCGACACCATTAACGTTACCCATTGTCTGATACCCCATTGCAGTGCTGTTAGTACTAGATGCGCTATTTACAAAAGACTGGTAACCTACGCCTGTGTTGTATAATCCTGTTGTGTTATTTGCTAAGGCACTATCGCCAATTGCAACAATTTTGTTTGCAGTGCTATTTCTTAAAGCTTCTTTACCAATGGCTACATTAGAATAAACTGTTGCGCCTGAGTTTAAAGATAAATAACCGAGAGAGGTAGTACCATAAGCGCCATTGCCTGAATTAATATCTTCAATACGTCCTGATGTGGTGTTAAATACTTTAAACATTAAACCATGATCATCAGTGGTTCCAACAAAATTAGTTCCATATGTTGTGCCTGAATTCCCTGTAAGATGCCAATCACCGGATGAAGTAGATGATGGTGTTGACCATGTGGGAACACCGCTTGCATTCATTGTTAAAACTGTTCCCGATGTGCCATTAATTAAAGCTGAAAGGTCACCAGTAGCATTGTTTGACAATACCAGATTAGCAGTTGTTGCAGGTGTTGTTAAGAACGTGCCGCCCGTAGCAAATGCATCTATTCTTATTGTGCTATTAACATTGCTTCCTGCAAGTTCAAGTTCTTGGGCAGGAACTGTCGTACCAATGCCTACACGTGGCAATGAAGCACCTGAAGACCCATTGGCATCTAAAGTTAAAACCTGTACGTTACCTGTGCCAGCGGTAGTTGAACCGTATTGTGCAGAGCTGCTATTTACGTAAAAATCAATATCATTTCCTGTACCCGTAACTGTTGAATTGTGGCGAGTTTGTATAAAATGTCTCCAACCACCGCTGCCACCATTATATTCAAATGCAACAGCCATTGAACCGCCGCCGCCAAATGGACCACCGCCAACCAAATCTAAATATGCCACAGGGGTGCTGGTACCAATACCCACTTGTGTGTTTGTACCTACACTACCCAATATCACAGAATTGCTTTGCCCTGCTATTGCATTATAACCGATTGCCGTAGCATTTGTTAATGCTGCCGTAGATACATTTGCAAGGTAACCAAGAGCTGTATTGTTTGAACCGGTTGTATTTGTATTTAAAGCGCCATATCCAAGTGCTGTATTATTGCCTCCTGTCGTATTATTAACAAGCGCGCTATCACCAATAGCTGTAACTAAGCTTGATGTGGTTGCGCTTCTTAATGAATTTGTACCAAGAGCTGTATTGGAATTGCCAACCGTTGATGTATTACCCAAATATGAATTATAACCTATTACTGTGTTATACTGACCTGCATTAATATTTGAACCTGCCCATGGACCAACAACTGTATTATATGAGCCTGCAACAGGTGTTGATGCTCCCTGTCCGCCTAAAGCGTACCAACCCATTGCTGTATTATAATTACCATTAGCTCCGGCATAAAGAGCTTCGCCGCCAACTGCTGTATTGTAACTTCCGGTCTTTGACCCTGATAAAAGGGCTCCTAAAGTATAACTGCCAAATGCGGCATTATAAACACCTGTAGAGTTATTTTCTGCTGCATAATACCCTACTGCTGTATTGTAGCCGGAGGAGGCACCTGCACTTGATTGTTGTAAGGAATAATATCCAATGCCAACATTACCATATCCTAAACTATTATTAAAGAGGGCTTCATATCCAAGACCAATGTTGTACTCTCCAGTAGTATTATGATATAATGCAAATGTACTAATACCAATATTATATGCCCCACTTGTATTGCTTGTTAAACAATCTATCCCTCCAATTGCCACATTAAAACTACCTGTATTACTTACTAAAAGTCCATTCCCTATAGCAATATTAAATGAAGCTGTATTATTTTGCAGTACTGTAGTTCCAATACCAATATTATCGGAACCCGTACTATTTTGTAACGTTTCGTAACCAACTGCGGTATTATTACTAGTTGTAGATGTTGTTTGCATAGACAGGTAGCCAACGGCAGTGTTGTTAATAGATGTTGACGCTGATGACAGGGCCTGGTAACCAACAGCAGTACTACCTGTGCCTGTAGAAGCTGCCAGTGCCTGGTAACCAATAGCAGTAGCACCTGTGCCTGTAGAATTGGTTGCTAATGCGCTATCGCCCACAGCCACCATTTTATTTGATGTATTATTACGTAAGGCTTCTTTACCGATTGCAACATTTGAATATGCCGTAGTTGCTGTGCTTAAACCTAAATAACCTAATGAGGTATTACCATACTCATTAGTTCCTGTTAAATCTTCAATTTTCCCTCCAATACTACCATTCACTTTAAACATTAAACCCCTATCATCAGTGGTTCCAACGAAGTTAGTGCCATACGTTGTTCCTGAATTACCGGTAAGCAACCAATCAGTACCTGATGTTGCCGATGTTGACCAAGTTGGAACACCGCTTGCATTTAAGGTTAAAATTGAATTATTCGCTCCTGGTGTTATTGCCTGAATATCCCCAGCTGCGTTTGCAAATAAAACTTTATCAGTAGCTAATGATGGAGTCACAATAAAGCTTCCACCTGTTGATAATCCATCATTTCTAATTGTATTTGCAAGACCGCCTATTTCCAATAAACGGTTCGGGGTACTTGTATTTATACCTACAAATGCAGAACCATTACCTAATATTAATGTATTACTTGCCCCGGCTTTTGCTTGATAGCCAATAGCAGTAGCATTTGTAAATGCAGCACCTGTTACATCTGCCTGGTAACCTAATGCTGTATTGTTTGCTCCTGTCGCGTTTGTATTTAATGCCTGGTAACCAACCGCTGTATTATTTGCTCCGGTTGTTGTACTCGCAAGAGCGCTATCTCCTATTGCTGTTAGCCTGCTTGCAGTAGTACCATTATATAAAGATTTGGTTCCAAAAACTGCGTTAGAATTACCGTTTGTTGTAGAAGCTCCGTAATAAGCATTTGCACCTACTACAGTATTATTTGAACCCGCTGCATTGTATTCATCAGCCGTTTGACCAATAGCTACATTATTAGAGCCCGTTATACCTGTCGTACTAAAGCCTGCAAATCCCTCCATGGCAGAATAACCTAAAGCTACATTAGACGTACCTGAGGAAATATAATATTGAGCTAACGGACCAATACCAATATTATAACCTCCGCTGGTAGTTCCCTTGCCATATTGAGCATATTGCCCGACAGCTATATTAAACGTGGCTGTCTGGGTGCCGTTATATTGGGCATATGTTCCTATGGCGATATCATTAGAGGCCGTGCTTGAAGTTATATTTTGTCCCGCATCAGAACCTATCGCGATATTATAATTTCCGGCATCTACACTTTGAAGTGCTCCGGCTCCAATTGCAGTATTATCATGCCCGGTAGTAAGACTCGCACCCGCAAAATTGCCATTGGATGATATACCACCAATAATAGTGTTTGAAGAACCGGTAGTAGCACCGGAATAAGCACCAAGAGCATAATCACCAATCGCCACATTTTCATTACCTGTAGTAGATCCATAATCGGCATAAATACCAACTGCTGTATTATCAACACCGGTGGAAAGTGAATTTAATGTATATTCACCAACACCCACATTATAGGTACCTGTTGTTATCGTATATAATGCCTGGAAACCCACACCAGTATTGTCAGTGCCGGTTGTATTATTATATAATGCCTGATATCCTATGCCCATATTAGTACTACCAGTTGTATTATAATACCCTGCCCAGGTACCTTCAAAAAAGTTATTACTTCCTGTTGTATTACAATATCCTGCTACCTGACCTGAAAAATAATTGTATGAACCTGTAGTATTATGATAGCCTGCCCAATCGCCAAATGATGTATTCATTGTGCCCGTTGTAGTATTTAAGAGAGCAGACCTTCCGACAGCTACGTTATTGCCACCTGTAGTTGCAAAAGATAAAGCACTATCTCCAATTGCTACAACACTACCACCAGTTGTATTTAGGGCGGCTGCATTATAACCTAAGGCTGTGTTAAATGCTCCTGTAGTATTTGTTGCCAACGCGCTATCACCCACAGCCACATTTCTACTTATTATGTTATTATATAAAGCTTGCTTACCAATAGCAACACTTGACGCTTGCGTTGTATTAGCATTTAAAGCCTGGTAACCCATAGCAACGTTATTAGACCCAGTGGTGGTTGCTGAACCTGCACTATAACCAACTGCTGTATTATTAGCACCGGTTGAATTAGTATATAACGCATTCATACCAACCGCTACATCGCTACTACCTGTTGTATTAGTATAAAGCGACTGGAAGCCAATACCGGTATTATTCGCACCGCCTGTATTAAATTGTAAATCATTATTACCGATAGCAACGTTATTACTCCCAGTAGTATTTTGTAAATCCTCGTAACCAATACCCACGTTAAAATGACCTGTGTTATTCTGTAACGCCTGCTGGCCTATGCCTATATTCCAAAAAGCAACACTAGTTTGCTCTGTCTGAAAACCAACAGCCACGTTACCACCAATGCCGGTAGAAGTTTTCATTGCCTGATAACCGATAGCAACATTTTGAAGGCTGGTTTGTGAATTAGCCAAAGCCTGGTAACCAACAGCAGTACCATTACCAGTAGTGTTACCAGCCATAGCACTATCACCTACTGCTACATTTTGACTGGCGGTTGCATTATTGTTTAGTAAAGCATTAGTTCCTATCGCAGTATTCGATGCTGCGGTTGTGTTAGCCTTTAATGCCTGAGATCCTATTGCCACATTGTTTGTTCCTGTTGTAGTGGCATTTAAAGTTTGGTAACCAAGACCGGTATTTCCTGCTGTCGATTCAACACGTCCTGCATTATTGCCGCCAATACCAAATTGGAAACCGGCACCATTTCCGGAGGTTGTTCCCAAATATATAACAGGTGAGGCATTAAATGTATAGGCAACAGCATTACCTGTTAACTGCCATGCAGTTGCCGAGGTTGCAGATGTTGACCATGTCGGCACACCACTTGCATTAGTTGTTAAAATAGCATTATTTACAGCTGGTATTGAATAGATATCTCCATTAACATTACTATAAAGAACTGTGGCTGTTGATGCAGGAGCGACACTATATGAGCCACCTGATTTTATTTGGTCAACTCGTATAGTATTTATTCCTACTTCAAGTTCTTGACCAGGAGTGCTCGTACCTATACCAACGTTAGCCCCACTACCTAATATTAATGCATTGCTTTCTCCCACCTTAGCATTGTAACCAATTGCAGTAGCATTTGTAAAGCCATCGGCTGTTACATCGGCGTTTGCGCCAATGGCAGTATTATTACTGCTGGTACTATTTGTTTGTAATGCAGAATTACCTATTGCTGTATTATTGCCCCCTGTATTGTTGTTATATAACGCGCTTACACCTTCTGCTGTATTATTGCTACCCGTTGTATTAGTAAAAAGTGCCTGGTAACCCTCGGCAGTATTGTTACTTCCGCTGGAATTGTTATAAAGTACGTTCGGTCCATTGGCAACATTGTAGTTTCCGGTAGTATTGAAATCCATCGATTGAAAGCCGATAGCGTTATTCCAGTATCCGGTGGTGTTTTGACCAAGTGAATACTCTCCGACAGCTGTATTAAAATATCCTTGTGAATTAGCATAAAGTGAAAAGGCCCCTACGGCAGTATTTTTTTGCCCTGTGTTTGCTCCAGGGCCTGTTCCAATCGGATTATTAGAATAGAGTGCCTCATATCCAATGGCTGTATTATAACTGCCTGTATTACCGCTATAGGATTGTGTATACATTGCCAAACTTCCTATGGCTGTATTTTCTCCCAGTGAAGTGTTGTTTGTAAGTGCTTCATATCCGATTGCTGTATTATTACTTAATACATAATTACTATTTGTAAGTGCCAGGTAACCGACGGCAGTACTATACCGTCCGGTAGTATTTTTAGAGAGCGTCTGGTAACCTAATGCGGTATTACCCAAACCACTGGTATTACTTGCAAGAGCGCTATCACCAACTGCAGTTGTATTTTTTGCGGTGTTAACAGTTAAAGCCTGGAAACCCACAGCAGTGTTGCCTTCGCTTGTGGTAACTGTAGCTAGTGCGCTATCGCCAACCGCAACATTCTTATTAGAGGTACTATTATATAGTGCCTGTTTGCCAACAGCCACGTTTGATAAACCTGCTGTATTGGCATTTAAGGATTGATAACCAAGTGCGGTATTTGCATTAGTAGATTCAACACGACCGGCATTAGTTCCGCCAACTCCAAATTGGAAACCTGCACCGTTGCCGGCTGTTGTTCCCAAATAGGTAGCTGGTGAGGCGTTAAACGTATATCCAACTGCATTACCTGATAAAGCCCATGCTACAGCTGTAGCTGATGCAGGTGTTAACCACGTCGGAACACCGTCTGCCATTTACTGTTAGCACTTGTCCGCTTGTGCCAGCACCTGTTGAACCAACTAGACCGCTTGCAGCTGAAGTATAGAGTATGGAACCTGCAGTTGCATAACCCGGTATATAAAGAGCTGTAGCCGCTGTATTACCTAATGTTACTGAATTGCTTGCTGGTGATAATGCCCCATTACCAAGAGCAGTTGCATTAGATAACTGGGTGGCTGTGCCGGGACCAGAATTAGTGCCAACAAATGTATTGTTACTACCTGTTTTATTAGCATTTGCAGAAACAGTGGTATAACCTGCCTGGTAACCTATTGCTACATTATTACTTCCTGTTGTATTACCATATAATGCTTCATATCCCACACTGCTATTCTGTCCACCTGAAGTATTATTAGCTAAAATCTGGTATCCTAATGACGAATTTCCAAAAGGGCTGTTAGCAATAGGATCAACATTATATCCAACTTCTGTATTATCAGAAGCTGCAAGGGTCTGCTGTAACACATTTTGTCCTATAGCGACATTGTTACTACCACTACCGTTATACAATGATAATGCATAAGCACCAACAACGGTATTATTATTTCCACTTACGTTTCCAAATAAAGCCTCATCGCCAACAGCAGTATTATTAAATCCCGTGGCACCGGAATAAACTCCCCCTGCTTCAGTTCCAACAGCTGTATTATTATAACCTGTAGTGTTTCCCGACAATGCCCCATAACCTATGGCGACATTAGGGTCTCCATTTACATCATTAGAAACATCATTCATTAATGCTTGATAACCGATTGCAACACCAGCACCATATCCTCCTCCAAATTTTGACAATGCCTCGTAACCTATTGCCACACTGCTTGGATTACCACCACCATAATTACCTGCAGCTGAACCTAAATATACGCTTCCATCACTGGCATCAGGCTGAATAAAGCCAGAAATTGTATTAAAGGTTTTAAATACCAGTGCTTTATCGTCAATTGTACCAATAAAATTAGTTCCTGGTGTTGTGCCTGTATTACCTGTTAGCTGCCAAGCTGTAGCTGCTGTTGAAGCAGGTGCTTGCCATGTTGGCGCGCCTCCTGTGGTTGCTGTAAGTACTTGCCCTGTAGTGCCTGCAGCAACTGATGCAACAAGGCCGCTTGCCGCTGAAGTATATAATAATGTATTTACATTTGCATATCCAGGTAGATAAAGGGCTGTAGCTGCAGAATTACCTAATGTTACTGAGTTGCTTACAGGTGCTACAGCACCATTGCCAATTGCTGTGGCATTGGTAAGCGCTGCAGATGCAACATTTGCCCCAAAACCTACAGCCGTATTGTTTGTACCTGTTGCATTAACATTTAATGCTGTACCACCTACTGCAACATTACTACCGCCTGTTGTATTTGCGCTCATAGCTGCATTACCAAGCGCGGTATTTGAAGCGCCTGTTGTATTAGCAGTTAACGCTGTTCTACCTACCCCAACATTGAAGTTACCACCAACACTATTATTAATAAGAACCGATGTACCAATACCAATATTAAATCCCGCTGTGTTATTTTGAAGTGCATTAATTCCAATACCAATATTTGAACCACCAGTATTTGCTTGTAAAGCGCCTGTTCCAATAGCGATACTAAGACTACCGGCATTATTCTGCATAGCCTGATAACCAACTGCAGTATTTTGACTAAAAGCAGTACTTGCCTGAAGGGCTTGATAACCTAATGCAGTGTTTTGGGTTTGTGTCTGATTATTTGCAAGAGCCTGATAACCCAATGCTGTGTTGCCGGTACCAGTTGTATTACCTGCCATTGCGCTATCGCCAACTGCCACGTTTTGGCTGATTGCACTATTTAATAATGCATTAGCACCAACAGCTACGTTTGAAGACTGTATGGTGTTTGCATGTAAAGCCTGGTAACCCATAGCAACGTTATTTGTACCGGTTGAGGTGCCGGAAGCCGCACTGTAACCAATGGCTGTATTGTTGGCACCGCTTGACATAGAACTAAGTGAGCTGTTTCCTAATGCCGTATTATTACTGCCACTAATTCCAAAGCCATTGCCGTTTAAAGCGTTTCCACCTACGCCAGTGTTGTTGCTACCGCTGTATATCTGGTAACCTGCTGATGCACCTACAAAGGTGTTACTGCTACCTGAATAAGGATAGCCTGAACCAACGTTAGCATTAAATCCTGCATCGTAACCAACAGCAGTATTATTTGAACCGGTATTAGTGCCGGTATTATTAATATTTGTTTGCATCGCAAAAGCACCAATAGCAGTGTTGCCTGATGCGCTACCTCCCATAAATGAGAGAGTATAAGTACCATTTGATGTATTGTTGCTACCGTTAGTAGTACCCGAACCTGCTAAAGTTCCTGTAAATGTATTGTAATTACCCGTTGAGTTAGATTCACCTGCACCAAAACCTAAGGCAGTATTCCATTGTCCAGAGGTGTTTGAACCGCCGGCATTATAACCAACGAAAACCGGGCCATCACCTGCTGAAGCGGTTTCATCATTTTTACCTGCTCCGTAACCTATAAATACTACATCACCTGTTGATGAGGTTGATCCAAAAGATTGACCGGCCTGATAACCGATTACAACACTATTTAGTACAGCATTAGTGGTAGCGCTCATGGCCTGGTAACCAATTGCAACGGTCTTATTAATTGTTCCGGTGCTTCCCACCTGGTAACCCATTAATGTTGATGAGGCCACTGTAGCAGCACTTGCACCAGCCTGGTAACCGATTGCGACATTGTTTGCTGCAGTAGTAATTGAAGCCAATGCGCTATCGCCAATGGCAACATTTTTGCCACTTGTGGTGCCATTTCGTAAAGCTTCTTTGCCTAAAACGGAATTTGAAAATCCCGTGGTAAGTGCGTTAGCGGCTAAATAACCAATAGCCGAGTTTCCATATGCGGTATTTCCGGTATTAATATCCTCAATACGGCCAGATGTTGCGCCATTCACCTCTAACTTAAGGGCTTGGTCTGTACCACTTACTGTACCTATAAAATTAGCAGCATAAGTTACTCCGCTATTACCTGTTAATTGCCATGCAGTGCCTGATGTAGTTGGTGTTACCCATGTTGGAGCGCCAGCGCCATTAGATTGCAGTACTTGTCCTGCAGCTCCAGCAACTGAAAAAGCCGAGCCCACTCCTGTGCCGTAAAATACTCCCCCTGCTGTGCCGTCCACCGGAGGCGATGCAACTACAACATGCCAGTTAGTGCCATCGCTTTGTATTGTTACTGCTCCACCTGTAAGGGGATAAGTGATAGAGCTATTTGCATCTGCCAGAATATGGTCTGAGCCGCTTGCCTGGATAGTAATGGTGTTACCTCCCGCTTGTGCCGTTATAAACAATAGTATAAACACGAAGTTTAGCGCTGCTTGCCAAAGGCAATGTAATGCCATAGGCAGTAGCCGGCGCAGCAAGCACTACACCATAAGTTATATCGAGCGTTGTAGCGCTGCTTATAGCGGTAGTTATCTCACCAAATGAGCCGTTAACTTCCAATTTACTTAGAGGAGTTACACTTCCCACACCAACATTAGCTGTCTTGAATACCTGCTGAGAATAGGACGAATTAGAAAGCATTAGAGTCACCGATGCTGTAACTAAAACCCGGGTAAAAATTTTCATAGTAAATATTTTATTATTAATGAGTTCCCTATTATGGGAAAATAAATTTTTCTCCGTAAATACAATTTTATCATTATATATTATATATATAAATAAATGTATTTATGAAAAAATTAGTGCTGCCAAATATAAATAAAAAATTTTATTTTTTTATATTAAAAATGGTAAAAGGTTACTTTGTTTTACCTTCATGATTTTACTTGACCTATTTCATGTTCGATGTCATTTAATTTTTTTGTTCTGTGTATCTAAAAAATCATGAAAATCCCTAAGTCTTGCAAATTCCTGTCCATCTGGGAATCAACCCAAAATTTCTATATGTCGACCCTTAAGAACACTATCGCGAAATCGGCTATATCGGCAATGATGCGCGAAACTTTAAAAATGTGGCCGTAAGTATTTACAGATAATTCTAGTTTTTCCACACTATATGATTTTACCCTAATGAAATAATCGGACATTTTTGAAAAGGGCTCTTAGTTCTGTTTTACAACCGGCAATACCGCTCTTTCTGATTTATTTATCACTTTTATAAAGTATATACCTTTCGGCAAATCAAAAATGTCGATATCATTATTATAATTTAACGGCTGCTTAATATATACTGTTCTCCCCAACACATCTGTAATTTGCAAATTCCAATCTCTCACATCTCTGACTGATGAACTTATAGTGAGGAAGAATTGACCACCAGTCGGATTAGGATATATCGATAATTGATTACTGATAACTGATAACTGATCAATACCTGTCACTGAATCTATCCTAACAGAATCAGACGATGTGCTACAACCATTAGCCTCATTATTTACAATCACCCAGTATTCACCCAAAGAGGTAATTATAAGGTACCGACTAGTATCATTAGTCAGAAGCGTATCATTTCGGTACCATTGATTGTCATGAAAAGAGCTTGAAATAAGAGTGTCTCCATTTTGTTTGAACGTTGGTTTATTGGGGGAAGGTATAACAGTTATCTCTTCTGTACCAGATGCAGCACAACCGAGAGAATCAATACCGGTTACCGTATATGTTGTTGAAATTGTAGGGCTTGCAAGCACACTGTCACCGGTTGTTGCACTCAAACCCGTTGAAGGACTCCATTCAAATCCTGAACCCTTACTTATCACCTTAAGAGAAATATTTAACCCGCTGCAAAATGTTGCAGAAGGTGGTTTAATAATTAATGGCGGCGACTTAATAACATTAACATAAACAGAATCGGTAAAAGAACCACAACTTCCGGCGCCAACAATTACGGTATACATTGTATCTTTTGAAACTGTTATAACAATACTGTCTGCATTAGAGCCTGTACTCCAGTTATAACTTGTACCACCTGAAACTTTTAGAGTAAGAGATGCTCCCGTACAAGAGCTTGTGTCAATAGTTTTATTAGTTAAGGTTAATTCATCTGCACCAATACAGGGCGGGTTATTACGAATGGTTCCGTGTATATCAGTTGTAACAGATGGAATTTGAATTCCCCTGGGACACTGCGAAGTAATATCTAAATCGGGAGAGGTTTGTGAAGTATTTACAAAATTTGGATTAGTTACCTGTGAATTAGTATTAAAACCGTCCCCGCCAATTAAAGTGGTGTTGCTGTAAGCAGTTCCGTTTACCGTTGCTTCCAAGTTAGTATTGGTGGGGTTATAAAAAATATTATAATTGAAAGTTGAGTTGACTAAAGTGCCCGAAGAAGAATAAAAAGGCTGCCCTTGTGTATTACTGGCACCAGTGTAACTAAAAATATTGTCTTCAATATCCCAATTGGTATTTGAGCTTGAACCAATTTGCATAGCAGCTGAACTTGTAGTGGTTCCCGACATGTTTAACAGAAGCGTGTTGTTCCACACATCAATATAACCTGTGCTGGAAGTGGCATAAATACAAGCTAGTTGTACAGGATTGGGGCTATAAAGAATACCGCCGCCAATAAAATTGTTGAATATTTGTGTGGGGTAAGCGGCGCTTCCGGGTGAAGCCTGGATAGCAATGCCTATTTCGGTAAAATGATAAATGGTATTGCCTGATATTTCAGCATAATCGGAAGAAGAACTTGAGGTAACGCCAAGCATTTTTATTGCTTGAAAGTTTGGAGGAATGTTAGTTGTGGTATCGCAGGATATCCTGTTACCCCTTATTTTAAAAGCCGTAGCGCCCAGGCTTGTTAGTATTCCATACTGATAAGCGCCGTACAGTGTGTTATTGCTTACTACATTTTCAGTAGAGTTTCCGTTATTAAATCCATACAGATAAACACCCGTATAGCCATTATTTACAGTGCACCCGCTAATAGTGCAATAAGAAACGGTAGTGCTAAAAGCTGTGCCAGGGGTTGTATAGCTTCCATTGAACATCACACCATATAAGTTTTGATTAGTTGAAGAACCAGGAGGAACATTAATAATACAGTTTACCAGCAGGTTATAATTATTTTGCATAGTATTTGCAAAAAAATTAACACCCCATCCGTTATTACCTGTTACGGTATTATTAATAGTAATATTTTTAAAGTTAACGTATTGGCAGCCGTTAAAGGTTAAAGTGGCATAATTGGTTGAGCTACCTGCTGATGTTACTATTACATTGGCAGCGTTTCCTGTTCCGCCATCAAATGTAATTGTGTTAGTGGCCGATGCACCGGTAATTGTCCCTTCAGTAAGCGGAATTATCAGTTGTCCGTTGTAAGTGCTATTAGATACGGTAAAAGTTACCGCTCCCGATACACCTGGTCCATTTACTGCGCCGCCGTCACTTCTTGCCCCTAGGCTCAAATCGCTGTCTGCTGCATTAAAACTCAAATAATTAGTTGCAGACGACGCCACCGCCGGATTAATGGTATATGCACCGTTTAATTGTGCATAGGAAGGTGCTATTGAAAATATATTACATAAAATTATAATAATTGTAGTAAGAGTAAATAGCTTTTTCATATAAGATAATTATAAACTGAATTATTTTTTAGTTCTTCCTACGATAAAAGAAGGAACGGGATAAAGTTAAAAATAAATATATGGTAAATTAAATGATACTGCACAATAAGCAATTTAACCCTGTCATTTAAAGGATATTCAAAATCTATTATTTTATATCACTAATTATTGTTTCACCACCGGCACTACGGCTCTGCCTGTTTTATTTATTACTGAAATAAAGTACATACCGCCCGCCAGTTTCGACAAATCAATATCATTACTATAATTTAATGACGATTTGGAAAATGCTATTCTTCCCAGCACATCGGTAATTTGCAAATTCCAGTCCTTCACTTCGCCAACAGATGAACTTATATTCAAAATTATCTCACTACTTGTTGGATTGGGATAAATAGATAACTGATTACTGTTAATTGATAATTTGTTTATGCCTGATAACGATAGAACACAAAATGTATCTGATGTGGCGCTGCAGCCATTGGCGGGGTTTGAGGCGGTTACTGAATAACATCCTTCTTTGGTGACTGGATAAGTTGGATTGTCTGCACCCAAAATTATAGTATCATTGCGATACCATTGATTATTATACTGTGTTGCACTGGAAATGAGATTATTGCCATTCCTGGTTATTGTCGCTTTATTTAATATTATTACCGTTACAGTATCTGTTACTGTTACCATGAATCCACTTGACAAAGATGTTACCCTGTAAATAGTTGTTACCGTAGGACTGGCTACCACTGTACTGCCCGTTGTTGCACTTAAACCTGTTGAGGGGCTCCAAGTATAGGTTGTACCTCCACTTGACACAAGGGTTACTCCTGTGCCGCTACAAATAGATGGCGACTGGGGTAAAATATTAATAGGTGAAGGAAATGAATCAACTTCAACTAGATTGCCTAAAATCACCTCTCCATCGGTGCCGCTCCCAAAATTATGTATAACGGTTTCTGTATCGGTTAAAATATTACAGTTGAAAATTGTGCCATAACCACCAATAGTCCCGCCCCACTCAGTTGTTCCATAAAGCAAGCCGTTGCTTGCCTGAATGAACGAACCGGCGGGATAGGCTCCGTCAGTACCTGTAAAATCATGTATGTCGGAATAATTGTCAGAAGAATCATTGTAACTGAAAATCATGCCATAATCATTTACTCCACCCCAATAAGCCATTCCATAAAGCAAACCGTTATTTGCCTGAATGAGCGAGCCTTCAGGGTATTGCCCATCGGTACCATTGCCAAAATCATGTATATCGGTTTCTGTTACAGTTAAAATATTATAATTGAAAATAGTGCCGTAACCATAAATACCACCTTCTTCAGTTGTTCCATAAAGCAAACTATCGTTCACCTGAAGCAGAGAGCCGTATGGATATTGCCCATCAGCGCCGGCGCCAAAATCATATATCTTGGTTTCAGTGGCTGTTGAAATATTGTAACTGAAAATTACGCCCCTGTTATGAATTCCTCCCTCGGGAGTCATTCCATAAAGCAAACCATTACCTGATTGGATGAACGAGCCATTAGGATAGGCTCCCTCAGTGCCTTTAAAATCATGTATATCGTTTTCAATGCCGGTTAAAATATTGTAACTGAAAATTATACCAAAATCAACTGCACCCCCTTCTTCAGTCATTCCATAAAGCAAACCGTTATTTGCCCGAATGAGTGAGCCAAAAGGATATTCTCCATCTGTAGTGCCGCCTCTAAAATCATATATATCGGTTTCTTTGCCGGTTGAAATATTGTAAGTGAAAATTATGCCATAACCATAAGCGCCTCCCTCCTCTGTCATTCCATAAAGTAAACCGTTGTTTGCCTGAATTAGCGAGCCTTGAGAGTGTTGCCCGTCAGTACCCTTGCCAAAATTATATACGTCGGTTTCTGAATCAGTAGAAGTCGTGTATTTGAATATTATGCCATCAGTATTAACACCACCTGCATCAGTTACTCCCCAAAGTACAGGATTTTGAGCACGGCACAATGATGTGGTTATAATAAAGAGAGCCAAAATGGGTCGTAAATGGTTTTTCATATTTGCTAAGTTTTGGTTAGCGATAAAGGTAGCACTAACCCTACCTTGTAACAGTTATCTTCCTTGTTGTAGTTTGATTATCCGATGTAACGGACACAAAGTACATTCCCTCATCTTTCAGGTCGAAAATAAATTGTGTTTGTTTGGGCTGCGCTTCATAAATTAATTGCCCAAGTACATTAGTTACTTTAACCTCGTCAATATTTTTTGTTGAGCTAATTGTAATTGGCCCACTTGTTGGATTTGGATAAATTGATAATTGGTTATTGGTAACTGCCAACTGATTAATACCCGAAACAACATCCTTTGTCGAATCAAAAATGCCTTCACTTAAATTAAAATAATAACCGCTTGGTGAACTTATAAGTTTAAGCGCACGCACCATATAATAATCGGAACCCGCGAACGGTAAAGTATCGGTGAACGATGTATCATTTGCCTGTAAGACGCAATTCGTGTGTATTTCCCGTTTAATACCGGAGAATGGTAAACATAATATCCGCGAATAGTATCGATAGAAGGACTCCAGTGCAATGAAACTTCTTTATTACTGTTAATTAACTCGTGTTGTAAATTAAACGCCGGTCCTACTATGTTCATAGTAAGTGTGGGGTCGCCCATAAGTGCAATATGAACCATAGTAGCGCCATAGCCGGCATAATAAGTGTCGTAATTATTTTGCGACCACCGTGCACAAAAGCCAAGCGTTTCGCCACTGCCCATAAAATGAAAAACCCAGTTTGGTCTCCCTGCCCAGCAGGATGATAGAACCATTGGCACGGAAGCAAGCGATGAACGCATAAAGTCATTCGGAAAATTCCAATCGCCAAAATAACTGCCAAACAGCATCGTAAAAACTGAATTAACCGTATCGTGCGCAAAATTGCCGGTAGTGCCCACACCGCCGGCACCAAGAGGCCATCCGCCACCACAGCCATAAGACCACAGGCAGCTTTGGGGGTTAAGTGATGAAAAATAGCCGGCAGCCGTAACGTTGTTAGTACCAAGCAACGCTGAAAAATTGCGCCAGGCATCACTTGCAAATGCCTCATCATCGGGCAAGCCAAACACACCAAAGTTGTCATCGATAATCGACTGTTTCTGTGCTGTAAAATATTTTTGCCTGAAGGCGTGGTCTTTATTAAGATATTGTATTAAAAGGTTTGGCTCCGACAATGCAAACGAATCCATGTTTGATAAATCTACTCTTCCGACTTCCAAATTTATAGTTCCGGCAAAAAGGCTTTGGTCATATTTACCATCTCCGGGCATATTCCAATTGGCAGTATAACTTCCTCCTGTATCGTCAACTACAGAATCAGTATACACGCCATTAATGTCGCCGTAAATGCCATCGGCGGGCCATGCACCAAGATGATAAGGAACATGCCCATCCGGAGCGATGTCGCCTGAATAAGGCACCGGCACGTGACCAAATAAAAACAGCGAGGTTACATTTGCCGGGTCGGCATTATAATCGTTCTTAACAAGTCTGCGTATAAATGCGACTGAATCATCAGGCGAAATATCGTGGCGTGTAACCGTCCATCCATCGCCAATCAAATCAAACTTAAGGCGTGTAAGCTGGGTGGCGAAACTGTCGCGGTAAGTGCTGTCGACCATAAGTATAACCGTTCCCCTGTATTCAGCAGGGTGAAGTTTTATGGATACATATATATAGCCGTTCGATTGCACCAGCGACAAATCAGTGGTTCTAAGTACCCAATATTCATAAACCGAGTCGAGTACTACATTGTTGTCGGTATATTGCTGGGTGGTTTTAGAAAGTTTTGCCAGGTAAGTCGCTCCCCACGAAGTAGCTGTTTTGGTTTTGCGGTAAATATAATAACCGGTAGCAATAGTATCCACATTCCAGTTCAGTGTAACAGAAGGGGTTATCGTATCAACCGTGGCGGTAACCAACACGGCAAAATCTTTACAATCTATTTGTGCAGCACAATTTTCAAGGCTGAAAAACAACGAACTGATAATCAGGCAAACAGACAGGTATAAATATTTCATTGTTTTTTATGTAAAGATAAAAAGTAATTAACTATTAATTTTTCTTAAAGGCAAAATAACGATACAGCGCCATTATAGCTATCGGAATTGGTAGGAATGTTGAAGCTGGTCACCGAAGGGTTATAATTAGCCATGTGGAGTAAGAATCAGACCTTCGCTCTGTAACCCCCTATTGAAGTTCTTTGAATTGGGATGTTTTTGCGCTCGATTTGCGTTCGCCAGTTGCGCATTTTAATGCGTTTTTCTGCGTTTTCAAAAAAAATAAAAAACGCTAAAACTCAATACTGGCTGGCATTTTGCGCAATATTGTTCCGGCGGAGAGGGAGGGATTCGAACCCCCGGTGCGTTTGACCGCACACCTGATTTCGAATCAGGCACATTCGACCACTCTGACACCTCTCCTGAATAAATAAGTTTAAATGGATTTGCGGAAATTCAAAATTAAAGTATTTTCCCGACTTGTATAAAAGTCTTTCTTATATGGTTTTTACCCGGACGATTGTTATTTTTACCCAATAACAGTATTTTACAATACTTAATTTTGGCTGATAAAAAGAAAAATAAAGAGGCGAAAAAAATAAAGCCGATATTCCTCAAAAAAGATAGCAATGTACCTTTAATATGCATGTGTGTTGCAGCAATTTCACTCATTACCTGGTTTGTATTCTCGCCTTCTTTAGACGATGGGTTTACCAACTGGGACGACCCTGTTTATGTGCAGGACAATCCGCTGGTAACAACTAACAATTCATTGCCTCTGCTGAAAATTTTTGAAACTCCTGTATCCGCCAACTATCATCCCATTACAATATTAACGCTTGCATTAAATTACCGGAACAGCAAACTTAACCCGATGGAGTATCACCTTGAAAATGTTATTTTCCATTTACTTAATAACATTCTTGTATTCGTATTTATCTTTTTGCTTACTCGCCGTAAGTTGCTGATGGCATCAATCGTAGCCTTATTCTTTGGTATTCATCCCATGCATGTAGAATCTGTGTCGTGGGTGAGCGAGCGTAAGGATGTGTTGTATGTATTTTTTTTCCTCGCTGGGCTTATTACCTACCTGCGTTACAGGGAAACAAAAAAAATAGTGTGGTATACTTTTACGTTTTTACTGTTTATACTTTCCTGCTTGTCGAAAGGAATGGCAGTAGTGTTCCCTGTTATTCTTTTGCTGATAGATTATTTAAATGGTGTAAAGCAGAACAGGAAGGTCATTTTTGAAAAAATTCCTTTTTTTCTTTTATCAATCATATTCGGCATTATAGCACTTAAAATACAGCAATCCGGACAGGCCATTACTGCTATGAATACCTTTACTATTTTTCAGCGGCTGATGGTTGTGTCTTATGGCGCAATAATGTACATAGTAAAGTTTTTCGTGCCTTATAAATTGTCTACATTATATCCATACCCAGATATATATAACCCTAATGGTATCCCGTTAATATTTTATCTGTCGCCCTTTATATTGCTTGGAATAATAGGTGCGCTGATTTATTTTTTTCGGAAAAAGGAAAAAGAGATTGTATTCGGGTTGCTTTTCTACTTTGTATCCGTGGCATTAGTGTTGCAGGTTATTTCTGTTGGTTCTGCAATTATGGCTGACAGGTATAGTTATCTTTCTTACATAGGATTATTATTTGTTGTGGCGCACGTAATTAATAAAGCATGGCAAAGCAAGGCCGGGATATTGGCTTCAATGAAATATCCATTTATAATAATTGCGATTATTGGCATAGTTATTTTCAGTTATCAGTCGTATTCACGAACCCTGGTATGGAAAAACTCTGAAGTATTATGGACTGATGTGATTGATAATTATCCCGATGCTGCTATAGCTTATGTTAGCAGGGCAGCATATTACAATACCAAAAATGAAACGAAAAAGGCTTTGGCAGATTATAATAGCGCCTTAAAACTAAACGTATTCAGTTCGAGCTCGTATAGAAATGCTTATTTTAACCGTGGATTAATTTATTCCAATTATGGTAAGACCGATTCGGCTTTTGCTGATTTAACCAGAGTTATAGAAATCGATCCCGGCTATGCAGACGCCTATATTAACCGGGGATTGCTTTATTATAGTGTTGGCAAAAATAATTTAGCAATCGCCGATTACAATAAAGCCATTGCACTTGATCCTAATAATGCAAATGCCTATAATAATAAAGGATTGCTCTATTATAAGAACTTCAAAGATGATTCGGCAATAGCCGACTATAACAAAGCTATTGCATTAAACTCCTCGGTTGCAACTTATTATTATAACCGCGGTCTTGAGTACAAAGCGATTAATCAATATGGAAAGGCGCTGGAAGATTTTACAAAAGGAATTCAATTAAATCCTGAAAATGTTGGATTATATTATAACGCGAGAGGGGTATGCTACGTCAGCCTTCAAAACTATACTGAAGCGATTACAGATTTTTCAAGAGCTATTCAAATAAATCCATCGGCTGCAGAGTATTGGCTCAACCGCTCATTTGCTGAGAATAAAGCAGGGCAAAGTGAAAATGCAAAAGCTGATGCCTTAAAGGCGCAACAACTACAGGCAAAATAAATTTAATACCACAGTAGTCTTTGAGTCTTTCGTAGTTTTTACCCGAACGATTATTATTTTTGTCTCATAACGCAGTAACTTAATATTCTATTTTGACTGAGAAGAAGAAAAATAAAGAGATAAAAAAAACAGCTAAACAAAAATCTGTACCGGTATCCGGCGCTCATACACCGACTGCAACCTCACTCCGCGGCTGATAAAATACTGCGTTTTATTTCTAATATACGAATTCAATTACTATTTA
Organism: Chitinophagales bacterium; assembly: GCA_963770495.1. Lineage (GTDB taxonomy): Bacteria > Bacteroidota > Bacteroidia > Chitinophagales > CAVYQA01 > CAVYQA01. The sequence continues at coordinate 47,793 of CAVYQA010000021.1, read as the reverse complement.
TCATTGCCATTACATTTGCATTTTATGGCAATTCCATCGTCAATGATTTTGCCCAGGATGACGGGCAATTTTACTCATATAACCAATTTGTTCAAAAAGGAGTTAATGGTATTTACGATTTGTTTACCAAAGAAAGTATGTATGGCTATTATGCCCATGCCGGCGTTGTAAGTGGCGGACGCTGGCGCCCGTTATCACTTATCACTTTCGCAATAGAAAAAGAATATTTCAATGCCAATCCTCATGTCAGCCACTTTATAAACATGCTTTTGCTGGCTCTCACCGGTGTGATTATGCTCATGGTTTTGCGACAATATATATTCAAATCATCACCTGTTGCGGCGTTTATTGTGGTGTTGCTTTTTATTATACACCCGGTGCACACCGAAGCCGTTTCCCATATTAAAAGCCGCGATGAATTGCTGTCGTGGCTGTTCCTGTTGCTTACCATGTATTACAGTTTAAATTTCTTAACAAAACGGAACTATTGGCAATTATTACTCTCTATAGTGTTTTATTTCCTTGCCTTGTTGTCTAAAGAAAATGGTGTAACATTTGTTATCATTCTGCCGCTCACCTTTTACTTTTTCACTACACAAAAACCACGCGTCATTGTGCTTACCACCCTGCCCTTTGCAGTGGTTTTCGGCTTTTATGCGCTTATGCGCTTTTCCATTATTTCTGTTTTAACAACTACGGGCACTAAAGATATTGATTTTGCGCCTTATCTTTTTGCAACGCCCGTTCAGCATTTTGCTACGGCATTGATGGTACTGGGCAAATATATGCTGCTGCTATTATGGCCTAATCCTCTTGAAAGCAATTATACTTATAACCAGGTGCCCTATGTCAATTTTTCTGACTGGCGGGTGTGGTTGTCGGTGCTGATACAAACGGCACTTGTAATATATGCTTTGGTGAAGTTAAAAGAAAAAAGTCTTATATCGTATGGCATCCTGTTTTATTTCTGCAGCATTTTTATGGTGTCAAATATTGTTATTGATGTAGGCACATTTATAGGCGAGCGGTTTTTATACCAGCCGTCATTCGGTTTTTGCATTGCCATTGTTGCGGCTGCCAATGAAATATTACAGAAAATAAAATTCAAAAGTACAGGGCAAAAACTTTCAATCCTCTCAGCACTAATGGCAGTTATTGTTTTGTTAAGCGGTTTTCAGACCATCAACAGAAATACCGATTGGAGCAACAGCATCGCATTATTTACAGCCGACGTAAAAACTGCGCCAAACAGTCTTGAGCTCCACGAAAACATAGGCACCATTTATTTGAATGACGGGCTTAACGCACCAACCCCGCAACAGCGCAACGACTATTTTACAAGGGCATTGGGTGAATTTGATACCGCCATCACTATCCTTCCAAACTATGCCGTATCCTGGTTCAATGCGGGCTATCTGAATTCTCTTATGGGTGATAACGATGATGCTTTAAAAGCATTTCATAAATGTATTAGTTTAGACTCTACTTTTTCACAGGGATATAACGGGCTCGGGGCAATTTATTATCATCAAAACAAATATGAAGAAGCCTTAGCCTATTTTAAAAAAGGCGCTCAATTAGATTCTACCAATGCCCAGTTTTATTTCAATATGGGATTATGTTATTACAATTTGGGCGACTATGAAAAAGAAATACCGGTTTTAAAGAAGTCTCTTAATCTAATCTCTAAGCTGCAGGACCAACGGGTAAATTTTGTGAATCCGCAAATTGTAGAACAGGATTTGATAAATGCAGAAAACCAACTGCAAAATAAAAAATAAAAAAGTTAAGCGCCGTGTTGCCAAATGTTGTCGCTAATAAAAGTTGTCGCTTGTAAGTATAAGCAATTCAATTATTTACAACGCAGGCAAATGTTGTCGCCGGCAGCACCTTATTACCACGACTGCTTTGGGGGCGCGAATTTCCCGACGAACGGGAGACAATACGGACCTTTCTGGTATTCATTATATTCGCTGCTGAATATCATTGTGACGGCATAGTCAAGACAATCTGAAAGATGCCCCCATTCCTGGAAACTCACCTTTGTAAGCGGATCTGTTTTATAGTTTTTTAATTTTGTGCCGTCCGAATCCTGTTTCACATTCTGCAAATCTTTTATGGTTTCTTTGCAGGTTTCGTTAATTATTATTTCTATGTTTTTAAAGTTACTGAACAGAATTTGATTAATAAACAAACCGCGCATATAAACGCTGGGGTTGCTTTCAGGAACTTTGCGCTGCGGGTGATAGTCCTGCAATTCCCTTTGCAGCAAAAGATAAAGGTCATAACCTTTTTCAATTTTCACATCTTCTTTACGGCTTGTGGCATCGCCGGTTAATAAAATACCCGCCCTGTGATTGGCATAACGGCGTTTAAACTCCTGCGCCATGTCCTTAACTGAGTTGCCGGGCGAACGCATACATATTTCGTCAATTTGCATGGCTCTCTTACCCTCTACCTGCCATACAGAGGCGGAAAAATAGGGATGTACATTTTCATCAATACTAATCCATAAGGGAAGACGCGGATTATAGGCAATACGTTTCACATGTTTGTTTAAATCAAATTCCTTGTAAAATTCGGCTCCCGTGCGCAGGTAAATATCCCAGTTACCCTCAACAAATACTTCATATTGATAGCGCGGCAATTGCCTAAGCCCCTCCCTGAATTCAGCATCCATATAAGGATTATCGGTGAGTTTAGAGGGAATATAATGCCAGCGCGGATTTAGCTTCCCTTCCTTCCACGGGTCATAAAATTTTTCTTTAACCCAGTTGTTAGTGGGATTGCAGGTGCAAAGAATCAACCCGGGCGGTTTGGGATTAATGACGTGTGTGGCTCTCCGTTCAATAGCTTTGTAGAAGGAAACTTCGCTCAACTCATTAACTTCTTCCAGCAAAAAGCCGTTCACCTCCAATCCTCTCCAGCGGTTAAGGTCTTTGTCTTTCTCATAGTTTTCGTTAAAAAACAGTATCTCGCTGCCGTTGAACATTGTAACCACATTGGTAATATGGTTAAACTTAGATATCAGCGCCGGTGAGCACACTTTCATAAAAGAAGGTATGGTATTGAGCATCAGCGAAGGGCGCGATTGTCGCACGACAGCCCACCGGCTTTTGGGAAAGGCACAAGCCAGCATTATTAAGGCAATTAAGCCGGCAAAGGTTTTGCCGCCGCGTATGGCGCCGCCGTATAGAATGACATCGTAATCGCCGCCGATAACACTTTCCAGGAATTCCTGCTGCTTGGGAAAGGGATTGAACAGCACTTCGGTTTCACCTTCAAAACCTCCCGTGATATCATCATCCTCATCAATGATTCCGGGAAACTCCGGGTGGTTTGGTTCTAAGACAGGATTCATTTAAGGAGATTATTTTTATTTGTGGGTACAAAAAAACGCAATACACTTTTACCGATCCTGATGACCTGCTGTTTGAGCTCTGTTTTTGGCTTTTCGTCAAACCTGGTATTAAACTGTTCTTTGCATTTGGTGGTGGCATAGAACTTGGCGGTATTAAGGCGCACATAAAGATTTTCTTTTTGTTTCATCAGCTCAAGAAAGGTGAGATTTACGATCTCAAAATTCTCCTCTTCCAGTTCTTTTATAAAATCGGGATGACGCAGCGCCCTTTCGCGCACAGCTTGACGGGTATACGGAATACCGTACTTTTTCTGAATAGCGATAGCGGTAAGACCATACATGCCGCAATTTTCTTTTAGAATTTTTAAAAATTCTTCATCAGTAAGCTTGTAATTATATTTTGTCATGCTATTAATTTTATTGCAGAACAAAATTAGGCGAGGGGAAGAGGTGATATTATTTGTTGGAACAAGAAGTTTTATGTGCTGACAGTCTACAAAAGTTTTAGAAACTTTTGTAGTCTTCCGCTGAGGTGACTCACCCGCTCCACTCACGGCTCCACGCCCCACTCTTTAAAGAGAGGGGCACCCAGAAATGAGCGTTTGCGGGTGAGTTACACACTACAAAAGTCTTTGAGACTTTTGTAGTAAAAAAAAGCGCCCCGTTTCCGAGGCGCTTTGGTAATAGCGTGGTAAAGTAATTTCTATTATTTACAGGCAGTTTATTTCACCTAAAGAAACGCTTGGCACTGTGGAGCTATTTGCCAGCGTAGGTCTTATTCTAAACCACTGGTAAGTGCCTGTTGAGCTTTGTGCTACGCCTAACCCTACTGCTGAAGTCGGGGATATAGCATTTAAAGCAACGCCGGTTCCGGTAACAGTGCTGAATGCCCCATAGTTAATTTGCAAAACCGGTGTACTAAGCATATAGAAAGAGAGGGCGTAAAATGTGTTAGCAACCGGAGCAGAATTAGCATAAGTTGTATTTGCATTTGGGGCAGTAGTACAACTTCCCCCGGTTCCAAATGCAAAGCCCGTTCCTGACGGTCCGTCTAACTGGGCATCCACTCCATCGGTTCCGTTATTTACCCCGTTTCCGTTTGTTCCGCTCGTATTTATACAAGCGCCTGTACCGCTTGGATTAGATGCTTCAACATACACGTCTGCAACGTTATTAAGCGCAGCAGAGAATGTGTTGGTGTAAATGGCATTCCAATTTGAGGATACATAAGTAAGAGTAACGCCATTATTAACGGCTACCGTTTGGAAACCGTCACTTGTCCATTTAGAGGCTAAAGATATTCCGGCAAAATTATCATAGAACGTCGGGAACACCGTTGCACCATTGTCATATTGAGCATAAGTGCCGGATAATTGAGGCGCCTCACCTGTTGGACCTAAAGCTGACATTACATTTGATGTCATGAAGTTCATATAAATTGTGAGCGAATTACCTGCGGCAATTGTGTTAGAGCCCATGTTAACCCACCATACGGTGGTGGTAGATGACGTGGTATTGCCACTCTCTAACCATGCCTGTAATAAAGTACCTGTTCCACCGGGACCGGTAGAAAATTCAACATTCTGCAACCCGGCGCTCTCTAAAGAAGAATAAAGCGAGCTATTTACAGTAACGAGCTGCGGGTAATTGGATGGTGTGGCAGAACTTGTGCTATTATGAAGCGTTACAGGAACATAGCAAACATTTGTTTCTGATGGCTGAGAAGGTCCTGAACAGGTAGAACTGCCGTATAAAGCGCTTGGCATTGTGGCTGAAGGAGGATAATTGCGGGTGCGCAGCCATGAGAATGTTGCAGACGCCTGTGTTGTTTGTAAGGCAATATGGAAACTCGATAGCACATCTACAGCACTTGCGCCTGATGATAACGTTGTCCCATAATTAACATATCCGAAACCGAGAGTGCCGGATGAATTGATACCTAAACTCCAAACATTGAAGCTGGTGCCCTCTGTTGCATAAGCACCTATAACATTACCGGGGAAAACGCCGCCACCGTCTTCGTAATCACTTAAAAATGCATAGCCGCCTGTTCCACTGCTCGGCTCCTGCAGCATCCCCGCATAAGCTGCTGTTGAGGATGAGATACCAGGGGTTGCTACAAGTGCAGCCATGGCGGCTTCGGCAGCAGGTATAGTATTTTGCGCCATATCCGTTTCTACTACAATACCATTGCTGCCCGGTGTGTATGTTGAAGACGAGTTTATATAGGTTCCCCATGCAGGTGAGGCAATTGTCATTGTAACCCCATTGCTGCCATAGGATAATGAACCTTCTGAACCGGCGGTAAATGTTAATCCCGAAGGTAATGAGCCATTAAAATTCCAATAATTATTAAACACAAGACTGCCATTATCATATTGCGCATAAGTACCAGATAATTGGGGCGCTTCACCTGTAGGACCGGCTGAATTCAATACACTTGATGACATGAAGTTCATGTATATTGTAAGTGTACCGCCGCTTGCACCTATTGTATTAGTACCCAGATTAACCCACCAAATGGTGCTGGAAGAAGCGCTGCTATTACCGCTCTCTAACCAAGCCTGTAATGCAGTGCCACCTGGTGCCGGTGACCCTACGGTAAATTCAACATTCTGCAAACCGCTCATCTCCATAGAGGAATAACTTGCACTGTTAACCGTCAGCATCTGCTGGAAGCCGCTTGGCGTGGCGGCAGATTGATTGTTAGTAAGCGTTATCGGAATATAGCACGGGTCAACGCTTGGTACTGTGCCCGGCGTTTCAATTATAAAATAATTAAATATATAGGGTGTGCTTGCAGCAGGAGTCGAATTAAAATTAATAGTAAAAGAAGCAGTGCCGGCGCTAACATAAGCACCGTTTGTATTTATTGCAGCCGCGGCCGCAGCATTACCCGGAGTAATTGTAACTACCGGTGTATAGGTATATGAGGTGGCAAAAAACACAGTTGCCTCTTGTCCTGAAGACAAGCCGGAAGAACCGGTTGTAAGAGTTATTGAGCCGCTGACATCGGTAGCGTTTGAGTTAATAGTAGCCGTTGCCAATGAACCTGCACCGGCATCAGCAAATACGTTTCCGGCTGAAAGCTGTCCCTGTGATTCAAGGTGACCTTTTTTTACTGCAAGGGCTGCATCAGTGGCGGGCGTTTGTGTGCCAATACCTACATTGGTATTTGCAGTTGCGCCGTTTGTGCCGCTTATGTCGCCTAAAAGAAGCTCATTGCTGGTAGAAGCGTAAGCTCTTGCGCCAACAACCGTAGTGTTGGTAAGGCTGCCTGAAGACACATTAGCCGCATAGCCTAAAGCGACGTTATACTTACCGCTTGCATTTGTGTAAAGCGCACTATCTCCCACAGAGGTATTTGTACTGGCTGTAGTACTATAAGAGGCATAAGTGCCCACAGCGGTATTGCTGGCTTGATTGCTGTTAGCATTATATAATGCATAATTACCTAACATGGAATTGAAATTGCCCAGATAGTTAGTAGCGCAACCGTTGCTTGCACCACAACCGCTACCTCCAAAACCGGCATAAGAACCGATTCCAATATTATATGAAGATGTTCCACTCAATTCATACAAGCTCTCATATCCTAATGCTATATCAGCGTTTCCCTGGTAACCGTATCGCAACGCTAAGAAACCACCTATTCCGATATTATAACTGCCTGTTGTTACGCAGGGTAATGACAGACCACCCGCTGATACGTTACCGGTGCTTATTCCTGATGACGTTGTAATTTGCCCCAGTGAACCATTGCCTAATGCAACATTATAAGTGCCCGCATCGCCGTTACCTGCTCCGTTATCGGAATTTTGGGTTCTTGCTTCTCCATAATAAGTATTGCCGTACGTTGTTACACCAACAGTTTGCGGGTCAAGAGAACCGGAATAAGCATTATCAGTATAAAACCTGAATTGCTTATCATCATTCGTACCGATATAATTAGTGCCGGGAATTGTGCCCAAATTACCGGTTAAGCTCCAGGCAGAAACAGTAATGGGAGACCATGTAGGTACACCGGCTCCGGCAGATGTTAAATACGTTCCGGAAGTGCCTGTTGGCGTGAATTCCGCAGAATTGCCGGCACCGGCAGAGTATAATACACCGCCTGAATTTGCACCGGTTCCCTGAATATTAATATTCCAGGTGCCATTAACGATAATCGGGGATGTGCCTGTAACGTTAGTTACAAATCCGCTGCCGACAGTAACATTAGCCCATGCTGGAGCCACACCCGGACCATTTGATTGTAACATATATCCTATAGTACTTGGTGTTAAAGCGGAAACTTTACCGCTTGCGGCAGAGGTATAGTAGAGTGAACCAATGGTATTATAACCGGGCAAATAAAGGCTAACCGTAGGTGAACTTGTACCAAGAATAACTGAGTTGCTGACAGGCGCTGAAGCATTATAGCCGATAGCAATTGCATTGGTTAAAGCGGCTGAAGACATTTCTGCGTTATAACCTAAAGCGGTATTGTTTGTGCCTGTCGTATTTGTATAAAGAGCGCTATCGCCGGCAGCCGTGTTTCTATTACTTGTAGATTGATATACTGCGTTAGTGCCTACACCGGTATTGCTGTTAGCGGCACCGGCAGTCGGTGTATATATAGCATGATAACCCAATGCCGTGTTATAAGCGTGATAATAAGTGGAACTTGCATTTGGTGAAGCCAAAGCAAGATAGCCGACAGCAGTATTATAACCACTTGTTGCGCCGGTAGCTATGCCGCCCTCCATAGCGCCAGCACCTATAGAAGTTTCATAGGTTGCTCCTCCATTATCAAGGTTTGAACTGGCGCCCATTGAAACGTTATAAGAACCGGTCTGGCTTTCTACATTAATCGGTTCAAGAGCATGTGAACCCATGGCTACATTATAGGTAGAGGTGGCGGCAGCAAAGCCCATGCAACCAAAGCCAACACCTACATTGTAAGTACCGGCATCGTTATTACCTGCACCTTCTGCATTACTATTATTATCATTAGGTGTGCCTAAATATGTATTGGCATAAGGGGTGGCACCAACAAGTTGGGGGTCAAATGAACCTGCAGGACCCGGATAAGGACCACCACTGTAAAACCTTAACTGGTTATCATCTAAGGTGCCGATAAAATTTGTTCCCGGAATTGTGCCGCCATTGCCGCTTAAACCCCAAAGCACCGGCACAGATATTGGCTGCCATGATGGTGTGCTTGCGCCATTGGATGTAAAGACCTGTCCGTTTGTACCTCCTGAGGTAAAGGTTGCCGAATTACCGCCACCATTACCAGCTAATAAACCGCCTGAAGTTCCCTGTATATCGAGAGTAACATTAGAGCCACCAACAACCTGGTTGGTTCCGTTGGTTATAATTATAGCAGAGCCAGGCGTTGTTATGCTATTTTTAATAAGAGAAGCATTGAGGGAAGAGGGTTTCCATGTTGTGCCGTTCCATGAAAGCGTGGAAATATAGGGGCTTGTTATTGCACCCTGTTGTGCAAGTACAAGAGGATGTGCTAATGTTCCTTGTCCATTTAGAGTATTTTCAACACCGCCTGTATTAGCAGAATCGGTTACTACTATTTGGCTTCCCCAATTGTCGGGTGTGGCAGTATTTAAAGACACCTCTACCCATATAGGGGGAAAAGCGCCTCCTTGTGATTCAAGCACGTAAGCAGAATCGGGGCTGCCGGATGCCGGACCATAGTTGGTATAACTCGAGCCCGTTCCCACACCGGTACCATAAAATATACCGCCGTAGGTGCCGCTTAATAATATATTCGGATTTGTCGGAGTGCCGATATTACTCAGGGGCGCAGTAGCCGTAACATTTGAAGGAGGAGCTCCCCATGTGGGAACGCCGCTTGGGTTAAGTACCATTAAAGCTCCTATTGTTCCGTCTGTTAGGCAGAGCTTCTACATCGCCTGTGGTTTTTGCAAACAGGATTTCGTCGGTTGTTGTTGAGGGAGCAGCGCTAAATGTGTTACCCTTTTCTATGCCCGGAAGATTTATGGTATTAACGGCGCCGCCGATTTCCAGTTCCTGTTGAGGAGTGCTTGTGCCGATGCCAACGAAAACTGCATTTGCGCCTGTGCCTCCTAAAATTACTGTGTTGGCGGTATTGGCTACTGCATTAGCGCCGATGGCTGTTGAATTGCTGGCAGATGCACTTGAACCGGCGCCTAAAGCTGTGGAGCTAAGACCCGAAGCTGATGCGCCATCGCCTATAGCTATTGCGCTGTTGGCGGTCGCACTTGCTGAAGCGCCTAATGCCGTGGCAGTAGTAGCAGCAGTAGTGCCTGTAGTCGGCGCTGCAACTGAATTAGCGCCAACTGCTGTTGCATAATAGGTGATTACTGAGGTATTACCCGCACTTGCTGAATAACCTAAAGCTGTATTGTAGAGACTTGCAACCACGGCAACTTTACTGCCTGCAGTAGCATAGGTGCCAATGGCTGTATTCTCTGAACCGGAGCCAAGAGAAGCGGAACTAACACCGGTTACAGAAGAAAAAGCGCCTATAGCAACATTACTACTACCCGTACCAAGTAAAGCGGCAGCACTAAATCCGATGGCAAGATCACTGCCGCCGGTTGTAAGCTCTCCTAATGGCGCATTGAAATTTGCATTTGTAATACTATTAGCACTGCCAATAGCTATATTGCTTGCCCCACTGGTGAGACTATATAAGGCTGCTGCTCCTATTGCATCGTTTGCTGAACCACTACTAGCGGCGCCCCCTATAGCATTAGCGCCAAGAGCTACCGTTCCGTAAGAAGGAAGTGTTGTAGTTTTTGACATAGCAAGATACCCGATAATTGTAACCTGTGGTTGTGAAGCGCCTGTTATAGCCTGTCCTGCGCCATATCCTATGCAAGTCATTTGGGAGTTCAAAGCATCCGGAAATGTTCTAAAAGAATTTGCTCCGATAGAAGTAGCACAAGCTCCGGTAATATTGGCGCTGGATGAATCACCTATGGCTACGTCTGACGATGACCCGGGATTAGAGGCGTTGTTCTCGTTCATAGCATGAAGAGTGTAGGTTCCAATGGCAGTAGCGCCTATTGAAGTGGTATTGGTAAATAATGAAAGGGCGCCCACTGCAGTGTTACCATTTGTATTGGCTACAACTACATCTGCACCAAATGAATAATTGGCTTCATAACCTATGCCAGTTTGATTTTTAGCTGTTGAATTTGTATATTCTGCCTGGTACCCTGCGGCGGTATTATCATAACCGGTAGAATTAGTATATAGAGTATGGTACCCTAAAGCAGTATTGTTAGTACCGGAAGTTGTGGAGTATAAATTCAGGTCACCAATACCCACATTTTTTGTGGATGAAGTATAACTATACTGGTTTTCATACCCAATGGCAACATCGTGTGAACCTGCTTCGCTTGTACTAGTAGAGGTGCGCATGGCAAAGAAACCAAAAGCAGTGTTTGGGGCGCCTGTTGCATTTCTCAAAGTCCCATATCCAACACCGGTAGAACCAATACCACCACCCGTAACCGAGGAATTATATCCCGAAACGTAACCTATGTAAACATTCTTAGTTGTGCCTGAAGCAATATTGTCACCACTTGCCGTTAAACCGCCAAATGACCCGCTCCCGATAGCCACATTATCTGTTACACCGGAAGTAATGGTGGTTTCGTCGCCGCCGGGATTAAAACCATTTACCTGGAAACCAAAGTAAACGTTATCATTTACAGGATCAAGCACACCGCTATAAACACCAGTGGTTTTAAACTCTAATTGAGGTGTAGTAGACCCGTTAAGCGTACCCAAAAAATTAGTGCCATAAGTGGAAGAAATTGCATTACCTCCCGTTAAATTCCAGACGTTGGTGTAGGGATTTGACCATGTAGCAACACCGGCTGCACCGGCAGTTAAAGCATACCCCGAGGTACCATTGGCAAGCCATGTCGGCCATGCAGGCGCTGCGCCACCTGACAGCAATATATTTCCTGCTGTGCCCGGAAGATTATTTGGCATTAGGGCTCCCGAAAACTTGACATTGCCTGCAACATCCAATGCCTGGGCAGGGTTAACTGTGCCTATGCCAATGGGCGCTGCTTTAAACACATCCTGCGAGCGGGCGGAAAATGCGAGCACCAGCAGGAGTGAAAAGCTACTTAAAATACGGGTTAAGGTCTTCATATATGTATGCGTTATTGAATGAAGTTTATAAAATTAATTTTCACTACCATTATTATTATTGTGATTCAATTATAAAATAATTAAAACTTAATCCTGCACTTGCAGATGGCGCTGCACTGAAATCTATAGTGAAACTACCGGCAGCTGAACTAACATACGGCTGATAAGAACTCATAATAGCACCCGTAGCAGAATTAGCTGCAGTTATAATAACCGTAGGAGCGAAAGTATAATTGTTAACGAAATTTATTGTCACCTGCCCTCCTGTGCTACCGCCTGCCGCTACATTGAAAGAAACAACACCAGCCACATCAGTTCCGGTTAGAGCGGGACTAGTGACATTTGTACCAACAGTTGTGACCCCCGTAGCCGTAGCTGCCGGCTGCGTTTCAAGGTGAAGCGTTTTCACCGCAAGAGCCGCATCGGCATCAGGCGTTTGCGTACCAATACCTACGTTAGTATTGGATGATGCCCCGTTTACGCCGCTGATAGCGCCTAAAATGAGCGAGTTACTCTGTGTAGCCTGTGCAAGAGCTCCAATGGCTGTTGCATAGGTTGGATTGCCTGTTATGTTTGCCTGGTAACCTAAAGCTGTATTATATGTGCCAGTGGTATTTGAATAAAGAGCACTATCACCTACACCTGTATTTTTACCGCCTGAACTATTATATAATGCCCAGCTTCCGATAGCAGTATTGCTACCGCCTCCGGCAACATTATACAGCGAATTATATCCTAAAGCTGTGTTATAAGCACCGTAAACCATACCGCTACCGCTACCATACATACTCTGGTATCCTACAGTGGTATTATAGGAGCCTGTAGTATTAGAAAATAATGAAAATGCACCTACAGAGGTGTTATATCCCTGCGAGGTAGTGGTATAAGCGGCAAGGCGCTGCGAATAAAAACCAACTGCAACCGCCTGGGTACCACTTGCAGCGGCAGGCATTGCAAAAGCCCCCATTGCCACCATGCCACTTGAGCCGGTTGCACTTCCCAATGCTGCAATTCCGACAGCAACGTTAACGGTACCTCCGTCATTATTACCGGCACCATTATAAGCGGTGGCTCCGCCATAAGCTGCGGTTCCACCGGAGCCTAAATACGTATTTGCATTTCCACCACTAGTCGAATTAATATCAAGCGAACCGGCAAACTGGTTATTAACTTTAAATACAAGCCTGTTAGCATCTGTTGTTCCGAGGAAATTGGTTCCCGGTGTTGTGCCTGCATTGCCTGCCAAACCCCATGCATTGCTTGCTGCGGGAGTAGGTTGCCATGTTGGCGCACTGGTTCCATTGGATTCTAATACATAGCCGGCAGTGCCTGTTGGTGTGAAAACCGCTGAAGTGCCTGCACCCGTAGAATATAATACACCACCTGCATCAGCGCCTGAGTTGTTTCCCTGGATAGAAACAACAGGTGTTGAACTGACTGTAGCATAAATTGGCGGAGTGCCGGTAACATTTTGTACACCGCTAACATTTTGCCATGTAGGAGCCGCACCCGCGCCGGCTGATTCCAATACGGTTCCCGAAGCACCCGGTGTTAAAGCTGTAACAAGCCCGGCGCCTGTTGACGTATATAATATATCTCCCACAGCAATATATCCCGGCAAATAAAGAGACGTAACATTTGAATTGCCGAGCGTTATTGAGTTGCTTGCCGTGGCAACAGCCTGGTAACCAACAGCAGTAGCATTGGTTAAACCGCCTGTGGACACATCGGCATCATAACCTAAAGCTGTATTATATTCACCAGTTGTATTTGAAACAAGAGCACTGTCACCCACAGCCGTATTTCTGCCGGCTGTTGTGTTATATAATGAATTAGCGCCTAAAGCGGTATTGCTGCCGCCACCTGTAATGTTATAAAGAGAATTCTCTCCTAATGCGGTATTAAAATAACCTGTGGCTGTGGCACTGCCGGGTCCATACATACTCTTATAACCTATGGCGGTATTATACCAACCGTTGGAATTAGAATATAATGAATAAGCGCCGGCAGAAGTATTATAACCATAGAGTGTTGCGCTTGTAGTGCCTATATTGATGCCTCCGTAATTTCCATGATATTGTGAATAAGCTCCAAGGGCAGTATTGCCACCACCCTCTACAAGAGAAGATAAGGAATAAACACCAACTGCCACGTTACCGCTGGCGTAACCAACAGTTGAATTGCTGCCGTTACCTGTATAAGAAGGTCCGCCCACACTTGCCATAGACGATAAGCCAATACCGACATTGTTATCACCAGCATCCAAATTACCGGCGCCGGGAAGAACAGGAGAGCTGGTGCTTGCTGCACCTAAGTAGACGTTGGCAGCCGAATAATTTGTGTTTAACGGGTCGAGAGAACCTGCGTATGCTCCATTAATCCAGAATACTAAACTTTCATCATTGGTTGTACCAAGGAAGTTGGTACCGGGAATTGTGCCAGAATTGCCCGTTAAGAACCAGCCGGAGCTTGTGCCTAAAGCTGTCCATGTGGGCACACCGCCGCTAAGTTCCAAAACATTTCCTGTTGAGCCGCCTGTTGTGAACACTGCTGAAGTGCCTCCACCTTTTCCATATAAAACCTCGCCGGTAGCGCCCTGAACATCTATAGAAACATTGCTGCCGCCAACCACAGAGTTAGCGAATCCGCCTCCGACAACAACAACAGAAGACCCTCCGCCATTTACAATATTATTCGTAGTAAGCGACGCATTACCTGAAGACGGTTTCCATGTTGTGCCGTTCCATGCGAGCACCTGCCCTGTTGATGCACTTTGTGATGCAAGTTTAAGCGGGTTACCTACTCCGCCTGATATTCCCTGACCTGAAATGGTGTTTTCTGTCGGATAAAATGCATCAGAGTCAGTATACACAACCTGTGTACCCCAGTTGTCGCCGGCTGTAGTTAAAGTTGACCAGGTAGGAGGCTGACCGGGACCCTGACCAACTAACGCTTCACCAGAAGTACCCGCACCGGTATAACCTGAACCTACTCCTACGCCTTCGCCATAAAATACACCACCATAGGTGCCGCTTAATAATACGTTAGAAGTGCCTGTAATACTGAGAGGCAATGTAGCTGAAATTGAGGCTGTGGAAGCCGCCCATGTAGGATAGCCGCCGGCGCCGATGGTTAATACATAGCCGATGGTGCCGTTTGGCATTGAATACATATCACCTGTAGTTTTTGCATACATCAGTTGATCCGTTGAAGCAGTAGTAGCAGTATTAAATGTGCCGCCTGCGCCTAAACCGTCAACTCTGATGGTATTGGTAGCGCCTGCCACTTCTAATAACCGTACGGGAGCCAGAACCCCAATTCCCACGCTGGTAGCAGTGCCTGTTTGACCTAATATTATTGTGTTAGCCGTACTTGCAGTTGCGCTTGCGCCAATAGCTGTTGCATTGCTGGCACTTGCAGTTGAGCTGGCGCCTAAAGCAGTTGAGTTAGCGCCTGAAGCTATAGTTGCTTCACCAACAGCTGTTGCATTTGAGGCAGCACCGGAGTTACCGGCATTTGCTCCCGCGCCTAAAGCGGTAGTATTGGTATAAGATGCTATGGTTCCCTCACCTATTGCTGTTGCATTGTTGCCGAGGTTGCTCGAGGCAGAAGAGCCGCCCGCAATGGCTGAATAGCCTATAGCCGTGTTATTAGCATTGGTAGCAAGAGTTCCTGTGGCAGCCGAGGATACGCCAACGGCTGTATTATTATTTTGTGTTGTACCAACAGTTGTACCTACACCGAGTGCTATATCATTATTACCGGAAGTAAGAACTTGTGTTGCGTCGCCCGCAGTGACCCCAATACCTATGTCATAATCACCGGTAGTGGATATTAAAGCCGCATTAGCATTATTTCCTCCAATAGCAACATCGTAAGAGCCGATAGCATCACCGCCGGCTAATGCCTGGTCACCAATTGCTACATCTGAATATACGTGTCCATAAGGCGTACCGGTGGAGTTGCCGTTTCTCATTGCTGAAAGGCCAATGACAACGCAATAACTGACATTGGTAGGAACAGTGAGCGTGTAATTACCTATGCAAGTATTAAAGGCGCCATTAGTAAGCGAAGCCATTGATTGATACCCAATAGCAATGTTTCCAACATTAGTATCTGCCGGCATAACACCTGTAGCAGCAGCTAAAGCCGCCCACCCCACAGCAACATTTTGAACACCGCCAACGTTGGCAAACATAACCGAATCGCCGATACCAACGTTTCCACCGCCGGAATAATTATTTACAAAAGGACCGCCGGCATTTGTATTTTGTAAGGCGCCGGTACCAGACAGTGTATTACCGCTGTACGTATTTTTTAATAAGGCATTGCTACCAACTGCAACATTACCATAAGCAGTTTGAGCTGAATAATTGGCGCGATAACCTACAGCGGTATTATAAGTACCTGTTGTAAGATGTAAACCGGCTTCATATCCAATAGCTGTATTATAAGCGCCGTTTGTTGCGGTAGTTGAGGCAATTTCAGCTAAAGTCGAAACACCTATGGCTGTGTTACCTGTAGCCAAAGTATATAAAGCACCTGCACCCGTAGCAGGATAACCGCCATACATTGAACTGTCGCCCGCAGCTACATTATAATTACCGGTTTTGTTGTAATAGCCTGCATCATATCCTAATGAAACATTATAAGTTCCAGTGGTGAGTCCATATAATGCCTGGTAACCGAGAGCCTCATTAGGCGTACCGGTTGTTGCACTATATAATGAATTGGCGCCAACCGCAACAGAAGGCGGAGGAGCGGCTGCAGAATTGTTGTAAGTATGCATGGCATTATACCCTATTGCCACATGCTCGAGAGAAGAACCGGAATTAACCGAGCCTAATGCTCCCCACCCGATACCTACCATTAAATTATAGGAACTACTAACGCCAGCCCCACTGGTGTAACCTATAGGGCACGGCTCCATTTCCAAAGAATATATTTGCGGTTACGGGATCAATTACCCCTGCAAAAGTGCCATTGGCTTCAAATTCTAACGGATAAGCATTAGTTGAGCCTAAATAGTCAGTGCCATAAGTAGAGCTAACAAGATTGCCTGTAAGTAACCAGGCATTAGCGAGAGCGGTGCCCGGTGCAGTCCAGGTAGGTACGCCGCCGCTAATTGTTAAAATAGTGCCGTTTGCTCCATTAGTAAGCCAGGTTGGAGCTACACCAGCACCGGCAGACAACAATAAATTGCCGGCGGTTCCGGGAAGATTGTTAGGCATTAAAGCCCCAGAAAACTTCACGTTACCGGAAACATCCAATTTCTGGACAGGATTTATTGTACCTATGCCTACATTTGCCGTTTTGAAAACGTCTTGTGAAAAGGCGCTAAAAGCCACCATCAGAACCAATGATGCGGCAATTACAATACTTGTAAAATTCTTCATACGGATTTCAGTTTTAATATTTAGATAAGTTTATAAAATTTTTTCTGAATTATTACTGCCATGACATAAGATATTTTATCTGCATTTTCAACGTTTGATGAAATTGCAGTTTTAGAAAAAGTATATATAACGTCAGTGGTAGTAATACTTGTTTCAATAGCATCAATTTTTTACGATTTGTTTTTTTAACGCAATATTAATATAATAATAACAATAATATATCAAATATATAATATTGCCATTCGAAAATCGAGTGAATTTATATTTAATTTCATTAAAAACCAAATTATTATTATAAAAATAAGAACAACCGGGTATTACCTGTTTATAACTTTTAAATAATTTAAGGCAATATTGAAGATGTTTGTACAATTCATCTTTACGGATTGAAAAAATGAGTTTACGGAATGCCCGGTAGATATGGTCATACTAATTTATAGTTAATGTATTAAAAATCATAATGTTATTATATAAATTGAGTTAATGAATTATTATTAAAATGCCGGTAATTGGCGACAAATTATAAAAATCAACCAACCGGTTCTTTAAAAATAAAAAAATAACCATTTGTTTATAAACTCCGATTTATAAAATTGACGAGAATTGCAAAAAAGTTAATAATTGGTAATTTTTATTTTTTATATGCTCTTAATATATTTTTTCGCAGATTTTTTTTGACTAAAATCCTGCAACCGCTGAAAGCCAATTGCAAAATAAAAAACAATAACCGGGCAACGCTTTACTAAACATTATCAATTAGAAAAGAAGTGCATTGTGAAAACACTTGTTAAACTTCATACGCCTGATGCAGTAGGCGCAGCAATTGCATGGAAAGTAAGTTCTTACTCTGACAATTATTATTTTTACAATAAGACAGTATTAATTCAATAATTTATTTTGACCGCGTAATCAATATGAAAAAGCGCTTACTGATTTTACTAAAGCAATTCAATTATAACCGCAACGTGTTGAATTGTGTTATTGCATGAGAGAGTGCAATGTTAGTTTTCAAAGATATAATGCTGCCATTCGGATTTTTCAAAAGCCATTGAATTGAATCTGTCGGTTGCAGAGTATTGGCTCAACCGCTCATTTGCTGAGAATAAGATTTGGCAGTATGACAATGCGAAAACGGAGGCAATAAAAAGGCTGCAATTGCAACAAAAATAGACTACTCACTTCAAAAAAAGCGCCCCGGCAACGGGGCGCTGTGGTAAAAGTGTAGTAAAGGTTTTAAAATAATTTCTGTTACGGGCAAGTTTGCGAACCGAACGACGGGGTTGGATTCACACCACTTGGCGGATAAGTGCGGGTGCGAAGCCAGTAGAAACTTGCATTCTGCTGTGTGGTTTGCAAACCAATATAAAAATTACCAAGTGCCTGGGCATTAGGACTTGTGCCTGATAATACTGTAAGTGAATTAGTATAATTAATATCAGCGAAACCAAGATTACCAGATGAGTTTATGCCCAAACTCCAAATATTAAAATTCGTATTATTTGCAGTAGTGGAACTTACTAAATCAGACTGTCCACGGGAAATTGGTGCCCCCGTTGTTGTAGGTAGATACAAATTCAAATTCAGTAAGAACGCTTGTTTGGTCATATCCTGCGTAAGATTTTGCACCGTTTGCAAGGGTTGAACTTGAGCTTGCTACAAGGGCAACAAGTGCAGCAGCAGATGCTGTTACATTTTGAGCCATATCTGATTCCACAACAATAGGCGGGGTAACAGTTGAAGAAGTGGTTAAATAAGTTCCCCATGCAGGAGTGCTCAAAGTCATTTTAGCCCCGCTGCTGTACACTATTGAACCATCCGCACCCGGTGTAAATGTTAATCCTGAAGGAATTGACGGACCGGGGAAGTTCCAGTAATTATTGAACACCAAACTACCATTATCATACTGCCCGTAAGTGCCCGATAATTGCGGCGCTTCGCCGGTAGGACCCGATGCTGACATTATATTCGTTGATACCATGTTCATATATATTGTAAGTGTACCACTTGCGGGTACCTGGTCGTTACCAAGATTTACCCAATAAACCGTTGGGTTAGATGAACTGGTTGCACCGCTCTCTATCCAGGCATTCAGTACATTACCTTGCGTTACTCCCCCTGCAGGAGCGGCGTCAGTAAATACAATATTATTCAGCGTAGCGTTCTCATTGGTATAAAGTGAGCTATTTACACTAATCATCTGCTGGTAGCCGGTAGGTGTAGCAGTAGCCTGACTGTTAGTAAGTGTTATCGGAACCTGGCAGAGTTCAGTATAGGATGATTGATAAGTTGGTGAAGTTCCCGGAGTTTCAATTATACTATAATTGAACTTATATGAAGTGCTTGATGATGCAGCCGCGCCAAAATTAATACTGAAACTGTTAGGTGTGGAAGAAGCATACACCTGGTTTGCACTCATCGCCGCTGCTGCTGCACCGTTAGCAGGAGTAAGTGAAACTATGGGGGAATATATATATGGCGTGGCAAAAACAACTGTTGCCTGTGTTCCTGCAGCCCATGCGCCTGTTCCTGTTGTAAGAGTTATTTCTCCGCCTATATCGGTAGCTCCGGGACCTCCTGTCGTAATTATAGCAGTAGCTCCTGTGCCCGCATTGGCTACAGTAGCCGTTATGTTTCCGGCTGCAAGCTGTCCCTGTGTTTCAAAGTGACCGATTGCTATTGCAAGACCCGCATCAGATTGAGGCGCATTTGTGCCAATACTTACATTAGTATTTGCTGTGGCACCATTTATACCATTTATTTCTCCAAGTATAAGTTCATTGCTGGTTGAAGCATATGCATTTGCTCCAAGTGTGGTGGTATTGATTAATGTGTTAGAAGATACATCTGCGTTATAGCCTAATCCTGTATTGTAAGTCCCTGTGGTATTACCACCTGTTGCACCTGTGGCTGCCGTAGTAGTTAAAGCACGATATCCTACGCCTGTATTATAGGTACCGGTGGTATTTGAATACAAAACGCTATCGCCTATTGCCGTATTATGACTGACGGTAGTTAAATCTAAAGCACCGGCACCAATGGCTGTATTGGATGCGCCGGTAACAACAGTAAGTAAAGCGTTAGAGCCCAAAGCAACATTAGAAGTGCTTGTAGTATTTGCAGTTAATGCCTGGTATCCGGCAGCAACACCAAAGGTGCCTGTTGTTCTGCCACTTGCAGCTAAATCTCCTATAGCAGTATTATCATTACCTGTAGTTATACCAAATAGAGAGTGATAGCCCAAAGAAGTATTGTAGAAATAAGTAGAGGCGCCATTAGAAGAGCCGCTCATTGCAAGGTCGCCAATTACGGTATTGTAAGATGCTGTTGTTTCGTCATACATAGCTTCATTACCAATAGCTGTATTATGATTACCAAGAGCAGTGAAGCCCGTACTGCCCGCAGAGGAGCGGAAGCAAAAGTTACCCAGGTTGGTATTAGGACCTCCGACAGTACCCGCCGGATTACCACTAATATTTCTCTGTGATGTAGTGCCAATTGCAGTAGAATTAGCCTGTAACGTCCACAACCCGCAACCATATCCAATGAAAACATTATTAGTTACACCCGGATCGCCCCCTGCTGTTTCTATCATAGCGCTACCGGCTGTATTAGGTACCCCTAATGCTCCGTTACCAATACCAACATTGTGTGTAGCGCCATTAAGTACGGTGTTTTCTCCACCCGGGTAAGATGAATTTAATTGTCCTCCAAAATAAACATTACCATTCACATTATCAAGTATACCGGAGGTAACGAATGCCTGGCTTAAAGCTTTAAATGTCATTGGAAAATTATTACTTCCTTGAGCAAGTGTGCCCACAAAGTAATTACCATAACTTAAATTAGAAGTATTTCCGGTAAAATTCCAAACAGGTGTTGGAGTAAGAGATGCCCATGTAGCCCATGTTGGTCCTGAACTTGGTGGTGTGCCTGATATAAGAAGCATACCTGCAGCAGTGGGTGTTGGTGTGAACACAGCAGCAGTTCCTGCACCTGTGGAATATAATACGCCACCCTTATCGGTGTTTGGATTATTTCCCTGGATATTAACATTCCAGGTGCCGGTAATATACATAGGAGGAGTGCCTGTAACTGTGGTTACAGTGCCACTGCCACCGATAGTAACATTAGCCCATGCGGGAGCTGCACCCGGACCATTGGATTGTAACAGGTAACCCGAAGTGCCGGCGCCGGTTTGCCCCACAAGCCCGCTTGCAGCAGAGGTATAAAAGAGTGAACCAATGGTGTTATAACTGGGCAAATAAAGACTAACAGGTGATGCAGTGCTGCCAAGTATTATTGAATTGCTTGCAGTTGCAGTTGCCTTGTAGCCTAAAGCTATTGCATTGGTTAAAGCAGCTGTAGACACATTTGCCTGATAGCCTAAAGCCGTGTTATTGGCGCCTGTTGTATTTGTATAAAGAGCGCTGTCGCCCGATGCCGTGTTCCTGCTGCCTGTAGTATTAAGAGCCAAAGCCCGCGCACCAATGGCAGTGCCGCTGGCTGCGGTGGAATTAACGTTTAAAGCATCGAAGCCAACAGCCGTGTTATAAAATGGAGTGCTGCCGGTTCCGGAACCAAGCCCGATTGCAATATCGTAGCTGCCTGAAGTGGTGGCATTTGTGCCGTGCGGATTTCCTTGTATAGTTATATCCCCTGTGGCTGTTGTAGTACTAATAGCGGCAGTATATCCTATAGCAACGTCATAAGAGTACGCACCTGAAGCGCCATTCAATGCCAGGGTTCCAATCCCAACATTACCTATAACTGAATTGTTTTGAACATCAGCCATGGTTCCACGCCCGATGCCTACATTGTAAACACCTATGTCATTATTGCCTGGTCCAAAGTTACCGTTAGTGTTAGTTGAACCGGGACCAAGATAAGTGTTACCATAGCCGTTGGTGCCGGTACTATTGGTAACAACACCCATATCAATTGAACCTGAATAGCCAGGTCCTGCTGAACTGCTATTAAAAACGCCAAACTCTAAACGGTGTGCATCAGTCGTACCAACAAAGTTAGCGGAAGTTGTGCCTGCGTTACCACTTAAGCCCCATGAAGAGCCCGGAAAAGCTCCCCAGTAGGGAACGCTGGTTCCATTTGATAATAAAAACTGCCCTGAAAGGCCCGTTGGCATAAATGCTGCTGAGTTTCCCGCTCCGGTAGAATACAGTACCCCTCCTGCATTAGCACCTGTTCCCTGGATACCAATTGTCCAAGTTCCACTAACTACAATTGGAGCAGTGCCTGTTACATTTGTTACTGTGCCTGAACTGGGTGAAACACTTGCCCATGTTGGAACATTACCCGGACCATTTGATTCCAGCTCATATCCTGAAGTTCCTGGTGTTAGAGAAGAAATTAACCCGCTGCCCGGCAGAGGTATAATAGAGCGATCCAATAGTATTATAGCCTGGTAAATAAAGAGAGGAAACTGATGAATTACCAAACGTAACAGAATTGCTAACAGGCGCTACTGCCTGGTAGCCGATGGCTGTGGTATTGGTTAAAGCAGCTGTAGCCACACCTGACTTATAACCTAAAGCTGTGTTATTACCCCCACCGGTATTTGTATAAAGAGCGCTATCGCCTACAGCCGTGTTGTGGCTGGCTGTAGCACTATATAATGCATTACTGCCTAAAGCGGTATTACTTTGCCCGGCAGTACTACTGTACATAGAAGCATAACCCAACGCCGTGTTATATAAACCGGCGCTGCTGCCATTAAGGACATAAGCTCCAATAAAAGTAGTATAACTACCCGGCCCGGCAGGAAGGTTAGGATTAGTTCCTAAACCTGTCAAACCGGTTGAATTAGCAGTCCAAACTTCGCCATAACCAATTGTTACGTTATCAGAGCCAGTGGTATTGTGGGCGTTATCGTGTGCACCAAGCGCAACATTATAAGCGCCGGAAGTAACACTACCCAAACAACCAAAGCCAAGCGCTACGTTATAAGTACCCTGATCGATATTTCCTGCACCATTTACACCGTTATTCCAATTATATGCCCCTAAATAAACGTTTCCATAGGTGGTGGCGCCTACAACCTGCGGGTCAATTGAACCTGCGTAACCGCCGGGCCAATTAACACTGTTTGCATCAAGCGTAATTCTTAATTGTTTATTATCATTAGTACCAATATGGGAAGTTCCGGGTATTGTGCCCGAATTGCCGGTTAAGCTCCAATAGCCGTTCGGCTCAAATATTGCAGTTGTTCCGTTGGATGTTAAAATTTGCCCGGTTATTCCTGCCGATGTGAAAACTGCCGGTGAGCTGATTCCCGTTCCATAAAATATACCGCCTGCTGTACCTTGGACATCAATAGTGACTCCCGGACTTGCGCCAACAACCTGGTTTGGTCCATTACCTACAACTACTGAAGAGCCGGAGCCCTTTGCAATACCATATGTTGTTAGCAATGAAATTGCAGAAGCCCACGTCGGAGCACCCGCGCCACCTGAAAGAAGAACCTGGTTTGTTGCTCCTGCCGCACTGAAAGCAGCCGGAGTGCCGCTTCCTGTTCCATAAAATATACCACCTGATGTTCCCTGAATATCTAAAGTAACATCACTGCTTCCTACAACAGAATTAGTGAAACCGCCTCCTATAACAACTGAAGAACCGCTTCCGGGAAGAATACTGTATTTTGTAATTGAACTGGCGACAGAGGGTCCCCACGAAGGAACACCGTTTGTATTTAAAGTTAATACATCGCCGGTAACGAAACCGGTATTAGGCAAAGAATATAAATCGCCGTTAGCATTATTAACATAAACAACATTGCCTTTAGATGCTGATATTTGAGTATTAAAAGTGCCTCCACTTGCCAAGCCGTCAACTCTTATAGTATTGGCAGTTCCGCCAACTTCTAATGTACGTGCAGGAGTGGCTGTGCCAATTCCAACGCTAACAGCATTAGCTCCGGTGCCACCTAATATTACTGTGTTGGCTGTAGTGGCTGTAGCACTGTAGCCTATTGCAGTGGCGTTGGTTGCAGTGGCTAAAGATACATTAGCAAAATAACCTAAAGCCGCGTTATTGGTGCCGGTTGTAACTGAACGAAGAGCGCTATCGCCTACAGCCGTATTTCTACTGCCTGTTGTAGCAAACATTGCATAGCTGCCTAAAGCAACATTACTAGCATGATAATTTGTGCCACCGCCATTATCACCCATTGTTTCATAACCTATTATAGAGTTAAAATTGCCAAGACTAGCTCCTCCGTAACCAGCCTGGTAACCTATTGCTATATTATAAGAAGCTGCTGTTGTGGATTGAAGCACCTGGAATCCCAAACCAATGTTGCCGCTTCCTGTTGAATTATTTAATAAAGCACGACCAAATGAGATATTATAATTGCCTGTTGAATTAGCTTTTAATCCTCCATATCCGGATACCGCAACATTACCTGTGCCAGAGGTATTTGCTCCCAGTTCACCAACATTTGCATCGCCTCCAAGCGCAACATTATAAGTCCCTGCATCAAGATGTCCCGCAGCAGCTCCAAGGTTAGTATTGCCGTTAAAGGGGCTCCCCGGGTCAATTTGTCCTGCGTAAACGGAAGAGTGAATAAACAATGGTTCATCATTAATTGTGCCAACAAAGTTAACAGCGGGATTTGTGCCGGCATTGCCGGTTAAATTCCAATAGGCGTTTGCCCACGTTGGAACACCCGTTCCATTGGATGTTAAAAACGTTCCTGCAGTGCCTGTTGGTGTGAAAAGCGCCGAAGTGGCAGGACCGGCAGAATATAAAACGCCGCCCTCAGTTGCATTGGTACCTTGTATACCAATAATCCAGGTGCCGCTAACTACTATAGGGAGAGTGCCTGTGATGTTAGTTACTGTTCCTGAGGTAGGAGTAACACTAGCCCATGTTGGTGCTGCACCTGCGCCATTAGATTGTAACATGTATCCTGAAGTGCCGGGAGCCAAACTTGCAACAAGACCGCTTGCGGCAGAGGTATAATAAAATGAACCAGCTGAATTATATCCTGGTAAATAAAGACCGGCGCCGTTAACAGCACTGTATGCAACTGATGTATTACCAAGTGTTATTGAGTTGCTTGCTTTGGCCACAGCAGTATAGCCTATTGCTGTTGCATTGGTATAAGCCGCACCACTCACGTTTGCACCAAAACCTAAAGCAGCGTTAAAATTGCCACTTATATTAGTAAAAAGTGCGCTATCGCCCACAGCAGTGTTTTGTTTGCCTGTCGTAGTATATAATACATAATTACCTACGCCAGTATTGCTGACTGCGTCGTTGGTGGATGTACCTATATAAAGCGCTTCATAACCTATTGCAGAATTGAAATTGCCAATACCACTGGGATAACTACTAGCATTGCCGGAACCGGCATTAGCGTATATATATCCAGCCTCATAACCGATTCCGATATTATAAGAGGCAGTTGCACTTTGTGAATACAAGGCGTCAAATCCAGCACCAACACTGCCGTTGCCTGCATAATTAGATTCCATAGCACGGTCAAATGCGACGTTGTAATTACCAGTAGTATTAAGTATTAAAGTAAAATATCCTCCCAGCGCAACATTACCCGTGCCGGTAGTATTTTGTCCCAATACGCCATCTCCAACCCCTACATTATAATTACCGGCATCATTATTACCCCCGCCAATTAAAGCAAAATTTGCTTCATTAGGAGAGCCACCTCCCATGTAAGTATTGCCTTTAAGTACAGTGCCGCTAGTTTCATATTGCGGGTCAATTTGTCCTGCGTAAGTAGAACTTGTAATGGTGGATCCATCCGTAAGAAACACCAGTGGAAAATCGTTTGTTGTGCCAATAAAATTAATTGAGGGATTAGTGCCTGAATTGCCTGTTAAATTCCAATACCCCGCTGCAGCATAAACAACGCCTATACCTGTCGATGTTAAAACTTGTCCCGATGTACCATTAGCAAGCCATGTTGGAAATGCAGGTGAAGCGCCGCCTGACAGAAGCACATTACCGTTTAAACCGGCATTACCATTGGGCATTAATGCATACAAAAACCTAACACTGCCGTTAACATCTAATGCCTGGGCAGGAGCTGTTGTTCCTATGCCTATAGGCGCTACTTTAAACACATCCTGCGAGCGGGCTGAAAATGCCAGCACCAGCAGGAGTGAAAAGCCACTTAAAATACGGGTTAAATTCTTCATATATCTATTCGTTATTAAACGAAGTTTATAAAATATTTTTCTTTCCATTTTCATTACAATTACTATTGAGTTTCAATTACAAAATAGTTAAAGCTTAATGGTAAAGCGCTGCCATTGCCGGGAGCGGCATTGAAAGTAATAGTAAAGCCCGTGGTGGTTGAAGTGGCATAGGGCTGACCTGTACTCACTATACCTCCTGAATTGGAATTAGCAGGAGTAAGAATAACAGTAGGTGCAAAAGCATAGTTGGCAGCAAAATTTACAGTTACCTGTGCTACAGCACCCGCACTTGCAGGTATTGTGAAATTAACAACTCCGCCAACATCCGTTCCCGTTAGGGTAACAGATGTGACACCTGAACCTGGTGTTTCAGATGCCACGCTGCCTTGTGTTTCAAGGTGAAGGGTTTTTACCGCAAGAGCAGCATCAGATTGCGGCGCGTTTGTACCGATACATACGTTGGTATTTGATGTTGCCCCGTTTACAGTATTAATACTGCCTAAAACCATAGAGTTGCTTTGTGTTGCATAAGCATAAGCACCAATAGCCGTTGCATTAGTTAATGTGCCTGAAGATACATTAGCAAAATAACCCAGTGCCGTATTATAACTGCCTGTGGTGTTACCATTGGAACCTGATGTTGTTGTCAACGCCTGGTAGCCAACGGCTGTATTATATGTGCCGCTTGTATTTGAAAAAATCGCGCTATCGCCCACAGCAGCGTTACCAACGGCGGCTGTATTTTCTAATGCGTTAGTTCCTACAGCTACATTGTCGCTGTGTGTATTTTTTAATAATGCATTAGAGCCAACAGCCACATTGCCATAGCCTGTTGAATTAGAGTAATTTGCTTTGTAACCAAGATTAACATTATTATTAGCTGTAGTGTTGTGTATTCCTGCTTCGTATCCAACTGCAGTATTTTCAGTACCGCCTGTGCCACCATTTGTTCCTGTTCCAGTGGCAGCTAAAGCTGATACACCAACTGCAGTATTAAAATTAGCAGTGTAAGTATAAGATACCGGAGAAGTAAAACTTGAGCCGCCAAACAATGCGCTATCACCGGCAGCTACGTTATTGGTACCAGCTGTTTGCCCATAATTAGCAACATCTCCTAAAGAAACATTGTACGCACCGGTGGTAATACTAAATCCGGCTTCATTACCAAGAGCATTATCCGGAATACCTGTTGTAAGGCTATATAGTGCGAACGCACCAACGGCATTATTAGAAAAGCCGTTACCCTGACCGGCGCCGGTTGTATAATTATGCAAAGCATCGTATCCGATAGCTACAACGGCAGAAGCAGTAGTTGCACTCTCGAGTGCGCCTGCACCGATTGCTTCCTGTTCACTGCCTGCTTTAGCGGTATAAGCAGCAGCCGTGCTGTCGCCGCCTGCTCCCCTGCCAAAGAATATATTAGCACGGTTAACATCAAGTAATCCGGTATACTGTCCATTAGATACAAATTCTAATTGTGCGCTTGCAGCCGGTACTGCCGCAGTAAAACCAAGAAAATCGGTGCCATAAGTAGGTGTAGTATTACCTGTTAGTGACCATGCGCCGCTTGCCGAAGGAGTAGTCTGCCATGTTGGCGCTCCACCTGAGGCAGCCGAAGTAAGAACCAATCCGGCAGATGCTGGAGTAGCTGTAAACACCGCTGAAGTACCTGCACCTGTGGAATATAATACGCCGCCGGCATCTGTACCCGCGGGAAGACCTTGTATATTAACATCCGGCGCTGGTGCGGTGCCGGTAATATATATAGGAGCGGTGCCTGTAACAGAATTTGGAGGGGTAACAACTAACCATGTGGGAGGCAAGCCTGCGCCCTGGGATTCTAATACGGTTCCTGAAGTGCCCGGCGTTAAAGATGCAACAAGCCCGGTGCCTGTCGAAGTATATAATAAATCACCGGTTGAAATATACCCCGGCAGATAAAGTGATGTAACCGATGTATTGCCAAGTGTGATTGAATTGCTTGCGGGTGCTGATGCTTTGTAACCGATAGCCGTGGCATTACTTAAACCACTTGAACTTACATCAGCCTGGTAACCCAAAGCTGTATTTTGAGTGCCTGTTGTATTTGTAGCAAGAGCGCTATCGCCAACAGCCGTATTTTGAGCGCCTGTATTAGAAACCAGGGCATTACTGCCGGCAGCAGTGTTGCTTGCGCCTACATATGCGGCAGCTGTTGCGTCATAAAGCGACTGGTATCCAATGGCCGTATTGTAATTGCCAAAATACCCTGAAGAGGTGCCAGTTCCATACATACTCTTGTATCCTATAGCAGTCTCGTCTTCGCCAGCTACAACACCACTTGCCGGCGAATTGGAATATAGCGAATAAGCACCCACTGAAACGTCCTGAAAAGCACCATTATAATTGGTATAATATTGTGTAGAATATCCAACAGCAACATCAACATTACCGGCTGTAGGAGATGTAGCTGAGTATAAAGCAAAAGCTCCGACAATGCAACCATTCAGGTCGTTATTATTATTATATGCCGCTTCATAACCTAAAACTGTACTGCCACCAACAGAAGCGGAATATAATGCACTGCCGCCGCCGCCGCTGGCTGCGCCATATCCTAAAGAAACAGATTCAGTGAGGTAATCAACATCACCGGCAAAAACGCCGTTAACTTTAAATATTAAAGGTTCACCTGAAGTTGTAGGACCAAGAAAGTTAGCGGATGATGTGCCGGCATTGCCTGTCAAAGCCCAGCCACTGGCTGCAGAAGGACTTACCCATATAGGAGCACTTGCTCCCTGCGATTCTAATATATAACCCGAAGTGCCTGTGGGTGTGAAAACCGCCGGATTACCAGCACCGGCTGAATATAATACACCGCCCGCATCTGTGCCTAAAGAATTACCTTGTATACTAACAACAGGGCTAGACGGGATACTATTGTTAACATATATGGGCGCAGTGCCTGTAACAGAATTTACACCGGCAACAGACAGCCATGTAGGAGGCAATCCTGCACCCTGAGATTCTAATACGGTTCCCGCTGTGCCCGGCGTTAAAGCACCAACAAGCCCTGTGCCTGCAGAGGTGTATAAAACATTGCCCACAGCAGCGTAGCCCGGCAAATAAAGAGCAGTGGCTGATGAATTGCCAAGCGTTATTGAGTTGCTTGCAGACTGTGTTGCACCGTAGCCTATAACTGTTGCATTAGATGGATTGCCTGTTACATTAGCAAACCAGCCTAAGGCTGTGTTATTGGTTCCGGTTGTATTATTATAAAGAGCGCTATCGCCCACAGCCGTATTATGGCTGGTAGTAGTATTATATAAAGCATAACTTCCTATGGCAGTATTACTGTTTACGCCCGCACCGGCTGTATAAAGAGAATTATATCCTAAAGCCGTGTTCCAATTACCAACGGCGGTGGCGGTGCCGCTTCCATACATACTATTGTAACCAATAGCAGTATTAAACTGACCTGTTGAATTAGAAAACAATGATTGATAACCTGCAGAAGTGTTGTAACCCAATTCACTACCCCAATTTGCCAGCCGTTGCGAATAAGCTCCAAGAGCAACATTGCCGGCAGCATATACGGCTGATGATAAAGAATAAGCGCCGACAGCAACATTACTGCTGCTAAAGCCGGTGGTAGAACCGCTACCGTTGCCAGTATAGGAAGGAGCCTCCTGTACTTGCCATTGCCGATAAGCCGATACCTACATTGTTATCACCGGCGTCCAAATTACCGGCGCCGTTAAGGATTGGAGCGCTTGTACTGGCGCCTCCTAAATAAACGTTAGCAGCCGAATAACTTGTATTTAGCGGGTCAATAGAGCCAGCATACTTGTTATTAACCCAAAACACCAAACCTTCATCATCCTGTGTGCCGAGGTAGTTAGTTCCGGGAATAGTGCCTGTATTACCTACCAATGACCAACCGGCCGATAAAGATGTCCATGTGGGCGCACCTGCACCACCGGACGTTAATACTTGTCCTGACGTTCCCGCCGCACTGAAAGCTGCCGCGAAGCCGGATCCTGTTCCATAAAATACTCCACCTGCGGTACCCTCTACATCTAAAGTAACATTACCGATGCCAACAACCTGATTATTACCGTTACCCACCACTACTGAAGAGCCTCCTAAGGGAACAATATTATTTGTTGTGAGCAATGAATTGAAAGAACTCCATGTTGGGGCGCCTGCGCCGCCGGATGTAAGAACCTGACCTGATGTTCCAGCTACACTGAAAGCCGCTGCAGTTCCACTTCCTGCTCCATAAAATACACCTCCTGCCGTTCCCTGAACATCTAAAGAAACATTACTAGCTCCAACAACTGAATTAGCAAAGCCGCCTCCTATAACAACCGAAGTGCCTGCATTACCCGTTATACTAAAAGTTGTGAGTGAAGCATTGGGAGAAGCCCATGATGGAACACTGTTTGCATTTAAAGTTAATACCGTTCCATTAGCGCCATTAGGTAAAGAATATAAATCGCCAGTGGTATTATTAGAATAAACGATATTGCCTGTTGAAGTTATCTGAGTATTATAAGTGTCTAAATTTGCCAATCCGTCAACCCTGATAGTATTAGTAGTTCCGCCAATTTCTAATGTCCGTGCAGGAGTGGTTGTGCCTATTCCTACGCTTGCATTTGCTGTTGCATTATTTATTCCAGTAATTGAACCTAATATTACTGTATTGCTTGCTCCTGCCTGTGCATTTGCACCAATGGCTGTAGCATTGGTTAAATTACCTACACTTACATTTGCCTGGTATCCAAGGGCTGTATTATATTCGCCGGTTGTATTAGAATAAAGTGCGCTATCGCCCGCAGCCGTATTTTTACCGGCTGTGGTATTATATAAAGAATAAGTGCCTAAAGCTGTATTGCTACCGCCGGTGCTGATACTATAGAGCGAATTATATCCTAAAGCCACGTTGTAATCACCGGCTGTAGTAGTGCCACTTCCATACATGCTCTGATAACCTATTGCAGTATTAAATGACTCTATAGCGGAAGCAGATGCCCCTGAAGAATTTGAATACAAGGAATATGCGCCAACAGCAATGTTATAACCCGCAGTGCTATTATTGAACGAAGCGCTATATTGTGAATAAGCACCAATAGAAACGTTCCAATCGCCTTCTGTAGCGGAAGGATATGAATAAGCACCGACTGCCACGTTAGCGCCCCAACTGCCTGCAGCCTCACTATTTAATGCCAAATAACCGATACCAACCTCATATATACCCCCATCTCCTGTGGGACCACCTGTACCGTATCCCAAGTAAGTATTAGCCGGGCTTGTATTTATGTCAAGTCTGCCTGCATAGGTATTATTAACTTTAAAAACTAAAGGTTCCGCATCTGTTGTACCAAGAATGCTGGTAGCTATTGCATTTGAATTGCCTGCAAGGCTCCATGCAGTGGTCGTAGCCGGATTTACCCATGTTGGCGCACTTGTTCCATTAGATTGTAATACATAGTTGGCAGTACCGGTTGGCGTGAACACAGCCGGATTACCCGCACCGGCAGAGTATAATACACCGCCTTCATCAAGTCCTGAATTTTCTCCTTGTATACTAACAATCGGATTAGATGGAGAACTACTGTTAACATATATAGGCGGAGTGCCGGCAACAGTATTTATACCGGCAACAGATACCCATGTAGGCACTGATGCTGTGCCGGTAGATTCTAATATGGTTCCTGCAGTACCCGGCGTCAAAGCCGCTACCTGCCCTGTGGCGGCAGCAGTATATAAGATTGCACCTACAGAGGCATATCCGGGCAAATAAAGACCGGCTCCGGTTATACCATTGTATGCAACTGATGAATTACCCAATGTTATTGAGTTGCTTACTGGCGCTGATGCCTGGTAACCAATAGCTGTGGCATTGGTTAAATTACCTGCACCTACATTTGACTGGTAACCTACACCTGTATTATATTCTCCGGTTGTATTTGAATAAAGCGCACTATCACCCACGCCCACATTTCTACCGGCTGTAGTGTTGTATAGTGCATTACTACCTAAAGCAGTGTTGCTGCCACCTGCGGCAATATTATAAAGTGAATTATATCCTAGTGCCGTATTATAATTACCGTAAGTACCGATTGCACTTCCATACATGCTCTGATAACCTATAGCGGTATTATACGACCCTGTAACGGCAGCACTGGCACCTGTATTATTGGAATACATGGTATATGCACCAATAGCAACGTTATAACCCTGGTTGGCATTAATGAACGAAGCGCTATATTGTGAATAAGCGCCAACAGAAGTATTCCAATCACCGGCTGTAGCGGCAGGATATGCAAAAGCGCCAACTGCTACATTACCACCTGCATTAATGGTTGCAAAAGGGACTGTACTACCCAACGCCGATACACCTATACCGACATTTAAAGTGCCTCCATCTCCCGATGAACCACCCGCGCTACCAAAGGAAGTAGAACCGGTTCCTAAATAAGTATTAGCCTCCGAGCCTGATACACCAAAATTCAGGTCAATTCTGCCTGCCTGTATATTATTAACTTTAAAAACTAAAGGTTGCGCATCTGTTGTACCAAGAAAGTTTGTTGCTACAATTGAATTGCCTGTTAAAGCCCAGCCGGCAGTTAATGATAATGTTGTCCATGTGGGCATACCAGTACCGTTAGCTGCTAATACCTGTCCGCTTGTGCCATTAGGAAGCCATGTTGGTGGATTGGGTGAAGCACCACCAGATAACAATATATTGCCTGCTGTGCCGGCAGCGCCATTAGGCATTAATGCCCATGTAAACCTAATACTGCCCGCAACATCCAGCTTTTGCTGAGGAGTGATAGTGCCTATACCTACATTTGCCGATTTAAAAACGTCTTGGGATTGAGCGTTAAAAGCCACCATTACAACCAATGATGTAGCAATTAAAATACGGGTAAAATTCTTCATACGGGTTTCAATTTTAATAATTAAATAAAGTTTATAATCTTTTAATGAATAATATTTATCATAGCATAACTATGCATGCAATTACAGTGTTTGTTGAAATTGTATTCGGGAAAAGTAAACTTAAAATAGGCAGTTGTAAGAGTTCTATCATAGTATCAGCACTATACGTTAAGTATAAAAATTTTTAATAAAAACCTTCTAATTTAATAATAATTATTTAACATGCAATATTTGTAATGTTGAAAAATCGGTTAAATATAATATAATATTTTAGAAAAAAGTAGTAAAATCATGAAAAAATTATTTCAATGCATTATTCTGAGATACAGCATGATGCACAATTATTATTCTTTGTATACCTAAAATAAATATCCAAAACATGAACTATTATTGTAATAGGCTATTAATAAATTTATTTACAACTTAAAAAGAAGGTTCAGATCGATAATTGTACAGGATTTGTTAAATTGAGGTATCCCAATTATAAAATAAAAAATAATAAACGGAACGGATGCCCGCTGAGCAATTAATTGTCTTTTACCGTTAAAATTCGTCTCAGCCTGATATCAGCCGACGAAGCGCCTATCATGATATCAAATAATCCCGGTTCTACAACATAGTTCATATTCTCATCCCACAATGACAGCAGGTCGGGGGTTATCTCAAACGACACGTCCTTTGTTTCTCCCGGCTCAAGATGCACTTTTTTAAATCCCTTAAGTTGTATTACCGGTGTGGTAACAGTGGTAATTGAATCTCTTATATATAATTGCGCTGTTTCATCGCCCGACATTTTGCCTGTGTTTTTAAGAGTAAAAGAAACCGTAGTGGTTGAATCCTTATTGATGACGGGCTTTTCAATTTTCAGGTTACTATACTCAAAGGTGGTATAACTTAATCCATATCCAAACGGATATAGCGGAGTTGATTCTTCAAAAACATAACCTCCTTTTGCATGTGGATAGGCATATTTTGCAGCAGGTTTCATATTATAATAATCGGGGAGCTGTGCTGCTGACCGGGGAATGGTAATAGGTAATTTGCCGCCGGGATTATAATCGCCAAAAAGAATATCGGCAATAGCAGTGCCGGTTTCCTGCCCCATATACCAGCATTCGAAAATAACAGGAACATTTTCTTTGATATAAGTAAAACTTAATGGCGACCCGTTAAACAACAATACAATTACCGGTTTGCCTGTTGCCAGCATGGCTTTAACAAGGTCATTTTGTGAGCCAAGTATATCCAAATTCGCGCGGTCAAGGCTTTCAGCTGATAATTGCTCGTTCGCTCCTATAGCTAAAATAACCACATCCGCTTTTTGCGCAACCCGCACCGCCGAATCAATCGCTTTTTCATTTTCCTCTAAAGAAACAAGAACATTTTCGTCATTTTTTATTTCATTAATTCTGCATCCTTCACTGTAAAGAACATTTATTTTATCCCCTACTTTCGATTTTATCCCGTCTAATACCGTAATAAATTGTTTGGGTTTGTAACTGTATCCCCCAAGTAAAGTTCGATTCGCATTCGGTCCAATGACTGCAATTGTTTTTATTTTACTACTATTTAACGGAGCGATATTGTTGTCGTTTTTAAGCAGCACTGGCGTTTCAAGCGCGCATTGTAAAGCTAACTTGCGGTTGGCATCGCATCCTACAAATGCCTGTGCGCTGTCAGGATTAACATAAGTTTTTTCAAATAATCCCAGTAAAAATTTTTGTCTTAATATATGCGCCACTGCCGTATCCACTAAAGCAATGCTCACTATGTTACTATCCACTAATTCCTTAAGATGCGGATAACATTCACTTTCCACCAATTCAATATCCACCCCGGCATTGATTGCCTCTCTTGCGGCATCTGCAAAATCCTTTGCCACAAACTGCACATTAGCCAGGCGGCTAATGCCGTAATAATCAGAAACAATTGAGCCTTTAAAACCCCACTCGCCGCGCAGCACATCTTGCAGCAGCCATTTATTTTCATGAGAAGGCACCCCGTCAATCTCATTGTATGATGCCATTACCGATTCAGCTTTTCCTTTAGTAACACAAACCCAGAAAGGGTAGAAAAAAGTTGTTCTTAATTCCCTTTCCGAAATGTTGGATGGCGCTGTGTTTTTACCGCCCTCTGGCTGACCGTGACAAAAATGTTTGAGCGTGGCAATAACATGTTTTGAATCTATAATACCGGTGTTACTACCCTGGAATCCTTCAACAGCACTCAATCCGATTTGTGATACTAAAAAAGGATCCTCGCCAAACATTTCTTCTGTTCTACCCCAGCGCGGTTCTCTTCCTAAATCAACCAGCGGGTCTAAAACAAAGTGAGATCCTGCATACCGTATTTCTTCAGCCGTCATACTATATAGTTGTCGCACCAAAGCAGTATCCCAGGTTGAAGCCACACCCGTTGGTATTGAAAAGCTTGTACCATTTATCACTCCATGACCATGCAGCCCTTCTTCATGCAAAATGAGCGGTATTCCCAAACGCGTTTTTTCTTTTAAATACTTTTGAAGATTATTGGCGGCAATGGCTGAAGTTTTTGGGTCAAAATTTAAGGTAGGGTCAAGTCGTATATGACCGAGTCCGTTTTTTAAAATACTATCAGCAACTTTACTATTCAAATTGCCGAGTGAATCAAACAAAGGTGTTTTTTTATTGGGAAATATTTGAGTGCAGCAGAGCTGTTTTATTTTTTCCTCCAGCGTCATACGCAGACAATAAATCTTTTACCCGTTGCTGTATAGACAACTTTGGATTTTTATAATCAGGAACTCCTGATTGTTTGCAGGAAGAAATTACTAATATTACTAAAAAGCAACTAATTACTATTTTGAAATTAATGGAGTTTTTGATCATGTTTGTTGGTTTATAATAGTGTCAAATATAGAAAAAGATAGCAAAGCCGAAATTTATTTTCCCTGTAATTGTTGCGCCTTTAAAGCATCGGCTTTTGCATTTTCATATTTCCCCATTTGTTTTTCTGCAATTGAACGGTTGAACCAATAACCCGGAACTGATGGATTAATATTTATAGCTTTTGAAAAATCCATTATTGCTAAATCTTTTTCACCATTATTAAAATGAGCAATTCCCCTGTCAACATATGCCTCGGCATAATCCGGATCAATTCTAATGGCTTTTGTAAAGTCAGCTATTGCCAAATCGTATTTACCATTACCGGAATAAAGTAAACCTCTATTCAACCATGCCATTTCATAGTTAGAGTCTAAGGTAATCGCTTTGGTATAATCTGCAATGGCCGCATCTTTTTTATCGATAATAGTAGAATAAATAAATCCCCGATTATAATAGCAACCTGCGGAATTAGAATTAAGTGCAATAGCTTTATTACAATCAGCTAATGCCAAATCAGTTTTACCGGTATTAAAATAAAGTTGTGCACGATTGCTGTAGCCCCCTACATAGTTGGAATCAAGTTCAATGGCTTTATTATAATCATTTAAGGCTTTTTCTATTTCATGATTATCGTAATAATAATCTCCCAGTGACTTGTACGCTATGAAAGCATTGGGATAATTATCAATGACATCTGTCCATAGCGTCTCACTGTTTTTCCACACTTGTGTGCGTGAGTATGCCTTGTAACTAAATATAACAGCACCAATAATTACAAATATTGTAAACGGATATTTAAATAATGGCCACAAGTTATTTTTATTTTGCCATGCTTTATTAACTACATATGCCACTACAAATAATAATCCGATATAGGAAAGATAACTGTACCTGTCAGCCATTATTGCCATACCAACCTTGATGAACTGCAATACCAATGCTACAGATACAAAATAAAACAGCAACCCAAATACAATTTTCTTTTGTTTCTTTCTAAAAAAATAGATCACAGCTCCTATAATTAAAAGCAATATAAATGGCGAGATATAAAACATCGGCGAAATGTTGCCACCAGCATTTGCAAAAGGATTGGGATAAAATGCCGATAATTTAACCGGCAGGAAAAGCATTACAATATACATTACAGCGCCGTAAGAAACAAATAACAATCGCTGAAAAAATGAAAATGTCGTCATAGAGTCAATAGCCGTACCCACCTGTGCTTTTATGGCAATAATGCCAATTAAAAGTGATAGCAAAAGGAAAGGAATTTTTTCAAGAACTAATTGCTTAGTCCATTTTGCGTTCTTTAAATAATCTATCAGTAAAAGAATAACAGGGAACACCACTGCCATTGCTTTTGATAAACAAGAGAAAACAAACAAGAGGAGTGTAAAAATATACCAGCTTATTTTCTTTGATTCGCTATAACGCAGGTAAGTAATAATACCCGCCAGGAAAAAAAACACATACAGCACATCTTTGCGCTCACTTATCCACGACACCGATTCTACATGCATTGGATGAATACCAAAGAACAGGGACACAATTGCCGCCATTAATAAATTACGCCGCGTCAGTAAAAAAATGAAAAAGAAAACAAGAATAGTATTGAGTACATGAAAAATCACATTTTCAAGATGATAGTTGAATGGGTCAAGTTTACTACTTTGATAATTTAATGCCAGTGAAAGAATAGTAAGCGGATGATAATTAGATGCTACAGGGGTAACTAAAATTTTATCTAACTGTATATGATCACTTATCACCATCGGGCTGGCTGTTACATAAAACTCATCATCCCAATTGGTAAAATCATTTTGTAAAGAAGGCGAGAATACGAAGTAAGTAATAAGGGCAATTATTGCAACACAAACCCATGGTAATAATGTGTTGCTGCGTTTTATTGCAGCAACCTGCGGCACAGACTTGCTTTTTCTTATCTCTTTACTTTTCTTTTTATCAGCCAAATAAACTAGAGTTATACGGTAAAAATAATAATATACCGACTAAGTAATAATTATCTATTGATTATGTAGGTGAGTGCAATAGGGAAATCATTCCATCTATTTTACTATTTTTATCGCAAATAACTGGTAGAAGATGTTTACGAAAACTCACAAAGCAAAAAGTTTTATTTTAATTGGTATTGTTATAATTTCTTTTTTTGGCGGATGTAATAATTCTAAAAAAAGCAACCAACCCGTTATTGGTTTTTTAGTGGAAACACTAAAAGAGGAAAGATGGCAACATGACCGCGATTTTTTTGTTGCTGCTGCCGAAAAAATGGGCACTAAGGTAATTGTGCAAAGCTGCAATGGCGATGATGCCACCCAGGTTTCACAGGCTGAAAATCTTATTACACAGGGAGTGGATTT
The DNA here is from genome assembly GCA_963770495.1 of Chitinophagales bacterium. Classification (GTDB taxonomy): domain Bacteria; phylum Bacteroidota; class Bacteroidia; order Chitinophagales; family CAVYQA01; genus CAVYQA01. The sequence goes on along the minus strand of CAVYQA010000021.1, from coordinate 9,537 downwards.
ATTGGTAGTAGTTCCTCACAATGGAAAAATAGATGCAACTATCGTAAATGACGCTCATAAAAGTGGCGTTAAAGTAATTGCTTACGACAGAATTATTAATGACTGTGACCTTGATCTGTATGTTTCTTTCGACAATGAAAAAGTAGGCGAGCTACAGGCAAAATATATTTTGGATAAAGCTCCGGCAGGTAATTACATATTACTCGGCGGTTCTCCTACAGATTTTAACGCGAAGCTTATCAGGGATGGACAGCTTAAAATTTTACAACCTTCAGTTGATGCCGGAAAAATTAAAATTGTATCCGACCAATGGACCATTGACTGGCAGCCTATCGAAGCTTTAAAACACACAGAGAATGCCTTAACTAAAAATAATAATGACATTGTAGCCGTTGTTGCTTCCAACGATGGAACAGCGGGTGGCGCTATCCAGGCATTGGAAGAACAAAAGCTTGCCGGAAAAGTTTTCGTCTCCGGGCAAGATGCCGATCTGGCGGCTTGCCAGCGCATAGTTGCCGGAACCCAGAGCATGACGGTGTATAAACCCATCAAGCAACTTGCCGAAGCTGCTGCCAACGCTGCCATAGATATGATTCAAAACAAACCAGTCGCCAATGCCGATAAAAAAGTTAACAACGGCAAAATAGATGTGCCAAGCATTTTGCTCACACCCGTTTCAGTTGATAAATCCAATCTCGCATCAACAGTAATAAAAGACGGCTATCATAAAATGGAAGACGTTTATAAAGATGTGCCCAAAGACCAATGGCCGCAGCAATAATTTTTATATTTGTCATAAATCCAACCCGTGTCTTACCTCGAAGTTGAACATTTGTCTAAAAGTTTTAACGGCGTTCCCGCTTTAAAGGATGTTTCCATTTCCTTCGAAAAAGGCGAAGTGTACGGCATCTGCGGAGAGAATGGCGCCGGTAAATCAACACTAATTAAAATTTTGGGCGGCATATACCCCTCTGAAACTTTCGATGGCACTATAACCCTTAACGGAGAAAAAAGAAACTTTACCCGAGTTAAAGACGCCGAAAAAACCGGCATAGCCGTCATCCACCAGGAGTTGGCATTAGTAGAACATATGTCAGTGGCTGAAAATATTTTCCTCGGCAGAGAGCCCAACACCGCTGGCGTAATTAACTTCACGGAAATGAATTCAGTCACCTCCAATCTTCTCTCACAATTAGGATTAACCATTTCCCCTGAAACCCTCGTCATCCAATTAAGCATCGGCGAACAACAATTAGTGGAAATAGCCAAAGCCATCAACAAAAAAGCAGAGGTTTTAATTTTTGATGAACCCACCACCGCCCTCTCCGAACAGGAAGTTGCAAAGCTAATGACCATCATCCGCGAACTAAAAACCAAAGGCGTTACCATAATATACATAAGTCATAAATTACGCGAAATACTTTCCCTCCCCGACAGAATCTCAGTTATGCGCGATGGTCAACTCATCACCACCAAAAAATCTTCCGACTTCACAGAAAAAGAACTGGTATCATTAATGGTAGGTCGTGAGATAACCGATTTCTATCCTAAATCTGTCCATACCAAAGGCGATGTTATATTATCAATAAAAGATTTCACCCTATACGATGCAGAATTAACCACCCGCAAAAAAATTGACTCCGTTAGTTTCAATATTTTCAAAGGCGAAATATTAGGCATAGCAGGTTTAATGGGTTCAGGGCGAACAGAACTTCTCACCGGAATCTTCGGTGCATGGAACGGCAAAAAAACAGGCACCTTAATTTTCAAAGACAAAGAAACCAATTTCAAATCTCCGCACGAGGCAATTGAAAGCGGCATTGCACTTGTTACCGAAGACCGCAAACGTTTTGGTTTAGTTGTTAATTCATCCATAGCAATTAATCTTAATTTAGCCAGTCTTAAATCCATCGCCAATAAAGGAATTTTAAACTTTACGAAAGAAACTACGCGTAGCGCCGATATTATAAAAGACCTCGCCATAAAATGCCAAACCGCCAATGCACAGGTCAACACCCTCTCCGGCGGCAACCAGCAAAAAGTAGTTTTAGGCAAATGGCTTTTAACCAACCCCGATGTATTATTTTTAGACGAGCCCACCCGCGGCATTGATGTGGGCGCTAAAGCAGAGATATACACCATCATGAACAAATTGGTAGCAAACGGAATGGCAGTGGTAATGGTCTCCTCCGATTTGCCCGAAGTGCTGGGCATGAGCGACCGCATTTTAGTGTTGCACGAAGGCAAACTCACCGGCGAATTTTCAGGCAGCAGCGCCACCCAACAAAATATTATGCTCGCCGCAACAGGACAAAACGAAGAATACTTATATAATGAACTACCAACCATATCAAAAGCACCCTTCCTTTTATTCCCCTCCTTTTGAAGGAGGGGGCAGAGCCATTTGCGCAGGTGGGGTGGTTACATTTTCTATTAAATTTATATAGCTAATGCAACCCATCCTAAAAAAATACTCCACCAACCTCCGCGCATTAGCACTGCTGTTTGCACTCATAGCAATATGTTTGTTTTTCAATTTCACTACAGATGGCATTTTCCTCTCCGCAAAAAACATCACCAACCTCACACGGCAGAGCTCCATTGTAGGGTTGCTGGCAGTGGGCATGGTGCTCGTTATCGTCACCGGCAATATTGATTTATCCGTTGGCTCACTCACCGGGCTAACAGGAGGCATCTCAGCCATTGCAGCATTCTCACTCGGCTTTAGCTTGCCGCTTGCTTTGCTCACCGCACTCGTCATTGGCGGGCTGGCGGGATTGCTGCAGGGATACATCGTTGCCTACCTGCGCCTCCCCTCCTTCATTGTTACACTGGGCGGATTAATGATCTTCCGCGGACTAATAAAAGGCGCCACCAATGGCGAAACCATCACCGTCAGCAGCCAATACCAGTTTTTTGGCGAAGGCTTTTTAACCAAGCCACAGGGCTGGCTGGTGGCTGCCGTTGCCATACTGCTCATCATCATACAGGCATGGCGCAAGCACACCGCACAGGCGCAAAGCCCCAACAAAAAAACCACGGCAGAGGTGTTTGCACCCGCCCTGCTATACAGCATCGTCATCATCACATTCATTTTGGTGTTCAACAGCAACACCACCAAGTTTGCTGCCAACCCGCAACTCAGTAATAAAAGCATACCCGTTCCCGTCATCATAGTACTGGTGGTTGCCGTGCTGTTCAATTTCCTTGCCACCAAAACCGTTTTCGGGCGACGCATTTTTGCCATTGGCGGCAACGCACAGGCAGCTTACCTGTCGGGCATAAACATCAGGCGCAACACCATGCTCGTCTTTGTCATCATGGGATTGCTTAGCGCCGTTGCCGGCATTGTTTACACCGCGCGCGTGGGCAGCGCCGCCGCCGATGCCGGGCGCAACCTGGAGCTTGATGCCATTGCCGCCTGTGTCATTGGCGGCACAAGCCTTATGGGTGGCAAAGGCTCCGTAGCCGGCGCCATTGTGGGCGCCCTTATTATGAGCAGCCTCGACAACGGCATGAGCATTATGAACATCCAGGATTTTTACCAGGACATTATTAAAGGCGTCGTCCTCGTCCTCGCCGTTTATATGGATGTGAGAAGTAAGAAGAATAGTTGATAAATGTTTATGGCGTGTGCGCGAAAAGCGCACCGCGCTTTCCGCTACAAGTCCTCGCCCCGCGAAAAAGCGGGGCTGTGGGCTTTCCGCTTCAATCGCTCACGCTGGCGCAGTGCCATCTCCATCGTCTACCTGTTTTCAGGCATATTATAAAATACCTGTTTCTGGGTATAGATAATTACATTATTTAAAGTCATCTTTGTAAAAAGATTGAAATATGCCTCTTTGTGACACATTTAAAGACCTTTCTATTAACACATGGCGTTTAATACTAAAGGGACGTAATGTAAATTTTCAACTGAAAGAAGAAACATTTACTGACTTAAATATGTTGGAATTAAAAGTACAACATAGGGGACAGATAAAAACAAAAATTTTTACTAAAAATCAGGAAGGAAGAATTGGGGCAGATTGGGAGTGGTGGTTTAAGGGCTTAAATGGGAATTATATTGGATTCAGAGTTCAGGCAAAAATAATAAACATACAAACAGACCAATTTGAGCATTTACATTATCAAAAAAACAATGATTACCAGTGTGAAAAACTTATAACAAACGCATTGAATGCAAATGTACCGTTAATACCTCTTTACTGCTTATTTATACAAACAGACAATACCACATTAATTAATGTAAATAATTGGCCTTGCGGCACAACTCCATTTTTAAAGGAATTGTATGGTTGTTCTTTAATAAGCGCTTTTAGTATAAGGCAATTACGCGCTAGAAATTTAAAGCACTTGAATGACTTAAAAGCAAATATTAAACCTTGGCATTGTTTAGTTTGCTGTAAGCATTATGGGAGTGGTGATTTTATTGATAATATTTATTCCTACTCGCTCAATAATTTTGATTTTACAGGTCAAGACAAAGTTCCCGATAGTTTTGTAACTAATAAACCACCAAGCTATGTATTATCAATAATTGAAAATGAAAGCAATGACAATATAAAACTGCCCGACGAAGAATTAGATGGAGTATTTATATTTTTAGAAGTGAAATAAAAGTATTGCCCTAAATATTTAGATGACACATTTATTTATTTTGAGAAATTAAATTTTTGCCTTTGTTGGTGTTTTTTAACCAACAAAGATTGGGCAGCCAAAACCCTCGCTCCTGTGGTTAATTGGGCTACGTTTATTTATTTCTTTCACTAACACCAACCTCCGGCTCAAATAATTATTAATACTCTGGTAAGTCAAGTAAAATGTCAACAGTATTACTGTCAGCTTCAGTCCTTAAGTATCTTCGTCCCATAAAAGAAGCAATGATAACATTAACGTTACTATTACCAACTCTGACATAATATTGTTCCTTATTATATTTTATATCATGTATTGCCGATTCTTCGTCAGTTCTACCCCAATTACCACTAACATAACTAATTTTTTCGTAACGAGGGCAAGGTTCACTACGCCTCGTAATATCTGTAATTTGTCTCATTATTTATTCAATTTCATATGTTATTAAGACTTTAACTTGAACGAACACAAGTTTGATTCGGTTGCGCCTTTGTTGGTGTTTTTTCACCAACAAAGATTGGAAAGATAGTACCCTCGCTGCTGTGGTTGGTGGGCTTACGCTTATTTCTTCCACGAACACCAACCACGGCTCAAAATCATTAAGTTATTATTATTGGGAATATGGGAGGAAACCACATAGAATAATCTATTATTCAATTTCCATTATTCTTATTTTTAGTTTTTTTTATTGGATTGATAGCAAACAAATTGCAATCAATTCAAGGGACATAAATGGTTTTTCTTTATTAGATAGCATATATTTTAGTACAACAACTTTCACAACACTCGGTTATGGTGATTTGAGTCCTTTGGGATGGTTACGTATCCTAACGTCAGTTGAAGCATTCAGTGGTTTAGTAAATATGGGGTTTTTAATAGCAGGTTATTCAAACAATAAATACTAATAAAAAAGCGTATAATTAGTTATTTTAAGTAATCATCCCATTCTTTTTTTGAAATACTTATAGCATAACTATCAACTATTTTTTTTACAACATTCTTATGATTAGCCATCAAATCTTTCATTTCCCAAGTACTATATTGATTGTAAATTCTAATTGAGTTACTAAATAATTCAACATTATTCTTAAAATATTTGGTCTTTTTATCTACATAATCTAAGTTACCTTGAGAAGAGTTTTTGCGTCTTGAAATTAAAACTAGATTTCCAAGGCGGTTCGTCCAAGTGGTACGTTCAGACGATGTGAAATTTTTTACCCAAGTGCTTTTTGAATTAGGGTTTTGGGGTAAAATATGTTCTATAGTTATTGTTGGGGGTGGTATATAATTTGTTGTGTTCCCTTGATACAAAAGATCAAGCTTTAAAAGTAAGTATTTTGCATAATGTTTGCCATATATTTCACCAAATAATATACGCTTTAAATCCCTTTCATTTATTTTGAATATATCAGCATCAATCACTTCACCTGGAGTATGGCTTTTATCAATATAATCAATAATAGAATTAATATTTTCAATCCTAGTTGTTGGAGACAAACCTGCTATCCAATCGGACGAAAACTTGTTATCAAGCTTTTTAACAAAGTCAACTAATCGATTTTTTTTAAATTTTTCATAAAATCTTAAAAGAGGTGCAATCCAATAATCAGCTTCAAAGCCATTTGTCATTACTGCAATACAATTGGCAAACTCAATAGAATTTATAATTGAGCTATGATCAATATCGAATAAATCAAGGTAATGTTTATAATATCTATCTATAAACTCAAAAGTTTTTTCTCCTTTTTGTAATAAAGGTGGTTTAGGCTTATATATTTTTTTAATTCTATCAAATTCTTTCGGGGCGTAAATATTGTCTTCAAATTCTTTCAACAGGCTAGTACTGGCTTTCTGTTTCACTAGAAGTGTGCGTAAATGCGATAAGAAGTTATCAAAATCTTCACCAAAATAATCTTCTATAGATTCCCATTTCTTAGCGAAATCAATTCTTTTAGTATCGTTTTTAACCTCCTTAAGATTTTCCGCTTTTAAAATGTCGCTATTTCTAAGTTTCATGCCTCTATTATTCATGACAGTAAAAAGATGGAAGGCGTCATCCAATTCTTCAGCTGAAACATAAATCATAAGAACATTTGATCTGAGATAAGGAAAAAATTCATTAATGTCTTTACCATTTAAAAAATAATCACGGATTACAAGAATAGCATTAGACATATTTCTAATTGAAATATCTTCATTTTCGTTATTGAATTTATCTTTAAATTCATCCTCTAGTAATGTTCCCCCATCGTTTTTTATATATTGATTGACAAAATCCTTTACATTATCACGTATATCAAATATAATTCTCATTCGTTCAGGAACATTATCATCTGGATTTGCTATTTGAAATATACTTTCTCTGCAAGTGTTTAGACGTGTTTCGTTATTTTTAGGAGTCATATCACGTATAACAGCAGTTATTAAAAAAAGAGTGGTAAGTCTTTGTTGTCCATCAAGTAAGTCAAATTCATCGTATGTTGACTTCCCGTCGCTTTTTCTATTCTTTTTAAGAACCATTGAACCCAGAAAGTATTCAGATTCTTTATTCGCATTTCTTGCTTTATAAATATCATCCAATAATTCTATAACCTGATCACTTTCCCATACGTAAGGTCTTTGATATTCAGGTACTCTATACCACTTCTGAAAAATATCTTTTACTATAACTTTGTCGCTTTCAATTTTTTGAGGCATATATCAATTTTTTTTCTTGTTAAGTCTTATTGCTATTTTAATCCTAACAAAGATGAAATAAATATCAGATATTATATATACCCAGAAACAGGTATTTTACAATATACCTGAAAACAGGTAGTTGCTAAAGGTAAAAGAACACTAACAATAATCAAACACTACGCACGGGCAGCCGTAGCTCTCCTCCTGTTTTTAGGAGGAGGCAAAGCTATAAGCGGAGCTGAGGAGGTAAAAAATAAAAACCTCCCGGCAACCCCCACTCGGCGTAGGCTGTGCCTACGTCGTTTATTGTTGTGAATATTCATTCATAAACCTAATTCTTTCCATTATAAATCATTTTGAATTAAAAAAATTGCCGGTAAATACCAGCTACAAGTCCGGTGTAGGCTCAGCCTACACCGAGTGAGGGGTACGAGCACAACTAAAAATAATTAAGTGGCGAGTAATTCAGCGGACTATATTTTTTTGGTTACTTTTTGTAGCCATCCGCTTTTCGCGGATTCACGAACTCCTTTGAAAATAATGTAAAGTGAGTACCACAAAAAGTGACAAATAACAATTTCACACCCCAACCTATATCACCCCTTATATGTTTGAAAGTTGAAGTAAAAAGCTAACTTGGTTGTGTGAGGAGGATCACCCCTTAGTGCTTAGACACTGTCCCGTAGAAACTCCCCACAGTCAAGTAGAGTTAGAGGTATAACCTGGTACAACGATACCGAATAAATCCATAAGGCTGAACGAAGCTTGACTTCATTTTTATTAACTTTTTAAAACCAAGTACATTATGGACGCTTATCTGGGCATTGATGTGAGCAAAGGTTATGCAGACTTTACTTTGCTTGACGCTCATCAAAACGAATTAGAAAAAGTCTTTCAATTAGATGATACACGCACAGGACATAATGCCTTAAAGCGTGAGTTATACCGGTGCATCAATTACCATCACTTAACTATGGTGTATTGCGCTGTAGAGAGCACCGGTGGCTTTGAAAATAACTGGTATAGTGCTTTAATAGAGTTCAGTAAGTTGATGCCTGTAAAAGTAGCCCGATTAAATCCTAGCGGCGTGAAGAATAATGCTGCTGCTACGTTAGCGCGTAATATTACTGATGCATTGAGTTCACGCTATATCGCACAGTATCTTATTGCACATCCTGATAAAGTACAGTATGAAAAACAGGATGAGTATTATGCCTCTTTTCGTAGTATCCACAAACACATCATGTTACTGAAGAAACAAAAAACCCAATTGGTTAACGAGCTAAAAATGGTGTTGTATAGCGCTTTCCCTGAAGTGATGCCCTATTGCAAACAAAGTATACCTCAGTGGATATTAGAGTTGTTAGTCAAATATCCCGGTGTATCGGCTATTGCAAAACGGTCTGTCAGTCAGCTTACCTGCATTAATCATATTACAGTTGATAAAGCAACAGCACTTATCGAAAAAGCAAAAACAAGTGTCGCTTCCAGAACTAATAAGCAACAAGAGTTTTTAGTTAAAAGCGTGGCTAAACAGATACAGCAACAACAAGAGCTTATTGAACTACACAAAGCGTATTTAACTCAAAGTTGCACGGGTGATGAGGTAACTCTGCTACAAAGTATTCCTGGTATAGCCGCTTATAGTGCTGCCTCTATTATGATTGAACTGGAGGATATTAGCCGCTTTGCATCTACTCAACAACTGGCTTCTTATTTTGGAGTTCATCCGATTTTTAAACAGAGTGGTGATAAACAAGGCGCTTTCCGGATGAGTAAAAAAGGGCGAGCCTCCATGAGAGCCGTGCTATATATGTGTGCACAAACCTCTGTCTTGTTTGATGAACATCTTAAAACCATCTATGAGCGTCATCGTCATAATGGTAAAAACCATAAACAAGCTATTGGAGCTATAATGCACAAACTGCTTCGTATTATTTGGGGGGTGCTTTCCTCCCGACAACCGTATCAAGCTAACATTGACAGAAAGAATCAAGCGATAAAACCTGCTGTCATAGCAGTGTTAAAAAATGATGGTTCAAAAAAGAAAAGAAGATATCAGGTATTGGACACTGATGCTCCCATAACTAAAAAACAAATTAAAAAAAGAAAGGCGCAAATCGAGTCCCAAGTCGACATAGTCGAACAAGTACGGGATCATCAACTTGCGCCTCTCATAAAGATATAAAAATTTTACAAAATAAATTTGGATTTGAACGG
>CAVYQA010000020.1:0-31453 GCA_963770495.1 Chitinophagales bacterium | reverse complement strand
GCCATATTGCTGTTCCACGGATGCGTTGATGCTGGATGCTGCGAAAGCTGATTGTACGGAGATCAGTTCGGCCCTCGCGGCTTCCTTTGCAGGGCGAATTTCTTCAGGACGGACTTTCACTTCGGTGCTGACAGGCGAGCAGCCGACGCCAGCGACAATGACCGCAAAAGGCGCCAGCAGCGTCAGCGAGAGGCTCCAAGGATACGCGCGTGTTTTCAGCGTTTTCATCACTTGTAAGGAAGAATCAGCAATCTAGCAACCATTCACAGGAGCGTCAACGCGACCGGACGCGGCGGTTTCCGCGATTCGCCCGGCGCTATTCCGGGCGCTCAACACGCGCCCCAGGAGCGAGTTCTTTCACCACTGCCCATCTGTTTGGATAATTATAAATAACATGTAAATAATCTCTGTTGGGGGACTTAGCAGCTTTAGCAACTATATTTTTAATTTTATTATTAATTCTCTTTTCGGCTATCATATAGCAAATATAAAATATTATAAGAAATAAAACAAATCAATTAACAATCATTGGATAATAATTGTTCCTTCAGTTCCCGCAATATATGGAAATTTGGGAAATGGGGAAATTAGTTGGAGCTTAGGTGCAACCTAAGCCGAGTGAGGAATATCTTACTTATTCTTTAGGTTTATTTTTTTCGTAATTCGCTACAAAGTTGGTTGGTTGTGCCATTATAACGCCAATACCGGCTTTTGCAGTTAAAGAAGCCAAATGTTCACGAAGAAATGGGAATACCATAGCAGCACCATTAATATTACCAAATTGTTTTAAGTCGATTGGGGAATCTCCATATTTTTCAAAACGCCCCGCCATCTTTATTGTAACCTCAAGTTGAGTTTTTTCCTCAACTATTTGTTTATAGGTTAGGGTTTCCCAAACAATAATGATATTTGCTTCTGTTATTTGAACGTCAACTGCTACATCGAAAAAAGGTGTAATTTTTGTTTGGTCAAATTCCATTAGAATTTCTCTTTTAAAAGAATCTTCCATTAAAAGAACATTTATAACTCTAAAGCCTGAATCGGCAGTTTTATTTTCTTCGGTCACGCTGCTAGTGGTAGTTGATTATTTGGTTTATTTTCTTCTTCCGAATCACTTGCAATAAAACTTTGTAAATCCATTGAGACCCAAAAGTCAACAGGATTTTGTTTTTGAGCAAATGGAGTCTTTTGGTAAAAATTAATTAATAAATCCAGATTTTTATTTGGGTTTAATGTAATCGAAGTTTGTAATGTCAAACTCCCTGAACGTACATTAATATATGAAATACCAGATGTAATCTCACTTGTCAGCCCAGAATGATATAATGATTCATAAACTGTAGGTTCACAACCTTTATATGCTTTCCCCGTTTTTTCATAAGTTACCATTTCAATTTGAGTAACATCATCATCTGAAATGAAGGTTAGGTTTTCAAATGGGAATTTGTCTATAAAATCAGAGATGGTTTTGATTTGAAAATCCTGAAATTCATAATTATTAATTAATTCCATCGGAGTTATTTCAATAAAATGGCTTTCAGATACCCAATGATTTTCATATCTACATTTACTAAAGGGATATTTAATAACTAAATTATCTATGACTTTTTTTATATAGTCTTCTGACTTCATTTAAATTGTTTTTAACTGACCCAAAATTTTATCGGTCAAAATCTTCGCTTTACCTTCGATTGAACTGTCTATCATTTTATCCATATAATCAGCATCAACTCGTATTTTCTTTAAAGCGATAATATTAGTGTTGAAATCCTTCGGGGAATTATTCTTTTTATTTAGAATAGTAAATAATTCATTAATTAGGTACGCATGGGAACCCCCAGGAGTATTTCTGGTTTTGCTTTCAATTTGAATATCTGATAACCCAGATTCCTTCATAAATATATGTTTCATTAACTGGATACAACTATAATAGTAACAATGTATACAGCTAGGATAATAACCCTCGCTTGATAAAGAAAGTGCCGCTTTATAGTTAATTTCTGATTTATTCTTTAATTGACTCACTACCTAACTAATTGGTATTTAACAAGTAATGATATAAATGCTCTCAAAATCTTGTTGCAAGATAAGTTAAATACTCAATTTTTCAATACCCAGAAACAGGTATTCTCTTATATACCTGAAAACAGGTAGAAAGTCAAAGAACAATCAATGGCAAAATTGGAGCGAAAAATTACTGTTTGTGAAAGATTGGGACAGAAAATTATTTACTTGGTCTTCTATAATAATGGTTTTACATTTGTAGTAAATCTTTGATAAAAAATTTTATTATGCTATTGGCAAGTCAAAAGTTAGCAATAATAGATAGTGCAAGAGAAAATGGTTTTCCTAAAAGTAAAATAATTTTTGATATAAAAGTAGATGATCAGAACTTTCATAGTATAAAAATTGAAGTTAAGGACACTCCATATTATTTTTATATTAATGAGGAATATATTTTTGAGCACACCTTTAACTGTACCTATTCACCCGCAGAGCATGAATTGGTGGCAGTATCTTATGCAGAGAATCTAACAGTTGCAGTAAAAAAGGTGCAAAACTGGTTTAACAATTGCTCTAAAGAATTAGAAGCGGAAAATGAATTAAATAAATTATTGGAAATCTCACAAGATTTATTTAGTAGTGATGAGGAAAATGAATCGAGTAATTTAAGATTTACAGCACCTGAAATAACAGAGATTAGTAAACGCTTTAAAGACTTAGAAGAACATTTAACGAAATTTGATTTACTACCTGAAGAATTAAAGAAAATAACCGCTACATTAGAAGTAGTAAAAGCAAAAACAAAAACATTAGGTAAAATTGATTGGCGTAATGCTTTTGTTGGTGCAATTTTGGGAAATTTAACTTCTTTAGCGCTAAATCCTGAGGTTGCGAAAGAAATTTTGAGTGCAATTAGTACCATAATTTTTGTCGGGCAAGGATTTCTCCCATTGGTTAAATAACACCCCCCCAATTCCCTGTCCCAATTCCCCCAAACCACCCTCACCCCGTCGTAACTTAGTTAGTTGGAGTTTGATGCTTACATAGCTTTCCATCCTTTTGCTCAGCAGAGGCAGCTTGTCACCCCTAAATCCCCTAAAGGGGACTTTTGTGCTATTTAGGCAATTTGCTAAAACTCTAACTCCTTGTCCCAATTTCCACCAACCACCCTCGCCCCGCCGTAACTTAGTTGTTTGGAGCATGAACGTTACATATTTTACCATCCTTTTGAGCAGCAGATGCAGCTTCTTAAAATGGCGGCTAACGGCTGGAAGGATGTTATACTGTATGGCGGCGCTGTACGGGGCGGCAAAACCTTTGCCGCCCTGGGCGCACTGATAGTGCTTTGCCGTATGTACAATGGCAGCAAATGGGCTGTGGTGCGCACGGATATGCCAACGCTGAAGAAAACCACTATACCCAGCTTTTTAAAAATTTGTCCGCCACACTATATTATTTCATTTAACCGTGAGACCAATGTGGTTACTTTATACAATGGCTCACAAATTATATTTTTTGCCGAGGGCTATGACTATGATAAAGATTTGAACCGCTGGCGGGGGCTTGAGGTGAACGGCTTTTTGCTGGAAGAAGCCAATGAGCTGACGGAAAAAGCCTTTAACAAAGCTATTGAGCGCAGCGGCTTGCACTTTATTGCCGACCAGCCCAAGCCGCTTATTATATGCACTTGCAACCCCACGCAAAACTGGGTGAAGGAAAAATTTTATGTGCCGTGGAAAGAGAACCGGCTGAACCCGCGGTGGGCATTTATACCGGCAAAAATTACTGACAACCCTTATGCGGATGAGGACTACAAAGCGCAACTGAAAAATTTGCCTCGTTATGAGTATCAAATATTTGTTGAGGGTGAATGGGATTTGCTGCTGAAAACGGGTGTGGAGTTTTATCGTGAGTTTAATATGGAAAAACATGTGAGACGGCTAACGTATGATGCGCGGTTACCAATCTGGTTAAGCGTGGATGAGAATGTGCACCCTTATTTTGGCGCCAGTGTGTGGCAGGTGCAGGGCAAACGGGCTATGCAGATTGATGAGCTGTGTATGAAACCTCCGCTGAACACGGTGCGCGATTTGGTGATGGAGTTTAAGCAACGCTACCCGAACCACCAAGGCGGGTTGCTGCTAACGGGCGATGCCACCAGCAAAAAACAGGATGTGAAAACCAATGGTTATAACTTATATACGCTGCTGCAAAACGGGCTGCGTGAATATCATCCTCAACTGAAGGTGCCGCCGGGCAACCCTGAAGTGTATATGCGCGGACAATTTATAAACGGCATATTTTTCAACAACTTTGACGGCATTGAAATTATAATTGGCGACAACTGCAAAAACACGATACTGGATTTGCAAAATGTGAAACAAGATGCGGATGACACGAAACTGAAAACCACAATTAAAGATGCTGACACGGGTGTGAGCTACCAGCAGTGGGGACATTTGAGCGATTGCCTTGACTATGCGGTTACAAGCATTTTTGCTTTGGAGTTTGGACATTTTAAGAGTGGGGGACGAGGGTTTATACCGTTTAGTGGTAAGGTGGTGCCGAAACAAAGCTGGTAAGACATTGACCTATTTTAATTAAACCACCTCACCTCAGCTATTGGCTTTGCCTCCTCCTTGAAAAAGGAGGAGAATAACTGCGAATATTGGTTTTGGTAATAACCATGAGGTTGGGTGCGTGAGCGATTGTAGCGGAAACCCCGCAGACAGGTTGGGGTGCGGGTTTGAGTGTGATTGATGTGTGTTATTCAACCTGGCGAGGAGTTGCAGCGGAAAGCGCGGTGCGCATTTCGCGCACACGCCCAAATTACCTAACTCTGTATCTTCTTAATAATCCTTCACCAAAAAACAGCTTTATCTTACTCATCCAGCAAATCCGTGATCAGGTATTTATCTCTGTGCTGCTAATTCAATGTGTTCAACGTAGTTTCAAATGCGGCTGTGGTGGTAGGCTGCAACGTAAAATTAACATTCAACCCATTGGATGTGGTTATTGGTGTAAAGGATGAATACAACGTACCGTTCTTCACGCCCACTGCCACCACGGTAGCTGAATATCTAAGTGGCGTATAGGGATCAGGGAAATTGTTATTATTATAATTATAATACACGTGCATCATGGCTTTTATTTTAAATACAATAAACACATAAGTATTATATACCGACTGACTGTCTGTAGTAGCAGCCGTTACTGTTCCATAGTTAGTAACGCCGGAAAAATTCTGGTCGCTATTGATCCACACCCCTGAGTCGCCAAAAGTGCCACCCATAGTATACCCATTCCAAACATAACTCGTAGCAGTAGTAAGTAATGTATCCTGGGTTGAAGGTGCCCAGGCGTTTCCATTTTGAGGTATTGAATCAAGTGGTGAAATAATAAATGGTTTCGCTGCTCCAAGTGTATCGTTCTGATTTTTTGGCATGGTGGCGATAAATTTTTTACCGGCAGCAAGTCCGGCAATACCGCCGCTAAACGTAGCGGCTAAATAAAATTCGCCGCCTGAGTGAAGAGGATATCCGGTATTTTGAACAGGAACAGTTCCGTTAAAAAACATATCGCTTTTATTATATAGCTCAATAAGCTTTAGAGTAACAGTGCCTGTTATGGGGGTGTTACTTTGGTCAACAAAAACATTAGCCGGGAAGGTGAATTTTGTGCCTTCTTTACCCGTAAAGCTGCCGCCGGTAGTTCCATTAACCGTAAAGTACTGCGCAGGGATGGCGTTTTTGGCAAAAAAATTGCCGGTGCTTGAATAGTTATCCTTTGCAGCCGGTGTGGTGGCGGCTGGTGCAACGGTTTCTGATTTTTTACATCCGAAATAGACCAGGACTGCTAGTAAACCTGCCACAATACTAATTTTCGTTTTCATAATTAATTTTTTTAGGTTAAAAAATATATAAAACAGCCACAAGGATAAACAATATAAAAAATCATTACAAGTCTAAATGAATTTAATCTTACGTATTCAAAAATGGGGAAAAGCTCATCATCACAATTTGTGATGATGGTAAATGAGATTAATTATGCGGTCACAAATTGTGACCACATAGGGTTACTTATACATGTCATCACAAATTGTGATGACCTCTAAGGTCGCAATTTGCGACCTTAGAGATTAAAATAACTATCTTTAAAAAACGTTTTATAAAATAGTCGCATTAATGAAAAGCTATATTTTATTGCTGGTGCTTTTTATTGGTGCAATAGTTTGCAGGGGACAAAGTGAGGAAGATTCAATTGCATCACGTCTCATTAAACAATGCCGGCATCACTATATTTTTTATGATTCGGTGCCATATATTGAGAATGACTCAACAAATTATACCTATGTGGGCGATCACGGCGGCGATATAAACCATACTATAAAATACACTGCTAAAATCGAATTAACTTGTGATGGTCCTGCACCCTATCATTGGCAATTTTTAAATAAAAACGTTCAGGCATTTGATAGTAATGATAACATCTCATCCGATAATGAATTGGATACATTACACCGTCCTCCTCCAAATTTAGATTACTGGAGAACGTTATACAATTATGATAAGCACAATAATGTTTTAGAGAGATTAAAACAGTTTAGGGATAACAGTGATTCTACACGCTGGTTTAACAACGAAAAGGATATCTACGCTTACGATATGCATAGTAATGAAATTATGAGGGGCTTTTTATTTTACAGAGATGCTAAGTTTTACGAATTCCCAAATAATAAATGGGATACGGTTGATATGTATAGAAGAGTAATTACCTACAATAGCAAGGGGCGAATAGTTAAATTAATCAGGTTAAGATATAACTCAAATAACGTCTCTACTGGTTTTTGGGATACTGTGGGTCCTGCAAACTATTATTATGATTCTTTAGGTCGTAAGTCGCTTATAATCCATATGAATTTTGATGGAAAGAAAAATAAATGGATAGATGCGCGTTATAGCAAATTCATTTATGATGAAGATGGTAATGTGGTTGTTGATTCATCTTATGAAAAAGACAGCACGGGTATTATTACTTATAATAGCAGCAGTTATGTTTATAATAAATTTAACCAGCCCGTGCTAAAAGTTTCTCATAAGTATGGACATGGCACCCCGATGGAGATGGATAAGGATTATTACTATTATGAAACCTATCAACTGAAGAAAAAGAAAAAGTAGAAAATGAAAAACTATATTTTACTGCTGCTGCTTTTAATTGGTGTCGCAAATTTCCGTCCCCGCAGAGTCTCCTTTTATGGACTCTGCGGCTATTCACAATTAAACGCAAAGTCTCTTTCAGAAGACTTTGCGAAAACAGGAACATTATAATTTGTTTATTTTAAAGCTATCACAATTTGTGATACCCTAACTCTGTATCTTCTTAATTATTCCTTTCACCAAAAACAGTTTTTCAATTTTGTCGCGCTCAATTTCCATGGCTTCGTATTTGGGATTGCCGTTTTTGCGCGTTTCGTCGTTGTCGCTGAGCAGGTTTATCATATTGGACTTGTCTGATTTTTGCAGCCGTTTCACCATGCGGTAGTCTTGTGTAACCACTACATACATCTCGCCCCAGATGATGATGCCTTTGTCTTTGATGCGCTTGCCCAAAATGAGCGAGCCGTTTTCTATGGTAGGGTACATACTGTGCCCGTAAACGAACATTCCGAAATCGCAATCTTCATAGCCGGGCACTTTAACGCTAAATGCCGGATTTTCTGTATCGTCGTTATACATCTCAACCGGACCGGCGCTGAGTTTTAAATTGTAAACGGGTATTCCCGGTTCGCGCACCATTTGTACTTCCTTAACTTGTGTATACTTCTTTCCTGAAGAGAATTTCCTGGCTTTTGAAAGATCCTTGTTAAAAAGGTCGTCAATTGTAATTCCAAATTCTTTACAAATTTTTTCAACTACTTGTGCTTTTGGTGTAGCTTTCACTTTTACATCCTCCCAGGCTTGTACCGTACTGCCGTTAAAACCTACTATATCGCCAAAGCGTTGCCTGGTAAGATTCCTGCTCTCTCTAAGTAAGCGTATGTTTTGTTTTATAAAGCTCATGTTAATAACTTTTTATAATAAATTGTTACAATTATTTGGAAATAACAAATAGTTGTAATTATCTTTGCAGTAACAAAAGTATAACGAAAGTAAACAATAAACAAATATTCATTCAATTATCAGTTATCAATTATCAATGCTATCATTTTCAAATTCACAAATTTTCAAATTGATTTTATGGAAATAACAAAAACACTGCATGATGAATGGCTGCTTTTAAAAGAGCACGGCGATATAAAAGCCATTCACCAGCTAAGCAAGGTTAGCGAACCGATCATACGCGAGGCGCTGAAAACCGGCAAAGGCAGCGACCGCACCATGGGCGCCATCAATAACTATTACGTGCAAAAACGAAAACGACAGGCGGATAAGCTGAAGGAGATGAGCGAGCGGCTTTTAACAGTGAACAGTAATCAGTGATCAATTATCAATAATATTTTACTATGGAAACCGATACCAAACTGGTAGTTCCGGCAAAGAAAAAGAAAGTACTCGAGTACCCAATCTTCGGAAGGGTGGGTCGTAAAGTGTTTAGGATTGACGGTCCTAAAAAATCGCTGGTGGTGCAGCATGAAGCGCTGATAAATCCTACAGATTTTTCAAACAGCGATTTAAATACAAGTGAATATGATTATGTGCTGTATGGTAACGAGTACGAAGAAATTACCCGGCAGGAATTTGAAGAAACACTGGCAAGCGCCATGAGCAAGATCATCAATTATTAATCCATGTCCCTACAGCCACACCGGTTAAGCAGTTGTTGCGGGGTTCCCGTAATGGGAAATGAAAATGCAGAGCGCGGCATTTGCAGCAATTGCAAACAACCCTGCAATATTGATGTGATTGATGATGGTGAACGTTCTTACCTGTTGCGCATGGCGGCAATAAAACGAAAGTCAATTGCTGATGTTACCAAACAGGTTATTGTAACCGGCTTTTGTAAAATGGATAAAAAACTAACCGTTCAGTTTAAAGACCGCCTGGGACGGGACAGCCACTGCACCATAAACAATAGCGACTTTTTTACATGGGCGTCGGCAAATAGTTACCTGGCATTGTTGCCGGAGGTGGAATATGTGGAGGGCGAACATTGGGACAAGCAGCCTCACGACATGAACCGCCGGTTAAATGTTACCGAACTGGTTCGTTTTTACAACCGTATTGATAAACATATGCTTGAAGATTATTTGAACGCTAAAATACCACAACACTATGCTGAGACAGCCTGAATTTGATTTCACCCACAACGCCGAGAACAACAGCGAATCGCAGGAGCATCTACGGGTGAATCGCAAACGGTTTGATAACCAGTGCGACAAAGTGCTGCGCTGGCTTAAACAAGGCGGCACACTAACCTGCGACAGAGCCAATGAAATTTTTATGATAAAACATTTGCCCCGCCGCATCTGTGATTTAAAATTAAACGGTGTGCCCATAAAAAGCCACTGGATACAAGCTGGCGGAACACGGGTGAAGGAATATTATTTAGATAAAAGTTAATAGTTAATCGTAATAAAAACTCCCTGTTAACATTTAACTATTAACAATTAACTACTACAAGACAATGCCGGTTTTGGCAGTATTAAAACAAATAAACGATGAGTACAAATGCAAATTTTGTGAAACTGCCCGATGTAGTAGAGGCAGACGCTGTGCTTCAGACCATAACGGCTGATGCCAACGGAAATCTACAAACTACCTATCAGAAAGTGCTGGTGGACGACACCGATGGCAGCCAGGAAAACGATGGCAACCCGGTAACGTTCCAGCTTTCGGATGAAGGCACACAAAACCTTATGGCAATTATTGCCGGCGAAATTGCCGATAATGAAAGCGCGGCAAACGGCAATACGACAACGTCTGCAAGTTAAGGTCCATAGCTGCTCTTCCCCGCCCCTGTGTTTTTTATAAGTTTTGGTTCAGGGGCGGTGCGGAGGGTGGTTTTTAGTTGAATTATGAATACTGAATATCGAATACAGAATTTAGAAGTGGAAAAAAATTATCAATTAACGATTAACATTTAACCATCAACGAACAACATCATTTTCAAGTTACCATAATGGGAAAAGACCCGGCGTTTTTATTTTATGCTAATGATTGGCTTGGCGGCACTATGGGAATGTCATTTGAGGAAAAGGGTGCTTTTATGGAGTTGTTATTAATGCAGTTCAATACCGGAAAATTTACTGAAGCACAAGCTAAGCATGTGCTAAGCATATGCACCGCACATGTTTGGGGTGTGGTAAAGCATAAATTTAAAACTGATGGTACTTTTTATTGGAATGAACGCCTGGCAAATGAGATTGAACGACGTAAAAAATATACTAAATCACGCAGAGATAATGCTTTAAGTAAAAAAGATAAAAAAATTTCTAATGAGCATATGCTACAGCATATGGAAACTGAAACTGGAATTGAAAATATAAATGGAAATGAAAATAAGAGGGGTGCAGGGGGGAAATTAACCCGCGAGGAAGAACTTGCCATTTATCAAAAATTTACCGGTGCCGTGCTTGCACATGAAGACCAAATCTTCGAGCAACTGGCTATGAAAGAACACTTTGATATTACCGAAGACGCTGTGAAAGACCACCTGGCGCTGCTTTGCCGCTATCCGAATATGCAACCGCTAACAGCAGCAGAATTTCGCCAGTCGCTCATAAAACATTGTAAAGAATTTAAAATTAAAAAAGATGGAACCACAAAACCGAGACGAATCGGTACCCTCGACCTTGATGCTGCCGAGCGCGAATTCCGGCGAGCCGCCGAGCTTGATGAGCAGGAGCGAGCAAAAAATTTTACTGGCACATAACAGTAAAAAATTTACGGAGCTTGACCACAAACAGCGTATTCTATTGCTGAACCGCGCCTGTATTATTTGTGGCATTAGGGAGGCGCCAACGGTGGAATTAGCCAAAGTTATTACTGCCGATATAGCCAACAAATTCCCCTCACTAAAAGAAACCGAACTTGAACTTGCCATGAACATGAACAAATACGGGGAGCTGGAAAAAAAATTTGACCACTACCAAATTCTCTCTCCCGATTTTGTGTGCAATGTGCTGCTGGAATATTACAAGCACCGTAACCGGCTGCTGATGCAGTTTAACAAAACCGACCCGTACCGCGAAAAAACCGATGAAGAAAAAAAACTGCTGCACGATAATTTTTTGGAGATGATATGCCAGAAATTTGAGCAATACAAAAAAAGCGGCGATGTGGAAATACAACTGAACAAACCCGTGTTTGATTTTTTGTGGAACAAGTGCCTGATGCGTTTTAGCAAAGCCAAACAGGACGAATACCGTGCAAGAGCTACTGAACAACATATAAAAAACATGAGAGAAAATCTGCTTGCCTTGAACAACCAGGACGTGCGCAATGAGCTGCGCCGCTTTGCGGAAGGCGGCACATTAAGCGACAGCAGCCGGGCAAACATAAACTGGCTATGCCGTATGATGGCGATTAATGATTTTTTTGGCGAGTGTGTGAGGGAGAATGTTGAATTAAGGGAAAGGTTGGGAGATAAGCTCAAAAAGTTAAAAGTCAAAGGTTTTTTAATACGTTCTTTGAAACTTCTACCTGTTTTTTGGTATAGAGTGCAGTACCTGTTTCTGGGTATATAAATGTTAATTGTCTTATATACCTTTGCTTTAAACCAATAATATTAAGATGACAAATGATACATTATTTAACGAAAAGCCAGAATCAAATTGGGGAGGACGCTGGACAGAAATAAAGTTAGAAGCTTTTATAGAGTATGTTGAAGCGTATTTAACGAATTTAAACAAATACCCTCGATATGAAACAATTTATTTTGACGGCTTTGCAGGTATTGGGGAGAGAATATTAAAAAAAGAAAAACATCTGTTTTTAATAGATTTAGATTTTCCTATTTCTTTAATTGATGAAATTAAATTGTATCAAGGCTCAGTTTCAAGAGTTTTAAATTTAAAGAAACCATTTAACTATTATTATTTTATTGAAAAAGATTCTAAAAATATAGAATCATTAAAAAAACTTATTTCCTCAATAAAAAAATCACAGAACACAAAAATTATAATTAGAGAAGATGATTGTAATAACCAATTGATAAAACTTCCAAAAGCCTTGCGAACGAAACAATTAGCTGCGCTTATATTTTTAGATCCTTTTGGAATGCAAATAAATTGGGATTCAATTGCTGAATTAAAAGGCACCCGATCCGATGTTTGGATTTTAATACCTTCCGGAGTTGCAATAAATCGCTTATTGGATAAAAAAGGTGAAGTAAATTCAATTGATAAGTTGGAGCGTTTTTTGGTTTAGATAAAAAAAAGTTAATTGAAACCTTTTATCCTGAAAAATCATTTAATACTCTTTTCGGTGCAAAGATTGTTTATGAAAAAGTGGACAAACCAATTGAAAAAATTGTTGACGTCTATAAAAGTCAATTATCAACAATATGGCGTTATGTAAGCAATCCTTTGATATTGAAGAATAGTAAAAATGTCCCTATCTTCCATTTCATTTTTGCATCAAATAATGAAGCAGGTTTAAGAATTGCTAATTATATAATTGAGAAAAAATCTAAGCGGAAAAAATAATATGGCACAATCGACCATAGAATGGACACAGCTAACATGGAATCCAACCACAGGTTGTGATAAAGTTTCGCAAGGGTGTAAATTTTGTTATGCCGAAGTGATGACTCGCCGCTTAAAAGCAATGGGTCAGGAAAAATACAAAGATGGCTTTAAACTTAGAATTCATCCTGATACGTTAGAAATACCAAAAACCTGGCGAGGCAATAAGATTGTGTTTGTTAATTCAATGAGTGATTTATTTCATAAAGATGTTCCGGTTTATTTTATTAAACAGGTATTTGAAGTGATGAGCGATTGTCCGCAACACACCTTCCAGGTTTTAACAAAACGCGCTGACCGTTTATATGAGATACACCAGGAATTAAATTGGACTGATAACATCTGGATGGGTGTTTCTGTAGAAAATGAAGATGAAATGTGGCGCGTGGATGATTTGCGTAGAATTAATGCAAAAGTTAAATTTCTATCTTTAGAACCATTATTAGGTCCGTTACCAACTTTAAATCTTGAAAATATAAATTGGGTAATTGTTGGCGGTGAATCCGGACACGGCGCGCGTCCGTTAAAAGAAGAATGGGTTTTAGACATACAGAAAAAATGTAGAAAAGAGAATGTGCCCTTCTTTTTTAAACAATGGGGAAAGCCCTGGTTTAATGCAAATCAAGATGACCCAACCATTCAAAAAGATCATGTTCAACACGCAAAAGGTGGCAGTCAATTAAAAGGGAAAATTTATAGGGAAATGCCTTCTTTTGCAAGGGTTTAATAATTTTTTTAATTATGGTTTCAGTGTTGAGCAAATAAGTGAAAGTGTAATGAACTATAAAAATTCCCGTGTCCCTGCGGCGCTCAAAGCTTTGCAAAAGGAGACACGGGAAGGACAGAAGCTGCTTTTCATTTAAAAAAGGTTTGTTGTTTTATTAGCTCAGCTATCAAATCATAATAATCCGCAGGAATGGCTAACCCTTTGCCGGTAGAAGTATAATAAGCGCGTAATGCATTTAATAACCGTTGTTTATAGTGGGTAGCCTCAACGCCTTCAGTAACTGCCAGCAATGTAGGGAAGCAACCGCTCAACACAGTTCCTATATTTTTCCAATCTGCCATATTAGACCAGGTTAGTTGATGGGTATAAATTTTATAACCTATAATTGAAAAAAAAATGAGGAAGGATAAGCAACAAAAGAACAACTTGCCAACCAGGTAAAATTTCTCCTTGTCAAGAATTTTTTTAATTGAGCTTAACAGTTTATCGGCAGTTAACAGGTCTATTTTATCATTATCAATAAACTGTTTATTTATTATAATGTTTAATTCCCTGAAAAATCTTTCCTCTAAATCATCAAACATAACTTGGTATCAATTTTGGTAATTACGTTTTTTAAATTAATTCTAACTTCAATTACATCATTTATACAACGCCCCGAAAAATCTAACCAAAAATGCAGCGCTGATGTGCAGACGCTGCGTTTATGAAAAAGAGTTTTTGCTAATAAAAAGCAAGATTAATACAGTCGTAAAAATTAATAATAGTTTTTTCATACTTTTTTATTTTTCCCGCCTACTCTTCATCGGATTTTCGGCAACCTCCGTTTTTATAAATTATAATTAACTCAACTAAAACCCCGGTTGGTGAAAGAATACCAACCAGGGTGAAATGATAATTTCTAATGATATTGTATATATTTTCAATCTAACTTCTTTTGCCCACCAAATCCTAGCAAAAGATTTAATGCAGCGACAAGATTACCATTAGTAGTAGTTGTACCGCCAAAATTACGCCCGAATGAAAACGTAATATCTTTATTCGCAACAAAGGCATATGAAACATTGAACATTAATTGATAGGTAAATTTTATTCCGCTTTGAAAATATTGACGCCCCAAAGTTTCAAATGATAAATTAAGTTTATTATGCGGTATAACTTAATTTAAGACCAAAATCTAAATTCGCAATATTGCTTTTTTTAATAGAATCAGACTTAATATATTCTAAAGAATCGTTATAAAGGCCTCTTACTACCCCAATTATGTCGAGACAACTATCTTTGCCAGAAGGTGTAAAACTTAGTGTCGTCCACGCACCCCATTTATTCAGTGATCCTTGATTGAAGCTCTGATTATTAAAATTCATAACAGCTCCTCCGGCTACATCCCAGTTAAAACCTGTTCGAATTGTTGATATAGCCCCCTTTAACCGTTGTTTCAAGCTTTTTTGTTATTGAAGCTCTATCACTGGCAATTTGAGAAGCTTTACTTTCAAGTAAGTTTTGTCGTTCGGTTTCAAGGACTACAATACTCTGCGCAGACGCTGTATCGTTCTTTTGAAGAGCAGCTAAATGTTCTTTATCAAGTTTAGAATACTCCGGCATCATTATTTATCAGTGAATCTACTAAAGCACTATGTGATATTGAATAGTTTGCGAGTGCATTTTTGTAATCCTTTACAGCCTTAATTGATTTATCATTTACTTTATTTCTGAATAAACTAAAACTTATTCCCATTGCAGCTTCTTCAAGGGGCTTTGTACTATCAGGTGTATGAAGACCAAAGGAAATTGTAAAAGTTTGAGCAATGATATGGCCAAGACTATTTAAATTATTAGAGGCTTTTAATGCAGTACTTTTAAAATAATCATCAAACGTCTCAATTTTACCAAAAAAAGATACAGGTGCGATCTGTAATGAAAAGTCTTTTGGTATATTACTGAAATCATTAGTTGCATTTTGTAAATCCATATATAAGGAAGTTGGGTCTGCAGGTTTTTGAATATCAGTTGGACTAATGCCAAGCAAGATAAAAGCTGGGGACGAAGGGGCTTTTAGCATATCAACAGTTATATTATCGTTGGTTTGGGCTAACGAAGTATTTACTGTTACAACGCTGAAATAGAACAATACAAGGTATATTTTGAATTTTTTCATTATGTTAGGGTTTATGAATTATAGAAAGTTATACGTACTCTAAATTCTGTTAAAGCATCAGGAGTAGCAATTTTATGCCATTCTTCGTTATTATTATTATAACTGGCTGTTCCTGCTAAACCGAAAAATCTGTATTGATTTGTGCTGAATTATAAACATTATGATAAGTAAAATAGCAATCCAAATTTTTATCCATTAAGGTATTACATGTACCAGGCGCAAATGTACCTTCAGAAGCAGTTGAGAGAGGTTGTTCATCGGTTGTTTTTGGGAAAATTAAAATATTTTCTACATACATAACAACAGCAGAGCCTACTTTGTCATAGATTTTCCATGCAATAGTGATTTTATCATCTGTGGCTGGAATTTTAAGATCTACATAATAAGTTTTATCAGGTGTAATTGGCATAATATATTTTTTCCTACCTACTCTTCATCGGATTTTCGGCAAACTCCGTTTTTATAATTTTTAAGATTTACTTTCTTTTGATTTCAATGCTGCATAAGTTGTAGCGCTAATTCCCAATAGAACCAGGTTTCCCGAACCAATATCGGGCAACATAGAATTGAGGTCGGTTCCTGAACCATTTAAATTATGGAGGGTGCTGTAGATATACCACACTCCCAATGTTATATTAAACACCACAGCTTGGAAACGGTGAATGCTTATTCCGTTTAAATCGGAAAGAATATCAATGAAAAAATTTTGTCCGGGTTGATTAATATTTAATGTAAGGTTAGATTTGGATTGGTCGGATACATCAATTAATCGTGCAGCCCCTGTTGTTGCTGCGCTTATACCCAGTATTATTAAATCGTTTTGGTTCATGTCGGGAATTAGGCACGTGTGGAATATGATGCCGATAAATGAAGACAATATTATAATTGTCCACCAGGTCAACTGCACCCGTGCATAGCTGTATGACTTGGGATTGCCTGTTCCGCACTGTCGCGTAACATAGAATACTTTTTATCAAAATAGATAACAATAAAGAGCAACACTGCTAACGTTATCCAAAATGGTATTTGTGGATTCATGGTGGTTTTGTTTTTTTAGTTTTCGCCTACTCTTCTCCGGATTTTCGGCAACCTCCGTTTATAATTTTTTTAAAATCAATTACATTACTTTTTGCGCCGTTTGTTTAGAAAGCTGCTGCCGGGCGGTTTCATAGCCCAGGAACAGGTTAGCTTCAATATCTTTTGCCGTAAAAGTGGTTATGTCAATAGTCAGTTCTTTTGCCGGGCGGATAACGGAATGTTCTACATGAGAATATTTTTGTAAGGTGGGCAGCATAACGTGCAAATTGTTTGCTTCGTCAACCAGGCGGTTAATAATGTCTACATATTTTATATCGTTATCCACGTTATTGTTCACCACAATATCCAGCAAGCGGTCGGCGAGCGTCATCAGGTCGCCCGGGTTAAAATTGTTTTCGTCAGTCAGTTTTGCCGACTGGCAAACAATGGCGATAATGTTTACCTCGCTGCCGCTCAGCGACTCATCATTTAATGCGGTGCCGATGGGAGCCACCTCCCTTGTGCCGCCGTCGAACAATACCTTGTTTTGATACAGCGTAGGCGGCATCTCCACCGGAATAGCCATGCTGCCCTTTACGTAATCAATAAAGCCGTCGTCGGAAGGTTTTTTATAGAGCAGCTCGCCGGTAATCACATCCACGCTGCCCACCTTAATCACCACGGGCGCGTTTTGCAGCCACTCAAGGTTTAACACCGAATCAATTTTCGCAGTTATCGGCGCTGTGTTGGCAAGCCCGTTAAAACCTTTAAATAAAATATTCCAGGCATCGGTAATAACACTGCGCGTTATCGCCACATCTTTAGGCGCGCGTATTTTATCCGTCCAAAAATTCCATAGCTGTTGGGCAATATCATCCCAATCGGCTTGCGTTAGCGGTGCGCCGGGTTTATATTTTTGCCCGGCGAGGTTTGCCATAAAAGCGCCGTTCAAGCTGCCCACCGACACGCCGTAAATCACATCGGGAAAAATTCCTTTTTCAATAACGGCTTTAATAGCGCCCGCCTGGAAACTTCCCTCCACAGAACCCCCGCTTAGCACTAAAACATTTTTTTTCATACGATTAATTTTTTCGTGACCGGTTTATCCCGCATTTCCGGCAACCTCCGTTTTTATAATTGTTACTTAAATATTAAACACTTTTTTAAGCCATAAACAGGCGCTATATATAGTTGCAGCGCGATACCAAAAACAAGCGCTTTGCCAACTGCCGTTAAAACAGGTAGATATAATATAATTATCTATGTATGGATTTATGAGGTTAGGAATTCCCCCACGGTAATAATATAAATTATGCATTTGCGCTTGGTTTTGCTAATTCTATTATCCTTCTGCTGTCTTGTATTACAATCTGTTAAATGGCTGCAATCATTTTTCAGACGGGGCAAATATAATATGCCAAACAGCCCGTGTCAAGTTTTTTATATTATTTATTTATTTTATTAAAAATTAGTTCAACTTGTAAAAATGTTACTTAATTTTTATATATGCAATACCAATAAGTTGGTATTTTTCAAACTACCCGTTTTCAGGTAGTTATTTAAAATTTAACATATATAATAATATCGGTACATCACGTTTCAAATCTCGCCTACACGCCCGAGTCCCAGTCTATCTGCATCTGCCGCGGAAGGGGTGGCACGATTCTTCTCTGCCTGAGTGTGCGCGTGAAATCGGAGATGTAGGTTCGTAAATCGTTGCGGATAACCTCCCAATTGTGTGGGCACACGATATGTTGCATCGGAATTTTGAGCGTGAGGGTTTGTGCGGCGCTGTCGAGCATGGCGGTGTGATGGCTCACGTATTTGTTCACCCAGTAAAAATAGCCGCAGTTGTCGCCGGCGTGGTACACAATTAACAGGGTGGGAATGAATCCCGCCAGCCAAAAATGAAACGCCGAGCGGTTGATGCCGTTTAAAATAATGTAGTGATGGCTGGGATAAAACGAAGCGCTGCTTTTTATCTGCACTTTAAATTCAATGCCGTTCAAATCGTTGTTTTCGCAAATCACCACGTTGCCGTCAATGCCCACGTCTTCGGTGGGGCGCTGGAAGATCCAGTTATCGGGCAGTTGTGCCGCGAACCAGCGTTCGCCTTTTCTGCCGATTTCGTTGGAAATGGTTTGCCTGGGCATAACTGTATTATATTTTTAATTGCGCTTTTTCGCACGGTGGGGGCGGTGCGAATAAAAATTCTAATACAACTGCTATTAAATAAATTTTTTACAAGATACTGTATTAATGCCCCCTGAAACAAGACCATAAACAGGTATTTTGTAAACTACCCGAAAACGGGTAGTGGTTTTAACTACAAGCGCCACCACTTCATAATTACTTTCATTTTGGTTTTTATTTTGTTTGACAA
Organism: Chitinophagales bacterium; assembly: GCA_963770495.1. GTDB lineage: Bacteria > Bacteroidota > Bacteroidia > Chitinophagales > CAVYQA01 > CAVYQA01. The sequence goes on along the minus strand of CAVYQA010000020.1, from coordinate 12,477 downwards.
GAAACGGCAACAACTTGACTTTTTATTTTTAGTTTGTTCATTATCAGTAGTTTTGAGGGGGTGCGTCAAGTTTTACTGTGAACAGTTTCTTGTCGGGATTAAATTTTTTTATTGCCGGAACCAGTATTTCAAAGAGCTATTACAAGTATCAAAATTATGTATTGAAATAGCAGAGTGAGATAAGTTGGGACAACAAAGTTTGGGTTTGTGTTTGGGTGTGGTGGAGGTGTGGTAATAAATGAATTTGAAAATGAAGGAAAAACAAAATCATATTTATGGAACCCCAAAGGGGTGATCTGTTTGTAGAAAAATAAACAAACGCATATCTTAAGAACACAGAGGGGTGACCTGTTGTTTTTCCATTTGGGCGCGTCCATCCTTTGTTGGGTCGAAGTGCCAAAATCATCTTCTACCTGTTTTCAGGTTTCTGCTATAATAATTTGTTATTTAAAAGAAATGTTGTTAATTGTTTTGTTGAGTCTGTTAATTTAATTAACAATAACGAGTTTTTGAAAATGAAAAACCGTTTGTGTACAAGATGTGAACCTAAATGTTAAAAATTTGTAGTTTACAGATTACTTTAGCACTATGTTAGAACTTAAGGTGAGTTGAAATAAACTTAATTTATATAACTGTTATGAAAAACGTAAATGATAATGATACTTTAGTTTTTGCAATAACATTGGAAGATTTGCAAAGAGAAAGCAAAGAAAAAATCGGAAGGGAATTGACAGAAGAAGAAATTTATATTGCTAAGAAGGGATTAGAAAGTGGTTTATTGTTTGGTATTGACACAATATATAATACAATTTTTACTGAAATGATTTAAAATGGATTATACAGAAATAAGAACCGATTTATACTTAGGTGACAGTAAAGAAGAATCAAAAAAAATTAAAAGTAATTCTGTTGATCTTATTGTAACTTCTCCACCTTACGCAGATCAAAGAAAAGGAACATATGGCGGTATTCATCACGATAAATATGTCGAATGGTTTTTACCAATATCTAAAGAACTTCTTCGCGTTCTAAAACCAACTGGCACTTTTATTCTCAATATCAAAGAGAAAGTTGTTGAGAGTGAGAGAAGTACTTATGTATTAGAACTTATTTTAGCTATGCGTAAACAAGGATGGCTTTGGACTGAAGAGTTTATCTGGCATAAAAGAAACTCCTATCCCGGTAAATGGCCTAATCGTTTTCGCGATTCATGGGAAAGATTATTGCAATTCAATAAAACTAAGAAGTTCAATATGTACCAAGAAGAAGTTATGGTTCCCATGGGTGACTGGGCAAAAACACGATTAAAAAAACTTAGTGAGACTGATAAAAAACGCGACCTATCAAAAGTGGGAAGTGGTTTTGGAAAGAATATTTCAAATTGGTTAAATAGGGATAAAGCCTATCCGACTAACGTTCTACATTTGGCTACTGAATGTAATAATAAAAATCACAGTGCAGCTTTCCCCGAAGAACTACCTGAATGGTTTATTAAACTTTTCACTAAGTCACATGACACGATTCTTGACCCATTTATGGGTTCAGGAACAACATTATTTGTTGCAAAAAGAATGATGCGACATTCAATTGGAATTGATATAGTACCTGAGTATTATGATATGATATTAAAACAAATACAACCTATTGAGTATTATCTAATGGAACCTAAAGTAAAATATGGAAAAACTAAGTCTAAAAGACGTTACGCAGTACGTTGAAAAAAATATTGGTATTTTTCATCAGAAACGTATTCAAAGTCTTGATGGTTTAAGGCTTTCATCCGTGCTTAGCAGGAAAAATCCATATCTTTTTAAAGCAAAATACGTTTTAACATCTGAACAAATTATAAAAGGAATTGTTGACGCCCATATTTCCTCCAATGAAGAAACGATATTTGGCGATTGGCTTGAAGGATTAGCAGTCTTTGTCAATCAAAAGGTTTTCAAAGGTCGCAAATCAGGAATACCGGGAATTGATTTGGAATTTGACTTAGATAATATTCGCTACATCGTTACAATTAAATCAGGTCCAAATTGGGGCAATAGTCGCCAACTAGTTGAAATGAAATCCAGCTTTACCTCTGCAATAAAAACTTTGCGAACAAGTAATTCAAAATTAAATGTAATAGCAGTAAATGGATGTTGTTATGGAAAGGACAATAAACCCGATAAGGGCAATTATTACAAGTATTGTGGTCAACAGTTTTGGAACTTTATTTCTGGTGATTTAGAGTTTTATACTAAAATTATCGAGCCGCTTGGTTATAAAGCCAAAGAAAAGAATGATGATTTTATTGAATCCTATTCAAAAATGATAAACAAGTTTACCAAAGAATTTTCAAATGAGTTTTGTGATGATAATGGCAATATTGACTGGAATAAACTTCTAGAATTTAATTCAGGAATGAAGAAACCCAAAAAGTGATTTTCTCCTTTACTATAACGAATATTCATTCACGTGCTTGTTTTTATACTCCAACTAAGAATATATAATTAATTATATTGAAATCTTGACAAGGTTTTGATTATCACACTATGCCGGCGATGTGCGTGAGCCGCGTGAGCGATTGCAGCGAAAACCCCGCAGACAGGTTGGGGGTTTGAGTGTGAGTGTGATTGATGTGTGATTCAACCTGGCGAGGACTTGTAGCGGAATCCGCTTTTGCGGATCACGAACTCCTTTGAAAATAATTTAAAGTGAGTAACCGCGGTGCGCCTTTCGCGCACACGCCCGATAAAGTTTGTGTTTGGGTGTGCGTGTGCAAGTGAGGTGTGAATGGTAAGGTTTGAGTTTGGATGTAAGTGTGGTTGAAGTGTGAGTATAAATAGAACACGCCTCTTAATTCCCCTCTTATTTAGAAAGAATATTAAAAATAAATCCTACTTTTATCTCACATTTAAAAAAAACCTAACGTTATGAAACAGTATTTACTTTCTATTCTTGTCTTGTTGTTAATTACCGTGCACACCCGCACCCAAGCCCAAACCCTGTGGGGATTGGCTTACGGCGGAGGCACGAATAATTCTTCCGGCACAATTTTTAGCTTTAATACCGGCACCAATCTACCGGTAGCCAATTATTCTTTCGGGGCTGATACCGACGGTATTCACCCAAACGGCACGATGCTTGAAGCCACCGACGGTTATTTTTACGGAACAACCAGCCAGGGCGGAAGCAAAACGGCGGGTTCAATTTTCAGATATGATGTTACCTCAGGCGATGAAAAAGTAGTACATTCTTTTTCCGATGCCGATGACGGGGCAGATCCGGGTTATGCCTTAATACAGGTAAATGACAGTATGTTGTATGGCGTAACTGAGGATGGAGGCACCGACAATGGTGTAATTTTCAGTTATAATATTTCATCGGGAAAGGAAAAGATTGTGTACTCTTTTGGCGGCGACAGCGATGCCCTAAGCCCTGAAGGTCCTTTGTTCCAGCTAAACGACAGTTTGCTTTACGGGTTAAGTACGGAAGGCGGTTCTCACGCCTACGGCGCAATTTATAAATACAATATGGTAACAGAAGAAGAAAGTGTTGTACATAGTTTTGCCAGCACCGACACCGACGGGCGATACAGCATAGGCGGGCTCATAAAAGCCACTGACGGTTTGCTTTATGGAATGACCTATGCGGGAGGAAAAAATAATTCCGGCACCATTTTCAACTTTAATCCTGCCACCGGTGTTGAAACGGTGTTACATAGTTTTGGCGGATTCCCTAACGGTGTTAGCCCTTACGGCACATTCATCCAGGTAACCGACAGCGACCTTTACGGTGTTACGTATGAAGGCGGCAATCATTCTGTGGGCACCATTTTCAAATATAATATCTACTCAAAAATAACTACCCAGTTATATGAATTTAACAGCACCGGCGATGGTTACTATCCCTGGTATGGTCCGTTGTTTTTAGATGGTAACCTGTTATACGGAATGACACAAATGGGCGGCGCCAACGGGGATGGCATTATTTTTACCTTTAACATTGCCTTAGACACTGAAATCGATGTATATGATTTTAACACCGGCTCGTTTGGCGAAGCGCCGAAGGGCGGCTTTGCGGTGTATAATAAAGTGACGGGCGTGAAACAGTTGTCAGATGAGGGTGGACAGTTGACAGTTTACCCCAATCCTTCCTCGGATTTTATTTATGTTAACCTGTCACCTCAACAAGCCCAACCCGTTCAGTTAAGTTTATACAATATGTTGGGGCAAGAGGTGTACAGCACACTCACACCACCACACACCAACCCAACCGTTACCATTGGGGTTACAAACCTGCCTGACGGGGTTTATGTGCTGAGGGTGAATGAGGGGAATATTACGCAGCAAAAGGAAGTGGTGGTGGCAAAATAGGTGAGGCAACTGTTAAAAAAATTAAGTATTTTTTATAACTGGTTTTTTTAAATTTAATCTTATGAAAAAGCAGTTACTGCCACTACTTGTAATGTTTGCAATTACAACTTCATTATGTAAAGCCCAAAACATAACCCTATGGGGAATGACTGTACAGGGCGGGATAAATGGATTGGGTAACATTTTTAGTATTACTCCCTCCGGTACACTAACCGATGTATATGAGTTTGGCAGCGGCACTGATGGCTATTTCCCCGAAGCCGGGCTTCTTAAAGCAAGTAATGGTTTATTTTATGGAACAACCTTTCAGGGCGGTCCTGACAGCGCCGGCACAATTTTCAGCTTTAACATTTCTACAGAAACAGAAAAGGATTTACACAATTTCGGTACGGGAACCGACGGGTGGGATCCTTTCTGCACACTAATCCAGGTAAACAACGGATTACTTTATGGAGAAGCAGGATCCGGGGGTGCTTTTTACGATGGCGTACTTTTTAGTTATAATATTTCTGCAGACTCAGAAACCGTTTTATATAATTTTGGCACCGACCCAGATGGTAACTCACCTGTTGGGGCGTTATTACAAGTCGGCGATACGCTGCTTTACGGAGCAACTGCCGACGGCGGCGCTTTTTACGGGGGAACACTATTCAGTTACAATATTATCTCAGGCACAGAAACCGATCTATATGATTTTGGCAACGGAACAGATGGCAATGGACCTGTAGGGAGCCTGATACAGGCCAGTAACGGACTGCTTTACGGAATGACAGATGGGGGCGGTGTAGATTCAAACGGTATCATTTTCACTTATAACATTGCTACGGGTAAAGAAACCGATGTACATGATTTTAATAATACCAATGATGGCTCATTACCCGAGGGGGGACTTTTCCAGGCCAGCAATGGATTGCTATATGGAATGACCTGGATGGGCGGCGTCTACCATGCAGGTATAATTTTCAGCTATAATATTACTGGTGATTCCGAAACCATTCTATACAATTTGGGCGACAATTACCTTTATGGGATAGCTCCTTTAGGAGCATTTATTGAGGCAAAAGACAGCAACTTATACGGAATGACCGCCGCCGGTGGTGTAGATGAAGACGGTACAGTTATAAGCTTCAATATTTCAACCGGAACAATATCTCTCATTTGCTCTTTCGAAGAAACTGACGGAAATTTTCCTCATGATAACCTGATTGAGGATGACGTTACAGGAATAGACCGGTTATCACTTGACAATAACCAATTATCAATTTATCCTAATCCTTCATCCGATTTTATTTATGTTTCTCTTACCCTGCCGCAAACACAATCTGTTCAATTAAGTTTATATAATATGCTAGGGCAAGAGGTATGGAACACACTCACAAACCCACACACCAACTCAAACCTTATCGCTACCATTCCGGTAACCAATCTCTCCAATGGGGTTTATGTGTTGAAGGTGAACTGTGGTGGTGTGGCGCAGGAGAAGGAAGTGGTGGTGGCGCGGTAAGAATATTCCAAAAATTGAGTATTTTTATAATCGCATTGTTAAAACCTTAACGCTATGAAAAACTATCTACTCATTCTGTTTGCTATTACAATTTCATTATGCCACACCCACACCCAGGCTCAAACCCCAACCTTATGGGGGATGACCGTTGATGGCGGTATATACAATGGCGGCAACATTTTTAAGTGCACCCTTTCGGGCACAGTAACCGATGTATATGATTTTGGCGGCAGCCCCACTGACGGGCAAGTTCCCAGGGGCTCGCTCATACAGGCAAGCAACGGCTTGCTGTATGGCTTGACAACGGGCGGCGACGATAGCGCCGTTTATGGTACCATTTTCAGTTACGATATTTCAGCCGGTAAAGAAAAGGTGTTATACCGTTTTGGCGGCGCCCCCGATGGGGAAGATCCCGGCTACGCGCTCTTCCAGGCAAGCAATGGGTTGCTTTACGGAACCACAGCCCCCGGCGGCATTAATAATAACGGCATAATTTTCAGTTACGATATTTTAACCTCAACCTATACTGTTGAATATACGTTTGGCGCCGTCCCTGACGGGGAAAACCCGCATGGCAATTTTGTGCAGGTGGGCGATAGTTTGCTGTATGGTACCACCGAGGCTGGCGGGGCTAACAGTGTGGGCACCATTTACAGCTATAATATTTATACGCATAAAGAAACCGATTTACATGATTTTCTCACCCACCCCGATGAATCCTTTCCCACGGGCACACTCGTCCGGGTAAATAACGGGCTGCTGTATGGAATGGCTGGTTCGGGTGGCAAGTATGGCGATGGCGTAATTTATGCCTTTGATATTGCTACCGATGTGGTGTATGATGTATATGATATTGGCACCAATGGTGGTGACGGCTATAACCCGCAAGCTGCGCTGGTACAGGCGGATAACGGGGAGCTTTATGGAATGACTCTTGGGGGCGGCGCTCATTATTTTGGCGTAATTTTAAGCTTTAATGATACCACCTACCAGGAACTTGTTTTAAGCAGTTTTGGCAACGGCAACGGTGGTTTAACCAAAGGACCTGACGGCGTATATCCGTATGGCTCACTCATCCAGGCAAGTAACCGGTTGATTTATGGAATGACTGAATCGGGGGGTGATACCGGTTTAGGCACAATTTTTAGTTACAATATCGTCACCGATACTGAAATCAATATTCACAGTTTCAGAGGTGTTGACGGATCTGCCCCTTATGGCGATTTGCTGGAGGTGGATTCTGTTGCAACGGGAGCGAAGCAGTTGACAATGGAGAGTGGACAGTTGACCGTTTACCCCAATCCAACTTCCAACCAGTTGACAGTTGAAAGTGGACAGTGGACAGTTAATGGAATTACAATTACAAATGTATTGGGACAAGAAGTTTATAAAAAATCCATTTCCGGCACACACACAAACACAAACCCCAACTCCAACCGGGTTATTGATGTTAGTGCTTTGCCCGATGGCTTGTATTTTATAACCGCAACTGCTGATGCCGGAACGATAACAAAAAAATTTATTGTGAGCAGGTAATTTTTCCTACATTTATCTTCTAAATATTTTTAAATGAAAAAATTATATCTACTACTGTCAGTTATTTTCTTGTTTTTTAATGCGGAAGCTCAAACAGGCACATGGGATTGGGGAGGAAATGGAGTGTATACACTAAATAATGGTCCGGTTGTTCAGTCTGAATTATGGGTCACTGGTGCCGATGTAAGTGGCAACGGCTATGTAACAGGCGGTTATTGGGGCAATTTAACTATAGATGGTCAACCCCTCAACAATAGCAGCACTGATTACTATAACATGCTCATGAAATATGATTCAAGCGGAACGTTTCAATGGGTGGTGCAATCCACTCCTTTTAACACAGATAATACCAATACCATTGCATATGATATAGCCACTGATAATTCAGACGACGTTTACATTACCGGCATTTTTACTGATACGATACTTTTTAATAATAAGGATACCATATTCGCGCCCAAAAGATATAATGAAATGTTTTTGCTTAAATATAACAAAAACGGCAACGCCGTGTGGTCACGGGTATCCACCAGCGATTTCCGTTCAGCCGGTGGTGAAGGCACAGCCTTAACCGTTCATAACAACGATGTATATGTGGCTGGCGTATTAAAAGATACCATTTCACTGGGTACTACCAAGCTTACCAATAAGCGCGGAGGATTTTTCATAGCCAAGTATGATACAGCCGGTAATTTAATTTGGGCTAAGAACTCAACTAAATTTGCTTATGGTGGCGTGTACTTTACGGGCAACCCTCTTGGTCCTTACTCTATCACCACCGATAAATTCAATAACATATTTATGACGGGCCTTTTTGAAGATACACTAACTTACGGAACAACAAGCTTATATGCTCCCGCCGGCGAGGAAAGTTTTTTTGTTCTTAAATTTGATTCCAACGCCAATTTAAAATGGGCAGCACAAGGTAAAAACGACAGCTCTTTTGAATCAGATCCTGTTTACGTGGCTACTGACAATAACGGGTACGCCTATTGCGGAGGAAGTTATTTCAGGCTCGGCGTCATTTGGCAGCACAACTCTTCCAACTATATCGCCTGAAAACAATTTCTTTATTGTAAAATATGATACATCGGGAAACCTGGTGTGGGTTAAGACTACAAACAATAGCAAAAATTCTAAATGGGTTTTATGTAAACTGGCAAGTGATAATAATAACCATTTATATGTTGGCAGCAGGGGTGATAATGATTCTATAGTTTATGACAATACCCCTATAACAACTTCTCAAGGTGGTAATGGCGACGGGTATTCGTCAATATTTAAAACGGATACAGCAGGAAACCTGTTATGTTCTTCCTTATTAGCCGGGGGAGGAGATGATATGAACGGTATGGCGGTTGATGTATCAGGCAGGTATGTTTATTTGGGCGGCGATCTGTTAGAACAAATGATTTTAAATGCTACTGATACCTTATATAAAGGAGGAAGCCAGTTCGGTCCACAGGAAGTGCCGTTTATAGCACGGTGGCAGCCGTGTTCAGCTTGTAGTTTACCAATAAACACCAATATACCTGCCACGTTATGCAACGGACAAAGTGATACACTTACTGCCAGTGGTGGAACAACATACACCTGGAGCCCCTCAACCGGGTTGAGCGCTACAACAGGAAGTAGTGTGATTGCCGCTCCAGCAATTACTACAACATATACTATATTTGGCACCGATACTACCTGCTCCGGTACAGTTCAGACTGTCGTAAATGTGATACCATCACCTAATCAGCCCACTTTCACACAACATAACGATACGCTTATCTCAAGCTCTGTACACGATAATCAATGGTATCTTAATAATAAACCACTTAAAAATGATACGAGTCAATATCTGATAATCACCACATTGGGCTGGTATTGGGTGGTTGTAAGTAATGAGGCAAACGGTTGCAGCACGGCATCAGATTCTATGAATGTATCTTCGTTGACAGGGCTAAACCAGTTATCACTTAACAATCACCAATTATTAGTTTACCCCAATCCCTCTTCCGATTTTGTTTATGTGAATTTAACCCAACAACGAACGCAACCCGTTCAGATAAGTTTATATAATATGTTGGGGCAGGAAGTGTACACCACACTCACACCATCACACTCCAACTCCAACCCAACCGCTACCATTCCGGTAACGGGTTTGCCTGACGGCGTTTATGTGCTGAGGGTGAATGAGGGTAGTGTTTCTATGCAAAAAGAAGTGGTGGTGGCGCGGTAGCCTCATCCCTAACCCTTCTCCTATATAGGAGAAGGGCACACGCTCACCGTTTTCATTCACGCTCCCCTCTCCACTTTTGGTGGAGAGGGGTTTGGGGTGAGGTTACCATTGCTGTGAGCTCACATTGCCGTCGAAGTCAACAAAAGTTTTGTCTTTCATTTTCACGTATTTGCCGGCGTGTAGGCGCAGGGTGCCGTCGGGCATAATATAGTCGCCGTTTTTCATGTGCATGGGTTTTTCCAGCAGCGTCCATATCCACACGAAGCCGTTTTTCATCACAATCATTCCGCGGGTTTCATCAATTTTCTGGTCCATGTCTTCCACGGCGCCTTCAAAGTCAATCCGTCCGCGGTCTTTGAGCATAAACGTTTTGCCGTCGGTGGTTCTGTATTTACCACTGGGATAAACCACCATGTCGTTGTCGAGTTTCATTGAATCGGTAAACGCTTTTATATACCACATTCTGCCTTCCAGTTTCATCAAGCCCTCTTTCATGTTGGTTTGATGAACAGGGTCCCGGGCAATTGCTGTGCTGCTTATTGCAACGGCACAGGCAAATAAAATAATCGCTTTCATAACCTGTGGTTTTATGGTTAACACTATGTATACCTAATGGAAACAACAAATTGCGTTCCATAATATAATATAGAGGTGTTAAAACGGTGTTTAGTTGGGCTTTCATTTTGCTTTTTATTTTGTTTGACAACAAACGCGCAAATATTTTTTAATTTTTTTGTTTTATGAGTATCAATGGGTTGCAAAACGCTGTCAAGCTTGCATTATACAAATTCATAGTTCAGGTATTTATTTATTTTACTGTGCAGATATATGGCAACCCTGGCGCGCAAACGCACATCGCAGGTTTCATCTTCCATCATAGCCATCAGGCGGCAACGCGCCTCATTAGCAGCCAACCGGTAAATACTGCGCAGCTCGGCAGCAAAATTTTTGTTGGCGCGCTCGTGCACCGCCTGGCGCGAATAGCTGATGTTATGTTTGCGCTGTATGTAATTGGCGGTGTCGGTTATGTCGCCGTGATTGATGTACAGCGCCTCAAGAAATTGCTTGTCGGATATTTTTTGTTTTGCCGGCATATTTTTTTTCTATAAAGTTAGCCGGGTGGTAAATGCCATTTAACAAGTTGGGACAAGAAATTAATTTGAAAATTTGGGAATTTGAAAATTTGAAAATGGGAAAACTTCATGGAGAGTAGAAGATTTTAACCCCATAGTTATACCGTTCAAATCCAAATTTATTTTGTAAAATTTTTATATCTTTATGAGAGGCGCAAGTTGATGATCCCGTACTTGTTCGACTATGTCGACTTGGGACTCGATTTGCGCCTTTCTTTTTTTAATTTGTTTTTTAGTTATGGGAGCATCAGTGTCCAATACCTGATATCTTCTTTTCTTTTTTGAACCATCATTTTTTAACACTGCTATGACAGCAGGTTTTATCGCTTGATTCTTTCTGTCAATGTTAGCTTGATACGGTTGTCGGGAGGAAAGCACCCCCCAAATAATACGAAGCAGTTTGTGCATTATAGCTCCAATAGCTTGTTTATGGTTTTTACCATTATGACGATGACGCTCATAGATGGTTTTAAGATGTTCATCAAACAAGACAGAGGTTTGTGCACACATATATAGCACGGCTCTCATGGAGGCTCGCCCTTTTTTACTCATCCGGAAAGCGCCTTGTTTATCACCACTCTGTTTAAAAATCGGATGAACTCCAAAATAAGAAGCCAGTTGTTGAGTAGATGCAAAGCGGCTAATATCCTCCAGTTCAATCATAATAGAGGCAGCACTATAAGCGGCTATACCAGGAATACTTTGTAGCAGAGTTACCTCATCACCCGTGCAACTTTGAGTTAAATACGCTTTGTGTAGTTCAATAAGCTCTTGTTGTTGCTGTATCTGTTTAGCCACGCTTTTAACTAAAAACTCTTGTTGCTTATTAGTTCTGGAAGCGACACTTGTTTTTGCTTTTTCGATAAGTGCTGTTGCTTTATCAACTGTAATATGATTAATGCAGGTAAGCTGACTGACAGACCGTTTTGCAATAGCCGATACACCGGGATATTTGACTAACAACTCTAATATCCACTGAGGTATACTTTGTTTGCAATAGGGCATCACTACAGGGAAAGCGCTATACAACACCATTTTTAGCTCGTTAACCAATTGGGTTTTTTGTTTCTTCAGTAACATGATGTGTTTGTGGATACTACGAAAAGAGGCATAATACTCATCCTGTTTTTCATACTGTACTTTATCAGGATGTGCAATAAGATACTGTGCGATATAGCGTGAACTCAATGCATCAGTAATATTACGCGCTAACGTAGCAGCAGCATTATTCTTCACGCTAGGATTTAATGGGCTACTTTTACAGGCATGAACTTACTGAACTCTATTAAAGCACTATACCAGTTATTTTCAAAGCCACCATTATATCTACAGCGCAATACACCATCGGTACAGTGGATGGTAATTAATGCACCGGTATAACTCACGCTTTAAGGCATTATGTCCTGTGCGTGTATCATCTAATTGAAAGACTTTTTCTAATTCGTTTTGATGAGCGTCAAGCAAAGTAAAGTCTGCATAACCTTTGCTCTCAATGCCCAGATAAGCGTCCATAATGTACTTGGTTTTAAAAAGTTAATAAAAATGAAGTCAAGCTTCGTTCAGCCTTATGGATTTATTCGGTATCGTTGTACCAGGTTATACCTCTAACTCTACTTGACTGTGGGGAGCTTTCTCGGGACAGTGTCTAAGCACTAAGGGGTGATCCTCCTCACACAACCAAGTTAGCTTTTTACTTCAACTTTCAAACATATAAGGGGT
>CAVYQA010000019.1:2500-185583 GCA_963770495.1 Chitinophagales bacterium | reverse complement strand
CAGAGGGTTTTCGGAACCCGCTAAGCTGTCAGCGAACACTCAAGCCTTCTTCGCTTGGTTGTATGCTTCTTGTCCCGCCTCCATCGCATCCTGTACGTGGTCTTGTGCTAGAGCCACGAGTTTTTGTGCTCTCCGCTCTAAATCCTTGCCCGTGCCGCGGACCTGATTGACTCCATCGCTGACCCCGGCGGCGATCTGGCCCCGTCAGTTCCTCTCCAGCTTTGGGCGCAAGCAGTAAAGCAGCCACGGCACCTGACGCAGCCCCCAATCAAAGGTTAGGATCGTTCCGGCCATTGTTTTCTCTGGTCATCGTGATCTCTCCTTAATAGCTCTCCTCGCTGTCCTGAATTTCATCTTACAGGAAGGGAGGAAGCCTCGAATAGACTTCCTCCGCTTGGATTAATGGGTTCCGCGCGCAGCCTTACTGGCCACGTCACGATCTGTTGTCTTGGTATCAACAGAGGATTCTCCCGTGGAGGAAACATCCTCTGCGCCGTAGCTTTCAGAACTTCCTTGGCACGCTTGATTTCCTCTGACGTGTCGCAATGCACGGAGAGGAGAATTCCGCCCTTCTGCAGGCGGCCTTCGTATCGCTTCGCTTCGAATTCAGGGATACCCATGCCGATCAAGGCGCCGGTAACTCCGCCCACTGCTCCTCCAACGCCCAGCCCCGCCAGACCTGCCATGATCGGACCTGCGGCGATGAATGGACCGAGGCCGGGGATCGCCAACAGACCAACGCCTGCCAGCAGGCCGAGCGTGCCACCAATTACGCCTCCTGTGGTCACGCCTGCTGCTGTACCTTCGGGCGCTTTCGTAGCCTTTTCCGTTCCCATGTCCTTGGGCCCGCCGAGACTCTCCGGCAACAGAACGGAAATATCGGAAGCCGGGAAGCCCGCCCTCATCAGTGAATCCGTGGCGTTTTCGACCGCAACACGAGTCGAGTAAATTCCAAATACTCCTACTTTTTTACCTGACATTGTCTTTCCTCCTTTGAGTTCGCACTAGGTTCGATCTCCGCCAGTTATTTCGAAGGTGCGATTTCGAGTTGATTGGTTACGTTTTCTTGTCCAGCCACTGCCACTGCTTTGGCCTGCAGGTTGTTTTTCTCGTCTTCAGACCGCACGGGCCCGCGGAGTGTAACTTTGCCGTCTTGAGTGATGATCTTGATGTTGTGTGCGTAGGTGGAGAGGCTCGTATCATCATGAACCGCTTTTCGGATTTTCTGCGTGATGGCGCGGTCCGCAGGATTCATCTTCTGTTGGTCGGCGGTAGGGCTTGTCTGATCCTTGTTTTTCTTGGTGTTGTCGGGCGCCGTCTGCTGGGTATCTTGATTCCGCGGGACTGGCATGGCCATAGCGATGCCCAAGAGCCAGCGAGCCTAAAGCCAGAAGCAATCGTTGTGATTTGATAAAACTTCCTTTCATTTCTATTCCTCCTTTTAACTGTTAGACAAACGCGAGTAGCTACGCTCGGCCGCCTTGGCCTTCGCGGCTCCGACTTGCCGCCTCCATCCGATTCCTCGAGGCGGCCTCGATATTGATGCGGCCCGCCAATTGAGTCAGCTTCTTGTCTGTCTCTTTTTCTTCCTCAAGGTCTGCCTCAAGAGCGACTCTGCCTGGTCTTCTCCGAGAAGCTTTGCGTAAGTGCTGACACAGCCGTAGCCGGCGATTTCGTAGTGCTCCACCCGCTGAGCGGCTGAGATAAGGCCAGCGTCCAATTCCTCGGGCGCGGGATCTTCTCGATCATCTCGCCGCCTTCCTTGATAAGGCCCTCCATGCCCTTACATTTCTTGCCCTTCGGACTCTCGCCAGTCCCTAAAGATTTGCTCCAAACGCTTAACGTGCTCGGTCTGTTTAGAGAAAATACTCATCCGGTCGAAAATAGAAAGAGCATCTCTCAAAGCGCCGTCAGATTTTTGGGCAATAAGGTGAAGTGCATCCGGCTCTGCTTCGATATGCTCCTTTTTAGCAATAGTCATTAAATAATCAACCGTATCCTGCACCTTTATACGGTTAAAATCAAATATCTGGCAGCGCGACAGAATGGTGGGTATAATTTTATGCTTCTCTGTGGTGGCTAAAATAAAAATAGCGTAGGGCGGCGGTTCTTCTAATGTTTTTAGAAATGAATTAAATGCAGATGACGACAGCATGTGTACCTCGTCTATGATATATATTTTCTTTTTACCTGCCTGTGGAACAAAGCGCACCTGATCAATAAGATTGCGCATATCCTCTACTGTATTATTTGAGGCGGCATCCAATTCATGAATATTGAATGAGGCATTTTGATTAAACGCACGGCATGATTCACACTCATTGCATGGCTCAATGTCTTTGGTTACATGTTCGCAATTAATGATTTTAGCAAGAATACGCGCACAAGTGGTTTTGCCTACTCCGCGGGGACCACAAAATAAAAATGCCTGTGCCACATGGTTATTACGAACTGCATTTTTCAGCGTATCGGTTACCTGTGGCTGTCCGATAACATCTCCAAATATTGAGGGGCGGTACTTACGAGCAGAGATAACAAAATTGTCCATGATTGACCGTAAAGATACTTCGAATTTGCGGGTATTAAAAGACCAAATTATTTCAGGCGTTCCTTTAAGTCAAGACGAAACTTTCTTGCATAATCTTTAGCTACGTCATACCCTGCATCTGCATGGCGGATAATACCAAGAGCAGGATCATTATTCAAAACACGTTTTAATCTTTTATCGGCATCAGTAGTGCCATCGCAAACAATAACCATTCCCGCGTGAATAGAATAACCCATTCCAACGCCGCCGCCGTGATGAACACTTACCCAGCTTGCACCGCCTGCGGTATTAATTAATGCGTTAAGTATAGGCCAATCGGCAATGGCATCGCTGCCATCAAGCATAGCTTCGGTTTCACGGTTAGGCGAGGCAACGCTGCCTGTATCAAGATGGTCTCTGCCTATAACAATCGGGGCTTTCACTTTTCCCGTGCGCACCAGTTCATTGAATGCCAAACCTGCTTTTTCACGCTCGCCCATTCCCAGCCAGCATATACGGGCAGGTAATCCCTGGAAAGCAATTTTTTCTTTAGCCAGCTTTAGCCAACGATGTAATCCTTCATTGCCGGGGAATAAATTCATTATCACTTCATCCGTAGTATAAATATCCTGCGGGTCGCCACTCAACGCCACCCATCTGAAAGGTCCTTTGCCTTCGCAAAACAACGGCCGAATATAGGCAGGCACAAAGCCGGGGTAATCAAATGCATTAGTAACGCCACGCTTATCATGCGCCTGCCCGCGCAGGTTATTGCCGTAATCAAATGTAATGGCTCCGCGCTTTTGCAATTCAAGCATCATATTAACGTGTTTTGCCATAGTGTCTAATGAGCGTTCAATATATTCTTTTGGATTGGCATCACGCAATACTTTTGCCTGTTCCACACTTAATCCTTCAGGAAAATATCCAACCAGTTCATCATGGGCAGAAGTTTGGTCGGTAAGTGTATCGGGAGTAATGTTAAGGTCAATTAATTTTTGCAATAGGTCAACAGCATTGCCACAATAGCCTATTGAAAGCGCTCTCCCTTCTTTCTTAGCGTCTAAAGCCCATTTGATGGCTTCGTCAAGGTTGCTAGTCCATTTATCTAAATATTTGGTGTGAATTCGCTTTTCAATTCGCCATTGTTCCATTTCAGCAGCAAGGCAAACGCCTTCATTCATGGTTATGGCAAGCGGTTGTGCGCCACCCATTCCACCCAATCCTGCTGTAACATTTAACTTCCCCTTTAAAGAGCCGTTGAAATATTTATTGGCGATTGCAAGATAGGTTTCATAAGTACCCTGCACAATGCCTTGGGAGCCTATATATATCCACGAGCCGGCAGTCATTTGCCCGAACATAATTAATCCCTTTTTATCTAATTCCCTGAACACATCCCATGTTGCCCAATGCGGCACCAACATAGAATTTGAGATTACAACTCTCGGAGCATCCTTATGGGAAGGTAAAATGCCCACAGCTTTACCGCTTTGTATAAGTAGCGTTTCATCCTCATTCAAATCTTTAAGCGCCTTTATGATAAGGTCAAAACATTCCCAATTACGTGCGGCTTTACCCAAACCGCCATAAACGATAAGTTCTTCAGGGCGTTCTGCAACATCGGGGTCAAGGTTATTATGAATCAAGCGGTAGGCAGCTTCCTGTATCCATCCTTTGCATGTAAGATTATTACCTCGTGGTGCATGAAGAGGAGAGCGGGCAGGTTTAGTTATACTTTCAGGCATAGTGATTATTTTAAACTATAAAGTCAGGTAACAAATTTACGATTCTTTTTTTCTGAGTATGAGGATATAAATTGGATTGTTTAAAAAGATTTTATTCTCGAAGTAAATTATTTTTAAAATTATAACTAACGGAGAATTAGAACGTTTTAGCGATGTCAATTTTTCCTTAATTTAATTGCATAGAATTTAGTATTTTTATTGTACAACTTTTATGCAAATGAAACCGGTATGATGGTATAAGTATAAAGCAAGAAGAACTGTTACAAAAAGATAAAGAATAATATAGTACCCATCAAATCAAAAAACTAACGCGTAGACCTTATCTATTATTCATAAAAATAATAATTCAATTGTTACACGCGTTATCAATTATACTTGGCTAATTAAGTAAAAGTTTAAGAAGTTAAGATATTGAATATGATTAACGCTGTTATAATTGATGATGAAAAAAGAGGTATTAGTTCATTAAAGAGCCTTTTAAGAGACTATTGCCCCGATGTTAATTTGTTGGGCGAAGCTTGCTCAGTGCAATCAGGACTTATGCTGCTTGCCAAAGTAAACCCTTCTCTTATATTTCTGGATATAGAAATGCCTGATGGCACAGGCTTTGACTTGCTTGAACAGATTCCGGAAAAAATTTTTCATGTTATTTTCACTACGGCTCACGACCATTATGCTTTGCGCGCTATTAAGTTTTCGGCACTTGATTATTTATTAAAGCCCATCGGTATAACTGAGCTTAAAGCTGCTATTGAAAAAGTAAAATCAAAAAGCAGTGATGATATTATGCACGATAATATTGCTTTATTGATAAAAAATTTATCCTCTGATGTTGGAAAATCACCCGAAAAGATTGCTTTACCAACCGGCGATGGACATGTTTTTGTTAACATAAATGATATTATCCGTTTCGAAGCCGAAGGAAATTATACATATGTTTTTTTGACCAATGGAGAAAAAATAACTGTTTCGAGAACACTGAAACAATTTGAGAATTTTATTGATGAATATAATTTTGTCCGTGTTCATCATGCACATTTTATAAATATGCACCATGTGAAACATTACATAAAAGGCAGTGGAGGCTTTGTCATTATGATTGATGGCAGCAAAGTGGAAGTATCCATACGAAAAAAGGAAGAATTTTTACGGAAAATGCACATCCACTGAACTACACTTATTGCCGTTTTCCCGACACTTATTTACTCATCTCCAGCACTTACTCATTTGTCATTGCTTTCCCAAAACAAGTTTGCCACTTTTGTACTATTGAGATAAAAGGGGGTTTTATTTCAATGTGTTACATCAGCCTAACCGGCTATCACTTCTTACGTTCTAGTGAATACCTGATGTGATATTCTTTATCTCATCCGTTTCCCCTTCCCGGGCTTATCCCGGGAAGGGGCAGGATGAGGTCTTAGAAACAGGCAATTGCTCACTCGTGCCGTTCGTATTTCATAAATAAGAATTATTTTTCCACCACGGAAACACAACTCCACTCTTCCTGCTTCTCTTCTAGTCAATCTGCTGATGAAGAGGAGCCTGGAGTGAGGTATCATTGGGTCAAGCTCAAAACTTTTCCAAATAAACATGCTGTTGTTAGCTGAACTTTTAACTTTCAAACCTTTTAACCTCCGGGGAATGTGCAAATCATTTTTTCCTGAATTCCTTTAGTATTTATACTTTTAGCTATGCTGAAAGCATATTTCGACAAAAATTGCATTGAAGCCGGGTGTGATGAGGCAGGGCGGGGTTGTCTTGCAGGTCCCGTATTTGCCGCCGCTGTTATTTTGCCGAAAAATTTCAGGTCGAAAGTGCTTAATGATTCCAAGCAGCTTACCGAAAAACAACGCAACTATCTTAGACCTATCATTGAGAAGAAAGCGCTTGCTTATGCAGTTGCTTATGTTGATAACGAAACCATTGATGAGATAAACATTCTTAACGCCTCATTTGCTGCAATGCACAAGGCACTTGTCCAATTGAAATTAATACCCGAATTGCTACTTATAGATGGTAACCGTTTCAACCCTTATAAAAATATTAAACACAAATGCATTGTAGAAGGCGACGCTATTTATTCATCCATAGCTGCCGCATCGGTTCTCGCAAAAACTTACAGAGATGAGTATATGGTTAACCTTCATAAAGAATTTCCGGCTTATCTCTGGAATCATAATAAAGGATACCCTACACGCGATCACCGTAAGGGGCTGGTAGAGGCCGGTATCACAAAATACCATCGTAAAACATTTAATCTCTTTGGCGACCCGCAATTAGAAATATTTGAAGATATATAAGACTTTTTGTAGCCTTATATTTGCGTGATGAGAAAAATTACTGCCGATTATATATTTCCGGTTTCACAGCTTCCAATTAAAAATGGGGTGGTTATAATTGATGATAAAGGGGAAATCCTATCCGTTAGGGAAAGAAAGAGTTTTGAAGATGCTGAATTAGAAATATACAATGGCATAATTGTTCCGGGATTTATAAATGCGCATTGTCATCTCGAAGGGTCACATCTTAAAGGAAAAATTGCCGAGAAAACGGGTATTGTTCAATTTATTCTCGATTATATCAGCAAGCGTGAAGCACCTATGGAGGTAATTTTGCAGGCTATTGACGATGCCGATGCCGAAATGAAACGCAATGGCATTGTAGGTGTAGGCGATATTTCCAACAAAACAGATACGTTTTTAAAAAAAACAAAAAGGCATCTTAACTATCACACATTTGTAGAAGTATTTGGTTTTAATCCCAATAAGGCAGGCGACTATTTTAATGACGGATTAAAGGTAATTGAGGAAGGAAAAAAGCTTGGATTACAAATTTCCATGACTCCCCATGCGCCGTATTCAGTGCCTGCCCCATTATTTGAAAAGATAGTTTCGTACAATAAAAACGGTTTATACTCTTACCATAACCAGGAAAGTAAAGCAGAAGATGAACTATTCGTTTCAGGCACGGGAAATTTTAAGGATTTATTTACCAAATTCAATTTACCCGGTGAATGGTTTAAACCTACGGGCAAATCATCATTAGTAAGCACATTACATTATTTCGGAAAAGGGAAGAAAATATTATTTGTACATAATAGTTTCACAACAGCAAGTGATGTTGATTTTGCAGCCAAAAGTGGAAACGATGTTTGGTGGTGCTCATGTCCTAATGCTAACCTATATATTGAAAACAGCTTGCCCGATTACAATCTATTTCTTAACAATTCTGATAGAGTTGTTCTGGGGACAGATAGTGTCGCATCCAATCACCAGCTTTCCATATTAGAAGAAATGAAAACCATTTCTTTACATAAAGATAATATTGATTTTGCTATCCTTCTTCAATGGGCTACATTGAATGGCGCACGGTTTTTCGGATGGCAAGATACGCTTGGCGGTATTGAGACCGGAAAGCAACCCGGTTTGAATCTAATAGAAAATATAGATTCGGTTAAAATAAAACTCACCGCTCAATCGTCTATAAAAAAAATAGCCTGAATTATTCCTTTATTAAAGATACTATGAATTATAACTATTTTTTAATGGAAACTTTAAAATCTCAAATAGTTTCCATAGTTTTACGCCAACTTAATTAAAATGGATACTCGCGAACGCATATTACAGGAAGCACAATTACTGTTTGAACAGCATGGTATGAAGCGCATTACCATGGATGATATTGCAGGGGAACTCTCTGTTTCCAAAAAAACTCTTTACCAGTATTTTAAGGATAAAGAGGAATTGGTGATGTCGGTAGCTAAAATATATATCGATGAGCAGGAACAGCAAATGAATGATATCCGGCGAAGATCAAAAAACGCCGTGGAAGAGCTTGCGCTTATGATGGAATGCCTGACAGAGATGTTCACCAAAACAAACCCTGAACTATTTTACGATTGTCGCAAATATTACCCTGATGCATGGAATTTGTTTTTTAAGCATAAAGAGAATTACGTTATTAAGAAAGTAACGGATAATCTGCGTTGGGGAAAACGGGAAGGGTATTACCGCAGTGATATAGATGTTGATATTCTCTCACGCTTGCGGCTGGAACAGGTGAAAGATTGTATAGATACATCTGTTTTCCCTTCTAATAAGTTTGATTTCAAAACTGTTCATATAGAGTGTTTCAGGCATTTTATGCATGGTATACTATCGCCTAAAGGATTACAGTTTTTACAGAAATATCTCAAGAAAAAAAATAAACCTGTTTTGGTATGAAACAATTATTTGCATTGAGTTTAACACTAATTTTCATCGGAAGCATCTTCGCCCAGGACACATTACTTGGACCAAAACCCGGTCAGAAAGTATATACGATGAATTTGCCACAATGTATTGACTATGCCATGCAAAATAGTAGCACAATACAGAACTCTATTCTTGACCAGCAAATAGCTCATCGTAAAGTGCAGGAATATCTCGGGACTGGTTTCCCTCAAATAAGCGGCAATGGCATAGTACAGGATTATTTACAGATACCTACAACATTTATTCCCGGTCAGTTTTTTGGAGAGCCCGCCGGAACATATATTCCTTTACAATTCGGTACTCAATATAATGCAACAGGAACTATTCAGGGCAGTCAGCTTCTTGCTGACGGAAGTTTTTTTGTGGGTGTAACGGCTGTTAAAACATTTGAAGAACTTTCTGTAAAAACTACCCAAAGTAATAAAATAGATTTGGTTGCAAATGTGAGTAAAGCATACTATACAGCACTGGTGGCGATTGAAAATATTAAAGTGATTGATGCCAATCTTGCCCAGCTGAAAAAATTATACGATGATACAAAGGCAATGTACGGACAGGGATTTGTAGAAAAAAATGATATGGATCGTGCAAGCGTGAGTTACACCAATGAATTATCGGAAAGGGAAAAAGCGCAAAATAGCATTCAGCTTGCATTTTACCTCTTGAAATACCAGATGGGTATGGATGTAAACGCTTATCTTAAACCTACCGATAGTCTTCAAAACATACAAGTTGAGGAAGTGCTTCCTATTGCTGATTCAGTTGATTATAATAATCTTATTACTTATCAACTGTTGCAAACCCAGAAGTCACTGAATATACTGAGATTAAAAGATGAAAAAATGACGGGATTGCCGAGCTTGTATTTCGATGCGGCTTATAGTCAAAATGCGCAGAGAACAGCATTTAATTTTTTAGAAACGGATCAATTATGGTTTCCAACATCATATGTTGGCTTACTGTTAAGAGTGCCGATATATAGCGGGTTTTCACATGAAAGGCGTATCCAGGAAGATAAACTTTCGGTTCAGGAAAACGATAATAGTTTACTTGACCTCCAGAATGCCATTAAGCTTCAACTACGTTCGGCTAAGGCAACTCTTGCCAATAACTACACTACTATGGACGAGCAAAAGAAAAATAAGGATCTGGCAGAAAATGTTTTTATAACAGCCAAGGCAAAATATGACCAGGGTGTCGGCTCAAATCTTGAAGTAACAGAGGCGCAAACTGCTTTAGAGCAGGCACAAACCAACTATCTTAATGCTGTATATAATTCATTGCTGGCTAAGATAGACCTTGAAAAAGCAATGGGCACTTTATACCAGGGAAAATAATTTTTTACAAAAATATAAATCAGGTTACTATGAAAAGAATATTGTTTGTTTTAGGAACAGCGGTTTGGATGGTGGGTTGCACACCACATAAATCTACCGATAAGGCAGACCTTGAAAAATTGCAAAAGCAATATGACAGCCTCGGCGTTCAGATAAAAAAGATACAGCAATCTGCTAAACCCGTCGACAAATCACCCGGTTCACAGGATGCTGTGCTGGTGAATACCTCTGTAGTAAAGCCTGTGGATTTTAACCATTATATAGAAATAGAGGGCAGGGTGGAATCCAATCATGATGTATATGTTGATCCGCAACAACCCGGAACAATTACTGCCGTTGATGTGAATGCCGGCGACCAGGTTACAGCCGGGCAGATTTTGGCAACAATGGATGACGCTGTTTTGGAACAAAGTGTGCAGGAAGTTCAAACCCAGCTTGATTTAGCTAATACTCTGTATGCAAAACAAAAGGCGCTCTGGGATCAACAGATAGGAACTGAAGTGCAATATCTTGATGCCAAAAGTAATGTCGAATCTCTTCAAAAAAGATTAGCCACTCTTCAATCACAAATAAATATGACAAAAATAAAATCACCGATAGACGGTATAGTGGATGCCGTGAACACAAAAATTGGCGAGACGGCAGCGCCGGGAATGAAAACTTTTCACGTGGTTAATTTTTCGGATATGAAGGTTATGGCAGATGTGGCTGAAAATTATGTGGGCGCAGTAAAAGCCGGTGATATGGTATCTGTTAATTTCCCTGATTTAAATAAAGTGATTACTAAACCGGTAAGTGTGGTTAGCAGAACAATTGACCCGATAAAGAGGGCATTTAGTCTTGAAATAAAACTCACGGGTGAAGACCAGTCGCAATTTTATCCTAATATGGTTGCTATACTGAAGATAAGAGATTATGAAAATAAAAAAGCCATTGCCGTGCCTATTAACATTGTGCAAAATTCAGATGAGGGCAGCTTTATTTTTATTGCTGACAACAGCAGACGGCAAATTATTGGCTAAAAAAATAAAAATTAATACCGGGCTTACTTATGGCGATAATGTTGAAGTATTGTCGGGGCTTAATGAAGGTGATAAGATTATTACTATTGGCTACCAGGATTTGAGTGATGGTCAACTGATTAAAAACTGATTAGCATGGAAACTCCGCAAAAGCATTTTCGCCCCACCAGTTGGGCAATTGAAAATAAAACCAGCATATACCTGCTGGCGTTTATAATTACCGTTATGGGACTGTTCAGTTTTTACAGCCTGCCCAAAGAACAATTTCCTGAAATTACAATTCCAACTATTTATGTTTCTACTACTTATCCTGGCACATCTCCCTCCGATATGGAGAACCTGGTTACCCGTCCGCTTGAAAAACAAATTAAATCCATTCCTGGCATAAAAAAAGTCACAAGTAATTCCATACAGGATTTTTGTAATGTAATAGTTGAATTTAACCAGGATGTAAATATTGTAGATGCCAAGCAGCGCGTGAAAGACGCTGTAGACAAGGCGCGAACGGATTTACCCACCGACCTCCCTCATGATCCCGATGTAGTGGATGTTGACCTTTCACAGTTGCCGATTTTATTTGTAAACATGTCAGGCGATTTTGAGCTGGACCGCTTAAAAAAATATTCCGACGATTTAAAAGACCGGATTGAAGAGTTGCCCGAAATTACACGGGTGGATGAAGTTGGTGCGCCTGAACATGAAGTGCAGATTGATGTGAATATGTATAAAATGAACCTGGCGCAAATAACTATGGATGATATAAGCCGCGCCATTGCTTCAGAAAATGTGAATGTTTCCGCAGGACAAATTCCTATGGATAATATGAAACGCACTATTCGTATTTCGGGGCAGTTTGTCAATGTTGACCAGATAAGAAATTTACTTGTGAATACGCAAAATGGGGCTCCGGTATACCTTAAAAATATAGCCACAATTACTTACGGATATAAAGAAAAAGAAAGTTATGCCCGTCTTGACCATAAAAATGTTATTACGCTGCAGGTGATTAAGCGAAGTGGTGAAAACCTGCTTGAAGCAACCGATAAGATAAAGGACGTGGTGGCTGATATGCAGAAAACTAAATTCCCCGCCGGGTTGAAAATAACGCTGGATGGTGACCAATCCACTCTCACCCGCCACACGCTGTCAGACCTGATAAACTCGATAGTAATAGGTTTTATACTTGTTACCGTAATTCTTATGTTTTTTATGGGAGTTACCAATGCGCTGTTCGTAGCTCTTTCTGTGCCACTGTCTACGTTTGTATCCTTAATGATACTGCCTGCAATTGATTTTGATTTGAATATGATGGTGCTCTTTTCAATCCTGTTTGCCATAGGCATAATTGTGGATGATGCTATTGTGGTAATAGAAAACACACACCGCATTTTTAACAAAACAAAAATGAGTATCACCCAGGCGGCAAAATTTGCTGCGGGTGAAGTATTTGTGCCTGTATTGTCGGGCACGCTTACCACGCTTGCTCCCTTTATGCCGCTTGCGTTCTGGCCCGGTATAGTGGGCAAATTTATTTTCTATTTGCCTGTCACTTTTATGATAACGCTTATGGCATCGTTGCTGGTTGCTTTTATTATAAATCCTGTGTTTGCAGTGTCGTTCATGAAATTAAATGACCATGAAGAAGAAAATCCCAAGCCAAAAACCAACAGGGGTCTCTACATTACCTCTGCTGTATTAGTATTTTTTGCACTGTTATTTTACCTCTTCGATAGTGAAGGCTTAGGCAATTTCCTTGTATTTATAATTCTACTGTTATTTTTTAACCGTTATGTATTGAAGGGCCTTGTAACAAGATTTCAAAAGAATGTTATTCCTAAGATTCTTAACGGGTATGAGAAATTATTGAATGCCGTAGTTCATAAAAGGTCTGCCCTGGTTTTATTCTTTAGTATGATACCGCTTTTTTTTATTTCATATTATGCTTTTCATATAAGTTCGAGCAAGGTGGTATTTTTCCCTCAAGGCGACCCCAACTATATATATGTATATATAAAATTGCCTGTTGGAACAGCGGTGGAATACACCGATTCAATAACGCGAATAGTTGAGAATCGCGTATATAAAATTGTGGAGCCTGATGGCAAACCTAATCCCATTGTTGATGCCGTGATAGCAAATGTGGCTATCGGCGCTACTGACCCTAACAGCGGCGACCAAAGCACTGCCCCCAACAAAGGCAAGGTGACAGTTGCATTTAAAGAATATCAGTACCGCAACGGCATTTCTACCCGTAAATATCTTGATGAAATACGCCGGGTAGTAAAAGGAATTGCCGGCGCTGAGATTACTGCTGACCAGGAAAATAGCGGACCGCCAACAGGCGCGCCTATTGATGTTGAAATCAGCGGCGATGATTTTAATCAGTTGATAACTACTACTGCTAATTTCCAGCATTATCTCGATTCAATGAATATACCCGGTGTTGAAAAATTAAAGAGCGATTTGGATAACAGTAACCCTCAGTTGATGGTAAATGTTGACCGAGCACGTGCCGCACATGAGGGCATAACCACGGGGCAAATAGCTATGGCATTGCGTAATGCCGTGTATGGCGAGGAAGCTTCCAAATACAAGGTGGAGGAAGATGAATATAAGATTATGATTCGCTACGAACCTGATGAGCGAAATAGTATTGATGCCCTGATGAACATGAAAATTACATTCCGTGATATTGCGAAAGGCGGCATAATACGCCAGGTTCCTTTATCGGCTGTGGCTACAGTCAGTTATGTAAATTCTCTTGGGGGCATAAAACGTGTTAACCTTAAACGTACCATCACATTAATATCAAACGTCACATCCGGTCACTCAGCACCGAAGGTAAATGCTACCATTCTTAAGGCCATAAATGCATACAAATTCCCTGAAAGCATTACGGTTAAACAGGGCGGGCAGGATGAGGAGCAGCAGAAGTCAGTTAATTTTCTTGGTATCGCTTTCATCATTTCATTGCTACTGGTGTTTATGATTTTGGTATTGCAGTTCAATTCAATTTCAAAACCTTTAATTATTTTGTCGGAAATTGTTTTCAGTCTTATTGGTGTGTTTTTTGGATTCGCCCTTACCGGCAAAGATTTTTCAACAGTAATGTGCGGAATGGGCATTGTGGGGCTGATTGGCATAGTAGTGAAGAACGGCATATTGCTGGTTGATTTTGCCGACCGCCTATATGCATCGGGGCTTGATGCGCGTAGCGCAGCCATACAGGCGGGTAAAACACGTATCACACCTGTGCTGCTTACCGCCTCGGCTACTATTACTGCGTTGCTGCCTCTTGGTTTCGGGTTTAATATTGATTTTGTGAGTTTGTTCTCCACTCTTAACCCTCATATTTATTTTGGCGGCGATAGCGTGGTATTCTGGGGTCCGTTGTCATGGACGATTATTTTCGGGTTGTCGTTCTGTACATTCATTACTCTTATTCTTGTGCCGTGTATGTATTATATAGCCAACCGTGGCAAAGCTAAAATTTATAGATTATTCAATAAAAATTATGTTGAGCCGGCTCGCGGCAACGGCGAGGCAAAACCCGGTGAAGTTTTAATTTAATTCAACTATTTTTGAAGGACTGAATGGGGATGAATTAATTCATTATTCTGCTCTTTAACTTTTTAGAATGACAATAGAAGAAGCTCAGCAATTGGTTGACAACTGGATAAAATCCAAAGGAGTGCGTTATTTCAACGAGCTTACCAACATGGCTATGCTAACCGAAGAAGTGGGAGAGGTAGCGCGAATTATTGCGCGGCAATATGGCGAGCAATCGTTTAAAGAATCGGATAAAGATAAACAGCTTTCTGATGAATTAGCCGATGTGTTGTTTGTGCTGATTTGTCTTGCTAACCAAACCAATGTCAATCTATCCGATGCATTGAAAAAAAACTTAGAAAAAAAAACCACCCGCGATACTGAGCGTCATCAATCTAATATAAAACTGAAAAGTAAAAACTCAAAACTCAAAAGTAAATGATGATGAATTTTTCATTTGCTAATTCTGTTGTACTATTTCCTACTTTTGAGTTTTAATCTTTAACTTTTCCCGGGGCTGACCGGTATTGACAGCATCGTTCTTTGTAAGTGTAAGCATGTCGAGCTAAGTATACTGAATCTCGTAAATCGCTGTATGCAAAATTTCAACTGGCAACTCATTTGCCATGGCTGCTTAATCTCGCTAAGCGAGGTTAGTGCCCGTTCCCCTGGTCCGAGCTGGTAGGATAAGTAAGGAGCGTCGTCAAATCCGGCTGGTTGCGTTATTGCTTTGCTAACGCAGTAAGATAAAGAAGCTAAGCTTTGAACTTGGTTGCCTGTAACCTGGTTTATTGCCGACAATTAAATACAGGATAAACATGTAGAAAGCTTGCAGAAGCTTTGTCTGGACCAGGGTTCGACTCCCTGCAGCTCCACTGGTTTTCATTCAGTTTTTCACAAATACCTGTAAAATATACTGCTTACAGGTATTATTTTTTTATAATACCATCAATCTCCATCAATTTTTCTCAAAATTCAGGTCACCAATTCGGCTACCCTCCTTTTAAAAAACATAAAAAGGGTAGCCTCGTAAATTTATTTCACGTTGACACTAAACTTTTTTTACCCAACACCCTACAATGGTAAAAATTAAATTTTATGACACACACATTTGCATTACTTTACTA
Organism: Chitinophagales bacterium; assembly: GCA_963770495.1. Taxonomy (GTDB): domain Bacteria; phylum Bacteroidota; class Bacteroidia; order Chitinophagales; family CAVYQA01; genus CAVYQA01. Next base: position 170,020 of record CAVYQA010000019.1, on the reverse strand, counting down.
TCTGCGAAAGGAAAATATTAACGAAAAGGGTGAGGTTCCTATTTGTCTACGAGTTACTGTTGACGGCAAGAGGTCTATTATTTCAACTCATCATAAAATAAAACCAGACCGTTGGAGCAGTAAATCCAATAGGGTAAATGGTACAAAAGAAGAAGCCAGATCAATAAATGCTTTCTTAGACAATTTAATAATTAAGACTCAGAAATGTTATCGTGAGCTGGAAGAAAAAGAAAGCCTGATTACAGCAGATATTATACGCAATGCCGTTTTGGGCAAAAATAATAACCGGCATACACTTATTGAGGCATTTGAAAAACATAATAAACAGATGGATGAGCGTGTGGGTATTGATTTTGCCGAAGCAACACGTGACCGTTATAATACTACGTTAAATCACATTAAAGATTTTATAAAATTCAACTACAAAAAAAATGATATCTATTTAATGGAGATGCCTTATGAGTTTATAACAGACTTAGAACATTATTTAAAAACTAAAACGGATTTTTGTAATCATAATTCAACGCTAAAATATATACGGAATTTTCGGAAGATAATTAATATTTGTGTGCTTAATGGTTGGTTGCCAAAAGATCCCTTTGCCAAATATAAATCCCGACTTGACCCAGCTAAAAAAATATTTTTAACAGAGAAAGAACTGGAGGCACTAGAGAACAAGAGAATAGAAATACCAAGACTGGAGTTGATAAGAGATATTTTTGTATTCTGCTGCTATACCGGATTAGCCTATGTTGATGTGGCAAAATTGAATGAAGAAAATGTTAAAGAGGTAGAAGGACAAAAAGTTGTAAAGAGTAGTTTATTGGGCAATAGAACAAAGTCTGGGACAGAATTCTATATACCCTTGTTGCCACCTGCATTAAACATCATTAATAAATATAAAAACCATCCTAAACGAATTCTTAAAAAAACTCTGTTGCCCATTCTTAGCAATCAGAAAATTAATGCTTATTTAAAAGAAATCGCGGATATATGTGGCATCAATAAAAACCTAACGTCCTATGTTGCTAGAAAGACCTTTGTAACAACTATTTGTGTCAAAAATCATATTACTCCTACATCATTATTGCATATGTTAGGTCAAAAAGACTTTAGAACAACTATTAAATATTATGTCGCTTTTGAAAAGGATAATGTTGATGAAGAAATGCAGCAATTGGCTGATAAAAAGATAAGACAGAATCCAGTAAATTTTAATCTGAACTAAATTAATCGATTTTATTCTTCATGTTTTTTTGGAGCATTTTTTCAATCGCCTTTCTTGAATAAACTATCGTTTTACCCATCCTGGAGTAGGGTAATTCGCCACTTATTCGGAGTGTTTGAAGGGTTCCTGCCGAAATTCCGAGTATTTTTCTTACGTCGGCAGACCGAAGCCAATCGTTTTGTTGAGGTTGTTGCTTTAGCGCCTGTATTTCAGCAATAAGTTCTTTTTTGAAGGATTCTAAGTCTTCTTTGGTAATTAAGTTTACGTTCATCATATAAATATTTTGAACTTTTATATGAGAAGCGAGGAAAAGGTTTAAAATTTATCGGCATTTACTTGAAATTGGATAAGGTTATTTAAAGCAAGTATATCTGTAATTTTAAATCGGCAGCATCTTAGTTTAGTATCTGAAAAAAGAAGGAAACTATACTCTAAAGAAGGTTTTAAGCATTCTGTTATTCAGGAAGATAAAAAAAACTGAAAATCTGAATATCTGAAGCAGCAAAACAAACCTTTTTTAAGATGCATTACAGCAGATAATATATAGAAGACCAGGAATTGTTTTCACGGATTATAACGTGTCACAATAATCTTCTTACTTGTTCGGGCCTGAAAATCCCATTTCTCGATGTTTTAAAACCCGATTCATTTAATTCTGCTGCTATCGCCCTTAATGTTTTCCCTTCTTTGTTAAGTAAACCGATTAGTTTTTTAGCCTTTTGATTGTTAGGGTTAGTAATAGCTTTCTCTTTTAGTTTTACAGGACCCAGTTTTCTTGTTTTATAAGTAAAGTTTTCAGGTGTTCCTAATTTTATACCTCTCTTTTTTAGTTGCCTTAAAGCATCAGTAGTTCGTTCGCTGATTCTTTTCCTTTCCCATTGAGCTAAAGCGGCGAATATGTGAATAGTAAGTTCACTTGCTTCAGGCATATCAACGCAAATGAATTTAACTTTCGCATCCATTAATGTAGATATGAAAGTCATGTTCCTTGAAAGCCGGTCAAGTTTAGCTATCAGTAAGGTGGAGTTGGTTTGTTTTGATAGTTCAATAGCCTTTAACAGCTCCGGTCTGTTATCATTCTTTCCTGATTCTATATCAGTAAATTCAGCCTGGATTACCCGACTATTAAGAAAAGAAAGCACTGCATTCTTTTGAGAATCTAATCCAAGCCCAGATTGACCCTGTCTTTGAGTAGAAACTCTATAATATCCAATAAATGTTTCCATATACGTTATCATCCCAAAAAATCTACCAGTTCCTTTAATCTTGTTTCTACATGCTCTAATGATCCTATAAAGCCCCAGTTGTTAGGGTTCTTTTTAAAATCACTCCCGGTAGTCTTTAATTTTGATTTAAGAGACTCAATTAGTTCTTTAATACTTTTTCCCTTCTTTGAATAGACTTCGATTGTTGTCATTTTAAATGATGTTTTTTGTTGTAGGGCTAACCTAAGGAAGATCTGCCACATAATGGAAAGGAACCTTCTCAATTTGTGGCAAAGTTGCCCACTGCCTGAATTAGGAGGCAAAACTACGTTGGTTTTCATACAATCTAAGACTACAATAAAAAAGACCCTCATAATTCACAATTTTAGGTTAGGGTTCGTTTTACCTTAAAAATATGGTGAAATGCCCGTTGGCCAAGGTAATTGATTAAAGAATGAGGATTTTCTTTCTACAATTTAACCTACACTCTAAAAATGGGGAACTTCCTATCAATTGAAAGGAAGTTGTTTATATGAATGAAAAATATTTTTTAAAATTGATAATCAAGCCTAACAAAAGTTAATGACTTTTATATGTGGTATGTTATTTGCGTTGTCGCATAAACGTTGTAAGAAATAGCAGGTGATTAATCCCTCAGATTTACATCTATTCTATAGGGTATTTCTTATAATAAGCGCATATGAAATTGAGTATAAACAAATGAATTATATGTTTAATTTGAATCATGACTTTACATATTGTTCATAAAATAATAATAATAAATATCATATAAAAACTTGACATCAGTTATTTGGCACAGTACATTTGTGACCTTCTAAATTAATTGCAGCAAGAAAGAAACCAGTAGTTGTTACCAATTTAAGATAATTTTATTGTAATCTAATCCCCCAATCAGATTACAACCAGGCAGTAGAAGGATAATAGAATTAGCAAATCAAGCGCAAATGCTATATTTATATTATTACTGTAGGTTTTCCTATTCAACATTTCCTATTTGTTGGACTCTTCAGAATATGTCATTACCCCTTGAACGGATAATTTGGGTAAAGAGTCATTTCCCGTTGGTAACCTTACTTATAGTATTCATATTGATACTATTTTTCAAATATCCCTCTCTCTGGTTTTCTCAACTAATCACATAAAATTTCTGTTATGAAACACTATTACGTTTTAACCCTCCTGCTACTTTGCTGTTTTCTTAATTGGAACAGTGCCAACGCCCAAACTCCCGCCATAATGGATGCTAATGTCAAATGGACAAGTTCTGAGGCAGGTTACCTCGGTAACCTTACTGTTTATCTCACCGATTCTACTAATGTCTCAGGTGTCCAGCTAACTATGGGATCACAACCGGATTCATCCGACATTTATTCAATATCCTATACAGGGGCTACCAATGGAAATTTTGGCGGTAACAGTAATGTATCTATGACAAGCGATAACCTGTCGGTAAACTTAGGGTCATTCAGCTATCACAGCGATTATTACATAGACATTAGGGTGCTCTTGCAAGGCAATGCCTTTAAAGAGATACAAATACACTCATCTAATTAATTCCAAATTTTTCGAACCTTCAAATTTACTATATGAAACCAACTCTACTTTCTACCGTCGCACTCGTAGCACTTCTTTTAGTTTTCTTTAATACTACGAATGCCAGCACTTATTACTGGATATCAACCACCAGTTCTGCTAATAATAACTGGAGTACGTTGAGCAACTGGGCTCTTGGCAGTTGCGGTGGTAGTACGCCCACTTCATTGCCAGGCACAAGCGATAGTGTTGTTTTTAGTGGTGGTTGTACGGGAGTCACCAACTGCACAATTGATGTGTCTATTAATGTGTTGTCATTTAGAATAGATAATTCATACAGTGGCACTATAACTCAGAGTTCAGGAAATGCAATCACAGCAGCATATGGTAAATTTGCCGATGGAACATTTTCGGGTAGCAATGCAGCGATTACATTTTCTACATCTCTAACTATTGAAGGAGGCAGTTTCACTACAACTTCGGGCACTACAACTTTAAAGGGTCATTTCTCATATACTGGAGGCACATTCTATCCAAACGGTGGCAGAGTTGTTTTTTATACAACGTTTACCGTTTCCGGTGTTAATTCATCATCTTATATCAATCTATATGACGCAGAGTTTCAGGCAATTTCTGGTAATACAACGATTACACTAAGTAATATTATTCTTGATGTAGCAGACAGTACATTGTTGACAGGCAGTAACCAATTATTTATTAACGCCTCTCAAAGCACGTCAGTTATTAATGCCGGAGGTGAGGTAAAAGATTATAACACCTCAGGCACAGGAGGTGGCACTGCAACTATAGTTGTCAATGGCTCCTCAACGCAACACATTACAGGAAATGCCACCACAGAAGATGTTGGCAAATTACCCAACCTTAATATTAACTCAACAGGTACGGTTTATTTAATTGGGTATATTACAATGGGTGGCTCGACCAAGCTCACCTATACTGCAGGCACTGTTAGTGCTGGGACATCTAATGTGGTATTTTATTACGACAATACCATTACAGGCAACATGACCTTTAATAATATTGAATTTCAGGGTACTATTTCGATCTGCTCAATTTCAAATACTATAACAGTAAATGGTAATGTATCATTTACCGGCACTGGATATATAGTTTTAAATACCGGTACAGTTAATATTTCTGGCAATCTTAACATCAGTAACACCTCAACTTTAGATGGGGGTTCCGCTGTTTTGAATTTTGATGGTTCAGTTGCTGATTCTATCATTGCAACTTCTTCCGTTACTCTTGGAGAAGGCTTACTCCCGATAGTTCATATCAATAAAACAGGCGGTACGTTGTATTTGAGTGGTAATATTTCTGTTCAGCAGGGCTGGACAAATAATTATACAACAGCCAATATCAACCCGAGGACATCAAACTTATATTTTGGTTACGTGTATGGGTTAACTATAGGAGGCACTTATCCTACACCTCTATGGAATGTTACTTTTGGGGGAGGCTATAGTAATGAGGTATTAAGTATAAGTGCTGATTCTGCACTTAGTGTGCATAACAACCTCACCATAAACTCAGGTGGAAATTTCACTTTTAACGGACATTCTATTAATATCTTGGGTAATCTTATTAATTCAAATACGGGAGGCGGTGGCGGCGGCTCAACTGTTTTTAATTTTGTTGGCTCCGCTAACGATTCCATTATAGCCTCTGGTATTACATTAGGTGAGGGCTATTTACCAGCTGTTAAAATTAGTAAAACAGGTGGCACTTTTTATTTAATTGGTAATATTACTGTTGAGCAGGGATGGACAAATAACTATTCGTCTACAAGTATTAACGCAGGTGCGTCAGACTTATTTTTCAATTGGGTATATGGAACACAGGTTGGGGGAACATATACTACTCCCTTATGGAATTTAAATTTAGGAGGTGGCTTTAGCAACGGACAACTATATGTAAACGCCGATTCAGCTATAAGCATCCATCACACTCTATCTATTGGATATGGCACACTAACATTTAACGGACATTCTATTAATTTATTAGGTAATCTTTCAATTTCAAATACTGCTACTGCTGGAGGCGGTTCTACAGTTTTAAATTTTGTCGGTTCTGCTAATGATTCTATTATTTCTACATCATCTGTTGCTGTTGGTGACGGAGTATTGCCTATTGTTCATATTAATAAAACTGGAGGTACGTTTTATTTGAGCGGTAATATTTCCGTAAATGAGGGGTGGACGAATAATTATACTACTGCGAATATCAATCCCGGCACTTCTACTCTATGTTTTAGTTATTATCCATATACATTGTCCATTGGCGGTAGCTATGCTATTCCTGTTTGTAATATAGTTTTTGGCGGGAGTACAACACTTGCTACTGCTCTCAATGTCGCCAATAATTTAACTATAAGTTCAGGTTCAACTTTTAATACATCATCCTCTAATTATCAAATTAATATAGCGGGCAATTGGATAAACAATGGCACGTACACCGGCAATAATTCCAATGTCACCTTTAACGGTTCGGGGAACAATTATATAGAAGGGTCAACCAATACTTCTTTCTACTCACTCACCCTTAATCAATCAGGCACATTAACTTTATCCGATCCCGTTACGGTAACAAACTCCCTCACACTTACCAATGGTGATATAATTTCATCATCAACAGATTTACTCACTTTAAATAACGGAACATCTGTGAGCGGCGGCAGCGACAACTCCTTTGTTAACGGACCGATGAAGAAAATAGGCAATAGTGCATTCACTTTTCCAACAGGTGCCAACAGCAGCTATCATCCAATTGGTATCACTGCTCCATCCAGCACTTCTGACGCTTTTGAAGCACAGTATGCTTATGCAATCCCAGCTGGTAGGATTCACACTGATGATTCATTAACTTATGTTAGTGCTTGCGATTATTGGTTGCTCTCTCATCCCGCAGGAAGCAGTAGTGTTACCACTTCTCTATTTTGGGGAACGGGCAGTTGCGCTATTGAGCGGCTCTCCTCACTACGTGTGGGGTACTACAATACTACAACCCACGACTGGACGAATTTAGGACAATCCGCTTCAACAGGAACAACTACGAATGGTAGCGTAACAGCTGCAACATCTCTTTCTATATCTACAACGGCTGATACGTTTGCTATAAGCAAGCACTCGCCCACGCCAATTGCAAGTGCGGGTAGTAGCGTTTCTATTTGTTATGGCTCAAGTACAACTCTTACGGGTAGTGCCACGGGTGGCCTTTCTCCTTATGCTTATACGTGGAGCCCATTCACAGGATTGAGCGCAACTACCGGTTCTACAGTTACTGCTAACCCTACTGCTACTACTACTTACACGGTAACAGCTCAGGATAATGATAATGCGCCAACTGCGGCTGCTACTGTAGTGGTTACAGTTAATCCGTTGCCAACAGTAACGGTTTCCGCAAGCTCTTCATCAATATATTACAACACAAGTTCAACACTCATTACCGATGGAGCGGTTACGTATACATGGTCACCATCAATAGGCTTAAGCGCCACTACCGGTTCTTCTGTTATAGCTACCTTAACAGCCACTACTACCTATACTGTTACTGGCACAGACGCCAACGGTTGTATCAACACTGCCACACAAATAATAACTGTTGACCCACAAATAATCGTTAATGCAGGTAGAGATACTATCATTAATACACTTTATGGTGATACAGTTCTCATCACTTTAGGCGGCATACCATCTGCGTCAGGTGGCACTTCTCCATATACATACAGTTGGTCACCTTCTGTGCGCTTAAGTAATTCAACATCTGCTAATCCCATTGACACTATTATTATTAATAGCTGGGATACCCTAAGCTATACCTTGACAGTAACTGATTCTAAAGGGTATAGCGTAAACGCACAAGTTAAAATTATGCCAAGGTCACAAGGATATGTTAATTTTTGTATAAATGATGTAACATATGATTATGGAGAGGGTGAATCATGCTGTTCAACAAGTGAAGGTGCGGAAGGACCTCCAAGTTCATGCCCATGCTCCATACCTATTTCCCCGGGCGATATGGTTAATCTTTCACTCGATATATCGGTTACTACTAATTTTTATATTATGGATGTAACAGGTGGTGGTGGATGGTCAACATTGGCAACAGGTGTGAATAGTTACAGTTTGGATATTGGACTTTTAACAACAAATCATGAATACGAAATTAAAACAGGATCTGGTAGTGGGTCAGTTTGAAATTTAACATTAGTCAAAAGTAAGAAAAGAGTGTTTATCTTTGTTGCATGGCAAAGCCAAAGCGACCAAGAGATATAATGCAACGGGCAAAATTTATTGCTGACATTGCTACTGGCGAAATTCAAGACATTAATCCAGATGAAGGTAAAAACCCTGCTGCCGTTCAATTAGGTCGTTTAGGTGGTTTAGTTGGAGGCAAAGCAAGAGCTTTAAAACTATCTGCAAAAAAACGTAAATCTATTGCTAAGAAAGCCGCCAAAAAAAGATGGGGTAATAAATAAATTAAGCAGGTGGCTTATAATTAGCGATACTTACTATTTCAAATGTAGTGAATGCAGGATTAAGTAAAATATGCCATCTGTTAATTAAATCTCTCCCTATTATCGGTTCAAATTTAACTGCCCCGACCTCAATATAAACTTCCTCTACCCCTTCTACTATAATTTTAGCGGAGTAGAATTTCGTTTTGACAGCCTTACTGTCATCATCATCAAATCCAGTAAGTTTTATCGTTTTTCCACTGTAAATTAATCCAAGTTTTCTAACAAACTTAATTGGAACGAGAGTATAATCGCTTCCTGTATCAAGCAGCGCGGTAGTCTTAAATGTTTCGGTAACTTGCGGGTCAGGTGACCCAATGATTAATTCAACTTTAAAAGAACCCGGATAACTATTGATAAAATCCATCTTAAACTCTTTTCCACCAATAGCCATTTAAATTACACTTTTCTAAATTTTGGTGTCGCTAACCGATGTTTTTTTTCTTTCTTTGTGACATAAGGCATAAAAATTGCACGATACCCATATTTTTCGTAAACCCTTTTAGCTAAATTTGAATAATCGCTATCATTGTCGAGAAATAAGCCGTCAAATAGGGCTATATATTCCCCTTCATAGTCTTTTAAATATTTTTTCTTATTCTTTTCATAATTTATTTTCTCTATTTCCATTATTTCATTATCGGTTAATGGAATAGGTGAGAAATTACGAGCTGGCTTAATAGGGGTATTTCTTTCACCTATAAAATCCATTACAGTAACTTCACGTGGCTCTATATAATAGAGAGCCCCTACCCCCGTAATATTTTGGGTTAAACCAAAATTAGGGTCGTAACTTTCTGGAATATGGTCATAACTTTCTGGAATTAAATTTTCTTTTTTCATATTATTAATTATTTTTAAGTTCGTTTTTTCCCCATTGTGCTTTTACAATATTGAAATTGGTTACTGGAGGTAGAAGAACTCCAGGTGTTGGATTCATTTGCATTTTTTTTATTTCATACGTAAAATTAAGTATATCTAATTGTTTTACGCTTTCAATGAATGAGCCAAAATAATTTCCAGTAAAGGATTCATTTGCTCCGAGTTCTTCTACGGGGCTAAATTGCTTATCTAATTTCATTTCATTTGAATAAAGTTCAAATAACTCCCAAATCAATTTTTCTTGTATGGCATCTGATTCTATTACATTTAGTCCAAGTTCCTTTGCTTCATCAAAATATATGGGATAATTATGTACGCTAATATCTTCTGTTATTGCTTTAATGATTTTATCTATTTTATGGTCTTCAGAGGACGGACTTTTTTGAAAATGAAGGGCTAATAGTCTTTGAGATATTATTTTAATCATCTGTTGAACCCTATATACATTACCAAGTACAAGAGGATGTAAATGTAAATTACTGGGATAAGAATGTGATGTCATTTTTGAATACAAATCTACAATTTGTACGTCTTGTGCACCAAGCACCTCTTTTGCAAACATTAAATATGACCTAACATCCTCAACACTAATTGCCAAGTCAGCTTGTGGGTTCATCGGCGGTATTCCCAGCATTTTAGGAATGTAAGGATGATGAGCAGTTGTTGGGTCAACGGGCGTTAGTTCAGCAATCTTAGTCATAACAATTTCTTCTGCACCTAAACAAATTAAAGTACCTGCACTATGGCATCTATATGGAACAAGAACAGAAAACTTTTTTTTGCAATATGCTCTAATTAGTTTTACTATTCTTATAGGAACAACCATATCGCCGCCTTTGGTGTAAAGAAATAAATCAATATTATCTTGTTTACCCATTAGTTCAAGATGTCGTAATAGAATAGGAATAACATCTTCCCCGATTTGTGACTGGAAGGGAATGCGGTCACCTGTTAAGTATGTAATGACCTTTGAACCTCTTATCTTCTCAATCTTTTGAATTATATCTTTTCTATCAGCCAATTTTTATTTTTTTCTTTTTGTAAATTAAGTTATTTATAGACAATTATTAGTGCAAAAATCATTCTAAATGTGACGAGAAATGCAACTAAGTTACTACTTATCAACACAAAGATTGTATAATAAGTTAATATTTCCTATACCCAGAAACCAGTATTTTGTAATATACCTGAAAACAGGTAGTATTTTTTATTACAACAACGCATAAAGTGACTACATTATTGCATTTTTATTAGTTGATTATCAATATATTATCCCCATTTACAATTAAAATGACTTTTATGCTTGACTGTTTAAGTATTTTGAATTAACTTTGTATTATAAAATTAATACAGCATGAATCAACTATCATTAGAAAAAAGAACACAAATAATTCAACTCCTTGTTGAAGGCAATAGCATACGTGCAACTTGTAGAATTACTGATTGCTCAAAAAACACCGTTACAAAACTCCTCGTTGATGTTGGCATAGCATGTCAGAAATTCCACGATGAAAAAGTTTTACAAGTAAAATCAAAGCGTGTACAATGTGATGAAATTTGGTCTTTTGTTTATGCCAAAGCTAAGAATGTACCTAAAGATAAAGAAGGCGAAGCGGGGGATGTGTGGACTTGGACTGGAATAGATGCCGATTCAAAACTTATTCTCTCTTGGTATGTTGGTAATCGTGACGCTGATTCCGCTAATATATTTATGAAAGATGTTGCAACAAGATTAGCAAACAGAGTACAACTTACAACGGATGGGTTAAGGGCTTATTTAGAAGCCGTTGACAATGCTTTTGATTTTAAGATTGATTATGCTCAATTAGTAAAATTATATGGTCAAGAATCAATGAAGGGAGAAAAAAAATACAGCCCTGCCGAGTGTATTGGTTGCCGAAAAAATAAAGTAATTGGCAATCCTGACCCTAACCATATTTCAACCTCTTATGTTGAACGACAAAACCTGACAATGCGTATGCACATGAGAAGATTTACACGGCTTACAAATGCCTTTTCAAAGAAAATAGAAAATCATTGCCATGCTCTTGCTTTATACTTTGTTTATTACAACTTTTCCAAGATTCATCAAACACTTAGAGAAACTCCCGCAATGGAGGCGGGATTAACGAAAAATATCATGGAAATTTCTGATATTGTTAAATTAGTTGATAATGTTAATATTTCAAAGAACGATTCAAACTGACCCACTACCCAAATTTGCCACAATTATATATTCCCAATTAAAAAGACCTGTTTAAAGCAAATTACACTTTCTTTTACATGTGAGTAACATTGTGCAGAAAATGGTAAGTCAATTTATATGAATCGTAATGTGGCATGAGTATTTTTGTTCTCAATGAAACCAAAAGCATCCAGGAAAAAAACGACACTAAAAGTGTCGAAAGATTTCAGAGATAGTCTGAAGGTATCTAAAAGAATCGCTGAAATGGAACAGCAACTTCTTTATAAAAAGAACCCGCTCGATGAAAACCCGGTTCACCAGGAGTTATACCTGCATTTTCAGTAATATGCTTTTCTAAATCCATTTTTTACAAATAATCCACTTTATTTTATCAGTTCAAGAAACTTATTCATCGCTTCTATTTTCTTACTATCGAGAGGATAGCTTATGTTTTTTGTAAGATAATGAAGCACATCATATCCTGGGTAGTTGTTTTGTTCCTCTTTTGCAACAGCATCAATATGTTTAATGCCATACTCAAAGGCTTTATTCAGCTTTTCCACAAAACTATCGCTTAAAGAAACCCTGCTTACCCACGCCGCAAAAACAAAAGGCAAGTCCTTCCATTTTTTCCAGGCATCAGCAAGGTCATAAACATAGTTGAATTTGTTTTGAATACCGAATGTGCGGTCACCAATGATAACTCCTGCCGTAGTGCCGGAGATAGTGTTTTCATATCCTTCTTCAGCCGTTACAAATTCAGGTGAATGTTTCCAGTAATTCTTCAATAACAATTCAGCTAATTTAACCGATGTTCGGGATTGATAATCGAGCAAAAGTTTTTTGATGGAGTTAATCTCAACATTAGAATAAAGGCACACCGAAGCCACTGTTCCATTTGCACCTATACAATAATCGGTTATCACCTTTGCACCTTTGATTTGGGGAATAGCCGCCACAGGCACTATACCCACCTGTGCTTCACCGCTTATCAGTTTTGCAGCGCACACCGACGGCACATCAAGCGATAAATGAATGTCATTAATCAAATTTGAGTGTTGCAAACCATACAGAAACGGTTTTGTATTTAGATAGGATACATGGAAATTTTTACTTTATGATCAACCATCTTTATGAGTTTTATGCAAAGGGTTTAAATGCTCCAAAAAACTGTGAAGCACCATGCCGTATTTATTACTCTCGTAATTCAATTTATATAATATAAGATTTTCATGCGGAAAATCATCCATGTGTATAAGGTCAATATTAAGAAGTGTACACATAAAAATGCGCATCGCCCTGCCGTGCATACAAATAAGCACTTTTTGTTCTTTCTGCTTCTGTAAATAGTCTATAAAATGAAACTGTCGTTTTTGCACATCCAGCGGGTTTTCGCCTCCTTCAACATGCGCACCTAAATCACCGTCGTTCCATTTTTTAAGTAAATGATGATACTCAACCCTAAATGGATGCGATTGTGTGCCTTCGTGCACCCCCCAGCTTATCTCGTCCAACTCTTCACGCTGTTCGGTTGGAATTCCTAAGGCGATAAACGGTTCTACCGTTTCAATTGAGCGTAATAAGGTTGAAGTATATATTTTCTGGAATTTCTCATTCCTGAAATACTCAAAAAACAGTTGCGCCTGTTGTTTGCCCGATTCATTTAAGCCGGGGTTCACCCCTCTGCCCTGAACAATACCCTGACGGTTCAAGTCCGTTTCGCCGTGACGGATTATATATAGCTCCATGAATGTAAAACTAAAGAAAAACCCGCCGGGATGGACGGGTTTCATTTCAAATTATAATTATCAGATATGCATTTTTGCTTTCTTCGCCAGCAACTGCTCCTCAGTTTCTACATGATCAGGATCGGGCACACAGCAATCAACGGGGCAGACGGCTGCGCACTGGGGCTCTTCATGAAACCCCTTGCATTCGGTACATTTTTCAGGTGTTATATAATAGACACTGTCAGATATAGGCGGAAAACGCTTTGACGCATCCACCGTAGTGCCATCAACCATGGTTACAGAGCCTTTAATAGTAGTTCCGTCTTCAAAAGCCCATTCGGCGCCGCCCTCATAAATAGCATTATTCGGACATTCCGGCTCGCAGGCGCCGCAATTAATACATTCTTCAGTGATAATTATTGCCATAACAAGAAAAATTTCGCGACAAATGTACAGTCAAAAATGCAATTTTTTTGCACTTATTAAAAAAAATTCTACCGATTTTTGTACAATCTTTGTACCATGACCTTTACCGAGTTAACAGAATCATTTACACGCCTTTCAGCTTTTTTAAAAACTCCGTCGCCCGCACTTCGGTCCATTAAACAAAAAACATATTACCATAATAATTGGTTTACCGAAGAAAATATTGACTTGGCGCTGAATTCGATAGCAGATAATTTTTTAGATGAAGAAAAGATTGCAACCTGGCTCAACAACTACCCTGGATCAAAAGACATTGATTTTTCCTCCCCTCAAATTGTCGGGTTGGTGATGGCGGGAAATATTCCGTTAGTAGGGTTTCACGATTTATTGTGTGTGCTTTTTTCAGGAAATAAAGCAATGATAAAGCTGTCATCAAAAGACAATATACTACTTCCTTTTATTGCTGAGCGACTTTTTGAATTTAATCCAAAACTTAAAGACTATATTATTTTTACCGGTATATTAAAAAATATAAATGCGGTAATAGCAACCGGCAGTAATAACAGCGCCCGCTACTTTGAGTATTATTTCAAAAAATACCCTCATATCATACGGCGTAACCGCGGCTCTGTATCTGTATTAACCGGTAGTGAATCAAAAGATGATATTCTGAATCTGGGCAATGATATTTTTGAGTATTTCGGTTTGGGCTGCCGCAATGTATCTAAATTATATGTGCCTTATGATTATGATTTCACGTTCTTTTTAGATACGCTTGAACCCTATAAAAAAATAAGAGAGCATGGCAAATACATGAATAACTATGATTACAACCGCACCATTTTAATAATGAATAAAGTGCCCCATTTGGCAAGTGATTTTCTGATGCTAAGTGAAGATGAGCGCGTTGTTTCTCCCGTTGCCTCACTGCATTATGAATTCTATACTGATGAAAATGATTTGAAATTAAAACTGGAAAAACAAGCGGGCGAGATACAATGTATAGTCGGAAAATTTTTTCCTGTGCCTTTCGGTAAAACGCAACAACCTCAATTATGGGATTACGCCGACAATGTTGATACAATGAAATTTATTTTATCTGTAAAAAACTATCCCATCCAATCGTGACCAAATAGAATTCAACATTATTTTTCACACTAACTTAAAGTCCCCTTTAGGGGATTTAGGGGTGACAACTCATTCTTCACTCATAAATTCATTTTTATAAATTTTAACGAGTATAAGGAAATAAGAAATGAGTAGTGGTCCGAAAATCAACCCCGGGAAACCAAAAATTTCCAAGCCAAGAATTGCGCCGAATATGGTAATAACCGGGTGAACTTTAGCGATACGATTGCTGATACGTGTACGCAAAAGCTGCTCTAATACACCAATAACTACAGCCCCCCAAAGAATAATAGCGATGCCCTGCCACATATGTCCCGATGCAATCATAAAAATACCTGCGGGAATCCAGACAAGCCCCGTTCCGAGCACGGGGAGAAAAGAGCATACCCCTGCAACTACCCCCCAAAAAAATGGATCACTTAGTCCAAACATCCAGAAACCAAGTATTAAAGTAGCTGCCTGCACAATGGCAATAAGCGGCACACCAACAGCATTAGCATAGGTCATATATCTTAATTCGCTTCCAAGACGGTTGATATTTACTTTATCCAAAGGAACATTTTCTTCAAGCTCTTTTTCAAGTGTGCCATAATTAATAAGCATGAAGTATAAAATAAAATATAAAGCTGCAATGGTTAAAAGGGTGCCCATCACGCTATTTAAAAACTGCGGAATAATATTAGCGGCACCGATTTTAAGTTTATCAATTATAGCCGGGCTTTCCAGTGAAAAGCCTGTAAGGGCTTTTAACTTGGCATCCAGTTGGTAAAAAAGTGAGAGCATTGATGAGGGGTCGTTAAGCACACCGCTTACTTTACTATACAGCATATAGCTGAGAAAGAAAATCGGCACAAGAACAATCATAAACGTGATTAGCATAATAAACACAGCGGCGGCGGCTTTGTGCCAGTGATATTTTTCAGACAGGGTTTGCATCATTTGTCTGAACAGCACATAAAAAATAATGGCGCCAAGCAACGCTGTAAGAAACTCGCTTAATTCATAAAACAAGAATGCGCCAAGCACAAAAAGCAGCAGCAAAAAAATTATTTGCTTTAAAACATCGTTAGTCGATTTTTTTACCATATATCAAAACTAATGAAATATTTTATTTACACGAATAATTCGGTTGCTAATTGTTATTTTTGAGATATAAAGACTGTTTAAAATGTATCAAACCGTGCAAATAGGTAAAAAGCTTAAATATACTTTTATTCCCCTCCTTTTTCAATCCGCAAAGCGGATCACGAACTCCTTTGAAAATAATTTAAAGTGAGTAACGAGGGGGCAGAGCTAATAGGGATAGCCGGGGTGGTTATATATGTCATTTTACTAATTTTATAAAACAAATAACATGAGCGATAATTCAAAAATTATAGCCGCTTTGCTGGTGGGTGCGGCAGTGGGCGCTGCCATTGGTTATTTTATCGCCTCCGAAGATAAAGATGAGGCGATGGATACCATAGAGGGAACAATAACCCTGGTAAAAGATAAGCTGCATGAAGGCATTGAAAAAGGGCGCGCCGCAGTAAACGACCTTGCCGATAAAGCCGAAGAATTGTTAAATACAAAAGAACAAACCTCTTAATTTATTCTCATGGAAAAAGATTCGGAAAAACAGTACAGGGAGCTGAAAGAAGAATTGACGGAGTATGTGAAAATGCGCTCCGACCTGGTTAAAATAACGGTTTATGAAAAAACCGCTAAGATGATGTCGGTATTACTTACCAATCTTCTCATAATTATTTCAGGCTACTTTACACTTTTATTTGTCAGCGTTTTATTGGGGGTATTACTATCAACCCTATTAAATAGCCAGCTTATCGGCTTTGGTATTATTACTGCCATCTATATTCTCTTATTTCTTTTTCTTGCTGTATTCCGCCGTAAACATATTGAAAACTATTTCACAAATGTTGTTATAAAAATTCTGTTTAATGAGCACCATGACTAAAATTAACGGCTTGCAATCACTGCATGAAGAAAAGCAAAGGCTAAAATCCGCCTGCAAGAGTTCGGAAGAAAGGCTGCTGGTTAGATTAAATACCTTAAAATCTGACTTACCACATCTGTTAACGGATATAATATTGCCGTTTGAAAGCGACACCAACCAATCTATTAAAGAAGGCTTGGGAATACTCAACTCTGTGCTCTTTAGCAAACTCGGTTCTGCCTTTAAAGACAAAAAGAACAGCGAGGTGTGGATGAGGTTTGCCCTGCAAATAGCGCAATTATTTACTATACGTGGCGTTTATAATTGGTTTAGTAAAAAGAAGAAAGGTTAGGAATAGAAAAATTTTTATTGTAATTGACTGCCGATGATAAAATTTGTACTAATAGCCCTTTTAATATTTTTTGCATTTAATTCCAACGCTCAAAACCAGACAAATATTTGGGAGTTGTCCTACTCAGATACAATAGCTTATCCTAATTCGCAAATAAATTTTAGTTCGGGGAATGCTGACACTTCTTCAGTTTATCGTTCCATGGCATTTTTTGATACCGATGCAAGCATTTGTGATTCAAATGGCAAATTATTGTTTTATACTAATGGGATTTATGTAGGAAATAGAAGATTTGATACTCTATTGAATTCCGAAAATTTTAATCCTGGTTGGGCAACAACATTTTATGGGTCTGAAGGGTTGGGTGTGGATCAGGGAGCTTTTATTATTCCGTTCCCTGGTAATTCATCTCAATATTATATTTTCTATATTACTGGTGAAGAATTTTTTGTTCATAACGAAACTTTTGTTCAACCCTTACATTTAAGTTACAGCGTTATTGATATGAATTTAGATAGTGGACTTGGAGGCATAGTTGAAAATAAAAAGAATATATTTATCATTCAGGATACCCTAACTTTGGGAAGACTTACCGGAGTCAAACATGCTAATGGCAGAGACTGGTGGATAATAATACACCGATATTATTCTGATGAATATTATAAACTATTAGTGACACCTGATAAAATATACGGACCCTATACCCAAAATATCGGCTCAACTATTATTTCAAGCGACGCAAATGGTCAAGCTACTTTCTCACCAGATGGTTCTGAGTTTGCCATGATAAGCCCTAATAATACTATAGATTATATGAATTTTGACCGCTGCACAGGAGATTTTTATAATTACCAACTTTTAAATATTCCTAATGATAGTGTATTCACGCTAGGCTGTTCATTTTCAACTAATAACAGGTTTTTGTATGTATCATCTGTTACTTCATTATGGCAATATGATACATGGGCAAGTAATATATTAGCATCAGGAATTAAAATTGCTGATTACGATGGCTTTCTTGATAATAAGGTACAAGTATTATTTTTTATGCATCAATTAGCACCAGATGGAAAGATATATCTTGGTACTTTTAACGGTGTTAAATATTTACATGTAATAAATACTCCAGATAGCTTAGGTTCTGCTTGTAATTTTATACAACATTCGATTGTCCTTCCTCAATATAATGATAATGTTCCAAGTTTCCCAAATTACGATTTGGGGGCACTTATAGGTTCACCATGCGATACACTGAATGGGATCAATCAATTATCCATAAACGCTAATCAATTTTCCATTTACCCCAATCCTGCTTTATCGCAAATTACTGTTTTGTATAGTGTTCCTGAAAGCACGCAGCAGGTTAATTTGTTTGTTTATGATATTACAGGCAGAACAGTTGGGCAACAGCCATTAGATAAATATTCTAACCAAACCACCCTTGATGTTGGCGACCTTGCCGCCGGTATATACTTAATTGAATTAAAAACGGATGATGGAAATGTGGTAAAAAAACTGGTGGTGGAGTAAGTTGCATGCAACGGCAAAAAATATAATGTCCTTATAATCAATAACATTAATTGGTAACTATATAGCTAATGGGCGGTTTTTAGTCATTTTAAGCCTGTTTTAGTTGCAATATACCTAAATAATGGGCGTTACAATAAAGAAAGCAAATGGAACTCAGGAATGTTATAATAAGGTAAACTTGGATTTAATTACAATGTTATTATATTTGTTTGGTGAATAAATGGGAAAGCATCAAATTAAAGTTTCAGATGATTGCCGAAAGCTTGGGCAAAACATTAGCTTGGACACTTTGGAATAGTATTTTTGGATTTGCTCCAATGTTTGTAATTATTTTTATAAATTTTAAGTCATTTTTATTCCCTGATACTCCAACTGATTCAATGTTAACATGGGGTGGTATTGGGCAGAAGGTAATGAGCGATGGGTTAGTGATGTTTTTTTGTTGTGCTTTAATGGGTGAGGCTGGAATTGATTATGTTTTATCTTCAAAGATTAAAGCTCATAGATATACGTCTTTTATTATTGCAGGTTCTACGTTAATATTCTTAGTAGGAGTTAGTATATTATTTGGAATTTTTTTTAATTTTCCAGAAATAAATAAAAACTATACTTTGTTATATAAGTTTCAAAATGTTTTAATAATGATAACAGGAATTTTTTGTCTTTTTTTTAAAACAAGACTGTTTTATGTTGATATAGAGTAAAATCAGAATTTAGAGAAATTAAATTAATTGTCATGCCTTCCTTTATTTATTTTTTAATACCAATTATAGGGATCTCATCAATTATCTCTATTTATTTAATATTGAAAGAGTTTAATCAAAAATTAAATGAAGATATAATTAAGCGGAGTAAAATTGCTCCTAAATTAGTTGAATCAATTTCTTCACAAGGAAAAAATGAGATTATAACTGAATTGAGCAATAAATTTCAGGTAGAATTAAATGAGTTATATACTAAATTAGGTAAAGAAATTTCAGAACGTGAAAAATTGAAAAAGGAATTAGATTTAATTCGCAGAGAAAAGGAATATGAGATGGCGTTAAGAACATTGATTTCTTTAAAAACAAGGCGTTCAACTCTGTTAAAGATACAAGAACTTTTTAAATACTCAATTGAAGAAATAAATTCACCCTCTTCTCATGAAACAGAAATTAATGATATTAAAATAGATACTGGTTATGAAAACACGAGCTTTGTAAATAGGGTGCAGTGGGGCAAAATATCAAAAAGAAAAAACATTATACCTGAAAATTATACTATTAACCCTAATTAAATTATCAATTATATGAGAAAAAGTGAAATTGAAGCTATTGTAAAAATGCTAAACGCATTAGACCAAGAGGAAGATGAAATAAAGAAAGAGGAAGAAGCTCCTTACATAAAAGAGCCGACTAAATATTTAGAGGAGTTGGGAAAACGACAGAAATCCTATGAAGATGCCGCAACATTCAGCATGGGTAATATTATAATTTGGAAAGATGGTATGAAAAACAAAAGGCTGCCTGAATACGCACAACCATGTATCGTTATGAGAATAAATAATCCTCCTGTGTATGATACAGATATTCATGAATTTTTAAACATTGTATTAGGATTTATAACTGATGGCGATTTTTTGACCTTCAGTTATGATAGTAAGAGATTTAAGATTCTCAAAACTTAATTAAGAAAGAAAATTTATCTTAAAATTGTTAATGTGGTATTTCTATTATTATAAAATCTTTGTTCAAATTCTTCAATATTTAAACAAAGTGTATGAGCAACATCTTCTTTACTACACTCACAATTTTTAATAAACGCATCAACTATATTATTTAATAAAGTAGGGGTTTCCGGTGCAATATGAATTGGTTCATGCCTTCTAATTCCTTGCGTATTAAATTGCGACCATAAGTAACGTGCATGGTTTGTGGTAGTGATTTCTAATATTTCCGACCATTTCAAAATAGCTTGCATAGAAGTTTTCCAAAATCTTTTTAAATCTGCAAGTTTTTCAAGTGTCAATTTGCGCCCCGATAATTGGGGTTTTATTTCATTGCTTGGCATTAAAAATTCAGAAGCGAATAAGTTTGCCTCTTTTTCTACATCCACTTCAAATGATTGTGCAGAATAAATATGTAATATCAAATGAGCAAATTCATGTGCTAATGTAAATCTTTGCCTATCACCTGACAAACTTTTATTTATAAAAATTATAAAATTATCTTTATCAGTAATCATACTTCTGCCATCAATTTTTTCAGTATAAAAATCACAAGGCACAATGATTATGCCTTTGCTTTCCAACAACTCTGTTAAGTTTTCTATTCTACCCTTTGGCACTTTCCAATATTGCCGTACAAATATTGCAGTATCAATCGGGTTAGGGTGTCTTGCCTCTTCAACAACAGGAATACTGCTTTGTGGCAAGTCATAAGACTGCAATAGAGTTTGAATATTCAATCTATAAATATTCATTGTGGCTTCTGCCATTTCCTTTATTTTGGCAGGTATTAGAACCTTTTTTCTGTAATATAAATTTGGCGGAAACAAATTAATGTCCTGATAAAAAAAACTTTCAGGGTAATTTAATACCTCACTAAATTTTTTGATATAATCCTTATCTACCACCCAATTATCTTTTTCTATTCTTGAAATGGTGCTTTGAGGTATTTCTGAAAGTGTTGATAATGTAGTTTGAGTAAGTCCACGAGATTCTCTTGCAAGAATTAATGCCTTGTAATTGAATTTTTCAGTCATAATTTATTCTCCGATAATTTTTTTATTTTTTCTATCTATTGATTCCTCTCTCTCTGTAATATATTCCATTGGCTTCCCATCAGCTACAAGATGATATTCCCAAATTACATCATCATTTTTACTGCAAACAATTTTAAGAATATCATAATCAGTCCAACTTAAATTTGGAACATAGCAAACATCGAGAAAGGCAATAGGCGGATGTTCTTTGAAAAATATTTCACTTTGTTGCGGGGTTTTTTGCCCTGCTATAATTGTGCTGCGTCTGGTTCTGTGGGTGTCAGGAAAAGTATTTTCAGAAAGTTTATTAAAACTAAATGCTACACTTTCTTTTGTAAATAAGATTAGTGAATTGTATTTTTCTAAGTGTAAATAATCTTTAGTATTCTTATCCTCTGGAAAGGTGCTTTTGATATGCTTTACAATTATATCATACAACAAGTTAATTTTTGTCCTGTTATAATAATCTTGTGGATTAATATCAAGCATTAAATTAAGTTTGCCCATTGCTGTTTTGTGACATTCATAGAATGGGATAGCAAAGGGTTTAACAAATTCTATTCCATTCGTTTCCTCTAAAAAAATTGATTTCTGCATCTTCCTTAGTATTTAAATTCGGGCGCAATATACAACATAAATTTGTAAACGCAACATTTATTATGCAAATATTATTTGCAAATATGTTTGTTTTTATGCTAAATATTATTATATTTGCACCGTACATTATAAATCAATCAGTTATGAACTTAACCTTCAACAATTTAATGCAACTACAAAAGCATTTCAAAAATGAAATGGTATGTATGCACTACTTAGAACAACAGCGTTGGAACGGTCAACCTGCTTGTCCCCATTGCGGCTCTGTTACGTTCAGCCGTGTCAACACGAGATTTAAACACCCTGAATTGAAAGGATATAAAGACTACCGTTGTAAAGATTGCGATAAAAAATATACTGTTCTTACAGGAACATTTTTTCAGGGCACAAAGATTGAACTAAAAAAATGGATTGCTGCCCTCTATCTTTTATCAGCACATAAGAAGGGTATTAGCAGTTTGCAATTAAGTCGTGATTTAGGAATCACCCAAAAAACTGCATGGTTTATTAATCACCGTTTGCGTGAAATGCTTAAAGAACCTACCCCCACCCCATTAGAGGGCGCAATCGAAATAGATGAAACTTTTGTTGGTGGAAAAGAGAAAAATAAACACGGTTATATGAAAAACAGGAAAGTTGCATCGTCTATTATGTACGCTGCACCTGCAAAATATAACAATGATAAATTTCCCGTATTTGGAATGTTAGAACGTAATGGCAAAGTAAGAGTGCGTACCGTAAAAGATACAAAGGGTAAAACACTTATTCCAATTATAGTGGAAAACTGTGTGCCTAAAATTTTTGTATTTTCAGACGAACATACAGGTTATAGTAGATTAGCCAAATCGGGTTTTATTCATCAAACGGTTAAACATAAAGATGGCGAATATGTAAATGGTATTACTCACACTCAAAATATAGAAAATTTTTGGAGTATGTTTAAGAGGGGATATATTGGAATCTACCATTATATGAGTGAAAAACATTTACAACGCTATTGTGATGAATTTGCGTTCCGGTATAATACAAGACAATTAGACCAACAATCACGATTTGATAAAGCTGCATCTAACCTTAACGGTAGGCTTCGCTACAAACATCTTATAAAAAATTAATGTTACATTTGGCTTGTGAAACAGCCAAAGAAAAAGGTTAAGCCACAAGTTAAAAAGCAGGATATTAAAGTTAAAACCGACCTGTCATTTGACCAACTTGTAAAACGTGCGCTAACCACTAAGCCGAAATCCAAAGACGGTAAATAGTAAAATCCCAAATTTGCTAATCATTAAAAAGCCTCACTCTGTCGCCCATTAGCTATATAGTTACCATTTTTATTAGTTGATTATCAATATATTATCCCCATTTACAATTAAAATGACTTTTATGCTTGACTGTTTAAGTATTTTGAATTAACTTTGTATTATAAAATTAATACAGCATGAATCAACTATCATTAGAAAAAAGAACACAAATAATTCAACTCCTTGTTGAAGGCAATAGCATACGTGCAACTTGTAGAATTACTGATTGCTCAAAAAACACCGTTACAAAACTCCTCGTTGATGTTGGCATAGCATGTCAGAAATTCCACGATGAAAAAGTTTTACAAGTAAAATCAAAGCGTGTACAATGTGATGAAATTTGGTCTTTTGTTTATGCCAAAGCTAAGAATGTACCTAAAGATAAAGAAGGCGAAGCGGGGGATGTGTGGACTTGGACTGGAATAGATGCCGATTCAAAACTTATTCTCTCTTGGTATGTTGGTAATCGTGACGCTGATTCCGCTAATATATTTATGAAAGATGTTGCAACAAGATTAGCAAACAGAGTACAACTTACAACGGATGGGTTAAGGGCTTATTTAGAAGCCGTTGACAATGCTTTTGATTTTAAGATTGATTATGCTCAATTAGTAAAATTATATGGTCAAGAATCAATGAAGGGAGAAAAAAAATACAGCCCTGCCGAGTGTATTGGTTGCCGAAAAAATAAAGTAATTGGCAATCCTGACCCTAACCATATTTCAACCTCTTATGTTGAACGACAAAACCTGACAATGCGTATGCACATGAGAAGATTTACACGGCTTACAAATGCCTTTTCAAAGAAAATAGAAAATCATTGCCATGCTCTTGCTTTATACTTTGTTTATTACAACTTTTGCAAGATTCATCAAACACTTAGAGTAACTCCCGCAATGGAGGCGGGATTAACTAAAAATATCATGGAAATTTCTGATATTGTTAAATTAGTTGATAATGTTAATATTTCAAAGAACGATTCAAACTGACCCACTACCCAGGATCTATAACTTACGGTGGTAATGGACCTTTTGTCTATCTTGTCTGTTTTGTAATACAAGGAACAGACTTTACTCCATCTTTTACAATTTCACCAAATTCAACGTGCCCAGGTGACTATCAAGATGAGGATGAAACTTTTGAATCCGTTGGTTCATTTTTTCAATTAACAAATAATTCTATATATGATCCGGAAAGTGGTGGTTTATGCGGTCAAGGCGAGAATGGCACTAACAGCCCTTATGATGTAACATATAATTGGAGCATTACTCCGTCTACTTACAGTTATGCCTTAGTAAATCCACTTCATCAGGATGGCACGACAGGATGTGATAATGGAGCACAGTACGGTAAGAATTCAGAAAATCCACAAGTTTATTTGACTGGTTCCGGCACATATTCGATATGTTTATATATTAATACTGCATGTGGTACGACAGCAACGGCATGTCAAACAGTTGCTATTGATTGGGGTTGCGATTTTACATCAACTCCGGTACCACCTTGCGATCTCACTGTAGATTTTGCTGAAACGAATAGTTGTGGTTTAGGTGGTGATGTATTTTCGCAGATCTACAGTCTTACCACTACTACATGGACCATTAGTGATGGAACAGTCTATTTAGATAATACATCATACCCAGTGTATCCGACCACTTTCAGTCATACCTTTGCAAATTACGGTACATACACAGTAACAGCAACCACCAATTTCGTAGATCAATATGGTAATGATCAAGGTAGTTGTACAACTACCCATACCATTACTTTAACTAATCCCATTTCAATTACCCCAAATCCAGCTTCCATTTGCTCCGGCAACAGCTTAACACTTTCCGCTTCGGGTGGCACTTCCTACACATGGACCGCATCAACAGGTGGGAGTTCTTCAAGCGGCTCATCAATAACTGTTAGCCCTACAATTACTACAACTTATACAGTAACCAATCAAAATGATTGTTCAAATACTGTAACAGTTTCAGTTTATAATTGTTGTGAACCTGGCTCAGGTGGTGTTGCATATTTGGGCGCTTTTAGTACCGCTCTGTCTGATGGTACTAATCATATTACTCAGGCAACAGGACTTACCATTATTGGTTATCCTAATGTTGTTACATCAGGCGAGATTGTCTTTAACGGAATATGGACAATAAATAAAAGTACGACAATACAAAATAGCACTATAAAATTTGGTGAAGGGGCTGAAATTTATGTTATGCCGGGCGAAACTCTAATAGTAGATAATTCTACCTTAACTGATTGTACAGATATGTGGCAAGGGATTTATCTTGACGATACCCACTGCCCATCTGATAGTTGAAAGTAGTTCCATAATTGAAGAAGCGCAAATAGCTGTAGAATCAAATAATGGCGGCGTATATACTATCACAGGTAGTATTCTAAAAAACAATTATATTGGTATACAATGCGATGCGTATTCTTTCCCCAATGCTCATCAGGGTACAATTACAGGTTCCACTATTGAGGGGTTAGCACTTCTCGATCCACCCGATAACGCTGATTGGTCAGCATTGGGAATGCTAATCACAAGTGTATATGATATAAACATAGGCGAGACAACCGAAAGTAGTAATACATTTACCAATATGAGTTGCGGAATACAAATATTAAATTCAGGGGTGGTTATTGCTAATAACACCTTTGATAATATGTGGCAATCCAGTTCCTATCCTGGTGCACTTTCAGAAATTTACGATAATAGTACAGTATCAAATACCCCTCTTGCTATTGGTAATGGTAGTACATCTGGAATTAACACTTTCGATAATGCAGAGTATGGAATATTTGTAACCGGCATCGTTTCACCTTTTATATTGGATAACACCTTTGAGTATTTGAGGACAGGCGTAATTATGGATGATTTAGGCAATTCCGCTCATGCTCCCATCGTTGCTGTTAATAATAATACTATGACAAATATTACTTATTGTGGAATATTAGCCGAATATTTACAATATACTTCTTCTGTTCAGATAAATAGTAATATTATAACAGGATCATCCGGTTCGGAGTATGGTATTTACTTACTTAGGAATCAATGGACAAACGTCCATCCGACTAAATCAACTACTACTAAAGAAGTAGAAAGTAATCAAATATATTATTTTCTTAACGGCATCCTACTCACCAATTCAAATAATGTTACGGTTTTATCCAACTATGCTTACCTACCTACAACAACTACCCAATCCAGGTATGGCATATATAATGCTGGTAGCACCAATTGTTTCTTTGATGAAAACTATATTATCGGGCAAGGCTCTCCTTATTACAATTCAACTGAGTATGGCTTTTATAGCACCACTTCATCTACTTTCTCAACCTACCGCTGCAACCAAATTTACAGTTGCTACACAGGCATGCTGTTTAACGGCAGTGGCAATTCACCTATAACGGTAAGATCGAATTATTTCTCCATTGGCAACTATGGCGTAAATTTATATAACGGAGGTTTAATTGGTGCTCAAGGCATAGCAGCAAGCCCGCAATGGAATAAATTTAACTATATGTCTTCTTATATTTTATATACGTCTGATAATACTGATGCAGGCTCTACAACTGCTCTTCAAGCAGCTAATGAATGGTATTATGACGACCTAGCAACTGATTACAATATTCCCTATGCTACCGAAAGTTCAGCAGTTCCTCTTAATAATAGAATTTTAACGGTATCTACAACCAGCCCAACAGTCACAGTCTTTGATTCTTGTGGTCTCACAGGAATTCCACGACCGGGAATATATGCTGACTCCGCAACAAATGATACCGTGGTTTTTGATACACTAATGGCAAGGCTTATTGTTCAGGATTCATTGCATTATATTCACAATGTAGCAGCTTCGCAATGGATGGATAAAGAAAATTTGTATAGTGTTCTTATTACCGATACTGCTCTCATTGGCAATGCATGGAAATCGGACAGTGTAATAAAACATTTTTATGATACTATTCAAAGCACCAACATCGGTTCAATAGCACAGGCTTTACTTGTGTTAAACACAGATACTACTCTGATATCGGGCTATTACGAGGGACCTGCCGAAGCAAATGAATATATGGATTTTAGCCCTGCCAATATTGTTGAGCAAAATTACCAAACGGTTTATGGCATTTATATAAACTATATATTAGCTGATTCCACGTTGGATAGCGCCCTGTTAGCCGATTTACAAACAATAGCCAGTCAGTGCTCGTCTACAGGGGGAGCGGCGGTGTATACGGCGCGAGGACTATTGGCAGGCATTTATTCTACCCCCTATGATTCATTGTATTCATTTTATTATGATGATAGTAGTTTATGTGTCGCGGATACTACCGAGGCATTCCGTATGAAGATTGCAACGCCACAACCAGTTCCTGCTGTTATCTCAGGCTTTGTTACTGCCTACCCAAATCCGGCAAAAGACCAGATTACTTTTGTGTATCAGTATACAGGTGCTGACAATGCCACACTTGATGTATACGACGTATTAGGCACAAAGATGGGAGAATACATTTTAAAAGCAGCAAAGGGACAATATGTATTGGGCTTAACTAACTTTAGCAACGGTGTTTATTATTACAGGGTAACTACGCCGTGCTGTGAGGTGGGCACAGGCAAGTTTGTGCTTGTGAAATAATGATAATTTAGTATCTATAAAAGCGCTCTGATGCAATCAGAGTAAGTGATAAAAATAACTTAATTTTAAAGGCTGCTTATGCAGCCTTTTCTTTATGAAAAAGGAGATTCTTATATTTTTTTTATTTTGTTGTAATTATTGTTTTGCCCAAAATGAGTATGAGCATTGGGCGGTACCAAGTATACCTGCTTATGAGATAAATTTCTCTTGTGATACTGTTAGTGCAGATAGTATCAGCGTCAATGAAAATAATCCAGATGCTGGTGCTACAATAAGTGATAAAAGAACAGGGCAATTATTGTTTTTTACTGATGGTCAGCAAGTGTGGAACAGCAATTTTCAGCAAATGCCTAACGGAGATAGTTTATTGGGAGGACTGGAATGTGCACAGCCCGTTTTAATTGTACAGCAACCCGGTTCAAATCATATCTTTTATGTATTTACTACCGATAATTCCGGGCAAGGTTCTCGTGGATTGGAGTATTCCATTGTTGACATGGATAAAGACAACGGATTGGGGGACGTTATAGTTAAAAATATTTTTTTGGATTCATCCTGTCAAAAAATTAATGCGGTATATAATGTTGCTAATAATTCATTCTGGGTGCTTGCCTGCAATTATGTTACTAATAATTTTATGTCATTTAAAGTAGATTCTAATGGGCTTGATACTACTCCCGTTCTTTCTCCCTCACACGTAAACATAATTTTATATTATCAGGTTGATGGGTATTTAAAAAGTTCGGCTGATGGCAAAAGTATTGCTTGCGTATTTGAACTCCCGCCTGTAGTAGGTTTATATAACTTTAATGAAACCACAGGACAGCTAAGCTTGCGAGCATTTTTACCAGTTCAAACGAGTGATGGAGAGGCATTCGGCGCATCATTTTCGCCAGATAATTCTAAACTCTATATTTCTGCTAGTGGAGTGGTTGGTTTTCCAAATAATAATTCAGAGATTTATCAATATGATGTTATAAGCAATGATACCAATGCAATTAAATCATCACGGATAACAATAGATTCAACAAATACTGCATCGGTATTTGCCGGCATGCAAATGGGCCCTAACGAAAAACTCTATATTGCAAGTGAAGGTAAAGACAGTATAGGCGTAATAGAACAACCCGATTCAGCAGGGAAATCCTGTGATTTTATTTTAGATAAAATTACATTACCATACGCAGGTGCGGGTAATTTGGGGCTGTCTAACAATATTGATGGGCTATATTACTTTGCAATGCCAGACAGTAATATTAATTTATCGTATAGCATTTTATGTAATAAGATAGATTCTTTTACTATAAATACTGTAATGGGGTATAACTATTTTGTAGTTAATTTTGGAGATGGTAGAGATACCCTTTTAGATAGCACACAATACACATTTACCCATCAATACGATTCGGCAGGCACTTATAATGTAAAACTAAATACAGCCAGCGGCTGCATACAAGATAGTGTTACCATTTTAGTTACAGTAGATACAGCCAAGTGCCCTGTGCCACCTCCACCTTTAAGTATTCCAACACTTATTTACGGCAGGGGCAGCCAAACTCAATGGAGCATTATTAGCTTACCACCCAACACAGCCGCCACCATTTATGATGAGTTGGGCAGAACTATTTACAAAACCTCCAATTATCCCAATAACTACGATATGAGAAATCTGCCACCGGCTATGTATTTCTATCGGTTAACTTTAGTAACCGGGCAGGAGTATGTGGGGAAAATTGTGTTAGTGAAGTAAATTTCTGTCCCAACTTTTATAAAGGCTTTATTATTCTCAATAATTTTGCTAATGATCAGAATTATTTATTTAAAAAGCGACAACAAAAACGACAACAAAACGACAAGAACTGCTAAACGTAACTTGTTTACAAAGTCGTTGCAACTTATTGAAAAACAACAAACAAAAAATTTAGTTGTAAACAACATTAATAGTTCTTGTCGGTACCGTTTTGGTAATAGCAAATGAAAGCTCTGGAGTCCGTTGCTGACCAATGTTTCTACACGGGTGGGGCTGCTGTATTTCAGGCAAGGGGAATTTTGCAGGGGTTGGAAGTTGCTCCTGTTGATAGTCAATACCAGTTTTATTTTAACGATAGTATCCTGTGTGCGGTAGATTCTACAGAATCAATGCGCATGAAGGCAAAACCGTCGAATGTAGCACCTGTTGTTATTCCAAGCTTTGTAAATGCCTATCCTAACCCAGCCAAAGACCAGATCAATTTTGTATATCAATATACAGGTAATGATAATGCCACACTTGATGTATTTAATATACTTGGGGTAGAAGTGGGCGAGTACACTGTAACCGCTGCTGCACAACGATATACTTTGGGGTTAAGTAACTTTAGTCCTGGCTTATATTTTTACCGCTTGATGACGCCATGTTGTGAGGTGGGAATGGGTAAATTCGTGGTCGCGAAATAAAAATCATGTAACTTTGAAGGGCTGCATAAACAATGCAGCCCTTTGTTTATGAAAAAAGGATTTATCATATCATTTTTTTTATATTATACGACTTGTTTTGCTCAAAATGAATATATGCGTTGGATAGTGCCAAGTGCACAAGACTATGAAATTAATTTTTGTGATAGCGTTAATATATTAAGTTTAGACACAGTAGGATCAGGTGTAACTAGTCCCGTCCTGACCGCAGAATAATTTAAATAGCTATGTTAATCAATTGATTGCATAGCTATTTTTTTAGACGTACAAATTGATTTTTGAAATTATTATTACATTAAAAACTTTAACTCTCAGATAATATTTGGGAGTAACTTCAACACACAATACAGATCCAATTTCTCCGTACCCCGATTTCAGCGAAACAATTTCGTTGGTTTAGAAACCCGGTTTGCGATTTCACACTTTCGCAATCTGTTATCGTTTAAAAATATAAATCCTACGTTTTTGCGATGATTTGAAACAATCTTTTATTTAACAGGGATAGAGCGGACTTTTGACTTATTATGGTTACAATTGAACGAATATTTAAAATATACAATACCGTAATATCTTTTTCAGAAACTATCGGGGCTTTTAAATTTAATATTCAACTTATTATTTTATAAATAGTCATTTTTTAAAAATCAGAATTTTTCAAACTTTTGATTAATAGTACCCGATTCATCCTCGAATTGCAGAATATACATCCCTTGTGGAAGGTTGGATACATCCATAGAGAAAGTATTTATACCCATTGATGGATTGAATGTATTTTTAAGCAATACTCTTCCTGTAATATCAATAATATTTATAACTACGTTGCTTGTATTATTTTTATAGATGGAGTAATACAATAATGAGAATGTGGGATTTGGATATAAATTCCCCGCTATGGACTGTTGTCCCCCGAAATCAGCAACTACTACCTGGGAATAAGTATATGAACCATCATCATTCACTGTTTTCAGGCGATAATACCTTACTCCTGTTTTGGCGGGCTGGGTATCAAGGAAATTATAGTTAAGCAACGAATTTGAATTACCATGTGCCTTTACAGTGCCAAGCTTATAGAACACCAAGTTGGATGCTAAAGTGCTTACTTCAACCTCAAAATAATCTGTATTTTGCTCGGTAGCTGTTTGCCATGTACATAGGGCATTAGCATTTTCCCTGACTGCATTAAAGCTTATGAGCGTAACAGGCAGTTCGCTGCCGGAATACTCACCTATTCCATATTGGCTGAATGAGGTAAAACTATCCCGCTCGGCATAGCCACTGGCAAAGGTGCGGCCGGGTTGTCCAAATGCAGGTAGAGTTCCGGGGGCTGTCCATGAGGATGCATAAGTTGACGAATCAGGTCTTGTAATAATTGTAAAATATTCATCAGGTCTTGTATCCCATCCCGGGTCATTCCCAAAATAAGTGAATATTGGAATAACTGCCCCCTGTAGGTTCAACGCTCGGGTCAAGATACCACACGCCTGTATTGTTAACCGTATTAAGCGGCATTCCATTTAATACTAAATTTAAACCGGCATCAGTACCCGGTTTTGGCCCGAATGAAGCTGTTAAATTGCTTACTCCTGCAATATTATTATTTTTCCATTGTAGAAATTCGGCGTAAGAATCATTTCCTACCGGAAAATCATAAGTGGATGTATTGCTTGTTATATAACGTTGTAAATTGCCATTCACCCAACTGGTTACATAATTTGTATTGACTATCCCTGCTACTATGGATGCAGGAGCAGTTGAAGTTATAATAACATGGTTAGCCCCGGTAGATACAACGCCATTTATTAGAGTAAGTGAATCATATATGGTGAGGTTGCCGGTTAATACTAATCCCGGAGTGTCAATCAGCAGGCAATTATTTACAGTTAGAGCGGAAATAGTTTGTAAACTGTTTCCTCTAAATGTTATA
The DNA here is from genome assembly GCA_963770495.1 of Chitinophagales bacterium. Classification (GTDB taxonomy): domain Bacteria; phylum Bacteroidota; class Bacteroidia; order Chitinophagales; family CAVYQA01; genus CAVYQA01. The sequence continues at coordinate 137,672 of CAVYQA010000019.1, read as the reverse complement.
CCGCCTGAAGAGGCGTTGCTAAATGTACCGTTGTTGACCACATTGCCATAAATATTAAGCAATCCGTCGCCATCGACAGTAATTGTTGCGTCGTTGTTTACGATAAGATTGTGGCAATACGCAGGTCCTTGCGGCGGCGCACCATTATATTTCACTTCGGGCTCATTGGGCACAAATGAGGTTCCCGGTACGGTAACATCTGTAGTAACGGTTGGTAGCCCGCCGCACCAGTTCCCCGACAAATCCCAATTGGTGCCTAAAGTGCCTAACCATGTTCCTGTGGCATTTACAGTTACGCCAATTGATGCAGAAGAGTCAGATGTTCCGCAACTATTGCTCGCTGCAACAGAAATGGTGGCTGTACCACTAAAGGTTGGATCCCACGTTACTGTCCCTGTCGTATTTGTTCCTGAAATAGTACTGGCTCCCGCTCCTGATATTGACCATATGTAGGATGCGGCATTGGTTGCAGAAGTTGAATATACCATTGGTGAACTTGCCTGGCACAATGAAGTCATACCTGAAGGCGTACTTGGCGTACCAACCGTTGGTATGACTGTTACAACTGATGTAGCTGTATTTACACAATTATTACTATCTGTTCCGGTTACCGTATAGGTAGTAGTTGTTGTTGGGTTAGCCGTCACACTTGTCCCAATTGTCTGATTTAATCCTAAAGAAGGTGTCCATATGTAAGTGCTGGCTCCTGCGGAAATTAGTGTGGTATTGTTTCCCGCACATATTGCCACAGCTACGGGGCTGGCTGTAACAGTTGGCAATGGATTAACGGTTACAACTGCCGCAACGGTATTCACACAATTATTAATATCTGTTCCGGTTACTGTATAGGTTGTCGTCACTGTCGGATTAGATGTAACAGTTGCTCCCGTTGTTGCACTTAAGTCAGTTGATGGTGACCACGTGTAAGTGTTTCCACCGGATGCAGTAAGAGTAGAACTTCCTCCGGCACAATATGAAACAGGGCTTGGAATAACATTAATCGTTGGATTTTGATTTACCGTTACGGTTACAGTGTTAGTTGAAGAACAGCCGCTTGAATTTGTTCCGGTTACAGTGTAAGTTGTGGTTACAGTTGGATTAGCTGTAACAGAACCTCCTGTTGTAGCGCTCAGGCTTGTTGATGGTGACCACGTGTATGTACTTCCACCCGATGCAGTAAGCGTAGAACTTCCACCATTGCAATATGAAGCAGGGCTTAGAGAAGCGGTTATCGTTGGTGTCGGATTAACCGTAACGGGTACAGTGTTTGTTGCCGAACAGCCACTGGAATTTGTTCCGGTTACAGTGTAAGTTGTAGTCACAGTTGGATTAGCCGAAACCGTTCCACCCGTCGTTGCACTCAAGCTTGTTGAGGGTGACCATGTGTAAGTATTTCCACCCGATGCAGTAAGAGTAGAACTTCCACCCGGACAATATGAAGCGGGGCTTGGGGAAGCGGTTATCGTTGGTGTCGGATTTACCGTAACGGTTACAGTGTTTGTTGCTGAACAGCCACTGGAATTTGTTCCGGTTACAGTGTAAGTTGTAGTTACAGTTGGATTAGCCGAAACCGTTCCACCCGTCGTTGCACTCAAGCTTGTTGGGGGTGACCACGTATATGTATTTCCACCCGATGCAGTAAGCGTAGAACTTCCACCCGGGGAATATGAAGCAGGACTTGGAGAAGCAGTAATCGTTGGTGCGGGATTTACCGTAACGGTTACAGTGTTTGTTGCTGAACAGCCATTGGAATTTGTTCCGGTTACAGTGTAAGTTGTGGTTACAGTTGGATTAGCTGTAACAGAACCTCCTGTTGTAGCGCTCAGGCTTGTTGATGGTGACCACGTGTATGTACTTCCACCCGATGCAGTAAGCGTAGAACTTCCACCCGGGTAATATGAAGCGGGGCTTGGGGAAGCGGTTATTGTTGGTGTTGGGTTTACCGTTACGGTTACGGTATTTGTCGCAGAGCACTCACTTGAGTTTGTTCCTGTCACCGTGTAAGTTGTCGTTGCAGTTGGATTAGCCGAAACTGTTCCACCCGCCGTTGCACTCAAGCTTGTTGCGGGTGACCACGTATAGGTACTTCCACCCGATGCAGTAAGAGTAGAACTTCCACCCGGGGAATATGAAGCAGGGCTTGGGGAAGCGGTTATCGTTGGTGTCGGATTTACCGTGACGGTTACAGTGTTTGTTGCTGAACAGCCACTGGAATTTGTTCCGGTTACAGTGTAAGTTGTAGTTACAGTTGGATTAGCCGAAATCGTTCCACCCGTCGTTGCACTCAAGCTTGTTGCGGGTGACCACGTATATGTATTTCCACCCGATGCAGTAAGCGTAGAACTTCCACCCGGGCAATATGAAGCAGGACTTGGAGAAGCAGAAATCGTTGGTGTGGGGTTTACAGTTATGGTTACAGTATTGGTTACAGAGCAGCCACCGGATGTTCCTGTCACCGTGTAAGTCGTAGTTACAGTCGGATTAGCAGTAACAGAAGCACCTGTTGTTGCGCTCAGGCTCGTTGAGGGTGACCAGGTATAAGTGCTGCCACCGGACGCTGTAAGAGTTGAACTTCCACCCGGGGAATATGAAGAGGGGCTTGAAGAAGCAGTGATTGTTGGGGCTGAATTTACCGTTATATAAAAAGTTTGTGTTAAGCTATCGGTGCCGGCGGTATTCGTAACTTTAAGTTTTACGTTATAGGTGCCAGCAGTGCTATAAACCACACTTGGATTTTGCGCGGTAGATGTTGCAGGTGTACCGCCGGAAAAAGTCCAGCTCCATGATGCAGGAAAATTTTGAGAAGCGTCGGTAAACTGAACAGTGCTCCCGGCACAAACAGTAGTCGGGCTTGCTTCAAAAGCAGCTACAGGTGTTACAGGTACATACAAAGGAGTTTCCCATGTTCCCCTGCCGTAAGAAGCTGCAAGCAATTCTTGCCCGGGTTCATAAATTTTCAGGTCGCCTATCATTACCAAAGGCAAACCACTGTTATAAAATATCCATCTGTTAAGATTAGTATCGTGATAATAAACACCCTGATCGGTTCCAACATATATACCATTAGGGTTGTTGCCGCTTTGCGACACGATGCAGTTAACAGGAAGATTAGGAAGCCCGCTTGAAATATTGGTCCATGTGGAACCACTGTTGGTAGAGGCGAATACTTTACATGTAGAAGCATATCCGGAAAATGTAACCCACACATCTGAAGGATTTTTAGCGCTAATAGCAATAGCTGAAATAGCAGCGGAATCTACAGGTAATGTTCCTGTAATATTCGTCCAGCTTGTTCCGCCATTAGCGGTAACTTCAATAATATTTGATTGCGCTGCATAAATATAGCTGTTATTGGATGAATCTACTGCAAGAGCAATGATAGAGCCTGTGCTACCCCAGGTGCTTATCTTAGACCACCCGGTTCCGCTATTGGTAGATTTCCACACATTGGCAAATCCGCTATAAAGAGTGGTGTTTGTCTTGGGGTCTTGTAGCCATTCAGTCACCCAGGGAGCATAAGCAGTTTCAGTAATGCCGGTTACAATATTGGACCACGTAGCTCCGGCATTGGCAGATCTTACAAAAGCGCCCTCTGCAGTTTCAGCATAAAGGGTATTAGCATTTGACCAATCAATAAAACAATCCATACCATCTCCGCCATATACCTGCGACCAGGTTGAAGTAGAAAGATTGGTGCCGTTATCCTGCCATCCTGTAATCCACAGTCCGGCAGTCGTTGCCGAGGGTCCAATACAATATTGCTGACCGTTTTCAAGATTGTTGCTTATATCCGTCCAGCTTGAGCCGCTATTTGATGTAGTAAACACACCTCCATCGCAACCTACAACATAGGATTTCGGGCTACCAGAAATAAATTGAATATGGTGAACATCGGCATGGACATAAGGGGTTCCTTCCCAGTTGGAATTTAGTTTCCAGCTAACACCTTCATTGGCAGAAACCCAGATATTTACACCACCCACCCAGATAGAATCGACATTGGTTTGCGAAACTGCCATAGATAGTGTGTACCATCCTTGTCCGCCATCATTACCTCCGTTTGCTTCCCACCCGAGCACATCAGGGGTGGTTGATTTGGTGGAAAAAGAAACGCCATGATTGGTGGAAAGATACAATCCCTCGAAGCCATAGTTAGAGCTATTATCGGCAAGCACATAAATAGCTGATGTATCGGCATCTGTAACACCAATCTCAAATCCTTCAGCAACGGTTGAAGATGGAAGTCCTGATGTCACACGGGTAAAACTTACTCCGTTATTAGTTGAAACGTAAAACTGAGCACCGCCACCAAAGACAGTGGAAGTGCCGGCGTATACAATGGAAGGACTGCCCGGGTCAAATTCCATAGAATGAAACCAGCCGGTTTGAGTTTGAGTCCAGGTGGCTCCTGAGTTTGTGCTTCGATAAATTCCAAAAGTAGTAGCCGCAAGAAGAATGGCTGTATCGTTGGGGTCAATTAATAATTCATTAACCGAATAATAGTCTGCCCCTGCTACTGATAAAGTATAAGCCAGTCCTGTTGCGTTCCACGTATTACCTCCGTCAGAAGATTTTAAAACACCGATGGTAGCGGGAGTAGGATAAATGGATTGTATACCATCGCCATCACCCGTAGCAAGATACATGATGTTAGTGTTTAACGGATTAATGGCAATGTCGCTGGTAGATAAATCGCCAAGCTGGTCTGTACTGGTTGCCCAGGTAGTTCCGCCATTGGTGGTTTTCCATAATCCGCCGGAAGCGGTACAGGCATACATTATGCTATTGTTCCCGGGAAAAACTCTTACACGGTTAACCCTGCCATCTCCACCGTTTCCCGTAGAGCTGTTTGTGGGAACAGTAGTATTCCCGGCATATGACCATGAGCCGCCACTAAACGACGGGGCAAGAGATTGGCTTTGAGAAGAATTATTTTGAGAAGAATTATTGAGCAGGAAATTCTCAAAATCGGAAGCAACCTTATATTGGTCTGCACGATTTCCGTTAATATCAGCGCGTGGCACGTTATACCATTCCCATCTTTTGAATAATTCATAAGGTCCGTCTTCTTCCCCTTCTCCGGTCTTAGTTTTATCCTTATCTGTCTTATGATTAGTTTTGTACCACGTGTAAAACGCTTTTTGCACATCGTGAACATTTACGGTATTATCTCTCATCATACCCACCCAATCAGTGGGTGAATAATTTTTTTTTACCGACTGTGCCAAGAGAGTAAAAGGTAAAAAACTCATGAAAGTTAGTGAAATAATAATGTTTAACTTTCTCATCATTTGGCATAAATTTTATGATTTGCACTAATTATGAACGCCGTATGTAGTCACACTGAAATGTCTTTCAGTTCAGATAAATGGAGCTTTTTTAATTGCTACAAATCTAATGAAATTTTAGTTCTAATCAAAACCACGAGTTTTTAATCCGTTTAGGTTATCACTCTCTTCCCCCCCGATTTTTATGGTATTATACTACAAAGCAATCTGCCTGTAATAAAGTTAATGAATATAAGTATAAGACAGTAAAAAAGATAGATCAAGTTAAAATGAAAACCTAAAGATATCAGCGACTATAAGAATTATAAATATATCAATTTAATTTGAATTTAATCACATGTTTGTGTGATAATGATTTGGGAAAATAATTAAAATCACATAGTTATGTGGTTGATAAAATTACTTATTATACTCATCTTTGTTCGCAGAGGGTGATTTACAGATAAAGTCATTTCGGAATAATATTTCTGTTTCTGAAATTTCTTAAAAATTAACTAATTTTTTTGAATGAAAAAAAATCTACATACACATTTACTAATTACAAGTGTAGCAGCACCATTATTCATTAATGCTGCGATGAATTTACCAGGGCAAATTCCTGCACCATCGCTCCATAATTTAGTTAATATTTATTTTTTATAAATATATACATATATATCATCTCGGTTCGTAAAAGATGCGGAGAGCAGTTTATTTTCTGAAGCGGTTAAGAAAAGGAAATGAATGAAAATGAAAATGATAAACAGAATTTTGTAACTTTACAATATCAAATAGTATTAATCTATAATATCAATCAATAAATTTATCCATATGAAGAATTTTACCCGTGTTTTAATTGCTGCTTCATTCTTAGTGACCGCAGCGTTAAACTCCTATTCACAAGACGTTTTCAAGACAGCCAATGTTGGTATCGGAACTACAACTCCTGCGCAAAAATTAGAAATTGGAGGAACCAATAATACTTTGCGCATTGATGGTTTGATTGGAGGAGGTCTGTATAATGTCGCCCCTAGCGCCAGTACTGCAAACTTTGTGTACGTTAATAGCAGTGGTGATTTATATTCCATGCCGAATGGTGCCAGTGGAAGCGTTTTAACAATTAACTCATCAGGCATTCCAACCTGGACTGCAGCTTCTACACTTGCTAATGCGTGGAGTTTAACAGGTAACGCAATCAGTGCGACATTTGGCACTAATTATATTGGGACATCTGCAGCAAGCGAGCCTATAGTATTTAAAGTCAACAATACCTACAGTGGTATGATTGATGGTAATTTGGCTAATGTATATTTCGGACAGGCAACCGGCGGCGATAGTACTGTATATAATACCGGCGCCAGTCAAAATGTGGCTATTGGCTGGGAAGCATTTGCCTCTTTGCCAAGCACTACCACGGTTAATGGAGTAAATGCTATTGGATACGACGCTTTGCATAATAATAGGTCAAGTAATGTTAATGCTGTGGGCGCTTATGCTCTGTATAATAATACTACCGGTTCACCCAACGAAGCTTTTGGGTATGGCGCTGCATTTAATGTTACCACCGCTTCTAATAACATTGCTTTGGGATACGAAGCTGAGTATTACAATCAAACCGGATTTTATAACACAGCCGTTGGTGATAGTGCATTGTATGGTACTGCTCTTTACTATGGTTATTATAATACCGGCGTTGGTGTAAATGCTTTGGGTGCTTTAGACGGAACAGCTTCAACTAATGGCGCTTACAATACTGCTGTTGGTTATGAATCATTACGCCATCTTAAAACAGGTAATAATAATACAGCATTTGGCTACCAGGCAAGTTATAATAATATAACCGGTTATGGTAATACTGCGGTTGGTTACCAGGCGTTATTTAAAAATACTTATAGCGGCAATACTGCTATTGGTACCAATGCATTATATAATAATAATATCGGCTCTGTGGCTAATGGACCAAATACCGCCATCGGCGACTCTGCCATGTATGCTAATACAACGGGTGTTAAAAACGTTGCCATAGGTTTTGGCGCTCTAGCTTCACCAACAGTTAGTAATTATAATACAGCAGTAGGTTACGAGGCGATGATGCCTACACTTGCTACAGGCACAGTTGCGGATAATGTTGACATAGGTTGGTTAGCCGGACAGTTGTATACCAGTCAAAGCAATAACGTGGCAGTGGGTGCAGGAGCAATGGAAGGTACAGCGGCATTTGCAGCCGCTAACCCCAGCCAGGATGTTGCTATTGGTGCTTATGCTTTGGCTAATGCCGGAACCGGCGCTAATTATGATATAGCCATCGGTTCAGGTACTACTTCAACAACCGGTCCTTTAGGCAGTTCTACATTTACGGGCAGCAACGATATAGCTATAGGCTTTGAAGCTGGTAATTACACAACAGGTACTCCGCTTACAACAGGATCAAGTAACATTAATATTGGTTACGGAAGTTATGCAACAGTTGCTACTGTAAGTAGCAACATTGCCATTGGCTATATTTCACATTTTGGCGGAACAGCATCTGCCAACGATTATAATACCGCTATCGGTTATAATACAGCTGCAACAGGAACCAGTGGTTCAACAGCCATTGGCTATCAAGCCACTGCTTCAGGAGCAGGTTCAACTGCACTTGGGTATTTAACCTCGGTTTCAGGTACTGATGCAACAGGCATCGGTTATGATATTACATCTGTAGCCGGTACAAATGCCACTGCAATTGGTTATACAGCTGCAGCAGCAGGTGGCAGTGCCACTGCTATTGGTCCAAGTTCAAACGCATCAACTACAAATGCCACAGCTATTGGCCCAAGCACTACTGCCAATACTGCAAATACTGTAATTATTGGCAGCACAGGTACTCCTCTTAAAGTTGGTATAGGAACTACTACTCCGGCCCAGTCCATTGAAGTTGCGGGTGCAGGAAATACAATTCGTATAGATGGGTTAGCAACCGGCGGAACTTTTAACACTCAATTAACAACTACCTCAAATATTGTTTACACTTTAGCTTCAAGCGGCGATTTATATTCTTTGCCTAACACAGGCGCCAGTGCAGGATATGTATTAACTTTAAATGCAAATGGTGCTCCGGCATGGGCGGCATCATCTGCTATACCTACTGCAAACTCACCACTTTTGGTTACCGGCAGTAATTTATCATTGCCGGGCCCAACAGGTTCAATACTTGTTGGCAATGGAACAGGCTCACAATTTTTGGCTGCAGGTCCTGTTGGTGATGTATTGGTAGGTAATGGAACAGGAATGCTTCCTTCATGGACTACAATTACAGCATTAGCCGGTTCGGGCGACAACTGGGGTACACAGGTTGCTATAACTGACTCATCAAATGAAATTGTACCAGGAACACCTGAGAATACAATCACAGGGGATGGTTTATCCACTTCACCTTTAAGGTTAGCGCGACAGGGAGCTTCTAATAATCAAGTATTAGCCTGGAATACTGCAGGAAATACATGGCTGCCTGCTACTCCAAGTTCATTGCTTACTACAAATAATATTTTAGGGGGTACCGCTGTGGTAATTACTAATCCAAACAACCAGGTTGTTGGCGGCAGCAATGTAACTATTGATGTGCAAGGAACAGCGGGTGGAGTATTATATGGAAAAGGAATAGGTACTTCAGCAGCATTTACCGGCGCAGGTACTTCAGGACAGGTATTAATATCAAGCGGCGCAGGCGCTCCCACATGGACAACTTTATCTCCGGCTAATGGCTGGAGCACTTCAGGAAATGCCGGCACTATACCCGGAACCAATTATCTTGGCACTACCACCGCTGCGGGTTTGGATTTTGAAATTAATGGCGCCAATGCCGGTGCTATTGACCCTCAAATGCCAAGCAGTTCAGCGGCTAACGTTTATTTGGGAGCTGCCAGCACAAGCAGCCCTGTTCTTAATGGTGCAGGTAATAATGATGCCGGCGATAATAATGTAGCTATCGGTTTATCGGCACTTGCCAGCGCAGGCGGCTCATCATATGTAGGCGGTAATACAGGTGCAAGCAATGGCTATATCAGCAGCAACGTGGCTGTGGGTGTTTACGCTTTGTCTTCAGCAGTATATGGCGGTCAAAACGTTGCGCTTGGCGCATGGTCGCAGCGCCTTTTCAATTATCCTACGGCAAATACGTCAACCGGCAATACTTCAGCTGGTGCCTATTCATTATATTCTAACTCCACCGGTAAATTTAACACAGCCAATGGTTATTATAGTATGTATGGCAGACGGCAGCGCAACAGCGATGGGCAACTTTAACACAGCCGAAGGTTATAAAGCTCTTTACACATCAGGCGCCGGTATGGCAAGCAATACCGCTATTGGTTCTAATGCCTTATATAGCACTGCGGCAAGTAAGAACACGGGCTTAGGTGATAGCGCTCTATATTCAAATACAAGCGGCACTTTAAATACAGCTGTCGGCTATGGAGCCAATGTATCATCAGGCAGTCTTACCAATGCTACGGCAATAGGCGCTTATGCGCTGGCTGCACAAAGCAACTCTTTAATATTAGGACAAATTGCAGGTGTTGGATTAGGCACCTCTAATACCAATGTAGGTATTGGCACTAACACACCAGATAATGATGCCGCTATTTCAATAAAAACGCTTCATATTGAAACACAGTCAGGCAGCACAAGCACTTCAGCGTCCAACACAGGTAGCGGTGTTAGCGGTGCAGCATTAATAGGAACCGATGTTGGGGGTAATGTCGGGTTCTCGGTTACCTCGGGTTCTACCGGCGGACAGGTTACTGTGGGCTTTGCAAAAGCTTATAATTCTGCTCCGGCAGTTATTATCTCGCCCGCAAATTCTGCCACAGGGGCTATTATGGCTACGCTTAAACCTTATGTCACTTCATCCACTTCGGGCTTTGTTATCAATTTTGCTGTTGCCGGCAGTGCATCGGGTTTATCATTTAATTACTTCGTAATTGAAACACAATAATAGTCAAGAAAATAAATTTACTGACTTCATTAAATAGAAGAATCACATGAAGAATTTTATCCGAGTTTTGGTTGCCGTTCTTATAGCCCTTTTAACTGTGCCTAATGTGTTTGCGCAGGATGTTTATAATAATAAGATGGGTATTGGGACAGTCAATCCTGCTCAAAAGCTTGAAATTGCAGGCAATAATACTGCACGAATTGATGCTCTTGGAACCGGCGGAGCATATGTAGTTACCCCCGCACTCACAGTTCCTTTATTATATGTAAATAATGGCAATGGCGATTTATATTCCATGCCCAGTGTAAGTAATTCCGTTATATATATCAGCGGTGGCGTTCCAATGTGGGCAAGCGGAGCAACGGCATTTTCTAATCTTTGGAATCTCACAGGCGGCGACAACATATCTGTAACTTATGGCACTAACTTTTTGGGAACCACTAATAATACTCAGTTACAGTTTAAAGGCATCGGCTATTCAGGAGCCACAACCAGTACTATCGGCTTAATTGACCCGGTAAATAAAAATATATACTATGGTAGTTATTCTACTTCAGGTTCTGCAGGCGGAGTTACTGCTTCTGCACTTGTTTCAGGTTCTGTGGATAACGTGGCAATAGGGAGCGGAGCTATGGGCACCGCAGTGGCTAATACATCCGGTAATGTGTTTATAGGGTATTTGTCGGGATTGCTTTATAAAGCCACAACAGCAGGTACAGGTTCTGTGGCAATAGGTAGTAATGCTTTACGATATGTAACAACAGGCACCCCTAATACAGCATTTGGTTACCAGGCGTTAGGCGGAACTGCGAGTTTTACTACAGCCACCAATAACCTGGCTATGGGTTACCAATCCGGTTACAGCCATACTACGGGTACTAAAGATGTCAGTGTAGGCGATTATTCTTTGTATACTACTAGTACCAGTTCTAATAACGTTGCAGTTGGTAATCATGCTTTATACTCTAATTCAACATCAACAGGAAATAATACTGCTGTTGGTTATTATTCTCAATATACATCTTCTACGGGTTTAGGCGGCAATACTTCTGAAGGATATTATGGTGATTATGATAATGGCGCAGGTAATAGAAATGTAGGGATAGGATATTTTACTATGGAAGTAAGCACTTCCAACAGTGAAAATGTAGCTGTAGGAAACTTTGCCAGCCGTGAGTTAAATACAAATAATGTTGCTAATGGGCCAAGTGTTAGTATTGGTGACTCTGCATTTTATACCGCCACTACGTCATATAAAGGTGTTGCAATAGGATATATGGCGTTAAGAACATTAAACGTTAGCCCTTCAACTGATGTAGCTATAGGTTACGGTGTACAACAGGCTAATAGCGGCTCCTATGACGTTGCCATTGGTTCACAGGCATGGTTTAAAGGCACAACGTCAGGTCAATACAGTACAGTAATTGGTGCAGGCGCTGGAAACGGAACAAGCTTTACCAGTGAAAATATCGCGGTTGGAACCGGCTCAATGGGCAGCACAAGTGTGACCAATGGTGGTACATATAATATAGCAATTGGTAGCGCCAACAGTATAATCACTACCCCCGCTACCACTTCTTCAGTAGTTTATGGTGCAACATTTGGTAATCTTTCAGGCAGTAATAATTTGGCTATTGGTTCAGGTGCAGGATATAGTTTAACCAGCCCTTCCGATAATACTATTATTGGAGTTAATGTGGGGTTTAATATGACTACCCCATCTATTAATACAATTATAGGATATAATGCTGCCTTTAACCTCACCACAGGCGCTGATAATGTTATAGTAGGAGCTAATGCAGTTAATGCCGCAACAACAGGTTCCTTTAATATAGCTATTGGTGGAAATACGCAATTGCAAGGAACTCCGGGTACTTCAAGCTATAATATTATTATTGGTGCAAATGCTAATGTAGCTTACGGTACAGTGGCTACCAGTCTTAACTATTATAATGTAGCACTTGGTTATAATGCCAGCGCAGGTGTTTCAACAGGAACAGCTAATAATTATAGCGCATATAACGTAGCTATTGGCGCCAATGCTAATGCTTCCTCACCTGCAGCAGCCGGTCTCTCAGCAACCAATGCCGGTGTAGCAATAGGTTACAATGCACAGGCTTTGGCTGCAAACACAGTTGCAATAGGTGCTAATGCTTATGCTAACACTGCCAGCACAGCTATATTAGGTTCAATTAACGGCGTTAATGGGGCAACATCAAATGTTAGTGTTGGTATTAATAAAGCAGCCCCTGCACAAGCTCTTGAAGTTACAGGTGGTTCAAGTACAACCGGTACGATTAGAGTTGACGGATTGGCAAGCAGTGGAAGCGTTTACTACAAACAGACTACAACCACTTCTAATATAATTTACACTTTAAATTCTACCGGCGATTTATATTCATTGCCAAATGGCACAGCAAACCAGCAACTTATTCTTAATTCAAGCGGGGCGCCTACATGGGGTTCTGCCTCATTTTCTATGACAGCTACTTATCCTCTTTCTAATGCAGGAGGTTCTGTACCGAATTTTTCATTGATTGGAGATACAATAGGTACTGTACTTTTAGGCAGAGGCGGCACTAAATCAATATGGGATACAACAGGCGCCGGAGCTATAGGTACAATAATAACAAGCGTTAGCGCTCCCGACAGTATTGAATGGCAACCCGTTTCAGCAACAGCCGGTCCTAATGATAACTGGGGTACACAAGTTGCCGAAACAGATTCTTCCAGTTTATTATTACATACCACCATCACAGGTAACGGAACTTCTTCTTATCCGTTACGACTTGCTCATCAAGGTGCAGCTAACGGACAAACATTGGCATGGAGCGGTACGGGGTTTACATGGAAACCGGCAACATTCAATACTACACTTACAACAGAAAGTATAGTTCCCGTTTCCGGGTCGGCTGTTACTGTCGCAAATGGCACTAACCAGGTATTAGGCATAGGAAATGTAACTTTAGATTTACAAGGTATAGCAGGTGGTATTTTTATTGGCAATGGTTCATCATCAGCAACATTTACCGGTGCCGGCACTTCCGGGCAAGTATTAACCTCAAATGGAGCTACTGCAAGCTGGCAGCCATTAAATGTGCCGCTGCCGTGGGCATTAACAGGCAATAGTGGCATAGTTCCGGGAACCAATTTCATCGGTACTCTCGATGATAAGCAATTCAGGTTTTATGTGGGCGGCATTAGTTCTACCTATACAGGAAATGCAGGTTCACTTGACCCGCAGTTGGTTAGTGGAACTGCTTATGCCAATACCTATTTAGGCGCTGTTGTTACAACAGGTAACCATGGAGCAGGTGATAACGACCAGGGCTCCTATAACACAGGTATAGGTTATGCAACTATGGCTTATACTAATTCCTCTGCAACATATGATGTTGCATTGGGTGCTTATGCACTTGAAGGAAATGGCGGCACTATGTCAAGCGCCTATAGCGTTGCTGCCGGTTACCGTTCAATGGTTGGAAATTCAAGTGGAGGCAGTGACGAAACAGCAATAGGTTACCAGACTTTAGGTGGTGTATCGAGCACTACATCAAATTATAATACTGCTATCGGTTACCAATCCATGTACGGAAATAATGCCAACGCAACATATTATGGTTCTTACGACGTTGCAGTAGGTTATAATTCATTGTATAACTCTACTAACAGTGGTGGAGGGGCAAGCAACACGGCTTTGGGTTCATTGGCTGAATATCAAACTACAGCCAGCACTAACACCGCACTTGGTGATAGCGCCCTTTATACAAATGCATCCGGAACTCTGAATACAGCAATTGGCTATGCCGCTAATGACTCAACATCATCTTTAACCAATACCACCGTGCTTGGAGCACAATCATTCGCCAAACAAAATAATACTTTGGTGTTAGGTAGTATTGCAAATAATAATACGGCTGCAGCCAGTGTGAACGTTGGTATTGGCACTAATACACCGGCCACCGATGCAGGGTTGGCAATAAAAAATAATCACCTTGCTTCACAAGGCAGTCTTGCTGCAGGAAACGTATTTGCAGATACAGCCGCCGGTTCAGGTGGAAGTGTGGGTGCCACACTTACCGCATCAAATGATGTTGGTGGTACAATATCATTTACAGCAGGAATAGCTGGCTTAAATATAGGGCAAATGGTGACAGCCTATTTCGGATACCCCTATGATTATGCTCCAATAGTAGTAATATCACCGGCCAATGCAGCAGCTGCTGATGCTATGACTTCTAATGGTGCATATGTAAGTGCAAGCACCAGCTCGTTTACCATTAATTTTGACTCGGCCCCAACAGTAGGTCAAACTTACTCTTTTAATTATTTTATAATTGAAACACCCGGTACTTTAGCCGGTGCTGAGCCTTGCTCTGTTCCGATATCAATTACGAATAGTGCATCCTCTGCAACACCAACTAATTTCCAGCAAATGATAACGGTAAACAGTTCGGCGTTTTCCAGTTATGAAACAACAGGTCTTACGAACATTGAGTTTAGTACCGGACCATCCGGAACCGGAACTGTTTTAAATGCATGGCTTGAAAGTGTGAATAATGCCACTTATAATCAATCTACCAGTACTATTTACTGGGTTAACCTTGGCAGCAATACTATCGCTTCAAGTGGAAATCTTACAATTTATATGGACTTTATGTCCTCAGCTACTATGACAGGAACCGGTGGAGTGATGGGCGAAGCCCCGCAATTATCCGGTACGTATGGACAAAATGACAACGGACCTCTTGTATTTAATTTTTATGACAATTTTGCAGGCACAACTTTAAATGCTGTCAATTGGAATAGTTATATTAGCGGAAGTGGGACTACAGTTGTAAATAACGGACTTACAATAACCAGTGCCGCTACATCAAGTAATACTGTAAATGTTATATCTTCTACTACATCTTTTGGTGCTATTATAGCTGAGGCATATGTAAGTGGAAGTGCCACTCAAAGTGCTGCTCGTTCTTACATGCCTGGGCTTATTTCTAATACAGCCACTGTAGAAGGTACTACCATGTCAGATGATAATGAACCCAACTGCCCCACCACTTCATATGTTTCTTTTAGTAATGGTAGAGCATCTTCTGTGACATATACGTGGTTGCAGGGTTGGAATTGTTATGTTGGTGGAAATAATGGTGCCGACTATAATGTATATAATCCCGGAGGTGGTGCTCAACCACTCACAGTGTGGAGTTTAGGTTATGTCAATTCCAGTACGGCTAATGATTATCTTCTGCAGAATTATAATTTAGTTGCTAATGGTACTCAGGCCTATAATCCTACAGGCAATATGTACCTGTCACTTGGTATACAGGATGATGGAGGTAGTTTATCTACATCACTAACTGCTTATTGGGCAAGAACAAGGCAATTTGTTCCAAATGGTGGAATGCCAACAGCCTCGGTTGGTTCTTTAGTTACCTGTACGGGCTCCGGATCGCAGCCATCTGAGCCCAATCCGTGCGATATACCTATTACATTAATAAACAACCAAAGCACTGCAACTCTAACCGGATTCCAGCAGATGGTTGTGGTTAACAGTTCGGCTTATGCTTCTGACGGCGAAAATGCCAATTTAAATAATATTGAGTTTAGTACGGGACCACAGGGTACAGGCACTCCATTATATGCATGGATTGAAAGCGGCGCAACTTCTTCTTCAAGCAGCACTATTTATTGGGTGAATTTGGGCTCTACTACTATACCCGCGAATGGTTCAGCTACGATATATATGAACATTATGTCATCGCCTGTAATGGGTGTACCCACCGGTGCAACGGCTTATACAGGCGAAGCGCCGCAGCTATCGGGTACGTATGCCCAATATGATAATGGCGGTCTTGTTTTCCCCAACGTTTATACACGATGGGGTGCATTATCAGGAGGGAGTGTGCCAACTACTGCAGGTACGGGTGCAATAAATGGAGGAGCAATTGGTATATATAATGGCTCAGATCTAACCATTACTAATAACGCTACAAGCACTACAGTAACATATAATACAGGTGATGTGGGCTCCGGAATAGGCGTGGGATATTCCACTACGCCAACCTCGGTTACTACCTACCCGAATGTGTTAGAATCCGATGTTACAATGACGGGCTACTATATGTGGTTTGGAACAAGCAATGGTGAAGAAGAAGGTGGTACAGGTGTCAATATTGATTATGATTATCCCGGATTTTCTTCAACCGATTTTGGAATTAAATCCAATAGCCAAAGTTTCCAATATGTAATGCCAACGGCGACTTTAACTAGCAATCCCGTAGTATGGTCAATATTAGAGAAAGACAGTGTAACCATTGAGTCTATTTTATATAATTATACGTCGGCAGCAGGTACTTTTTCGGGTTCTACTTCTCATGGTACGGTAAATTTATATCAGCCCACGTACTATGGTTATTTTGGTACGGCTCAAAATGGTGGTACTAACCAACAAACAATCTATTGGGACCCGCACACGTACCTACCCGCCGCTTGGTGTAATGCCCAGCACCGATTTTGGCAGTTTAAGCTGTTGCCAGCCGCCGAATGCACCGGGTAGTATTACAGGTCCAACGGGTACATTCTGTCCCGGTGGAACAGGTACTTATTCTATTAGTTCTGTAATAGGAGCAGTTTCCTATGACTGGTCTGTTCCCAGTGGTTCTACAATCACTTCAGGTCAGGGCACAACTTCTATTAATGTTACATTTGGCTATACTTCAGGCACAGTTTCTGTTACTGCAATTAACTCTTGCGGTGCAGCAAGCGGTGCAAGCTACACAGCTGCTTTAACTCCAATCTTTACAATAACCGTGCAGCCTACAAATTCATCCACATCATGCACTACGGGAAGTGTAGCATCATTTAGCGTAACGGCAACCGGAGGCGGATTAACCTATCAATGGCAGGTTAGCACTGATGGCGGAAACACCTGGAGCAATGTAAGCAACGGTGGAATTTATTCAGGCGCTACAACAGCCACATTAACCGTAACCGACCCGCCACTATCGGATAACGGTTATGAATACAGATGTAATGTTTCCGGCTCATGCGGCGGACCGGCTTCATCCAATGCAGCTACTTTGAATGTATATGGTAATATACCCATTACTATTACCAATAGTCAAAGCACAGCTACACCAACCAATTTCCCAGAGATGTTAACCATCAACAGTTCTACATACAGTGCGCAGGAAATGAGTGGTCTGCAGAATGTTGAATTTACAATAGGTGGTCCTGTCGGAACAGGCACCCCATTGCAATCGTGGTTAGAGAGTGGCAATTCCAATACCTCTACAAGTACCATTTATTGGATTAATCTGGGTTCAAATACAATAGCTGCAGGTGGTTCAATCACCATTTACATGAACTTTATGTCGACAAATGTATTGTCGGCAACTGGTCCTGCCGGTGAAGCGCCGCAGTTATCAGGTTCAGGCGCTAACTATGCCTTGTATGATAACGGCGCTAATATATTTGAATATTATACCAATTTTGCCGGCACGAGTTTGCCGTCCAGTCTTTTCGTAGGAGCGGGAACAGTAACAGTAAACAATGGATTGACCATACCTGCTGCCTCGCAAAATGTTAATGTTGTATATAGCAATGGTTCATGGGATTATTCCCAAAACATTTTGGAAACATACGGAAGAGATAATTTGCCGCTTGCTAATAGTGGAGCTAATGACAGATTCCTGGTATGGAATATAAATAATACTACTCCAACTACTGCTATATATCTTTGTGGTGGTTATTATTTGTATGGTACCTGCACAAGCAATATTCCAATAATTACCTCTGGTATTTCAGGTAATAATATATTTTCAATATGGTCCAATAGTGGATTAGCTACGGGCACTTGTAATTATACGACCTCAGCAACTGAGTCTTATACTTGTTCGGCTGGCTCATATTACATTTCATTAGGAACGTATAGCTATGGCTGTTACTACCAATATTTGCGTGTAAGAAATGCACCTCCAAGTGGTGTAATGCCGGGCTCATCAATGGGCTCATTAACGTGTTGTACAGCCCCACCCGCATTGGGTAGCATTTCAGGTTCAATCGGTGCATTCTGCCCTGGTGCAACGGCTTCTTATTCTGTTTCCTCTGTTGCAGGTGCAAGCTCATACTTATGGACTGTGCCCACTGGTGCAACCATTACATCAGGACAAGGTACCACATCCATTAATGTTACCTATGGCAATTCAGGTGGAAACATTACCGTGAC
Organism: Chitinophagales bacterium; assembly: GCA_963770495.1. Taxonomy (GTDB): domain Bacteria; phylum Bacteroidota; class Bacteroidia; order Chitinophagales; family CAVYQA01; genus CAVYQA01. The sequence goes on along the minus strand of CAVYQA010000019.1, from coordinate 119,203 downwards.
TGCTCAAAATTCATGTGACCTTTCAGGCACTGCAAGCACATTAGCTGTTACTAATAACTTTAGTATCACCTCACAACCCGCAAATGCAAGTACGTCCTGCGCAACAGGCAGCACAGCTACCTTTAGCGTAACCGCCACGGGAAAAAATAACTACCAGTGGCAGGTTAGCACAGATGGCGGATCAACCTGGAATAATATCAGCAACGGCGGAATATATTCGGGAGTTACAACTGATACCTTAACTGTAAGCAATCCGCCAACAGCCGATAACGGCTATGAATACAGGTGTGTATTGACCAGCGTAACATGCGGTGGCACATTAAATTCAAATGCAGCTACTTTAAATGTATATGGCAATGTACCTATAATAATTACCAATAGCCAAAGTACAGCCACACCAACCAACTTCCCGCAAATGATAACGGTTAATAGCTCATCATTTAGCGCCCAGGAAATGAGTGGTTTGCAGAACGTTGAATTTACAATTGGCGGTCCTGCCGGAACCGGCACGCCATTACAATCGTGGTTAGAGAGCGGAAATACCAATTCCTCTGCAAGTACTGTTTATTGGGTAAATCTTGGCTCTAATACCATACCTGCAAGTAGTTCAATTACAATATACATGAACTTCATGTCGTCAAATGTATTGTCGGCATTAGGTCCTGCCGGAGAAGCGCCGCAATTATCAGGCACCTATGCGCAATATGATAATGGCGCCTTAGTATTCCCAAGCTTTTATGATAATTTTGCGGGAACATCCTTAGCAGCACAATGGACAACGGTTGGTGGTCAAACTGTTGCAGTTAATAACGGACTAACGCTTAACTACGTATCCTCAAATTGGAACGCAATTTACACCAACACATTCTCCAGCGCACTTAACAATGTTGCAGAAGCTTATTGTGCGGCATCAAATACCAGTGGTACAGGTACTTGTATAAATACAAGCGGAACAAACGGTAATGGAATAAACAATGGAAGTAATGGTGTGGATGCTCAATTAGACGGACCTTCACCCAATATTATGTTTGGAACGGGTGGAAGTTGCAGTACCGCTCCAAATACAAATGAGACGTATTCCAATGGGTCTCCTGTTAACAACACCTATTATGTGCTTTCATTTTTTATGCTCAGTACGCCTCAAATGGAATTGAACTATGGTGTATTTAGTCCATTACTTACTGAAATTCCTAACCCCGGCAGTTCTCAAGGTACTATATCACCCACTTCTGAAGTAGGATTAGGATGTGCACAGAGTTCAACAGGCTATTACACATGGTTTAGAGTAAGACCATCTCTGGCAAATAGCGCAGCTATGCCAACTGCATCAATAGGTTCATTAAGCTGTTGTACGGCTGCTCCTGCAGTGGGTAGTATTACAGGTTCAACAGGTCCGTTCTGCCCCGGTGCAACGGCTACTTATTCAATTTCTTCAGTAGTAGGTGCCTCCTCGTATGTTTGGACTGTGCCGACAGGTGCAACCATAACATCAGGTCAGGGTACCACATCAATCAATGTTACTTATGGCAATGCCGGTGGTAACATTTCGGTGGCTGCTGAAAACATTTGTAGTCTTGTTGGCACGGCAAGCACTTTAGCGGTTACTTCCAGCTTCAGTATCACATCGCAGCCGGTAAATGCAAGTACATCCTGCGCAACAGGTGGTACAGTTACATTTAGCGTAACGGCAACCGGAACAAATACGTACCAGTGGCAGGTTGACAGTACAAGCTCGTGGTCAAATATAACCACCAGCCGTAACGGTGTTTATTCAAATGATACCACAAGCACTTTAACTGTTGCCAGCCCGCCATTTAGTATGAATGGATATCAATACCGGTGTGTAATTACCAGTGTAACCTGTGGCGGCACGTTAACATCAAGTGCGGCTACGTTAGGTGTGTTAGGTAATATTCCAATTACTCTTACCAACAGCCAAAGCACTGCTACATCAACCAACTTTGAGCAAATGCTCACTGTAAACAGCTCAACCTATTCTTCGCAGGAACTGAGCGGCTTGCAGAACGTTGAGTTTAGTGTTGGAGGACCTATAGGCGATGGAGGCACTGCATTGGAATCGTGGTTAGAGAGTGGCAATACAAATACCTCTACCAGCACTGTTTACTGGGTTAATTTGGGCTCTAACACAATATCTGCAAATGGCACACTTACCATTTACATGAACTTTATGCCAACAAATGTATTGAATTCAGCAGGTCCTGCGGGTGAAGCGCCGGATTTATCAACTCCTTATGCTCAATACGATAATGGTGGTTTGGTATTCCCGAATGTTTATACAAGATGGGGAGGTAATACAGGTGGCGTTCTGCCTACAACCGGGGGTACAGGCGCTATTAATGGTGGGGCTATAAGCGAGATATATGAAAATTGTACCACACCAAACAGCCCGCTTGTAATTACTAACAGCACTGACTATACGCTAGTGACATTTGTTAATGGTAATAATTGCAGTAACGGAGCTACCACCAGCGATGTTAATGGAGTTTATTATAGCACTACTCCGTCATCATCCTATGATTATCCTACTGTTATAGAATCTAAAGTTTCAATCGCTGATTGGTACAGTTGGTTTGGAACGGGTTATGGACAGGAAGAGCAGGGAGAAGGAGCTGTTGTAGCGTGGGATGAAGGATGTAATTGCGGAGTGTTCTCAGTCAGATCAGACTTTAATTACCAGGGAGCCGGCAATTACTGCGCAACCAATCCAAGTACCTATGATAACGTAGATGATAACACCAATATAACAGGCTCCACTTCAAGTACCCCGAATCCTGTTGCGGTATGGTCAATACTGCTGAACTGGAATGGTACCAACGACCAGATAACAAATGTGTTGAATAACTATGCAGCTGTCACAGGTCCATCATTCCCGATTAACATTGACGGACAAGGCGCTGATAACGACCAAACAGGCTGTACTTTAACCACCAAGTATGGATACTTTGGTACAACCCAAAACGGCAGTACAACACCATACGAACAAATCTACTGGACGCGTACTCGCCAGTTCCCGCCAAATGGTATAATGCCAAGCGCTACTTATTATAGCATGACATGTTGTAACACACCCGTAACACCGGGTAGTATTTCAAGTACGCCAACCACTACTACGTTCTGTCCGGGAACAACAGCAACCTATTCTATTTCTGCTGTAGCCGGCGCAAGCTCGTATGTATGGACTGTTCCAAGTGGTTCCTCTATTACTTCAGGTCAGGGCACTACATCCATCAATGTAACACTTGGAGCTAATTCAGGTAATGTTAGTGTTGCTACTACCAATAGTTGCGGCGAGGAAAGTTCTGCAAGCACTTACGCTGTTACCTCTTTGACTTCATTTATCACTCAGCCGTCAAATGCAGGAATTAGCTGCGCACATGTTGGAACACAGAACGCTACCTTTACTGTAAATGTTGCAGGCGCAACTGCATGGCAATGGCAGGTTGATAGCACGGGTACATGGTCAAATATAACCACTAGTCGTAACGGTGTTTATTCAAATTATACTACAGCTACATTAACCCTTACTGATCCTCCAATCAGCATGAATGGTTACCAATACAGGTGTATAGTTACAACAGCATCATGCGGTGCAGCCACGTCTAATTCGGCTACACTAACTGTAAGCAGCTTGAATAGTGTTCCGATTACTATTACAAATAGTGCATCATCGGCAACACCAACCAATTTCCAGGAAATGCTTACGCTGAATTTCACCGGTTATGGCTCGGCTTCGCCGGCATTGGCTTCTAATTTGAATAATGTATTATTTAGTACGGGTCCTTCAGGAACCGGCAACATTTTATATGCATGGTTTGAAAACACTTCAGAGAGCACGTTACCCGCACAAGCGCCGTCTACATCATCAACTGCTGCCGTTGTTTGGGTAAATCTTGGCTCAACTACAATAGCAGGAAGTGGTGGAAGCACTACTATATACATGACCTTTGAGCCATCGGCTGTAATGGGAGTTCCAACCGGCGCAACTGCTTATACCGGTGAGGCGCCTGAAATAACCGGCACCTATGGACAGTATGATAACGGAGCGGAGGTATTTACGTTCTATGATGACTTTGCAGGAACTTCATTGGATGCCAACTGGACTAATTATAATTACTCAGTTGACGGCACGGCATCATACACTGTTAATAACGGTATAACTATTTCTAATACTACCGTAACCAGTGGCAGCACCACCTATGCAGCTGTTGATGTGATGACTTCTGTCAACTCATATGCACCTAACCTGGTTGCGGAAATATATGCCAATGGCGGCTCACCAACAAGCGCCAGCCGTTCCTATATGCCGGGACTTACTTCTAATACAGCCACTGCAGAGGGTGTAGGTATTTCAGATTATAATGCTTCGTATGGTATAGGAACAGGAGCATCTTCCAATAGTTATGTTTGCTTTGGTAACGGAAGAAATGCTTTGGTAGAATATTCATGGTTGCAAGGCAGCCCGTCATCGCCAAGCCCATATAATGATTACAATGAATATCAAACTAACCCATCGGGGTATAATGTAATTGGTATCGTCTATAGTCCTACCAGTAATTCCATTTACTTAAATTATGTCCTAGGGGCTAATGGCAGTGCAACCTATTCACCGGCATCGGGTACCAATATGTACTTTGCAATTGGACAAGCGGCATATAACGGGGCGCCGGCAGCCACCACAATGTCGGCTTATTGGACAAGAATAAGGAACTATCCGCCAAGTAATACAATGCCGGGCACTAGTGTTGGTTCATACGGTTGTCATTAATGAATAGAAAAGCAGATGATAGAAATAAATAGTAAGAATATAAGAGAATAAAAACTAAGAAAGAAAATTTTAAATATAAACTTTAAACTGGAGCAATTTAGGTTTTCATACGGGTTAACCTCTTCCGGTGGTGTGATAATCACACCACCGGTGCTTCAGTTTTATCCGGGAATGAAATAGGCATAATCATTCCTGTTCGGGATAATCATTAATAGCATTTTCATGGTTAGGTTTAACCCCCACACGGCTGAATTTGAACTTCAGCCGTTTATTATAGTGATTATTTATTCACAAATCAATAAATCTTTTTAGCACATTGCTATATCAATTTAAGCTCTTCAAACCTCTCTTTCCATTACTCTGACACCATAAATAATTATAAAAATTGATAATGCGCCAACTAACACCCCTGCTATCACTGTTCCAAATAGCGGTACGGTAGTATCAATGCAATTTACTACTCCATAAATTGAAAAAGCTAATCCCGTAATTCCCAAAATAAAATAAATAACGCCCCATAGTGTTGGCTTCTTTATATCCGGTGTATTATCGGGATTATCATTTTTATTTTCAGATTCAGAAGGCTTGTCCATGTTTTATTTATATTTTAATATTAATTCAGAATTGGCATATCAGCATCTTAACCTATTCCTTTTTCTCCATATTTATTATGATACGTAAAATCTTCCACATCGCGGCGCACTCTAATATAGTTATTGTTATCAACTCCATACCCCAGCCTGAAAGAATAAGCTATCACAAGGTTTTTAGGAATATTGAGTAGTTGTTTAATACCCTTTTCAAACGGTCCATCGCTTAATGAACTGACAATATGAAAATTAACACCCAATGAATTTGCCATAAGCCACATATTTTCCATCACACATCCCAAACTGATAATGCCCAAAAAATCTCCCTTCGAAGCCGGCGCCCTGCGCGATGGATCATATAACACAATACCCAAAACGGGAGTTGAGTTAAGTTCTTCCTGCATAAATGCATCTCTGTTGGCAGTGGTAAGGTCTGCTTTTTTTACATTGGGTTTTCTCCATGCCGGCGGGAAGGTGGTGGCAAGTACACCTGTTTTTTTCTTTTGCAGTTCTTCTACTGAAAAAGAAAACTGCTTAAAATTTTCCCTTACAAAAGTTAAAGAAATGGGCGCTTTTATATCAGCAATAGTTTCAATCAGCTTTTTATCGTCAACTATTATCACTTCATAGTTTTGCATATTATGCGCTGTAGGAGCCCAGCTGCCGGCTTCCAGTATTTTATGCAAATCGTCCTTTACTACCGGGCGTTTCGGATCGAAAAACTCTCTCGAGGAGTGCCTGCTTTTTATCAACGTTAAAAAGTCGTTCATAATTTAGGTGTTATTTAAAATAACCAGTCTTCAAATTTATTGCAAGGTGAATAGTGCAGCTATGATTTATGTCATACTCATTCATGATTTGTGTCATCATTTTGTTTTCTGAATATATGGCTATATTTATAGACTGAGTTATTGGTAAAATTATTAACGTTTAATTCTATGAAAAAGATATTCCCTTTTTTTTTAATTGCGATTGTATTCCCCGCAGTTTCATTCGTCAGTAGCGATGACCCGACTGCAAAGGAAATTGTAACCAAAGCCGAAAACAATATCAGGGGCAATTCATCGGTAGCGGAAATGACAATACAAATAATACGCCCCTCATGGACACGCACGATGAGTATTAAAGCCTGGTCGAAAGGTGAAGATTATTCAATGATAATTGTAACTGCCCCGGCAAAAGATGCCGGTACAGTTTTTTTAAAACGTGTTAAAGAAATATGGAACTGGATACCCAGCATTGAACGGGTTGTAAAACTACCACCATCTATGATGGCACAAAGCTGGATGGGAACCGATTTCACCAATGATGATTTGGTGAAAGAATCCTCACGTATAGACGATTACACGCATAAAATTGTGGGCGATAGTATAATTGATGGGCGCAAATGCTGGAAAATTGAGATGATACCTTTACCCGAAGCTGCTGTGGTTTGGAGCAAGATATATATATGGATTGACCAAAAAGATTATTTGGAGTTGAGGCTGGAATATTATGATGAAGATAATAAGCTTGTAAATATTTTGCAATGTTCCGATATAAGGACCATGGGAGGCAGAATAATACCATGCAAAATGGAGATGATACCGGTGGACAAAAAAGGACAGGAGACGGTGATAACCTATAATAGCGCAACCTTCAATCAGCCAATAAACGACGATTTCTTCAGTACTGAAAACATGAAAAGGGTCAGATAATGTATTTCAAACTTGCATGGAGAAATATGTGGCGCAGTAAGCGGAGAACGCTTATTACCATTTCGTCAATTTTCTTTGCCGTGATTTTTGCCATACTTATGCGGGTGATGATAGTTGGTATATTTGATAAAATGATTGCTGATACGGTTAGCGCGTCATGCGGATATATACAGATTCATCATATCGGTTACTGGGAAAGTAAATCAATTGACAGCACCTTTAAAGAAAATCCCAGACTTGCAACTATTTTAAATAATGAAAAAGAAGTTACAGCATGGACTCCGCACCTGGAATCGTTTGCATTGGCATCTTCGGGCGAACGCACTAAAGGCATAATGGTTATTGGTATTGACCCTGAAAAGGAAAATACTGTATCTAAGCTTTCTCAAAAATTAATTGCCGGGAAATATCTTGCTGACAGTGATAAAAGCATTCTGCTTGCCGAGGGACTGGCAGATTATTTAAAGCTGAAAGTAAATGACACGGTGATATTGCTGGGGCAAGGCTATCATGGTAATATGGCGGCAGGAAAATACGCTATAAAAGGAATAGTGCGACTTGCAATACCTGAAATGAATAAAGGAATAGCATGGCTTGCAATGGCAAGTTGCAAGAACTTTTTGAGCACGGGAGCAAGATATACATCTATATCCATAATGGTGAAAGACAGGAATAACGTAGATGCAGTGAGACAAAACATAGTAAATCAAACAAAAGGTTTAGGTTATGAAATGATGACCTGGCAGGAAATGGTTCCTGAGTTGGACCAGTTTTTTCAGGCGAAAATGGCGCAGAATGTAATCATGTCAGGTATTCTCTATCTGGTTATTGCCTTTGGTATATTCGGTACTATACTTATGATGTTAAATGAGCGAATGCATGAGTTTGGAATTCTTATTGCCATTGGAATGAAGAAAGGAATTTTATCGGGAATAGTGGTAATGGAAATGATATTGATGTCAATTGTGGGAACATTATTCGGAATAGTTGGGGCATTTCCTATTGTACTTTATTTCCGGTTAAAGCCGATACACATGGGAGGAAGCTGGGGCGCGATAGCTGAAAAATTTAATTTCGAGCCGATCATACAACCCTCAATGGCTGTTTCACATTTTATTATACAGGGATATGTAGTGTTATTTATAGCTATAACTCTGTCTCTTTATGCAATAATTAAAATACATAAAATTAAAGCTATAACAGCCATAAACAGTTAAAATGAATTTTAGATTTAAAATTTAAGAAATATGATTTATAATGACTTTTGCAAATCTTAAATCCCAATTCACAAATCTTAAATTAAAATATGCTTTTTAAAATAGCCTGGAGAAATATTTGGCGCAGCAGACGCAGGTCGCTTATTACTATTTCTTCAATTTTTTTTGCTGTGATTTTTGCCATATTTTATCGTGCGCTCATTGTGGGTTTGCTCGATAAAACAATTGCAGATACAGTGAGTATGTCCTGTGGTTATATCCAGATTCATCATAAAGGATATTGGGATAATAAATCTATTGATAACACATTTGAAGAAAATCCCCGGCTTTCAAAAATTCTTAACAATAATAAAGAAATTACTGCATGGGCTCCGCACCTAGAATCATTTGCGCTGGCTTCTTCGGGTGAACGAACTAAAGGAATAATGGTAACAGGTATTGATCCTGCAAAAGAAAATTCAGTTTCTCACCTCTCGAAAAAATTAATTGCCGGAAACTATCTCGCAGACAGTGATAAAAGCATTTTGCTTGCCGAAGGGCTGGCAGAATATTTAAAGTTGAAAGTAAATGACACCGTGATATTGCTGGGACAAGGTTATCATGGCGAAATGGCGGCTGGGAAATATGCCATAAAAGGAATAGTTAGACTTGCAATATCTGAAATGAATAAAGGAATGGCATGGCTACCCATGGCAAGATGCAGGGATTTTTTGAGCACGGGAGCAAGATATACATCTATTTCTTTAATGGTGAATAACAGGAATAAACTTGATGCATTGAAAAAGAACATAATAAAGCAAACAAAAGGTTTGGATTATGAAGTAATGACTTGGCAACAAATACTTCCCGAATTGAACCAGTTTTTCCATATGGAAATGGATGGAGATTACGGGGTTATGACCGGAATTTTATACCTTGTAATTGCTTTTGGAATATTTGGAACCATACTGATGATGCTTAATGAGCGAATGCATGAGTTTGGGATTCTTATTGCAATAGGAATGAAAAAAGGAATTCTCTCAATAGTAGTTGTAATGGAAATGCTGCTAATATCAATCGTAGGAACCATATTAGGCATGGTTGGAGCTTTTCCTATTGTACTTTATTTCAGGATGTACCCGATTAACATGGGTGTTAGTGTAGGGAAAATGGCTGAACTATTCAAAATAGAGCCAATTATACTACCCTCAATTGACATTTCTAATTTTATCATACAAGGATATGTGGTATTATTAATAGCCGGCATATTATCTCTATATGCGATATACAAAATACATAAAATTAAAGCTATAGTAGCCATAAACAGTTAAAATGAATTTTAGATTTAAAATTTAAGAAATATGATTTATAATGACTTTTGCAAATCTTAAATCCCAATTCACAAATCTTAAATTAAAATATGCTTTTTAAAGTAGCCTGGAGAAATATTTGGAGAAATAAAACACGCAGCACCGTTGTAATTGCATCGGTGGCAGTCGGCTTATTTGCCGGTATGTTTATGATGGCATTTTTCTGGGGATTGGCAAAACAGGAGGTTAACACCGCTGTTAATATACAGCTTTCTCATATTCAAATTCATAATCCTTCTTTTCCTGATGACAAGGATGCAAACTATATTATTGAGAATGCTCAAGCTATAATTGATAAACTGAGGAGAGATGTAAATGTAAAATCGGTGTCTGCAAGAGTAGTTACTACAGGGATGATTTCCTCTTCATCAACCGCTTCGGGTGTGGAAATAGATGGTATTGTTCCCTCTGATGAAAAAAATGTAAGCAGCATATCGAATGATATTATTGAGGGCGTTTATTTTACCGGCGTAAAGAAAAATGAAATAGTGATAGGGAAAAAGCTTGCTGATAAGCTCGGTGTAAGATTACATAGTAAGATAGTGCTCACTTTTCAATCAAAGACCGGCGATTTAACGGCGGGAGCGTTTAGGATTGTCGGAATCTTCCACTCACGCAATTCCACTTTTGATGAAACAAATGTATTTACAGAATCCGAAGACCTGGCTCAATTATTGGGAACGGGCGATGGAGTACATGAAATTGCTATCATTCTCAAAAATGATAAAATGGTAGACCCTGTTGCAAACGAATTAAGAAAGCAATATCCATCATTACTCATACAAACCTGGAAAGAACTTTCGCCTGAAATGGCAATGCTTACAGGTCTTTTCGATCAAATAATGTATATCATTATCGGTATTATACTTCTTGCGCTTATGTTCGGCATTATTAATACCATGTTAATGGCTGTGTTGGAAAGGCAGCGTGAGTTTGGGATGCTTATGGCTATTGGTATGAACAAGCCCCGTGTATTTATTATGGTGGTACTGGAATCGGTTATGCTTACTTGTGTAGGTATTCCTGCCGGAATAATTCTTACGATAGGAACTGTTGACTTCTTTGCCAAACACGGAATTGATTTATCTGTTTTCTCACAGGCGCTATCGGAGTTTGGTTTCAGCAACATTATTTACCCTGAATTGCAGAACAATATGTTTTTGCCTATTACCTTAATGACGGCGCTTACTGCAATTTTATCAGCCATATATCCTGCTATAAAAGCATTGCAATTTAAACCTGCAGAAGCAATACGTAAAATATAAACTATTATGAACAACATAATCGAATCGCACAATCTTTCAAAAGTGTATAACCCTAAAACCATACCCGTGTATGCTGTTAACGGTGTTAATTTACATGTAGAGGAAGGAGAATTTGCAGCCCTTGTTGGTCCGTCTGGCTCGGGTAAAACAACCATACTTAATCTCATTGGCGGATTGGATTATCCCACCGGCGGTGATGTTAAAATTGATGGAGTTGATATAACCAAAATGAGTGAAAATAAACTCATTGATTTCAGACTTTACAACATAGGCTTCGTTTTCCAGGCATATAATCTTATCCCGGTACTAACGGCAAGTGAGAATATTGAATTTGTAATGATGATGCAGAAAAAACCGAAGCGTGAAAGAGATCAACGCGTTAAAGACCTTCTTACAGAGGTAGGTCTTTCCGATAAGTCTAAAAATCGCCCGTCGGAACTTTCAGGCGGGCAACAGCAGCGTGTTGCGGTTGCAAGGGCGCTTGCGTCAAAGCCGCGCTTTATTCTGGCAGATGAGCCAACAGCAAATCTTGATTCGAAATCAGCAGAAAATTTACTGGATATAATGGCAAAACTGAACAGAGAAGATAAAATGACATTTATTTTTTCTACACACGACCAGCGCGTAATAGATAAAGCCCGCCGGGTTATTACATTAGTAGATGGCAGAATAGTATCGGATACAAAGCAATGAAAAAAGGTACTCTGATAATTAGTTTACTTTTTTACTCGTTTTCATTTCATTATGCCTGTGCACAAAATGATACTACCAAACACGCTCATAAGTTCACAGTTAGAGGGTATATTAAATATCTTGAAGAAGTGAGTTTTATAGATAATGCCACCGATTTAGAGACGGTTGATCTTTTGCATAACCGCCTTAATTTTCGTTATCAGCCTAATTCTCATTTTAATTTCAGAGTAGAGGTTCGCAACAGAATTTATTACGGGCAGTTGGTTCAAACCTACCCCGATTTTGCATCTCTTGTAACAAGCACAAACACAACCTTCGATTTATCGAAAAACTGGGTTAACCAAAATGCGGTGTTGTTTAATAGTACCATTGATCGCGCAAGCGCGGAATATTTAAATAATAAGTGGGATATTACTCTCGGCAGGCAACGCATTAATTGGGGTATAAACACGGTTTGGACGCCTAATGACATATTCAACACATTCAATTATTTTGATTTTGATTATGAAGAGCGTCCCGGGAGCGATGCGGTGCGTATTCAATATGATTTTAATTATTCCTCCTCTCTCGATTTTGCAGCAAGTCCGGGCAAAACTGCAAACCAGAATATTGAAGCGCTTATGTATCATTTCAATAAATGGGATTATGATTTTCAACTATTTTTGGGTGTTTACCATGAAGATTTTACTGCCGGCGCCGGATGGGCAGGAAATATCGGGGGCGCGGGATTTAAAGGTGAGGTATCTTACTTCACTCCCTATCAGCATTTTTCGGATAGCACGGCAGTGGTTGCATCTATATCTGTTGATTATGGATTTAAAGACGGCATTTATGTGCTGGTATCGGGGTTGTATAACAGCGAAGGCAACGACAGCATACCTAATATAGCCCAACTGACTACCGAATCGCTTTCAGCTAAAAATATTTTTCCTTTTAAATACACGGCATTTGCCGAAATCTCTTATCCTTTTACCCCAATATTTACAGCTTCGCTTGGTGCAATGTATTCTCCGGCATGTAAGGCATTGATTTTTTTACCTACTATTACTTATTCAATTGCCAATAACTGGACGCTTGATTTGATTGGGCAATCATTTTTTTCAGAGCAAAATGGAAGTTATAATCCTCTTGGCAATAGCATTTACATGCGTATAAAATGGGGATTTTAAATTATAATTTGAAGTATATTACAAAAATGAAACTGCGTCATTCAAATCTTCAAAGAATACAATTTTGTTTTTGCGCAAATAATTTTTTGCGTCTTCCATCAATTCTCCACCCAACAGAATGGGAAATATCCTTGTTTTAAAGGTGTTGTTAACGAATATCTGGCTTACTTTTTCGGGATCGGTTACTAATTGTGGAGTTACAATAACATAAATAGCATCTGCATTAAAATCATCCACCAGTTCCAGGGTTTCTAAATAACGTTCATAACCAGCATCGCCGATAATATCCACCGGGTTATTTTTTGACCAGTTAAACGGCAAAATAGCATTTAACTTATTTAAGTTATCGGGTGTTAACTCATAGAGCTTATTACTTATCAAATCGCTCATCACAGTGCCCGCGCCACCTGCATTGGTAACAATAATTATTTTTTTAAAGTCGTAAGGATATAAGAGCCCGTTTGTGTCACTCAGCATTTTAACACCAAGACTTTTCATCAAGCCAACAAACATTTCATAATTTCCGGACAAGTTGCCTGTGTGTGAGAATGCCGCCTTTTGAGCTGCCTTACTTTTCCCAGCTTTAAAAACTTTTATGAGTGATTTACTTTTCCTGATAGCCCTTAACAGGTTTTTGCCATTCTCTATGCCCTCAATGTAAAGGTTAATAGGATTTTTGCCTTCGTAAGAATTGATAAGGTCGGCAAAATCAATATCAGCCATATTTCCAGTAGAAATAATGTTTTCAAAACTGGTATTTTCAAATGCCGCTTTGTCCATTAACTCTGCTATTATAGCGCCTGATTGTGAAAAAAAATTAACATTACCACTTTTTATATCATTTGTACCGAAGGTAAGATTTATTCCGTTTACAAATGCGCCGATGCAGTTAGGTCCAATAATATTTATATTATGTTCGGCGGCTAATGCGGTTAAAAAGCTTTCATCTTGTCCTGCTTCTTTAAAACCAGCAGTAATAACAATTACATTTTTTGCTTTTTTAGCAACCAATTGCTCTATTGTATCTTTTATCTGCGATGGGGAAATAGCGATAATTGCTGTATCAATTTGCGGCAAGTCATTTATAGTTTGGTAAACTTTTTTGCCAAGAAGAGTATTAAGCCTTGGATTTACTAAATAAACATTGTCATTCTTAAGTGCATTTTCCGCAAGTGCATAACCTATTTTTTCGGTGTGTTCGCTTACCCCGATTATTGCAATCTGTTGAGGTTTAAAAATACCGGGTGAATATTTAAGCTTTTTATGAGTAATCTTTTTTTCGTCAAATTTTACCCTTGCGTCTACAACGGTTAATTTATTTCCTGTTAAGATTACCGGGTTACAGTCAAACTCAGATACTTCAATCCTTTGAAGTTTTTTTACAAAATCTACAATTAAATTGATGTCGTATTTTAATCCTCTGAACCCTTTTGTGAAAAGCTTGGATATTTTTGTTTGAAGAACAGCATTTTTAATTTCAGCATCATCGGCTTCGCTATCAATAAAGCAAACATCTTTATACAGTTCCACAAAAATTCCCCCCGTGCCAAATACGATTACTTTTTCAAATACTTTGTCATTTACTATTCCAAAAAATAACTCAATGCCTTTATACATTTTTGTGGCTATGAGCTTATCACCTTTATCCAATGAAATGCCGTGGCTTTTAAGATTGGCAATAATTGTTTCGCGAGCTGCTTTTAATTCATCTTTGTTTTTAATATCGGTTATAACGCCGCCTACATTGCTTTTATGAATAACTTTTGGAGATTGTATTTTGAGTGCTACGGGATAAAAACCAACATCAATATCCTCACTTAATTCAAAAAGCTCAAAATCAGGCACCGGTATTCCATAGGTATTAAGCCATTCGTATATCTCGCTTTCTAACATTGTTATTATGCCAACTTCCGTAAAGATATTGGAAATAATTTTTATTCACTTTAAATTAAAATTTCAGCCGGGTCAATATATATCGGCAATATTGTTCCCAACGAATGATATACTAACAAAGGCACTTTGGTATGGAAAAACATTTTTCTGATATTACTTCCACCGAATGATTTTTTTAAAGCCCCGCCGGGATGCGCCACCATCATTATTAAGTCAGCGTGGTGTGATTTTATCACTGAATTAATTCCTGTGAATACATTTGAAGAAGAAACCTTTTTAAAGCTAATTTTCTTATAATTAATCTCTTTTAAGAGCGCCTCATTAAAAGTATTAAATTTTAAATTTTCAGCTTTTGTATTTTTCCCAATGTAAACAAAAGTTATATTAGAATTAAATATTTTTGCAAAAGCTACCGCTTCTTTAATAATAGGCAGTTCATTGGTCTCCAATTGTGTAGCAAAGATGATTTCTTTTATTTCAGAGCTTTTAGCCTTTGACGGAATAACCAATACAGGACACCCTGCTTTTTCTAACACCCCATTGGCAGTACTTCCAAGTACTATCTTCTTAAATGTACTTGCTCCACGGGCACCAAGTACAATCCAATCTGCCTTAATCTCTTTTGCATATTTTATGATCTCATTTACCGGATTTCCGGGACGTGCTACACAGGACACATTTTTCAGTCGATATTCTTTCTCAATTTCTTTTTTAAGATTCTCAAGTTTAGTCCTTACAAAATTTGTTTTTTCATAGAAATTAATTTCGGGAACCGCAAGGTCAATTTCGTAAATAGGAATCGTATAAGCATTGAATAAAACAAGCTTAGTGTTTAAAACACCGGCGAACTTTACCGCATGTTGCAATGCTTTCTCCGAATTTTTAGAAAAATCTACTGCATAAAGAATTATATTCATAAGATTATTTTTGTTAAAAGTAGATGTAATTCCATTACTCATCAATGATTTTGCTCACTCAGAAGACTGATTTTAATCAGGTTATTTTAAAAATGAATGAATGATAATAATCATATTAATTATTGATTGAAATCATAGTTATCGAATGTAATAAACCTGATTTTTACAGAAAAAAATTTATTATGAAAAATATTCTGGTTGCAACTGATTTTTCAGATAATGCCAAATGCGCATTGGACGTTGCGGTAAAACTTGCTAAAACACAAAAAGCCACCCTGCACTTATTTCATAGTTTCCAAGTGCAAACATATTATGCAAATATGCCCATGAACTTAACGGGCGATATGACCGAACAATTAAGGTCGGAAGCTAAAAAGGAAATGAAGAAACTTGAAAGACTGGTACCCAAAAATGTCCAATTAAGAACTTATGTTGGTGATAATACATTAATAGTGGAATTGAAAGACTACGTTAAAAAAGAAAATATTGACTTGGTGATAATTGGCGCAGGCGGCGGCAGTAAATTACAATATTCTTTACTCGGCAGTACGGCAAACCAAATCATAGAAAATATTTCATGCATGGTGTTAACTATTCCGCCGGCTTATGAATTCAAAAATTTTTCTAAAATGATATATGCTTCAGATTTGATGGGAGAGGAGTTTACTCTGCTTATTAAACTTGCAGAATTTGCAAAACTTTTTGAAGCTGACCTTACCGTATTGCATATAAAAGCATTGTATGGAAAGGAAGAAGAGGAAAGTGAAAAAGAAATCACGAAATTAATGTCTAAAGTGCGCCTTCAAACAGATTATCCTAAGGTGCATATTCAGCAAAAGGCTTGTCTTGATGCATTAGACGGTATAAATGAATATATAGCAGAAAACCATCCTGATATTTTTGCAATGGCTATACATGAGAGGAGTTTTTTTGAAAAATTAGTTCATGTTAGTTTGACAAAGAAAATGGTGCACATAAGCAAAGTTCCCCTTCTGATTTTCCATAAAGAAAAGATAACAAAAAAAGCAGGAATATTCATTAGTAGTATTTTTTGAGCGATGGGATAAAATAGTTTTATGCGTATTAATGAAAAAGTTTTAGTGCTAAAACACAATACTAAGCCCATTACTAAAATTATTAGGTCGGGTAAGCGCATTCAATACCAGTTAAAAGATGATTCCACTATTTATCATGGACACATCCGGCAATTACAAAACGACTCATTAGTTATTAATAATAATGCCGTATTTCTTTCAAAACTAAAAATGATACATGGCAAGCCGGTAAGCCTTAATGTTGTGAGAGGTTTGGGGATTATACTTGTAATTGCCGGCACTTTTGTTTTATACATGGGTATCGTAGCCTTACATTCAAAACATACTACCGGCTTACTTTTTCCGGATGCACTTCTTTCGATGATAGGAATAATAATGGTATACTTTGGATTGGCAGGAGATTTGCTTGGTTTAATTCCATTCTTTATTACAACAAAAGTTTATGACCTTGAAAAAGAATGGAGTATAAAAATAGGTACAAGACAAAGAAATCGTTTTTCGCTGGGGAAAAACAAATTAGATTGTTGTGATTGAGAAATCAATTCAATTAATTTATATTCAACTACTAACCTTAGTGCCAAATCCCAAAATATGATGCTCTTTCAGTTTCTTTTCTGCCTTGTGAATATTCTCAATACCTTTAATCAAAGCGTCAGGATTGAAGGATATGCTATCTATTCCTTCCTGAACCAGGAATTGGGCAAATTCCGGAAAATCGCTTGGCGCTTGTCCGCATAACCCTATTTTAGTGTCGGAATGCTTTGCCTTATTTATCATCATAGCAATCATTGTTTTTGGGGCGGCATTATTCTCGTCAAATAAATCACTTATTAATGCCGAATCACGGTCAATGCCAAGTGTTAATTGAGTCAGGTCATTAGAGCCGATTGAAAATCCGTCAAACACTTCTGCAAACTCTTCGGCACACATAACGTTACTGGGAATTTCAGCCATTACGTAAATTTCCAATCCGTTTACACCGCGCTTTAATCCAAATTCTTCCATCTGCTTAACTACTTTTTTGCCTTCTTCCACCGTTCTGCAGAAAGGAATCATCAGTTTTACATTAGTCAGTCCCATCTCATTGCGAACACGTTTCATCGTTTCACATTCTAACCTAAACCCTTCCCGGTAGGCGTCACTGTAATAACGTGATGCACCCCTAAAGCCAAGCATAGGATTTTCCTCATGGGGTTCAAATTCTCTTCCTCCAATCAGGTTAGCGTATTCATTCGATTTAAAATCGCTCATACGCACAATAACATCTTTCGGGTAAAATGCTGCTGCAATTGTTCCTACTGCCTGTGCGAGCTTGTCAACAAAATATTTTTCTTTATCCGGATAATGTTTTGTCATCTCTTCAATTCGCTTTTTAGCTGCATCGTCTTTAAGTGAATTAAAATTTACCAATGCCATAGGGTGAATACATATAGCATTATTAATAATGAATTCAAGCCGCATTAAACCAATACCATTATTGGGATAGAACGAATAATGAAACGCTTTATCGGGATCGCCGATTATCATCATCACTTGGGTGTCGGGTAGTTTAATATTACCCGCATCAATAGTTTGTTCTTCCCATTTTAATTTTCCTTCATACACGATACCATCTTTCCCGCCTATGGTAGAAACAGTTACCATTTCGCCGTCTTTTATCTTTTCAGTTCCGTTAAGCGAGCCCACAACTGCTACGGCGCCCAATTCTCTTGCCACAATAGCTGCGTGGCTGGTTCTCCCACCCCTATCGGTAACAATTGCTGAGGCTTTCTTCATTATAGTGTCCCAATCGGGGTTTGTAATAGAGGTAACTAATACATCACCTTGTTGCAATTTATCAGCCTCTTTGGGGGAACGAAGGATTCGTGCAACACCTGTAGTAATGCGGCTTCCGATTCCAATACCCTCAACAATAACTTTCCCTTTTTCTTTAAGGATGTATTCCTTAAAACTTTTTTTCCGCGCATCAGTATGGATAGTTTCAGGTCGTGCTTGTAAAATATATAACTCATTAGTAAGCCCGTCCTTCCCCCATTCTATATCCATCACTAATTTATAATGTTCCTCTATCATTAAGCTCCATTGAGCAAGTTGTTTTATTTCAGTATCGTTCAAAATCCATTGTCCTCTTTTCTCTAAAGGCGTATCTGTATTTTTTATGAAACTGTTGGTAGAAGATAGCTCTTTGGAATAAACCATTGTTTTTGCTTTATCACCAAGTTTCTTTTGAATGATTGGATGTTTTCCGTTTTTTAATGATGGCTTAAAAACGTAAAACTCATCGGGGTTTACAGCTCCCTGCACTACATTTTCACCCAGTCCCCAACTGCCGGTTATCAATATCACATTTTTAAAACCGGATTCAGGTTCATTCGTAAAAATTACTCCGGCACTTCCAATATCGGAACGTACCATGTGTTGAACTCCTACGGAAAGCGCTATTGACATATGATCGAAACCTCTGTCTTCACGGTATTTTATTGCGCGGTCATTGAACAAGGAAGTGAAACATAATTGCACAGCCCTCAATAAATTTTCCTCACCTGAAATATTGAGATAGGAATCATGTTGACCTGCAAAACTGGCTGAAGGCAAATCTTCAGCGGTTGCACTGCTTCTTACAGCTACTTCAACTTTCTTACCAACACGCTGGCATAAATCATTATAAGATTCAATAATAGATTCTTTCAAATCTTCAGGTAACTTTGCCCCCAATAAAAGCGATCTCACCTTTGCCCCAATTTCACTAAGGTTGGAAAAGTTTCGCCCGTCCAGCTTTTTTAATAATTCGGTTAAAGCGGAGCGTAAATTATTGGCGTCAATAAATTCCCAATAAGCGGATGATGTGACGGCAAAGCCATCGGGAATTTTTATTCCTTTTGGCGAAAGATGATGAATCATTTCGCCAAGCGATGCATTCTTGCCACCTACTAATGCAACATCGGTTAATCTTACATCGGCAAAGTTTTTTGTAAAACTTATAGCCGGGATATTGGTTTTTGTATCCATAAAATTGTTTTATTTATTCAGAAAGCAGTTAATAATTGATACAAAGTTTCATGATATGCGCCTTTAAAACAATGATATATATCAGCCGTAGAGATGATTACAGTCAATTTCTATTGGCTGGGACAGAGGGTAATTACTCGTATCTAAGAGCTTCAATTGGATTTAGGCGCGCCGCTTTACGAGCCGGATAAAAACCAAAGAATATTCCAATAGCGGTGCAAACAAGAAATGAAATAACTATTGAGAAAGGTGTAATGATTGTTTCCCATTGAAGGAGTGACGTAACAAGGCGGGAAATGAGTATGCCCAACACTATACCTATAACACCTGCGGCAAGGCTTAAAACAACTGCCTCTAAAAGAAACTGCAGCAGCACGTCAATAAAAGTGGCGCCTATTGCCAATCGTGTACCAATCTCGCGGGTTCGTTCAGTTACAGATACGAACATAATGTTCATAATACCTATTCCCCCGATTAAAAGAGATATTGCAGCCACACATGCCAATAATACAGATAGCGTTCGTGCCACGCCCGATATTGTTTGGGCAATTTCTGCCGTAGTATTTATTGTAAAGTCATCTGTAGCCCCCGGAGGAAGGTGATGACTCAGTCGCACAGCATACCTTATTTGATCTATCGCTGAATTAATATCATCGGCGGTATTAGAAGAAGCAAAGATCATCGTAAGATATATCGAGCCGGTCATTCTTTCTTTTACACTGGAATAGGGTGCAATTATAAGGTCATCCTGATCCTGTCCAAAAGCATTTTGTCCTTTCGCTTCAAGAACACCTATTACTGTAAATGGAACTGAATTTATACGAATGGTTTTTCCGATAGGATCAATGGTTCCTGTGGTGTCGAAAAGATTAAGCTGTATAGTTTTGCCGATAAGGCAAACCTTGTTTAATTTTTTTACATCGTCATTTGTAAAAGGAATTCCTTTTGCCACATTAAAGTCGCGAATGGCAAGATACTCCGGTGCTACGCCGGTAAGAGTAGTTTTCCAATTGTTATGCCGGTATACCACCGATACAGTTGAGCGAATCATCGGTGAAAGATATTTCACCGACGGGCTATAATGTTTTATCATCAACACATCCGGATATTGTAATGTCAGAGAGGCGCCGGCGCTCATTTTAACGCCATTATTATTTACAGCCGCCGGAACTACCATAATCATATTTGCGCCTAAAGTGCTTATTCTTTCACTAACACTTTTTTCTGTTCCTGCACCGATAGATTGCATAACTATTACCGCAGCCACTCCTATAATAATACCAAGCATGGTTAAAAAGGTGCGAAATCCGTTTTTCCGTAGGGCTTTAAGTGCGCTTAATATTAAGTTATAGGCATTCATCTTTAAACAGAAATTAAATCCTCTTCCTGTACAGGTAATTTTTTCAATTCTTCTGAAGCGCTTTTAATGGTCGTATTCGGGTTATCTGAAATTATTTTTCCGTCGCGAAAAATAATTTTTCGCTTTGCAAAATCGGCTATATCGTGTTCATGAGTAACTAAAATAATGGTAGTGCCTTCAGTATTCAGATTCTGGAAAATTGTCATAATTTCAAAGCTGGTACGGGTATCAAGGTTTCCTGTTGGCTCATCGGCAAAAATTACGGATGGGTTATTTACTATGGCCCGGGCAATAGCGACCCGTTGTTGTTGTCCGCCGGAGAGCTCGTTGGTTTTATTATTTACTTTGTCTTTTAAACTCACTTTCTCCAAGGCATTAATTACTATTTCTTTTCTTTGGTTTCTTCCGAACTTAGTGCCATATAATAAAGGCAGCTCCACATTTTCAAACGTTGTAGTACGGGGTAAAAGATTATAAGATTGAAATACAAAGCCAAAATTTTCACGCCTCAGGTGAGCCAGTTCGGTAGTTGTTTTAATTGTGGTATTCATATCCTTAAATAAATATTTTCCTTTTGTAGGGCGGTCAAGGCATCCAAGAATATTCATTAAAGTTGATTTGCCCGAACCCGATGCTCCACTTATTGCAATCATTTCACCTTTCATTACAGACATATTAACTTCCCGTAAAGCAGTAAATGCAATATTTCCCGTGTAATATATTTTTACCAGGTTGGTAATAGTAATTAACTGGTTACTTTCTGATGTCATTTCTTTTAATCGTTATTTTTTTGATGAAGATGGCTGTGGTCTCGACATAATTCCTTTCGTAGCCTGGGTAACTTTTGTCATGCCAGTCAGCACTTTCATGCCTTCTTTTAATCCTGTACCTGCAACTTCAACTGAACTCAGGTTATTAATACCTATGGTAACATGCACGGGAGTCATGCTTACCCCGTTTATTATTTTACATCCGCTTATATCCTTTGAATAAGTGCTATCGCATACCACCCAGATAGTTGCTTCTTTTTGATTGCCACTTGGAGTTACAAAGCCTGCGTTTGGGTCAAAAAATAGGGCAGCTAAAGGAATCTTTAATACATTGGCGTGTTCAGCAACTATAACCGATAAGTTAGCATTCATACCGGGCAGGAGTTTCAGTTCGGGATTAAGAACATCTATCATTACATCATAATCTACCACATTCTGGTTAGTCACCGGCTGCAATCGTATTTGTACAACTACACCCATAAACACTTCATCAGGGTAAGCGTCAACAGTAAATTTCACTTTTTCACCGAGCTTTACACCAGCCATATCTGCCTCGTCAATACTGGCTTCTACCTGCATTTTATGAAGGTCATTGGCTATAATAAATAAATTAGGAGTTTGAAAACTGGCAACTACAGTATTTCCCACATCTACATTGCGGCTAATAACAACGCCGTTTATCGGGGCGGTGATGGTGGCATAACCAAGATTGGTTTTAGCTATATGCAGAGCAGCTTCAGAAGATTTTACATCGCTTTCACCCGCAAGATAATTGGCATAAGCTACATCATAATCACTCTGTGAAATAGCATTTGTTTTTACCAGCTCAGCTTGTCTGTTATATTCATTTTTTAGTTGCACAAGGTTGCTTTGTGCTTTTAACAATGCTGCTTCTGCTTCACGAACAGCATTTGATAATGGCACAGTATCTATTAATGCCATTATCTGTCCTCTTTTAACCTTAGAATTCCAGTCAACAAATAGTTTTGAAATAATTCCAGTAACCTGTGTGCCCACATTAACTGCTAAGGAGTCGTTTAAAACACCTGTAGCTGTAACTTCCTGAGATATAGTGTCTCTTTTTATTACGTCATAAGAATATTGAACTTTGTTGCCGGAATTTCTCGAAAAATAGTAATAATAAAAAACCGCACAAAGAGCAATGCCAATTACTGAATAAATTAATATTCGTTTTAGTTTAGTACTCATGATTTGATTTATAAATAATATTCAAAATAACGTGCGTGTAACAGAAGTAAAAATGATTAAAATCAACACAAACAATGATTCCTGTCATGATAAAATGATTATAATAATAAGAAGATTCTCAATTAGATTTATTTTACTTTACTAAACCACCGGTCAATTCAATAAGAGCAAAACGGGAAAGTTGGGTATTAAATTCATCTGTAAACAGGCGAATTTGTTCACTTATATAAGTTTGTTGTGCAGTATTAAAATCGAGCCCGCTTATTTGTCCTACTTTATATTGTTGCAGTGATAGATCAAGATATTCTTTTGTTGATTCCTGGTTATCCAACTCCAACCGTTGTAATTGAAGATTGTTTTGATAAGTATTATAAGTTGTTTCAGTTTGTTCATCAAGTTGTGTTTTAATATTATCATATTGCAAATCACTTATAAGTTCGTCTATTCTTGAGTTTTGAACCTGGTGATTTAGGATAGAACCGTTGTATATAGTCCATGTAGCTGCCAATCCAATAGCCGGGCCAAAAGCCTGTTGATTGAGAATAAGACCCGACTGTGAAGTTGTATTAGTATAGCTGTACTCTCCTATAAGTGAAATTTTAGGATAATAGCTGCCTTGTAATTCTTTTACACCGAACAATGTAACATTACGTTCTTTATCTGCCGCTAACAACGATGGATTTTCAGAAAATACTTTTTGCTTAATTGAATCCAACGGTGCAATGTCTGTTCCGTGCAATGCATCGGGTACATCAAAATAGGTATTTATTGGTCTTGTGAGAAGACGATTTAAAGAATCTTTTGCATTGGTAAGTGTAATCTGTTGTGTTAAAAATGCTGAGTGGCTTGCATTATAATTTACTAAAGCCTGCAGATAAGAGAGCTTGGAATTTTCGCCTACTGCATACTCTTGTTTTGATATTATAAGATTGTCCATATTAATGGAATCGGCGGTTTGCTGCAAACGGGTCAATTGTTTTTGATACCATACATTATAATAAGCAGAAATAATGCCCAATACAGTCACCTGGATCTGATTTTTCAGGTTATCGGCGCTTTCATCGCGAATAACTTTTAATTGGTTGTAAGTAGCAAACATTTTAAAGCCATCGAATAATGTCCAATTCAATTCAGCATAAGCTTCAACATCCGATTCATTAACATTTGATTCGGTTAATGTCCCTTCACCATTAGAATATTTATATTTTGTGTTATATTCACCATCAGTAACAGGTGTGGCATTGAGGGAAATAGTTGGCAACATGCCGGCATTTCCGGGAAAAATATTATTGATATTAATGGCATCCTGTTGTTTGGCGATGAGAATATTATAATTGTTTTTCAGTCCGATTTCAATGGCAGAGTCAATAGTTAACACCTGCTGAGCATTTACGGCAACGGCACTAATACAACAAAATAAAAAAAATATTTTTTTTATCATTCTTTATACTGTAATTAGTAGCAAAACTATGCGAATTTCAGAATTAAAAGGATGAGGCACATCATCTTAGAACATGATTTTGGTCATGTCTCGTCTGTAATGGGTTTACATTAGAATTGTGAAAAAATGTACGATCCATATAGAGTCGTTAACTAAGCTACTTTCCGATACAAAATTTTGAAAATATGGTTTCAAGTATTTCATTTGTTGTGATATTCCCTGTGATCTCACCCAACGCATCAAGGGCACGGCGTATATCGAGAGCCATTAATTCGCCCTGTATTTTTTTATTGAGAGATTGCAGCGATTCATCCAATGCGGCATCTGCTCTTAATAATGCCTCGTAATGCCGCGCATTGGTTACAATAGTTTTATCGCCCAATTTATCGTTTTGTACAACCAATTCAGATAAATGGTTTTTCAATTCATCAAGATGAATTTTTTCTTTAGCTGAAATAAACAGTATGTTTTTAACTGAAGAAAATTCAGTTTCAGGTTTATGGTTTTTTGCGCTATCTATTTTATTACCCACTGGTATAAGAGACAAATTACGCAGCGACAAAGCCGATAAATCTTTTTGTAAGTCGCCGGGCTTTAGTGTATTCACATCAAACAAATAAAGAACAATGGCAGATTGGCGAATCTTCTCCATTGTTTTTTCAACGCCAATCTTTTCAATCACGTCTGTCGCTTCACGAATGCCGGCAGTATCTATCAGTCGAAAAGTTATGCCGTTAATGTGAATCAGTTCTTCTATTGCATCGCGTGTAGTGCCGGGTATTTCGCTCACTATAGCGCGCTCTTCATTCAGCAAAGCGTTGAGTAATGTTGATTTTCCGGCGTTAGGTCGCCCTGCTATTACAGTGGTTACGCCGTTCTTTATAACATTTCCCAACCGGAAACTGTCTATAAGATGTGTAATGTGAGACGAGAGATTTGAGAGGAGTTGTTTTAATTGCCCGCGGTTGGCAAACTCTACGTCTTCTTCAGCAAAATCAAGTTCCAATTCAATAAGAGATGCAAAATGAATAAGCTGTTCGCGCAGTTGTTTTATTTCTGACGAAAAGCCGCCACGCATTTGATTAATGGCTGCCTGGTGAGCTGTTTCAGATTCGGCCGCAATCAAATCGGCAACAGCTTCAGCTTGCGATAAGTCGAACCTGCCATTGATAAAAGCGCGTAACGTAAACTCGCCGGCTTTGGCAGGTTGTGCGCCTTGCCTTATAAATAACTCAATGATTTTTTGTACGATATAGGGTGCACCGTGACAACTTATTTCTACAACGTCTTCCTTAGTATAGGAGTGGGGCGCTTTGAATAAAGCTATTACAACCTCATCAAGGGTTTCATCGCCATCATTTATTTTTCCGAAATGTAGTGTGTGAGATGCTTGTGTACTAAGGTCTTTTCCTTTAAAAACAGAATTGATTATCTTAATGGCATTTTTACCAGATAAGCGGATAACAGCAATAGCGCTGGTTCCCTGCGGAGTGGACAAGGCAACAATGGTGTGGTCTGAAATCATTATTGCAAAGTTCTGATAAAGTTAGCAGAAAAGGGATAAAGGAAAATTATCAGATTAAAATCTTCAATATGGTGCCGGGTCTTAAGAACGCCCATTTCGAATACTCATTAACCTGTTTGATAGAATCAATGGTTACACCGGGGTATCTTTTTGCAATTGCCCATAATGAGTCGCCCGGTCTTACGGTATAGAAAATAGTTTTTTCCGGTGTATTAGATTTCACTGTTTTACTTGCAACAATGACTGGAGTAATTTTTGATTTTGATGCAGCAGCAACAGAAAGATTAGGAGTACTGATTCTTAAACGCATACTGCTATAAATATAATTGTCTTTAAGCCCATTCCACTCTTTAAGTTGCGCAACAGTTGTTCCAAAACTACGGGCAATAATAGAGAGATTATCGCCTGGCTGAATAGTATAGGTTCCGTCAGCACTACCTATATAACCTTTGCGTGAATAATAAGAATAATAGGGATGAACAACTTCATTTTTGGATAGTAAATAGATAGAGTCTTTTTTGTCGATAAATGCAGATAGTTTATCTTGTGGTAATTTCAAAATATAGCCGTCTCCGGGATCAGGAAGTACGTTGCAACGAATACTGGGATTCAAAAAGGATAATTCATCAATAGGGGTGTTGGTAAATTTAGCAACCTGGTTTAAACTTATTTTCTGGTCAACGTTCACTATACTAATATCGCAAAGGTCATAATCGAGTGTAGCAGGAATTATCTGGTGATCATTATAATAATTCATTACATATGTAGCCGCAATATATAACGGAATATAACTGCGGGTTTCATATGGCAAATAATGTTGTACATCCCAAAATGTTTTGCCGCCCGAACGTGAACGTGCAAGGGCGCGCTCTACACTTATTTTACCGCAATTGTAAGACGCAATGGCAAGCAGCCAATCGCCAAATTCGTTATAAGAATCGCTCAGGTATTGCGCAGAGGCTTCTGTGGCTTTAATAATATCTTTTCTTTCGTCCAGGTAAGGATTCATTTTTAAATTATAAAGGCGTGCTGTATAATACATGAATTGCCACATGCCTGTAGCGCCGCACCGGGAAACCGCCTGCGGATTAAGGGCAGATTCAACAACAGCAAGATTCTCTATTTCAGGGGGGATATTGTAACGGGCAAAAATGGTATCGAAAATGGGGAAATAAATTTTACTCAATGAAACCATCCTTGATACAAGTTCGGGTTTGTAAACAATATACATATCAATAAACCGCCGTACCTGGTCATTATATGCTAATGGAACGCGGTTTTGTATAGACATTATCCGTGTTGAATAAACAGAATCGGAAAATTCAGGATAATTAACGGAAGCGAAAGAAGCAGCAGAATCCGTGAAAACAGTTGAGGATTTATTTATCTCAAGATTTAAGATACTATCGGCTCCGGCAGGCACAAAAGAAACAGCGCTTTGAGAATCGCTATCACATTCTGAAGAATTTTGAGCTGTAGCAATGCGAGTTACTAGTGCTATGTTGCATAGCACAAAGAGGACTGCTCTGATAAAGATTAATATATGCTTCCTGTATGGCAAACCGTAATTAGTATTATAATGTAAAAATGTAAGTTGCGAAAATACGTTTTTATCGCTGAATCTTAAAAAATTCCATGGATAATGTTTTAACCAATATCCTGAAACTGTTTAGTATAAACGACAAAATACAACTAAAATTATTAGGCATGGTTTCTCATTAGTTTATACGAAAAATCGAGCAAATTAGTTTCATTAAATTTTCTCCCAATGACCTGTATACCAAAGGGCATTCCGTTAGAATGTTTTCCCAGGGGTAGCGAAATGGCTGGAGCACCAATAAGGGGCGCCAAAACTGTAAAAATATCAGCCAGGTACATTTCTATCGGATCGCCGGATTTTTCACCAATAGCAAAGGCTGTGGTTGGCGCCGTTGGTAAAATAATGAAATCGTTTTCTTTTAAAACTTCATTTATTTTTTGAATGATAAAATTTCGCACACGCTGTGCTTGTGTGTAATAAGCATCATAATAGCCTGCACTTAACACAAAAGTGCCAAGCATAATACGACGTTTTACTTCGGTACCAAAACCTTCTGTGCGGTTTTTGGTGTATGTAGATTGAATGTCTGTAGCATTGGGGCTGCGATAGCCATAGCGCACACCGTCATAGCGTGCAAGATTGGATGACGCCTCAGCAGTAGTTAAAATATAATAGGCGGGAACAAGATAATCAATATATTCAAATGAGGCAGAATGGGTTTTATGCCCGCCCGTTTTTAAACTCCCTATCAATTCATTAAGTGATGAAGAAATTTCTTTATCCAAACGGGAATGCCCGTTTACCTCCGGGAAATATGCCACTGAAAATTTTTGATTTGTATTTAATTTAGAAGAGTAATTCTCTACAGGTAGCGAAGATAATGTGCTGTCATAATCATCTTTTCCTGCAATCACTTCAAGAATTAAGGCGGTATCTTCTATAGATTTTGAGAGGATACTTACCTGGTCAAAAGAAGAAGCATAAGCTATTGAACCATGCCGTGAGACTCGCCCGTAAGTGGGTTTTAAACCCACCAACCCGCAAAATGAAGCGGGCTGGCGAACGGAGCCACCCGTGTCGGTACCTAATGCAGCAAGGCACATATCCATTTGCACTGCAACAGCAGAGCCGCCTGATGAACCACCGGGCACCTTGGTTTCATCCAATCCGTTTTTCACGGGTCCATATGCAGAATTTTCATTGGATGTGCCCATGGCAAACTCATCACAATTATTTCGCCCGATAATAACGGCATCTTCGGCTAATAAGCGTTCAGTTACTGTTGCCGAATACAATGATTCGAAACCCGTAAGAATTTTTGAGCCTGCTGTAATTTTATGACCTTTATAACAAATAACATCTTTAAGCCCTATTACCATGCCGTGCAGCTTTCCTGCTTTTCCTGCTTTTATCTTTTCATCAACAATAGTCGCCTGGTTTATGGCGTCATCAGTAAATACTTCAAGAAATGCATTAAGATGCTTATGGCGCTCGATTTGGCTAAGGTAATTATTTACAAGAGCAGATACCGTAAGTTTGCCCTGTTTCAGGTCATGCTGAATGGCTGAAAGGGAAATATAGGTGTTCAAAACGAATCAGAATTACTGTTGTTGTTTAAGCTGGTTAAGCGTTTGTTGTAACTGCTCAATCTGTTTTTGCAATTGGTCAGTAACACCTGTATTGGCAGGAGTCACTGTATTGACTGGAGTGGATGATATAGTTGAATTAACCTGGTTTTGACCAGGTTGTTGCCGGTTCATGTTCTGACTCACGCCCTGGTTAACCCCTTCCTGAATTTCGCTATTAAGATTATTTTTAGCCCTGTTGAATTCATTGATACCCTGTCCCAACCCACGCATTAATTCAGGGATTTTTTTGCCGCCGAATAACAGGATAACGGCTAAAAGAATCATTCCCCAATCTCCTATGCCCCCGATGCTTAAAAGAATTAAAGATAGTGTATGCATAAAATATATTTTAGTTGGACTACAAAGTTACGTCTTAGTTGATGGAAATAAAAATTATTTTTGAGCTAACCACTGTTCCGGGTCCATCTTATTCATTAAATCCCAAATTTCAAGGTGAACAATCGTTCCGTTATTCGGGTCAGTAAACGCTTTTCCTATAGTTTGTTTGGTGCTTACTTCATCTCCCGCCTTTACGTCAACCTCATCCAGGTCGGCATATAATGTATAGTATTGCCCGTGCGAAATAAGTACAGCATGGTGATAGAAGGAATTGGATATAACAGATACAACTGTGCCGTGGAATAAAGCCCTTACACTTGCCCCGGGGGTTGTTAAAATGTCAATGCCATTGTTATTAGTGGTTACATCTTTTAAAATAGGGTGCGGATGGGTGCCGAATGATTCATTTATTGTTCCCTGTACAACAGGCCACGGCAACTTACCTTTATTTTCGGCAAAACTGTTGGAGAGTGCTAACGCTTCAGGTGTAAGCGATACGACCGGCTTTGATTTGGAAGACGGGTTTGATACTGTAGTGGTGTTTTTAGGTGTATTTTTTACACTATTGGCTGCAATTTCTTTCCTGATAATATCTTCAATTTGTTTATTTAATTTATTTGCCGCTGTTTTTTTAATTGCTAAATCGGCTTTAATTTGTTTCTCCTGTTTTTGGAATTTATTTACCAGTTGATCCTGTTGTTTCTTTTGGACATCCAAGGTCTGTTCCTGTTGCTGCTGTTCGGTGAGCATTTTCTTTTTACTATCTGACAGTGAATTCAGAACTGTGATTTGCCCTTTGATTGTGCCCTGCATGGTGATGATTTCCCAGGCTTGCGCCTGGCGATAGGCGCTGTAACGTTTATAATATTTCAATCGCTCAAGAGCATCGTTAAAGCTGGTAGCTGAAAAAATAAACAAAAGGGTATTATAGGAACTGCGATGTTTGTAGGTATAAACTACCATTTGTGCATAATCAGCTTTTAACCGGTTTATTTGACTTACCAATTGTGCGTATTTGTTTTTATTTTGTCCGATTTCCGATGAAATCCGGTCGAGCTGATTATTGTAGGCTGCAATGAGGTCTTCGCGTGTGGCGATCTGTTTTTTCAGAAGAGCTACCTGGTTAATAGAGAGGCTCTTATTTTTTTGAGTCTGGTTAAGTTGCTTCTGCATCGAGCTGATTTCCTGCAAGAGCTGGTTTTTTTTTGCTTCAAGCTCATCCTTGGTTTGTGCTAAAGCAGAAACAGATAATAAAAAAAATAAAACAGTATACAGTAAATATTTATTCATATTTATTGTTGAAGGGAAATTTTACAGGGGCGTTAATTTTAATTTTAGAGTAATCTATTGAAATAGTAGTAGGATCGGGATCGTTTATTTCCATATAGCGGTCAAGAGAGAATGGAGAAGCATTATCGTAGTTATAATTATAAAACTCTATCATCATCTTTTTTTGCTTCTTCAGGTTTTGCATTAAAAACTGGTGAATCAGAAAATCTTTATTATTAACCAGGATATTGCTGTTCCACTCAGAATCATTTGATGCAAACAGCACACTACTATCTCCTTTGGATGCAGAGAGAGATTGAGTGTCATAACCAATAGGCACACCCACAATAAGACTTTGCACCTCCATCAGGTTAACCGGGTAGGAAACAAATTGGTTTAAAAAATCAAGACCTCTTGAGATATAACGACTCTTAATACGATCGAGAATACGGATAGAATCTTTTGTAATCATAATACGGTATACCTCAATACCCATTCCCGGCGATACTGACATCCATATCACGCTGTCTTTTTTCATGCGAATACTGGCGCTAAAATTAACTAACCCATTATGCTGATCAGAATAACTAACTTTTGCTTTACAGGAAAACGTATTGAATTCAAAGAATTTTTTCCTCACTTTAAAAAAAAGCGTGGTAACAGAATCATGATTCATGACAGTGTTACTACCCGGCAGTAACGGGGTAGCTTGAATAATATGTGGGGTATGGCACGACCAGAACAAGGTTACAAAGAGCGCTATGTAAAGCAATATCCATTTATTCATACAATTTCCTGTCTGATATTTTTTTGTCAATTACTGCAGAATCCAAATGTAAATCTTTTGCCATTTTCCAGTATTTAACGGCATTGTCTACATCTCCAAGCTGGTAAAGAATATCACCGTAGTGGTCAAGTTCTCCTGGGTCATTAGCGCCACCGTGTTGCATGGATTTATCCTCCCATATTTTGGCATCGGAATATTTTTTCTCTTTATAATATATCCAGGCATAGGTATCTTCAAATGCAGCATTATTCGGGGTAAGCCCGATTGATTTTTTTGACATGGCTTCTGCTTTATCTAAATTCTCTCCCCTTAAAGACAAGTAATAAGCGTAATTGTTTAATACATTCGCATTATTCGGATCAAAAACCAGTGATTGTTCATAAGAACTGTCTGATACATGGTATTCTTTTAAATAATTATAAGCATCACCCATATCAGCATACATTTGAGCCATCGCCTCTTTATCATCAGAGCCTATTTTTACTCCTTTGTTAAATACATTGATTGCATCCTGGTATTGTTTTTTTTGCATGTTGGCGACTCCGTTATAATAGTAAGAATAAGTTTGCTCCGGGAAAAGTGAAATGGCAAACTTACTGTCTTTAAATAATGAATCGGGGTGTCCCATTTGAAAATCAAGAGCCATAATTTTTAGCAATACCTTAAAATCACTGCTGTCGTAAGTGATACTTTTTTTATACTCTATCAAGGCGCTGTCAGCATTATATGCCTGGTTAAATATGTCGCCATATATATTATAGGCTTTAGCCGATTCCGGATTTGTTTTTGTAATAATTTTTCCCAATTCCAACATCCGTCTTCGTTGTACAGGGTCTGTTTGTACGCCGGAGAAATAAGGATAAAGAATTTTAATTTTTGTATCCAGGTCAAGATTAGGATTTTGAAAAGCGCTTTCCAATGCTTCAAACGCTTTCTCGCTATCACCTTTTTTAGTGTAATAATTACAAAGAGCCAGTTGCGCCTGGGGATTGTAGGGATCAATTTGAAGCAACTTCTGCAGGGCTTCCATGGCTTTATCATCCATATTATTAGCTGAATACAAATCGGCTAACATGGCATAATAAGAGGGCTCATTCGGATTATTGTCAATAAGCTTATTTACCTCTTCAATAGCCTTATCCGCTTTTCCCATTTTAATGTATAACCGCTCTTTTTCCTGGGATACATCAGGATTAATTCCTACCTGGCTTTCAATTTTATTATAGGCTTGTATGGCATCCGCATATTCACCGGCTTTGGTAAGATAATATGCCCAGTCGAAATACCGGTCAGTATTAGTAGGATTACGTTTCAGATAATCACCATAAGCAGCAGCAGCTTCTTTAAATTTATTAGTAGCGCCAAGCGCATCGACATATTGTTGTACATACCATTCATTATCAGGATCTTTTTTTACGGGTACGCGCGCATAATTTAATGCGGCATCATATTTCTGCAGGTTGTAATAGATCTTCGACAATTCATAATTTGTGGCTGCGTCATTCGGTCTTAACGCCAGGCATTCATTCAGCAAACTTATTGACTGCTCATTATTGCCTTCCTCTTCCTGTCGTATAGCTTCAATGAATTTTTCTGAAAACTCCATATCACCGGGGCTCCACACTTCGCCATTACGAAAATTTCCCTGAGGTGCCGCCGGCGTTGTAACAGGTTTAGTTGCTTCCGTTTGTTTAGACGAAGAACAGCCTGAAGCAACAATTATTACTATTGCCGCAATTAATAATAAATAATGATTTACTTGTTTCATTTGTTTTGAATGGTGTAATCGCCAATGTTTAGATCTTCACTCGGGCTGCTAAGTTTAACCTGGCTGCCGATCATAGAATTTTCAATTATACGGTTTTTTATGATTGTGCTGTTTTGAATGATAGAATTTTTTATGATAGAATTTTCAATTATGCATTTTTCACCGATTGAAACATAAGGACCGATTACCGAACCACGTATCGCAACGTCCTTACCTACGAAACACGGCTCAATTATTAACGAATTTTCCCGGTTAAGAGTGCCATTCGTGTGAACATTTTTTAAATCCAGCATCCGTTGATTGGTATAAACCGTAGCATCTTTATTGCCACAATCAAGCCATTCCTTTACATAACCCACCTTAAATTTTGCTCCTTTATTTTTCATGCTCTGCAGGGCAGAAGTCAATTGGTATTCGCCCTTGTCTTTAATGTTATTTTCGATTAAATATTGCATTTCTCTCTTTAAAAATTCTCCATCCTTAAAATAATATACGCCGATAATGGCAAGGTCGGATACAAAAACAGGAGATTTTTCCACGAAATCCGTAATCACGCCATTTTGGTCGGTTTTTACAACGCCAAATTGTGTAGGGTCTTCAATTTTATGAACCCATATTACACCATCTTCATTTTCTTCGATATTAAAATCAGCGCTGAACAAGGTATCTGCAAAAGCCACAATCACTTTTCCTTTCAACATATCCTGCGCACATAAAATGGCATGTGCAGTTCCCAGCGGCTCGGTTTGATAATACAGTTTCCCTTTAGCTCCTGCCTGCTCTGCAATATGCAGTAATTGTTTCTCCACATCCTTACCAAAATCGCCTATCACGAAGCCAATCTCTTCCACATTGCTTTTACACATTTTAGTTAAATCTTCTACAAGCCACTGAATAATAGGTTTACCGGCAACCGGTATAAGCGGCTTAGGCATTGTTAGGGTTTGTGGGCGCAAACGTTTGCCCATGCCTGCCATGGGGATAATAATTCTCATATCTTAAAATTCAGAACAATTACTTTAATCCTGTGTGACCAAATCCTCCTTCACCACGTGTTGTTTCAACCAACTCATCCACTTGCTGCCATTGTACTTTTTCATAACGGCTGATAATCATTTGTGCTATCCTTTCGCCCGGTTCAATAACCTGCTCTTCTAATGATAGATTAATGGCTATTACTTTTATTTCGCCGCGATAATCGCTATCAATTGTGCCGGGTGTATTTAACATGGTTATACCCTTTTTTATTGCCAACCCGCTACGTGGTCGTATCTGTGCCTCTGCTCCTTCGGGTAGTGCAATAAATAAGCCGGTTGGAATTAGTTGTCGTTCCATAGATTGAAGAGTAATGGGAACTTCAATATTTGCTCTTAAATCCATACCCGCTGATTCGCTTGTGGCATAATGTGGCAACGGATTACCCGAGCGATTAATCACTTTAACGACCATGATACTGCAAAGTTAGTTTTTTTAATGTAAAATGATGGGGTATTAATAAAGACTTAATACCAACAATAAGTTCATATTCCATTTTTAATGTAAACAGCTTTTAAGAAAAAGTAATTCTTATTTGGAATTATTCTAAATAAGCATTTATTTTGCTGCTTATTTAGAATTAATCTAAATAGTATTTTGTAAGCATCACTTATTTTTAAATATTTCATCAAGCCATCAAATAAAAATTATGGATTGAAATATTAAGGGGATGAAACAGATAAAGAAAAAAATTGCATTTTTAGTTTTGTTAAAATTTCAAATAAAAATTTGAATTACACCGACAAAATTAGTTGAGTTAATAAAGCGCTGCATAAAGTTGGGACAGAAGTATTAAACAATTATAATTTAGACTATAAGATAATTATACAAATCATAAAAATTATTAAGTCAAGACCTTGTATGAAAAAAATCATTACGTTGATGTTATCCTTGCTGATGTTCATTAATATTACAATGGCTCAGTCATTAAGTGGTACCGTTACTGACTCTACAAGCCATCAAGCCATACGAGGTGTTATAGTTTATATTTCCCAGCTTAAATTAGGAGCTGCTACAGATGCAAAAGGAAACTATAAAATAACTCCGTTACCAAATGGTACCTATGAAGTGGAAGTACAATTATTAGGTTATGCCACTATAACTAAACAAGTTACAATAAAGGGTGAGGTAACCGTTAATTTTGCCATGGTTGTTTCATCCTCATCAACAAAAGAAGTAGTAATTACATCTCTGGGTAATGTAACTAATACACAGCGCTCACCGGTACCTGTTACATTAGTTACGCATGATATGCTTCTTCAGCAAACTTCAAACAATGCGATTGATGCAATAGCCCATCAACCCGGGATTACAGAAATTACTGAGGGTCCGGGTATTTCCAAGCCCGAAATTAATGGATTGGGATATAACCGCGTATTAACTCTTTTCGATGGTGAACGGCAGGAAGATTTTCAATGGGGTGATGAACATGGTATTTTGATTGACCCCTATGCAGTATATGATGCTGAAATTATTCGTGGACCCGCTTCGCTGCAATACGGCGCCAATGCCATTGCCGGAGTGGTAAGCTTTAAATCGGAACCCTTTGCAGAAAACGGAACCGTGCAGGGTAGCGTGCTTACAGAATATCAAACTAACAATGGCATGATTGGAAACTCGGAGGACATTGGAGGAAACAATAATGGTTTTGTATGGAATTTAAGAGAAAGTAATGAAGAAGCGCATTGTTATTGGGACCCTAAAGATGGGTATGTGTGGGGAACTGCTTATGTTCAGCAAAATGTAAGAGGGCAGATTGGACTGAACAAGAAATGGGGTTACAGCCGTTTGTCGGTAAGTATTCTTCACCGCCAGGTGGAAGTGCCTGATGGCAACCGCGACAGCACCACAGGGCAATTTGCTTTTGATTACTCTCAAAACGGACAATTGTATCCAACAAACACTAATTTTTTGTCTTACTACCCAAACATAGCGGGATACCAGGTTTTGGATCATGAAGAAGTGTGGTGGCAAAACAGTATTAATTTGGGCAAAGGAAGAATTGAAGCAGATTTGGGTTATACACAAAGCCATCGCCAGGAAATAGATACAGGTACGATTGCCGAGTACTATATAACCGTGCACGATATACCCTACTCGCTTAAATACCAGTTAGCAGGCGCTAAATCGGGACTGAAGTTTACCGCAGGTGTTAATGGTATGTATGAATTTATGGAGAATGCGCCAGAACCCCCTGCCCCGTATATCAGGTATTCAGAGATACCTAATTACACGGATTTTGATATAGGAGCCTATGCCATTTTGGAATGGGATTATAAAAACCTTACCGTGAGCGGCGGATTGCGCTATGATATGAGAAACATCATAGGGCAATCCATGTACCTCCTGAATTATGCCACATCGCAGCAGGAAGAAGTTCCTGAAGGGACGCCGGGAGCCTATACCCAATACCTCGGTTTTCATGATATATTTAATGCACCTTCGGGAAGCATTGGCGCCTCGTACCAACTGCCGGAAAATAATTATGTGAAAATTAATTTTGCGAGAAGTTACCGCGCTCCATCTATACAGGAACTGAACTCTAATGCGCTGAATGCGGGAGCCAATGCCTATGTGCTGGGAAATATTAATCTTAAAGCCGAGCAGGGCTATGAAACCGATATTGCCTATGGCAACAATGGCAGGGATGTGAATTTTGAAGTGGATGGTTTTTACAATTATATCAACAACTTTATTTTTTCTGACCGCACCGGCGCTATTTTGCAGGATTTTCCTGTCTTCCAATACAAAGCCAATACTGCTTTTATAGCAGGGGCTACGGCGTATTTTAATATTCACCCTACGGACACAAAATGGATTGAGATAGATAACGGGTTCACTTATATTTATTCTTTTATGCCCGGGCAAACCGATTCAACCGACCATGTGCCGCTGACGCCTGCGCCACGGTTAACTTCGGAAGTGAAATTTAAACTGTCCACGGGGCACAGCGTTCTCAGCTCGACCTATATAGAGTTTGGACTGGAACACGACTGGGCGCAGAACAATATTTACAGCGAGCTGTATACCGAACTGCCTTCTGAAGCTTACACCTTATATAATGCAGGCGTGGGCACCAATTTTGTGAACCGAAAAACGGGCAGGGTGATATGCTCATTTTTTGTGAATTGCACCAACCTGATGAACCTTGCTTATGTTAATCATTTAAGTCATAACGCTTATTTTTTAGCTTATAATGCTGTTCCCGTTACGGTAACACAACAAAGCCAGGGCATTTATAACATGGGAAGGAACGTGGGTTTTAAACTTATTTTCCCTATTGGCGGGCATAAAGTTTCTGATACTGAAAAAGGAACGGGCGATTATGAATAGGTTGATTAAGTTAAAAGTCAAAACTCAAAAGTTTGCTTTCCCGAAGTAAAAATTTAAAGAAAGTAATTTATGGTTGACGGAATTTTTTTTAGTTCTTTGTTTTTCAGTGAATTAAAGGAATTCTGTAAACCATGATTTTCGTTTTGCTTTCGGAATTTGAAAATAGCCTTATATCAAAGAACAATTTCTTCTCCCAGCAAAATTACAGCGCACAATAAAGCACCATAAAAAGTTGGGACAAGAAGTTTTTGAAATTTTATTATTGTGATATGTAACTATCTTATAGTCAATTTCGCCATTGATTTTTGGGGTTTTGTTTTACTTTCGGTTTGGTTTCATTTTTATGATTTGAGGAATATATAATTAATAAAATTGCCCGACCTTTCTGAAAAAATCGTAAATTTTTTATAAATTTGTATACCTAATTAATTACTATGAATTCTTTTAATAATATTTTTAAGTTACCCGTGGCAGAAAGATTACTTCTTCTTGAAAAACTATGGAACAGTATTCCTGCAGATAAAATAGCTTTATCTAATGCTCAAAAAGCCGAGTTGGATAAGCGGCTGGCGCGAATTAAAAACGGGGAAACAAAATTTTTCACATGGGATGAAGTGAAGAAGAATCTTCATAGCAAATGAGTTCAAACTATTCGCTTCTCATTTCAGATGAAGCTTATTTTGATATTCTTGATGCTTTTCTTTGGTATGAAACGGTTAGGGAGGGATTGGGAAAAGATTTTGAATTATGCCTTGAAGCCGGACTGAACGTGCTGACACGGAACCCCAAACAATTCCAGGTAAAATATAAAAAAATAAGAGTAGCTTTTATTGAACGGTTCCCTTTCGGAATTCATTATCTGTTGGAAGTAAATACAATAAAAGTAATTGCGGTTTTTCATACCGCTCGGGACCCTCAGAATTGGGATGAAAGGTTATAGATTGCCATTAATTTATTTTATCACTAAGACTTTCTTAATTACCGTTTCATTATATGAAGTAACCGTTACAAAATACATACCCTCATCTTTCAATTCAAATGTGAACTGATTTTGTTTTACCCCTAAATCCCCTGAAGGGGACTTGAGGACAACTTGCCCGAGCAGGTTAGTAACGGTTACTTCATCAATATTTTTTGAAGAAAGGATATTTATTTCTCCGGTAGTTGGGTTGGGATAAATTGTCAACTGTCCGCTCTCCACTGTCAACTGATTTACCCCTGTTAATGAAGTTATGTTCATCGAATCCGATGATGTGCTGCAACCATTCGCCTCATTGTTTACAATTACCCAATATTCACCCAATACGGTAATAACAAGCTTTTGGCTGGTATCGCCAATGAGAATGGAATCATTGCGGTACCATTGATTGTCATGTACAGAGCTTGAAATAAGCGTATCGCCATTTTGCGTAAACGTTGGTGTATTGGGAGAAGGGATTACGGTTAATACAATAGTATCTGTTGACATACAACTCCCTGAACCGGACGTTACCGTATAGGTAACGGTAGAGGTCGGAGTAGCCACAACACTGCTGCCTGTTGTTGCACTTAATCCTGTTGACGGGCTCCAGCTATAATTTGTTGTACCGCTGGCTATAAGAGTAATGCTTTGCCCACTACAAAGGGATTGTGATGGGGAGAGGGTGACTGCTAAATCACACCCGGAACATGGCTGCCATCTTGCCATAAACGGCGTCTCGGCATTTTCAAAGGGTAACGAATCGGGTCCGAACCTCACTCCATTATACAGATCACCACCAAAAAACACGTACTTTCCCGAAGGGTCAACGGCAATTCCATTGGCGTCATCCCCTCCGCCATCTATGCCTACCGCGCAAAGCACATCGCCTGACGAATCAAATTTTACCACAATTGAACTACCCTCAGCATCTAAAGTATTTCCTGCTATATTAACTGTATCAGTTCCGAAAACCACTTCGCAATTTTGGCGAGCGGTGTAAGCTCCCCCACCACATGAAAGATATATGTTATTGGCAGTATCAACTGCAAGATTATAACCTGTCCAAGACCACCCAGGGGATAGGTTTATTGAACCACCCTTTATTACGTTTGATGCCTTTCCCCAAATAACATTTCCCTTAGGATCGTATTTAACTAAAAAAATATTTTGAGATTGTTTTGTTTCTAAATTGTAAGAATCAAAACTTACAGTATCGTAAAACGTTCCTGTTACATATGAGTTACCGCTTTTATCAGCCGTAACTCCAAATCCGCCAATATATCCGTTGATATTTTTATTAGTGGAGGTAGATTGCTTAGCCCATAATGTGTTACCGCTTGAATCGAGTTTAGCTAAAAAAACTTCAGCATTTATGATAGAAGAAAGCGAGGTGCTTCCAAATGTAAGCGTTCCTCCAAAAGCGCCCGTTATGAACACGTTATTAAACTTATCGGCAAAAATGGATTCAGACATATTTTGGTTAATCAAAGAAGTTGCAACAGGCTGTTTAGCCCAAAGTAAATTACCACTTGAATCATATTTTGCATAAAATACGCCATTGCCATTAATTGCTTCAAGAGAAATTGTACCCATGTTAATGGTATCGGTATAATCGCCAGTTATATATATGTTTCCGCTAATATCAGTAGTAACAGAGTTTCCATAGCCCTCACAAAGAGATGATGAATTTGTTGATTGTTTAGCCCAAAGCTCGTTTCCCTGGGCATTATATTTTACCAGGAATACACTATTATGAACGTTACTCCTCAAAGTATCTGAGCCAAAGGCAACTGTGTCAGCAAAATAGCCAGTAATATATACATTGCCGAAGTCATCTGTTGTTGTAGAATTTGCAAAAGATGAAGCATAGTTTGAGCAGTTTTGAGCCTGTACAGCCCAGAGCACATTACTATTTGAATCATATTTGATAATGTAAGCATTCCAATTATAATAAGTATAACTCGAATACGGCGAAATCAAAGTATCTGAACCAACAATAAGGGTATCATCCAAAAAGCCGCCGGTTAAATAAGAATCTGCCTTCTTATCGGCAGCAACAGACCAACCTTCTGCAGTATAATGTAAACTACCTGAAATCTGTGAAATCTGTCCTTCCGTTCCCCATATCCACGATTGGGCTGAAGCAGTTAAGCAGGTAAACAGAAAGGCAATTAAAAGAAGTGGTAACCGGTTTTTCATATCGGTAAATTTTAAAAACGCGGTTATAAAGTTATAAAAAATAGTTGAATAAAAATAAGTTTGGCTATAAAACGTTTAGCATCCTGTTACGTCTATAACTTTATTAATGGCATTAAGGGTTGTTAACACGCTATCTTTTTCCGGTTTATACAGTCAAAGTAAATTTATAATTTTATCCTTTAACGAAAAGTAAAATACTACAAATTTGGCAGCGCGGTTTTGTCGGTTAACAACATGGTTTTTGATGTTGTTTGTGCCTGTTGTTCATGCGCAAACCATAACTATTACGGGTAAAATAACCGATGCCCGCACAGGCGAGCCGGTGTCGTTTGCATCGCTGGAGTTAAAAGGAACGACAGCCGGCA
Organism: Chitinophagales bacterium; assembly: GCA_963770495.1. GTDB lineage: Bacteria > Bacteroidota > Bacteroidia > Chitinophagales > CAVYQA01 > CAVYQA01. The sequence continues at coordinate 78,034 of CAVYQA010000019.1, read as the reverse complement.
CGGTTACCGACGTGAACGGCAACTACCGGATTACTACGGAAAGGACATCGGATACGCTGGTGTGCTCGGTAGTTGGCTACCAGGCACAATCGAAATTTATTTTTGACGCGCCGCAGCAGGTGATTGATTTTGCAATGACGCGTGTGAACCTTAACCTGAAATCGGTGGTGATAAATGCCGGCAAAGACCCGGCTAAGGTGCTGTTTGAGAGAATACTGGCGCATAAAGATTTTAATAACAGGGAAAAGCTGCAGTCGTATCAATACCGGGTTTACAATAAAGTGGAATTGGATATAAATAATCTTAATAAGCATATAGAAAAGGATAAGATATTCAAACCGTTCCGGTTTATTTTCGATAATATAGATTCTACCTCTGAAGAAAGACCGTTTTTGCCGTTCTTTCTATCGGAAACGGTTAGCCAATACGGTTACAGAAAGAGCCCGCCCGGAGAAAAAGAGTTAATTGAGGCAAGCAAGTTATCGGGGCTGAATAAAACGATAATGAATAAAAGCCTTACCCAGTTTTTAGGCACCTCATACGATAATATAAATATATATGATAATTATTTGGAAGTATTAGACCGTTACTTTGTAAGCCCCATATCGGGACAGGGATTATTTTTCTATAAATATAAAATACAGGATACGGCTGTGATTGACGGTCACCGCTGTTTCAGGATGAGCTTTGAACCGAGGCGCCCCGGCGAAGCCACATTTTTTGGTGATTTTTGGGTGGTAGATACCTCGTATGCCATAAAAACCATCAGCATGGAGGTATCGAAAGGCGCTAACATAAATTTTGTGAGTAAAATTACTTTATACCAGGAATATGTGCCGCTTGGAGACACGGTGTGGATGTTAGCGAGAGATAAATTTGTGGTTGATTTTGTTCCCACGCAAATAAAAACGGTGTTGGGTTTGATAGCCCGCAAAACCACCACGTATAACAACTTTGTGGTGAACAACCCGATGATAGATACCTGCTTTAAGGAAAAAGAGGAAGTGCAGGTGGCAAATGATGTGATGGATCACGATAAGAATTATTGGAATAAAATGCGAACCGATTCACTTAGTAAAAGTGAGAAACTGATATACAGAAATGCGGATTCGGTGCAAACCGTGCCTATATTCAGAACGTATGTAAGTATTTTTAATACCCTGACAACGGGATATTATGTGAACGGATTATTTGAAATCGGCAATTACTTTAACCTGGTCAGTGAAAACGATGATGAGGGCATCCGCTGGAGAATTGGGGCGAGAACCAGTGATAAATTCAGTACACATAATATGCTGACGGGATATGTAGCCGCCGGCAACCGGAACGACCACTCATTGAAGTACGGGTTAAGTGATGAATATATATTTCACAGAGACCCGAGAACCTATATGCAGGCTGATTTTATTAATGACCTTGATATAGCGTATCCCACGCAGGCATCTTATGTGTCGCAGGATAATTTGCTGGAAGGATTATTTTACCGCAATATCACTCAAAAACTTACTAATGTAAAAACGGCTGATATATTTTATCATAAGGAATGGAAAACAGGATTTTCAGCGCAGCTTACTGCAGATAATAAGGTGATGACACCGGAAACCTATCATCTCTATTTTACTCAAAATGACCAGCCAACGGATTATTATCATACTTCTTTTATCACAACGGAGGGGAGTGTTACCCTGCGATTTGCGTACCAGGAGAAATTTATAGAGGGAGATTTTCTGCGGGTTTCGTTAGGCAGCAAATACCCGATTGTTTCACTGACCTACACCTATGGAATGCCGGATGTGTTAGGCAGTAATTTTCAATATCATAAGCTTGACCTTGATATTTATAACGGTGTTGATATAAACCTGTTCGGAACACTGGATTATGATGTTAAAGCCGGAAAGACGTTTGGAACACTGCCGTTTTATTTATTGAATATTCCTCAGGGCAATGATACTTATCTGTATGACGATTTTTCATTTAACGGGATGCAGGTTTTTGAATTTGCCACCGATGAGTATGTGAGCGCCTATATTACGCACCATTTTAACGGATTTTTTTTAAATGAAATACCATTAATGCGAAAACTAAAATGGAGAGAAATAGTTTTTTTACGGGGTGTACTTGGAGATTTGTCGCCGGCTAATCGTGCTGCAAGTAGTAATCAAAATACTTATAATTTACTTGTTCCGTATCCTGTGCCTTATGTTGAAACAGGTGTTGGTATTGAGAATATTTTTAAAATATTCAGGATAGATTTATTTAAGCGGCTTACGTATCTTAATTCTCCTCTTTCCACTTCGTATGGTGTGAGGGTTGGGTTTCAGCTTATTTTGTAAGATATTGTCTCTAAATGGGCTCTTCTTTTAACGTATAAAAGACCTGCCTGCTTTTAAGGTATTTTATTATTTCACCGAAACTTTTTTCATCGCGCCCAAAATATTCGGGAGGGTTGATGCCATAATTTTTATACTTGCCTTCTATGATTAACCGCGCGATGGCGGTGCAGGTGTATCCCGTGGTTCGGGACATGGATGTTGTTTTAGTGGAATGGTCGTAGCGGTCAAATAAATCATAGACAAATCTTTTGCGTTTGTTTTTATCAATCCCCTCTATAATAACCCGCATTACAGTAAACTCTTCTTCATGGGGTTCATATTTCCATTTAGGAAAAAGCAATTGCGCAGTGACATCGACAGGTCGTATTTTTTTTCCTTTAATCACCATTTCTTCTTTACTGAAATAGCCTATTTCACGCAGTATGCCCATCAGTTGAATATGACCGGGATAGCGCAGTGTTTTTTCTTTCATACCTGGGATATGTTTCATGGTGTGAACGAGAGTGCGCAATCCGTCGGTGTTGAATGCCTCAAGAGTGCCAATGTCACCGAACTCTAAAAGTTCAGGTTCAGAAAGCGCGGGCATAACTACTATTTTGCCATCTACGACATAGCGCGCAGGACGTGTATATTCTTCGAGCACGTCAATAGGTGAGAATGGGGCTTTATACTGAAAAGGCAAGGTGCGGGTGCGTGGCAGTCCGCCCACGTAACAAAGAAATTTTTCCACTTTCATATGGGCGTCATAATATCCGAGAATGATGTTGTCCATTCCGGGGGCTACTCCGCAATCAACGGCAATGGTTACTTTCTTTTTACGCGCCAGCTCGTCCAATGAAAAGGGTTTTCATTAAAGAAGGAAATATCGACTGCGTTTTTACCGCATTGAATTACAGTTAGCAACGTTTTATATCCCATAAAACCGGGCACAGCTCCAATAACAAGGTCAGCCGGTTCAATTATTGATTTTAGCTTTTGGATGACCGTAACATCGGCTAAAATGGTATGTATTGAGTGATGCTTTTTTAAATCATCAAGATTTTTTTGGGATAAATCAACAGAAGTCACTTGATAGTCGTTACACAAATCAATTGCAATAGCTTTTCCCACCATGCCCGCACCAAGAACGATGATATTTTTTTTCATAACCCCATTAAATTTTACCGGTTCAACTAAATTATCTATATTGCCTATCGAAATTAGAGATTAAATTAATAAATGCTTATTTTATAATAAAGCTATAGTATTTTTACCTGATTAAAAATTTTAAATGGTATCGAGGCTTAGCTCTGATGAGGTTTTGAGTTTCCTGATAATAGTTAGCGTTGTACTCATCACATCGCGATTATTGGGAGAACTCTTTCGCAAGATAAAACAACCGGCAGTAATTGGCGAAATACTGGCGGGCATAGTGCTTGGTCCTTCTCTATTAGGCAGGTATGCGCCGCATATATTTCATTTTATATTCTTAAGCCAGCCGAAGGCATATTCGTCATTCGACGGGCTGGCGAATGTTGGAATTATTTTTTTAATGTTTGTTGCGGGCACGGAAGTAAATTTGAAAAATATACGCAGACGGGGTAAACATGCGGCTGCTATAAGCCTTTCCGGATTACTTTTTCCATTTACTATCGGCTTTTGCACAGTGTGGTTTTTTTATGACCAGCTTTTTAATAATGCGACTGATAATAAATTAATACCGGCGTTGTTTTTCGGAACAGCCTTATCCATAACAGCTTTATCCGTATGTGCCAAGATTTTAATGGACCTTGATGTTCTGAAAACCAAGGTAGGGCTGCTTACACTTACGGCGGCTATGATAGATGATTTTTTGGGATGGATATTATTTTCAATCATATTGCAAATGATGAACCATAGCAACAAGGGAGTATTGATTTTCCAATCAGCAGGGAGTGGTATTATTATTTGTTGTATTTATTTTAACAATCGGTAAATGGCTAATAGATAAAATGCTTTACCTGACTAATAAGTACCTTACGCCGCCGGGAGGTGCAATCACAGTTGGTATATGTTTATGTTTGTTGGGAGCTGTTTTTACAGAATTCCTGGGCATACGGGGTATTTTAGGAGCTTTTCTTGTCGGGATTGCTTTTGGAGATTCAAAACATTTTACGGAACGAACCGAGGATATTCTTCGCCAGTTTATTACCAATATTATTGCCCCGTTCTTCTTTGCATCCATCGGCTTGCGGTTAGATTTTATAACTAATTTCAACCTTGGCATTGTATTGTTTATTTTTATAATTGCATGTGCCGCTAAACTAATAGGCGCGGGGGTGGGCAGTTGGTTAAGCGGACTGAATCGCAATGAATCTCTTGCAGTGGCTTTCGGTATGAATGCCCGGGGCGGACAGGAAGTAGTGCTCGGAGCGCTGGCGTTGCAGGCGGGTATTATTGACGACCGTATATTTGTGGGATTGGTTGTAATGACGGTTGTTACAATTTTAATGTCGGGACCGATGATGAAGTTTTTTATTCAAAAAAATGTTGTTGCTCAAAAAGCACGTTTAAGTAACGATACAATAATCTGAATTATATGATTTTAATGAACAATTCATCAAGATTCCGTGATTTGGGGTTACTAATTATCAGGTTTAGCGTGGGCGCTATTATGGTTTATGTGCATGGGTATGATAAAATAACAGCAGGTGCAGACCATTGGTATAAAAGTGGTTTAGCAATGGATAGCCTTGGAATTCATTTTGCCTATACGTTTTGGGGATTTATGAGCGCTTTTACGGAATTTGTGGGCGGTATTTTTATTGCTTTAGGGTTGCTATTTAGACCATTTACAATACTAATGGTAATCAATTTTGCCGTGGCTTTTTTCAGTATGTGGCAAGGAGAATCATTTGTAAAAGCATCACACCCGGCAGAATTATTATACGTGTTAATTGGTCTGCTTATAACAGGACCGGGAAAGTTTAGCGGCGACCAATTAATCGGATTGAATAAGTAACATTAACTAAAAAGTTAAAGCTCAAAAGTCAAAAGTTTTCTACGTTAAGCAATAACTTATTATCTAACTGAATTTAAATCGCTCTTGAGAAATTGCTCAATTACTTTAGGGTAATACTCATATTCAAGATGATGCACTTTCTCTTCAAGGGTTTGCACTGTATCACCGGATGACACCCGAACCGATTTTTGAAATATAATTTTGCCGTGGTCGTAAATTTCATCCACCAGGTGAATGGATATGCCTGTTTCCTTTTCTTTATTTTGAAGAACGGCATTATGAACGTGCTGTCCATACATGCCTTTGCCGCCATATTTGGGTAAAAGGGCAGGATGAATATTGATAATCTTGTTTTTAAATGCCACAATAAAATTTTGAGGCAGTAGCCATAAAAAACCCGCAAGTACAATTAAATCAATATTCATTCCTTTCAGCAAAGAAATAAGTTTGTCGGATTGGTAGAAATCATTTCTATTTAAAAGAATCAGCGGTACATTTAATTGTTCGGCGCGGGAAATGATTCCCGCCTTAGGATTATTGCATATAATAAGCTTTACTCTGATTGTGTCATTATTTTGAAAATACCTGATGATATTTTCAGCATTACTTCCCGAACCGGATGATAAAATGGCAATTTGCTTCATGACGGCTCAAAAATAATCATCTGGCTGGGTTTAAGCGTCAAATTAATGGGAATAGCTATTTCAGCGTATTATAAACGAATAAAGTTTACGATATTTGCATAACTTTATCTTTTTAGGCTACTTGTCAATAGCCATAGAGGTAATTTATCCCCAATAAACGATGAGGACAGTTATATCAGCCGACAAGCGGACTATTTTTAATTTCAGAGAATTAGCGGACTATAAAGAGCTGATAATGAGGCTTTCTTATCGTGATTTTAAGGTAAGATATGCACATACATGGTTAGGCTTACTTTGGGCATTTTTTCAGCCCATTATTACCCTGTTAATTACAATAGTCATTTTTGGTAAAGCGATAAAGGTAAATACGGGTGAAGTTCCTTATCCCGTGTATTCAATGATCGGAATTAGTGCATGGTCGTTTTTTTCTTTTGTGTTAACGCAATCTGGCACCTCATTGATAAATGCTAATAATCTTATTACTAAGGTTTATTTTCCGAGGCTGGTTATCCCAATTTCAAGATCAATAGTTGGATTGATCGACTATGCTATTGCGCTTATAATTTTATTTGTACTTATGTTTATTTACAAAGTATCGCCCAGTCAGAATATAGTTTTTTTCCCGTTACTTATGTTATTAGTTATTTTATTGTCGTTATCTGTGGGCATTTGGGCAAGTGCATTGACAATACGGTTTAGAGATATTCAATATATTATTCCTTTTTTTGTACAGATAGGGTTTTATATCACTCCAGTGGCTTATCCCAGCACAATTATTCCGCCCAGGTATTCATTTATTTACCATCTCAACCCCATGGCAGGTTTAATAGCTGCGTTCAGATGGTCGGTTTTAGGAGGACAATTTAGTGAGTTTAATTATTTTCTGCTTAGTGTAGGTATGATTTTTATTCTTTTTTTCGGAGGTATTTATTATTTCAGAAGTATTGAAAATTCGTTTGCCGATATTGTATAATTATGGTAGAAAGTGCAGTAGTAGCAGAACATATTTCAAAACGGTATTTGATCGGTAAAACTCAAAGCGACAGTTTTCGAGAAACCATTGACTACTCCATCCGCAAGCTAATAGGGGGCAGAAAAAGTTCATTTACCGAATTTTGGGCTTTAAAAGACATTTCGTTCGAGGTTAATAAAGGAGAAGCAGTAGGTATTATAGGGAGAAATGGTGCGGGTAAGAGCACTATACTAAAAATTTTATCGCGAATTACTACCCCCTCAAGCGGGAAGGTGGTTATAAACGGGCGTGTCGCTTCATTGCTGGAAGTAGGTACCGGTTTTCACCCGGAACTTACCGGGAGGGAAAATATATTTATGAATGGCTCATTACTTGGAATGAAAAAGATTGAAATCAAGAAGAAATTTGATGAGATAGTGGAATTTTCAGGAGTAGAAAAATTTATAGATACGCCTGTAAAATATTATAGCAGTGGTATGTATGTGAGGCTGGCTTTTGCAGTTGCGGCTCATCTTGAGCCTGAAATATTAATTGTGGATGAAGTGCTTGCCGTTGGTGATGCGGAGTTTCAGAAAAAATGCCTTGGAAAGATGGAAGAGGTAGGCAAACATGGCAGGACTATATTATTTGTGAGTCATAATATGACCGCTGTTAGCTCGCTTTGTAAGAAGGTACTTTATTTAGATAAGGGAGAAGTGGCGGGGTATGGTGATACCGGGAGTATGATTAATAAATATCTCTCCAAGGAAGGGACAAATTATGAAAGAAGTTTTGAAGCCGATAAGGAGTTGTTAAAGAATGAGGGAGTTCAAATAGAGTGGATAAAGATATTAAATCCGGATGATGTAGCAGTTGATAAAGAAATTCGTATCCAGGTAAAGCTACATGTAAGTGAGGTGGTGTCTACGGAAACACATATAAATTTATTTTTCAATGCCGAAACGGATATGCTGATATTTGCTACAAGATCTCCACGAAAAATTTTGGATGAAGGAGAATATATTTTTGAATGCGTTGTGCCTCCCAATTTACTAAATGATAATAAGTATGTTGTAGATATGATGGTTATAAGGCGTACTTACGCTATTTTTTCTGAGAAGGGTCTGCTGTCTTTTGAAGTAAGTGAAAGCGTGAACAGGGAAGGCTGGATGGGTAAATTTCCGGGTATGATGAGGCCTGAATTGCAATGGGCGATTGTTAGTTGCTAAGAGAGGCTTGATTTAATAAACTATGCCAAGTATTTTAAGTAAAATAAAAGATAAAATAATAAGAAGTATTTCTCCATCCAATTATATTTTTGGAGATAGCCATGTTCTTGTATTTAATTATCTTAATACTAACTATGACTTTAAGCCTAAATTTGAAGTGAATGCTGTTATTGGAGCTACGGCTGTGGGATTAAGAAATCCTCAGTCTATGACAAATGCATTGCCGATTTTTAACAAGAAAATAAATGAGATTATAAATAAAAAATCATGGTTATTATTTATGCTGGGCGAAATAGATACAGGATATCTTATATGGTATCGGGCACAGAAATTCGGAGAATCAGTTGAAAAACAAATGCAAGAGTCATTAACAACATATATGGAATTTGTAACTAACGTAAAAAAAAAGGGATTTGAAAACATAGGTATTCTATCAGCTCCCTTGCCCACAATAGCTGACGGGCAGAATTGGGGCGAGGTAGCCCAATTAAGAAAGGAAGTAATAGCTACCCAGGTGGAAAGAACACAACTGACGTTGAAATATAATATGGAGTTAAAAAAAATCTGTATGGAAGAACAGTTCACTTATGTAGATTGCGACCGGTATTTATTTAATCCGTCATCAGAGAAGGTGCACGATAAATTTCTAAATAAAAATCCGCTTGAACATCACATGGATGAAGCGGCATACTCAGAAGTAATTCTTAAATCCTTAGATGATGCAGGAATCATTAAAAACATAAAACATTGACAAAACAGATAAACGTAACATCCCCTTTTTTACCGGATAAAGAGTCCTATAAAAAATATATAGATGAAATATGGGACAGAAAATGGCTCACTAATAAAGGACCTTTAGTGGTGTCATTAGAAGAAAAGCTGAAGAACTATCTTAAAGTTAAGCATTTATTATATCTTGGCAATGGCACCATTGCGTTACAAATTGCCATAAAAGTGCTTAAACTGAAGGGGGAGATAATTACGACTCCTTTTTCATATGTAGCCACAACCTCGAGTATAGTATGGGAAAATTGCACGCCTGTTTTTGCCGATATTGACCCTGATACTCTGAATATTGACCCCAAAGAAGTTGAAAAGAAAATTACTAAAAACACTTCAGCTATTCTTGCAACGCATGTTTACGGCAATCCATGCCATGTTGAAAAATTAGGGGCTATTGCCAAAAAACACGACCTTAAAATAATTTATGATGGCGCTCACGCATTTGGAACAAGGTATAATGAACAGTCAATATTCAATTACGGCGATATTTCTACGCTGAGCTTTCATGCAACAAAGTTGTTTCATACAGTTGAAGGGGGTGGAGTTGTGACATCTTCGGACGACATTGATGATAAAATGAACAGGATGAGGAATTTCGGACACGCCGGTCCGGAGAAATTTGAAGGGGTTGGAATAAACGGCAAAAATTCGGAGTTTCACGCGGCTATGGGGTTGTGTAACCTGGTATCAATTGACTCGATAATAGAAAAGAGAAAATATCTTAGTCAAATTTATGATGCAAAATTGTCGGGCAGTAATTTATTAAAACCAAGGCTTACTGAAGGAACGACCTATAATTACGCTTATTACCCTGTAATATTTAGAAACGAGGATGAATTACTAAAAACCATGAACCGATTGGCAGATAAAAATATTGGCACCAGGAGATATTTTTATCCGAGTTTGAATACTCTTGATTATGTTAATAATACAACTTGTAAAGTTTCTGAAGACATATCAAGGCGGGTTCTTTGCCTGCCTCTATACTTTGAACTTACAAAAGAGGATATTGACTACATCTGCCAAAACATTTATTAATGCTTAACCCATTATTTATTATTGGAAATCCAAGATCAGGCACTTCGTTATTGAGGCTTGTGTTGACTTGCCATGAAAACATTTGCATACCACCCGAATGTCATTTTTTTTTATGGTTAGAGGAAAAATACGGTAATTGGACCAAGCAAAGTAATTTGGATGCTTACCTGAGTGATTTGGCAGTGAGCAGAAAATTTGAAACCTGGGGAATTTCTATCAGCGAGTTAAAATCATTTATTCAAAAGAATGAACCTTCAAATTACAGTGAACTTACCTATTTGGTTTATGTTTTTTATGGTGTGAAAATCGGGAAAAAGGAAATCAAAGTATGGGGAGATAAAAATACACTATGGAAAGAAAAATTGAGTAGAATACCTGTTTATTTTCCTGAAGCCAGGTATATTCATATTATACGCGACGGAAGGGATGTAGCCTGTTCATTTATGGAATTGCATAATAGCAGTTTTAACTCTAAATATGCCCCGAATTTACCCAGTAAAATAGAAGACATAGCACTGGATTGGAAAAATAATATTTCGCTTATAAATAAGTTTTTAAATTCTGTTCCGGGCGCCAACCATATTATAGTAAAGTATGAAGATTTAATTTTAAATTTTCATGAGACTGTAGTGGGGATGCTGAATTTTCTTAATTTAAACTATGACCCTAATATTGATAATTATTATAAAATAAACCTTCGATTAAAATTAGAGCCTGAAGCAACAATGGAATGGAAAACAAAATTAAATGATAAGCCCGATCCGTTGAATGTAGAAAAATATAAAAATATATTGACAGGTATACAGATAGAGCAGTTCAACAAGATTTGTGCAGTTGAATTGGATACTTACGGGTATAAAATGTAATAAATATGTCTGTGGAACCATTATTAAGTGTAAGATTAATTAGCTATAACCATGAAAAATTCATCAGAAAAGCGTTGGATAGTGCAATAGCCCAGCTAACTAATTTCCCGATTGAAATTGTAATAGGTGATGATTTTTCTACGGATTCCACATTATCTATTTGTCTTGAATATCAACAGAAATTTCCCAATAAAATAAGAGTCTTGAACAGGAAGGTTGGTGATGAATACTATGTTAACAGGCAGAGAGTGGGAATGATGTGGAATTTAATTGACGTTATTAAGAATTGCAGAGGCAAGTATATTGCCATATTAGAGGGAGATGATTATTGGATTGACCCTTATAAACTTCAGAAACAGGTGGATTATATGGAGGCACGCCCTGATTGTTCCATGACATTTCATGATGCGCTTGTGCTTGATGAAAGAACCAATACAACTACCGAATATAAATTTGACAATCACCCGCTGGATTTTGAGTATGTAGCACAATGTGGAACCGTTTGTGTAACGTGCTCAATAGTTATGAGAAATTTTTTTGAAAAACTCGGGCAAGGCTGGGAAAGTAAATATAAAATTGATCATGCCACTTTTCATTATCTTAGTTTAATGAATGGCTATTTGCACCACATTGAAGGAATAATGGGGGTATACAGAATTTCAGGTGAAGGTATTTGGACATCGGTAAACGCTGAAAAACAATTTGAATGGATAATAAGAGATGTAAAAATTTATCTTAAACAATTTGATAAAAGATTTCATCGCGGATTCCGGAAACAACTTACCCGAAAAGAATATGATTTAAGTATTTTATACCTGGATGAAAGAAATTTTATTTCATTCATCAAATTTCAAACTTATGCCATTATTAATTCACTCAGAAGTTTTGGACCAAAGGGAACATTAGGGCTGTTAAAGCATACCATTAAATATTTATTGGGTCGTATCCCGCAAAAAAATAAAGCCAGTATTAACACAAAAAATTAGATTAAATCTAAAGCAAAATGGATAGCAATTATTGGAGAAACCATTACAAATTATCTTCTAAACATAAAGATCCTCAAATGCAGGTAGGCAGAACACTTAATAAAGTGCCCATGAGCGCTGAACTGTTTAAGAAATTACTTAAAAACATTGAAGAAAAGCTGGAGATAGGAAGTGATGATGTTGTGTTGGATTTATGCTGTGGCAACGGATTAATAACAAACTATCTTGCCCCCAAGTGCAAATTTGTTGTTGGTGTTGATTTTACGAAGAAACTAATTGATGAGATGAATAAAAGAAAGCGGAGTGATAATATTTTAGGGATAGTTGAAGATATTACGAAGATAAAATTTAAGAATAACTCTTTTGATAAAGTATTATTTTATTTTAGTATTCAACATTTTTCCTATGTGCAGACCGTGAGGTTGTTTAATTCGGTAAATAGTTGGCTTAAGAAAGGGGGTATATTTTATATTGGCGATATACTGGATAATGACAGAATTTGGAATTTCTTTAACACACGTAGCAGAGAGCATTTTTATTTTAAGAGTGTTGAGAGTGAAAATCCAATGCCAGGAACCTGGTATACTAAAGACTTTCTTGAGAAGCTAGGTAAATATGCGAATTTTAGAGAATGTAGGGTTGTTGAACAATCACAAGAATTTATTCATTCCCATTATCGTTTTGATATGATTTATAAAAAATAGGTGCTTTCAATTGCCCAACAAATGGCATAAGGTATCCTACAAGCTATTTTTTATAATAAGACCATGACCATTAAGGTTATAAACTTTGAATCCATTTCGCAGTTGTATGCTATTGACCAGCTTCGTAACCCCTTCGCAACCCCAAATTCCATAATCATCAAAAACAACTACTCCGCCAATTACCATATTTGGCCAAATGAATTGGAATACATCATTTGCTGAATCATAAGTATCTACATCTATATGACAGAATTTAAAGGTTGGTCCCGTCATTTTATTTTTAAAGTCATCGGGGAAGATACCTTTAAGAATTTTTACATTTTTTGCGTTAACTTTTTCTAATAACCCGTTCACAATTTCAACACTGGCGTCGGAGTGTTCTCCTCCTTTATAATTGGTATCATTGTCACCGGCTTTCACCACTCCTTCAAAGGTATCACATAAAAACACTTTAGCATCAGTGGTTGATTCAGATGCCTTGGCGATTAAGGCTCCTGTACCGCCCTTCCACACACCAACCTCAATAACATCTCCCTTAAGAGGAGCAACTTGCTTTGCAAGCTCCCATAATTCATAGCATCTGTATTTATCTACCAAAGTGTGGTTATATATGGTAGCATAAACTTTTTTAAAATCTTCATTACTTTCCCATGGGGCATATGATGCAAATGGAATGATCTGCTGATGAACAAAATCTTTGGTTAACTTAGTAAACTGCGTTGACCTCATTATATTTAATAGTTGCTTGCGTTCGTTCAACAAAGTTGTTTGGAAATCATTTTGCATATAATGAATTAAAATTATTAGTAATAGTAGAAATATAATAAATTATCAAAGCATGAAATTACAAATTAATTGATTCAGGATACCCGATAGGTCATTATTTTAAGTGTATGGAGAAAAAATAATTACGGTTTTTGCCGGAATCCCCATAGGTCTTTACGATAGATTATGAAGAAGATTTAATGTATTTTTACAACATTTCTTTTTGTAAAGATAAAGCAAAATATTTTCATTATACAGTCATTTTCAGATGAGGATAGGAATAATGCAACCTTATTTTTTGTCATACCTGGGGTACTTTCAGTTAATAACAGCATGTGATAAATTTGTAATATATGATAATATTAAATTCACTAAAAACTCATGGATTCGCAGAAATAGAATGTTGCTTAATAATAAGGATGAAATGTTCAGCATTCCGTTGAAAAGTGATTCTGATTTTTTAAATATTGATCAGCGGTTTATAATAGATAATTTTGAAAAGGAAAAAATAAGAATTTTAGGTCAGATCAAATCTTCTTACCGTAAAGCACCTTTTTTTAATGAGGTATATCCCCTGATTGAGGAAATATTTAATTATAACGAAACAAACATTTTTTATTTTGTATTGAATTCGATAGTAAAAGTTAATGCTTATTTGTTGATAGATACACCAATAATAATATCTTCTAAGATAGATATGGACCATAATTTAAAGGGAGAGCTTAGGGTAATAGAGATAGTAAAAAAGCTTGAGGGTGATACTTACATTAATCCAATTGGCGGTATGAAATTATATAACAGAGAAGATTTTAAAGCGAATGGTATTGAGCTTCTTTATCACAGAATGAAGCCCATTACCTACACTCAATATGATAATCCCTTTATACCTTCCTTATCAATAATGGATGTGATGATGTTTAATGATAAACCTGCTATAAAATCTTTTTTAAGTGAATTTGATCTAATTTGAATATAGAATATGAAAGAGATTGGGGGCTATTTTGAATTAGAGTTATCAAAAAAGAATGAGCATTACCATGATACACCTTATAGACTGAAGAGTGGCCGGTCGTCACTTCAACATATTCTTAATACTATTAAGCCTTCTTTAGTATATATCCCTTATTATACTTGTGATACCTTGCTTGAGCCATTTGATGCTGCCGGTATTGGTTATAAATTTTACAGGATTAATGAACTTTTGGAGCCGGAAAACACCGTTGAACTCAATAAAGGCGAATATTTTTTATATATTAATTACTTTGACCTGAAAAGAAATACAGTTGAGCGATTATCTGAAAAGTATAAGGACAAACTAATAGTAGATTGCACCCAGGCATTTTTTATGAAAGGAAATGGGGTTTCATGGTTTTTCAACTCATGCAGAAAATTTTTTGGTGTGCCCGAGGGCTCATTTATGTATTGCCCTGCCGGAAAGGAATTGCCTGTAATTGAAACTAAGAATGAGGATTATATTATTGAGCATTTGCTTAAGCGGTTTAACGGGCACACTAATGAAGGTTATAAGTTATTCCAGGAAAATGAAATACTTGTTGGCAAGGGAATAAACGGCATGTCGAAACTAAGCGACTACCTTCTTTCAGGAATTAATTACAATGAAATAATGGAGAAGAGACGCTCAAATTATGATTTCCTGCATAAACAATTTAAGTCTATAAACACGTTTGAGGTTGTAACCGGTAATACCAATGTGCCCATGTGTTACCCCTTGCTGTTGAATAAAGAGGTGAATAAAAGTGATTTGTTCAAGTTAAATATTTTTATTCCTACCCTATGGAAAGATACTCACAACCGGGGAATGAACGGATTTGAATTTGAGAAAAGTTTTACGGAAAGACTATGGCCTTTACCTATTGACCACAGGTATTCATTTGAGGATATGGAATTACTTTATTCTTCTATAGCCGGCATTTTATAGTATGAAATTATATTAGGCGCTTTTTTGTATTTTTAGCAAGTTGATTAGTATTTATTTTTAATGGAGACAGGAAATAGCAGCGAAATTCAAACAGACAAACCGTTAGTTACGGTTCTTACCTTATGTTACAACATGAAGGATTGCGTTATTAAATCCTTGGAATGCATTAAAAATCAAACCTACCCGTCAATTGAGCATATTATTATTGATGATTACTCTTCCGATGGTTCAGTTGAATTAATTGAAGACTGGATAAGCCGTAATAATTATAAATGCATATTTATTAAGCATTCAAAGAATTTAGGCGGAATGGCGGGCTATAGGGAGGGATTGGGAATGGCAAAGGGCAAATATTTTTGCGAGTTTTCTGATGATTTATGCGTTAAAGAACGGTTTGAAAAGCAGGTAAAGCTTTTTGAAGTAAACGACAATGTGGCATTTGTTTGCAGTAATTGCGATAGAATTGATGAAGATGATAATTATATAGGCACCTATTTTCCTAAAGATTATACCCCGCCAAAAAATGCCTATTTGGCTTTATTAAGTTTTGAAAAGGGCACTGTTTTTTGTACGCCATCTGTTTTATTGAATACTGAAATACTGAGGAAAGACGGAATCATAAGCCCCGGGCGCACACAGGGGGATTATGAGTTTTTTTTAAAACTCACCAAAAAGTATAATTTCATTTATGAAAAGGAGCCGCTGGTAAGTTACCGGGTAAGACAGGCTTCACTGTCGCGGGCTACAAAATGGATAGTTCCGATGCGGAAAGATACACTGGACATTTTTATGAACGTGATTAAGCCGGATAATGAGGAAGAAAAAACAGCCCTAAAGAAAGGGATACTAAATATATTAAAATCAAATTATTATTATTTGAATACCAATGAATTAGATGAGGCATCAAAAGAGGATTTATACGCAGTATCGTTAAAAGTGATAAAATTTTTGGGGAATCAACAATTTTCACTTACCTTTTCCGAGAGAATATTTTTATTTCTTATGAGGAATAAAATACCCTACAAATTCTCGTTCAAGTTTTTTAAAACATTAAATCCTGAATTTAAGCTGTAATAACCCGACTGCACGATTTAACGATGACTTGTTCTTATTCAATTTTTATCTTTTATTTTTAGCAGTCTGAACGTTGATAAATGAGTCATCCGGTTAGTAAAGAAATTGAAACAATTACCTGCCCTTTATGCGGCAGTTCATCATATAAAATATATGATAAGCTTGGAGATTGGACCATAGTAGAGTGTAAACATTGTGGTTTCAGGTATACAAATCCCCGCCCGAAAATTGAAGTGTTGCCCTCTTTTTATACCGAAGAATATTTTAAAGACGAGAGGCATTTTGATAAATTTTATAACCAGGATAACACCATAAAACAACAATCTGATAATTATATAAATAGGGTATTAGATATTGAATCACATGTTCAGAAAAGAGGTAAACTTCTTGAGATAGGAGCGGCGCGAGGAGCTTTTTTGGATAAAATGAAAAAAAGAGGTTGGGAAGTGAGAGGGGTTGAAATTTCGGGAGATGCGGTTAAATTAGGCAAAGAATTATATGGTATTGATATTTTTCAGGGCACATTTGCAGAATTCAAAACAAATGAAAAATTTGATGTGATATGTATGTACCAAACCCTTGAGCATGTTCCTGATCCGAAATTTATAGTTGGTCATTCTTATGAATTGCTGAATAAATCGGGCATTATAGTAATAGAAGTTCCTAATATCGAGTCCATTGAAAACAAAATAAGCGGCAGGTTAAAGTTTGAACGGTATGATCTTCCGCGGCATCTTAATCATTTTTCACCTTCAGTTTTGAGAGCGCTGTTGAAAAATACCGGTTTTTCTGTAATATATTGTGATAATTATGTCCCATTTATTTGGACTGATTTTATTAAGAAAATAATAACCAGGAGAAATAAGGGAATAACATTAATGAATACTGAACTTAATAATAATAATAAGGAGATGCATACATCAATGCCATTAATGAGAGCGGCTAAACCGACTGCTAAACAAAATATACTACGTAAATTTTCTAAATGGTTCCCCGGTTGGCGCGTTACAATTATTGGAAAAAAAATATAATCTTCGAACTTTATTCTCTTTATAAATCACATAATTACACCGTGCTTAATAAAATACTTAACTTTTTTCATTGTTTTGTCTTGGTTTATCCTGCTTGTGATTTTGATTAGCAGGGGTTCAAAAAAAATTTAATGAACAAAACTTTTTTGATGTATATTGTACGTAAATTTATAATTGCGCTTTTTGTAATCTTATTTTGGATATCATTCATTATTATATCGTTACTGACCGTATTATTTTGGCTCCTGCGCGTAAATACAATTAGAAAGTTTGCCATGAGGGGAAAGACAACTTCGGTACTTTTTCTTGGCGCACTTCCAGCCGGAAATGCCGGGCATGAATACCGCTCAAAAAAATGGATAGATATTTTCAATGAAAATGGCGTTCGTGCCAGGGCGCTAACTATATTCCGGTTAGATTTAAATAAGAAGTTTGTGGGGGAATCCCCCATATTATCATTGTATTTAATGGTTTTCTGCTGGAAGCGTTTCCTGCAATGTTTTTACGCTTTTAACTATGATATTGTGGTCGTTAGAAGAGAGATTCTCTTGTATAATGACTATGGCAATATGTTTATGGAAAAGTTTTTGCGTAGTATAAATAATAAGATGATACTTGATTTTGATGATAATCTTATTGTTTCGAAGAGTGAACCCCGGAGAATAGGTTGGTTTGGCAGGTTGATGTTAGAGGATGGGTTAAAATTCACACACTGTTTAGGATTTTATAAATATTTTGTAGCAGGGTCTTCAATTCTGAGGAATCTTATATTTCAACATAACAAAGGAATCAGAGCCAGTAAAACCGTTATTATTCCTACCTGCGTTGATTATGAAAAATATGAACCCAAAAGCTATGATTCCATATTATTGTCGGATACGCCAATTAAATTTGGATGGATAGGCGGAACATACAATTTAAATCTATTGCAAGGTATTATTCCGGCTTTGAAGGCTGTAGCCAGAACCATTTCTTTAAAGCTGGTTGTTGTATCGGGAGAGCCGTTTCATGCCGATGTAGATTTTGAGATTGAAAATATACCCTGGAAATTGAATATTGACTATGAACATATCAGGCAATTTGATATTGGCGTAATGCCATTACCACATAACGAATTAAGTGAAGGTAAATGTGGGTTTAAGTTGATACAATATATGGGAATGGGTGTTGTGAGCATAGCTTCAAATGTGGGTGTTAATGGAGAAATTATTTCTGATGGAGTCAATGGATTTTTAGTAAACAATGAAGATGAGTGGGAGAAAATTATATTGCAAGTTTTACACCAAAAGCATCGCTTTAAGGAGATAGGCGATAATGCCAGAGGGAAAATACTAAGGTATTTCTCTTTTCATGCAAACACTGTAAAATATTTAGACTATTTAAATTTTGTAAAAAAGAATTGAAGAAGATACCATGTGTGGAATAGCAGGCATATTGATGTTTAATGGAGATACAGTAAAATCGTCGCAACTTAAAGTAATGACAGATTCACTGGTGCATCGTGGACCCGATGGAGAAGGTTGCTGGTTAAATGATTCAAATTCTATTGGATTCGGACATCGCCGCCTATCTATTATCGATTTATCAGAGAAGGCGGCACAACCCATGCATTATCTCGACCGTTACTGCATCGTATTTAACGGTGAGATTTATAATTATATTGAGCTGAGGGATGAATTAAGGAAAAACGGATATTCATTCTTTACTCAAAGTGATACAGAGGTTTTATTAGCTGCCTATGATAAATATGGCACTGAAATGCTTCAATATCTTGATGGCATGTTTGCATTTGCCATTTGGGATGAGAAACAAAAAGAATTGTTCTGTGCAAGAGACCGTTTCGGAGAGAAGCCGTTTTATTTTTTTTATGAGAAAGGGAACCGGTTTGTGTTTGCTTCTGAAATGAAAGCGATATTTAAAACAGGGATAACAAAGATTTTAAACAGTCATATGCTGTATAATTTTCTTGTTCATCATCTTGAAGAAAACCCGTTTGACCGCTCGGAAACATTTTTTGAAACTATTTTTTCTCTTGAACCGGCTCATTATTTAGTGATTAGCCGGGATGGCACATTTCATAAACAACACTATTGGCAACTTAATGTTAGTATTAATGAATCTATTACACCTGAAGCAGCAGAAAATAAATTCAGAGAATTATTTGATCTTTCCGTAAAACGACGCTTGCGAAGTGATGTGCCGGTTGGATCAAGTTTGTCGGGGGGTATTGATTCTTCTGCAGTAGTATGCTCACTTTATAAGTTTCTTGAATTGAACTCTTCCGCTCAGAATACTTTCTCTGCACGCTTCCATGACCCCTCGAAGGATGAAGGGAGTTATATGAAGATGGTGACAGATACAACCTCTGTTATTCCTCACGAGGTGTGGATAGACGAGCAGATTTTAATTGACGATCTTGAGAAAATATGTTATTACCAGGAAGAACCATTTGGCAGTGCAAGTATTTTGGCTCAATGGAAAGTAATGCAACTTGCGAAGCTGGAGAATGTTACTGTTTTACTTGACGGACAGGGTGCAGATGAAATATTGGCGGGATATGTTCATTTTTTCAGACCCTATTTTACAGAGTTATATCTGCACGATCCCAAACAGCTAAAGCAAGAACTTAAAAAATATAAGGAACTCAGAGGGACTGATTTTGAATTGAGTATTAAATTTAAGCTTAATGCAAGGTTTCCTCACTTAATGTTGTTACCTGGAGTGATAAAAAGAAAACTTACTGATCATGCCTACTGTAAATTCATGTCGAAAGATTTTTTACATGCTTACAAAAACGAGATACAACCATTTACCTCATTGCACTCACTTAACGAGGCTTTACTTTATTCCTCTACAGTATACGGGTTAGACCGGTTGCTTAGGTTTGCTGACAGAAATGCAATGGCACATGGGCGTGAGGTGCGTTTACCATTCCTGTTTCATGAATTGGTAGAGTTTATTTTTACATTGCCGCCTTCTTTTAAAATTCATAACGGGTGGACAAAATATATACTGAGAAAGTCTATGGAAAAAAGATTGCCCTCGGATATTACCTGGCGTGTCTCTAAACTTGGTTATGAACCTCCCCAGGATATATGGATGAAACGCCTGCACATTGCTGAAAGGGTAAGGAATTCAAGGGAATTTCTTATCAATGAAAAGATTTTTGACCCGCGGTTTTCTAACCTGGCTGATGATTGGATGTGCCTTGTTACTGCTGCTTTTTTGAGGAGTGAGTAAATTTATATAATTTCAGCCTGTTATTTGTGTTTAAAATTTGATTAAAGAATAATTATGTCAAAGCAAGATAAAATGTTGTGTGTCCTGGCTCTTTCTCCGCATACAGATGATGTTGAGTTTGGTTGTGGCGGTACTATTTCTAAACTGGTTGAGCAGGGGCATGATGTTTACGTAGTAGCATTTTCAGACTGCAGAAGTTCACTTGCCCCCAACCTCAAGCTGGATACTCTTATTGAAGAAGCCACCTATTCAAGTAAAATTTTAAAGGTGAAGGATTTAAAAATTCTTGGTTACGAAGTGCGTTATTTTTCCGATCACCGGCAGGCTATTCTTGAAGATATGGTTAAGATGAATAAGTCTATTAAACCGGACCTGGTTTTTGTGCCTGTTTCGACCGATATTCACCAAGATCATCAGACTATTCATAATGAAGCTAAACGGGCTTTTAGACAATGTAATATGCTTGGGTATGAACTTCCATGGAATAACATTGTAATAACCACTAACTTTTTTGTCAGGTTAGAAGAGAAACATGTTCATACAAAAGCCGAAGCAGTTATGGCTTTTAAATCTCAGGCTGAACGTAACTATTGTAATGAAAAATTTATTAAAAGTCTTGCTATTACCCGCGGTACACAAATAGGATGCACCTATGCAGAGGCGTTTGAACTGATAAAGTGGACGGATATTTAAATTTATGATGGAGGAGCTCATATTAAAAACGCATCTGGATTTTCATAATCAGCAAATTGATTTGTATGGTTTTAATAAACGTGCACTGGCAATTAGCTTGCATAGTCAACATAAGCGGTTTGAAGTGGCTTCACGCTTATTTAAATATGATAATAATTTTTCTATCATGGATCTTGGAGCGGGATTATGCGATTTTTATCCTTATCTAACCAGTCTCGAATTTCAATTTACCGATTATACAGCTGTTGATATTAATACACGATTTTTAGAAAAGGCATCTGAGTTGTATCCTGAGATTAATTTTATAGAGGGTTCTGTTCATGAAGTGATGGAAACAGGGAAGGAATTTGATTATGTTGTTGCAAGCGGCATTTATAATTTAGGCTATGATTTAGCTTCAAATATTGATTTTGTGCTTGGCCAGTTAAGAACGCTGTACCCAAAAATAAACAAAGGTTTTGCAGTTAATTTTTTATCTAACTGGGCGGTTAAAAAAAATCCTCTATCAATCTACTATGATCCGATAACAATGCTGAATTTATTTAAGAAAAATTTTGGCAGCAAAATTATATTGTATCATAACTATCTCCCTCACGATTTCACCCTGATTGTTTTCAAGTAGACTCAAAAAGAGAATACATGAAAATAGCAATGCTTGTAGATAATAATTTTACAATTGATCAACGTATTATCCAGGAAGTAAGATGTATTTCTTCTATGGGTGACAGTTTAATTGTTTACGCTCTTTATGATAATTCCTTACCTGCAGAAGAACGTAAAGAGAATTATAGTATTAAAAGAATATTCAGTAAAAACATTTTATCTATAAAGAATAAAGCTGCCCTTAGCGAGGCCCTTCATGAGCTTAGCAAAGAATCGTTTGATGTGATACATTGCCATGACCATTATATGTTACAACTTGGAACACTTTATAAAAAACGGTTTCCGAAATGTAAATTAATTTATGATTCTCATGAGTTATTCAAGTCGTGGCCGATTAATATGAAGGAAGGGCTTGGATTGGGTTTGAAAGTGAAGACAAAGATGGCGCGTTATATAGATATCAGGCGGGAAAAGGCTGATGCCAAGCAAATTGATTTTTTAATTACAGTCAATGATTCTATAGCTAAAATACTTTATAAATATTTCCGATTGAAAAATTACCCTGTTGTTTTAAGGAACGTTATGGAATTTGAGGAGATTAAAGAAAAGTCAGATGCGCTGAGACAAGAATTTAAAATTTCAAATGACGCTAAAATCCTGGTATTTATAGGCAGTCATATTTACCGGAAGAAAATGAATATGGAATCGTCATTTCTCCAGCTTTCAACTATACAAGACCTTGTTTTGGTAATAATTACCGCCGATGATTTTGAACGAAAATATTTTGAAACCTTTGTGGAGAAGAGGGAAATTAAAAATATCTTCTTTAAAGATGTAATTTACCCTAAAGATTTTCTACGTATTGTTGGTTCTGCTGATGCGGGATTAATGCCTACATGGAATAAAAAATCCCTGTCGTATTGGCTGGCGCTGGATAGCAAGCTTTTTATTTATATTATGTGTGAACTGCCTGTTTTATCAATGGCTCAGCCGGAATATATTGACGTGGTTGAAAAGTATAAAATCGGTGTTTGCGTTAATGGGGATGAACCTGATTGTTATAAAAAAGGATGGGTGGAACTACTGAAGAATTACCCGGATGAAAAGAAGAATGTGAATACATTAAAACATGAATTAAACTGGAATAAAGAGCAGGAAAAACTTAAAGAATTGTATAATAGGATTAAGATGGATTATGTAAAATGATTTTAGATCTTAATCCTGACTTTCATTAAGTAAGCGTTTGCGCAAGGCAGACCATTTTTTAATTTCCTCCATTTCAACAGCGGGGTTGCCCGCATAGGTTTTCCCCGCTTGTGTGCTTTTAGTTACGACGGCTCCCGTTCCAATCATATTTTCATTGGCAATCGTAAGCCCGTTATTTAACGATACGCTTGGGCTTATCCAACAATTTTCTCCAATATCAGTGCTACCGCCAACCATAGCATTTGCTATTACCAGGCTATTATGACCAATACGCACACCATGTGCAATATGTACTAAATTATCAATTTTAACTTCTTCACCAATTATTGTGCTGCCAATTACAGCCCGGTCAATACAAGTATTATTATGAATATTGACATGGTCTGAAATTATAACATTACCTGCATGAGGGAGCTGTTTATAAACGCCAAGCTCATTTTTTTCATACCCAAAACCAGCACTACCTATTGTGCAATTGCAGCCAATTGTAACATAATTTCCAATATGCGTATTACGTAAAATAACTGTGTTGTGTAAAATTCTGCAAAAATCACCGATTTGAACGCCATCTTCAATCACAACGTTGTGACCGATATAACAGGACTCGCCTAATTTAGCTAAAGGGCTAATAACAGATGTGGATGATATGGCTACCTGCATGGTTTCAGGAAAGCAATGATCTATAATTGTAAAAAATGCATTCCTGGGTTGTGGCGCTACCAGGAAATTAAGAGCGGCGTTTTGCAGATGTGAGTAGGAATTAGGAGATAAAATGAGTAAGCCGGGCTGTAGTGCGGGGTTAAAATTGCTGCTATTTTTATCGTTTACCCAGGTGAGACAGCCACTATTATTTTTTCCGGGTTGAATATCGCGAATAGTAAGGATTTCATATATTTTGTATTCCGGATTGCCGTAAAGTTGTGCCCCCGTTAGTTTTTGTATTTCAGAAAGGAGCATAGGCAGCATACACTAAAAAGTTAAACTATGTTTATTATTTATAAAAAAAAGTAAAATTTATTGTGTAACGTAAAGCTAAATAAAAAAACTTTAATATTACTTACAATTTATAACTCAATAACGGAATTTCATTTCTATTTTTGTTACCCTTGTTTAAAGAAATGAAAAGCTTATTTTAAATTTAAAAATTTATCGCTTTTGCAGGTACAGGAATTTGCCGATTCATAGTATGACTAAAATTTGTAAATAACAGGTTAATGGGACATGTAATAGGTATTCAACAACCCAATTATCTGCCATGGCTTGGGTATTTTCATAAAATAAAATTGAGCGACAATTTTGTATTACTGGATACCGTTGACATTCAAACCAGGAGTTCCTATTCTTTAACAAACCGAACGCGTATTAAAACAAAACATGGCGTAAAATGGCTCACCGTACCCATTCGGAGGGGGAAAAGCAGGAAGATAAAAGATATTCTTATAGATAATATACAACCCTGGAAACAAAAACATTTAAACACCTTATTTCATGTGTATAAAAAAGCGACATTTTTTGAGGAGGAATATCCCGGCTTAGAAAAATTATTTTATAATGATTTTGAAAAATTATCTGACTTTAACATAGCCTGTATAATGTATATTTGCAAACATTTTCAGATAAAGACAGTTGTGAAGCGTGCTTCAGAACTATCGGTTGATGAA
Organism: Chitinophagales bacterium; assembly: GCA_963770495.1. GTDB lineage: Bacteria > Bacteroidota > Bacteroidia > Chitinophagales > CAVYQA01 > CAVYQA01. The sequence continues at coordinate 53,307 of CAVYQA010000019.1, read as the reverse complement.
AATGATAAAAACGCCCGGCTTATTGCTATTTGTAAAGCGCTCAAAGGATCTATGTATTTATCCGGTGAAGGGGGCAAGAAATATAATAATGCGGATTTATTTTCGGAGAATAAAATTCAACTTAAATATATTAATTTTTCTGCACCTGATTATTTCCAGCTTTATGGAAAGTTTGTCAGCGGGTTAAGCGTGGTGGATGCACTGTTTAATTGCGGAAGTAAAATAAAGCAATTGATATAAAACCGACGCATACCTGCTCTAAATAATCTCTAAAAAGATTTCTTAACTTTGATTTTTTCATAGTAAACTTTGAATTATATTAATGAGGGAAGAACAATATATTTTAGGCATTCATTTAGGACATGATGCAACAGCTACATTAATTAACAGCAATGGCAAAGTAGTGGCTGCCGTGGCTGAAGAACGATTAACGCGGGTTAAATTTCATACCGGGTTTCCCTATCGCTCCATTGAACAGGTAATACAACTGGCAGGAATTTCAAAGTCATCTGTAACAACAGTTGCATCAGCAACTTTGCGTCTATTTTACCCGGGCATGGATACCTATAATAATTATTTTCTGCTCAAAGATCCGGCAAAAACCAAGGAAAAAGATTTGTTTAATGACCCTCAATTGGAGAACCGGTTTGTAAAGTTGTTTAAGCTGGTAAAAGATAATGTGGTAGGCAGTAAGGATGCGCAAAAGCAAGGTGATTTTCTTAAGGAATCAGAAAAATTTACCAGGGATGTAATTCGTAAAACACTGGATGAAATAGGTTTTGCCCATTCAAAACTTGAAATAATAGAACATCACCACACTCACGCTACAAGCGTTTATTATACCAGCGGAGTATCAGAGGCGTTAATTATAACAATGGATGGCGCCGGTGATGGATTATGTGCAACCGTTTCTACGGCTAAAGATGGGAAAATAACGCGGGTATCATCTGCTTCATCCAATTGTTCGCCGGGAAGGTTCTATTCAGAGATAACAAGATTTTTGGGATTTAAACGCAATCGGCACGAAGGTAAAATAACAGGTTTGGCGGCTTATGGGAATCCAAAAAAATATTTTAATGAATTGGCGCAGTTTATGCGATTCGACCCAAAAACAGAATCGTTTACCTATGAAGAAAAAAAACAAACTGCATTATCCAGTAAGCTGCAAACCATACAACGGATTTTAAATAATGAGAATTTTGGAAATCCGTATGTAGACAGCTTCCATGGTTTTTTGAAAAAAAATTTCGATCCTAAAAAAGATGCAAAGGATTTAGCCGCCGCAGTGCAGGCGGTTTTGGAAGATGTTTCTATTCAGTATATAAAACATTTTCTGAACAAATATCCATCTGAAAATATATTGCTTGCCGGCGGAGTTTTTGCCAATGTAAGAGTGAATCAAAAGGTAAATGAAATAAAAAAATTCAATGAGGTTTATATACATCAAAATATGGGGGATGGTGGTTGTTCTTTGGGGGCTGCATTCAGTGCATTATATGAACTATCCTCAAAACCGTTTCAGATTTATAAACCAAATGATGTATACTTTGGTCAGAGTTTTACTAATGATGAGATAAAAGATGAGATCATAAAATATAAAATAGAATATGAGTATGTAGAAGAAATCGAAAAGAAGATTGCGGAGTTAATCAACACCGGTAAAGTTGTCGGACGATTTAACGGAAGGATGGAGTATGGTCCCCGTGCACTTGGTAACCGCAGTATTGTTGCCAGACCTACGGAGAGTGAAATTAATAACTGGCTGAATAAAAAATTAAGGCGAACAGAATTTATGCCTTTTGCGCCTTCTGTATTATATGAATATGCTGATGATATTTTTCATAACTATGCAACATCAGGAGCCGAATATGCTTCTTACTTTATGACCATTACCTATGATGTAAAAGAAAAATGGCGTAATTCCATCCAGGCAGCTACCCACGTTGACGGCACAGCCCGCCCGCAGGTGGTAAAAAAAGAGCACAACTCATCTTACTACAAACTCATTGATGAATATTATAAACTCAGCGGCATTCCGGTGGTCATTAATACAAGTTTTAATATGCATGAAGAACCTATAGTTGCTACCCCTTACGATGCCATTCGCGCTTTTGAACAGGGAGCTTTCGACTATTTAGCCATTGGGAATTATCTTTGTAAGCCAACTAACAGTTAATACGGATTTATAAATAGAAATAACGGTTGTCTACAAGCTTGCATATATACACTTCTCCCTTTGAACACGAAAGCCGAATGCTTAAATTTTCAAAAGCAATGCTTGATAATGGCATTGCAACGGATATAGTTTACATAGGCATAAATAACGGCAAACACCCAAAAGAAGAAAAACTTGATGAGCACCGAAGTGTTTGGAGGATGACCATTAAAACCCTGCCTATTCCTTTTACACGGTCGTGGCAGTATTTCACCATTTTTAATTTAAAGATTTTATTCCGCTACTGGAGAAAACCAATTTCTTCAGTTCAGTCAAACAGTATTGAAGATTTACAAGCCGGAGTTTTATTAAAGAAATTAAAGCCCTCTATTAAATTATACTATGATGCACATGAGTTAGAAACAGAAAAAAACTCACTCTTTGGCTGGCGTAGAAAATATTATAAGTGGAAAGAGAATGCACTTATAAAATACCCCGACCTGATGTTTGTGGTGAGTGAGTCTATTGGTAATTGGTATAAAAACAAGTACAAAAATTTACCGCCATTAGTTGTGGCGAATAATATCCCTGACAGAAAAAATGTCACTATAACTGATGCAGATAAAAAAGTATTCAGGGAAAAATTTTCAATTCCCGATAATGAATTAATTTTCTTATACCAGGGTGCTTTCATGAAAGGCAGAGCCATTCAATTAATATTGGATGTTTTTTCAAAACTTCCGGATAAGCATTTAGTGTTTATGGGTTACGGAGCATTGGAAAAAGATATTCGCGAGTATAGTAATAAGTATCGCAATATACATTTACATCCGGCCGTGCCACCTAAAGAATTATTAAGATATACTGCAGGAGCTGATATAGGGATTTGCATTATTGAACCTATTTGCCTGAGTTACGAACTTACGATTGCCAATAAATTTTTTGAATATATGCTGGTGGATTTGCCTGTGCTGGTAAGTGATTTTCCTGAAATGGCAAATGTTATAAAGAAATATAATAATGGTTGGATAACAGACCCAACAAGAGCAGATGCGATTTTAAAAACCATTGCTTCTATTGATAAGGAAGAGCTTGAACAAAAAAGGAAGAATGCCGGTTTACCTAAAGCCGATTTCAGGTGGGAGAACGAAGAGAAAAAAATAATTGAAGCATATAAAAGCAGTGAAAAGTGAGTAATGTTATTACAATTATAGACTATGGAATGGGCAATGTCATGTCTATCTATAATATGCTGAAGAAAGTGGGACAGAAAAGTATTATTTCTTCAAAAATACCGGATATAGAGAGCGCTGAAAAATTAATATTGCCCGGAGTTGGTGCATTTGATTTAGGGATGAACCAATTGGAACATATGGGAGTGATTAATACCTTAAACAAAAAAGTTGTAAAAGATAAAATACCGATACTTGGTATTTGCCTTGGATTGCAGTTATTTGCCAATCAAAGCGAGGAAGGAAGCGGACAGAAGGGTTTAGGTTGGATCAATGCATATGTAAAAAAATTTAACCCTGTTTATGATGATAAACCAATTCGTATACCTCATATGGGGTGGAACGAGGTTAAGGTGGTAAAACCCAGCCGTTTAATGCAGGATATGCCGCCTTATACCAGGTTTTATTTTGTTCACTCCTATTATATTGAAGCCGAAAATAAAAGTGATGTATTATTGACGACAGAATATGGGCAGGTTTTTACATCGGGTATTGAGCATGAAAATATAATTGGTGTTCAATTTCATCCCGAAAAAAGCCACAAGTTTGGAATGCAATTATTAAGAAATTTTGCTGAAAAATATTAAGATGCTGCGTCCGAGGATAATTCCGGTTTTGTTATATAACAACGGTGGTTTGTATAAAACAACCGCCTTTAAAAACCCCGTATATATTGGCGACCCGATAAATGCGGTAAAAATTTTTAACGAAAAAGAGGTTGACGAAATTATTTTTCTGGATATAACAGCAACGAAAGAGAACAGAAAACCTAATTATAGTTATATTGCTGAAATTGCCGGGGAATGTTTTATGCCTCTTTGTTATGGCGGCGGAGTAAAAACCATGGATGATATTAAAATTATTGTAAAAAGCGGTGTGGAAAAAATATGTATTAATGCGGCAGCAGCAGAAAATATTGACTTAATAAAAGAGGCGGCGTTGAAGTTTGGCAGTTCAACTTTAGTAGTATCAATGGATGTAAAAAAAGATGTGTTCGGACGTTATCTTGTTTATATAATTAATGGCAGTAAAAAAACAAAATGGCACCCAGTGGAATATGCTCAAAAACTTGATGAGGCAGGTGTGGGTGAAATTATGCTTAATTCAATTGAAAGAGACGGAATGCAAAGCGGCTATGACATTAACCTAATAAAATTGGTGGCATCCGAGGTGAATGTTCCCATTATTGCCTGTGGCGGAGCCGGCAATGTAGAGCACTTTCAACAGGCATTTAATGCAGGAGCATCAGCAGCGGCAGCGGGCAGTATGTTTGTCTTTCAGGGTAAACATCGCGCTGTATTAATTAATTTTCCCACGGCAAAAGATATTGCATCATTATCATTCAGTAAGACATGAAGACTGACAGAACATACCAGGTATGCAGCAAATGCATACTGGACACCCATGATGACCCGGATATTGAATTTGATGCCAATGGCGTATGTAATCATTGTAGGTTATATGAAGATATACTTCACCACAGGATATTTCATGGAGAGGAAGGCAAGGAAAAATTGAAGCAATTAGTAGAAAAAATCAAGAAAGATGGCGCCGGGAAGGAATACGATACAATAGTTGGTATTAGCGGCGGCGTTGATAGTTCCTATGTTGCTTATTTATCGAAGCAGCTTGGATTAAGACCATTGCTTGTGCATTGCGATAACGGGTGGAATTCGGAACTGGCAGTAAATAATATTGAGAATATTGTACAGAAACTTAATTTTGATTTATATACCTATGTAATAAACTGGGAAGAATTCAGGGATATACAATTATCCTTTTTGCAAGCTTCGGTGGTGGATATTGAATTGATAACCGACCACGCTATAGCTGCCACATTATACAGGCTTGCTTCAAAATACAAGGTTAGAAATATTTTACAGGGAGTTAATATAACTACTGAAGGCTTATTACCCTCAAGCTGGGTACATAATAAGCTGGATTATATCAATATAAAAGATATACACAAGCGCTTCGGAAAGGTGAAATTGAAAACATATCCTCATTTAACACTTTGGGATACATTTTATTACAGTAAAATTTGGAAAGTGGATTTTATTCCGGTTTTGAATTATATAGATTATAATAAAACTGAAGCCAAGCAAACTATTACGAAAGAGCTTGGCTGGCGCGATTATGGAGGGAAACATTATGAATCGGTATTTACACGTTTTTACCAGGCATATATTCTGCCAAAAAAATTTGGTATTGATAAAAGAAAATCACATCTGAGTACGCTTATTTGTTCAGGGCAAATAACGCGGCAGGAAGCGCTGGAGGAAATGAAAAAACCGATTTACGATGCTGTTAAACTTGAAGAGGATAAAGAATACGTTATAAAAAAATTCGGATTAACAACCGAATCTTTCGATAAACTTATGGAGGCGCCGGGTGTTCCACACACAGATTATCATTCCATGATGAATATTTATAAAAAACTTCGGCCTTTGTCAAAATTGTATAAAAAAATATTTAAACGGAATAAATGATTAGGGATATGTATATAAAAGGTTCACGGAGGGTATAACATAACATGAATAAGACCTTGAAGATGCTTATATTATGTTATGACTTTCCACCTTTATCTTCCGCCGGATCTAATAGGCCTTATAGCTGGTTTATACACGCGCGCAAATATGGCTGTGAACCAATTGTTGTTACACGCCGCTGGGCTCCTGATACCATTACAATTCTTGATAAATCAAAAGGAGATAAGAAATCGAGGATAGAAAAAGAGGTCAGCGAAAAAGGAATAATCTATTATGCCACACATCAAATGACTTATAAAGACCGCCTGATATTAAAATACGGACTAAATAAGAAGAATTTTCAACGCCGGTTAATTTCAATGTATGAAAGAATATTTCGTTGGATTTTGTCCTTTGCTGATGATAAATATTATCTCTATAAAGCCGCGGAGAAAGCTGTTGCAAATGAAAAGCCCGATATAATTATAGCGACAGGCGAACCTTTTATTTTATTTAAGTATGCCTATAAACTGCATAAGAAATATAATATCCCCTGGATAGCCGATTATCGCGATGGGTGGTATACTAACCATACAAAGATTGATGGAGGTCTTATAGACAGGTTGATAAGAAAAATGGAATTAATGTTAGAAAGGCGGTACATTAAGTCGACACTATTTTTTTGTATGGTGTCACAGGTATTAGCAGAAACGATTCAAAAAGAGGTATACCCTCAAAAGGCATTCATTTTAAGCAATGGAGCTGAATTGGATTATTTTAAAAATACTATTCCTTTTAAAGAAGATGTTCCTTTTGTATTGGTGTATACCGGTATAGTCTATGATTTTAGTTATGTTGACCTGTTTATAGAAGGGTTAGACCGGTTTGTTTCTGAAGTTAAGCCAACAGATTTCCAGGTGCAATTTTACGGTATAGAGTATATGAAAAATGCAGGGGTAAATAAAATTTCAGATTATGCTAAAACCCACCCTCAGTGGGTGGCTATTAAAGGCAGATTGCCGCGCCAGGAAATTATTAGACACCAATTAGGAGCAACGGTGCTGCTTTCTTTTATATCGCATTCACAGGAGCAGGGAATTATGGGAAGTAAAACTTATGAATACATTGCAACCGGGAGACCTGTTTTAACGGTGCAGAGCACTCCGGGTAAAACTACCACCTTATTTCCGGGCAGGAATTTTCAATATTTTGCAAATAATGCTGATGAAGTGTATCAGTTGCTAAAATGGTTTTATGAGCGGTACAAACGAGGCGAGAATTTGGCAACCGGAATAACAGATGAGGAAAAATTTTCTATCTCGCGTGAATATGGGACTAAGATTTTAATTGAAGAGATTAACAACTATTTAACATGAAAATATATCTCGGTTTAAAATATAAACACAATTGATTAACGAAATTATTTGTGTATGTGCGGCATAGCCGGATATTATTCGGTCAATCAAAGATTTTCCAGTCCCGATTTAAAAATAATGACGGATTGCCTAAAGCATCGCGGACCTGATGCCGATGGATTCTTTTCGGATAATGTTGTAGGATTAGGACACCGCCGGTTAAGCATAATTGACCTTTCAAGCGCTGCAAACCAGCCCATGACATCGTATAACGGGCGCTATATAACTATTTTCAATGGAGAGATTTTTAATTATCGGGATATTGCCAAAGAATTAAAAAGGGAATGGCGAACCCATTCCGATACAGAGGTGGTACTTGAAGCATTTGCGGAGTGGGGACCGGGAGCAGTACAGAAATTCAATGGCATGTTTGCAATAGCTATTTATGATTTAAAATTGCAAATACTTTATTTATTCCGTGACCGCTTGGGAGTGAAACCAATTTACTACTACAAGGAAGAAAATAATATTGTTTTTGCATCGGAAATAAAAGCATTAATGCAACTTGATACCATCCGTAAAAGTATAACAGTTAATAAAACCGCTGTTTCTGAATTTTTATATTTAGGATATATACCTCAGCCAAACACTATCTATAATGAAATAGATAAATTCCCGGTAGGAAGTTATTTGAAGGTTTCTGCCAACGAATTTACCTTTCAAAATTATTGGGAGCCTGAAGATCATATTGAATCCTCAACAATAAATAACTATACTGAGGCTAAGAAAACTTTGAAAGAGTTGATGACGTCTTCAGTTCGTTATAGAATGATAAGTGATGTGCCATTTGGTACTTTTTTAAGCGGTGGTATTGACTCAAGCCTGGTAACAGCCACAGCACAGAGCATTTCATCGGAGCCAGTGAAAACATTTTCAATCGGGTTTAAAGAATCAAAATTCAATGAATCAGACTATGCCCGCGCCGTTGCTAACTATTTAAAGACTGACCATCATGAATTTATAGTAACTGAAAATGAAGCATTAGAGCTAATAGATAAAATGACGGCTGCTTACGACGAGCCTTTTGCCGATTCATCCTCGATACCAACCATGCTGGTCTCAAAGCTGGCAAGGCAATACGTGACAATGACATTAAGTGGCGATGGAGGTGACGAACTGTTTTTGGGCTATGGCATGTATAATTGGGCATCAAGGTTAAATAATCCATTGGTGCGTATGTTTCATCAACCAATAGCTACAGCGCTTTCATTATTATCTGACCGATACCAAAGGGCAGCTCAGGTCTTTCGTTATGAATCAGTTTCAGAACTAAAAAGCCATGTTTTTTCACAGGAGCAATACTTTTTTACTAAGAGGGAAATTCATGAGTTGCTGAAAAATTCAACTGACGGAGATTTTCATTTACAGGAACAAACGCCGGAATTAAAAAGAAAACTAAGTGTAAAAGAAGAACAGGCATTGTTTGATATTAAATTTTATTTGAAGGATGATTTATTGGTGAAAGTGGATAAGGCTTCTATGCAATATTCACTTGAAACCAGGACTCCGTTCCTGGATTATCGTGTAGTAGAATTTGCTCTTAACCTGGATGAAAATTTAAAAATCCATAATGGCTCTGCAAAGTATTTATTAAAGGAATTGCTTTACGATTATTTGCCCCCTGAGTTATTTAAAAGACCCAAATGGGGTTTTGGAATACCTTTGAAAAACTGGCTGCACAAAGATTTACATTATCTTATAGATAAATATCTTTCACGCGAAATGATAGAGCAAAACGGTATTTTAAATTATAATGTGGTTCAGAAATATGTTAAGGCTTTTGAATCGGGTACAGACTATTTTTATAATCGGGTTTGGAACCTCATATTGTTGAATATCTGGATGAATAAAAACAGTTAATTTTACCTCAATGAGTGAGGCATATAAAACCCATGAGGCGTGTTTGGTGTGTGGAAATGCAAATCTGAACCCAATTACATTATTTAAGAAAGATTACCTGGTAAAATGTGCTAATTGTGGTTTTATATTCTGTAACCGTGTTCCAACACAAGAAGAGTTGAATGAAGCATATAGCAAATATGGGAGAAATGATTACTTATCTCCGATTACAATAACCCGGTATAATGAATTGCTCGATAAAATGGAACAATACCGGAAAAATAACCGGCTTATTGATGTAGGTTGCGGAATAGGATATTTTCTTGAGATAGCTAGGCAAAGAGGATGGGAAGTTTTTGGTACCGAATACACTGATAATGCTGTGGAGATATGCAGAAAGAAAGGTATTAAAATGCAACAAGGTACACTTAATGCAAATAATTATGGGGATGGATATTTTGATGTAATTACTTCTTTTGAGGTTATGGAGCATATAAATAATCCTAAGGATGAAGTAGAAAATTTCAGAAAGATTTTACGACAAGGTGGTTTATTGTATGTAACAACACCGAATTTTAATGGTGTTTCAAGACATATTGCAAAAGCTAATTGGAATATAGTTCATTACCCGGAGCATTTGAGCTACTATACGCCTAAAACTATCAACTACTTAATGAAGTTACATGGCTTTAAAACGAAGAAAATACTTACAACAGGTATTAGTATTACCCGGATTAAAACAAGTATGAAAATTTCAAATCAAAAATATATATCTCCTGCCTCAGATGATGAACGGATAAGGAATATGTTTGAAAAAAACAGTTTTATGGGATTTATTAAGAAAAGTATAAATGGTGTTCTTAGTACGATTGGAAAAGGAGATTCTATGAAAGCATTTTTTGAAAAAATAAATTAATATAAAATAATAAAATGAAAACTTTTTTAGTAACAGGATGTGCAGGATTTATAGGTTCACATTTAACAGAAAAGTTACTTTCACAAGGACATTGTGTTATTGGCATTGATAATTTTGATAATTTTTATAGCAGTACGATTAAAAAGAAAAATATATCAAAGGTAAAAGACAATACTAATTTTCATTTTCATGAATTGGATTTGTCTAAAAAAGAACAATTAAACAAACTGAATGAGAGCACGGATGTTGTTATACATCTTGCGGCGAAAGCGGGCGTACTGCCATCTATTAAAGCCCCCGCAGAGTATATACAACATAATATTGTTGCTACAAATAACCTGCTGGAGTGGATAGCATCACACGGAATTTTAAAGTTTGTTTTTGCCTCTTCATCGTCTGTGTATGGTAACAACACTAAAATTCCTTTCAGCGAATCGGATAATGTTGATTCTCCTATCTCGCCATATGCATTTACTAAAAAGAGTTGCGAGTTAATGAACCATACTTATCATTACTTGTATAATATTGATATTGTTAATGTGCGTTTATTTACGGTATATGGCCCGCGGCAGCGGCCGGATCTTGCTATTCATAAATTTGTTAAAAAGATAGACGAAGGAAAACCAATTGAAATGTATGGCGATGGGAAAACCAGCCGCGATTATACGTATGTTGATGATACAATAGATGGACTAATGAAGATGATAGATTATATTCAAAACCATAATAAAGTTTTTGAAATTGTGAATTTAGGTAACAACCACCCCGTAGAATTGAAATATCTTATCGGGGTTATTTATAAATTGATGAATAAGCAGGAAAACATTATTAAGCTATCCGAGCAAAAGGGAGATGTTACAATTACCTATGCCGATATTTCTAAAGCACAAAAAATGATTAATTATGCCCCTAAATATAAAATTGAAGATGGCGTAAAGAAATTTATTGAGTGGTATTATGGCGAGAAACATTAGAGTATTGTATCTTTCGTATGATGGGATGACAGACCCGTTGGGGCAATCGCAGGTACTCTCTTATTTACGGCCAATATCAGAACAGGGAGTAGTATTTGACCTGATTAGCTTTGAAAAGCCATTCCTTTTTGAGACAAAAAAAGGTATAATTGATACAATGATTAGCGGAAAATCAATTAACTGGCATCCTTTATTATATACTAAAAAACCGCCGGTACTTTCGACAGTTAAAGACATTTTTAAAGGCTGGCAGAAAATTAAAAGCTTATATAAAAAACAACATTTTGACATCGTGCATTGTCGCGGGTATATTAGCGCCTTATTGGGATTACGCGCAAAAAAAAAATACGGGTCTAAGTTTATTTTTGATATGCGTGGATTTTTCCCGGATGAAAAAAAGGAGAGTGGACTTTGGAAGGGAATCCTTTACGAACCTGTTTACAGGTATTTTAAATTCAAGGAAAGACAATTTTTCGAGCAGTCTGACATTAATATTTCTTTGACCCATGCAGGTAAAACAGAAATCAAAAAGGCATTTAATATTCCCGGTGAGAAAATAGGAGTTATTCCAACCTGTGTTGATTTTAACATTTTTAAACCTTTTGACTCTGGCATAAGAAACTCAATTCGGCGGGAATTAAAAATCCCGCAAAACGCAACCGTTCTTCTTTATTCAGGCTCTATTGGGACTAATTATCGTCCTGATATTATATTTAATATTTTTAAAAATTTGAGCGCCATTAAAGAAAATAGTTATCTGCTTATAATCTCACATACTGATAAAAGTGTAATCGAATCTGAATTAAAGAAAGCAGGCATAGATACTGCAACTATTCGTATAGTGTCGAGTGATTATTTAAATGTGTATCGGTATCTTATGGCAGGAGATTATGGAGTTATTATGTATGATAAATCATATTCGGCATTAGGACGTAGCCCAACAAAACTTGCCGAGTATTGGGCTTGCGGATTGCCTTTTATCTCGCAGAAAAACTTAGGAGATTTGGATTATATTATTGAAAAATATCCTAATGGAGGTGTTCTTATTGATACAATGGATGACAATGGTATTCAGGCAGCCCTTAAAAAGCTAATAAGTAATTCTGTTGATAAAAACGCACTAAGGAAATATGCCATGGAATATTTTGATTTACAAAACGGCGTTTTATCCTACCTGTCAATTTATGACCAAATCAGTAATTCCAAAACCGTTCAATGAAAGTTTTTTTTATCGTTCCATATCCCCGTGGCCATGCTCCAAGTCAGCGCTTTCGATTTGAGCAATATTTGGATTTTCTTTCTGCAAATAATATTAATTACGAGTTTCACTCTTTCTGGAGCGAGAGAAATTGGGAGCTATTATACAAAAAGGGTAAATTATTTAGCAAGGCAATAGGATTACTTAATGGTTTTATACGACGAGTTTGGCTTATGTTTCAATTACGAAAAGCCGATTATATTTTTATTCATCGCGAAGTTGCCCCATTAGGTCCGCCGGTATTCGAGTTTATAATAGCTAAAATCTGGGGCAAAAAAATTATTTATGATTATGATGACGCCATCTGGCTGCACAATTCAAATTTATTTAATAAAAACCCCTTATTGTATTTGCTGCGCTGGCCCTATAAGGTTCCAACAATTTGCAAATGGGCATATAAAGTAACCTGCGGCAATCAGTATTTATGTGATCATGCGCTGAAACATAACAAGCATGTTATGCTTATACCCACTACGATAGACACTGTAAAAGTGCATAACAGAACAAAAGACCAGAATACAGATAAAGTAGTTATTGGCTGGACAGGCACTCATTCCACTATGCCTTATCTTCATTTAATTGAAGATGCTTTAAAAGAAATGGAAGAAAAATATACTTTCGAATTTCTTGTGATTTCTAATACTCCGCCTGATTTGAACCTAAAATCATTAAAATATATACCGTGGAAATTTGAAACAGAAATAGACGATTTAATGCAAATAAATATTGGACTTATGCCTTCCAAAACGGATGAATGGGCAAAAGGCAAATGCGGGTTTAAAGCCATTCAATTTATGTCGCTTGGAATACCCGTAATTGCTACGCCGGTTGGCGTAAATTTTGACATCATTAAAAACGGCTACAATGGCTATCTTTGTTCTGATAAAAAAGAATGGGTTACAGCAATGGAGAAATTGCTTAATGATGCCTCTTTAAGAAGTGAAATGGGGCATAGGGCTCAAATGGAGATTGCAGATATCTATTCTGTAGAGGCAAATAAATTATTATACTTAAACGTTTTCCGGTAAATATGGACCAGGTAGTACAGGACAGGATAAAAGCAATAAAACGGCATGATATAGACAGTGGTATTTTTCAGGGTAGGTACGTTAATTTTAACCTTGGTAAATATACCGACCCTTTTATTTATGGCAGATACCAGCTTTTTGAAGAAGTTGTGCAGGACCTTGACCAACTGCAGAAAGGGGCTAAAGTATTGGATTTAGGCGCCGGAACAGGTCATCTAAGCGATTTTATTCATCAGAAAGGTTTTGAGGTGGTGGGTGTAGAGCCGTCGCCGGAGATGTTAAAATTGGCGCGTGATAATTTCAAGGATATAACATTTACAGATGGCATCTCCGTAAAAATTCCTTTTCCCGATAATACGTTTGATTATGCGGTGAGTATAGAAGTTCTCAGGTATCTGAATCCTGAAGATGTAGCTAAAACATACCGGGAAGTTTGCAGGGTGCTAAAACCGGGAGGCATATTTCATGTAACCCATGTAAACCGCTATGCTCTTGACTTTTATTTTTTGTTTTATTATATAGATAAATTTTTTAAACGGTTAAGAGGACAGAAATTTTATCATTACGGGTATTTTACCACACCCGGCAAAGAGGAAAAACTCGCCATTAAGGGTGGATTTAGCAGTTCGGGCAGTGTGGGCAGGTTATTTGCACCGGTTCGTATATTTTATAAGTTTGGGAATATAATTGGCAGGGGATTAACAAAGTTTATTGAACTGTTTGGCACTAAGCAATATTATCCTAACAACCCATTAAAAAGTGTTGCAGGGCATCTTATCATCCGGTGTTATAAATAAGCGATTCTTAATTGATGCTTAAAAAACTAATCATTAATGCAGATGATTTTGGACTTACCAAAGCGGTTTCCGATGCTATATTTGAAATATTTGAGAATGGCTCGTTAACCAGCGCCACGCTCATGGTGAATATGCCGGGCTGTGCTTATGCTGCCGACAAATCAAAAGGATATAGCAAGTTGGGAATTGGATTACACGCCAACTTTACTGAAGGGAAACCCTTATTGCCAAACCATAACCTTACTGACAGTAATGGCTATTTTATAGAGAGAAAAGATTTGTTTAAAAGAATACTATTATTTAAAACCACCCGGGAAGACATACGAAAGGAGTTGGCGGCTCAATACGATAAATTACTTAAGCTTGGAGTTAATCCAACCCATATTGACAGCCATGAACACATACATGTATTGCCGGGAATATTTCCTGTTTTTGTAAATTTTGCAAGAAGTAAGAATTTGCCATTGCGTGTAACATTTCCCCAGATTTTGTTCAGAAAGGGATATAAACCCGATTTTGCCAAGCTTAGTAAACAATTAACGCTTAAGCTTATTGTAAAGAGCAACCTTATTACAATCAGGCAATTTAAGCACCCCGATTCATTTAACTCTGTTTTCGACATTCATCCTTATGAAGCCTCCGTGCCGGATGATTTTAAAATGCTTATTCAACGAGCCGAAGGGGCAGTTCACGAATTGATGGTACATCCGTATATTTTAAGCCCTGAATTAAAAAATGTTTATGATGCTGATTTTTATGAAACCAAAACGGATTTTTTTCAAAAAGCAGTTAATGAATACCAATCTCTAAAAAAATTTAGCATTAAGGAATGGCTTAAACAAGAATTGCCGCAGGTGGAATTGATTAATTATTCAGGTATAGAATAAAACACAACGGCACTAAAATTGTAAAAATTATATTATTTCTTTTTGAGTTTTTTTTGAGCTTTATTCAACAGCTAAAGCTTTTTCCTTATACAGAGATGCTCTCGAAAATCTTTTTTTTGATGGTGATTTTTCTTGTTTGGTGAGATAATTAAGTATAAACAGAGCCGAAACATAGAATGGTATACATGGAATTTTATAACGATCCAATGCTCCAAAATTATAAGCGGTAAAACCTACTGCAAAAGCAAACAACATAGAGAAAATAAGGCAGAATGTAACCATGGGATTGCTAAATATAATTTTTATCGTACGTATAATACCTACTCTTAAGAAAATGCGTATCGTAAAAATGGTAATTACAAAACTTTCAACAGCAGCCAAAAGAACCACCGGGTTACGTGCTTCCCAAAGGTAAGGACGGAATAGAGTTACGTTTACAGCAGCCGGAAATTTTTCTAAAGCCCCCAATGGGGTTGGGGTAATATTGCCGAGGCTATAACCCGATGCCCCTGTGGTTTCAGCCAGGTATCCATGCCATTCTTGAAAAACAGAAGCCGTCTTTACGAAGTTATTTAGCGAATATCCTAACGATTCCTGTCCCAGTCGTTGAGCAATAAGATAGCCACCGGCACCCATTAGAAGAACCATTAATGGCGTAATCAGGTTACGGGAAAACGAGCTTTTTATTCTTGAGCGATAAGTCAGGAAAAACCAAAATACAAGACTGGGTAAAAAGCTAAGAATAATATAAGACTTAATTAGCAGAATTAAATAACCTGAAATGAGGAAAAGCAATGCTGAAGAAAAAACTTTTTTTCTAAGAAAAAATATATTATAAGCAGCATAAGTAAACCATCCGAGGCAACCAAATGTAACACAGTCTTTTAATATGCCGCTACCCCAGAAAAAAACAGATGGGATGAACAAAATTGCTATTGCAAATTGTTTGTATAAATTGGGATAAATTTTACAAAAAGTTATGTATAAACACCAGGCACCTGAGAACGAAATAGTAGCCATTACAATTGCAATGGCAGTATAGGTTTGAAAAGTAACTAATCCAATGCAAGCCACGATTTTGTCAATTAAAAATGCGCTGGGGTCATGATAAAACTGTAAAAACCCCACTTTCTGTAAAATATTATCGGGATCAGTAAGTCCTCCTTTTGTAAATAGCACTTTTAGAAATAATGAACTATTGTTTGATAGCAAATCACCTATAAGTTTCCCGTCTCCATAGTAAACGGCGGTGTCACCAGCACCTTTATAATAAAATTGATATATCAATCCGACACAAACAGCTCCTACAAGCTTAACTATTAAACCGGGTATAAAATATATTTTTATTGGCTGGTTATGGTAGCGTTGGCTGGCATAAAATGCAGCTACGGCTACAATTATTATAAAATAGATAGGAGTAAAAACAAGGTCATTGGGGCGTATAAAAATATCGTAATTGTAGGAGGTTCTAAACCCCCCAATCCTACTTTGGTTCTCAATTTGGCAAAGTATGCTCAAAAACATATAGTAAATTAATAAAAATTACCCTGCACAAAAATAGGTATCTCTGTTATATTAAGTAAATTTGGTAGTACTTTTGTAGCATTATGTGCGGGATTGCCGGGATTTATTCATTTAAACATCAATCAGAAGACTATAAAAGTGCTTTAGAACATGCCTCAAATTGCCTTATTCACCGGGGACCTGATGCCGGTAATACTTTTTTTGATGATACTGTTGGATTAGCCCACCGAAGGCTCATAATAATTGATTTGAGCCAGGTGGCTAATCAACCTATGCACGATGAATCGTTGAGGTATTCCATCATTTTTAACGGTGAAATCTTCAATTTCCAGGAATTAAAAAAGTCGTTGCAGCAAAAAGGAGTTTCATTTTTTTCTCATTCTGATACAGAGGTCTTGCTTAAATTGCTTATCCATGAAGGATTAAGCGCTTTGAATAAACTTAACGGCTTTTTTGCTTTCGCGTTTTATGATAATCATGAGAAGTCATTACTATTAGCCCGGAATCGCTATGGCATTAAACCATTGCTTTATTATAAGGATGATGATAAATTCATCTTCGCTTCGGAAATGAAGGCATTATTGAGCTTTTCTATTCCGCGAACACTTGATTATGATTCGTTGTTTGAATACCTTCAGTTTAACTACATTCCTGCGCCTTTTACTGCTTTAAAAAATGTTCGCAAACTATCGCCCGGCAATTATATCCTTATAAAAAATAATAGCTACGTTGGCAAACCATATTACTCTATTCCGCATCTTAAATTACATGAGGGAGATAGTAAAACGTATGAGGATTCACAAAAAGAATTGGCAACTTTAATGGACAATGCGGTTAAAATGCGGTTAATTGCCGATGTTCCTCTCGGAGCTTTTCTGAGCGGGGGAATTGATTCTTCAATTGTAGTTGCCCTGGCATCCCGTCATACTGCTCATTTGAGCACCTTTTCAATCGGGTATAAAGACGAACCGTTTTTTGATGAAACAAGCTATGCTCAATTAGTGGCTAAAAAATTTAAAACCAATCACCATGTATTTTCATTAACCACCGGTGATCTTTATGAGCATCTTTGGGAGGTATTGAATCATTTGGATGAGCCTTTTGCCGATTCCAGCGCCTTACCTGTATATATATTAAGTAAAAAAACCAAACCCTTTATTACAGCGGCGCTTTCAGGCGATGGCGCCGATGAATTATTTGGAGGGTACAATAAACACGCCGCTGAATACAGAGCCAGACAACGGCTGCTTATGGACCGGGTACTAACAAGTGTTTCACCATTAACGACTTATTTGCCCCAATCCCGTCAATCAAAAATCGGCAATAAAATACGCCAGATGAAACGCTTTTCGGAGGGATATAAACTGACTATTAAAGAGCGCTATTGGCGATGGTGCTCGGTAGCATCGGAACAAGAGGCTCTATCACTAATGAAAGAATATGATAAGTATGATTACGATTCCAGGAAAGAAGAAATTTTGAAAAACCTGGCAGAAGATGGCGATATTAATGATGTATTATATACGGATATGCAACTGGTTTTGCCTAATGATATGTTGTACAAGGTAGATTCTATGTCAATGGCGAATAGTCTTGAGGTTCGTGTTCCTTTCCTTGATTACAGGGTGGTGAATTTTGCCTTTTCACTTCCGTCAGAATTTAAAATTTCGGGTAAGTTCAAGAAAAGAATACTTCAGGATACTTTTCGTGATATATTGCCCGTGGAGTTATACCGAAGACCTAAACATGGCTTTGAGGTGCCTTTGCTTAAATGGTTGCAGACAGAACTTCATTCTTTAATAGAAGATGATTTACTTAATGATAAAAAAATTCAGGAGCAGGGCATTTTTAACCCGTTAGCCATACGGGTATTAAAAGATAAATTATTTTCCTATAACCCGGGCGATGCCACTGCAAGGATCTGGGGGTTAATTATTTGGCAATTTTGGGTTAAGAACATAGTTGAATAATGCTATTTTTATAACAAATAAAGGAGGTAAGTAATTACATAATGCCAAGGGTACTTAGAATTATTAACCGGTTAAATATTGGTGGACCTACGCTTAACGTGGCTTACCTGATGAAATATCTTCCCCCGTCATACGAATCGTTATTAATATCGGGTGTAATTGATAATTCTGAAGGCAGTTCTAATTACATTCTGGATGACTTAGGTCTGAAGCCAATTGTGATTCCGGAAATGTATCGCGAAATTAACCCGCTTAAGGATAGAATTGCTTTACAAAAGATCAAGAAAATTATCAAAGATTTTAAACCTGATATTGTTCATACACACGCGGCTAAATCCGGTGCACTCGGACGGTTAGCCGCAATTCAATGTAATGTGCCAGTAACCGTTCATACTTTTCACGGACATGTATTCCATTCTTATTTTGGAACCATGAAAACAAGAGCTTTTTTAAATATTGAACGCTGGCTGGCAAGAAGAACATCCAGGATAATTGCTATAAGCCAGCTACAGAAGGAGGAGCTGGCAAATGAATTCAAAATTTGCCCCCCGGAGAAAATTGAAATAATTCCGCTTGGTTTTGAACTTGAAAAATTTATAAACGACACTGATTACAAGCGACAATTGTTCCGCCAAAAATATTTGGTTGAGGATGATGAGACAGTTATTTCCATAATAGGGCGTTTAGTACCGGTAAAGAATCATTCTTTTTTTATTGAAGCCATTAAAAAACTTTCCCAACATACCACGAAACCTTTCAGGGTTTTTATTGTGGGTGATGGTGAACTCAGGAATGATTTGGAAAAACAAGCGGCTGAAGCAGGTCTTGATTTTACCGATTTTAATTCATCTCCACGTAAAGCTCTAGTAACATTTACGTCATGGATTCGTGAAATAGACCAGGTTATTGCGGGCTCGGATGTAATTGCATTAACAAGTCTTAATGAAGGAACGCCGGTGAGCCTTATTGAAGCCCATGCCGGCGGCAAACCTGTTGTAACCACTGATGTGGGGGGGGTAAGAGATATTGTTCGACCGGGTATAACAGGTTTTGTTTCCCCATCAGATGATATTCAATCTTTTTTTGAAAATTTACAATACCTTATTGAAGATAAACAATTACAATTGGATATGGGTAGTCAGGCAAAGACATTAATATTGGAAAAATATAACTTAAAACGACTAATTTATGATACCGAACAATTATATTCTGTTTTGTTAAACGGAAGGAAAGAATAAAATAAAGTGTAAAAAATCGAGTATTTTCGCATCTTTAACCCAAATCCTATCTGCTATTGAAACGGCTGCTATATGTATGTTTAATTATAATCATTACATTACCATCTTGTAGGTTGTTAATTCCCGACCAGATGTTTAAAGCACCCCTTGGTTATAAATATGATAAACTTGATACTACCGGGGAGCAAACTTATAAGATAACGCATGGAGATATTTTGCACATTAATTTATATAGTAATGGTGGCTATCAAATACTTGATGTACTTACAACGGGGACGGGCACAGGTCTTACGCAAATAAACTATATAGTAAAAGATAACGGATATGTTAAACTTCCGATGATTGATTCTGTTGACATACAGGGTAAGTCGGTAGATGAAGCTGAAAAAATGCTGCAGGATATGTATTCGTATTATTTCGTGAAGCCCTTTGTGCAATTGAGTGTTACAAATATGCGGGTAATTGTTTTTACCGGTCCTGATAAAGGCGAGGTGGTAACCCTTCAAAACAATTCATCTACTTTGGCAGAAGTTCTTGCTCAATCCGGAGGTATATCATCGGATAGCAGGGCGTATGATATCAAAGTAATACGCCCCGGTGTAGGCGGGGAAATAAAGATTGAAAAAGTGGATTTATCAAAAATTGAAAGCGTAAAAAAAGCCCAGATGAGGATTTTTCCTAATGATATTATATATGTTACACCCGGCGCGCAGCTTAATACTGTAATAGGGCAGGTAACTCCGCTGCTTGGTCTCATTCTGTCGGCACTCACTCTTATTGCAATCTTTAATAATGGAAAATTCTAGTTCTGAAAGACAGGTAATTTTAAGTCCGGTACAACGTATTTTAGGGGAGGATTTTAATCCCGCTCTGCTGGCTATTATTCTGCGCAGAAGCATTTTGTGGGTTATTATTTTTGTGCTTGTTACCACATCGCTGGCTTTTACTTATCTCAGATATGCTACGCCGGTTTATGAATCTTCCGGCACACTAATAATGCAACCGCAAAACGCAGCGGCAACAGCATTAAATCTTCCATCCAGTCCGTTTCAACAAGATGCTGCTTCTGAGCTTATAAACGACGTTGAAGTAATAAAATCTCAAAGTATTGTATTAAATGCCGTTAAAAAATTACAACTTAAAGTAAGCTATTACAATACGGGAGAGATTCTTACTACAGAGATGTACAAAAATTCTCCTTTTGTAGTTGAGACACAAGTTAAAGATTCATCCATTTATGATGTTCCGATAGTTTTTAAATTTCTAAGTGAGAATTCATGTGAAATTTCTTATGAAAATAATAAAAAAAGATACGA
Organism: Chitinophagales bacterium; assembly: GCA_963770495.1. Taxonomy (GTDB): domain Bacteria; phylum Bacteroidota; class Bacteroidia; order Chitinophagales; family CAVYQA01; genus CAVYQA01. The sequence continues at coordinate 32,290 of CAVYQA010000019.1, read as the reverse complement.
TTATAAATTTGACTTTAATACCTTTTTTTCCACGCCTCATTTTATTATTCGAATTACTTTAGACCCTGAGTTAAATAATAAAGTACCGAATAATTTAATGAAAGGACAATATTATTTCACCATCAATAATATGTTCATGCTTGCAAAAAGTGTTGCTTCCAATATTGTAGCCCAGCCGGTAAACAATACATTCATAGTATTTTACGAGGATCCGCAATCCCATAAAGCTACAGATATTGTAAACGCTGTTTTAGATCAGTTTATCATTTATGATCAGGAAAGAAAATCACAAAGTGCATCTCATATAGTTAAATTTCTGGATAACCAACTAGATACAGTGAGTGTTCAACTTGAAGATTACCAGGCGAAGATGGCCGATTTTAAAAAAGAACATCATCTTATTAATCCCGATCAAATGGAAACGGGAATTATTACTACACTAAAAAATCTTGAAGACAGGAAAGACGAATTACAATCGGATTTGAACGATCTTAATTATTATAAAAAAACGTTTATTAATCAAAGAGATTCTGAAGCAATTTCATTGATTTCACTTGTCGAAAAATTTTCCAGCATAAATACCGCTATTGCATATCTTCATGAACTTGAAGCTTCAAAGAAAAATCTTAGCCTTTCATTTACATCAGAACACCCCAGAGTAGAAATTATCGATCAGCAAATTAAAGATGCCGAAAATGCAATAATTATTAACCTTAATGATGTGAAAAATGTGCTCGATTATAAACAGGCATTACTTGATCAGGAATATGATAAATATTCAGGCGATTTATCCGATCTTCCATTCATTGAAGAACAATATTTTAAAATAAGCCATTTGAGTGATTTAAAGGAAAAATACTACCTGCTTTTGTTGGATAAAAAATCAGAATATGAAATAGAAAAGGCGGGCTTCGTATCTGATTATTCTATTCTTAAATCAGCCGAAGTGCCAGGTAAACCGCTTTCTCCAAACAGACCGCTTATAAGAATAGTCGGGTTGTTATCAGGACTGCTGATTGGAGTGATATTTATTATTATAAGATATTTGCTTAATCATAATATACTTTCTGTTTCCGAGGTTGAACGTTTCTGTGTTGCAGGAATACTTGGGGTAATACCGAAATACAATAAAACGATGGATGTGTCGCAATTGGTAGTTAATAAAAGTCCTAAATCACTGATTAGTGAGGCTTTTCGTAGCATAAGAACTAATATTGATTTTCTCTCCACAACACCGGGGCCTAAAATTATATCTGTTACCTCTACTGTATCAAGCGAGGGTAAAACGTTTATTTCTGTAAATATAGCCGGCATTATGGCTGTTGGCGGTAAAAAGGTAGTTATCCTTGATTTTGATTTGCGAAAGCCCAAACTTCATAAGGCATTCGCGGCTGAAAATTCAAAAGGACTTAGTACAATATTCATCGGTAAACATAATGTTGATGATTGTATTCAGCATTCTGAATGGGAAAATCTGGATTTTATTACATCGGGTCCGATCCCTCCTAATCCGGCAGAATTTATTATGTCGAAAAAAACCGGCGAAATATTTGAATATTTGAAAACTAAGTACGATATTATCGTCATTGATACGCCACCTGTAGGTATGGTGACCGATGCGATTGAGTTAATACGAAAAGCGGATTTCCCGGTATATGTAATTCGGGCAGATTATTCGAGCCGTAATTTCCTCAATACGATTAACCATTTTGTAACTGATATGAAGATTACGAAACTTTCGGTAGTTATTAATGATATGGGAGAGGGTGCTTCCGGCTATGCCTATAACTATGGGTACAGTTATGGGTATGGGTATGGGTATGGGTATGGGTATGGCTATGGTCAAGGTGGAAAAACAGGCTACCATGGTTATTATTCTGATGATGAAAAGGGTGATCGTAAGAAGAGGAAAAGATTTTTGTTTTTTTAAACCAACTGACTATGGCTAATTATCTACTGAATCACAAGATGGTATTTTTTTCTCTCTATTTTTTCTTCACCATTTTTCTTGCTATAGTTGTTAACGGTTTTTTTCTTAAATATTTTAAAGGATTTGGTACTAAAGATTTTAAGAACGCCAATCTTGTTCGTTGGAGTCATTCGTCAAAACCATCCTTAGGCGGGTTTTCATTTTATATTATATTTCTTTTTTCAATTGTAACGTTCAGCTTTTTTCCTTTCGGAGACGGAAGCATTATAGGTAAACATTGGTTTGGTCTTATCACTGCTGTTACTGTGGGTTTTATAAGCGGAATGATTGATGACATTTATAACAATAAACCTCTTCTAAAATTTGTGTGTCAATTGCTGGCATCAGTAATTCTGATTTATTCCGGTTTTATTATTCACATTTCCGACAATCAGCTATTTAATATTAGTATAACCGTTTTTTGGGTAGTTGGAATTATGAATTCAATTAATATGATAGATAACATGGATGGTGTTGCTACTACCGTTGCCATTTTTATTCTTCTTAATAGCATTGTTGTGGCGCGCACACAGCCCAGTTTCACTTCTGTATATTTGTTTTCCGCTTTGGGGATTATCGGTGCATTGGTTGGATTTCTTTATTACAATTGGAATCCGTCCAAAATGTATATGGGTGATACAGGTAGTCAAACCTTAGGCGTTATATTAGCGGCTATGGGTATAATGGTGAGCTGGTCATTTCGGGATAAGGTGGAAGGAGGTATTCAGCTTAAGCAATGTATTATTCCGCTAATAACCTACCTGGTTTTAATCATAGATACTACCACCGTTGTAATTCGGCGTATTGCAGGTCGCAGATCTCCGTTTAGAGGCGGCAAAGATCATATTACCCATCATTTAGCTTACCTGGGATTATCAGAAACAAATGTGGTTTTGGTGTTTTCACTCCTTTCTTTTTTGACCATTATAGCAAACTTTTTTATTGTAAGGTATTTTGACCAAATAAGTATTTACGATGTGGTTTTTATGATACTGGGCATAATAGTTCTTTTTTTTATAGTACAGTATTTTTATCAGAAGGGGAAAAAGAAAAACAGCCTAAAGGAACAACTTAACGAAAGTTCATCAATTCTTTAATCAATTAAAGCGATACATTTTAGCTCAATAGCAATAGGAGTTGGCAGCGATTTTATTTCAACCGTTGTTCGGCAGGGCTGGTTGTCTTTAAAATAGTCTGCATAGATTTTATTATAAATAGCAAAATCATCTTTCATATTAGTTAAAAAAACAGTCACATCAACCAGTTTATCCCAACTGCTGCCCGAGTCGCCCAATACTGTTTTTACATTCTTAAATACGGCATGACATTGAGCAGAAATATCATATTTTACTAAGACGCCGTTTTTATTGTATTCATTGCCGGGAATTGAATTATCAATAGGACTGCGTGGACCGATGCCGCTAAGAAATAATAAATTACCTGCGCGTCGGGCATGAGGATATAACCCAACGGGTTTTGGCGCCTTGTCCGAATAAATCTTTTTATTTTCCATGTTGAAGGTTAATCGTTAAAAGTTAATGGTTAATAATCGGTATACTTCAATAGGTTATTCATGAGATGACTTCTGTCGCTGGAAAAGCGCCATCGCCATGACAAGTGCAGTATCGGTATTTTCCGTCCCGCCAAAGGCGGACGAAAGGCACCCCTCAATTCTACGTCATTGTGAGCGATAGCGAAGCAATCTAATGAAGTTCTTAATAAACAATCTTAAATATTCAATCTTTTAATTTTCCAATTTTCCAATCTATAATAATTTTATACACACATTTTTTGCCTCTGTAAAAAAGCGCATAGCTTCCCAGCCACCTTCGCGCCCAACACCTGAGTTTTTCATCCCGCCAAAAGGCGTCCGCAAATCTCTATGCAGCCAGCAATTTATCCAGATGATGCCGCTTTGAATTTGGGCGGCAACACGATGCGCACGGGTTAAATTCTCAGTCCATATGGTTGCTGAAAGTCCATATTCAGTGCTGTTGGCAAGGTCTATAACCTCCTCATCCGATTCAAATGGCTGAAGGGTAACAACCGGACCGAAAATTTCCTCGCGGTTAGTGCGGCAATTTTGACCGAGCCCTTCAAAAATTGTCGGCTCAATAAACCACCCGTTTTTACATCTTCCTTTAAGCTTTATAACTTTTCCGCCAAGCAACAATTTTCCGCCTTCTTCTTTAGCAAGATTAATATGGTAATTGATTTTATCAAAATGCTGTTTAGATACAATTGCACCTATTCGGGTGTCCTTCTCAAGTGGGTCGCCAACTTTTAGATTTTTGGTTTCTTCAATAAATGCCTCTTTAAATTTTTTATAAATTGATTTTTCAATAAAAATACGTGAACCGCATAAGCATATTTCACCCTGGTTAGAAAAAGAGGAGTGAATGGTAGTGCGAAGCATAGTATCGAAATTGCAATCGGCATAAATGATATTCGGATTTTTACCGCCCAATTCAAGCGATATTTTTTTAAACATATGCGCGGCTACAGAAGCAATGTCGCTACCCGCTCTCGTACTGCCTGTAAATGCAATACCTTTCACCTTAGGATGTTTAACAATTTCGGCGCCGCATTTTGGACCGGTGCCATGAAGGATATTGAGTACTCCTGCCGGCAAACCTGCTTCAATACATATCTTCGACAGCTCAAATGCCGTCATCGGTGTTATTTCGCTTGGCTTTGCCACCACGCAATTCCCCGCTGCTAATGCGGGAGCGATTTTCCAGGTAAATAAATATAAAGGTAAATTCCATGGTGAAATACATCCTACCACACCAAGCGGTTGGCGTAAGGTGTAGTTAATTGCCGAATTCTCCATGTTATGCGATTCGCTCGGAAATTGTAAAACCGCAGTAGCAAAGAACCTGAAATTGCTTGAAGCGCGCGGTATGTCAACAATGGAAGCAAGTTTTTTAGGCTTACCATTATCGATGGATTCTACTTCGGAAAGGTAATCGAGTTTTCCGTCAATATTATCGGCAATTTTCAATAATAACTTGCATCGTTCTTCAGCCGGTAGGTTCGACCATAACGGAAACACTTTTTCTGCTGCTTTAATAGCTATTTCTACATCCTTTGCATCTGAATCAGGGGTCATGGCATAAACGTTGCCAATAGCAGGATTATAATTCTCAAAATACTTTTTTGAAACGGGTTCTACTAATTTTCCATCTATATAATTATGAATATGAAGCATAATAAATTTGAAAATGTGTTAATTTGAAGATGAAAAAATAATTTTTTTAATTTTTAAAATTTTATAAACTTCCGGTTCGCCCCCCATCAACCGGAACATTAATGCCTGTTATATAACTCGCCGCAGGTGTAGCCAAAAAGGCTGCTGCTGCAGCCACTTCTGAAGGTTCTGCAAATCTATTCATTGGAATTTCTTTAAGACTTTCTTTTTCCAATTCAGCAATAGCTATACCTGTTTTTTCGGATTTGGCTTTGTTTAGTTGTATTTGACGTTGCGTTTTTGTAGCGCCCGGCAATATATTATTTACTGTTATACCGAATGGCGCCAATTCATTTGCCATTGTTTTTGACCAATTGGCAACGGCGGCGCGAATAGTATTTGATACGCCTAATCCTCTTAAAGGAATTTTTACTGATGTTGAAATGATATTGATAATTCGCCCGTAACCTGCTTGTTTCATACCGGGAACTGTTGCAGTTGTTAGAATGTGGTTGCAGATAAGATGGCTTTGAAATGCCTGTAGAAATTGCTCTTCAGTAGCATCTATAATATTGCCTGAAGGCGGTTCACCGGTGTTATTTATAAGTATATGATAGGTTGTTGCGGCAGTTTTGCTATGAATGATTTTTTTTAATTCGTCGGGTTTTGAAAAATCGGCGATAAGATAATCATGGTGTTGATTTTGTTTTTTGTCTAATTCACTCAAGGTTTGCTTAAGCGTATCCTCATGTCGTGCGATAAGAGTAATAGTTGCTCCAAGCAATGCTAATTCTATTGCCACCGCCTTACCAATCCCCCGGCTGCTGCCACAAACCAATGCTTTTTTATCTTTAAGGTTAAAGTTCATTAATTTTTAAATTTTTGAGTATCCTAAACTATGTTCCAATTCAACGCTGAGTTTTGGTAAATGCCGGCGGTCAATAAGAAATGTGGTAAGCTCGGCAATTTCTTTAAATATACTGTGTTTGCCGATAGTAGCTGTCAGGTAATCTTTGCCGCTGCTGCCGCCGGTGCCTATGCGTGTGCCAATCATACGGTGCACCATGTTCATGTGGCGATAACGCCACAGGTTTAACGACTCATCAATATCGAGCAATGTATTAAGAAGTTGAAAGGGTTGCTGCAGCATCGGGTAATCACGGTATAACATAATGAACAGGGCGCTGCGGTTGGCTTTTTGTGAGAACTGCCTTGATGCAGGATAATCTTTTTCGTTTAAGAAAAGAGTATCTAAATGAGACAGGTTGTCTTTCTCAGCCTCAAGAAGGCTATTACCATATTGTTGCCGGTAATCGTTCCAGAAAATATGTGCAGTAGTTTTTTCTTTAGCGGTTGAGGAATAATTTTTCCAGACTGATTTATTATCGAAAAAAGGCATTCGTTCAAGCCAGGTATTAACAAGGTCAGCCAGCGATTTTTTTGTTTCTGCATTTTTAACTTTATCAATATCTTCTTTATGGAGTGCCGACACATAATATTGTTGCCCGTGGCGTTGCTGAGTATTTTAAGCCCAGCGCAGCTTCCAAAATCTTAAATTGGATACTTTGAAAACCAGAAGCCGGGCGAAGTAAATTCCTGAAATCGAGAAAATCGAGTGGAGTCATGGTTTCCAAAATATCAATCTGGTGAATAAGAACACTTAAGATTGTGCCAACACGTTTAAGGCGGTGAACACTTATTTGCAGGTCGGGTGAGTTATCGCTAATGCCCTGCTGCGAAAAAATATTCTTTACAATATCAACTTCAAATAAAATTTGTTTAAACCACAACTCATAGGTTTGATGAATAATAATGAATAGCATTTCATCATCGGCTTTAATACCTGCCTTAACACTTTCAGGGTGCTGGGCATTTAATATGGTATCGAGTTGAAGATAGTCGCTGTAATAAACCTCTTTTGAAGCCATTTAAGACAAATTTTAAGTAGAAAAATCCGCTAAATTTAAGTAAACAACCTCAAATAGCCGGAAATTTTAAAGAAAAATGCTGAATTTGAAAAAGCGGTGAGAGTAAGGAAATCCTGACGCAGAGCGAAAGTTTTACAACTGCAACTTATATATATTCAATTAGTTACAAGGGCAGGCTTGACAAGGTAATTTGAGCCCGCCAGAGGCGGATGAAAATTTGAGAATGGAGAAAAAATTTGATGATTTGATAATTTGATAATTTGGTGATTTCCCGCCCGAACGTGCCGTTCGGTACGGGCGGGGATGATTAAAGGAAATAAAAGTGAAAGCAAACCATAAATATTTGACGGGTGCATGCAAAAGTTTGTTTGGGGAATGGGATTGGGTTTTGGGGAATTTTTAAATTTTTGAAATTGATGATTTTTGCGTTGATTAAAAATGAAGAAATAACATTGTTATTTTTAGCACTGGGCTTCGCCGAAAATACATTATGTATTTTTTTAATTCGATTAAAAGTATTGTTTCCTGTTTTTAGTTGAGGAAACGGTTTCCGTTCCCGGTTTCCAATAACAAGGCTGGAGTTTGAGTTGGAAGTTTTATTAAGAGTACAGGGACCTCCCCGGCTGCGCGCATGGGCTTTGTCCCCTCCTAAAAACAGGAGGGGAATTGGGTTGGGGTTTAGGTTTGCGTGCGGTGGAGGTGTGGCATTTGATTCACTATCGGGCGGATACAAGCTATTAAGAATGCACCACCATTCTACCAGGTTTTTGCGATAGGATAAATCTTTAACTTTAAAACGGGTTTTTGTTAGTGCATTTATTCCATACATAAATGCAAACTCCACGTCAAAGGGCATTCTGCAATTGCCGTGGAACACTCTTGCTTTTTTATTGTGGCTATGCAAATGATAGCTTACCCATTTAATAATATGTCTGGTTACCAAAACAAAGAATAGTATTTTTAAAAGGTGTATTAAAAGCATAATACAAAATTACATGCTAAGAGAACGTAGTGAGAAAAGTTGGGACAAGAAGTTTATAACCCCATGCTTTAGCTTGGGGCACGAACGTCACATTATCTAAGGGCTTTAGCCCTGAAGAATATTGTTCATGGCTAAAGCCGTCTCCTATTCATCATCATCTCCGCCATAAATGGCGGAGTTATAATTTTGGCGGCGGTGTCAGGTGGGCTTTGCTCTTACCTAAACAGAACACCTGCCACGGCGGAAATTAGTGTCAGGTAATACGAATATTGGAGTAGGTAAGTTGGCTATTATAAAACCTTAAATTAGAGTAAATTTATGAAATGAAGTATTGGGTAATATTAGGGTTTAGTTTAGCATTGTTTATAACAAGATCCAGTGCACAAAATGAATATGTAAACTGGTATTTCGGTACATATGTAGGATTGAATTTTTGTAATGGGCTGCACATTTCTGATGTAAATCAATTTCCTTTAGACTATGCCGCAAGTGCAACCATGTCAGATAAAAACACGGGGAAAATGCTGTTTCATAGTGATGGTCAAACAGTATGGAACAGTCAATTTGGGATAATGCAAAATGGTTCAGGGTTAAATGGAAGTAATGAAAGTGCTCAAGGTGCATTAATTGTTCCTCAACCGGGTAATGATTCCATTTTCTATATTTTTACAACCGGTTCTGAAGGTCCTAATCCACAGGATGGATTGCAATATTCAATTGTAAATATGAACCTAAATGATGGTTTGGGAGCAGTAATTAGTAAAAATAATTTTTTGCATAAATCTTTAGAAAAATTAACCGCTGTATTTAATAAAACAGAAAACTTTTTTTGGATACTGGCAGTAGATTCTGCCAGTAATAATTTTCTTGAATATAAATTAGATGCAAGAGGGTTAAATACAACACCTATGTTTTATCCTACTAACGTTATTTTTTCTTCAATAACAATGTCTTCAGGATTCTTAAAAGTCTCCCCTAATGCTAATTTATTAGCTTGCACCTTCGAATTGCCTGATACGTCATCTCTATATAATTTCAATAATAATACAGGTAAAATTACTTTTATTACTAAGTTGCAATTTTTAATTGATGATGATGATGTATGGGGTATATCTTTTTCTCCCAATAGTTCCAAACTATATGTAAGAATAACTAATGATACAATTATATTCCCCCCCAATAATTATCAAACTAATGACAAAATATATCAATTTGATGTAACGTCTGGCAATCCCATTACCATTCGTAATTCGCGAATTAAAGTATTTTCTTATAATGCTACTAATAATGATCATTTGTTTGGTACATTACAATTAGGGCCCGATAGAAAACTTTATATTGCGCGAATAGCAGTAGATAGCCTTTGCGTAATTGATGACCCGGATGGCGCAGGTTTAGCTTGCAATTTCAGGTTTAATGCAATTTCATTAAATGGGCTTTATTCAGCATATAGTTTATCAAATAACATAGACAATCTGTATGAATGGGCACAGTCACCTTCATTAAATGTTACAGCCAGTTCACAGGGTTGTACTGGAATTGAGAATATTTCCATTACTGCCTCCAAAAATTATAATAATTATCAGATTACTTTTGGGGATAGTACCAATATTTTATTAGATAGTTTGCATTTTACCGGTTCCCATCAATATACCTCACCAGGTAATTATAGAATCACAGTTAAGGGGTTTCTTGGCTGTATGTATGATAGTGTTAGCACTATTATTTCAATACCTGCATGTATGCCACAGCTTATTATACCTACCCTAATTTATGGCAGGGGCAGCCAAACCCAATGGCATATAATCAACCTTCCGCAAGGCAATAACAGTGTAATCATTTATGATGAGTTGGGTAGAACACTTTATAAAACTTCTAACTATCCTAATAATTATGATATGAGAAACCTGCCACCTGCTATGTATTTTTATAGGTTAACATTAGGAAGTGGGCAAGAGTACACGGGAAAGATAGTGCTGGTAAAGTAAAAGCTGCAAATAACGAATTAATATAATTTATGCCAACTTTTACCACGGACTTTACCCCTTTTGATTGATAAATGTAACTGGGAAAAAGGCAACACGAAGTAAAGGTCGTGGCAATTTCTTCATAGGGCGACCGCAAGGGTCGCCCCGACGGGGTAATAGGTTTGAAATGTCTACAAAAGTCTTTAAGACTTTTGTAGTCTATATCAAATCCCGAATAATTCTTTACTTTTACTTACCTAAATCAAAACATTATGCTTACAAAATATAAAACACTTTGGGTGGCAGTAGTTATCTGTTCTGCAATTATAGGACTACAAGCCTTAGCACAGAAAGGTCCCGGTCAGGGTCCCGGTCCTGCTGAAGAGAGACCGACCAATTTAAAAATATTGCCGAACGATATTTCTCATGACAATCTTATAAAAATTATGAGAGGCTTCGCTAAGTCATTAGGTGTTCATTGCGATAAATGCCATGTGGTTTTACCGGGCGGAACGCCGGAACATCCCAAGATGGATTTTGCTTTAGACACTAAGCCTGAAAAAACTACAGCGCGAAATATGATGAGAATGGTGAGTGCCATTAATCATAAATATATTGGCAAAATGGGCGATGGAATGTTTGAGCAGATAAATTGTGTAACCTGCCATAACGGGCATATTAAACCAATGGTAAATGTTGATTCATTGCCGAAGATGCAAATGCCAATGCACTAATTATTCTTAGCGCCCTGTTCAATCCAGGTTAAAATGGTTTTAAGGGTGCAATTATCCAAATAAATACCAGGCGGCATAGATGAGTTAGGTGACGTGAGCCGCTCATAAAGCTGGCTTTGCGTTGGATTAAGCGTATCAATTAAATTGTGTTGAAACAGGTTTCTATAAGCATAAGCCGGTTCGAGGTTAACGCGCCCTTTTGAGTCTGTACCTGAATGACAGGTAGACTGGTCGCACGACATCATAAAAACAGGAACAATATCATTTTTAAACGAAACCGTATCTGGCATATTACAAGGCGGCTGGACAACAGGAGCAGACTGGTTGCGTGTGCAACTTACGGTTATCAATAGACCAACTATTACCGGCAGGGCAAGCTTGTATATTCTTATTTTTCTTTTCAGGTCAAACATTTTAAATACATAGAATATCTCCGGCAATGATGCCAAAACGAACTGATAAAATTAATATTGTTTTAGAGGTTCAATTAAAAAAGCTCCGTCAATACCAGGCGGAGCTTTTTGCGTGTTCTATTCTGGTTCACACATTCCACAACCTGCACACATGGCATTTCCTCCAATAGGGAAAACGAGCTTAAAACCTATGTTTCTGCCCATGTTATAAACTCCCTGGCTTTGATTGGTAACAGTAACTATGCGACCGCTATATGCCAAAAAGTACTGAGCGAGGTTTAAATGGTTAGCGTAAGCAATATTCATAAGGTTGGTGCAGTTAATAAACAGCGAGCATATTATACGTTTGGTTTTTTTGCTCACAAAATTTGTTCCTATACCCGCATTATATAAGGTATAAGCAGTTGAGGGCAATTCGGTATAAAGCGCGCTATAAATGGTATTCTGCGCCCAATCGTGTTCTGCTCCAATCTCTATATAAGTTGAGTTAAGAATACCGTGCCAGTCAGGCGATTTAAATTTTACCTCCGAAGTTAAACGGGGAGCAGGTGTCCACGGCACGTGGTTAGTTGAATCGGTTTGATTGGGTAGATAAGAATAAGTATAGGTAAACCCGTTATCTATTTCAATCCATTTTGTATCGGCAGGATGGATATTAAAATACCCTGAAACGCCGGCTACAATAGCAGTATTAGATACAAATTGGTAAACCGGATATCCTGACAAAATAGAGTCTCCCCCATTTTTGCTTTCAAGCCGGTCTGCAAAAATGAAGTTACTTATATAGTTATAAAACCCATCCGCTTCAAAATTAACGTCTTTGCCATTATTTCCATAGGCAACATCCACTTCATAACCTTGTTCTGCTTTAAGATTAATATTTCCTAATTGATAGGCATTTGAACCGATATTCAGATTATTACTGGTTAACTCATTAATGGCGGGCTCACGATAACTTTTTGCGAGGTTAATTTTTATATAATTATTTAGTGGCAGTTGATACGATGCGCCAATGCTTCCTGACGGTCCGGTGTAAGTATTGTTAAATGGAAGAAACTGTGTAATAGACTCAGGTGTTCCGGCTGGCACCTGTTGCTGTTCCGGTGTGCCGGGATTTATCAGATACATCCCTTGCCCTATCATATTTCTAAAATCATAGCGTAATCCACCGCTTAGGGTAAGGTTTTTATAATCCCATTCTAAAATGGCATAACCGCCAATATCAAAATCGGTGTAATTTGGTATTTCAAAATCACCATAATAAGGAGCAGATGGTTCAGGATCATTACTCTCAAATTCATACATACCGTTAACACCTGTGGTGAACTTTAATCCCGATTTATCGCCTTGCACCTGGTAGTTTAGGGAATAGGGTATATCATGCACATCCATATTTCCCTCGCCAACGGTTCCTGTATCTATATCATGGTGAACACTTTCTGTGAAACCGACATCAGCCCCAATTCTTCCTTTGCCCACATTAATGCTGTTTTGCCACCAAACTTCATCTTCATCCAAAATCTTGCAACTGGCTATATTAGGATCGTAGGAAAAAAGATTAGCCCTGGTCGGGTATATCTGTCCATTCTGAGAGTAATCGAACTCAAATTGTCCTGTGGCGCTGTCGCGGTTGCCATCAGGCACTTCAATCTGGCGGTGAAGCAAACTTACTGACAGGCGGCTATACCCCCATTTCTCATCCAATCCAATAGTTGCCCTTGCGTTTTGTTGAGCATAGGCGCTGCCCCACACATATCCATCCTTAGGATCCCGGTAACAATGTGCTTCTTCACCACTTGCCCTAACATCCCACACAAAACCATTGCTGTTTCCGCCAATGTCTTCCGAAGTTCCGATATAGCCATTATTCGTTTGATATTCTGTAAGTATACTACCCTGCACTGTTCCGCTTTGTGCGAAGGGTTCGGATTTAAAACTTATTACTCCTGCCTCGGCATTTGCGCCATATTGCAGCGAGGCGGCTCCCCTTATAATTTCTGCATTGTACACAGCATAGGGGTCAATTAAAATACCATGGTCATCGCCCCATTCAAAATCTTCCTGCCTTTCGCCGTCCATAAGGGTTAAAACACGGTTAAATCCCAGCCCGTTAATTTGGGGCTTAGTGGTACCGGGTCCTTCAGTGGTCTCTGCAATACCCGGTTGGGTGGCTATGGCATCAATCACCGTGCTTGAAGTTTCCTGCAACATAATGTCATGTGTAACTACTGTAACAGGCACCGGCGAACGTTGCGTGTTGGTCACATTATCCAGTGAGGTAATTACCATACAGTTTGGACAGGTACATGAAGAAACAGCCATGGCAAAATTAAGAGTAGCATCACCCTTTATGGTGACTTGTTTGGATATGGTGGCATAACCTAAAATTGTTACCTCCACTTCATACGTTCCGTTAGGCAAAGGAGTTATTTTATAACTTCCGCTTGTATCTGTTGTGGCGCCCAATTTAAGCTGCGGAATATAAACCGCAGCACCCCGAATTTTTTGGTGAGTGGCAGAGTCGGTAACAGTGCCGCTTAAAGACTGAGCATTTGTGCCTAAAGAGAATAAAAGTACTATAACCAGTAATAAATAGCTTTTCATATTAATATGTTTACTAATGAATAAATACCGCGCAGTTCACGGGTGTGAATGCTGTTGATCAAAAAAGTAAATCAGGATAGTAAACGCGGGGGATGAAAAGGAGAGGAGAGAAATTTAATTGGTGTTAAAAAGGTGTAGTTAAAATTGGCAGTAATATTATTTTGTTCGGGTTGGGGTAATAATGCAATGTCATCATGACAAAAAACGGGAGCCACACTTATTTTCTCATTCAGATTATTTGGCAACTGTTTATCATGTTGCTCTTCATTTTTTAATTTTTTCATGAGATAACAATGCCCGTTACAATGCATTTGAGGCATAGTGCGGTTTTCGCAAAGATGAGCCGCTATATAAGCTTTATTAAGGTTATAGCTTTCGTATATGCAGAGCAAACTGAACGTTTGTGAAAGAACCCCTGCTATCACCAATGGCACTACTATATATCTAAGCCATTTCATTATAGTGCAAAACTATGAAATAAATTGTTTAGATAGAGGTATTTTAAACATTAAAGCTTTTATTGTGTCTAAAAAAGAAAAAAAGACTACAAAAGTCTTGAAGACTTTTGTAGTCTTATAAAATAAACCGCTAAATCTTTTATTTTTTTCTGTAAATTGATTATATTTGATAGGAATATTTTAAAATATATTTTGATTATTAATAATTAAAATTATTATATATGAAAAGCATCTACAAACGCTCATTATTGTATCTTATTTTCGTAATGTGCTCCTCGCCCGTATTTGCCATCCATATCCAGGGTATGGATTTAACTTACACGTGTTCCGGCAATAACACCTACACCTTCACACTTCATTTTTACCGCGATTGTGCGGGTATTTCACCTGTGATAAAACAGTTGGTAATTAAATCAAATTCTCATAGTTTCTCTAAATTACTAACGCTTATAGAAGATATGCCTTTAGTTGATATTTCACCTGTGGTTAAAGACGAGCTCGCAAACACTACCTGTAACAGAGGTACCTTGCCGGGTTCACAGGAATGGTCATATAGCTGCACGTACCAATTACCTTTTTATGCTAAGGACTGGGTGTTTTATTACAATGATGTTGGATTTAATCCCGCCCTTTCAAATATTTTAGACCCTGCTAACGATGGCATGAGAATAACCGATAGTTTGGATAATTCATCAGGGCAGAGTTTTAATTCACCGACCTTCAGTAACGTGCCTATTTTTTACGTTGTGAACAGTGGTGTATCATTTACATACAATCCCGGGGCTTATGATGCCGATGGAGATTCGTTGGTATATGTATTAACTGCACCTTTGGATACGGATGCACAACCAATATCTTATGCCACCGGCACGAATTATAATTACGATTCATCTTTGGCATTAATGCCCGGAGTGCCTTTTGTTCTGAATAAAACCACCGGTCAAATGTCATTTACACCATACCAGGGGCAGCAACAAGGCACCATGTTGGCTGAACGTGTATATATCTATAGGGCGAAAAAAATAGTGAGCTATATTACCCGCGAGTTTGAAATTTTAACGTTTAATGCTACCAACACAATTCCAAGCGCCAGCAACATACAAGATTTAACGGGAGGTGTACTAACAAGCCCAATATCGTTCACGTTAGCGCCTAATACAAAAGCGTCCTTCCAGATTACTGCAACGGATTTGAATGTGCCTAAAGAAGCTATTAGTGTAACATCTAATGCCAGTGTGGTTTTGCCCAACTCTACCATATCGGTGCAGGATACTAACCCTGCCATTATTACTTTGGTATGGACGCCCACTTTTGCCGATACGGGCTATCATAATTTTACAATTACAGTTAAAGATGATAACTCTCCCATATTTGGGGCAAATAAAGATTTATACGGAGTGCAGGTTTATTCCTATCAAATATATGTGCCCAGCGCAGCTACCGGAATTGCAAACCTGGCAACTATGGGCAGTTTATCAGTTGAACCCAATCCGTTCAGTAGTCAAACAGTATTGCAATATGATTTGGCAAACGATAATTCTCTCACTATTAATATTTATGATGTTACCGGTAGATTAGTTCAGCAGGTAATGAATAATGCAAATGTGAGCAAGGGAGTACATCAACAAACGTTGGATTTGTCAGTACTGCCTTCAGGCATGTATTTCCTGGATGTGATGAACAGCGAATCGCAGCATAGTTATGCTAAACTAATTAAGCAATAAATAAAACATTATTGCTTAGTCAGCGTGTAGCTATTACAGACACTTTGCGAACCCTGTTATTCCAAACATCGGCTATGTAAACATTGCCGTGAGTATCTATAGCCAACCCATTGGGAAACCACAATTCTGCTTTAGTGGCTAATCCTCCATCGCCCAAATAGCCGCCATAACCTATATTATTTTTATAGCCGTTCCCTGCAAACGTGGTGATGACACCATTTTTAGATATTTTGCGGATGCGATGATTAAAATCGTCGGCGATAAAAACGTTTCCAAATATGTCCAAACCCAAACCGGTAGGTAAATTAAGTGATGCAGAATCAGCTGAGCCCCCGTCACCTGAATAACCTCTTTTGCCACTACCAGCTATTGTTGTAATAATGCCTGTTTGTGCCGTCACTTTACGAATACGGTTATTGAAATGATCGACTATATAAATATTTCCATCAGCATCCAAAGCCACACCCCACGGAAAATTCAATTCAGCCGCTGTGGCTAATCCGCCATCACCCGAGTAACCTGCTTTATGATTACCTGCTACTGTAGTTATTATGTGTGTAATCGCATCCACTTTTCGCACAACATTGTTGTACGAATCGGCAATATATACATTGCCTTTTGCATCAACAGCAACGCCATTCGGGCGCCAAAGCCCTGCAGAATCTGCATTGCCTCTGTCTCCTGAAAAACTGCCTTTGCCATTCTTTAAAGAACCTTTCCCTGCAAAAGTGGTAACAACATTTGTTTTGGCATCAATTTTTCTAATTCGGTTATTGCCAAAATCGGCAATATAAATGTTGCCGGCGGCATCTACAGCCACTGCAGAAGGCTGATTAAATTCAGTGGCGGTGGCGGGCCCGTCATCTCCTTTATAGCCACCGGTGGTATCACCTGCAATAGTAGTGATGATGCCCGTTTTGGCTGTTACTTTTCTGATGAGATTATTTTCCTGGTCGGCGATATAAAGATTACCCGAAGCATCAACAGCCAAACCCACGGGTTGAAAAAGCCCGGCGGCAGTGGCTGGTCCGCCATCTCCTGAATATGCACCTGAGTCAGGAGCGCCGACACCATTACCTGCATAAGTGTTGATGGTTTGTCCCTGCGCAATGGTGCCAAAGATTATATATAAACCTGTAATAAGAGAAAATACAGGTATTGTTTTTTGCAAAGCGTCTTTCATGAAAAGTAAAATTATTTCAATTTTTTAGTATTTCATTTTTTTCCGCACCTTATTTAATTATGGCTCTATATCTTCCCCTCTCTTTATTTTCCACAGGCAGCTTCCAATATATTTTATCCCTTACTCACACGAATTCGATTATTTTTACGTTTGATTCGTTTCCATGAAAAAAGCGTACATACAATTACATATATCCATTTTTCTCTGGGGCTTCACGGGTATTTTCGGAAGAGCCATTAATCTTAACGAAGTGTTGCTGGTATGGTATCGCCTTATAATAACGGTAAGCGCCTTGCTTGTTATTGCATTAGTGAGAAAAAATATTCAGAAAGTATCTTTCAAAGAGCTGTTATATATCGGGTATGTGGGTTTGCCCATTGCCCTGCACTGGATTTGTTTTTACGGTGCTATTAAATATTCCAATGTGTCTGTGGGGGTAAGCTGTCTTGCCACTGTGGCGGTATTCACCTCGTTTCTCGAACCCGCTATGACGGGTAAAAAACATGACCCTTATGAATTGCTGCTTGCCCTGTTCTCACTTGCCGGTATGTTTATAATATTTGAATTTGAAAAGATCTACACTACCGGCATCATACTTGGATTATGCGCTGCATTTTTCGGTTCTTATTTCGGAATACTTAATAAAAAACGGTCGGCACAATACAATTCGCAAACCCTTACACTACTTGAGTTAGCCAGCGCTTTGCTGTTTGTAAATATTATCATTCCCTTCTACTTTCATTTTTTTCCGCAACTGAAAATTTTACCCGATAAAACAGACTGGGTGCTGTTGGTTTGTTTCAGTTTATTTTGCACGATCATCCCGTTCGATTTGTCAATACGGGCATTAAAACGTCTTTCGGTTTATGCCACCAGTTTATCTATAAATCTTGAACCGATTTATGGTATAATCCTGGCATTTATTTTTTTTCACGAACAACACGAGCTTAAGAGCGGCTTCTACATTGGCACTTCCATGATTCTTATCTCGGTGGTAGTTTACATGTTTTTAAAGCACAGGGTTGAGATAACACGGATGATGAAAAGGTGAGTTGTATATAAAATTTAAACTTTTAAGGTACTACCATTGTCCAACACTCGTTATTATACCCAATGGTCACCAACAGGAAAAAAATACAACACCTACTTTGGCGCAGCGGATTTGGCGATAACAGGACTGTGATTAAAAACTTGCAGGATAAACCGGTTGAAGAGGCGGTAGACTGGTTATTCAACCAATCCAAATTATCATCTGAATTAAATGTTATTCCGGCGCTTGGTGTGAGAAAACGTCCTGATATGATGACACCGGAAGAGAAAAAAGCGTTGTTTAAAGCCAACCTACAGGGGGCTTATAGTATTAATATAGCCTGGTTTAATCAATTAGGCACTACTAAACAAGCGTTGCGCGAAAAGATGACCTTGTTCTGGCACGGGCATTTTGCGTGTAGGTCAAAGCTGGCATATCTCACGCAGCAGCAAAATAATACCATGCGCACCATGGCATTGGGTAAATTCAGCGATTTGCTGATGGCGGTTTCTAAAGATTCCGCCATGCTTGAGTTTTTAAACAACCAGCAAAACCGCAAAGAAAGTCCTAATGAAAATTTTGCGCGTGAGGTGATGGAGCTGTTCACCATGGGGCGCGGCAATTACACGGAAGATGATATTAAAAATGCAGCACGGGCTTTTACGGGGTGGGCATTTGGTTTTGACGGGCAATTCGTGTTCAGAGAGAGGATTCACGATTACGGCGATAAAGTTTTTTTGGGTAAAACCGGCGATTTCTTTGGCGAGGATATTATTAATATTATTCTTGAAAAAAGAGCTACCGCAGATTTCATTACAAAGAAAATCTATAAATTTTTTGTGAACGATACTATTGATGCGGATATACAACCACAATTAGCGAAGCAATTTTATGAATCGGGATATTATATAGAAAAACTGATGCGCACAATTTTTACCGCCGATTGGTTTTACGATGAGAAAAATATCGGGGTTCATATCAAATCGCCCGTTGAACTTATTACCGGCATTCGCAGAATTATTCCTTTGCAAATGCAGGATGAGAAGCCGGTTTTATTTGCTCAAAAAGTATTGGGACAAGTGTTATTTTATCCGCCCAATGTGGCAGGATGGGCTGGTGGCAGGTCGTGGATTGACAGTTCCAGCTTAATGTTCAGGTTAAAAATGCCGGAATATATTTTTAATGCCGCAGAATTTGAAGTTACTCCTAAAGACGACCAGGATTCAATTGAAGCGCAGATGATGATGGGCGACCAGATGGCTTATGCCCCGCAGGTAACCGTAAATAAACTTAACATGACAGCAGATTGGCAGGACTATATAAACAGTTTTAGCGATTTGAATGATAAGCAGCTTTTTGATGAAATAACCGATTATCTTATTCAGCCGCTAAACAGGGATGTTTCAACCGATATGCTGCAAAATTATGCCAATACGGATTCACGGGAAGGATATATTAAGAGTTTAACGGTGCGCGTGATGTCGCTTCCTGAATATCAACTATGTTAATATGAAATATAACCGCCGCAATTTTATTGCCGTATCGGGATTGGCTTCCACAGCGCTGCTTATTCCGAATTTTCTTAAAGCATTTGAGAACGTTAACCGCAGTTTTTTTGATACTGCCAACGGGAAAAAACTGGTGGTTATACAACTCTCCGGCGGCAATGACGGGTTAAACACCGTTGTGCCTTACCGCAACGATATTTATTATGCCGGTCGGCAGGGAATAGCGATTCAAAAAAATGAGGTTCTTACGTTGAATGATGAGTTGGGCTTGAATCCTAATTTAATGGCGTTGAAAAAATTATTCGACGATGCTAATCTTTCCATTATAAATAATGTGGGATATCCCAACCCCGACCGCTCACATTTTCGCTCGATGGATATCTGGCAAACGGCAAGCGGCTCCGACCAGTATATTAAAAGCGGGTGGATAGGGCGTTTTCTTGATGCACAATGCGCCGGTTGCAATAACGCCTATCGCGCCATTGAGGTGGATGATACGTTGAGCCTGGCGATGAAAGGAGAAACAGAAAACGGCATCGCTTTGCGCGACCCTAAGCGCCTTTATGCCAGCACGGCAGAACAATATTTTGCGGATACGGTGGCAGCTTATAAAAAAAACGGCAGCGTTGCAGATACCAATCTTAATTATCTCTATAAGACAATGGTTGAAACCCTGTCGTCGGCTGATTATATTTATAAAGAATCTGAAATTTACAAATCGGATGTGATTTATCCGCAAACAGACTTTTCAAAAAATTTAAAAACAATTGCCGAATTAATTGTCGGCGGAATTGACACCAATGTTTTTTATGTGTCACTGGGTTCATTCGATACTCATGTTAACCAGGTGGGACAGCAAAACCGTTTATTCGGGCAGCTTTCCGAGGGACTTGATGCGTTTGTTTATGATTTAAAGAAGAATGATAAATTTAACGATGTTCTTATAATGACATTCTCCGAATTCGGGCGGCGCGTAAAACAAAATGCCAGCAATGGCACCGACCACGGCACGGCGAATAATATTTTTATGATAAGCGGCGCATTGGCAAAACCTGGTATTTATAATGATTCGCCCAACCTGAACGACCTCGACGAGGGCGATCTTAAATATCATATTGATTTCCGCTCACTCTATGCCACTGTTCTCAATAAGTGGCTTAATGCAAATGATGAACAGATTCTTGGGAATAAATTCGATTATGTCTCTGTGATATAATGATTATTTTAAACCCCCAAATTCCTTAAAGGGGACTTTGGCTTTATAGTAAATTCCAAGTTATCTTCTTTATAATTTGTTTTTGAATGATTTGAATTCATTTTCAAAGTATGTTTTATTTTATTGATAATCTAAAAGTCCCCTTTAGGGCAATCACACATCCATCACACACAAACCTAAACTCAAACCATATTGGGGATTTAGGGGTAAATAAAAAATATCTACCCTTGTAACTTTTCAATTAATACAGCCGTTACACTATTATTCAACCAAAAAAACCTGTTGAAAATGAAAACCTCATCTTTTAAAGTATCAGCATTAATAATGCTTATTGCTGTTATTACCGGATGGTTTATCAGCAACATCACCAATGCAGCCACCCGTCAGGATAAGGGGGGCAATGATAATTATGTTTATCACAGTTCCAAATTAAATGTTGACATATCCATGCCGGGAGATTGGCGCGACAAGGTAAGTACAAAAGAAGATAATCAGTCGGTTACCGTCTCCTATAATAACCCGGGGGGGCAACCGGTTTTTTTGTATTCCTTAACTAAAATTGCCGAGCAAGCGTGGATGAATATTAAAGACGGGCTTTCAGAAACTCATGTTGTTGCACATAAAGACGGACAAATATATTTTGTACAATTAACAGATAAGACTTCTATTAAAGGAGCTAACGCCAAAGAATATAAAGCCATAGTTGCAAACCTGGATGATGTGTTGGCAAATATTAAAGTAGCGTAAACGGATAGTAGTTTCTTCAGGGTAAAAGTCCCGTAGCCATAAGGTGTAGCGTAGACGCCTTATTGGAGACGGGGCTTTTAATTTAAAGAGAATGCTACCCGATAATAATTTTCTTTACAATACGCTTATTACCTTTTTCGACTGATGCAAAATATAATCCCTTGTTAAGCGGTCTTAAATTGGCAATTGTGTTGATGGAATTTATTTCATAAGAAAAAACTTTTTGCCCTGTATAATTATAAATGGCTAATTGGTAGCCGTAATAAGGCTCATTAATGAATTTAATCCTAAGCAGGTTATTGGATTCTGAAACGTTAATATCGTCTGTTGAATTTAACGGTGTGAGATCAGTTAAAGCAAACTGAAACACCTCTGATAGAACACTAACGCTTTCTGAAGAATCGGTCACTTCAACATAATAATAACCGGAAGTATTTGGCACGAAATAGATGCTGTCGGCGCCGGAAATAGCAGTTGAATTTTCATTGTACCATTGGAAAGTAATCTTAGGTGGAAATTTACTGTTCTTGCCTGGTTCTGCCCACAGGCTATCTTCATGTTGTATCACAATTGGAGATAAGAATTGCATAGTGGAATCCTGTCCCGCATATATTCCTGAATCAGGATTAATAGTAAAATCAATTATTCTTTCGCCATTCAGATCCAATAAACAGGTGGTGTCGTATCCGGTAAAATTCGGATTTAGGGGAGCGTAAACAATTTGGGCGTTTGCTCCTTTGCCAATGGTGAGAGCTATTGCTGTAATAGTAATATAAAACATTAATTTTTTTACCGTCAACGACCTGTTCACCATATTGGGGGCATTATAATTTAACCGCTATACTAATTTTAATACGTATAGGCCGGGTGATTTATTACAATGGATAAATAAAAATATAAATAGGTATTAACGTGCAATTAATTTCTCTTTAATACGTTCTATATCTTCAGGTGTGTCTACAGATTCGGATTCTAATTTTGTTTCTGCTATTGTTATAGTATAGCCGTTCTCAAGCCAGCGCAGTTGCTCGAGTTGTTCGGCTTTTTCAAGTTTGGAAACAGGGAGCCGCACAATTTCTTTTAGTACACCGGGGCGATAGCCGTATATGCCGACATGTTTGTAAAAAACAGCATAGTGTAACCATTGTGGTAATTCATGATTGCGCACAAACGGAATGGGAGAGCGGCTGAAATACAACGCTTCGCTGTTTTTGTTCAGCACTACTTTTACTTCGGAACTATCCTGTAACTCGTTAACTGAGGAAATTTTTTTTACCAATGTGCCGATGCTAACTGTTTTTTTTGAGAACAACTTTATCAACGTGGTTATTTGCTGTGGCTGAATAAGCGGCTCATCGCCTTGTATATTAATAACGCAATCAAACGATTTACCTATTTTCTTAGCCGCTTCGGCACAGCGGTCAGTGCCGCTATGGTGTGACGGTGAGGTAATGACGGCATCGCCGCCAAATTTTTTTACCGCCTCAACAATGCGGTTATCATCCGTGGCAACAACAACACGGTTAAGCGATTTACATTTCAGGCATTGTTCATATACCCGTTGTATCATGGGTTTGCCCAAAATATCGGCAAGAGGCTTGCCGGGGAATCGGGTAGATGCAAAACGGGCAGGAATGATACCGAGGGTTTTCACGTAGGTAAAAATTCAACTTATTTTTCTTACTACCAAATAATTTCCCCGAAGAGCGTGTACTTTTATGTTTTCGCCTTTTTCTATAAAATCACCATCGGTGAGGGCATCATAAATAGTGTCGTCAATTTTCACGTTCCCCGCCGGTCGCAGCATGGTATTGGCTATTCCTGTTTTCCCCACAATGCCGAGCAGTTCATTTGGCTTAACCGTGTAGCCCTGCGAAGCATCTTGCGTGGTGTGCAGCACAAATTTTTTCATGGCGCCCGAGAAAAAGAATTTTTCGCCGTATAATAATGCAAACACCAGCACAATTCCCATGATAAGTATTACACGTAAAAATGCAATGGCTGCCACGCCCCATCCTGCCAAATGGAAATCAAAATTAGTAACTCGTAAAAGGCTTAACGTAAGCCCGGCAACGGTAAACACTATGCCTATAATTCCTAAAACGCCGAAAGTGGGCAGCACAAAAATTTCAAGTATTAAAAGTATAACACCCACTATAAACATTAATATTTCCCAATATTGCGCAAGCCCGTCCAGATAAAGCGGCATAAAATAAAGTATCGCCGCGCCGATAGCTGTTAACAAAGGCAAGCCGATACCGGGATGTTGAAACTCAAAATAAATTCCTCCAAAAATAAGCAGCATTAAAATACTGCTTACAATGGGATTCATTAAAAAATCAATAACGGCATCTCTCCATGTAGTTTCATAACTGATAAGCGTAAAATTTTTAACGTGAAGTTTTTGTATCACCTCGTCAAGGTTATCAGCTTCTCCCTGGCAAAATTTATGAGCAATGGCTTCTTTAGTTGTGAAAGTGAGTACCCGCCCTGAATCAATTATGCCGGGTATGGTTCTTAGCGAGCCCACCATAGCTTCGGCAATGGCAGAGTCGCGCCCTTTTACTTCGGCAGTGGAACGCATCATACCGCGCATATACGACTGGTATTTATCAGGCAGCGGAGTGCCGTCCTGGTTAACTACGGTGGCAGCGCCGATAGTGGCATCTTTGGTCATATAAATACTGTCGGCAGCAAGTGAGATAAGCGCACCGGCGGAGGCGGCATTTTTATTTACAAAAATAATTACAACGGCGTTGGTTCTCAGCAATCGCGTGCGGATAGAATCGGCATCATCAAGCAATCCGCCGTAAGTGTTCAGTGTAATTATTATATAGTTGGCGTGTTTTGCCTCAGCTTTATCTAAACCGCGCTTAATGATGCGCCATGCAATGGGGTCAATTTCGCGGTTAATGCTGATGGAATAAATAATTTTTTTGGAATTGTTAAGGTCAGTGTTATTACTTTCCCTGCTAAACGAGCAGAAAATCATATTGTATAATAGAATGAACAGGAACGTGTATAACTTTTTATTCATTTGTTTGAGGCGTAGTAAGTTATTCTCTTATTTTACAAAAATAGTGAAATGCAGTGAAAGGGGGGTATTTGCTTGTTGGAATGATTTACGTATTGTTTTTAATACCAATCATTTCACGGGCACAAACAACGGATAGTAATGCAGTTGTAAAAAGCGATACAACCAAAATATATATAGTTGCTAAAGGAGAAACACTTTATAGTATTGCGAAAAAAAACCACTGTACGGTTGAGCAGATCAAACAGTTCAATCCAAAGGTTAATTTTAATAAGCTTAAATATGGCTCAAAGATTACTGTTCCGCTTGAAGGTGCAACAGCAGTAGAGCCATCAACTCATTCCGGAAGCGCCAGGGTAAAAACGCTTACTGAAACGTCTGTTACTTCAGATGTTGGCGGTGCTTCCGGTTTTTTTCCTGCATATCATGTGGTGCAAAAAGGGGAGACGCTTTCTAAAATCGCCTTGCGGTATCATCAGAAAATCTCATCTATTCGTAAATGGAATCATCTTTCCCATGATAATATTATGGTGGAAGAAAAATTAATTGTTGGCAGGAAAATTGGCTGTTCATCAACACAAAGAGCTGCCGTTGTCTCAACACCATTCAGGCGTATAACACCTCCTGACCTTGCTGAAACAAGTGAAAAAGGAATTGCAAAATGGGAAGCGGGAACATCTTCGTCTGATGGATTTCTTTTCGGGCTTTGTTCTGTTGTTCCGGAGGGTACCGTGGTTAAGGTTACCAACCTGATGAATAATGAAACCGTTCTTGTTAAGATTATCGGCAAATTACCGCCGAATGATGAAAGTGAAAATGTGCTGATAAAAATTACTGAAACCGCCGCCCGCCAGCTTAATGCGCCGGATGAAAAGTTTGTGGTTCAGTTGTCATACTTTGCACAATCACAGCTCAGTTTGAAGTAAGCCGCCCGCCCGAGTAAAAATATTTTTTGTAATATGCTTCATTCAAATTGCTTATGGTAATGCCCTGCGACACACTGGCGTGAACGAATTTATTGTTGGTAAGATAAAAGCCTATATGCGAAATACGGTCACCCGAAATTTTGAAGAACACCAGGTCGCCCTCCTGCAAATCTTCTTTTTTTACAGGCTTTGTTCTTGTAAACATAAATGCCGCGGTTCCATTGAATGAAATCGTATAAACGCTATCCAATAACAACGACACAAAATCGGAGCAATCAACTCCCGATTTGCTTCTTCCTGCATATTTATATGGAGCGTGATACCAGTTGTCAATAAATTGATAAAGTTTTAAGTTTTGAATAACTGAAGGATTTACTTCGAGCAATTGCGCGTACTTTATTTGTAATGCAGACGTTTCGTTATTATTTGCAGTTAACGATTGCGGTGTGTTAGTGGATGAAGAATTTGCACCCGGATGTCGGGTTTTTAAAGCAGATGCATTTCTCTTGGAAGCGCCGGCATATTTTGTACCCGAACAGGATGAAAATACTGCTCCAATAGTAATTGCCGAAATGAAAATAAAAATTGAAGATTTTTTCACAAGGTAAAGATAAGCGTGTTACCGGCGGTAATAATCCACAAACGCACAGGGCATGGCTATTATTATACGCACCTCATCCCCGGATAAGTTTGGGTTTGTGTTTGTGTGTGATGGCTGTGTGGTTTATTCAGAGCTTATTTTCTTAAATGCATCTGAAATATGACAGGTAATATCATCGGCAATTAGAGAATTCGGATGGATTTTCTTAATGGCTATATCTGCTGCTAATCCATGCAAATAAACGCCCATTAGCGCACATTCAAATGATGAATACCCTTGTGTCAAAAAAGAAGTGATGATGCCTGTGAGCACATCACCGCTGCCACCCTTAGCCATGCCGGGATTGCCAGTGCTGTTGAAGTAAATTTTTCCTTCGGGAGTGGCAATAGCTGTGTTGGCGCCCTTCAGCACAATGATGCTGTTTAATTTTTTTGCGGAATTTTTTAATAAGTCCAAACGCTCAAATTCATTTTCTGTTTCTCCGAATAAACGTGCAAACTCTTTGGGGTGAGGAGTAAGAATGGATTGTTTCGGGATAAAAGCAAGATTTTTTTTATGGGATGAAATAATATTTAAAGCATCGGCATCTAACACAAGAGGCAATTGGTATGACCTCAGAAAAGCAATAAACCCTTTTGAAGTAGCGGGTGATGTTCCGAGCCCTATGCCTATGCCGATAGTTTTAAAATCATTTAATGCATCGAATTGGGTAAGTTGTTTTTCACTGCTATCCATAATGCACATACATTCCGGCGTTGCGGTTTGCAGCGTGGTATATCCGCAAGTTGGGATATAAGCTGTTGTTAATCCGGCGCCGGTTCTCATACAAGCAGATGATGCCATAACAACCGCTCCCATTTTGCCATACGAACCACCCGCAATTACGGCGTGTCCATAGATGCCTTTATGGTCAAACTTTTTTCTTGGCTTAAGAATTTTTTGTATGTCGGTTTTTTCGACCAGAAAATGATTGCAATTAATGGTGTTAATGAAATTTTTGTCAATGCTTATATCCACTGCGCACCAGTCACCCACAAACTCATAATTCTGCGGCAACAGCATGGAAAGCTTTGGAGCTTGTAATGTAATAGTATAGGTTGCTTTTATTTTAACAGATGAGGAGGATTTATCTGCAAAAACACCTGAAGGAATATCTACGGCTACTATAGTTGCTCCTGATGCATTAATATGCCGTATTAATTCTGCCCCCACACCTGTAATAGCACGGTTTAAGCCACTGCCCCAAAGTGCGTCAATTACAATAGAATTGTTTTTTATGACGGGAAAATTTTCTTTGCCGGTTATTTTAACCGCCTTTGTATTTTTTCGTTTTAATAATTTATCAAGATTTTTTTTACAATCGGGAGAGTATTGGGGTGAATCGAGATAAAATACGCTTACATCAGGATTACGAAGTTGCCGTGTTATGGCAAGCCCATCACCGCCATTATTGCCGAACCCGCAAAAAACGACGACCGATTTTGCACCGGGGAAAAGAGTTTTAAATTTTTCACAAAAAGCGCTGGCGGCGCGTTCCATAAGGTCAATGCTGCTCACTGGCTCATGTTCAATAGTGTATTGGTCGGCTGCTCTTATTTGTTCGGCAGATAAAATTTTTTGCATGGCTTAAAAGTTTTTATTCCTGGTTGTTACCATCCTACTCACGGTTAATGCCCGTTTATTTAGTCCTATCCGTTTTATCATACTGACCTTGCTCCCCTCTCCACTTTTTCAGTGGAGAGGGGTAGGGGGTGAGGTTCTAAAAATAACGTTTAATCATACGAAGGTGGTGCGAATAGTTGTTTTTTTCTGTATTAAAAATTCCGTAATGGTCAATCTTATCAATGCGCACTCTGCCTGATGCGTGAATAATTTCATCATTGCCAAGCAGAATGCCGGTATGGACGATTTTTTTATCCTCATTATCAAAAAAAGCAAGATCGCCGCAGCGCCCTTCAGAAATAAAGTTAACCATTTCGCCGGATTCAGCTTGCTGGTAGGCATCACGCAGTAATTTAATGCCAACCTGGCGGAAAATGATTTGAGTAAATCCTGAACAATCTACCCCAAAAACAGAACGACCACCCCATTGATAGGGAGCATTTAACCAGGGTAAAACAAGCTCATAAACAGAATTTTTAAGCTTCACATGGTCTTGAGGCAATATTACTTTATCTGCAAATAAATAACCGTCACCTGCAATGTTAAACGAACCGTCTTCATAAGAGGGAAGACGGCTACCGGCAAGAATCAGTTGTTTATTACCTTTTTTGTCAGATATTGAAACCAAATTGCGTGTAATTACATCAGGCTCGTTTTTTAATGTAAAATATTGACTATCAGGTAATATAAGCAATTGATTAGCAGCTATCCATCCTTGATAAGAATCATAATCGCAGATGATTTTTACCCAGTCGCCCTGTTTGGCAATTATTTCATACGAATCGCCAAATAATAACTGCGATACCTGCTCGCTTTGGTGTGACGGGTTAATTCTTAAGGGAATTAAACTAATATCACAAATGCCGAATTGCATAGTATTTAGCTTGTTTTTTTATAGTCACAACCGGCAGATAACTGTATAGCCCTTCTTGGCTGCAACACGATAATTTTAGACTCAGATTATACCATATTACATAGGTGGTTGTGAATAAACCGTGTGTAATATTTAGCAAAGGTAACCACAATCACAAAATAATTATTTAAAGCTGATGAAACCAACAATCAAATACATATTTTTATTGGTTTGTGTTATTGCAGGTACACTGGCAACAACTATTGCTTGTGCACAGGTTACAGCTAAATTTACCGCCATTCCAAAATCCGGTTGCGAGCCTTTATTTGTTTCTTTTATCAACAACAGTAGCGGAACAGGCACACTCACATACAAATGGAATTTTGGAAATGGAAATACCTCCACTCTTTTTGAACCCAGTCAAACTTATAATTCATGTGGTGATTATATAGTTACACTTACTGTAAGCAATGGCTCTAAAACGTCAACCGATACTGCGCACATCACAGTGTACTGTAAGCCAACAGCTGTTTTTACCTACAATAACTCAAGCGGGTGCCCTGGAACTTGTGTGAACTTTACCAATAAATCTACACCCGGTTCAGGAACCATAGCAAGTACATTTTGGGATTTTGGCGATGGTAATACCAGTATTGCCGATAATCCTACGCACTGTTATATGTCTCCCGGAAAGTTTAATGTATCATTAACGGTAACAAATTCCTTTGGTTGCACAATTACCAATGTTATAACCAACGCCATAACCATTTACAATCCGCCGATAGCAAATTTTAGCGGCACACCCACTTCGCAATGTAGCCCGCCCGCTACTGTAAGTTTTACTAACTTTTCTTCAGGCACAGGGAAATTGACCTATAATTGGAATTTCGGAGACCCTTCAAGTGGTCCTTTAAATACCTCAACCTCCACTTCACCAAACCATACCTATGTTTCACCGGGCGCCTATACAGTTACATTAATAGTGACCGATGGAAATGGCTGTACAGACACCCTAACGCTTACCAAATACATAAACGTAGATAATTTTACAGCTAACATTA
>CAVYQA010000018.1:0-16600 GCA_963770495.1 Chitinophagales bacterium | reverse complement strand
ACTGATAACCCTATGGTGAGTTCTTTACAAGTACCCACGTGGCTTAGTCAAAAACACTAAGTTCCGGAAACTACTGCTTTTGGAGTATTCCCTAACCTTGCACATACGGCAGAGAACCGCCCAGACCTGAGTCCCAGTCTTCTCGGCTTGCCGCCGTCATGTGACCAATCCCGATAGTTGACGCAATCAGATGGGATGAGAAAGCCGGTCTCCGACGGGATGCGATACGTCCCAGGTTATCGACGCGCTCGAATCGCAAGATGAAGAGAACGGCAATGAAGAAGATTAGCACCGCAGCGGCACATAAGATCGAAAAAGTTGAAGGTTAAAAACTAAACGATCGGTCTGGATCTGGGAGACCGGTCGAGTTGGCACTGCCTTCTGAATGAAGCTGGAATGCTCAGTGGCCGAGAAAACTCCCACCTGAGGAAGAGGGGCAAGTGAAGGCGATATGCGACGAAATTGACCGTCGCGCGAAGAAGCCGAAGTAAGTGCCGTGCAAACATAGTGGGATAAGGGAGAATTTACTTCCTCACGACAGAGATTCTGAGATTTAGAGCGTCGAGGATAGCTTTGTAGCCGAGGGGGAATGGCGGCGTATCGCGCCTCGAAACCTCTCGCATCGTCGGTCCTTTTGATGGTGCGACCTATGACGAATCCACGATCGCGATGCAACCGAGCGATATCTTCGTCGCATTCAGCGACGGCGTCACCGAACCGGAGAACGAATCCGGCGAATTCGGCGAGGAACGCCTGATCGAACTGATCCAAGGGCATCGCCACCAGCCGCTGTCCAAAATTGGTGATGCGATCACACCGTGTCGGTAATTGATTTATCCGATAATACGGTGGTTGAAACCATAGGCACCACACTTTACCCCACACAACTGCCGGGCAGCACAACCAACGGCGTTGCCTTATCGGGCGATGATAAAATGCTGTTTGCTGCCAATGCCGATAATAATTATTTAGCTGTTTTAAATGTAGAGCAGCCCGGGCACAGCAAGCCACTGGGTTTTATACCTACGGGCTGGTATCCCACGGCAGTAAAAATTTTAGGAAATAAAATTTATGTGTGTAACGGAAAAGGAAATTATTCTCTTCCCGACCCTCATGGACCTAACCCGAATGTTGCAGATAGTGAATCGGCTAAAAGACAATATATCGGGCGCTTGTTCAATGGCACTTTAAGTATTATTGATATGCCGTCATCTGAACAATTAGTTACTTACAGTCGGCAAGTAATAAATAACACACCTTACAAATCGGATAATGATACGGCTAAAGATATTGAAGCAAACAATCCTATACCAATTAAAACCGGGGGTGCAACTCCTATCAAATATGTCTTTTACATTATTAAGGAAAACCGCACCTACGACCAGGTGCTGGGCGATGTGAAAGAAGGCAACGGCGATTCATCGCTTTGCTTATTCCCTGAAAAGGTGACTCCAAATGACCATAAGTTGGCGCAACACTATGTACTGCTTGATAATTTTTATGTGAACGCCGAAGTGAGCGCTGACGGGCATAACTGGAGTATGGGCGCTTATGCTACAGATTATGTGCAGAAAGTATGGCCAACTTCATACAGTGGGCGCGGAGGAAAATACGAATACGAAGGAAACCGGAAAATAGTTGAGCCGGATAAAGGATATATCTGGAATTACTGCCAGCGGGCGGGAATATCCTATCGCAGCTACGGGGAATTTGTTGCTTATGGAGTTACGAAGCAGTCGGCGCTTGTAGGTCACGCACCATTATATGTGCCGGGTTCTGATTTAACAGTAATGGATACTACCCGCGAGCGGATGTGGGAACATGATTTTGATTCGCTTCTTGCCATTAATGCAGTGCCGCGTTTTCAAACCATCCGGTTAATGGACGACCATACCAGCGGCACAAAAGCCGGTGCACCAACCCCTCGGGCTTCTGTCGCTGATAATGATTTGGCTTTGGGCTTGTTCATACAACATCTTTCGCACAGTAAAATATGGAGCCAGTCTGTAGTTATTGCTTTAGAAGACGATGCACAGGATGGTCCCGATCATGTGGATGCCCACCGCTCAACAGCTTACGTTATCGGTCCCTTTGTTAAACGCAATAAAGTGATACATACCTTATATACCACTACAGGTATATTGCATACAATAGAACTCATTCTCGGATTACCGTCCATGAGCCAGTATGATGCGGCTGCAACACCTTTGTATGATTGTTTTACAGCTGATATTGATACAACAGAGTATACAGCTTTGCCAAACAATATTGATTTGCAGGAGAGAAATCCTGTTAAAGGCAAACTGGCAGAATTATCAGCGAATATTGACCTTTCAGATGTAGACCGTGTGCCTGATTTATTATTCAGTGAAATAATATGGAAAGCCGTGAAGGGTGAAAACAGTGTTATGCCTGCACCTAAACATTCAGTATTTCTAATGGAAGCCCCACCTGCCAAAAGCAAAGACGACGATTAAAGAACGTTTAAAAGGTTTGAAAGTTAAAAGGTTAAAAAGTTCTTGAAACTAAATAAGTCCATTCATTATAAAAGTTAGCTCACCTAAGTCTAATAATCTAAAATCTGACTGTGTAATATCTAAACGTCCAAATCAACTACATTTGCGAATAATCAATTCATCTTTTAGTAATGAGTAAGCTGACTATTCTTTTATTGGGTTCAGGTGGAAGGGAAAGCGCTTTTGCGTGGAAAATAGCGCAAAGCCATTTATGTAAAAAACTTTTTATTGCTCCCGGCAATGGAGGCACAGGAGAGTTCGGTGAGAATGTTCCTCTCTTAACAACAGACTTTGATGCTATTAAAGCTTTTGTATTGGATAATAAAGTGGATATGGTGGTGGTGGGACCGAAGACCCTTTGGTGAAAGGTATTGCCAATTATTTTTCATCAGACAGCGATTTGCAAAAAATACCTGTTATCGGTCCAATAAAAGAAGGCGCCGAGTTAGAAGGCAGCAAAGCATTTGCAAAAGCCTTTATGAATCGGCACAATATTCCTACTGCGGCTTATGAAACATTCGATGCCAAACATATTACTAACGGGCTTGATTTTATTGAGGCAGGACAGACACCAATAGTATTAAAAGCTGATGGGTTGGCAGCAGGCAAAGGTGTGTTGATCTGTGCTACAAAAGAAGATGCAAAGTATGAATTGATATTAATGCTCAATCAAAAAAAGTTTGGCGATGCAGGAAATACGGTGGTGATAGAACAATTTTTAAGCGGCATTGAATTAAGCGTGTTCATTTTAACCGATGGGAAAAATTATAAAATACTTCCTACTGCCAAAGACTATAAACGCGTTGGCGAAGGCGATACAGGATTGAATACCGGCGGCATGGGAGCAGTATCCCCCGTTCCGTTTTGTGATGATAAACTGATGAAGAAAATTGAGGAGCGGATTATCAAACCAACGATTGCGGGATTGCTAAAAGAAAATATTTTATACAAAGGTTTTTTATACTTTGGTTTAATAAACGTGAAAGACGACCCTTTTGTAATTGAATATAACTGCCGCATGGGCGACCCCGAAACCGAAGCGGTGATGCCCAGAATTAAATCGGATTTGGTGGAATTATTTGAAGCCGTTGCAACAGGAACAATGGATAAAGCGACTATTGAAATTGAAGAACGTGCAGCAGCTACCATTGTGCTTACTTCAGGCGGCTACCCGGGTACTTTTTCTACAGGGCTTGAAATTACAGGGCTTGACACTGTATCGGATAGTCTTATTTTTCATGCCGGCACTAAAAATAATGCCGGCAAAATTATAACCAGCGGTGGCAGGGTGATGGCAGTTACTTCTCTGGGTACAAATATTCCAGAAGCTTTACGCCTGTCATTACAAAATGCCGAGCGGATACATTTTAAAAACAAGTATTACCGGAAAGATATAGGATTAGATTTAAAAACTGCTTATCATCATTAATCAAACCGGATTTCCTCCAATTGCAGCGATGCGCGCTTTGCAGGAAACCAGGCAGCCAAAAAGCCGATAACAAGGACGGTAAAAAACACAAGTACAAAATCTGGCAGCTTCATAGAAACCGGGTAGGCGCTTACTACAAATGAATCGCCCTGCAATTTTATTAAGCCGAATTTCTCTTGCACCTCACAAATAATAATTGCCAATATAAAACCAACACTGCAACCGATGAATGACATGAGTGTTCCTTCCAACAAAAAAATGCGTTGAATAAGATTGCCGTCAGCGCCCATCGCTTTTAAAATGCTGATGTCATTTTTCTTTTCAATGACGAGCATAGACAACGAGCCGAGAATATTAAAAGCCGCAACAATAAGAATAAGAGTGAGAATGGCATACACAGCCCATTTCTCCGTTTTCATAATTTTGTACAGCGTTTCATTCTGTTGTAAGCGGTTTCTTACCACAAAATTATCTCCCATAATTTTTGCTACTTGTTGCTGAATATCATCAATAGATGCTTTTGGCAAAGTAGATAATTCAAGCGCGGTTACCGAATGGCTATATCCTGTAAGGTCTTGGGCAAAGCTAAGCGGCACTAAAACATATTTATTGTCAAAATCCTGCTGGATGGCAAATGTGCCGGAGAAATATATGATGTTTTGATTAAATGCCGAAGAAGGGTCGATGGAAGTAACCGCCAATCCTCTGCGCGGTACATATATGGTAATTATAGGAGAGGGACCATTAATATCAATGTTCAATTTCTCTTCCACTCCCGCTCCGAGAATGGCATAATTATATTCATCATCATGTAACAAGTATCTACCACTTATAGCCGAATCTATATTTGACACCTTTTCGTAATTATCGCTCACACCTTTAATCGTGGCTATACATTGATTTTTGCCATAGCGAACCAGTGCATTTGATTCAAACACTTCGGCAACAGCTTTTACACCATTAACCTTTTTAAGCAAAATAATTTTAGATGAATCAACAGGAAAGGTGATACCTTGTTTAGGTGTTATCTGCAATTCGGGGTTGAATGTGTTATAGAGTGTTTTCACCAAATCTTCAAACCCGTTGAAAACCGAAAGAACCAAAACCAGTCCCATAGCCCCAACCATCATACCAATAATAGATATACCTGAAATAATATTTATAGCATTAGTAGATTTTTTGGAAACCAAATAGCGCGAGGCGATGCGAAACGGAAGATTCATTGGTAGTTCGGTGCAACTGGTTTAATGGAAAATCATTTTCCTTTTATTTTTTTAAACAATTCTTCCATCTTAAATATGTGGTCGAGCGTATCATCAATGCGAAACTCCAAATCGGGGATACGATGTATCTGGTTTCTTATCATATTGCCCAGTTGATGGCGCACTTCATTCTTTTGCTCCTCTATTTCTTCCAATACAACGGCAGGATTCTTTGCATTAAAAATGCTGAGAAACACACGGGCTATGAGCAAATCGGGTGTCATATTTACCTGTGTAATGGTGACCAGTCCACCGTTTTTATTGTTAAATCCCATTTTCTGGAAAATAGTGCTCAGCTCTTTTTGTATGAGTTGTCCGATACGCTCTTGCCTGATGGTTGCCATAGTGTTTGGGGATTGTAGAAACCGAAATTATAAAAACTTTGATAACTTTGGTTTAAATTATGAAAAATTTCCTGCGCATTTTGCGCTATGCCCGTAAATATTGGGTATTCGCTGTCCTCAATATAGTCTTTAATATACTTTCCATTGTATTTTCGGTGTTTTCCATTATCATGGTAATTCCATTCATGCGGTTATTATTCGGAATGGTTGATTTGGTTAAAGTTAATCCGGGTTTTAAGTTGTCTGTTGAAGGCATGTTAAATTATCTAAATTATGAGTTCAGCAGGATTATTCAATCAAACGGTCCTGAGGAAGCGCTCATCTATATCTGTATTGCAGTTTCTGTTGTATTTTTTGCCAAAAATCTAACGCGTTATTTGGCAATGTATTTTATAACCCCGTTGCGAAGCGGCGTTGTAAAAGATATTCGTAATGATATGTACCGCAAAATACTGGTACTTCCCGTAGGTTATTTTTCCGAGGAGCGCAAAGGCGATATTATGTCACGAATGACCTCCGATGTTTTAGAAATTGATTGGTCTATCCTTAATTTTATAGAATCAATTTTCAGAGACCCGATTACAATAATTGCTTATCTTTTTTGTATGCTCTATCTCAGCCCGCAACTTACTTTGTTCGTGCTGATATTATTACCTATAGCCGCTTTAATCATCGGGCAATTAGGAAAAACACTTAAACGCAGTTCGCAAAAAGGACAAAACAAATTGGGTTTTATTTTATCCTTAATTGAAGAAACGTTGAGTGGGCAAAGAATAGTAAAAGGATTTAATGCGGGAAAATATTTGGGCAACCGTTTTGATAAAGAAGTAACGGATTATGAACATCTTGCCAACGGAATGCTACGACGCCGGGATCTGTCATCTCCTCTGTCGGAGTTTTTAGCGGTTACTGTTGTAGCCGTTGTACTTTGGTTTGGGGGAAAGCTGGTAATAGCTAATCATGGCGGATTAGGTCCTGCTGCATTCATTGGCTTTATTCTCGCCTTCGCGCAGATAATAAACCCTGCAAAATCGTTCAGCACATCTTTTTACAATATTCAAAAAGGAATGGCATCGGCAGAACGTATTCTTAAAATACTGGATGCTGAAAATACTATTATAGAATTACCTGATGCAAAATCGGTTAGCTCATTTAATAACAGCATCGAATATAAATCAATAGTATTTGCTTACCAGAAAGAGCCTGTATTGAAAGATGTTTCCGTTAAAATTGAAAAAGGACAAACGATTGCCATTGTTGGCCCATCAGGCGCCGGCAAATCCACGTTTGTAGATTTATTGCCGCGTTTCTACGACCCTATAGGAGGAGAGATTTTACTGGATGACATAAACACTAAAAATTTAAAGCTGCACGATTTGCGGCAACTGATGGGCATTGTAACCCAAGAACCGATACTATTTAATGACACCGTTTTTAACAATATTGCTTTTGGAATGCCTAATGCGACAAAAGATGATGTGATAGCCGCAGCTAAAGTTGCCAATGCTCATGACTATGTGATAAAAATGGAACACGGTTATGACACTATTATCGGCGACCGTGGCAGCAAGTTAAGCGGGGGGGAAAGACAACGGCTTACTATTGCAAGAGCGGTTTTTAAAAACCCTCCTATTCTTATTTTGGATGAAGCTACATCGTCATTAGATACAGAATCGGAGAAACTGGTGCAGGATGCTTTGTATAATCTTATGAAAAACAGAACTTCTATCGTTATTGCACATCGTTTATCCACTATTCAAAATGCCGACTTCATATTGGTGTTGCAAAACGGTAAAATTGTAGAGCAGGGTAATCACCTCCAATTGCTGGCTAAGAACGGCTTATACACCAAGCTGGTTGAACTTCAACAGTTTTAAATTTTATGATATGACAAAGAAATATTCTCTTCCGCGCCTCCTGCTGGGTTATTTCCTGCGGGGCGTTTTAGTAGTTGCACCCATTGCTGTAACCATTTACGCTGTGTACTTTGTAATTAACAGCCTTAATAATATTCTGCCTACAAAAATACCCGGGTTAGGGCTGGTTATTATTCTGGCAACAGTAACCGTCGTAGGTTATATCAGTTCTAATTTTTTATTCCGGCAATTAGAAGATTTAATAGAATCAACTATCAGTAAAACACCTATTACCAAATTAATTTATACTTCAATAAAGGATTTATTATCCACGTTTGTTGATAAGAAAAAGGCATTTTCATATCCGGTGCTCGTAATAATTGACAAAGCCAATGGCATTCGCAAAATCGGTTTTGTTACGAAAAATGATCTCTCACTTGTAGGTATTAAAGGCAGCGTGGCTGTGTATTTTCCATTCTCCTTTGCATTCACGGGTGAGCTTTTTATTGTACCAAGCGACAGTGTTTCTAAAATTGATGACTGGCATTCTGCCGATGCCATGAAATTTGTTGTATCAGGCGGCGTGACCGAACTTAAAGAAGAACACACTAAACACCATCAGTAGAATTACATAGCTTTTAAATTATATACGTGAAATCATTTTTTCAACAGCATAAAATAAAATCGGCAGTTATTGCCATCGCTCTGTTTTTGATTTTATATCAACTGCAAATAGTTTTTGGCTGGGGGTTTTGGGCACATGAGCATATAAATAAAATGGCAGTATATACCCTGCCTCAACCTATGCTTACGTTGTACAAAAACAATATCGAATTTATAACTGACCACTCTGTTGACCCTGATAAGCGGCGCTATGTAGATTCCACTGAGGCACCTCATCATTTTATTGATATTGATCATTATGGTAAATATCCTTTTCCCAATCTGCCCCGTTATTGGGAAGATGCCGTGGCTAAATATTCGGAAGATACCTTAAAAAAATACGGTGTTGTGCCCTGGTATGTGTTATTGATGCTAGATAAATTAACCACTGCTTTTAAAGATAAGGATGGTTATCTCATTCTGCATTATTCGGCTGACCTCGGGCATTATATTGCAGATGCGCATGTGCCCCTTCATTGCTCAAGTAATTATAACGGGCAATTTACCCACCAGGAAGGCATTCATGCGCTTTGGGAATCGCGGATACCTGAACTGTTTGGAGACAACTACAATTTTTATGTTGGAAAGGCACAATACCTTAAAAATCCATCCAAACGAATATGGGAAGTGGTGCTGGAAAGCGCTTTGGAGGTAGATTCTGTTCTTTCCATTGAAAAACAACTGAGCAAACAATTCCCTGCCGATAAAAAATATGATATGACAAAAAACCATTCCAAACCGACCAAAACGTATTCAGAGCAATATGCAAAAGCTTACTCCTACCGCTTGCATGGTATGATAGAGCGGCGTTTGCGCGAATCTATTTTAGATGTGGGGAGTTTTTGGTTTACAGCATGGGTGAATGCAGGTCAACCCGACCTCTCTCACCTCAAAGACACCATACCAAATGACAACGAACAAAAAGAATTGCAGCTTATAGATAAAAAATGGAATGAAGGGAACATTAAAGGGCGTTCCGAGGGGAATGAATTACATTAGTATATTAGAAATACCATTTAATTATCTTTAAGATAAATGTTAGGGGTTGACTTAGCATTGCTCACATTGCCATTACGGTCAACTATTGTAACCGTGTAATGTAATGTATCCCATGTAGTGTTATTGCCTATTATATCATAAACGGTAAAACTAATGGTTCCGGAAATGGCTTTAACATTTCCATTAGGGGTTATATAGGGAATACTGAATGAATCAATGGTATGTTGACCGCTTGGTGTAGTGCGGCTATCTACCAAATAAGCGTCAATAACATTAGTAGTATCGCCAGCCAGAATTCCAATAGCTCCATTACCATCTGTGAAACCAACCTGAACCTGCAATGTATCAGGCAGATTTTGCGCATCAGCGTTAGAATCTGTAAAAGACCTTATAAGGGTTGGAGTTATTGATACAGATGTTATTATAGGCACATTAGAATAGGTAGGCGGCTTTTCGCACCCGAAGAAAAGAAGCCCGATAATAACTATAGAAATGAAATATTTCATAATTCTAAAACTAAAATTACGATAAAATATTTTGTTAAAAAAATGAAAAATATTCATCAGGGTGTATTAAAGAAAATCATATATACATTATCAACCCCTATGCTCTGTATCTATGTTAAATCATGACTATTTAATAATTTCTGAATTCCTAATAATAAGTATATATTTACACAACTTTTAACCAAAAAAACCATGAATTCTATGAAAAACTCTACTAAACGATTACACAGACAATTATTATCTCTTGCAGCATTTCTTATCGTTACCATTTTTATAATGGGTTGTAGTTCAACAACCAGACTTTCGAGCATAGATGTAAAGATGAAAGGATTAAGACTTGTAAAAGCAACCCCTAAAAAGATTAATCCTATTAAAAGACAAGCCAATGATGTGGTTGTAGCTTCTTCACGGACTCGTTTATTTACAACGAAAACTGAAACATCACAACCCACAGTCACAACATCTTCTTCATGCAATGAGGTAGTAATATCATCCACCTCTCAAAATAAAATCCAAACACTGTCTTTACCGGTAGATAAGGATGTAATTGAAGTACCACAAAATGTACAATCAACTGCTAAAGTAGCCGAAATCAAAGCCCCAGCAACCAAGGTCAGAAGCGCTAAACCAAAAGGCAATAAAACAAAGATGATATTACTGGGACTTCTTGCTTATATAACGCTTGGTGGTGCCATGGCTACTGCTAAACATATTAATGACACTAAGAAAGATAAAGCAACTTATGGTGGCGGTTGTAAAAGTTGGATTGCTGCTGTTTTATTATGTTTTTTTCTTGGCGGACTTGGTATACATCGTTTTTATTTAGGTTATACCTGGCAGGGTATTGTGCAACTTTTAACAGGTGGTGGTTGCGGAGTGTGGGCGTTGATTGACTTCATTAGAATTTTGATTAAAGACCTAAATCCAAAAGACGGCGATTATTGCTAGAATTTTTCATTGAAATATGAAACGCTATTTAACCATAGCATATCTTGGCGGCGTAGTACTAATACCTTTAGTGTTATTAATACTGCCCGCCAATTATTTTGATAAAGGTCAATCTTTATGCTTATCAGTATTATTATTCCACAAAACCTGCCCCGCCTGTGGAATAACACGGGCTGTTCAACACCTTATCCATTTCGATTTGAATGGGGCATTATATTATAACAAAATGTCTGTGGTTGTTCTGCCCTTATTGTTTGTCCTTTGGATTATGGAAGTTATTCGCCTGTCTAAGATAACCGGATTACTTGGATCTCCCCAATCATAATTGTTAAGCGCTTTTCTCTTCCCATATAGCGCAAAGATGCACGATGGTTTCTGCCGCCTTTTGCATATCCTGCACACTCACCCATTCCTGTTTGCCGTGAAAGGCATATTCACCGGCAAAAATATTAGGGCATGGTAATCCCATAAATGACAATCGCGCGCCGTCAGTTCCTCCTCTTATACTTTCGTAATGA
The DNA here is from genome assembly GCA_963770495.1 of Chitinophagales bacterium. GTDB lineage: Bacteria > Bacteroidota > Bacteroidia > Chitinophagales > CAVYQA01 > CAVYQA01. Next base: position 5,559 of record CAVYQA010000018.1, on the reverse strand, counting down.
GGAGTTATACCTGCGCGGCGAACTGCTTCTTCTGCATACTTTGCAACTTGCGGGTGCTGGTCAAGGATAACTTTCATATTGCGGTATTGCTCGGTCACTTTAAAATCGAATGTGGAGCGCGGGAAATCTTTAATCACATTTTCCGTAATTTCTTTCAGCAATTCTTCTTTGTCTTTAAGCCCTTCAGTAACAAAATCGCGGATAATGAATTTAAGCGTTACCTGCTCGATAGAACCGCTTATAGAGGTGGGATGTATAAACCCTTCTTTGCCAGAGGTGGATTCGGGAGATAATTTATTCGCGGGCAAATCGTCAATAATTGCCGATGCTATTTTAATGGCGCTCTCCATTTTGCCTTTAGCAAAACCGGGGTGTGCACTTACGCCGTTTATTATAATAATAACCGAATCGGCAGAAAAATTTTCTGCTTCAATATGCCCCAGCGATTCGCCGTCCATGGTGTAACCATATTGTGCGCCAAGTTTTGTCATATTAACCTTATCTACGCCGCGACCTATTTCTTCATCGGGTGTGAATAGGACGCGGATGGCGCCGTGTTTAATTTCAGGATGATAAACCAGGTATTCGGCAGCAGCCATAATTTCAGCCAAACCCGCTTTGTTATCTGCGCCAAGCAACGTGGTGCCATCTGCGGTGATAATATCATTACCATGCTGGTTCAGCAAATCGGGGTGGGATGTTGGAGCAAGCACCTGTGTTTTGTCGTTGGGCAATTGTATGCTGCCACCATTGTAATTTTTATGAATAACTGGATTCACATTGGTACCCGAACAATCAGGCGAGGTATCCATGTGAGAGCAGAAACAAATAACAGGCACATTATTTCCGGTGTTGGAGGGAATAGTAGCATACACATACCCATATTCATCCAATTCAGCATCAACAATTCCCATTGCTTTTAGTTCTTCCAACAAAACCTTTCCGAGATTCTTTTGTTTTTCTGTTGAGGGTATGGTTTGTGATTCAGGGTCGGATTGGGTGTCAATTTTTACGTAGCGAATGAAACGGTCGGTAACGGATTCAGGCGTTATCATATTTTTTGTATTTAAATTGAGAGCAAATTTCTGCAAAGATAGTTTTTAAGTTAAGAGGCAGTTAATTGTAAAAAGTTAACCGTTAATTGCTTCGTTATATCACTTTTTTTGCCATTTTTTAAATAAAATTGCTGAATTTTAAAAAGTTACCAGAGTAAGCGGAACTTGACACAGAGCGAGGGTTGTAAAGTTGTAACTTGTTGATATTAAATTTGTTGCAAGGCTATACTTGACAGGCTGTGATTTGAGATGTGAGATGGAATTGATGTGCCAATATGCCGATGTGCCAATAAATTAAAAGTCAAAGGTTAAAAGTCAAAAGTTTTCTTTTGCACTGCACGGTGGCAGAAAGAAAATAAAAGTGAAACCAAACCGTAAAAATTTCTCATGTGCATGCAAAAATTTGCTTGGGGGATGGAACGATGTTTTTGAGAATTTTTAAATTGTTTGTTTTGATGATTTTTGTGTTGATTAAAAATGATGAAACAACATTGTTATTTTTGGCACAGGGCTCCGCCGTAATTACATTGTGTATTTTTTTAACTCGTATAAAATTATTGTTTCCGGTTTTGAATTGAGGAAACGGTTTCCGTTTCCGGTTCCCAATGGCAGACAACTCTAAGCTAAAGTCCCCTTTAGGGGATTTAGGGATGACAAGGTGTGGGTTTGGGTGTGATTGAAGTGTGAAATTTAACTTGTCGGGCGGATACAAACTATTAAGAATGCACATCCATTCTACCATATTTTTACGATAGGATAAATCTTTATAACGAATTTTTGTTTTTTGTTTTAGTCCATATAGGAGGGCAAACTCCACGTCAAAAGGCATTCTGCAATTACCGTGAAAGACTCTTGCTTTTTTATTGTGGTGAATGTGATAGCTCACCCACCGGATAGAATGCCTGATTATCAGAATCCAGAATAATATTTTTAGAAGATGAATTAAAAGCATAATACAAAATTAGTTGTTGAATTAATACCGTTAAATAAGTTGGGACAAGAATTTTATAAGTTGCTGAATTACACTGGTGTTATAAAGGTGTTTTGAGAAAATGTCTTGTCCTGAAATAGGTTTACACTAAATTTGGGACAAATGAAAACAGAAAAACAACTAAAAGAAGCAGTAATAACCGAATATTTATCGGGAGGAGTAACCTATCGGAAATTAGCCTTAAAATATGGAGTTCCCCGCCAAAGCGTTCATAACTGGGTAGCCAGCTACAAGGGCAAAAAAGTAACAGGGCGCTCGGCTGTTCAACAGGGGTTGCTTCAAGAGGTCAACCAATTGAAAGCACAGTTACAGGACTCACGTCTGGAAAATCAACTACTTAAAGCCATGATGAAAACGGCTAAAGAGGAGTTGGGCATTGACATTCGAAAAAAACCTGGAGCCAAGCAGTCATGAGCGTAGAACGAGGTGGAAAAAGAAGCTTGTCACACCTTTGTTCACTGCTTGGCTATTCGCGGCAAGCGTATTATAAACAGATGCACAACAGCAGCAAAGTGGCTCTTAAAGAGGAACTGATATTACAGCAGGTCATGTACATACGTAAGTATCAGAAGCGGTTGGGAGGGCGCAAACTGCTGCATAAACTTGAGGGGTTTATGCAGCAGCAAGCTATTGCCATGGGGCGAGATGTCTTTTTTAATTTGCTGCGCAGCAATGGTCTATTGGTGCGAAAAAGAAAGAGGAAAAAACCTCAAACCACCTTTTCACGTCACCCGTTTCGTAAGTATCCTAACCTGATAGAAGGTTTTGTTGCAGGAGCAGCTAATCAACTGTGGGTATGTGATATTACTTATATCTGCATGGAAAGTGCATTTAGTTATTTGAGCCTGATTACAGACGCTTACTCAAGAAAGATTGTAGGATTTTATTTATCTGCTGATGCAACAGCCAAGGGATGTATTCGTGCTCTTGAACAAGCCTTAGAAGCTAATCCCAACAGAACCGACTTAATCCATCACTCTGATCGTGGCTCGCAATACTGTAGCACAGAGTATGTTGAGTTATTAGAAAAGAACGGAGTTAAAATCAGTATGACTCAAAGTGGCGACCCGCTGGAAAATGCTTTAGCTGAACGGGTTAATGGTATTCTTAAAGAAGAGTTATTACAAACCTGCTTTACCTGTTTTGACCAGGCACAACACGCTGTTGCCGTAGCTATTACTTTGTATAACCATCAAAGACCACATTCCAGTATAAATATGCTCACTCCATCTGAAGCACATACCTTATGTGGTCCACTTAAACGGCAATGGAAAAACTATTATCACTTGAAAAAACAAAAGGAGGTGGCTATGACTTAAAACTATGTTTACTATAATTGTAAACCTTATTCAGGATTTATTTACAATTGTAAACTTGTATCAGGATTTTTTGGGACAAACCGTAAACTTTTTTCAGGACGAGACAAAATGGGTAATAAATATCATGAGATTACTCACTATAAATTATTCTTTATAGGAGTTCATGAGATTGCTTCGTCGTTCCTCCTCGCAATGACCGTGAAATGTGGGGCTAGTCCGTCCCGCCTTTGGCGGAACGGAAAATATCCCCTTGTAGCACCGTTATTGCGAGCGATAGCTAAGCAATCTTATGAGTAGCTTCTTAAAGCACTCTTTAATTTTTAATTTTACCTATCTAATCACACTATGGCTAATGAAAATTCAACGGACAAACCTTTGGAAAACGGCAATCAATTAATTGAAAACATTGATTACTACATTGATGAAAACGGCTTACTGGTATTTACTGCTGCCTATCATTTAAAGAGAGGTTACTGTTGTAAAAACGGGTGCAGGCATTGTCCGTATGAGGACAAGGTAGATGAAGAAAATGATTGTTTGAAATGCTAATGAACAAGAAAATAATTCATAGGATTCTCATTTATCTCATAGCAACGGTTTGGATTGTAAATGGATTGTTCTGTAAGTTATTAAATTTAGTTCCCAGGCATCAACTAATAGTAGCAAGAATATTAGGAAATGATCATGCCGGATTATTCACTAAAATTATCGGTGCATTAGAGGTTTGCATGGCAATATGGATATTAAGCTCGGTAAAACCCCGTTTTTGTGCCTTTGCTCAAATAATTGTTGTGGCTGCTATGAACTGCATTGAATTTGTTCTTGCATCTGACTTGTTATTATTCGGGAGGATAAATTCTATAATTGCTCTTATATTTATAATTGTAATTTATTACAATGAATTTGTGCTAAATAGAACAACTGCTCAGCAGACTTAATTATGTTTTCATTTTTAAAAAATCATCCTTTTGCTGTAGAAGCCTTTTTTGAAAGATCAGTGGTTTTAACTTTTTCAGCGCCTAAGGAACAACTACAACATTTAATACCTGAATGTTTGGCATTAGAAACCTTTAATAACAGCTTGGCTTTTATTGCAGTTGCCATGGTGCAAACAAAGAAGCTAAGGCCTAAGGGATTTCCTAAGATTTTTGGAAATGATTTCTTTTTAATAGGCTATAGAGTTTTTGTCAGGTATTCAACTATTTCAGGTAAAAGATTGAGAGGTTTATATATTTTAAAGTCTGAAACAAATAAAAAGAAAATGGAATTTTTTGGGAACTTGTTTACTCACTATAATTATACCACCGTTGATATTAATCAATCAATATACGATAAGACTATTAACATAAGATCAGAACATTCGAGGTTTGAAGTAATAATTGAAATTGATACTGAAGAAATTTCATTACCTAAAAACTCGCCGTTTAATAATTGGCAAGAAGCCAGAAAATTTGCAGGCCCGTTACCTTTTACATTTACGTATACCTCCAAAACAAAAAATGTTTTGATTGTAGAAGGTGTCAGGCAAAACTGGCATCCTGATCCGGTAAGAATTATAAGCTATGAAATACCTTTTCTTCATTCATTAGGTATTAAAGGAGTTCAATTGGCAAATGCTTTTGTTATTGAAAATGTTCCCTATTATTGGAGAAAAGGGAAAACAGAAAAATGGAACGCATAAGAAAACCTTTTCAAGGTGTAGGGAATATTGTTAGATTCAATTGGCAATTTTATATCCTGTCAATAAGCATTGTTGCTCTCCTTTTTATTTTAAATAAATTTACAAATACGCACTATAATATTTATATTAATATTCTGTGTTTATTAGCAATTGGTGGTATTTTGATTTCATTACTTGTTTCATTTTATGTTTACGATCTCTCAAACTTATATTCTCTTAACTGGTTAATAGAATTAAATAATGATTCGGGCTTTACTATTATAAATATTAATGCCGGATTTGATGAAACGAGCGCCATTATACACGCAAAGTATCCGGATTCAGAATTACATGTTTTTGATTTTTATAATCCTTCAAAACACACAGAACCTTCTATAAAGCGAGCGCGACAAGCTTATACTCCCTACCCAAGCACCAAGACAATCAATACCAATAGTTTACCATTATTGGATAACTATGCTGATACGATCCTGATAATTTTATCAGCGCATGAGATAAGAGATGAAAAGGAAA